>NZ_SSBJ01000020.1 GCF_004795055.1 Streptomyces sp. A1136
AAGGCTCCCAGTAGACGACTGGGTTGATAGGCCAGATGTGGAAGCCCGGTAACGGGTGGAGCTGACTGGTACTAATAGGCCGAGGGCTTGTCCTCAGTTGCTCGCGTCCACTGTGTTAGTTCTGAAGCAACGAACAGTTGCTGGTTTCTTGAGCTGGAACACAACTACAAAGTGTGCTTGTTCGCTCGAAACCGATAGGGTTTCGGTGGTCATAGCGTTAGGGAAACGCCCGGTTACATTCCGAACCCGGAAGCTAAGCCTTTCAGCGCCGATGGTACTGCAGGGGGGACCCTGTGGGAGAGTAGGACACCGCCGAACAATCTTTCAAAGGACCCTTGGTCCAGCGTTCAACGCTGGACCAAGGGTCCTTTTGTTTTTGTATCTCTTTACGCCGAAGCGCGGCCATGGGTTGGTTGCGCGAGAATGACTAGCGGTACCCCGAAGACAGGAGTCACACCCATGTCCAACTCTCCCGACGATCGTCCGGAGCGCGAGCCTCGGCGCAACGACGGTGGTGACAGGGGCGGCTACCGCGGGGGCCGTGACGACCGTGGCGGTGACCGTGGTGGTTTCCGTCGCGACGACCGCGGTGGCCGCCCGGCCGGTGGCGGTGCCGGTGGCAGCTTCCGCCGTGACGACCGTGGTGGGCGCCCCGCCGGCGGCGCCGACCGTCCCTCTGGTGGTGGCTACCGGGGTCGCGACGACCGCGGTGACCGCCCGTCCGGTGGTGGTTTCCAGCGTCGCGACGACCGTGGTGGGGATCGTCCGAGCTACCCGCGTCGTGACGACCGCGGTGACCGTCCCTCCGGTGGTGGCTTCCAGCGTCGCGATGATCGTGGCGAGCGTCCGAGCTACCCGCGTCGTGATGACGACCGTGGTGGGCGTCCCTCCGGTGGTGGTTTCCAGCGCCGTGACGACCGTGGCGGCGACCGTCCCAGCTACCCGCGTCGTGACGACCGTGGTGGGGATCGTCCGAGCTACCCGCGCCGCGATGACGACCGTGGTGGGCGTCCCTCCGGTGGTGGTTTCCAGCGTCGCGATGACCGTGGTGGCGACCGCCCGAGCTTCCCCCGTCGCGACGACCGCGGTGGGGATCGTCCGAGCTACCCCCGTCGCGATGACGACCGTGGTGGTTTCCGTGGCGGTCGCGACGACCGTGGCGGTGACCGTCCCAGCTACCCGCGTCGTGACGACCGCGGTGGCGAGCGTCCGAGCTACCCGCGTCGTGATGACGACCGTGGTGGGCGTCCCTCCGGTGGTGGTTTCCAGCGCCGTGACGACCGTGGTGGCGACCGCCCCAGCTACCCCCGTCGCGATGACGACCGCGGTGGTTTCCGTGGCGGTCGCGACGACCGTGGCGGCGAGCGTCCGAGCTACCCGCGTCGTGACGACCGCGGTGGGGATCGCCCCTCGTTCCGTCGCGATGACCGTGGCGAGCGTCCGAGCTACCCGCGTCGTGATGACGACCGTGGTGGGCGTCCGTCCGGTGGTGGTTTCCAGCGCCGTGACGACCGTGGCGGCGACCGTCCCAGCTACCCGCGTCGAGACGACCGTGGCGACCGTCCCTCCGGTGGTGGTTTCCAGCGTCGCGATGACCGTGGTGGGGATCGTCCGAGCTACCCGCGTCGAGACGACCGTGGCGACCGTCCCTCCGGTGGTGGTTTCCAGCGTCGTGACGACCGTGGTGGCGACCGCCCGAGCTACCCCCGTCGCGATGACCGTGGCGACCGGGGCGGCGACCGTGGTGGGTTCCGTGGCGGTCGCGATGATCGTGGTGGCTTCCGTGGTCGTGATGACCGCGGTGGCGATCGCGACTTCCGCGCCGACCGCGACCGCGACCCGGTCAAGCGGCTTCCGATCGACGAGGACATCACCGGTCACGAGATCGACGCCGATGTGCGTCAGGAGCTCCTGAGCCTGCCCAAGGGCCTGGCCGAGGAGGTCTCGCGCAACCTGGTCATGGTGGCCCGGCTGATCGACGAGGACCCCGAGCAGGCGTACGCGTACGCCCGTATCGCCCTGCGGCTCGCCTCCCGCGTCGCCGCCGTCCGTGAGGCCGCCGGCTTCGCCGCGTACGCCACGCAGAAGTACAGCGAGGCGCTCGCGGAGTTCCGCGCCGCCAAGCGCATGACCGGCTCGGTCGAGCTGTGGCCGGTCATGGCCGACTGCGAGCGCGGCCTCGGCCGTCCGGAGCGGGCGCTGGCGATGGCCGGTGAGCCCGAGGTGCAGAAGTTGGACAAGGCCGGCCAGGTCGAGATGCGTCTCGTGGCCGCCGGTGCCCGGCGGGACATGGGCGAGCTGGACGCCGCCATCGTGACCCTGCAGAGCCCGGAGCTGGCGTCGAACTCCGTGCAGCCGTGGACCGCGCGCCTGCGGTACGCCTACGCCGACGCCCTGCTGGCCGCAGGTCGTGAGGACGAGGCCCGCGAGTGGTTCGCCAAGACCGCCGAGGCCGACAAGGACCAGGCGACGGACGCCTCCGACCGGCTGGCCGAGCTCGACGGGGTCGAGTTCGTCGACGCCGCCCTGCCCGACGACGAGGACGACGACCTCGCCGACGTCGAAGAGGACGACGACGAGGGCGACGAGGACGACGCCGAGGTGGCGGCCGCCGAGCGCGCCGCCGACCAGGCCGAGTACTACGACGAGGACGACGAGGAGTACGAGCCCCTCGACGCCGCCGCCGACACCGCGGAGCGGGCCGAGGGCCGCGACAAGGCCTGACGGCCGAACTGAAAGGGCGGTACCCCCTTCCCGGGGGTACCGCCCTTTCGCATGTCCGGAGCCGGCCGACGCGGGTCAGTCCAGGCTGCGCAGCACCAGACCCGTCGCCGGCTTCGGGCCGAAGGACGTGGACTTGCGGGGCATGGTGACGCCCTGGCGGGCGAGGTCCCGGACCACGTCCTCGCGAACCGGGTGAAGCAGCACCGCCGTGCCGCCGTGGCGTTCGGCCATCTCCACGGTCGCGGCGGCGTCGTGGATGTAGGAGATGTGCTCCGGCTCGTCGGGGATCTGCCACAGGGTGTCGAGGAGGGCGGCGTGCAGCACCGTCGCGTCCAGCCGGCGCCAGGCCTCGGGGCGATCGTGACGGACGGTGCGTTCGATGAGGGCCGGGTCCGGGTCGGTGACCAGGTGGAAGGTGCCGTCGCCGGTGAGCAGGAAGGCGTTGCCGCGTTCCGACGCGTCGGTGAGGGCTTCCAGGGCGAGCGGGAGCGGGCCCTCGATCGGGCGGACACGGAACGATCCGTCGAGCGCGGCCAGCGCCCGCGCCTTCGGCAGCCGGCGCAGCATCCGGTGGATGGCGCGGACCTGGAGCGGGTAGCGGGCGGTGTCCACGAGCAGCACGAGGCCGAAGTCCCAGGCGGTGGGCGACGGGTGTTCCTGCTGGAGGCGCAGGTACGTCGCCCAGCGGTGGTGGCCGTCGGCGATGAGGGCCTGGCGGTCGCCGAGGTCGGCGGTGACGGTGGCCAGGTCGGCGGGGTCGGTGATGGCCCACAGGCTGTGCCGGAAGCCGTCCTCGGTGACCGTCGACAGCAGTGGCTCCCCCTGCGCCGTCCGTTCGATGACGGCGGCCGCGCCCGTCGCGGGGTCGCCGCCACGGTAGGTGAGCAGGAGGGGTTCGAGGTTCGCGGAGGTGGCGCGCATCAGGCCCGCGCGGTCGGTGACCACGTGCGGCATGACGTCCTCGTGGGGCAGGACGATCCCGGCGTCGGCCGTGGTCAGGGCCAGGGCACCGATGACGCCGCGCTGGAGTACGCCCGGCTTGCGCTGCTCGTAGACGTACAGGGCAGGCTCGGGGTCGGCGCTGAGGACGCCTTCGTCGAGCCAGTGGCGCATGGTGCGCGCGGCCTGTTCGTTGCGGGCGGCGGGGGTGTCGGCCTGGGGGAGGATCAGGCGGACGATGTTGTGCGGGTCGGCGGATTCGAGGTAGTCGACTCCGTCGGGTCGGACGACCACGTCGTAGGGCGGTGAGGTGACGGCGGCCAGGCTGCCGACGCGTTCGGGGTCATAGCGCAGTCCGGGGAAGGGGATCAGGCGCAGTCCTCGGTCCGCGTTACCAGGTGTGGTCATTGGTGCATGGTAAGACGCGTCTCACGGTGCGGGATGATCGGGGGAGCGCATGCTCAGGGCTACACCGGACAGATTCGATCGAGGATCGAGCGGATGAGGAGCGGACACGATGACCCGGCAGAGCAGGACCGGCCCCGCCGGCAGTGAGCGGAGTCTTCACCAGGCGTACGACACGGCCCTGCTGGACCTGGACGGGGTGGTGTACGCGGGCGGCCGGGCCATCGCGCACGCGGTGGAGTCGCTGGGGACCGCCCGGGCGGAGGGCATGCACCTCGCGTACGTCACCAACAACGCGCTGCGGACCCCCGACGCGGTCGCGGAGCACCTGTGTGAGCTGGGAATCCCGACGGAGGCGCGCGAGGTGATCACCTCGGCGCAGGCGGTGGCCCGGCTGATCGCCGATCAGGTGGCGGCGGGGTCGAAGGTGCTGGTGATCGGCGGGGAAGGGCTGCGGGTCGCGCTGCGGGAGCGTGGGCTGGTGCCGGTGGAGTCCGCCGACGAGGAGGACCTGGCGGCGGTCGTGCAGGGGTACGGCGGTCCGGAACTGGCGTGGGGGCGGTTCGCGGAGGCTTCCTACGCGGTCAACCGCGGGGTGCCCTGGTACGCGTCGAACACGGACCTGACGATCCCGGGGGCGCGTGGGATCGCGCCGGGCAACGGGGCCGCCGTGGAGGTGGTGCGGATCGCCACGGGCGCGGAGCCGCAGGTGGCGGGCAAGCCGTTGCCCCCGATGCACCGGGAGACGGTGCTGCGGACCGGTGCGCAGCGGCCGTTGGTGGTCGGGGACCGGCTGGACACCGACATCGAGGGCGCGTTCAACGGGGACGTGGACTCGCTGCTGGTGCTGACCGGGGTGACGGACGCGGCGCGGTTGCTGCGGGCCGAACCGAAGCACCGGCCGACGTACGTGGACCGGGATCTGCGCGGGCTGCTGACGGGGCAGCCGGAGGTCGTGGCGGCCGGGGACGGGTTCCGCTGTGGTGCCTGGACCGCGGTCGCGTCGGGCGACGGACTCACCCTGCGCGGTGAGGAGGGCGATCCGCTGGACGGGCTCCGGGCGCTGTGCGCGGCGGCCTGGACGGCGGCCGGGGAGGGCTCTTCGAAGCTGGACGCGGGGAAGGCGCTGGCGCGGCTGGGGTTGTAGGACGCGACCGCGGAATCCCGATGGCACAGGGTAGGCTAACCTAACTTCCGTGTTGGTCGAGAGTCCCCCCGAACCGAGCGCCGCGCCCGTCGCCGCCTCCCGCGCCCGCCACGGCGCCCGTGCGGCCGGTCTGTCGGCCGCGCTGGCGGTGTTGGCGTTGGTCGCGGTGGCGAGCATCGCCGTCGGCGCCAAACAGATGCCCCTCGATGAGGTCTGGCACGGCCTGTTCCACTATTCGGGGACCCCGAGTGACGTGGTGGTGCGCGACCTGCGGGTCCCGCGGACCCTCCTCGGGGTGCTGGTGGGGCTCGCGCTCGGGCTGTCCGGCGCGGTGATGCAGGCGCTGACCCGCAACCCCCTCGCGGAGCCCGGCATCCTCGGTGTCAACGCGGGCGCCGCGGCCGCCGTCGTCTCGGCGATCAGCTTCCTCGGCGCCTCCTCGCTCAGCGCGTTCGTGTGGTGGGCCTTCCTGGGGGCGGCCGTCGTCTCGGTCGTCGTGTACGTGCTCGGCGGCAGTCGCAGCGCGACGCCGGTGCGCCTCGCGCTCGCCGGTACCGCGGCCAGCGCCGCCCTGGTCGGCTACATCAACGCCGTGCAGCTGATGGACAGCAAGGCCCTGGACAAGCTGCGCTTTTGGACGGTCGGTTCGCTGGCGTCCGCCACCATGGACACCGTCCGCGAGGTCGCCCCCTTCCTGCTGGTCGGCGCGGTGCTCGCGCTGTCGCTCGGCCGGCCGCTCAACGCCATGGCCATGGGCGACGACACCGCCCGGGCGCTCGGCGCGCACCTGACGCGGACCCGGATCGCCGCGATGGTCGCCATCACCCTGCTGTGCGGGGCGGCGACCGCCGCCTGCGGGCCGATCGTCTTCATCGGACTGATGATCCCGCACCTGGTACGGCTCATCACCGGCCCGGACATGCGCTGGGTGCTCGCCTACTCGGCCGTTCTGTCCCCCGTACTGCTGCTGGGCACCGACGTCATCGGACGGATCGTCACCCGGCCCGCAGAGCTGCAAGTCGGCATCGTCACCGCGCTCGTCGGCGGCCCGGTCTTCATCTACCTCGTCCGGCGCAAGAGGATGGCCCAACTGTGACGCGGACGACGACCACGAAGCCGGAGAAGTCCACGAGGAGCCGGTCGCGGGTACTGCGCGGTCCCGGCGGGACGGCACTGCGCGTGGAGCCGCGGGCCCTGGCCGCCGGGCTGCTGCTCGCGTCGGTGGCGCTGGTCATGGCGGTCGTGCTGATCGGCACCGGCGACTTCGAGATCGCGCCCTGGGACGTGGTGCGGACCCTGCTGGGCGACGGGAGCCCCGCCGACGACTTCATCGTCAACGACCTCCGGTTGCCACGGGTGTTGGTCGCACTGCTCGTCGGGGCGTCGCTGGGGATGGCCGGCGCCGTCTTCCAGTCCGTGTCCCGCAACCCGCTGGGCTCCCCGGACCTGCTGGGCTTCGGCTACGGGTCCGCGGTCGGCGCGCTCACCGTCATCATCGTCTTCCACGGCGGCTCCACCGAGGTGGCCGCGGGGGCGGTGGTCGGCGGCCTGCTGACCGGCGCCGCCGTCTACCTCCTGGCGTACAAGCAGGGCGTCCACGGCTACCGGCTCGTGCTCGTCGGCATCGGCGCCTCCGCGATGCTCATCGCCCTCATCCAATTCCTGTTGACGAAGGCGAAGCTGGTCGAGGCGACCCGCGCCATGGTCTGGCTGACGGGCTCGCTGGCCGGGCGGGACTGGTCGCAGGTGTGGCCGCTGCTGGTGACCTGCGCCGTGGTGTTCCCGCTCGTCCTCGGGCAGGGCAGGGCGCTGCGGATGACGGAGATGGGCGACGACGCCGCGTACGCCCTGGGCGTCAGGGTGGAACGGAGCCGGCTGCTGCTGATGGCGGCGGCGATCGTACTGACCACGGCGGCCTCCGCCGCGGCCGGCCCGATCAGCTTCGTCGCGCTGGCCGCGCCCCAGCTGGCCCGGCGCCTGACCCGCTCGCCCGGGCCGAACCTGCTCACCGGCGCCCTGATGGGAGCGGTCGTGCTGCTGGTCTCGGACTGGGCCTCCCAGCGGGCCTTCGGCGCGGACCAACTGCCCGTGGGCGTGGTGACCGGCCTGGTCGGCGGTGTCTACCTGCTCTGGCTGCTCGTCACCGAGCGCAAGGCGGGACGTATATGAGCGACGCAAGGAGTGGGCAAGTGCAGCAGCGACTGACCGCGCGGAACGTGACCCTCGGCTACGACCGGCGGGTCATCGCCGAGGACCTCTCGGTGGAGATCCCCGACAACTCCTTCACGGTGATCGTCGGGCCCAACGCCTGTGGCAAGTCCACGCTGCTGCGCGCCTTGGCGCGGATGCTCAAACCGTCGGCCGGTCAGGTCCTGTTGGACGGCCAGAGCATCGCCTCGCTGCCGGCGAAGCAGGTGGCCAAGACCCTCGGGCTGCTCCCGCAGTCCTCGATCGCGCCCGACGGGATCACCGTCGCAGACCTCGTCTCGCGCGGCCGATACCCGCACCAGGGGCTGCTGCGGCAGTGGTCGCGGCAGGACGAGCGGATCGTCGCCGAGTCGATGGCCGCGACCGGGGTCGCCGAGCTGGCCGGCCGGGAGGTGGACGAGCTGTCGGGCGGGCAGCGCCAGCGGGTGTGGATCGCGATGGCGCTGGCCCAGCAGACACCGCTGCTGCTGCTCGACGAGCCGACCACGTACCTGGACATCCAGCACCAGCTGGACGTCCTCGACCTGTGCGCCGATCTGCACGAGAACCAGGGCCGGACGTTGGTCGCGGTGCTGCACGACCTCAACCACGCGGCCCGTTACGCCACGCACCTGATCGCCCTGCGCGGCGGTGTCGTCGTGGCCGAGGGGCCGCCCTCCGAGGTGGTCACCGCGGAGCTGGTGGAGCGGGTGTTCGGGCTGCGCTGCCAGATCATCGAGGATCCGGAGACCGGAACGCCCCTGGTGATCCCCGCCGCCCGGAAGGCGCGTACGCGGCTGT
This sequence comes from Streptomyces sp. A1136, assembly GCF_004795055.1. GTDB lineage: Bacteria > Actinomycetota > Actinomycetes > Streptomycetales > Streptomycetaceae > Streptomyces. The sequence goes on from NZ_SSBJ01000020.1 coordinate 8,204, forward strand.
CCGCCTGAGACGGGCTTCCGGGGGCCGGGTGGGCGGGGCCGGACCGGGCGGCGCGCGTCACAGCACGCTCTTCAGGCGGAGCAGGTCGCGGATGCCGGCCTCCAGCCGCACCCGGCCCGAGGCCCAGGCGCGGGCGAAGTTCAGCTCGCCCGCGACCAGTGCGAGCAGGTCGTCACCCGTCATCGCGAGGCGGATCTGGGCCTTGGTGGCCGGCGGGCCGGGCGTCAGGGCGTCGACCCGGATCCGGCCCCCTTCGAGGCGGCCGGTGAAGGTCTGGTCCAGGTCGGTGACGTGGCAGCTGAGGGAGCGGTCGAGCGCGACCGCCCCGCGTACGCCGCCCTCGGCGCGGGCCAGGTTGTCTGAGAGTCGGTCGAGTGCCGCACGGCACTCCTCGGTGGTAGCCATCGTGATCTCGACCGTACCGCAGAGCCGTACGCGGTCGCGGCGCGCTTCGCGGTAGCGTCGGGGCATGACCGACGAAGCACCGGAAGCCGCCGCGGACGCCCCCGAGACCCCCGCCGAGCCCGCCGGGCCCGCGCCGCTGGGCGTCGCGCGCACCGCCACCGGCCACGCCGGGGTGGACGGTCTCCTGGAGCGGCTGGCGGCCGTCGACCACCTCACGGCGGACGGACACGTCGAGGTGTACGAGGATGTGCACAGGGGGTTGCGCGACGCGCTGAACGCGCTGGACGCACCGCCCGTCCCCGGACCGTACGAAAACAGGAGCTGAACCGAACGTGGCAGGAGTGGCACGCCGCCGCCTGGACGCCGAACTGGTACGCCGCAGCATGGCCCGCTCGCGGGAGCACGCGGCCCAGCTGATCGCCGCGGGCCGGGTGACCGTGGGCGGCACCACCGCCACCAAGGCGGCCACCCAGGTCGAGACCAGCGCGGCCCTCGTCGTCCTCAAGGACGACAGCGACCCCGACTACGTCTCCCGGGGCGGCCACAAACTGGCGGGCGCGCTCACGGCCTTCCGGCCGCGGGGCCTCGTCGTCGAAGGCCGCAGGGCCCTGGACGCCGGCGCCTCCACCGGCGGGTTCACCGACGTGCTGCTGCGCGCCGGGGTCGCCCACGTCATGGCCGTGGACGTCGGCTACGGGCAGCTCGCCTGGTCCCTGCAGAGCGACGACCGCGTCACCGTCAAGGACCGCACCAACGTCCGCGAGCTGACCGTCGAGCTGCTCGACGGAGTACCGGTGGACCTCGTCGTCGGCGACCTTTCCTTCATCTCCATCGGCCTGGTGCTGCCCGCGCTCGTCCGGTGCTGCGCGCCGGGCGCGGACCTGGTGCTGATGGTCAAGCCGCAGTTCGAGGTCGGCAAGGACCGGCTGGGCAGCGGCGGGGTGGTGCGCAGCCCCGAGCTGCGCGCCCAGGCCGTACGGGACGTCGCGGCGCAGGCTTGGAAACTCGGGCTGGGGGTGCTCGGGGTGACCGCGAGCCCGCTGCCCGGGCCGTCGGGCAACGTCGAGTACTTTCTGTGGCTGCGGGCGGGGGCACCGGCACTCGACCCGGGGGATGTCGATCGTGCAGTGGCGGAGGGGCCGCAGTGACCGATACAGCGGGAACATCAGAAGCGGGAACGTCAGGAGCGGGCGCGGCCGGTGCGACGGCGGGGCGGACCGTCTTCCTCGTCGCGCACACCGGCCGGCCGGCCGCCATCCGCAGCGCCGAGCTCGTGGTGCAGGGGCTGCTGAAATCGGGGCTGGGGGTGCGGGTCCTCGCGGACGAGGCGGTGGACCTGCCGCTGCCGCCCGAGGTGGAGCTGGTGGCCGAGTGCACGCACGAGGCCCTGGAGGGCTGCGAGCTGCTCATCGTCCTGGGCGGTGACGGGACCCTGTTGCGCGGCGCCGAGTTCGCGCGCGGCTCGGGGGTGCCGATGCTGGGCGTCAACCTGGGCCGCGTGGGCTTCCTCGCCGAGGCCGAGCGGGACGACCTGGACAAGGTCGTGGACCGGGTGGTGACGCGCGCGTACGAGGTCGAGGAGCGGATGACCCTCGACGTGCTGGTGCGGACCAACGGCGACGTGGTCCACCGGGACTGGGCGCTGAACGAGGCCGCCGTCCAGAAGGTGTCCCCGGAGCGGATGCTGGAGGTGGTCCTGGAGGTCGACGGGCGCCCGGTGTCCGGGTTCGGCTGCGACGGGATCGTCTGCGCCACGCCGACCGGCTCCACGGCGTACGCCTTCTCGGCGGGCGGACCGGTGGTCTGGCCGGAGGTGGAGGCGTTGCTGATGGTGCCGATCAGCGCGCACGCGCTGTTCGCGAAACCGCTGGTGACCTCGCCGAACTCGGTGCTGGCGGTGGAGGTACAGACCGGGACCCCGCACGGGGTCCTGTGGTGTGACGGACGGCGCACGCTGGAGCTGCCGTCCGGCGCGCGGGTGGAGGTCCGGCGCGGGACGGTGCCCGTGCGGCTCGCCCGGCTGCACCACGCGTCCTTCACCGACCGGCTGGTGGCGAAGTTCGCCCTGCCCGTGTCGGGCTGGCGCGGAGCGCCGCATTAGTGCGCTATTAGCACATCCGTTCGGGAAACTCTCGAAGGGTGAGGTCACATGGCACCGCTGAAACCTCGGTATCGTCGTCCCGTGCTTGAGGAGATGCGGATACGGTCGCTCGGGGTCATCGACGACGCGGTGGTCGAGCTGTCGCCCGGTTTCACCGCGGTGACCGGTGAGACCGGCGCGGGCAAGACGATGGTCGTCACCAGCCTCGGGCTGCTGCTCGGCGGTCGCGCCGACCCGGCCCTGGTGCGGATCGGGTCCAAGGCGGCGGTGGTCGAGGGCCGCGTCGTGCTGCCGCCGGGCGCCTCCGCCGCCCTGCGGGCCGAGGAGGCGGGGGCCGAACTCGACGACGGCGCCCTGTTGATCAGCCGGACGATCTCCGCCGAGGGACGTTCGCGCGCCCACGTCGGCGGCCGCTCCGTACCCGTCGGCCTGCTCGCCGAACTCGCCGACGACCTCGCCGCCGTCCACGGACAGACCGACCAGCAGGGGCTGCTGCGCCCGGCCCGGCAGCGCCAGGCGCTCGACCGGTACGCGGGGGACGCCGTCGCCGTCCCCCTGGAGAAGTACACCGGTGCCTACCGGCGGCTGCGCGCGGTCGCCGGCGAGTTGGAGGAGATCACCACCCGGGCCCGGGAACGTGCCCAGGAGGCCGACCTGCTGCGGTTCGGGCTGGACGAGATCGCCGCCGTCGAACCCCTGCCCGGCGAGGACGCCGAACTGGCGGCGGAGGCGGAGCGGCTCGGCCACGCCGAATCCCTCGCCTCGGCGGCGCAGGCCGCGCACGCCGCCCTCGCGGGCAACCCCGAGGACCCGGAGGGCATCGACGCCAACACGCTGGTCGCGGGCGCGCACCGGGCGCTGGAGTCCGTACGCGCCCACGACCCGGCACTGGGCGCGCTCGCCGAACGCATCGGCGAGCTGGGCATCCTGCTGGCCGACGTGGCCGGGGAACTCGCCGGGTACGCCGACGACCTCGACGCCGACCCGCTGCGGCTGGCCGCGGTGGAGGAGCGCCGCGCGGCCCTCACCCAGCTCACCCGCAAGTACGGGGAATCCGTCGACTCCGTCCTCCAGTGGTCGCAGCAGAGCTCCGCACGGCTGCTGGAACTGGACGGCGACGACGAGCGGATCGCGGAGCTGACCGCCGAGCGGGACGGTCTGCGGACCGAACTCTCCCAACTGGCGCAGGCGTTGACCGACGCCCGGGTGGAGGCGGCCTCCCGGTTCGCCTCCGACGTCACCGCCGAGCTCGCCTCGCTGGCGATGCCGCACGCCCGGGTCACCTTCGACATCCGCCAGACCGAGGACCCCGAGGGCGTCGAGGTCGACGGCCGGCCGGTCGCGTACGGCCCCGCCGGCGCGGACGAGGTGGAGCTGCTGCTGGCCCCGCACCCGGGCGCGCAGCCCAGGCCGATCGCCAAGGGCGCCTCGGGCGGTGAGCTGTCGCGGGTGATGCTGGCGGTGGAGGTCGTCTTCGCCGGTTCCGACCCCGTGCCCACGTACCTCTTCGACGAGGTCGACGCGGGCGTCGGCGGCAAGGCGGCCGTGGAGGTCGGGCGGCGGCTGGCCAAACTGGCCCGCACGGCCCAGGTCGTCGTCGTCACCCACCTGCCGCAGGTGGCCGCCTTCGCCGACCGGCAACTGCTGGTGGAGAAGACCGTCGACGGATCGGTGACGCGCAGTGGGGTCACCGTGCTGGAGGGCGAGGACCGTATCCGTGAACTGTCGCGGATGCTCGCCGGCCAGGAGGACTCCGAGACGGCGCGCGCGCACGCCGAGGAACTGCTGGAGGCGGCCCGCGCGGACGGCTAGGGTCGCGCGGTCGGTCAGGGCCCGGGCGGACGACTTTGGCCCGCGCGGCCGGCCGGGGTCCGCCGCGCGGGGGGTCCGGCCGGGTGCGGGGGTAGCCCGTGTGGGTGAGGCCGGCGGGCGTCCGGCGGTACCTACGGCGGAATCCGCACCCGTATGGTCCCGGAACGCGCGTGCGGACTGGCATTCTGGGCGACGTCTCTGACTCCCTCACCCTGGAGCTTCGGCCCGTGAGCAGCTCCCCGGTTTCGCCACCCGCCCCCGCGCAGCCGTACGGGCGGGAACCGCTGCGTACCGTCCATGTCCTCGGCGGCGTGGGTCCCGGGAGCTGTGCCCATGTGCGCTCCCTCGCGACGGGGCTCGCCGCCCGAGGCGTGCGGGTCACGGTCTGCGCGCCCGTCGAGGCGGAGGGGGCGTACGACTTCACGGGCGCCGGCGCCGACTTCACGCCCGACGCGGCCACCGCCCTGCGGGCCGCCTGCGCGGGGGCCGACCTGGTGCACGCGCACGGGGTGCGGGCCGGGATGCGGGCCGCGCTGGCGCTGCGCGGGGACCGGCGCGCGCGAGGCGTACCGCTGGTGGTGACCTGGCACGGCGGCGCCCCCGAAGTGGAGGGCGCGCTCGGTCGGGTGGGCCGGTTGCTGGAACGGCACGTGGCGCGGGCGGCGTCGGTGGTGCTGGGCACCTCGTGGGACCAGGTCGATCTGGCGCGGCGGCGCGGGGCGCGGGACGCGCGGCTGGCGGCGGTGGCCGTTCCCGCGGCGGGGCCTGAACCGGCGCCGGAGCCCGAGAAGATCCGGGCGGAACTCGGCGTGGTGGAGCGCCCGTTACTGATCGCGGTCGGCAGCCTGGTGGCGCGGCGGGGGTACGGGCTGCTCCTGGAGGCGGCGCGGGAATGGCGGGCGCTGGACCCCGTACCGCTGCTGGTGATCGCGGGGGAGGGGCCGCTGCGGGCGGAGCTGTCCCGGCGCATCGAGGCGGAGGGCCTCCCGGTGCGGCTGCTGGGGCGGCGCCGGGACGCGGACCGGTTGCTGGCGGCGGCGGACGTGGCGGTGCTGCCGAGCCGGTGGGAGGGCCGGTCGCTACTGGCGCAGGAAGCCCTGCGGGCCGGGGTGGCGCTGGTTGCCACGCGGGTCGGGGGAGTACCGGAACTGGTCGGTGACGCGGCGGTGCTGGTGCCGTACGGCGACGCGGAGGCGCTGGCGGGCGCGGTGACCGCGCTCCTCGCCGACCCGGAGCGCCGGACCCGCCTGGCCGAGGCGGGCCGGGCCCAGGCGGCGACGTGGCCGTCGGAGGACGACACGGTGGCGCAGGTCCTGGCGGTGTACGACGAGTTGATGGACCGCCGGCGGACCTAGCGGTCCGAAGCAGGGCCCGGCGGGGCCGTCTCCGACCCCCTTCCGCCGGTCTTCCGCCGGACTCCGTCCGGGCGCCCCGGCTCCGCCCCGGACCCTCGCCTCGAACGCCGGCGAGGCTGAAACGGCGGCCGCGCCGGCCGTGATGCCTTCGGCCGCCGACTCACGGGTGCCCCGCCGGGCCGGCGGTGCGCGAGGCGTGCTGCCGTCACCCGACGCATGGCAGGGTCGCCGGTCGGCGACCTGCGGTGGGGTGGGCGCCGGACCCGCGCCTCTGACGCCGGCCCGGCGGGTCTTTCGGGCCCAGCCGGGTCGTGCGGCTCGCGGTTGTGGCGCGGTTCGCGCATGGCGGCCTCGCCGGCATTCGAGGCGCGGAGCCGGGGCGGAGCACCAGGACGACGGCGTGCCCGCCCGACCGTCCCGCGCCCCGGCCTCCGCCGGGCGGCGTGACGGGTGCGTCGAGGAGGGATGGCCCGCCGGGGCCGGGCGGTGTGCGGGGGCTTTGTAGAAGTGGCCCGGGGGGCGGGGGCTCAGGAAGGGTTCACGTGGCGGCGGGCGCGGAGGGCCAGGCTCAGCGAGAGGACCGTCTCGGGGTCGTCCAGGTCCGTGCCCAGCAGCTCCGAGATGCGCGCCAGCCGGTTGTACAGGGTCTGGCGGTTCAGGTGGAGCTCGCGGGCCGTCTCCGCCTTGCGGCCCGCGTGGGCCAGGTACGTCTCCAACGTCGGCAGCAGCGGCGGCCGCGACGCCGCGTCGTGCACCCGCAGCGCCCCGATCGCGCGGTCCACGAACGCCGCCAGGTCGGGGTGTTCCCGCAGCCGCCACAGCAGCAGGTCGATGTCCAGACGGCGCGCGTCGTACCAGGGCCGGGCCGGCAGGCCGTGGGCGGCCGTCGCCGTCTCCGCCGCGTGGCGCAGACCCGCCGACGCCGCCGCCCAACTGCCGGACACGCCGACGACCACCGCCGGCGGCGCCCCCGCCCGGACCAGGCCCGCGCGTTCCACCCCGGCCCGCAGCGCGGCCGCCACCCGGTCCGCCACCGCCGTGCGCTCCGACTCCGCCCGCAGGGACACCAACAGCGGGACCCGGCCCTCCACCGGCCGCACTCCCAGCAGCACCGGCACGCCGACCGCGGACAGTTCCTCCAGCACCGCCCGGGCCAGCACCGCCCAGTTCCCCGAAGGCCCCAGCTCCGAGGACAGCCGCATGACCACCGGCAGAAGCGGCCCCGCCCCGGGCTTGAAGCCGAGGACACGGGCCTGGGCCGGCGCGTCCTCCGCGGAGATGCGCCCCTCGGCCAGGTCGGTCAGGAAGTCGCCCCGACCGCGCGCGGCCAGCTCGTCCTCCTGACGTGCCTGCATCAGTACCACCGCGAGCACGCCCGCCGTCCGCTCCGCCGCCATCCGGTGTACCGGCAGCAGCGGCGAGGACACGCCCAGCAGGACGACCCGCGCCCGCACCGAGCCCGTGCCGGGGCCGCCCCCCGGGACGTCGACGACCACGGTGTTGGCGGAAGGTTCGGCCTCGCGCTGACCCCGCAGGCCCTCCCATACCTGGAGCGGGTCCGCGGCGGCGTCGCCGCCCGCCGGACCGGCCGCGTACAGCAACTGGCCGTCCGGGGTCTCCAGGAACACCGGGTTCGCCGTGAAGTCGGCCAGGATGCGCAGCACCTGGGGGATTCCGCCACCGCCCAGCAGCGCCTCAGTACATCGCCGGTGGACCTCCTCGGCCCGCTGGAGCAGGGCGTAGTGGCCGTTGACGATCTCGGTGTGGACCTCCTCCGTCACCGTGACGAAGGGGACCTCCCGGTGCAACTGGACGAGCGGCAGACCGGCGGCGCGGGCGGTCTCCACGATCGTGGCGGGCAGCCTGGTGAACCGCGGCCCCAGCTCGACGACGAGCGCGGCGATCCCCCGGTCCGCGAGGCGCCGTACGAAGGCCCGCTGCTCGGCGGGCCGGGTGCCCAGGCCCAGTCCGGTGGTCAGCAGCAGTTCCCCGCCCTTGAGCAGGGACGCGATGTTGGGGACCTCGCCCGCGTGCACCCAGCGCACGGTGCGGCCCAGGCGGTCGGCGCAGGCCACGACCTCCGGCAGTCCGCTGCGCAGTCCCGGCAGTTCCAGCGCCCGCTGAACAGTGATGCCGCCCTGATTGTCCATATCGCGGGACGGTACCGCCCGGCGTGTTCCCCGCACATCACCGGGCGGTTTCGAAGCCCGATCTGTCCACTTCCGGCCCGACAACTCGTATGACACGCAAGGAGATTATCGGACCGCTTGCCGATTGTGGTGTGCGTCACTCAGCGACAGAGTTGCGCCCCACCCGACAGGAACGAGGACGGCATGAGCACAGACGTCACCGGAACCCCGCCCACGGCGACCGGAGCCCCCCAGGTCCAGCGGCTCAAGGCCAATTCCGTCGGCCTGGTCGGGGTGGTCTTCATGGCCGTCGCCACCGCCGCGCCGATCACCGCGATGACCGGCAACCTGCCCATCGCGGTCGGCTTCGGCAACGGTACGGGCGCCCCCGCCGGCTACCTCTTCGCGACCGCCGTGCTCACCGTCTTCGCCGTCGGGTACGTGGCCATGGCCAAGCGGATCACCGCCGCCGGCGCCTTCTACGGGTACATCTCGCACGGCCTCGGCCGGATCGCCGGCATGGCCTCCGGCATGCTCGCCGTCCTCGCCTACATCGTCTTCGAGGCCTCGATCGTCGGCGTGTTCTCGTACTTCGCCAAGACCACGGTCCACAGCCGGCTCGGCGTGGACCTGCCCTGGATCGTCTACGCCGCGGCCATGCTCGCGGTCACCGCCGTCCTCGCCCACTTCGACATCAACCTGACCGCCAAGGCCCTCGGGGTGATGCTGGTCGCGGAGATCGCCGTGCTGTTCGCGGTCGCCACCGCCGTCCTGATCGCGGGCGGCGGCCCCGACGGCATCCCCGTCGAGCCGGTCGACCCGAAGAACGCCTTCACCGGCACCTCCGCGGGACTGGGCCTCTTCTTCGCCTTCTGGTCCTGGGTCGGCTTCGAGTCCACCGCGATGTACGGGGAGGAGTCCCGCGACCCGAAGCGGGTGATCCCCAAGGCGACCCTGATCTCCGTCGTCGGCGTCGGCCTCTTCTACATCTACGTCTCCTGGATGACCATCGCCGGCAACGGCCTGGCCAAGTCGGTGGAACTCTCGGCCTCCGCGAACCCGCTCGACCTGTTCTTCGCGCCCACCGAGACCTTCATCGGCGGCTGGGCCGTGGACGCCTTCCAATGGCTGCTGCTCACCGGATCGTTCGCCTGCGGCATGGCCTTCCACCAGTGCGCCGCCCGCTACCTGTACGCCATCGGCCGCGAGGGCTTCCTGCACCCCGCGCTCGGCCGCACCCACGTCAAGCACGGCTCGCCCCACATCTCCTCGGTCGTGCAGACCGCCATCGCCACCGCCCTGGTCGCGCTGTTCTGGCTCACCGGCCAGGACCCGTACATCCACCTCTACACGCTGCTCGCGATCCTCGGCACGATGGCGATCCTCATCGTCCAGACCCTGTGCTCCTTCGCGGTGATCGGCTACTTCCGCAAGAACCACCCCGAGGACCGGCACTGGTTCAAGACGTTCACGGCCCCGCTGACCGGCGGAATCGCCATGGCCGGCGTGGTCGTCCTGCTGGTGGTCAACATGGAGACCGCCGCCGGGCTCGCCGCCGGTTCGTTCTTCTTCACGTTGATCCCCTGGATCGTCGGTGTCGTCTTCTTCGGCGGCCTGGGCCTGGGCCTGTGGCTGAAGTTCAGGGCCCCCGAGCGTTACGAGATCATCGGCCGCGTCGTGCTGGAGGATTCCGCCGAACGCGCGGAAGAGCCCGCCCCGGCCACGACGCCGGTGCGCTGACGGACAGCCCCGCCCGGCGTCCCAGGGCCGGCCCGGGGCCGTCCCAGGGCCGGTCCCGGGGCCGTCCCCGAGGCACAGTCCCCGGAACTCCGTCGCACGTCCCGCCGCCGGCGCCCCCGTCGGCAGCACCCCATCGGCAGTACCCCCGTCTGCGTCGCCCCCCGACAGGAGCCCCGCCATGGCCCGTACGCCCCAGATGCACGCGCTCCGCAGGCTCGCCGCCGAACACGCGGCAGCCCGCCGTCTCGCCGTGCCGGTCGACGAGGTCCGCGGGCTCGGCCGCCGCGAACTGCTCGGCCGCGCCGCCGCCCTCGGTCTCGGAACCGTCCTCGCCTCCTCCGCCGGCGCCCACGCGGCCGAGTCCGCCCCCGCCCCGAAGCCGCCCGTCCCACCGGCCCGCGTGGCCGTCGTCGGCGCCGGGATATCCGGCCTCACGGCAGCCCTCACCCTCCAGGACGCGGGCGTCGCCTGCACGCTCTACGAAGCCAACCCCAGCCGGGTCGGCGGCCGCATGTACAGCCAGCGCACGCACTGGGCGTACGGCCAGACCTCCGAGATCGGCGGCGAGCTGATCGATACCAGCCACAAGAAGATCCTGGAACTCTGTCGACGCTTCAACCTACCCGTCGAGGACTTCCTCGGCGGCGGGCCGAACGGCGCCGAGGAAATCATCTGGGTGGGCGGCGCCTACTATCCGCGCAGCCAGGCCGACGAGGACTTCAAGGTCGTCTACCAGGCCCTGCACCGCGATCTCCAGGACGCCGGCGAGGTCTCCTGGAACTCCGCCACCCCCGCCGGCGTCGCCCTCGACGACATGACCCTCTACGAGTGGATCGAGACCCGTGTCCCCGGCGGCCACTCCTCGCGGCTCGGCCGTTTCATCGACGTCGCCTACAACGTCGAGTACGGGGCCGACACCACGGCCCAATCCGCCCTCGCCCTCGTCCTGTTGATGGGCTACCAGCCCAACCCGGGCAACTTCAACGTATGGGGCCTGTCCAACGAGCGCTACCACGTCATCGGCGGCAACGACCGGCTCCCCAACGCCATCGCCCAAGCCCTGCCGGCCGGTTCGCTCGTGATGGGACGAGAGCTGGTCGCGGTGAAGGTGGCGGCCGACGGCACGCAGACCCTGACCTTCGAAGACTCCGGGGCCGTCCGCACGGTCGTCGCCGACCACACCGTCCTGTGCCTGCCCCTGCCGATCCTCCAGCGGATCGACCTGTCCGGGGCGGGCTTCGACCCGCTGATGAAGAACCTGCTGCGCGACGCCCGCATGGGCTGCTGCACGAAGCTCAACATGCAGTTCACCGCCCGACCCTGGCGCGGCACGGGCCCCTGGCCGGGCGTCTCGGCCGGCGACTGCTTCACCGACTCGCCCGTCCAACAGGTCTGGGACACCACCAAGGTCCAGCCCGGCACGGGCGGCATCCTGCTCCAGTACGGCGGCGGCAGCCTCGCCGGGGCGCTCACCCCGGGCTCGCCCTTCGCCACCGAGACCGACCCCTACGTACGCGACCTCGCGGGGCGGGTCCTGACCGGCGTCGACGCGTTCTTCCCCGGCACCAAGGCCGTGTGGAACGGGCGCGCCCAGCTCTCGGCCTGGCACAAGAACCCGTACTCGCTGGGCGCTTACTCGTACTGGCCCACCGGCTACCTGCACCGGTACGCCAAGTACGAGGGGACCGCGCAGGGTCGCGTACACATCGGGGGCGAACACTGCAGCTACGACTTCCAGGGGTTCATGGAAGGCGGCGCCACCGAGGGCGAGCGGGCGGCGCGGGAGGTGATCGCCGCCCTGTCGTAGCGCCGACGCGGGGCCCGCGGCGGGTCCTACAGCGGCTTGACGTTGTGGTTGAAGCGGAAGACGTTGTCCGGGTCGTACTCCCGCTTCACCGCGCCCAGCCGCGCCAGGTTCCGGGCGCCGAGGCCGGCCGCCACCCGCTCGGGACCCTCGTCGCCGGTGAAGTTGAGGTAGACCGCGCCGGTGCTCCACGGCCGGGCGTCGGCGCGGACGTCCTTGACCCACTGCCGGCACCGCTCGTCGTCGGCGGGGTCCTCCCAGATGCCGAAGGGGTGCACGGCCCAGGGCGCGTCGCGGTAGGGGACCGGCCACTCGTGCGGGCCGGAGGCGACCGCGCCGCCCTGCGGCAGGACCAGGTGCTGGGTGCCCGTCGGCACGGGCATGGCCTGCCCGGCGGCGCAGAAGACGTCCACGAACTCGTCCGGCAGCCCGGTCAGGTACTCCGCCGACCAGTAGTTCCGCATGCCGGCCGGATCGTCGAGCATGCACTGGAGATCGGCGTACGGGATGCCCGTCACCATCTCCACCTCGTGCGGGATCGCGAGGAGTGGCTCCGCGAGCTTGCGCACCTCCTCCTCGGGGCCCGTGTAGGTCACCAACGCCCCTGCCAGCAGATGCCCGACCAGGTGCGGCGGGACGAACTCCGCGGGCGGCCCGGTCAGGTAGACCGCGGCCCCGCTCACCTCGGGGGGCCCGGCCTCGACGACCTCCCGGAACGCGCGGACCACGTCGCGTCCGTGCTCGGGCAGGTACAGCAGGAAGGCGATGGACATGGCCGGCAGGTCGTGCAGGCGCAGGGTCAGCGACGTGGCGACGCCGAAGTTGCCGCCCCCGCCGTGCAGGGCCCAGAACAGCTCGGGGTTCTCGTCGGCGGTGGCCTCCACCACGCTGCCGTCCGCCGTCACCAGCTCCGCGCCCAGCAGGTTGTCCACGGCCAGCCCGAACTTCCGGTCCAGCCAACCGCTTCCGCCGCCCAGGACGAAGCCGCCCACACCGGTGGTGGAGGCCCGGCCGCCGGTGGTCGCCAGGTCGTACGGCGCGCAGGCCCGGTCCAGGTGACTCATCGTGGCCCCGCCCTCGACCCGTACGGCCTTCGCCGCCGGGTGGACGGTCACCTCGTGCATCTCGCGCAGGTCGATGACCACACCGCCGTCGTTGACGGACATCCCGGCGACGCTGTGGCCGCCGCCGCGCACCGCGACGTGCAGGTCCAGGTCCCGCGCGAAACGCACGGCGGTGACGACATCGGGGACGCCCTGGCAGCGGGCGATGACGGCCGGTCTCCGGTCGATCATCGCGTTGAAGACGGTGCGGGCCTCGTCGTAGCCGGGATCGCCGGGGGCGAAGACCTCCCCGGCCAGGTCCTCGCGGAGTTCGGCGAGTGCGTCGGCCGCCTTGGAGAAGGGTGCCATGACCCACCCCTCCTTCCCTGGAGGGCGAAGAACCCTTCCAGCCTAGGCGGGGACCACCGTCCCGGCGCGGCGGAGCGCGCCGGGACCGGCGTCAGCCTCCGTAGGCCCCGCTGGCCGTCAGCCGCAGCGCCGTGTCGATCAGCGGAACGTGGCTGAAGGCCTGCGGGAAGTTGCCCACCTGGCGCTGGAGCTTGGGGTCCCACTCCTCCGCCAGCAGCCCCAGGTCGTTGCGCAGCGACAGCAGCTTCTCGAAGAGCCGGCGGGCCTCGTCGACCCGGCCGATCATCGCGAGGTCGTCGGCCATCCAGAACGAGCAGGCCAAGAACGCCCCCTCGTCGCCCTCCAGGCCGTCGACGCCCGCGTCCTCGCCGGCCGTCGGGTAGCGCAGGATGAAACCGTCGGGGGTGGACAGCTCGCGCTGGATCGCCTCGATGGTGCCGATGACCCGCTTGTCGTCCGGCGGCAGGAAGCCCATCTGCGGGATCAGCAGCAAGGAGGCGTCCAGTTCCTTCGACCCGTAGGACTGGGTGAAGGTGTTGCGCTCCTTGTCGTAGCCCTTCTCGCACACGTCGGCGTGGATCTCGTCGCGCAGCTCGCGCCAGCGCTCCAACGGGCCGTCCACGTCCCCGCTCTCGATCAGCTTGACCGTGCGGTCGACCGCGACCCAGGCCATCACCTTGGAGTGCACGAAGTGGCGGCGCGGCCCGCGCACTTCCCAGATGCCCTCGTCCGGCTCGTTCCAGTGCGTCTCCAGGTAGCGGATCAGCTTCAACTGGAGGACCGACGCGTAGTCGTTGCGGGCCAGTCCCGTCATGTGACCCAGGTGCAGGGCCTCGGTGACCTCGCCGTACACGTCGAGCTGGAGCTGGTGGGCGGCGCCGTTGCCGACGCGGACCGGGCGCGAGTTCTCGTAGCCCGGCAGCCAGTCCAGCTCGGTCTCGCCCAGTTCCCGCTCGCCCGCGATCCCGTACATGATCTGCAGGTTCTCCGGGTCGCCGGCGACCGCGCGCAGCAGCCAGTCCCGCCAGGCGGAGGCCTCGTCGCGGTAGCCGGTGCGCAGCAGCGAGGAGAGGGTGATCGCCGCGTCCCGCAGCCAGGTGTAGCGGTAGTCCCAGTTCCGTACGCCGCCGATCTCCTCCGGGAGGGAGGTGGTCGGCGCGGCGACGATGCCGCCCGTGGGCGCGTAGGTCAGCGCCTTGAGCGTGATGAGCGAGCGGACCACCGCCTCGCGGTAGGGGCCGTGGTACGTGCAGTGCTCGACCCAGCCCCGCCAGAAGTCGGCGGTGGCCTCCAGGGCCGCCTCGGCGTCGGGCTCCTCGGGGGCGCCCTTGTGGGAGGGCTGCCAGCTGATGGCGAAGGTCACCCGGTCACCCGGCCCGACGGTGAAGTCGGAGTAGGTGGTCAGGTCCTTGCCGTAGGTCTGCGCGTCGGTGTCCAACCAGACCGAGTCCGGGCCGGCGACGGCGACGGTGCGCCCGTCCACCTTGTGCACCCACGGCACGATCCGCCCGTAGGAGAAGCGCATCCGCAGGGCCGAGCGCATGGGGACACGGCCGCTGACCCCCTCGACGATGCGGATCAGCTGCGGGGCGTGGTCCTCACGGGGAGGCATGAAGTCGATGACGCGCACGGTCCCCCGCGGCGTGTCCCACTCCGATTCCAGCACCAGCGAGTCACCGCGATAGCGCCGGCGGTCGGCCCGGGGGGCCGGGGTGCCGGACGGGACCGCGGGTGCCACCCGCCAGAACCCGTGTTCCTCGGTGCCGAGAATGCTCGCGAAGACAGCATGGGAGTCGAAGCGTGGCAGGCATGCCCAATCCACGGCCCCGTCCCGGCAGACCAAAGCCGCGGTCTGCATGTCGCCGATCAGTGCGTAATCCTCGATGCGCCCGGACACGTTGCATCTCCAGTCGAACAGCCACGTCCGCCCCTGAGGGCGCTTGCAATGCGCGGATGCGCGGTCTCGTGTGTGTGTAGTTCCCGCGTCGAGCCTAGATTGCCGGATGTGGCGTGGTTACACCGTATGCCGGACTGCTCGGCGGCGATGTGCAGCGATATTCGAGCAGGATATGACGGCACACTAGTGATCCCCTTAAGCCCCGGGACAATACGACTCAGCCGAACGGGTGACCAGGGCGGATACCCGGGCAGGACCGGTCGCAACCGGGCTCGGCGAAGGTCCGGGAAGCGCCGCCGGAGGCGGACGGGTCCGGGCGCTGATAGGCTGGTACCCCGTGGACCGGTGGTCTGCCTGTGCGAACCAGGAGCCCCGAAACCGCAGCTTCGGCGCCCCCTGAGACCCCTCCGGATCTCCGCGGAACGGCGTCGGACGCACCTCACCTCGCGACCACGGGAGCCCCCTCTTGGCGATGCCGGCACGAAATTCGTCATCCTCGACGACCAAGCACATCTTCGTCACCGGGGGTGTCGCTTCGTCCCTCGGCAAGGGCCTGACTGCCTCCAGCCTGGGTGCGCTGCTGAAGGCGCGGGGCCTGCGGGTCACGATGCAGAAGCTCGACCCGTACCTGAACGTCGACCCGGGCACGATGAACCCCTTCCAGCACGGCGAGGTGTTCGTCACCAACGACGGCGCCGAGACCGACCTGGACATCGGCCACTACGAGCGTTTCCTCGACGTCGACCTCGACGGCTCGGCCAACGTCACCACCGGCCAGGTCTACTCGCAGGTCATCGCCAAGGAGCGGCGCGGCGAGTACCTCGGTGACACCGTGCAGGTCATCCCGCACATCACCAACGAGATCAAGCACCGCATCCGGCGCATGGCGACCGACGACGTCGACGTCGTCATCACCGAGGTCGGCGGCACCGTCGGCGACATCGAGTCGCTGCCGTTCCTGGAGACCGTCCGTCAGGTCCGCCACGAGGTCGGCCGCGACAACGTCTTCGTCGTGCACATCTCGCTGCTCCCCTACATCGGCCCGTCCGGGGAGCTGAAGACCAAGCCGACCCAGCACTCGGTCGCGGCGCTGCGCAACATCGGCATCCAGCCCGACGCGATCGTGCTGCGCGCCGACCGCGAGGTGCCGACCTCCATCAAGCGCAAGATCTCGCTGATGTGCGACGTCGACGAGGCCGCGGTGGTCGCCGCGATCGACGCCAAGTCGATCTACGACATCCCGAAGGTGCTGCACACCGAGGGATTGGACGCCTACGTCGTCCGCAAGCTCGACCTGCCCTTCCGCGACGTCGACTGGACGGTGTGGGAGGACCTGCTGGACCGGGTCCACAACCCCGACCACGAGGTCAAGGTCGCGCTCGTCGGCAAGTACATCGACCTGCCCGACGCCTACCTGTCGGTGACCGAGGCGCTGCGCGCCGGCGGCTTCGCCAACAGGGCCCGAGTGCAGATCAAGTGGGTCACCTCCGACGACTGCAAGACGCCGGAGGACGCCGCCGCGCAGCTCGGTGACGTCGACGCGATCTGCGTGCCCGGCGGCTTCGGCGACCGGGGCGTCAACGGCAAGGTCGGCGCGATCACCTACGCCCGCGAGAACAAGATCCCCCTGCTGGGCCTGTGCCTGGGCCTGCAGTGCGTGGTCATCGAGGCCGCGCGCAACCTGGCGGGCATCGAGGAGGCGAACTCCACCGAGTTCGACGCGTCCACCCCGCACCCGGTCATCTCGACCATGGAGGAGCAGCTGGCCTTCGTCGAGGGCGCGGGCGACCTGGGCGGCACCATGCGCCTGGGCATGTACCCGGCGAAGCTCGCCGAGGGTTCGATCGTGCGCGAGGTCTACGGCGACCAGGCGTACGTGGACGAGCGCCACCGCCACCGCTACGAGGTGAACAACGCCTACCGCGGCGAGCTGGAGAAGAAGGCCGGCCTGGTCTTCTCCGGAACCTCCCCGGACAACAAGCTCGTCGAGTACGTCGAGTACCCGCGCGAGGTCCACCCCTACCTGGTGGCCACCCAGGCCCACCCGGAGCTCCGCTCCCGCCCGACCCGACCGCACCCGCTGTTCGCGGGCCTGGTCAAGGCCGCGGTGGAGCGCAAGCAGGCGGCGAAGTGATCTCCTGAGCGCATAACGTAGGCAGCCGGGGCACGGATCGTGCCCCGGCTGTCGCGTTTCTCCGGAAGGTACTGGGCATGGGCGTCACCATGGGCAACGACAACGGGATCGGCACCGGGATCGGCACCGACATCGCGGACACACCTCAGTCCTGGGAGGTCGTCGACTCCGACACCCCCTTCCGGGGCGCGAAGACGGCGGTCCGCTCGGAGCGGGTGCGGATGCCGGACGGGGCGGTGGCGCGCCGCGACTACCAGGTGCACCCCGGTTCCGTGTGCGTCCTCGCCTTCGACGAGCAGCAGCGCGTCCTGGTCCTCAAGCAGTACCGGCACCCGGTGCGGCACAAGCTGTGGGAGCTGCCCGCCGGACTGCTGGACGTGCCGGGCGAGAACCCGCTGCACGCGGCGCAGCGGGAGCTGTACGAGGAGGCACACGTCGAGGCGGGGGACTGGCGGGTGCTGGTCGACTTCTTCTCCAGCCCCGGCGGCTCCGACGAGGCGGTCCGGATCTTCCTCGCCCGCGACCTGGCGCCGGCGTCCAGGGAGCGCTTCGAGGTGTCCGAGGAAGAGGCCGACATGGAGTCGGCCCGGGTCCCGCTGACGGAACTGGTGCACGGCGTGCTCACGGGCGAACTGGGCAATCCCGGCCTGGTGACCGGGGTCCTCGCGCTATCCGCTGCCCTCGCCCGCGACGGCGGGACGGACTCCCTGCGCCCGGCCCTCGCACCCTGGCCGGCCCGCCCCTTCGAGGCGTAGGAAGCGACCGCTGGGCCGTATGGCCGCTGATGTGACGATCGGCTGATCCGATCGGGCGATCTATCCGCCGCGCTCCACACGGACCGTCGCTCTGCGTGAACTACGCTCGGCAACCCTAAGGGCAGGGAGAGGAGCGGATTCCGTGACGGATTTCGTCGGGCGGCGGCGTGAGCTCAAGGAGCTGCGCGAGGACATCGCGCGGACCGGACTCGACACCCTCTCGGGCCGCAAGGCCAAGGCCCCCCGCGCGCGGGTGCTCCTCATCGCCGGGCGTCCCGGCTCGGGGCGCACGGCGCTGGCCGAGGAACTCGTGCGGGAGGTCCGCGACGAATACCCCGACGGGCTGCTGAAAGTACGGCTCACCCTGCCCGGTGGGGGAACCGTCGCCACCGAACGGGCGGTGCGCACCCTGCTGGAGGGGCTGGGGCGGCCCACCCCGCCCGGCGCCGGCGAGGACGACCTCAGCTCCGCCCTGCGCACCGCGCTCAAGGGCAAGCGGGCCGTCCTGCTCGTCGACGACGCCGCCGACCCGCACCAGGTCGACGCCTTGTTGCCCGACACCCCGGAATGCCTGGTCGTCGTCACCTCCGAGGGCCCCCTCACCGGGATTCCGGACGTCCGCCCGTGCACCCTGGGCGGGCTCGACACCCCCTCGGCGGTCAAGATGCTCGCCGGCGGCATCCGGGACACCCGGATCACCGTCGACCCGCTCGCCGCCGAAGCCCTGGCCCAGGAGTGCGGGGGGCAGCCCGCCGCGCTCAAGCTGGCCGGAGGCTGGCTCGCCGCGCATCCGCAGGCCTCCGTCGCCGACGTGGCCAAGCAGCTCCACGACATGCCGCCCGGCACCGACGGACCGCTCGGCCGTGCCTTCCGGCTCGTCTACGAGTCCCTGCCGCAGCCCGCCCAGCGCACCCTGCGGCTGCTTCCGCTCGCGCCCGCCGGGATCGTCGACTCGCACACCGCCTCCGCCCTCGCCGGCTGCTCCGTGGCCGCCGCGCAGTCCACCCTGGAGGACTTCGCCGGGCTGGGCCTCGTCCGGCACGCGCAGGACGGACTGTTCCTGCTGCCCGGTTGCCTCGCACCGCTGCTGCGGGCGCTGCTGGAGACCAAGGAGCGCCCGACCGAGGTGCAGCTGGCCCGGGCCAGGATGCTGGAGCGGACCGTACGGCTGCTGGGCTCCTGCCGGGCGATGGCCGGGGACGACGAGGAACACGTAAGGGAGCGGCTGGACGGGCTGCCGCGCGCGCTGCGCTTCCCCGACCGGCGCGCGGCGGCCACCTGGCTCGACACCCGGCTGCCCGCCCTGATCGCCTCGGCCTCGCTGGCCGTGGCGGACGGGGAGCTGGACACGCTCGCCCGACGGCTGGTCGCCGCCCTGGTGCGCGCCCTGGCCGAGCACCGCGGCACCGCCGCCGCGGCGCCCGAGCTGTACGGGCTGCACCGCCTGGTCCTGGGTGTCGCGGAACGCCGCGGCCTGCACCGGGAGCGGGCCGCCGCGCTGCTGAACCTGGCCGATCTGGACGCCGAGACGGGCCGCACCCAGGAGGCCCTGGAGCGCTATCGGGCCGCGTTGGACGCGGGAAAGGCGGCGAACGACCCGTACGCGACGGGCCGCGCGATGGAATCCGTAGGCGGCGCCTACCAGGAGATGGCGGACTGGCACCGGGCCTGCGACTGGTTCGGCCGGGCCCTGTCCCAGGCGCTCACCCGGGGGGAGCGCGCGGACGAGGCGAGGCTGTACGGACGGCTGGGCAACGTACACACCTACGCGGGTCGGTACGGGGACGCGCTGCGCAGTTGGCGGGCGGCCGCGGCGGGGTACCGGAAACTGGCCGATGTCCCGGGCCAGGCAAAGGCGTTGAGCGAGATGGCGCGCATTCAGGAATACGCCGGCAGGCCCGCCGAATCGCTCCACACCTGCCGCCAGGCGGTGGAGCTGGCCCGCAAGGCGGGAGACCTGCGACTCCAGGCCGCGCTCCAGGTCCGGCTGGCCGACACCCTCGACCGGCTGGGCGACCCGGCGGCGGCGCGACTGCACAGGTCCGCAGCCGACAGGTTGCTGGGAGACGACCCCGCAGCCTGCGAAATCCGCAGTGATTTCGACTGAGATTATTTGTTTGCAAGGCTAGACAGCGCGTCGTCCTTCATTAGACTGGCTTCACCACGACATCCCGTGGTGCATCCCGTTGCGCGTTCTTGTGGGCGGGTATGTATGGAAGTGCCCCGTTATATCCCCTGAGTCAAGGACCGTGATCGACGATGAAGGTCGGCATCCCCCGCGAGGTCAAGAACAACGAGTTCCGCGTGGCCATCACCCCCGCCGGTGTCCACGAGCTCGTCCGTAACGGCCACCAGGTCTTCGTCGAGCAGAACGCCGGTGTCGGCTCCTCGATCACGGACGCCGAGTACGTCGCCGCGGGCGCCGAGATCCTCGGTACCGCCGACGAGGTCTGGCAGACCGCCGACCTGCTGCTGAAGGTCAAGGAGCCGATCGCCGAGGAGTACCACCGCCTCCGCAAGGACCAGACCCTCTTCACCTACCTGCACCTGGCGGCCTCCCGCGAGTGCACGGACGCCCTGCTGGAGTCCGGCACCACCGCCATCGCGTACGAGACGGTCGAGCTCGCGAACCGCGCGCTCCCGCTGCTCGCCCCGATGTCCGAGGTCGCGGGCCGTCTGGCCCCGCAGGTCGGCGCCTACCACCTGATGCGCTCGGCCGGCGGCCGCGGCGTGCTCCCCGGCGGTGTCCCCGGCACCCACGCCGGCGAGTGCGTGGTCATCGGCGGCGGCGTCTCCGGCTGGAACGCCGCGCAGATCGCCATCGGCATGGGCTTCCACGTGACCCTGCTCGACAAGGACATCAACAAGCTCCGCGAGGCCGACAAGGTCTTCGGCACGAAGATCAAGACGATCGTCTCCAACGCCTACGAGCTGGAGAAGGCCGTCATCGAGGCCGACCTGGTCATCGGCGCGGTGCTGATCCCGGGTGCGAAGGCGCCCAAGCTGGTCACCAACGAGCTCGTCGCCAAGATGAAGCCCGGAAGTGTCCTTGTCGACATTGCGATCGACCAGGGCGGCTGCTTCGAGGACTCCCGTCCGACCACCCACGCCGAGCCGACCTTCCAGGTCCACAACTCGGTCTTCTACTGCGTCGCCAACATGCCGGGCGCCGTGCCGAACACCTCCACCTACGCCCTCACCAACGCGACCCTGCCGTACATCGTGCAGCTCGCGAACCTCGGCTGGGTCGAGGCGCTGCGTCGTGACCCGGCGCTCGCGCTGGGTCTCAACACGCATGACGGCAAGGTCGTTTACGGCCCGGTCGCCGAGGCCCACGGTCTTGAGGTCCTGCCGGTGAACACGCTGCTCGGCTGACCCGTCAACGACTGACGTCAATCTCACGTCTCCGGCCGGACCTTGCCCCCAAGGTCCGGCCGGACGCGTTTGCGCGGTGCGCGGGGATGCCGTTCAACTCGCCTCGAACGTAACCCTTTAACCCTTTCGCGCACCCGCGAAACTTCGTAGTGACAGCTCGTACGCCCTTGACAGAGTGGTGTTCGCTTGCCGACACAACGCGGCGGGTCCGGTGGATTGTGTTGCCGCTGAGTGGTGACACGCCATAGAGTCGCCAACCGTCGGCATGGTGCCACGCTGACCTATCGATAAGTGTCCTGGTCACGTCCGAGGAGGTAAGACGACTTGTGAATGAGTCGACATTTGCTCCTGGGGGTGGTCGAGCAGGAGCGCCAGAGCGGGACCGAGGTTCCGCCGGGGCCGAGGCTGTCGGCTCCGTCGCAGTCCGCACCTTCGCAAACCACCAGCACATGACGACGCCCCGAAAGAGCATGGACGGCCTAGACGTGAACTCCAGGGCCGGCGACCCGAGCGGCGAACAGCCCGTGGGATTCGCCGACTACGACCAGGTGCCCGAAGGGCACTTCTACGACCCCGACGCGGAGTACGAGCCCGACCCCGAGTACGCGGCCACTCTCGCCCCGGACGCTGCCCGCCAGCGCCGCGAGCGGATCGGCCCGACCGGACGGCCGCTGCCGTACTTCCCGATCCCGGGCCCGCTGACCGACCACGGTCCCGCGAAGATCATCGCGATGTGCAACCAGAAGGGCGGCGTGGGCAAGACCACGTCGACCATCAACCTGGGCGCCGCGCTCGCCGAGTACGGGCGCCGCGTGCTGCTCGTCGACTTCGACCCCCAGGGCGCGCTGTCCGTGGGCCTCGGTGTCAACCCGATGGAACTCGACCTGACGGTCTACAACCTGCTCATGGAGCGGGGCATGTCGGCCGACGAGGTGCTGCTCAAGACGGCCGTTCCGAACATGGACCTGCTGCCGAGCAACATCGACCTGTCCGCCGCCGAAGTGCAGTTGGTCAGCGAGGTCGCGCGCGAGTCCACGCTCCAGCGGGCGCTCAAGCCGCTGATGCAGGACTACGACTACATCGTGATCGACTGTCAGCCCTCGCTCGGCCTGCTGACCGTGAACGCCCTGACGGCGGCTCACAAGGTCATCGTCCCGCTGGAGTGCGAGTTCTTCGCGCTGCGCGGTGTGGCGCTGCTGACCGAGACGATCGAGAAGGTGCAGGAGCGGCTCAACCCGGAGTTGGAGCTGGACGGCATCCTCGCCACGATGTACGACTCCCGCACGGTGCACAGCCGCGAGGTGCTGGCGCGCGTCGTCGAGGCGTTCGACGACCACGTCTACCACACGGTCATCGGCCGTACGGTGCGCTTCCCGGAGACCACGGTCGCCGGTGAGCCGATCACCACGTACGCCTCCAACTCCGTCGGCGCCGCCGCCTACCGCCAGCTGGCCAGGGAGGTGCTCGCCCGGTGTCCCGCCGAGTGAGTCTGCCCGGAGCCGACGAACTGTTCCGTACGACCGGGGGGATGGCGCTCCAGTCGTCCTCGCCGAGGCGGGGCGTGGACGAACCGGCGACGACGGGTTCACCAGCGCCTTCGTCTTCGGCCGCGCCGGAGCACACGGCGGCCGAGGGTCGGGTCGGCCGGGAGGCCGGCGAACCCGCGGTGGGCGCGCAACGGCGGCCGCAGGAAGGTTCTGCCACCGCCGCCGGGGCGTCGTCGCCCCGGTCCGGCAAGGGGCAGGGCCGGGGTGCGAACCGGCGCCCCAGCGGGCGCGAGCGGCACGACGAGAAGATCACGGTCTACGTCTCCGCCGAGGAGCTGATGGACCTGGAGCACGCGCGGCTGGTGTTGCGCGGGGAGCACGGCCTGGCGGTCGACCGCGGCCGTATCGTCCGCGAGGCGGTGGCGGTGGTCCTGGCCGACCTGGAGTCCCGCGGGGACGCGAGCATCCTGGTCCGCCGCCTGCGCGGCCGCTGAGACCGCCGGACGGCCCCGACCGCGGGGACCCCGGCCCGCGCTCCCGTGGCGGGCCGCCGGCCGACGAACGCGACGGCCCGGCCCCTGCGCCGGCGGAGTCCGTATCGATTCGCTCGGGGCGTCCGTGGCAACCCGCTTTCCCGGTCTCCTTGGTACCGGCGAGGTCTGCCGGCCGCGCCCCGGCTCCCCGGACGGGTGCCCGACGCCGCAGGGGCACCCATCTTTCACACCGGGGCCGCGCCCCGAGGCCACGTCGGGCACCGCCGGTCCGGCGCGTCCCTGAGGGGAGGCCCACCGGAGGGTGTGACCGGTGTCGCCGGCACGGGCCGGGCGTGGCCCGGACGGCGCCGTCGCGGGCGATCGCGGTACGGCGCCGCTCCCGTTCGACCGGACGCCGCCGGCGCTCGGGCGCGGGGGCGGCGGTGGGGCGCGGGGGCTGCGGCCGGGCCGGTGGTTAGGCTGCTGGCACGCTCTTCCCCCGCACCACCCGAATCTGGATTCCGATGTCCGCTCCCGCCGAACCCGGCCGCCCGGCCCGTCGCCATCTGGGGCGCGGCCCGGGTGGCGCTGCCCCGGACGCCCCGCAGGTGGTCCCGACCGCCCCCGACGCGGACGGCGCCGAGGCCGAGGGACACGGACCACGCCGTCCGGAGGCGGGCCGTGCGCCGGCCGAGGACCCCGCCGTCCCCGCCGCCGACGGTCCGGTTCGCGACCCCCGTGTACCCGGGGCCCCGGTCGCCGGCGTCCTCGCCCCCGCGCACCCGCCGGCCCCCGCCGAGACCCACCACCACGGCTCGTCCGAGCCGGCCGGGGACCCGCGTCCGGCGGCGGACCCGGGCGCGGGCCCGCCGGACCCGTCCCAGGGGCGGGGAGCGGGGGAGCGGCGGTTCACCTTGCGGCTGGCCAACTTCGAGGGGCCCTTCGACCTGCTCCTCCAGTTGATCTCCCGGCACAAGCTCGACGTCACCGAAGTCGCCCTCTCCCGGGTCACCGACGAGTTCATGGCGTACATCCGGGCCATGGGCCCCGACTGGGACCTCGACCAGACCAGCGAGTTCCTCGTCGTGGCCGCGACCCTCCTCGACCTCAAGGCCGCCCGCCTCCTTCCCGCCGCCGAGGTCGAGGACGAGGCCGACCTCGCCCTGCTGGAGGCCCGCGACCTGCTCTTCGCCCGGCTGCTCCAGTACCGCGCGTACAAGCAGGTCGCCGGCCTCTTCGAGGACTGGTCCCGGCAGGAGGGCAAGCGGTACCCCCGTACCGTGGGGCTGGAGCCGCACCACGCCGAGCTGCTGCCCGAGGTCGTCATCAGCATCGGCGCCGACGGTTTCGCCCGGCTCGCCGTGCAGGCCATGCGTCCGCGCGCGGAGCCCCAGGTCTACGTCGAGCACATCCACGCCCCGCTCGTCAGCGTCCGCGAGCAGGCCGGCCTGGTCGTCGCCCTGCTCAAGGCGCGCGGCGAGGCCACTTTCCAGGAGCTCACCGCCGGCGCCCCCGACACGCTCACCGTCGTCGCGCGCTTCCTGGCCCTGCTGGAGCTCTACCGGGAGAAGGCCGTGGTCCTCGACCAGGAGGAGGCCCTCGGTGCGCTCACGGTGCGCTGGAGCGGCGGGGACGGCGACGGTATGCCGAGGGTGACGGACGAGTTCGATCAGATCGTGGAGGCGAAGGAATGACGGAGGTGGCCGAGCCGGCCGGGCTCGCGCTCAAGGGCGCCCTGGAGGCCGTCCTCATGGTCGTGGACGAGCCCGCGACCGAGGAACACCTCGCCAAGGTGCTGGACCGCACCCCCCGGGAGGTGGCGGACGCCCTGCGCGAGCTGGCCGACGAGTACACCGTCCAGCGGCGCGGATTCGAGTTGCGCCCCGTCGCCGGCGGCTGGCGGTTCTACAGCCGCGCCGAGTACGCCCCGGCGGTCGAGGCCTTCGTACTGGACGGCCAACAGGCCCGTCTCACCCAGGCGGCCCTGGAGACCCTGGCGATCGTCGCGTACCGCCAGCCGGTGAGCCGGTCACGGGTCTCGGCGGTCCGCGGGGTCAACTGCGACGGGGTCATGCGGACCCTGCTCCAGCGCGGTCTGGTGGCCGAGGCGGGGACGGAACCCGAAACAGGTGCGATCCTGTACAGGACGACGAACTACTTTCTGGAGCGGATGGGCCTGCGCGGCCTGGACGAGCTCCCGGAGCTCGCGCCCTTCCTCCCCGAGGCGGACGCGATCGAAGCCGAGACGCAAGAGGGTGTTCCGTCGTTCGATCCGGATGCACCGGATAACGATGAAGACGACAAGACGACGGAACTTTGATGCGAAGCAGCGGTAACGGCAACGGCGGCGGCAACAGGAACAGCGGCGGCGGTGGTGGCGGACGCGGGAGCTCCCGCGGCGGCGGCTCCGGCGCGGGCGGTGGTTACCGCGGCGGCGGTAGCGGCTCCGGCGGTGGCGGCGGCTACCGCGGTAGCGGCTCCGGCGGCGGTGGTGGCTACCGCGGCGGCGGCGGCTCGGGTACGAGCGCGGGAGCGGGCGGCTTCCGCGACCGTGACCGCGACCAGGCGCCCCAGCGTCCGCGCAACCCCCGCCCCGAGGAGCGGCGCTACGACGTCGGCCCCGAGGGCGAGCGGTCGGGCCGCAGCGGCCCGAAGGCGGGCGGCGGCGGCGCGCGCGGCGCCTCCGACGGCGGCCGGGGCGGTGCCCGCGGCACGGCGGCGCGCGGTGGCGCCAAGGGCGGCCCCAAGACCTCCAAGACCCCCGGCATCGGCGGGGCGGGCGGCCCGCGCCGCGGCCCCGGCAGCCGCAGCGGCCAGTCGCGCCCCCGCGAGCTGGACGCGCGGATCGAGGAGCGCGTGCGCGACCGGTACGCCGACAAGCCCGTGATCAAGACCCCGAAGACCTTCCCGGGCGCCGAGGAGGAGGGCGAGCGTCTGCAGAAGGTGCTCGCCCGCGCCGGCATGGGCTCGCGCCGCGCCTGCGAGGAGCTCATCGAGCAGGCCCGCGTCGAGGTCAACGGCGAGGTCGTGCTGGAGCAGGGCAAGCGCGTCCAGCCGAAGGACGAGATCAAGGTGGACGGTCTGACCGTCGCCACCCAGTCGTACCTGTTCTTCGCGCTGAACAAGCCCGCCGGCGTCGTCTCCACCATGGAGGACCCGGACGGCCGTCAGTGCCTCGGCGACTACGTCACCAACCGCGAGACGCGGCTGTTCCACGTGGGTCGGCTCGACACCGAGACCGAGGGCATCATCCTGCTCACCAACCACGGTGAGCTGGCCCACCGCCTCACGCACCCCAAGTACGGCGTGCAGAAGACCTACGTCGCGGCCATCACCGGCTCCCTGCCCCGGGACATCGGCAAGCGCCTCAAGGACGGCATCGAGTTGGAGGACGGCTACGCCCGCGCCGACAACTTCCGCGTCCTGGACCAGGTCGGCAAGAACTACATGGTCGAGGTGACCCTGCACGAGGGCCGCAAGCACATCGTCCGCCGCATGCTGGCGGAGGCCGGCTTCCCGGTCGACAAGCTCGTGCGCACCTCCTTCGGGCCGATCGAGCTGGGCGACCAGAAGTCCGGCTGGCTGCGCCGCCTGACCAACACCGAGGTCGGCATGCTGATGCGCGAGGTCGGTCTGTAGCCATTACGCGGCCTTCCGCCGAGCGCGTATGACGCGCGGAACCGTACGGGAGAACCCGCGGTGCCTTCGGGCGCCGCGGGTTCTCCCGTATGCGGGCTTTCCCCTTGTCCGTCGACGCGGGGATGTTTATAGTCATCATGACTATAAAAGGAGTGGGGCCGTCATGGGCTGGAACACGAGCTGGACCGAGATCCTCGGATCGGCCACGGGCGCCTGGTGCGTGTGGCTGGTGGCCCGGCAGCACATCGCCAACTGGCCGATCGGCATCGCCAACAACATTTTCTTCATCGTGCTGTTCGCGCGGTCCGGCCTCTACGCGGACGCCGGACTGCAGATCGTCTTCATCGCCCTCGCCGCGTACGGCTGGTGGTCCTGGACCCACGGGGGTGGACCAGGAACCGCCACGGCCCTGCCGGTGCGCCGCACCACGCGCGCCGAATGGGCCGCGCTCGCCGCGGCGGGGGCGGTGGGGGTGCTCGGCCTGACGCTGCTGCTCGGCCGGGTGACCGACTCCACCGTGCCGTTCTGGGACGCGCTGACCACCGCGCTGTCCCTCATGGCGACCTACGGACAGTGCCGCAAGCTGTTCGAGTCCTGGTGGCTGTGGATCGCCGCCGACCTCGTCTACATCCCGCTGTACGTCTACAAGGGGCTCTACCTGACCTCCGTCCTCTACGGCGGCTTCCTCCTCCTGTGCGTGGTCGGGCTGGCGGGCTGGCGCCGCGAGCTGTCGACCGGCCGTGGCGCCCGTACGGCCGCGGAGGCGACGGCGTGAGCGGCGGGAAGCGGTACGGGCACGGGCTGGTGTTGGGCAAGTTCTATCCGCCGCACGCCGGCCACCACCACCTGGTGCGCACCGCGCAGGACCAGTGCGAGCGGTTGACCGTCCTGGTCTGCGCGGCCTCGGTCGAGACGGTGCCGCTGGCGGACCGGGTCGCCTGGATGAGTGAGGAACACCCGGGCGCCCACGTGGTCGGCGCGGTCGACGACATCCCCGTCGACCTGCACGACCCGGCGGTCTGGGAGGCCCACATGGCGATCTTCCGGGCCGCGGTGCCCCGGCGCGTGGACGCCGTCTTCACCTCGGAGGCGTACGGGAGCGAACTGGCGCGGCGGTTCGGCGCCCAGGAGGTCCTCGTGGACCGGGAGCGGACCTTGTTCCCCGTCTCGGGGACGGCCGTGCGCGCCGACCCGGCCGGCTGCTGGGAGTTCCTCGGAGCCGGGGTACGGGCCGCCCTGACCCGGCGGGTCGTCGTCCTGGGCGCCGAGTCCACGGGCACGACGACGCTGTCCCTCGACCTGGCTGCCCACTACCGGCGGCGGGGCGGGGTGTGGTCCAAGACCGGCTGGGTCGCCGAGTACGGCCGCCGGTACAGCGAGGAGAAGCTCGCGGCGGCGCGGGCGGCCGATCGGGACGCCTCCTGGGCGGACGTGACGTTCGCCTCCCGCGAGTTCCCGGTGATCGCCCGGCGGCAGGACGCGGACGAGGAGCGGGCCGCCAGGTCGGGCTCGCCGGTGCTGTTCTGCGACACCGACTCCTTCGCCACCGGGATCTGGCACGAGCGGTACCTGGGGGAGCGCAACGAGGAGGTGGAGAAGATCGCCGCCCAGACCCGGCGCGACCTGTACCTGCTGACGGACGACGCGGACGTGCCGTTCGAGGACGACGGCCTGCGCGACGGAGAGCACCTGCGGCCCTGGATGACGAGCCGGTTCCGGGAGGAACTGGAGCGGACCGGCAGGCGGTTCCTCGTCATGCGCGGCGACCGCGAGGCGCGACTGGCCGCGGCCGTGACGGCGGTCGACGGACTGCTCGCCGAGGGCTGGTACTTCGCGGACCCGCTGCCCGAGAACGTACGCCGGCCCGACCACGCAAGGCGGCCGGAGCACCCACCGCGGCCGGGCGGCGTCGGTTCGGAGGAACCGTGAACGCGGTCTACGACCCGCACGCCTTCGCGCCGTTCGCCGTGACGGTGGACCTCGCCGTCCTCACCGTCCGCGGCGGCGCCCTGCACGTCCTGCTGATCCGGCGCGGGCAGGAACCGTACGCCGGCGCCTGGGCGCTCCCCGGCGGCTTCATCCTGCCCCGGGAGTCGGCTGAGACCGCCGCCCGCCGGGAACTCGCCGAGGAGACCGGCCTGGCGCCCGAGCTGGTGGAGGCCCTGCACCTCGAACAACTGCGCACCTACAGCGAACCCGACCGCGACCCCCGGATGCGGGTGGTCTCGGTGGCGTTCACGGCGCTGGTCCCCGACCTGCCCGAGCCGGCGGCGACCGGCGGCGGTGACGCCGACCGGGCCCGCTGGGTGCCCGTGGACGAGGCGGTCGGCCTGGCGTTCGACCACGCGGTGATCCTGGCGGACGCCCGCTCCCGGGTGGGTTCGAAGCTGGAGTACACCTGCCTGGCCACCGCCTTCTGCCCGCCCGAGTTCACCCTCGGCGAGCTCCAAGCCGTTTACGAGACCGTATGGGGCACGGCCCTGGACCGCCCCAACTTCCGCCGCAAGGTCCTTGCGACGCCCGGCTTCGTCGAGGCCGTCCCCGGAGCCGCCCGGCTGACCGGCGGCCGAGGCAAACCGGCCGCGCTGTACCGCCCCGGGCCGGCGACGGCCCTGCACCCTCCCCTGCTCCGCCCCACGGAAGGACACCAGCGATGACGCAGACGACGACCGCGAAGCCCGCCCAGGACCGGGCGGCGAAGCGCGCCGCGACCGGCGCCCTGATCGGGCTGGCCCTGGGCGACGCCCTCGGCTTCCCGACGGAGTTCAACGACGTGCCGTCGATCCTCGCGAAGACCGGGCCGTGGCGGGAGATGGCGTTGCCCCGCCCGGCGCTCATCACGGACGACACCCAGATGACACTGGCGCTGGCCCGCGGCATCCGCACGGCGACGGACCGCGGCCCGATCGGCCCGCTGCGGCTGACGCGGCCGGTCCGGGAGGAGTTCGTCGACTGGTACCACTCCCCGGAGAACAACCGGGCCCCCGGCAACACCTGCCTGCGGGCCTGCCGGCTGCTGGACGAGCCTCGGCGGGACTGGCGCGACGCCTCCCAGATCGGCTCCAAGGGGTGTGGGGCGAACATGCGGGTCGCCCCCGTGGGCCTGGTGCCCGGCTGGACGGACGAGGAGCGGGCGGGCGCGGCCCAGCTCCAGTCGGCCCTCACGCACGGCCACCCGACGGCGCTGGCCGCCTCCGACCTCACGGCGCACGCCGTCCACCTGCTGGCGCGGGGCGCCGAGCCCACGGGCCTCGTCGGCCTGCTGCGCTCCTACGCCCTGGACAACCGCACCCGCTACCACGAGCGCTGGCTGGGCGACCTGTGGATGCGCACCGCCTCGGACGCCGGCCCGGAGTCCTTCATGGCGCGGGGCTGGGACGAGTGCCTAGCCGTCCTCGACCGCCTCGCCGCGGCCCTGCGGAGCCCCTCTCCCGAGACGGACCCCTGCCTCACCACGGGCGACGGCTGGATCGCCGAGGAGGCCCTCGCGACGGCCCTGCAGTGCTTCCTCCTCTTCCCCGACGCCCCGCTCCTGGCCCTGCGCCGCGCCGCCTGCACCCGGGGCGACTCGGACTCCCTCGCCTGCCTCGCCGGCGCCTTCGCGGGCGCCCACCTCGGCGCGTCGGCCTGGCCCGCCGACTGGCAGGACCGTATCGAACACCGCGACGAGCTGCTGGAGTTCGGGTCTCTCTGGGACGCCTAGGCTGTGCGCCGACCGCGGGGCCGGGCGGGACCTCGACGAGGGGCCTACGACGCCAGGGCGGCCGAGGCGCGGCGGGCGCGGTGGAGGAAGTCCGCCACACGGGCGGTGTCCGGCTCGGCGGGCAGCGGGCTCATGGCGAGGGCCGACTCGCACTCCTGCGTGAGAAGGGACATCCAGGCGTCCGTCTCGGCCCAGGTCGCCTCGCCGCGCTTGACCGCGAGGAGCGCTTCGCGGTGTGGGCTCACGTCGATCGTCAGGCGGCCCGTGCGCAGCAGGTCGCGGCAGGACAGGAGCAGCCGCAGCAGGTGCATGGCGTGCTTCCAGCGGGGAGCGCCGTGGACACGGACGTCCGCGAGGAGTTTGCGGTGCTGGCCGGCGGCGTAACGGGTGAAACTGGCGTGGGCCTTGCGCGAGAGGAAGGCGGGGCGCAGGGAGAGGAGTTCCTCGCCCATCGGGGAGAGCCGTTCCACCAGCGGTGAGTGCAGGCACTCCAGGACGTTCGGATTGGCGCGCAGGGCAAGCTCGCAGAATCGTTCCAGCTCCCAGGAGAACTCCTCGTCCCGGGGCCCCTCCACATGGGTGGGCGGCTTCTCGAACCGCCAGAACAGCGGCGTCGGGGCGAGGTAGACGCCGCGCCGGTCGGTGTCGCTCGCCTCGGTCGCCAGGCCGAACGCCCGGGAGCCCATGACGCACGCGTACACCGTGTGGTCGCGTACGAGGGCGAGGTGGGTCTCCCGGGACGTGGTCGGCTCGTTCATCCCCGGAGCGTAGGCGGGGACGCGCCCCCTACGCGAGGGAGATATCGCCGTCCGGGGCCACGGTGATCCGCTGCTCCGCGAGCGGGCGGGTCGCCGGGCCGTGGGCCACCGCCCCGTCGGCGATCTTGAACTTGCTGCCGTGGCAGGGGCAGTCGATGGTGCCGTTCGCCACCGTCCCCACGATGCAGCCCTGGTGCGTGCACACCGCCGTGAAGCAGCGGAAGGAGCCCGCCGTCGGCTGGGTGACGACCAGCTTCTCGGCCTTCAGGATCGTCCCGCCGCCGACGGGCACGGCCGAGGACTTCAGGAGGGTCTTGCCGGCGCCTCCCGAGGAAGGCGCTGCGGACGCGGGTGCGGAGGCGGGCGACTCCGGGGCCGGAGCGCTGCCGGAGTCCCCCTTGGGCTTGTCGTCACTGCCGCAGGCGGCCAGGGTGCCGCCTGCGAGGGCCACCGCCCCTGCCGCCAGGACGGTGCGCCGGGCGGCGGGTGTGGGCTCGCTCATGGGACGTTCTCCTCGCTTCGTGGCCTCTGGGCGAGCAGCATCCTGGCGCGGTCCGGCCCCCGAGAGAAGCCCGCCGCGCCATGCTGTCCGACCTTGCCTCAGATTCCCGGCCCCCATGGGGCCAGTGAGGCGGGACGGCCTGGTGTGCGTACGACTTCCCACACGCGGCTCACCGCGTCCCGGTTCAACGGACCGTGTACATGGGGGTAGCGCCCCCCGGGATCACCCTCGCGGCGGACCTCCGCAAGCAGCGCGCCCTCGTCGAGTTCCACGGCCAGCAGGGTCCCGGGCGTCTCCCGGTAGTGGGTCTCGACGATCGCGAGGGCGGTCGCCCGGTCGGCCGAGCAGTGCACGAACCCCTCCGAGGCGAGCGAGGGCGGGGCGTACGGCAGGTCCGGGGCGGCGGTCCAGTCGGCGAGCGGGACGATGTGGAAGATCATGGCGCCCGTTCTACCGCACCGGGCGGCGGGCCCCCTCCCGCCTGGGCCGGCTACCCTGAGTCAGGCCCGCCGTCACGCGATCACCCTGGAGCACCCCGTGAGAACCGCCGTCGTCATCGGAACCGGACTGATCGGCACCTCCGCGGCGCTCGCCCTGACCGCCCGGGGCGTCAACGTCCACCTCGTCGACCACGACCCGGCGCAGGCCCGTACGGCGGCGGCCTTGGGCGCGGGCACCGACGAGCCCCTCGAAGGGACGGTCGACCTCGCGATCGTGGCCGTGCCACCGGCGCATGTCGCGGCGGCGCTGGCCGACGCGATCGGACGCGGCCTGGCCCGCGCCTACGTCGACGTCGCGAGCGTCAAGGGCGGCCCCCGACGGGAGCTGGCGGCGCTCGGCGCGGACGTGTCGGCGTACATCGGCACCCACCCGATGGCCGGCAAGGAGCGGTCGGGCCCCCTCGCCGCGACCGCGGACCTGTTCGAGGGCCGGCCCTGGGTGCTCACCCCCACCCGGGACACCGACCACGAGGTGCTGAACCTGGCGTTGGAACTGGTGGCCCTGTGCCGGGCCGTGCCGGTGGTGATGGACGCGGACGCGCACGACCGGGCGGTGGCCCTGGTCTCGCACACCCCGCAGCTGGTGTCGAGCATGGTGGCGGCGCGGCTGGAGGACGCGGACGAGACGGCGGTCCGGCTCTGCGGACAGGGCATCCGGGACGTGACGCGCATCGCGGCCTCCGACCCTCGGATGTGGGTGGAGATCCTGTCCGCGAACCCGGGGCCGGTGGCCGACGTGCTGGCCGGGATCGCCGCCGACCTGGAGGAGACGGTCGAGGCCCTGCGCGGGCTCCAGTCCGGCGACGAGGCCGAGCGGCGCGGCGGCGCGGCCGGCATCGAGGACGTCCTGAGGCGGGGCAACGCGGGCCGGGTCCGGGTCCCGGGCAAGCACGGGGCGGCGCCCATGGCGTACGAGACGGTCGGGGTGTTCATCAGCGACCGCCCGGGCGAGCTGGCCCGCATCTTCGCGGACGCCGGCCGGGCGGGGGTCAACATCGAGGACGTGCGGATCGAGCACGCGACCGGGCAGCAGGCGGGCCTCGTGCAGCTGATGGTGGAGCCGAAGGCCGTGCCCGTCCTGGAGGCGGAGCTGCGCGAGCGCGGCTGGGCGCTGCGCCAGCAGTAGCGCGTGGCCGGACAGGAGAGGGGGCGCCGGAAAGCCCGGTAACCTGGGGGAGGGGCGCTCTTGGCGCGCCCGGACACGTACGCGCAACCAGGAAGGTGCCCGCACCGTGGAAACCGCAGCTCCGGCCGCCGTGATCGTCGCCATCGACGGTCCCTCCGGCACGGGCAAGTCCAGCACGTCCAAGGCCGTGGCCGCGAAGCTCGGCCTGCGCTACCTGGACACCGGTGCCCAGTACCGGGCCATCACCTGGTGGATGATCACCAACGGCGTCGACACCGACGACCCCTACGCGATCGCCCTCGCGGCCGGCAAGCCCGCCATCGTCTCCGGCACGGACCCGAGCGCGCCGACCATCACGGTCGACGGTCTCGACGCCTCCGGCCCGATCCGCACCCAGGAGGTCACCTCCAAGGTCAGCGCCGTCAGCGCGGTACCCGAGGTGCGCGCCCTGATCACCGACCTCCAGCGTTCCATCGCCGCCGAGGCCGCCCGGGACGCCGACGGCATCGTGGTCGAGGGCCGCGACATCGGGACCACCGTCCTGCCCGACGCCGACCTCAAGGTGTTCCTCACCGCCTCCGCCGAGGCCCGCGCCGCCCGCCGCAACGGAGAGCTGCGCGGCAAGGAGGCCACGGACCTCGCGGCGACCAAGGAAGCCCTGATCAAGCGGGACGCGGCCGACTCCGGGCGCAAGACCTCCCCGCTGGCCAAGGCCGCCGACGCCGTCGAGGTCGACACCACCGACCTGACGATGGAGCAGGTCATAGAGTGCGTGGTCACCCTGGTGGAAGAGAAGCGGGCGGTACGCAGGTGAGCGATACGCCCTCCCTCAAGGGTGCGGCGATCGGGCGGCGGATCGGCATCGGCCTCATGTACGGGCTGTGGAAGCCGCGCGTACTGGGCGCCTGGCGGGTGCCCGCCACGGGCCCCGTGATCCTCGCCGTGAATCACTCCCACAACATAGACGGCCCCATGGTCATGGGCACCGCGCCGCGGCCGCTGCACTTCCTGATCAAGAAGGAAGCGTACGTCGGCCCCCTCGGACCCTTCCTGGAAGGGATCGGGCAGGTGAAGGTGGACCGGACCGGGACCGACCGGACCGCCGTCAGCCGCGCCCTCGGCGTCCTGGAGAACGGCGGCGCGCTCGGGATCTTCCCCGAGGGCACCCGCGGCGACGGCGACTTCGCCTCGCTGCGCGCCGGACTCGCGTACTTCGCCGTGCGCAGCGGCGCGCCCATCGTGCCCGTCGCGGTCCTCGGCAGCACCGAGAGCCGCGGCAGGCTCGTGAAGGGACTACCGGCGTTCAAGAGCCGGGTGGACGTCGTGTTCGGCTCCGCCTTCGACGCCGGGGACGGCACCGGCCGCCGCACGCGCACCGCGCTGGACGGGGCCACCGTACGCATCCAGGACCGGCTGACCGCCCACCTGGCCGACGCCAAGCGCCTCACCGGGCGCTGAGCGAGACTTGACCTAGTAGTGGAACCGCGCTGCGCGGTTGCCACCGATCACCACGGACGACGAGGAACGGACTTCATGAACGACCAGCACGACCACGGAGCACTTGGCGACGCCGAGTACGCGGAGTTCATGGAGCTCGCCGCGGAGGAAGGCTTCGACCTCGAAGACGTCGAAGGCGCGATCGAGGAGGCCGGCCACGGCCCGCTCCCCGTCCTCGCCGTCGTCGGCCGCCCGAACGTCGGCAAGTCGACCCTGGTGAACCGCATCATCGGCCGCCGCGAGGCGGTCGTCGAGGACAAGCCCGGCGTCACCCGCGACCGCGTCACCTACGAGGCCGAATGGGCCGGCCGCCGATTCAAGGTCGTCGACACCGGCGGCTGGGAGCAGGACGTCCTCGGTATCGACGCGGCCGTCGCCGCCCAGGCCGAGTACGCCATCGAGACCGCCGACGCGGTCGTCTTCGTCGTGGACGCCAAGGTCGGCGCCACCGACAGCGACGAGGCCGTCGTCAAGCTGCTGCGCCGGGCCGGCAAGCCCGTCGTGCTGTGCGCCAACAAGGTCGACGGTCTGAGCGGCGAGTCCGACGCCGCCTCCCTGTGGTCGCTCGGCCTCGGCCTGCCGCACCCGGTGTCCTCCCTCCACGGCCGCGGCACCGGCGACATGCTGGACGCCGTCCTCGACGCACTGCCCGAGGCGCCCGCCCAGACCTTCGGCGCCGCCCCCCTCGGCGGCCCGCGCCGCATCGCGCTGATCGGCCGGCCCAACGTCGGCAAGTCCTCCCTCCTGAACAAGGTCGCCAAGGAGGACCGCGTCGTCGTCAACGAGCTGGCCGGCACCACCCGTGACCCGGTCGACGAGCTGATCCAGCTCGGCGGCGTCACCTGGAAGTTCGTCGACACCGCCGGCATCCGCAAGAAGGTCCACCTCCAGCAGGGCGCCGACTACTACGCCTCCCTGCGCACGGCCGCCGCCGTCGAGAAGGCGGAGGTCGCGGTCATCCTGATCGACTCGACCGAGACCATCAGCGTCCAGGACCAGCGCATCATCACCATGGCCGTCGAGGCGGGCCGGGCCATCGTGATCGCGTACAACAAGTGGGACGAGCTCGACGAGGAGCGCCGCTACTACCTGGAGCGCGAGATCGAGACCGAGATGCAGCAGGTCTCCTGGGCGCCGCGGGTGAACGTCTCGGCGCTCACCGGCCGCCACATGGAGAAGCTGGTCCCGGCGATCGAGACCGCCCTCGCCGGCTGGGAGACGCGCGTCCCCACCGGCCGGCTGAACGCCTTCCTCGGCGAGGTCGTCGCCGCGCACCCGCACCCGATCCGCGGCGGCAAGCAGCCCCGCATCCTGTTCGGCACCCAGGCGGGCAGCAAGCCGCCGCGGTTCGTCCTCTTCGCCTCCGGCTTCCTGGAGCACGGCTACCGCCGCTTCATCGAGCGTCGCCTGCGCGAGGAGTTCGGCTTCGAGGGCACCCCGATCCACATCTCGGTCCGGGTCCGCGAGAAGCGCGGCGCCCAGTACAAGAAGAAGAAGTAGGCGTACGCGAAGAAGCAGGCGTACGCGGTGACGTGCCGCCGGGGTCAGTAGCCCCGGCGCGGAGCGGGCGGCAGGGCCGCCGGGATGTGGTGCATCCCGGTCTGGTGCTGCCGCCCGTTGCCGTTGGCGTCGTAACCGCCGGTGCCGCCGCTGCTTCCGGCGTACGCGTACGAGGGCTGCGGCAGCGGCTGGGGGGTCGGGGCGTACGCGGGCTGCCAGCCCTCCGCCGGCTGCCAGGAGGAACGGGTCCAGCCGTTGCCGTACGCGCTGCCGCCGGTGCTGGCGGAGTAGGCGAAGCCGGTGGAGGTGCCGCCGTAGGAGAACGAGGTGAAGCCCAGGTCCTCCTCGCCCGAACGGTCGCCCGGCAGCGCCCGGAAGGCGCGCAGGTACTCCGAGTACAGCAGGTCGTAGATCGGGGTGTGCGAGGCGGCCGGGGCGGTGTCCAGGTCCCGGGACGGGCGCATCGGGGGGACGCTGCTCGAAAAGGACGGGGCGCGGGAGGAGTCGTATGGATGCACGTATCAGCCAACGAACCCGGAGCCCTGCGGATGCGGCCTGACCGGGGCGAAAACGCGGTTCGACAGGCGGGGCGGCGGAACGTCGCGCGGCCGCCCGGCCCCTTCGGCGAGGGGCCGGGCGGCCGTTGCGACGCGGGCGGACCGGTTGTCGGGGCCCGACCCGTCGGGGGCGGGCGTCAGGCGCCCGGAGTACCCGCCAGGGGCATCGACGCGGCGACGAGCTGGCCGTCGGCGGCGGCCTTGTCGAGGGCGTCGCGGAGCAGGTCCTCACGGGGCTGCTGACCGATCGAGCCGACCGGGGCGGCGTAGACGAGGACGCGCTGGGTCTTGTTGACGGCGGCCCTCCAGCCGTCGGTCACGGACAGCGCCTGGTGTGCCTGCCACCAGTGGATGGGGCTGCCGCCCTGCGGCCCGGGCTGGAGCACCGCGTGCAGCTGACCGGCGGCGAGCAGCACCGACCAGCCGTGCAGGGGGGAGGGCAGCTCACTGGTGTCGGTGACGGGGATGAAGCCCTGCTCGATGAGGAGCGGCAGGAAGTCGTCGCCGGGGCCGGTCGAGCCGGGACGGGCGATCGGCGCGGTCGGCTCGACGACCAGCGCGGGGTGCAGCTCGCCGCCGATCAGGACCAGGCCGCTGGTGATGCCGAGGACGGCCTGGCCACCGGGCACGGCCTGCGGCTCGTCACCGGACGAGGGCACGGCCGCCGGTGCCGGGCTGTCGCCCGTGATGGAGCGGACGGCGCCCTGGAGCTGCTCCTCGGAGACGGAGACGACCTGCGAGGGGATGCAGTTGGCGTGCGCGAAGGCCAGGACGGCGGTCTCCTCGCCGACGAACAGCACCGTGCTGGTGGGTTCGCGCTCGGGGTCGCCGGGGGTGCGGCAGGAGGTGCAGTCGTAACTGCCCGGCGCGTCGTCGCCGACGAGCAGCCTGTCGGCTTCTTCGTCACCGATCTCGGCACGTACCTCATCACTGACGTCGAGCATGCGCGGCACGGGGTGGCTCCTCGGACTAGGCGAGCGGGCGCCGGGTGGTTCCCGGCTCGCCGGGCACAACGGAGGAGCGGTGCGCGGGGTCACGCCGTTTGAGGGAACGGAATCGAACCGGCCACCCGGGAGAGTGAACGGCCCGGTGGGCACTTTCTTTTGTGGCAACTCTCGTCCGGTTCAGTGCAGTTGTCGGCCGAAGCTGCCCGGTTCGCGGGGTGGGTGGCGGGTCGGCCGTCCGGGTGGCGCGCGGAGGTCGGCCGCGTGGCGGGTCGGGAGCGCGTCGCGGGCGTGCCTAGCGTGACCCGATGCCCGACCTCCGCACCCGGTTGACCGCGTCGGCGGCCGTGACCGCAGCCGCGCTGGTGTTCGTACTCCCCTTCCGCGCGACCTCGGCCCCACCGCCGCCGGCGCCCGGGCCCGCCGGGGCGGCGCATCCCGGGGCGCCCGGGGTGATCGGGCAGGGGCCGGGGGACTGCGGGCCGGGCGGGGAGTGGCCCTGGGACTGCGTGGCCGACTGCGAGAGCAGCGGGCGCTGGGCGGTCAACACGGGCAACGGGTTCTTCGGGGGGCTGCAGTTCCGGCAGCCGACCTGGGAGGAGTACGGGGGGCTCGTCTTCGCGCCGCGGGCCGACCTGGCGCGACGGGAGCAGCAGATCAGGGTGGGCGAGGAAGTGCTGGGCACCCAGGGGTGGGAGGCGTGGCCGGTGTGCTCGAAGC
Organism: Streptomyces sp. A1136; assembly: GCF_004795055.1. GTDB lineage: Bacteria > Actinomycetota > Actinomycetes > Streptomycetales > Streptomycetaceae > Streptomyces. The sequence goes on from NZ_SSBJ01000020.1 coordinate 46,529, forward strand.
GGTACGGGTTGGCGGGGCGGATGCACGTGGTGCGGCAGGGGGAGTCGTTGGACTCGATCGCGCGGCGGCGGAGGGTGGCGGGGGGTTGGAAGGCGCTGTACGAGGCGAACCGGGCGGTGATCGGGGGGAAGCCGGAGGCGGTGGCGGTGGGGACGATGCTGGTGTTGCCGGTTGCTCCGCCGGTTGCTCCGCCGGCTGGTCCGGTGGTGGCTTCGCCGGTGCCGGTGGCTTCGCCGGCTGGCGTGCCGGTGCCGGTGCCGGTGGCTTCGGCGGGCGGGGCGGTACCGAAGCGGCCGACCCGGCGCTGACCCCCGGCCGGTGCTCCGCCCGGCCGTGCGCCTCGATCGCCGGCGGGGCTGGGATGGGTAGGCGGGCTGGTGGGGGAGGCGCGGGCGGTATCGGGACTCCGCCCGGACCCCGCGCTGACTCCCCGGCCGGTGCTCCGGCCGGCCGTGCGCCTCGATCGCCGGCGGGCTGGGATGGGTCGGCCGGGGTGGATAGGTCGGCGAGCTGGAGGGGGCGGTGGGGGTGGGTGGGCCGGCTTCGGCCGGGTCGCGCCTGGGGCGCCGGTGGGGAAGGGGTGGGTGGGGGACCGGCAGACTTCGGGGATGCTTGAGACCTCCGCGCGGTTGTTGCATCTGTTGTCGCTGTTGCAGGCCCATCGGGAGTGGACCGGGGCCGCCCTCGCCGAACGGCTCGGGGTGACCCCGCGCACCGTGCGGCGGGACGTCGACCGGCTGCGGCAGTTGGGGTACCCGGTGAACGCCAGTCCCGGCACCGGCGGCGGGTACCAGTTGGGGGCCGGGGCGGAACTGCCGCCGCTGCTGCTCGACGACGACGAGGCCGTCGCGGTGGCCGTGGGCCTGCGCACCGCCGCCGGGAACGGCGTCGAGGGGATCGGGGAGTCCTCCGTACGGGCCCTGGCCAAGCTGGAGCAGGTGCTGCCGTCCCGGCTGCGTCGAAGGATCTCGGCGCTCAACGAGTTCACCGTGCCCATGCTGAGGGGCCCGCAGGGCCCCACCGTCGACCCCGCCGTGCTCACCGGGCTCGCCGCCGTCTGCCGGGACAGCGAGCGGCTGCGCTTCGCGTACCGCGACCACGACGGCGTCGTCACCCACCGCACCGTGGAGCCGCACCGACTGGTGTGCACCGAGCGGCGCTGGTACCTCGTCGCCTGGGACCTCGACCGGGAGGGCTGGCGTACCTTCCGCGCCGACCGGATCGAACCCCGGCCCCCGCACGGCCCGCGCTTCACCCCGCGCCCGCCCCCGGCCGCGGACCTCGCCGCGTACGTCTCCCGGGGCGTGTCCCAGCGCGCGTACGCCGCACGGGCGCTGGTGCGCCTCAAGGTGTCGGCGGAGGAGGCGGCGCGGACCGTCGGGCCGAGCGACGGGACCTTGGAGCCGCTCGACGCGCGCAGCTGCCTGCTGCGCACGGGGGCGGTGAACCTCGACGTCCTCGTGATTCACCTCATGCTGCTCGGCTGTGAGTTCGAGGTGGTCGAGCCGGTGGAGCTGACCGAGCGCCTGCGGGGCATGCGGGACCTTCTCGACCGGTCCGTGAAGGACGTGGGGAGAAACTGAGGGGGATTCAGTCCGGGCGCCGCGCGGCGCAATTCCCCGCGGGTAATAGGCCGGAGCCGGGGGCGCGGGTGGAATTCCGAAGGCGTTGTCCGCGCATGCCGCAATCGCCTTCCGCGCGCCCTCTTTTCCCGCTTCCCGGCGCGGTGCCGCGGCCAAGGGGCTCGGCAAGGAACTGTCGACAATTCGTGACACAAGCGTGACCCGGTACGGAGGAACGTCCTGGCGTCGGGGTGACGGGCTGGGCATATCAACGACGACGGCGGGCCGGTTCGGAGAACCGGCCCGCCGTCGCGTGCCTGGTGCGGGGTGGCTGTGCGTACCCTCCCGCCGGGGTCGGGCCGGCTCAGCCGCCCGCGACCGGCCGGGCCGCCGTCCCCCGGGCGCCGGCCCGTTCGGCGTGCGCCGGACGGCGGCTGCCCGCCGGGGTGACCGGGGTGCGTTCGGACCGTATGACGTGCGGTCGGGCGGCGGCGTGCGCCACCGGGCGCGGCGCGGGGGCGTGGCCGCCGGACGGGCCGGCTCCGGCCGTCGCGTCGGCGGCGCGCCGCAGCTGCCACTTGCCGCCCGCGGAGACCAGCGGGACGAGCGCGGCGGCGACCGGCTCGGACACCTGCCCCTCCTCCAGACGGTTGCGCAGGCGCTCGCGCAGCTCGAAGACGTAGGCCTCGGACCGGGCGATCAGCGGCTCGAACCACGGCAGGGCCAGCAGCACCAACAGCCCGGCGGTCCAACCGAGCAGGACGTCGCTGACCCAGTGGGTGCCGAGGTACACGGTGGTGGCGCCGACGCTCAGCGAGACGATCGCCGAGACCATCGACAGGACCCGCCGGGTGACCACGGTGGAGGCCAGGTAGGCCAGGATTCCCCAGGTGACGACGGCGTTGGCGGTGTGACCGGAAGGGAATATATCGCCGCCGGCGAAGAGCTCGGCGGAACCGATCTGGGTGGCATAGTGCGGACCGAGCCGCCCGAGGCCGAGCTTCACCGAGCCCACGGTGACGTTCAGCAGCAGCAGTGCCACGCCGAGCGTGATCAGCGGGCGGAGCGTGTGCTGGCGCCAGGAGCGCCAGCCGAGCCAGGCCGCGACCATGACCGCGGTGGGTCCGCGCTGGCCCAGGACCACGAGGTAGTCGAGGAAGGCGTGCAGCTGCGGCCACTGTTCGTAGGGCCGGAAGAACATGATCTGCCAGTCCAGCCGGACGAGCCAGGACGTCGTCAGTACGGCCACGACGATCGCGACGTAGAAGACGAGGGTCGACGCGAGGAGCACGACGCGATGCCGGCTCATCCGCGGGGTTTGCAGATGGGCCGGTCGCTCTGGTTCCCGGTCCAGCCGGGCGAAGACCCGCTCCAGACGGGTCAGGATTTGGTCGGTACGCACTCAATCGACGTTACCGCGCGTCGAAGCGCGGCCCGGGCGAATCGCGGGCTTTGTGATGACCATGTGATGTGGAGTTGGTCTCACGCGAGCTGAATTCCCGTTAATTAGCCTGCGGTTGGAACTCTCGCGCGGCAATTATCCGCACACTTACTCGTCGTTTATTGCCGCAGCTCAATCACTTTGCTCAAACATGGATCGGAATGATCCATTCCGTGATCACCCCGTCGACCCCGCCGGTTCCTACGGCGGACCCGACCCGTTCAGCCAGAAGGCCCCGTACGCGGCGGACACGAGGGCCAGCGCCCCGAGGACGGCGACCGCCCGCCCCGTGCGCCACTTCGCCAGCCCCACCGCCACCGGCAGCAGCAGCGGGAAGGCGGGCAGCAGCAGCCGGGGCTTCGAGCCGAAGTACCCGGACGCGCACAGCGCCAGCGCCACCACGATCCCGCAGTACACCAGCAACGCCGCCGGCTGACGCTGCCGGACGCACAGCCCGTACAACCACAGCACCAGCCCCACCCCGGCGAGCAGCCCCACCCCGGCCGCGAACGCCGGTGACGCCAGTCGGGCACCGATGAACCGGGCGAAGGCCAAGCCGCCGTCGAAGCCGTTGCCCCAGCCGGCTTGCACGTCGAGGTAGCCGAGCAGCCCGGTCCCCGTGTGCGCGCCCACCCACAGGACGTACGCCGCCGCACCCGTCGGGGCCAGCAGGGCCCCGACCGCCGACCGCCAGGACCGCTCGCCGCGCCGCCAGGCCAGTACGACCGCCACCCACACCGCCGCGACCACCGCGGCGCCGACCGGGCGGGTCAGTCCGGCCCCCGCGGCGAGCAGGCCCGCCGTCAGCCACCGGCCGCGCAGCACGGCGTAAAGGGCCCAGGCCGCCAGTGCGGTGAAAAGCGACTCGCTGTACGCCATGGACTGCACCACGGCGACGGGCAGCGCCGCCCACAGCGCCACGGCGATCACCCCGGTCCGACGGCCGTGGAGGAGGGAGGCGACGGCGAAGATGCCCCAGGCCGCCGCGAGCCCCGCGACCACCGACACCACCAGGCCCGCGGAGCCGTACGACAGCCCCGTGGGCGCGGCGACGAGCCGCTCCAGCCAGGGCAGCAGCGGGAAGAAAGCCAGGTTGGAATGGACGCCGCCGTTCGGCAGGACCACCTCGTACCCGTATCCCTCGGCGGCGATCCGGGCGTACCAGAGCGAATCCCAGCGCGCCGAGAGCAAGGTGTGCGGACTGCTGCCGACCGCCGCACCCCACACGGCGAGCGCTGCCAGCCCGAGCAGCCGTATCGCCGCGAAGGCGGTCAGCGCGGGAGCGGCCCGGCGCAATACGAGATCTTTCACGGGCACGATTATCGACTCCGCCGCCCCCGGTCCAGGGCCCGCGACCACGGGCGGCGGCCACGCGGGCGGGGTGGGGGAGCGGGACGAGTGGCGCACGCCACAAGGAGGGCCTCGCCGTGATGAGAGCTTGACCACGCGTCGGTCAGGCGAACTCGCGTACGCTGACCCTTCACTCGCGCGAGTCGATGCCGGACCCCGCAGGACGCCGCAAGCGCACCACCCTCCGCGGCCCCCACAAGACGCTGGTCCGCCGAGTGCGAGGGATCACCTGGGAGGTACATGCATGTCGGGGACGAACACGACCGGCGACGGTGAGCGCTCTACGGTTCCCCCCGTGTCGGTTCCCCCCGCCTCGCCCTCCCCCTTGTCCGCCCGGCAACGGATGGGCGCCGTCTCCGGCGGGACCAACCGCTGGCTGGTGCTGGGCGTGCTGTGCGTGAGCCTCGTGCTGGTCGCGCTCGACGCGACGATCCTGCACGTCGCCGTCCCCTCCGTCACCGAGGACCTGCGCCCCGGGGCGATGGAACTCCTGTGGATCGTCGACGCCTATCCGCTGGTGTGCGCGGCCCTGCTGATCCTCTTCGGCACCCTCGGTGACCGGGTCGGGCGTCGCCGGATACTCCTGCTCGGATACGGACTCTTCGGCGTCGCCTCGGCGGTCGCCGCCCTCGCCGACAACGCGCAGGTCCTGATCGCCGCGCGCGCCCTGCTCGGCGTCGGTGGCGCGATGATCATGCCCGCCACCCTGTCGATCCTGCGCCAGGTCTTCCCCGACCGGCGTGAGCGGGCGCTGGCCATCGGGATATGGACCGCCGTAGCGGCCATCGGGGCGGCGAGCGGGCCGGTGCTCGGCGGGTTCCTCGTCCAGCACTTCTGGTGGGGTTCGGTCTTCCTCATCAACATCCCGCTGATGGCGCTGATCCTTCCGCTGGGCCGGTGGCTGCTGCCCGAGTCGAAGGGCTCCGCCGACGGACCCTGGGACGTCCTGGGCGCGCTGATGGCGGCCGGCGGCGTGCTGGGAGCGGTGCTCGGGGTCAAGCGGCTGGGCGCGGAGCGGCAGCTCGCCGACGCGCAGGCGCTGGTGCCGTTGCTGCTGGGCGCGGCGCTGCTCGTGCTGTTCGTGCGGCGCCAGAGGCGGCGGACGCACCCGCTGATCGACATGCGGATGTTCTCCCGCGCCGCCTTCTCCACATCCGTCGGCTGCATCGTGCTCGCCATGCTGGCGCTGGTCGGCCTGGAGCTGATCGCCGTCCAGTACCTCCAGCTGGTGTTGCACCTCACCCCGCTGCAGACGGGTCTGCGACTGCTGCCGCTGACCTTCGCGGCGATGGCCGCGGGCGCGACCGGCTCGTACACCCTCCAGCGGATCGGGCCGCGCACGATGGTCTCGCTGGGCTTCGTGCTGACCGGCTGCTCGGTGTTGTTGTTGACGCTGATGGGGCAGCAGGACCGGCCGGTGCTGCTGACCGTCGGGTTCGTGCTGCTCGGCTTCGGGCTCCAGACGACGTTGTTCGCGGCGTACGAGTCCATGCTGAGCGAGGTGCCGGCGACCAAGGCGGGCGGCGCGGCGTCCATAGGCGAGACCTCCTACCAGCTCGGGGCGGGCATGGGCATCGCGCTCCTGGGGAGCGTGATGAACGCGGCGTACGCGCCCGGGCTGGCGGACGTACCGGGGGTGTCGGCCGCCGACTCGGGGAACGCGGCGCATTCCCTGGGCGAGGCGTACCAGATCGCGGCGCGGTTGGGCGGGTCGGCGGGAGAGTCGCTGTACGCGGCGGCGCGGCACTCGTTCGTGCACGGGCTGCACGTGACGCTGGTGGTGAGCGCGCTGTTGTTGTTCGCGGGGGCGGTGATGGCGTTGAAGCTGCCGAGGGCGATGGAGTGCGGGGACGCGTCGGAGACGGCGCGGGTGCCGGCGCAGGGGCGGTCGACCGGTGAGCAGGCGGAGTGCGACGCGGCCGTGGGCCGGCGGGGCTGAGCGTGGCCGGCGGGGCTGAGCGTGGCCGCCGGGGCCGAGCGTGGCCGGCGGGTCGCCGGGGGGGCTGGAAAAGAGGGCGGCGGGGGGAGAAACTTGCGGCGCTAGGTTTCGCTCCAGGCCGCCGGGAGGCCACGTGTCCTTCGTACCCACCGACCCGCTCGGGCTCGACGATCTGCTGAGCCCCGAGGACCGCGCCGTCCGAGACACCGTGCGCGGCTGGGCCGCGGACCGGGTGCTGCCGGAGATCGCCGACTGGTACGAGCGCGGGGAGCTGCCCGGCATCCGGGAGCTGGCCCGGGAGCTCGGGGCGATCGGGGCGCTCGGGATGTCCCTTCAGGGGTACGGGTGCGCCGGGGCCAGCGCCGTGCAGTACGGGTTGGCCTGCCTGGAGCTGGAGGCCGCCGACTCCGGCATCCGGTCCCTGGTTTCCGTACAGGGCTCGCTCGCGATGTACGCCATCCACCGCTACGGCTCGGAGGAGCAGAAGCAGCGCTGGCTCCCGGGCATGGCGGCCGGCGAGCTGATCGGCTGCTTCGGACTGACCGAGCCGGACGTCGGCTCCGACCCGGCCGCGATGCGCACGTACGCCAAGCGCGACGGTACCGACTGGGTGCTGAACGGCCGCAAGATGTGGATCACCAACGGCAGCGTCGCCGCCGTCGCCGTGGTCTGGGCGCAGACCGACGAGGGAATCCGCGGATTCGCCGTCCCCACGGACAGCGCCGGCTTTTCCGCGCCGGAGATCAAGCACAAGTGGTCGCTGCGCGCGTCGGTGACGAGCGAGCTGGTGATGGACGACGTACGGCTGCCCGCCGACGCGGTGCTTCCCGGCGTCACCGGGCTCAAGGGGCCGCTGGGCTGCCTCAGCCACGCGCGGTACGGGATCATCTGGGGTGCCATGGGCGCGGCGCGCGCCTGCTTCGAGGCGGCGCTCGACTACGCGAAGACGCGGGAGCAGTTCGGCAAGCCGATCGGCGGCTTCCAGCTCACCCAGGCCAAGCTCGCGGACATGGCGCTGGAACTCCACAAGGGCATCCTGCTCGCCCACCACCTGGGCCGGCGCATGGACGCGGGGTCCCTGCGACCGGAGCAGATCAGTTTCGGCAAGCTCAACAACGTCCGCGAGGCCATCGACATCTGCCGCACCGCGCGGACCATCCTGGGTGCCAACGGGATCTCGCTCGAATACCCCGTCATGCGGCACGCCACCAACCTCGAATCGGTCCTCACCTACGAGGGAACCGTCGAGATGCACCAGTTGGTGCTGGGCAAGGCGCTCACCGGGCTCGACGCCTTCCGGTGAGGGCCCTGCTCAGCTCTGGTTGAAGAAGTCCCGGGCGCGACCGCCCGCTTCGCCGCTGACGATCTGGGTGTCGGCCGGGGTCAGCAGGAAGACCCTGGTCGCCACCCGCTCGATCGAGCCGCGGAGCCCGAAGGTCAGACCGGCGGCGAAGTCGACCACGCGCTTCGCGTCGGCCGGCTCCATGGACGAGAGGTTGACGATCACCGGGACGCCCTCGCGGAACAGCTCGCCGATTCCACGCGCGTCACGGAATCCGTCGGGCGTCACGGTCGCGATCCGCCGACCCTGCTCGACCGCGGACTCCGACGCCACCTTGACGCGCGGATCGGTGACCCACTGGTCGCCGGGTCCGGACACCGAGCCGCCGTGCTGACGCTCCACGGCCTCCGCGTAGTCGTCGTCGTAGTACCGCTCGTCGTCGTTGTCCTCCACGAGACCCAACCAGGCACTCGCCTTGCGCACCGAACCCATGGACGCCTCCTTTCACCGCGGTCAGTTGTCTTCTCTTCCGCTGCCCCTATGGTCGTCCATGATGCTGACAACGCGCCAAGTGGATAGTCGGCGCGCACGGGTTTCGTGACGGTACTGGTGCAGAACATCCGTTGCACCGTCAAGGTTCCGACCGCCTGTCGCTGCTGACTGAGTGAAAATACGACTGCGGACGCCGTCCGGGTGAGCCCTGCGGGCGTACGGGTGAACGACCGGGCTCGATACGATGCCCGCCAAGCACGCGTATGACACGGGGGAACCACACTTGTTCGGCATAGTCAGACCCTGCACGCACCGGCTGGGGGAGCGGTTCAAGACCGAGTGGATGGCCCATCTCTGCGGGCTGTGCCTGGCACTTCGCGGGGACCACGGCCAGTTCGCCAGGATCGTCACCAATTACGACGGGCTGCTGGTCTCCGTTCTGACGGAGGCTCAGTCTGGCCCGGCCCCCGGCTCGCGCCGCACCGCCGGGCCGTGTCCCCTGCGCGGGATGCGGACGGCCGCGGTGGCCGACGGGCAGGGTGCCCGCCTCGCCGCCGCGGTCTCACTGGTGCTCGCCTCCGCGAAGGTGCGGGACCACGTCGCGGACCGAGACGGGTTGTTGGCCCGGGCCCCGATCGCGGCCGCCGCCCGCCGGGTCGCCCGGGGCTGGGACCGGGCCGGCGCCCGGACCGGGGCCTCGCTGGGCTTCGACACGGCGGTGCTGGTCGACGCCGTCGACCGACAGGGCGGCATCGAGTCCCTGGCAGGCCCCGGCACACCCGTGCTGGTGGTCACCGAGCCGACGGAGACCGCGACGGCGGCCGCCTTCGCGCATACCGCGATCCTCGCCGGACGGCCAGGCAACGCCGCCGCGCTCGCCGAGGCGGGCCGTTACTTCGGGCGGCTCGCGCACCTGCTGGACGCCGTGGAGGATCGGGCCGCCGACGCCGAGGCGGGCGCCTGGAACCCCCTCACGGCCACCGGCACCACCCTCACCGAGGCCCGGCGACTGTGCGACGACGCCCTCCACGGCATCCGGCTCGCCCTGCGCGAGGTGGAGTTCGCCGACGCGGGCCTCGCGCACCGGCTGCTGGTGCACGAACTGCGCACCTCCGTGGACCGCGCCTTCGGGACCGGCGGCTGCGGTCACACGGCGGTGAACTCCGCGGGGCAGGGCGGCTTCGGGGCCGCGCCGCAGGGGTACGGGGGCCCGGGCGCCGGCGGGGCGCCGTACGGGAGCGGAGGCCCGTACGCCCCGTACCCGCCGGCCGGGCCGGGGATGCCCCCGCCGATGGGCCCGGGCGGCCCCGGCTGGGGCGGCGGTGGGGGCGGGCTGCCCCCGCGGAAGCCGCGCCGCGGGCTGCTCGCCGGCTGCGCGGTCGCCGTGGGGCTGTTCTGCACCTGCCAACTGTGCTGTACCGACTACGAGGGCCCGTGGTCGCGCGAGAAGCGGGACGCGTGGTGCGACGACTGCGACTGCGGTGACTGCGGCGGTTGCGACTGCGGCGGCTGCGACGGGTGCGAGTGCTGCTGCTGTCCCTGCGACGGCTGCTGACCGCCTGTCAGGTGACCCGCGGCCCCGGACGGAGTACCGGGCGGTTCCCCTCACCGCCCGTGTGGAAGGGCTGAGGGCCATGAGCGATCACGAAGCGGGCGGCCACGCGGCGGACGACCCGGACACCGCCTGGAAGCAGTGGCACGAACGCCGCCTGGCCACCGTGTCCGCCCCTTACGGACCACTCTCCCTGACCGGCACGCACTGGCTCGCCGACTACCCGGACGGTCGAATTCCGGCCGTTCCGGGGCGCTGGCGCGTCACCGAGGGCGCGGTGGCCCTCAACGCCGGACCGCGGGACGGACTCGGCCTCGACGGCCAGCCCTTCACGGGCGACGTCGAACTCGCCGCCGACGACGGTCCGGCCTCGCGGTCGCGGGTCACGGCCGGGGACGTACGCCTCGTGGTCGTCCTGCGGGAGGGGGAGTGGGCGGTCCGCGCCTTCGACCCGGCCGCGGCGGCCCGGCGCGCCTTCGGCGGTATCGAGGCGGGCCCCTACGATCCCGACTTCGTGCAGGTGGGCCACTTCCGCCCCTACGGCGAGGACCAGACCGTCCAGGTCGAGAACGCCGACGGACGAACCCGGGGGCTCGGCCTCGGGGGTGAGCTGAGCTTCGTCCACGGGGGCGTGGAGCACACCCTCCAGGTCGCGGTGGACCGTGAGGACGGCAGCCTCTGGGCCGTCTTCGCCGACGCCACCAGCGGCACGTCCAGTTACCGTTTCCGATTCCTGCGGCCCGGTACCCCCGCCGCGGACCGCTCCGTCACCGTCGATTTCAACCGGGCGCTGTTGCCTCCCTGTGCCTTCGCCGATCACTTCATCTGCCCCTTCCCCCCGCCCGGCAACATCCTGCCGTTCGCGGTCGCGGCGGGCGAGCGGAGGCTGAAACCCGCCCTTGCTCCAGCAATCTGACGCCAGGACACTCCCGTCAGCGTCTCTCTAGGGACTTGTCAGGGGCACGGCGAACGCCAGGCGTTCGCCGTGCCCCCGGCCGCTCCCTCACAGGCACCGGCACCCCCACGCGCCGGGCCCCGATCCCTTACCGGGAGGACGAAGTGAGGACCAAGATCACCCGTACCAGGCTGCTCGCGGCCGCCGTCGGCGCCGCCGCCGTCGCCGCGCTCGCGCTGCCCACCGCCGCCAGCGCGGACGCGAAGGACAGCGGTTTCAGTGCCGCCCGGCTGGCCTCGGCCGAGGCCTCCGTCCTGCGTGCCGACGTCGCCGGTACCGCCTGGAACACCGACCCCGCCACCGGGACCCTCGTGGTCACCGCCGACTCCACCGTCACGGCCGCCGACATCGCCAGGATCCGCCGCGAGGCCGGACCCGACGCCGCGGCCCTGCGGATCGAGCGCACCTCCGGCAAGCTGCGCAAGCTGCTCTCCGGCGGCGACGCCATCTACGCGTCGAGCTGGCGCTGCTCGCTCGGCTTCAACGTCAGGAGCGGGAGCAACTACTACATCCTCACGGCCGGGCACTGCACCGACGGCGCGGGCACCTGGTGGACCAGCACCTCCCACAGCAGCACCATCGGCACCACCGTCGGCTCCAGTTTCCCCACCAATGACTACGGCCTGATCAAGTACGCCGGCAACTCGCCCGTGCCGCCCGGCACCGTCGGCAGCCAGGACATCACCAGCGCCGTCGACGCCACCACCGGCATGTCCGTCACCCGACGCGGCTCCACCACCGGAGTCCACGGCGGCACCGTCACCGGCCTCAACGCCACCGTCAACTACGGCAACGGCGACATCGTCTACGGCATGATCAAGACCAATGTCTGCGCGGAGCCCGGCGACAGCGGCGGCCCGCTCTACTCCGGCAGCCGCGCGGTCGGCCTCACCTCCGGCGGCAGCGGCAACTGCTCCTCCGGCGGGACCACCTTCTTCCAGCCCGTCGTGGAAGCCCTGAACGCCTACGGCGTCAGCGTGTACTGAGCCACCCGCGTCCGCGTACCCCTGGACGTCCTCCCGCCTTCTGGGAGGATGTCCAGGGCGTGCGTGTTTCCGGGGGGAGGCAGGTTTCCTTATGAAACGCATCGGGGTGACCGGTCACCGGTCGATTCCCATCGAGGCGCTCGGACACGTCGGGCAGTGCCTGCGGGCCGTACTGTGCGGCCGCGAGGGGCCGTTGGAGGCGCTCTCCAGCCTCGCGGAGGGCGCGGACCAGTTGTTCGCCGGCATCGCCCTGGAATGCGGCGCGGACCTCACCGTGGTGATCCCCAGCGAGGACTACGAGGACGACTTCGCGGACGCCGAAGCCCTGGCCCGCTACCGGCGGCTCAGGCGCCGGGCCGCCCAGGAGGTGCGGATGGGCTTCGCCCGCTCCACCGACGAGGCGTACTACGCCGCCGGCACCTACATCGCCGAGTCGTGCGACCGCCTGGTCGCCGTCTGGGACGGCCTCCCGGCCCGCGGCCACGGCGGCACCGGCGAGATCGTCGCCTACGCCCGGGCACTCGGCAAACCCGTCACCGTCATCTGGCGGGAGGGCGTGACCCGGGAGTGAGCCACGCCCTGTGCCCGCCACCGCTCAACTGCTGTGCCGGGCGAGCCAGTCCGTGTGCTGCGGGGAGACGTACCGCTCCGTCTCGTACACCGCCGACGGCCACTGCGACTCGGTGATCGTCGTCTGCATCACCACCATCATCGCCGACAGGTCCTGCTCGATCAGCGTGTGCGCCTCGATCAGCGGATGGTGGCGCCTGACCTCGTTCCAGGCGACGGCCGCCGCGGCGGCGGCGCTCAGCAGCGCCGTGAGTGACGGGCCCGGCCCCGAGCCGAACGCGCCGAGCAGCGAGAACAGCAGGGCCACGCACGTCAGCAGCACGATCGTCCAGGACCACAGCGCAGTCGCCCGCCGGGACACCTCCGTCTTGCGCTGGTACCAGTTGCGCTGCTCGATCAACCGATCCCGTACGTACGTCTCCCGGCGCACCTGGTAGCCCAGTCCGCGCAGCCGCTGCATCGCCCCGGTGATCTCCCCGCCCTCCGGCACCAGGCCCGCGGCGCGGGGATCTTCCCAACCCATCTTGCGCAGCTCGTCCAGCCCCGCCTCCAGTCGGGTCCGGTACGTCGCCTCCGGGGCGCCGACGTCACTGCCGAACGGCGCCCCGTGCACCGCGTACCGCCAGGCCAGGGACTTGATGAACTCCGCCGCGCTCCGGTTGAGTTGCCACTGCGGACGGGCCCGGCGCCTGGTCGCCCTTACGCCCACCGCCAGCACCCCGGCGTAGGCCAGCGCGCTCAGCGCGCCGAACAGGTGCAGCGGGCCCGCGGCGGGCGCGGAGGGCAGGGTGGCGGCCGCCGCGGCCGCCACCAGCAGCATCAGCTGCCGGCGCGTGGCCCGGGTGGACTCCCGCTGCCGGGAGATCGCCGCCTGGTCGGTGTGGTGGAAGAGGGCCGGCAGGTCCTCGTTCCGGAACGTCATGCTGTCGCTCACAGCAACCCCCCAGGTCTGCTGTAGGGGCGGAGGGCGGCCCGTGCGGGGGCCGCCCTCCGTCGGATCACACGGCGAGCGGCTCCAGGTCGCGGTGGACCCGGCGCTCGTCGCGGGCGTAGCGGGTCAGACCGTGGTCCTCGCCGAGCAGGCGCGTCAGCTCGGCCACCGTCTCCGTCCGTACCCGGGCCGCTTCCTCCTTGCGGCCCATCATGTCCAGGCTCACCGCCATGTTCGACGCGGCCGCCAGGGTCTCCGGGTGGTGCGTCCCGAGCGCTTCGCGCAGCCGCAGCACCACCAGCCGCTCCAGCTCCAACGCACCCTCCGGGTCCCCGAGGTCGGCGAGGGCGTTGGCCAGGTTCAGGTTGCCGAAGATGGTGTGCGGGTGGTTGTCGCCCAGCACCTCGCGCATGTGCCGGATCGTCTGGCGCAGCATCGGCTCCGCCGTGTCAGCGGAGCCCGTGCCCCAGTGGAAGACGGCCAGGTTGTTGACGGCCGCCAGGGTGTACGGGTGCCGCTCGCCCGGCACCTTCACGTACTCGTCCACCACCTCCTGCGCCAGGTCCCGCGCCGCGCCCGCGTCCCCGGTCGCGAACAGGTCGGCCGCCAGGTTCAGTTCACAGGCCAGCAGGTCCGGGTTGACGGACGTGTACTTGGCGCGGTAGCGGTTGCGCGTCGCCGTCGTCAGCCGCAGCGCGTCCTCCAGGTCGCCCGCCCTGCGCAGCGACACCGCCAGGTTCTTCGCCGCGGACAGGGTGCCCGGGAAGGCCCGGCCGAGCGTCCGCTTGTAGATGTCGTACGTCCGGCTCAGCAACTGCACCGAATCGTCGTACCGGCCCACCTCGCGCAGGTCACGGGCCAGGTTCTGCGCCGAGGACAGGGTGTACGGGTGGTCCGGGCCCAGTACCTCGGTGCGCCGGTCGAACACCTCCTGGTCGATCTCCCGGGCCCGGGAGTACTGCCCGACCATGCGCAGGTTCAGGGCCAGGTTGTTCGCGGCGGCCAGGGTCCTGGGGTGCGCCTCGTGGAAGATCTGCCCGAAGCCCTCGTGCGCGGCCGTCGCCAGCTCCATCGCCTCGCCGTAGCGGCCGAGCGCCCCCAGGTCCATCGCGAGACCGCTGGTGGTCATGTACGTGTGCGGGTGGGAGGGCCCGAGCGCGGTCCGCTGCCGTTCCAGGGTGACCTCGTCCATCTCCTTCGCCTCCACGAACCGGCCCTGCGAGCGCAGGATGTTCGACAGGTGGAAGCGCAGGTACAGGTACTGGAGGTCGCTGTCGCCCAGCATCTCCTTCCACACCTCGCGCAGCTCCTCGCCGAGCTGGTACGCGGCCTTGAAGTCGCCGCGCTTCCACAGGTAGCGCACCCGGTCGATCAGCAGTCGGCGGGTCTCCGGCTCCTTGCAGAACCGGGCCTCCGAAGGCGTCAGGTGCGGCCAGATCGTGTTGAACCGCGGCCAGGTGGCCGGATTGTCTATGGGCTCGTCGTCATCGGGCCGGGCACCGGCCAGGATGCGGTGCACGGCGTGCCGGGCCTCGCGCTGCTCCTCCTCCGACAACTGCGCCCGGATCACGGCCTGGACGAGGCGGTGCACCTGGATGCTGTTGCCGACCTGGTCGACCTTGGCCATCGCGAACCGGCCGATCTCCCGGATCACCCGCCCCAGCATCAGCTTCTCCTGGAGCGAGGAGTCGTACGGCTTGAGGGCGTTGATCATCTCCTTGCTGTACAGGAGGTTCGCCGATATCGGCTCCGGCGCGAAGAAGGCGCACAGCTGCAACAGCCGCACGGCGGCCGGGGAGCGGGACTGGAGGCGCTCGATGGAGACGTTCCAGGTCGCGGCGACCGGCTCCGGGTAGCCGGCCGGCTGGTTCAACCCGAGCACGCTCGCGGCCTGCTGCGCCAACTGTTCCAGGTACGCGGACACGGGCGTGGCGGTCTCCGCGATCCAGGCACCCGCCTGCTCGACGGCGAGCGGCAGGTCACCCACCGCTATGGCCACCTGCTCGGCGTCCTCGTGGGAAAGACCGGGGGCGCGCCGCTGGAGGTGCTCGACGGACTCCTCGCGCAGGAACACGTCCACCGGCAGGGCGTCCCCGTACTGCGACCAGGACTGGTTGCGCGAGGTGACCAGCACGTGCCCCGGGCCGCCCGGCGGGAAGAACCGCTTGAGCGCCTCGGGGTCGTCGGCGTTGTCGAAGACCAGCAGCCAGCGCGAGGTGGGCACGCCGCGTCGCAGCAGGTCGATCGCCTCCTGGGAGGCGGCCGCCATGTCCTCGCCCGTCTGGGCGCCGAGCCGTACCGCCAGCTCGGCGAGGGCCGCGACCACGTCGTCGGTCTGCTCCGAGGAGATCCACCAGACCAGGTCGTAGTCCGCCATGAACCGGTGCACGTACTCCAGGGCCACCTGGGTCTTGCCGACGCCGCCGAGCCCGTACAGGGTCTGCGGCTGCGGCAGCACCACGGCCATCCCCCCGCCGAGCTGGTTGCGCATCCGCTCCAGCACGATGCTGCGCCCGGTGAAACCGGTGTTGCGGGGCGGCGCGTTCCAGATCTTGGGCACCGTGCCCGGGAACCGGGGGCCGGGCTGGGAGGCACTGTTGACGGTGTCGTTCAGGGCCATGGGCCGCTCCACCGCCCGCAGCAGGGCGGTCGTCGCGTGCACCTCGTCGAGACGGAAGAGGTCGACCGGGTTCCGGTCGATGTACGGGGTCGCGAGCCGTACGTCGCCCACCCGCAGCGGCACCAGCTGACGCCGGCCCCCCGTCGGGTCGTCGGCGGCGGCCCGGTTCCACACCTCGACGGCGCGCGCGGACTTGAGGAAGGCACTGGAGAGCAGCACGACCGTGCGGGCGGCGTTGTCGACGCTGATGCCCGAACCGCCGAGCGTGTCCCCGGAGGAGGGGGCGGGGGCCACTTCCGCCGACACGTCCTTGGGCACCACACGGAATCCGGCCCGGGTGAGCACCGACTCGATCCAGTCGGCCCACATCCGGTTCTCGGCGACGTAGCAGAGGAACAGGTCGGCGGGCAGGGCCGGGCGGCGCCGGGTGAAGGCGTCCCGGATGCGCATCCGCGCGTCCTCGGCGATGGCCGGCATGGAGGTGACCTCGCCCTCGGTGACCACGGCGGTGAGCCGCTCGAACGCCGAGAGCAGGGAGTTGGTGAGACCGGCCTCGTCGCCGAAGGTGGCCAGGGTCTCCTCGTAGGCGTAGTAGGGCCGGTACGGGATCTCCACGGCGCCCCAGTAGGACGTCAGGTCGTCCCCGACGAGGCCGCCCGGGAAACGGTCGAACTTGATCCGGGCCAGTGCCCGGCCCGCGTCGGCCTTCTCCTTCTCGCCCTCGTCGATGCGCATCGGCACCGGGTAGATCTTGATGCCCCGGTCGTTGAACCGTTCGTCGATCTGCCGGGCCACGGAGGCTGCGCCGTCGATGGACTGGTCGGAGAGGGTGAAGCAGTCGACCAGGACGTCCGGCAGGTGCACGGTGCAGATGTCGGCGATGTCGGACAGGCCGGTGCGGCTGTCGATCAGCACGTAGTCGTAGTTCTTCTTCATGTCGGCGCGCAACGCGTCGAAGAAGAGGCCGCCTCCGAGGCGGTCGTAGAAGTTGTCCCAGTCGAAGGTGGACACGGTCGCCGAGTACTCGCGGTTCTGCCGGCCCGCCGAGACGAAGTCGAGCGTGCCGCCGTCGGGGAACTCCCAGCCCAGCGTCTCCGGGGTGAGTGAGACCGCGTGCGGCTGTATCCGCGCGTAGTCCTTGTGCCAGTCGTCGGCGCGCTGCACCGGGCTGGTGGCGGCCCAGGCGTATTCGCTGATCAGGTCGATGACCCCGGTGGTGGCCCCGAGCGTGGAGGGGTCCAGGAAGGGGTGGAAGAAGCGGTGCAGGCCCGGCGCCTCCAGGTCCCAGTCCACGGCGAGCACGCGCTTGCCGTTGGCCGCCAGGATCCAGGCGGTGTTCGCCAGCGCCATGGTGCGGCCGGTACCGCCCTTGTAGGAATAGAAGGTGACGATGCGTCCGCCACGGCTGTCACGACCGGCTGTCATCCGTGTCCCCCCGCTCTGTGTCGCTGACGTCGTTGGTGTCGGGCCCGCCCGGTGCGTCGCCGCCCGCCTCGGTGTCGGGCGGGAAGGGGACGCGCGGCGGCGGCGGGGGCGGCTCGTCCATCCCCATCGGCCCGATCAGCCGCGGCCGTTCGATGTGGGTACCGCCTGCCGGCGGGTACACCTGGGCGTGTCTGAGGAACTGCTGGGCGGCGGCCTCGACCACCTGGGGCAGGATCTGCCCGAGCATCTCCATGTTGGCCACGCCGTTGGCGGCCGCCCGGCAGGCGGCCCGGCCCTGGCTCATCTTGACGGGCATCGTCCCCTCCAGCCGGTCCGCCAGCTCGCCCTCCTTCGCGCGGCTCTGGTGGTCGTACCGGTTCCAGGGCACGACCACGTTGATCCACGGTCGGTGTTCCTGGTCGAAGGCGGCCAGGCGCTGGCGGCGCTGCTCGTCCTCCACCGCCCAACGGTCGACGATCAGGATCTCCGGCCGGGTCGGCGGCTGCTTGCTGTCGAAGTGGCCCGCCTCGTCGTCGAAGGAGCCGAGGCTGGTCTGGTAGTTGAGGTTGCGGATCACGTCCTCGGCCACGTAGGCGATGGGCCGCTGCGCCACCGGGTGGTACGGGTTCCACTCCAGCGCGTTGTCCCCGTAGTACTCGGGGCTGCGGCCCTCCGGGATGTCGTGGCGGGAGGCGGCCGCGACCGTGATGTGCAGGGTGCGGGCCGGGTTGCCGCCGTTGCTGCCGAAGGCACTCGGGACCACCCGGTAGTCCAGCGGCTTGATCGGGTCGATGCGTACGGTCTCGGCGACGTGCACGATGCGCTTGGCGAGTTCGTACACGGCCGCCTCGTACTGCTCCGCGTAGCCGCGCAGTTTGATCAGGCCGTACAGGCCGTCGGTGACGTAGCGCTCGCCGAAGGTGTTGTGGTTGAACTGCAACCGCGAGGCCGGGCCCGGCATGTGGGTCGCCGGCACCGGGACCCACAGGGCCGGCACGATGGCCTCCGGCGGCGGCTCGTTGTGGCGCGCGCCGTGCTGGATCGCGCGCTGCGCGAAGGCGAACCACTCCTTCCCGCACATCTCGCTGGCGAAATAGCGCGGCGAGAACAGGGGGACGAAGACCCGGCAGGTGGCGAGCGCCGCCGCGAGCCGTTCCGACCAGCCCTCGCCGCTGCGTATCTCACGGTCCATGAAGCCGGCCTCGGAACCGGCGGGAAGATCAGTCAGCGCCATCACGTGGTTGCAGAGATCGCGGAAGAGCCGCTCGACCCACATGTCGGGGTCGGGCCCCCCGGCCCCGAATCTCGGCGTATGCGCATAACTGAGAAAGAAGTACGGCTGCACTGATGCGGGCACACGACCCCCGTCCCGAAGATGCGAGCGAAGAAACATCATTCCGGAGCTGCTTCGCCACATCCCCTCATCGTTCAGTCAATCAGCGTCTGTTTTCGGTCATCCAGTCGATTGCGTGACCAACGGCATCGGGAATCGAGAAGAGCACGGCCGTCGCCCCTCCCAGCCGACCCCTGCGCAACCGTGAATCCGGGAACGCGTCGCCGATCTCCCCGAAATCACTGTCGTCCAGCGCGACGTCCTCGTACGTCGTCCACCCCTCCCCCTGCCGGCCCCCCGGAAGGTTCACCTTCACCACACAGTCGTACATGCGCAAGGGGGGCTTCGGAATTCGGTACTCCGCCAGATGGAAAGCGGTGCAGGCCGAAAATCCCACATTGATCATGAGCACCTGACCCCCCTCCCCGCACATTTTCCCCAGGGGCGACTCCTCGCCCAGGTGGCATTCGAGGCGGTGACCTGCGCACAACCGCCGCGCGTCCTTTCCGAGTGCCGCGAAGGAGGTTTGCGGGTGCGCGCTGCGCGCGGCGCCCGGGGAGGTACGGACCGTCTCGGCGAAGCGCCCCACGCCCTGGCTCGGGGTCCGTCGCGGGTCGAAGGCGGGCATCCGGGCCCGGAACTCCCGCACCCGCGACGGCGAGAGGCCCGCGATCCGCTCCAGGTGCGCCGTGGAGGTACGGGAGTTCTCCGAGGTGAACGCGGGTACGACCAGGGTGCCGTCCCGACCCAGCACGTCCGTCAGGGCGTCGCGCAGCGACTCGGTCCGCAGGCCGGTCCCGCCGAGCGCCGCGTGCACCAGCAGGGGCGCGGCCGGCCGCACACCGAGCCGGCGTAACTCCCCGGCCAGCGCGGGCGCGCCCGGGCCGCCGGAAGACGTCACGCGTCGACCGCCTTCGACTCCCACCGCAACTCCGCCACCAGCCGCTTGCCGGTACTGGTCAGCTCGGCCGCACCGGCCAGCCGGTCCAGGGCCCGCTGGATACGGTCCGACGCCCCCGGCTCGGGGGCGGCCGTGGCCCGTCGGTACGCCTCCACCGCCACCCGCTCGTGCACGTCGGCCAGCAGCCGGGACACCGGCACCGGGCGCTCCCGCCAGGGCGACGGGTGCTGCCACTCCCCGTCGAGCGCGTACAGGTCCGCCACCTCGGTCAGCGCCCGCAGCCGCGCCCGCCGCCGGCCCGTCAGCAGGGCCAGGGCCGTCTCCCGGGCGCCGGCGCCGTACGGCACCCCGAGCGCCCCCGGGCCGTGCCGGCCCGCCTCGCCCCAGCCGTGCGCACGCGGACCGCCCGCGAGCGGGGTCAGCGTCGTCAGCCCCGCCGCGGCGGCCCGGGCGAACTCCGGGACGGCGGTGTGCAGCAGCGCCCAGGCCGCGTCGAGGCGGCCCCGCCACTCCTCGGCCTCCCCGGCTCCCAGTCGCAGCCGGGGCGGGCGGGCGAAGCAGTTGCGGTAAGGGTCGAGGTCCTCCAACGCCACCGGGGCGCCGTCCGACCCGGGCGGCGACCAACTCCGTACGGGCAGCCAACGCGCGTCCCCCGCCGCCGGGCCGAAGCGGTGCTCGGCGCGGCCGTCGCGCACCGCGTACCCCGAGCCGGTGGCACGCAGCGCCGCCCGGCCCTGCGTGCCCGGCGCGCCCAGCCGCAGCAGCCCCAGCGTCGGCAGGTACACCTCGCCGTCCCGGTAGGGCACCTCGGCCGGCAGGTCCAGCCCGCCCCGCAGCACGGCCGCCGCGGCCAGCGCGGCCAGTCTGCGCGCCGCGCCGGGGCCGTCCGGGCGCCCGTCCCGCCCGGCGTCCAGGGCCTCCAGGACCCAGGTGCGGGTGAAGGGGTGGTCCAGTACGGCGCCCAAGGCCCGCGCGCCCGGCTCCCCCGCCCGCTCCACTCGGGCCAGCAGCTCCCAGGACCGCGCCCACTCGGGGTCACCCGTACGGTCGGCGTTCAGCCGGGCGAGCAGGACCCGGGTCAGCTGCTCCTGCGAGCGGGCCAGTTCGGCCGGGTCGGTGAGCTCCGGCGCGGTCTGCCGGGACGCGGTGCGGCCCTCGACGCCGTCCACCAGCTCGCGCAGGTCGGTGCAGTACACGGAGGGGTGGTCGAAGCCGCCCTCGCCGCCCGGGTCGGCCCGGTAGCGGTGGGTGTACAGGCCGCCGCCGCACGAACGTACGACGGGGCACCGGCGGCACGTGGCACTGACGCCGGCCAGGCCCAGTTGCCGGGCCCGTACCCCGGGGTGGGCGGCGACCTCGTCGAAGGAGTGGCCGAAGACGTCGAAGCCGGTGGCGGCGGCGCCCTCGTAGGCGCTCTTGAGGGAGTCGACCTGCTCCAGCGTCCCGTCCGTCTCGACGACGACCAGGTCGGTCGGCGCGAGGCCCAGGGACTCGGTCAGGCTCGGGCCGCCGCGCAGGGTGGACAGCAGGGACTCGAAGAGCCGTACGGAGACCGGCCGCCCGAGGCGCTCCCAGTGGTCGAAGACCCGAAGCAGCCAGCGCGCGTACGCGTCGGGTGCGCCGTCGGGCCGGACCGGCGGGGTCTCCCACGTGGCGTGGGGGAGCAGGAAGTCCACCCGGGGCGGTTCCAGCTCCACGAGGGCGTCCAGCACGGCGACGGGGTCGTTGGCGAGGTCCACGGTGCAGAGCAGGCCCTGGTAGAGGTGGCGGTAGGGCTCCGAACGGAGCAGCGCTACGGCGGCCAGGACCAGGGGGTGACTGGTGCGCCCGTCGGCGAACCTGCGGTGGCGGTCGTTCGCTGCGCGGTCCCCGTCGAGGGAGATGCCCACGCGCACGTCGAATTCGGCGAAGAGGTCGAGGCAACGGCTGGTGAGCTGGAGCCCGTTGGTGTGGATCCGCAGGTCGAGCGCGGCGGTCCCGGCGAGCGCGCGGGTGAACTCCTCGCACACGAGGCGTAGTCGGGCGGGGCCCGCCAACAGGGGTTCCCCTCCGTGGAGAATCACCGTGACGGAGGGGAGTGCATGGTCACGGGCATGTTCGGCGAGCCGCGACGCGGTCTGCGAAACGACCTCGGGGGAGATCACTTTCGGCCGGGCTCGCCAGCTCTGATCAGCGTGTTCGTAGACATAGCAATGATCACAAGCGAGATCGCATCTGCTGTGAACCTTGAGGACGATCTCGCGAAATGCGATCAGGCCGGTCATTCCACCAGTCTAGAGCGCGGGCTCCGGTGTCAGAGCGCGGAGTTGAACATCGGTGCCTGAACGTGACGACCGTTTTCCGAGGGCAGGACGCGTCCGAGCGTCTCGGCCGCCGAGGCGCTGTGGACGTCGATCCGGTCGAGCGGGACCAGGGGGGTCTTGACCGTGCTGGTCGTGGGGGTTGCGGAAGTGTTCACGACACCGTCCTCGGGGAGGTCATGCGAAATGGGCAGGGGAGCGGCACCAGCGGACCCGCTGGTGTCAATCGTGGACTTTACTCGTCCACACCTTATTGGCAACCGAGACATGACGCCTGGTCAAGCGTTCTATGGAAAGGCTGCCGCAATTCCCGAGGTGCGGTAATCGGCCGTTTGCCGTACATCAAGATCCTTTATGCCTGACACCGGGTCACCGTCGATGTCGATCACCGGATCGGGCGGGGTTTAGCATGTCCACGCCACCCTCCTGACCTGCCGTTCGGCCGAAAGCACCCCTCATGCGCCTCCAGCGGACCCTCGCCGCGACCACCGTCCTCATCGCCCTCCCCGCACTCGCCGCCTGCCAGGGCGACCCCGCGCCGGCCGCCGGTCGTGCGGGCGCGAGCCCCTCCCCGTCCGTCGCGCGTCCGTCCGCCGGCGGGTCGATCATCGAAGCACAGCAGTACGTCAGGCAGTTCACCTCCTGCGAGGACCTCAGCGGCGAACCGGACGACCCCCGGCTGCCGACGAGCGAGTTCACCCGCGTCGGACAGTGGTCCGTGACCCAGCGGGGCGTGTGCAGCGACCGGCCCGCGCACGGCGAGCTCGTCTTCTACGTCGCCTCCGACATGAAGGAGTTCCAGGAGCGCTACAAGCAGAAGGTCATGGACGCGATCAAGGGCGGTGACGGGGCCTCCGGCCTGAGCAGCCGGGTCTTCGTCGGCAAGGGCTACGTCGTCACCCCGACGCAGACCAAGTCGGCCCTCGCCCTCGCCCGGTCCGACCTGCGGATCCTCACCTGCAACCCGACCTTCGCCGTACCCGAGGGGTACAAGAAGGAGAAGGCGCTGGTCGAGGGCTGCGTCCTCAGCGACTTCGTCAACAGTTCGGACGGCTCCGGCAGTCCGAACCCGGGGACCCCGCAGGACGCGGGCGGCGGGAAGCCGGGGCAGCCGGCCCAGGGCAGCCTCGGGCTGGCGCACGCCGCGAGCATCGCCGAGCTGAGGAAGCTGGTGGCGCCCAGCGTGGACTGCTCGCACTTCTCCACCGACCCCGACACGGTGGCGATCGAGTCGATCGACTACGCGCCCGTGGTCGAGGGCAACCCGCTCGACTGGGGCGTGGACGGTCGGGCCCTGTGCGGGGTGCCGGCGGGTGCGCAGCGCGCCCACGACCTCAACTGGCTCGACACGGTCCGCGACATGAAGCGGCTCCAGAGCAAGGCGAAGGCCGCCCAACTGGCCGACCTCAAGGACGACGGCCGGCTCAAGCACACCGCGAGCCTGCTGCTCGTCGGCGACGGCATCGCGGTGGAGACCAACGATCCGAGCGCCCGGTTCGGCCTCTACCAGTCGCAGTTCCTGTACCTGAACTGCACGCCCGGCTTCTCCGCCCCGACCGGGTACCGGCTTGAGCGGTCGCAGGTCGACGGCTGCGTCCTGACCAACTACGAGCCCGAGCACCCGGTCGAGGGCGGCCGCTAGGCCTGTCGGGCACGGCTTCGCGGGCCGGCCCCGGGGCGGCGTCCGCCCCGGGGCCGCTCAGGCGGGGAGTTGCTCGCCCAGAGGGGGCACGGGCAGGTCGCGCAGCAGCCAGGTCAGTACGTCGGGCAGCGCGCGCAGGGCCGCGAAGTGGGCGGCGGCCGGGTCGAAGGTGGTGGTGGCGCCCGGGATGCGGCGCGCCAGCCAGCGGGAGTGGCCGACGGGCGAGAAGACGTCCAGTTCGCCGTGCCAGATCAGCACCGGGCAGCGGATGTCGGCGGGGTCGAACCCCCACGGGCCGCTGAACGCCATCGCGTCGTCGATCCAGCCGTACGCCGAAGTGCGCACGCCCTCGCGGTAGTTGCGCAACAGCATCGCCCGCAGGCCGGCGTCCGCGACGATCACGCGGTCGTTCTCCGTCAGCTCCCGGCGCAGTTCCTCCAGCAGCCGGCGGGGGTCCTTGCGGATGCCGTCGGCGCGGGGGATCAGCCGGGCGGCGAACTCCTCGGGGTCGTCGTAGGCCCGGGTGTACTCCTCGACGTTCGAGGCGGCCATGCCGTCGAACCAGTCGAGGTCCTCCGCGTCCCGGGGCGCGAGCGGCACCAGGGCCGCCGTGCGGGTGACCCGGTCCGGGAGCAGGGCGGCGCAGGCCAGCGCGCCGGGACCGCCGCCGGAGCGGCCGGCGACGGCGAAGCTGTCGAGACCGAGCGCGTCGGCGATCGTGGCCACCTCTCGGGCGACGTCGGCGACGGTGCGGCCCGGGTGGCGGTCGGAGCCGCCGTAGCCGGGGCGGTCGTAGGCGATGAGTTGTACCCGCCGTTGGTAGAGGACCATGCCGCGCGGGGCCGGTCCCAGGCGGCTGCCGGGGGTGCCGTGGAGGAGGAAGACGGGCTTGCCGTCCGGGTCCCCCCAGCGCTCCACCATCAGGGCGCGGCCGTCGGCGGTGCGCACCAGATCGCGCACGCGCTCCCCCCCTCACGTTCGACGCGGGCAGTCAGGGTGATTGTGCGCTTCGGGGCCGGGGCGCGGTAGAGCGCACCCGGTGGCAATTTCCCGGCTCGTCCGGGGCGCCAAGCCGTCCCCCGTGCCTGCGTCCCCGCGGGCCGCGGCCACGGCACAGTGGGCACATGAACGCAGACGACGAGAACGTGCTGGCCCGGGGACGCGTGGCGACCCGGCTCCCGGCCGCGGACCTGGACCGCGCGCGGCGCTTCTACTCCGAGCGGCTCGGTCTGGAGCCCGTGGACGAACGGCCCGGCGGGCTGCTGTACCGGTGCGGCGGCACGGAGTTCGCGGTGTTCCGGTCGGCGGGGACCTCGACCGGCACCTTCACCCAGATGGGGTGGGAGGTCGACGACCTGGAGTCGGCCGTGTCGCAGCTCAGGCGGCGCGGCGTGGTGTTCGAGGAGGTCGACGTACCCGGGTTGCGGACGAGGGACGGGATCGCCGAGGTCGAGGGCAACTACCCGAGCAAGGGGGCCCGGGGGGAGCGCGCCGCCTGGTTCCGCGACAGCGAGGGGAACCTGCTGGGCATCGGCGAGCCGGTCGCCTGAGGAGGCACCGGGCCGGGCCCCGGGCAGGGCGTTGCGGGCATCCAGGCCGGCGCCCCGGGGTCAGGGCCCCGGCCGGCGCCCCGGTCAGGGTCCAGGCGTCCGGGCGGCGGGGCCCGTCGGGGCGCCGCTGCCCACCGCCGGGCCGCCCTTGCCGCGGTGGAGGACCGCACTGATCAGGGTGACGGCCGCTCCGAGGACCGCCCAGGCGGACAGCACCAGCGTCGGCGGGCCCGCGTCGTTGCCCCGGAAGTACGTGATCGAGCGGGCCGCGTACGTACCGGCGCCCGGTGGCAGGGCCGGTCCGATGGCGCTCCAGAACGGCGGGAGCAGCGGATAGGCGTAGGCGCCGCCCGCGCTCGGGTTGCCCAGGACCACCACCAGCAGGATCGCCAGGCCGATGCCCACCACCCCCGCCACGCCCTGGAACGCCAGGGTGATCGCGCCCACGGCGAAGACGACCAGGGTGCCCAGCCCCCACAGGGCCATGACGTTGCCGGGCAGCGCGCCCAGGATCGGGCCCGCGATGACCGTGCCCAGCAGCCCGGCGGCGATCGAGTACAGCAGCAGGGCGCCGAGCCGGATGACGGCGCGGGCCAAGTTCGCGGGCCGCGCCCCGGCGCTGATCGCCAGGACCGCGGCGCACAGGTAGCCGCCGACGCACCAGCCCACGACCAGGTAGAAGGAGCTCAGGCCCCGGGCGTCCCCGGCGGCGGCCGGGGCCACGTCGACGATCCGCACCTCGCGCCCCTGGGCCGCCTCGGCCCGGCCGACGACCTCTGCGAGCGCCTGGGAGAGCGAGGCCCCGGCGCCACTGGCGACCAGCAGCCGGTCGGTCTTGCCGCTCGGGTCGATGATCAGCGCGCCGTCCACGTCCCGGTCCCCGATCCGCGCGAGGGCGGCGGTCTCGTCCGGGACGGTGCGGGCGTCGAGCGGGCCGCCGGGCAGGGCGTCGAGGCGCTGCGCGGCGCGTGCGGCGACCTGTTCGGCGGGCGCGGTCACCGCGAGGGGGATCCGGCTCGGCGCGGGGTGGTGGAAGGCCCCGATGTAGGAGGTGATGAAGGCGAGCTGGAGCGCCAGTACCCCCAGGACCAGCAGGAAGGCGCGGGTGCTGACGGCGTCCTTGAACTCGGCGGGGAAGCCGCCGGAGGGACCCGCGGATGCGTCGGTGGTGGGCTGGGTCATGCCTCACACGCTCGGCGGAGCGGGGACCGGGCGCAGCAGGGGTGGGCCGAACGGGGGAGCGGGCCCCTCGGAACGGGCGCGGATGGATGATCGAACAGGTGTTTCGCACGGGTATTCGAATTGCTCTATGGTGGAGACGGGGGAGGTCGAAGGAGTGCGGGGAGCATCGAGGGAAAGCAGGAGGCCGCGGGTGCCCGGGTTCACGCATCTGCACACCGTTTCGGGGTTCTCCATGCGCTACGGAGCCTCCCATCCGGAACGGTTGGCGCAGCGCGCCGCCGAGCGGGGCATGGACGCCCTCGCCCTCACCGACCGCGACGGCCTCGCGGGCGCGGTCCGTTTCGCGCGGGCGGCGGCCGAAGCCGGGGTGCGGCCCCTGTTCGGGGTCGACCTGGGGGTCGCCGCAAGCCCCGCGGCCGCCGCCCGCGCCGACTCCGGGGAGACCTCCTCCCGGCGGCGCAACCCCGTCAGGGGCGGCGCCTTCGTCGACGAGTCCGCCGCCCGCGCCGTCTTCCTCGCCCGCGACGGCGCGGCCGGCTGGGCCGAGCTGTGCCGCATGGTCACCGCCGCCCACGCGGGCGCCCCCGACGTCCCGCTCCTGCCCAGGGAGGAGCTGCGCGGCGCGAGCGGCGTGTTCGTCCTGCTCGGCCCCGGCTCCGAAGTGGGCCGGGCCCTCGCCGCCGGTCGACCGGACCGCGCCGCGCGCCTGCTCGCGCCCTGGCGGGAGGTCTACGGCGACGACCTGCGCCTGGAGGCCGTCCACCACGGCCGTACCGGCACCGGGCCCGGCTCGCTGCGCCTGGCCGCCCGTACGGTCGGCTTCGCCGCGGAGCAGGGCGTCCAGGCCGTGCTCACCAACGCGGTCCGGTACGCCGACCCCGGCCAGGGACCTGTCGCCGACGTCCTCGACGCGGCCCGCCGGCTGGTCCCCGTCGACCCCCGCAAGCCCCTCGACAGCGGGGAACGCTGGCTCAAGGACCCCGCCGCCATGGCCGAGGCCGCCGACCGGATCGCCCAGGCGGCCGGACTGCGTCCCGCCGACGCCCGCGGGCTGCTCGCGCAGACCCGGCGGACCGCCGAGGCCTGTGTGGTGGACCCCGAGGACGACCTGGGGATCGGGTCCGTCCACTTCCCCGAGCCCCGGCTCGTCGGCGCCGCCCACCGCACCGCCCAGCGGGTCCTCGCCTCCCGGGCGGCCGCGGGCATGGTGCTGCGCGGCTACGCCGGCGAGCGCCGGTACTGGGAGCGGATGCACGAGGAACTCGACGTCATCGCCTACCACGGCTTCGCCTCGTACTTCCTGACGGTCGCCCACGTCGTGGACGACGTACGGGAGATGGGCATCCGGGTGGCGGCCCGCGGCTCCGGCGCCGGTTCCCTCGTCAACCACCTCCTCGGCATCGCGCACGCCGACCCCCTCGCCAACGGCCTGCTGATGGAGCGCTTCCTGTCCAAGCGCCGCCGGGTCCTGCCCGACATCGACATCGACGTGGAGTCCGCCCGCCGGCTGGAGGTCTACCGGCGGATCATCGACCGGTTCGGCGCCGAACGCGTCGCCACCGTCTCCATGCCCGAGACCTACCGGGTCCGCCACGCCATCCGTGACGTGGGCGCCGCCCTGTCCATGGAACCGGCCGCCGTCGACCGGCTCGCCAAGGCCTTCCCGCACATCCGGGCCCGCGACGCCCGCGCCGCGCTCGCCGAACTCCCCGAACTCCAAGGCGTACGGGGAGAGTCGCACGGGCGGCTGTGGGAGCTGGTCGAAGCGCTGGACGGGTTGCCGCGCGGGATCGCCATGCACCCGTGCGGGGTGCTGCTCTCCGACGCGACGCTGCTCGCCCGTACCCCGGTCGTGCCCAGCAGCGGCGAAGGCTTCCCCATGTCCCAGTTCGACAAGGACGACGTGGAGGAACTCGGGCTGCTCAAACTCGACGTGTTGGGCGTGCGGATGCAGTCCGCGATGGCGCACGCCGTCGCGGAACTGCGGCGCGCCACCGGGCAGGAGCTCGACCTGGACGACCCGGCGCAGGTGCCTCCGGGCGACGAGGCCACGTACGAGCTGATCCGCTCGGCCGAGACGCTCGGCTGCTTCCAGATCGAGTCCCCGGGCCAGCGCGACCTGGTGGGTCGGCTCCAGCCCTCCACCTTCCACGACCTGGTCGTGGACATCTCGCTGTTCCGCCCCGGCCCGGTGGCCGCCGACATGGTGCGGCCGTTCATCGAGGCCCGGCACGGGCGGGCCCCGGTCCGCTTCCCGCACCCGGACCTGGCGGACGCGTTGCGGGAGACGTACGGGGTGGTGGTCTTCCACGAGCAGATCATCGAGATCGTGCACGTCCTGACCGGCTGCGGCCGTGACGAGGCCGACCGGGTGCGGCGCGGGCTGTCCGACCCGGACTCGCAGGGGCGGATCAAGGTCTGGTTCGCGGCGACGGCGCGGGCACGCGGCTATTCGCCCGAGGTGATCGCCCGGACCTGGGAGATCGTGGAGGCCTTCGGCTCGTACGGGTTCTGCAAGGCGCACGCCGTGGCCTTCGCCGTCCCCACCTACCAGTCCGCCTGGCTCAAGGCCCACCACCCGGCCGCCTTCTACGCCGGGCTGCTCACCCACGACCCCGGCATGTACCCCAAGCGGCTGCTGCTGGCGGACGCGCGACGCCGGGGCGTGCCCGTGCTGCCGCTGGACGTGAACCGGTCCTCGGTCCACCACCGTATCGAACTGGTGTCCGATGTGCCGCCGCTGTGGGGGCTCCGGCTCGCGCTGGCCGACGTCCACGGCATCAGCGAGGCCGAGGCCGCCAGGATCGAGGCGGGCCGGCCCTACGCCTCCCTGCGCGACTTCTGGGACCGGGCCCACCCGGGGCGCCCCGTGGCCGAACGACTGGCCCAGGTAGGGGCGTTGGACGCGTTCGGCGCGAACCGCCGGGACCTGCTGCTGCACTTGAGCGAACTGCACGGCGCCCAGCGCGTCGCCGACGCCAGGGGAAGCGCACAACTCCCGCTCGGCGGCGGACGGTCCACCGCCGCCGTCGGGCTGCCCGACCTCAGCGACGCCGAGCGGCTCAGCGCCGAACTGGGCGTCCTCGGCATGGACGCCTCGCGGCACCTGATGGCGGACCACCATGCCTTCCTGGCCGAGCTGGGGGTCGTCCCCGCCCGGCGGCTGCGCGACGCCGAGCACGGGCGGACCGTGCTGGTCGCCGGCGCCAAGGCGGCCACCCAGACCCCGCCCATCCGCTCCGGCCGGCGCGTCATCTTCACCACCCTCGACGACGGGACCGGCCTGGTCGACCTGGCTTTCTTCGACGACAGCCACGAGGCCTGCGCCCACACCGTCTTCCACTCCTTCCTGCTGCTGGTGCGCGGAGTGGTGCAACGGCGCGGCCCGCAGAGCCTGAGCATCGTCGGAGCGGCGGCCTGGAACCTCGCCGAACTGGTCGAACTGCGCGCGGAGAGCGGCCTGGCGGCGGTCACCGCCCGGCTGTCCGAACCCGTCCGCGAAGACACCGCGGCGCCGCCCGCCCCCGGCCGCCGCATCCACCTGCCGACCGGCTACGAGATGAACCCGTGGGCCGACCTCCAACCGCCCGGGACGGGCCCCGCGACCGGACGCAAGCTGTGGCACTCCAGCCCGGGGAGCGCGGGATGAACAGCGCGGTCCTGCACGTCCGGTGCGCCCCGACGCTGACCGGCGAGGGCTACCGCGAGGTCCTGGAGCTGCTGCGGGAGTTCTCCCCGGTGGTGCAGGCCCTGCCGCCGCGCGCCGCGCTGGTCCAGGTGGGCGGGGCCCGGCGCTACTTCGGCGCGGACGCCGCCCGGATCGCCGAGGTGGTCCGGCTGCGCGCGGTGGCCCGGCTGGGCACCGACGTCCGGATCGGGGTCGCCGGCACCTGGGCCGTGGCGGCGACGGCCTCCGCGCGGGTGCCCGGACCCGGCGGCGTCCTGGCCGTCCCCGAAGGGGAGGTGCCCGGCTTCCTCGGGCCGCTGCCGGTGGAAGCGCTGTACGGGATCGGCTCCCGGCAGGCCGAGGCGCTGCGCGGCTATGGGCTGCATACGATCGGGGCGCTCACCGAGGTGTCCCCGGGGGTCGTCGAGCGCATCCTCGGCAAGCGGGCCGGCCGACTGGTCGTGGAGCGTGCCCACGGTATCGACCCCCGCCCGGTCACCCCCAGGGACCTGCCCTCCTCGGCCGCCGTCCGTGCCCGGTTCCCCCGGGAGGAGTTGGACGGCCCGCACGCCCGGGCCGCGCTGCTCGCCCTGGTCGTGCGGCTCGGCGCCACCCTGCGCGGGCGCCGCCAGGCCGCGCGGGCCCTGACCCTGACCCTGCAGTTCGCCGGCGGTACCCGCTGGGAGAAGACCCGGCGGCTGAGTGAACCCTCCGCCCACGACGAGGACCTGCGCGCGATGGCGTACCGGCTGATGGACGCGGCCGGCCTGCAACGGGCCCGGCTGACCGGAGTGGTGCTGCGGGCCGAGGACCTCACCGGCGCCGAGGGGGTGGCCCGCCAGCTCACCCTGGACCCCGTCCGTGAGTCCCGGCTGACGGTCGAGGCGGCCATCGACCGCGCCAACGCCCGCTTCGGCCCGGGCACCGTCCGCCCGGCGGCCACCTTCCGCAAGGCCTCGTAGGTCCCGCGAGGCCTAAGGCCGTGTCTTCGGATCATGCCGGGCCCGCGGCCTGATCCGAATGACACGGCCAGCGGTAGACCGGAGGCCGGCTCGACACCCGAGTTTTTACCGACGCGTAACTTCCAAGTCTTGCTACTCGCCCGTAATTTATCGGCAGCAGCTCCCCTTGTGATCCGGATCACGGGACAAACCCCCCGCACCATCCCCATGACGCAAGGAGACCACTCGATGCTGCCCTGGCGCCGCCTGCTCCGCCCGCTGGCCGTCCTCACCCTCGCAGCCGCCGCGCTCGTCGCCCCCACCGGCGCGGCGCAAGCCGCCTCCGCCCCCACCAGCGGTTGGAACGACTGGACCTGCAAGCCGTCCGCAGCCCACCCGCGTCCCGTCGTGCTCGTGCACGGCACCTTCGGGAACTCCGTCGACAACTGGCTCGGCTTCGCCCCGTACCTCGTCAACCGCGGCTACTGCGTCTATTCCCTCGACTACGGCCAACTCCCCGGCCAGGCCTTCTTCAACGGACTGGGACCCATCGACAAGTCCGCAGTCCAACTCGGGACCTTCGTGGACCGGGTGCTCGCCTCCACCGGCGCCGCCAAGACCGACATCGTCGGCCACTCCCAGGGCGGCATGATGCCCCGCCAGTACCTCAAGTTCCTCGGCGGCGCCGCCAAGGTGGGCACCCTCGTCGGACTCGCCCCCGACAACCACGGCACCACCCTGTCCGGCCTGACGCAGTTGCTCCCGTACTTCCCCGGCGCCGAGGACCTGGTCAGCTCGGCGACCCCGGGCCTGGCCGACCAGATCGCCGGGTCCGCCTTCGTCACCAAGCTCAACGCGGGCGGCGACACCGTCCCGGGAGTGTCCTACACGGTGATCACCACCAAGTACGACGAGGTGGTGACCCCCTACACCAGCGGATTCCTCAGCGGGGCGAACGTCCACAACGTCGTGCTCCAGGACCTGTGCGCGCTCGACCTCTCCGAGCACGTCGCCATCGGACTGACCGACCGCATCGCCTGGCACGAGGCGGTCAACGCCCTCGACCCCGCCCACGCCGAGCGGACGACCTGCGCCTCGGTCTTCCGGTGACCCTGGGCGGCCGGGACGTCTAACGGCCGCGGTGGCCCGTCGTCGCACGGCGGCGGGCCACCGCGAAGAGCACGGCCGAACCGACGGCCAGGGTGGCCGCCCCGGCGATCGCGATCATCGGGGCGGAGCCGTCGCCGCCGGTCTGCGCGAGACCCCCGCCCGTCGCGGTCGCCGCCGTCGCCGACGACGGCGAGGCGAGCGGGGAGTCGGCGGTCGAGCCGTTCGTGTTCGGGTCGTTGTCGCCGTGGCCGCCGTGCTCCACCGTCGACTTGGACGCGCCCTCGGAGATCTGCTCGTCCGTCGGGGGCTTGGCCACGGGGCCGTTCGACGGCTTGGCGCTCGCCGTGGCGCCGCCGGCGTTCGCGGTGCTGCTCGGCTTCGAGCCGGGCTTGCCGCTCCCGGTGTCCTTGCCGAAGACCACGTCCGAGCAGGTGTAGAAGGCCTCCGGGCTGTCCGAGCGCTGCCAGATGCTGTAGATCAGGTGGCGGCCGCTCTTCTTCGGGACCGTGCCGGAGAAGACGTAGTCACCGCCCCGCATCCCCGGGTCGGTGACCTTCGCGAACGGCTCGGGTTCCAGGTCGGACCACTTGAGCGGCTTCGTCGGGTCGTAGCCGTCCTTCGTCACGTACAGCTCGAAGGTGCCCTTGTGCGGGGCCGTGCCCTTGTAGCGGAAGGTGTGCGGGCCGGACGTCAGCGCACTGGCCGGCCAGTCCGCGCGGGCCAGGTCCAGGCCCCGGTACTTGTCGTTGCCCGCCGAACACAGCTGCCCGTTCGGGATCAGCGCGCGGTGGTTGCCCGCCGCGTTGGCGATGTTCACCGCGTTCCAGTCGTAGAACGCCTGGGCGCCGCCCGCCGCGACCGCCGCCTTGCAGGCCGCCGACCGCGGCGACTCGGGGCCTTCCGCGTAACAGGCCGCCACCCGGCTGACCGGGTCCGTCATCGAACCGTGGGCGGCCGCCGGCGCGGCGGCGTACGCGGCCACCGCGAGCGGGGCGAGGCCTGCGGCGGCGATGCGGCCGACGGTGCGGGTGACGGTACGCATGGTGGTTCTCCTCCGGGCGGTGGCGTCGTGGGGTACGCCAGGGGGGCCGGGCGGCGCGTCCCCGGACACGAGGTGTCTCCGACGCCGTCCCGGCCCTCCCTGGCCCCGCCAACCTAACCGCCCCGACCTGCGGTTCCGCGCGGATCGGGGCCGCCGAGGCGATCCTTAGGCCCCTCTTAAGGCAGGGGTAAGCGGCCCCTGAGGAAGGGGGCTCACTTCACGTTGACCGCGGTCCAGGCCGCGGCGACCGCCTGGTACTCGGTGCCACCCGTCCCGTACAGGTCCGCGGCGGCCTTGAGGGTCGCCACCCGCGCCCCCGCGTAGTCCGTCGAGGAGGTCATGTACACCGACAGCGCCTTGTACCAGATCTTGTACGCCTTGGTCCGGCCGATGCCGGCCACCGCGGAGCCGTTGGCGGTGGGGGAGTTGTAGCTGACGCCGTTGATCGTCTTGGCGCCGCTCCCCTCGGACAGCAGGTAGAAGAAGTGGTTGGCGACACCGGAGGAGTTGTGGACGTCGAGGCGGCCGACGTTCTTGTCCCAGTAGTCCGCGGAGGCGCCGTCGCGGCTCGGCTTGTCCATGTACCGCAGCGGCGTGCCGTTCCCGTGGATGTCGATCTTCTCGCCGATGAGGTAGTCGCCGGGGTCGGAGGAGTTGGCGGCGTAGAACTCCACCGAGGTGCCGAAGATGTCGGAGGTGGCCTCGTTGAGGCCGCCGGACTCCCGGGTGTAGCGCAGCCCCGCCGTCGAGGCGGTCAGACCGTGCGACATCTCGTGTCCCGCCACGTCCAGCGCGGTCAGCGGCTTGGTGTTGTTCGTGCCGTCGCCGTAGGTCATGCAGAAGCAGCTGTCGTCCCAGAACGCGTTGACGTAGGCGTTTCCGTAGTGGACGCGGGAGTACGCCGCGACGCCGTCGCCCCGGATGCCCAGCCGGCCCAGTTCGTTCTTGTAGAAGTCCCACGTCACGGCGGCGCCGTAGTGGGCGTCGACGGCGGCGGTCTGCCGGTTGGCGGGGGTGCCGTCCCCCCAGGTGTCGTCGGCGTCGGTGAACAGCGACCCGGTCCCGGTCGTGCCGCCGGCCAGGTCGTAGGTCTTGTGGCCGCCGCGGGCGGCGTCGTTCAGCTCGAACTGCGAGCCGCTCGCCTTCGTGCCGACGGTGACGGAGCCGCTGTACTCGCTGGCGCCGATGCCCGTCTCGATGGCGTCGTAGGAGTAGAGCACCTTGCCGCTGCGGGCGTCCGTGACGGTGTGCAGCTTGCTCGGCGTACCGTCGTCGCCGACGCCCTCGGTGACGCTCTCCCAGGCCGGCACCGGCGCTCCGCCGACGGCCCAGACGACCTTGCGGGCGCCCTTGGGGGCCGCGAGCGAAGCGGTCTTGGTGTCCACGGATATCGGGGCCCCGTAGGCCTTCGTGGTGGAGCGCGCGCCGTTCTTGGCGTGCACGACCAGGTCGCCGCCGAGAACCGGCAGGCCGGCGTAGGTGCGCTCGTAGCGGGTGTGGACCGTGCCGTCCGCGTCCTTGACGACGTCCCGGGCCACGAGCCCTTCCTGGTCGCCGAGGCCGATGGCCTTGGCGGTGGACGGGGCGTCGGACTGCGCCTGGGCGATCGCGGAGGCGCGCGCCGTCCCGGTGAGCGAGACGGCCGTGGCGCCGGCCTCGCGCTCGGCGGCGGCGTTGGCGGGGCCGCTCTGCACGGCGAGGGCGACCATCGCGGCGGACGCGACGAGGGCGGCGGCGCGGAGGGCGTGAACACGGCTGCGGGAGGTGGGGGTTGAGGACGTGGGGTGAGTCACTCGTTGCTCCTTGGCTGGCCAGTGGGGGGCAGTGAGGGAGACAGTGCCAGGAAGTCACCCCGGATTGGCAGGTGCGCAACAAGAATTTGACCTTCTCGTTGTCCGCAGAACGCGAAGCGGTGTCCGCTCGGCGGTGAATGCGCCCGGTTTCGGAGGGAGTTGTTCCGCTACCGCCCCGGGACGACGGCCCGGGGCGGAAGCGGTCGTGCGCGAGGTCAGGGGTTACCCGATCCCGGGGATCCGCCGGGCCGCGAAGGCGGCGCGGACGGCGTCCGCCGCGTTCTTGCCGTACATGCGTTGCGCCGTCGAGATCGTCGTCCGCGCCGCGTCCGTGAAGTCGGTGTCCACGCGGAAGCCGAACTGCGCGTTGACGATGATCCGGTCGGCCGTACGGGCACCCAGCGCGCCCCGGATGTCGAAGAGCGCGCGCGACCAGATCTCCCCGTCCGCGTGCACCTCGCCCACCCGGTCGGCGTACACCTTGGACCCGTCGATCCGCCGCAGGCAGTGCGGGGCCGCGCTGTAGTCGGTCGAGTCCCAGTCGCCCACGCACGCCAGGTCCGTCTTGCGCGGCCAGCCGTATACGTCGTCCGCGTGCGCGCCGACCTCGACCGCGAGGTAGTCGCCGAACGCCTCGCCGATCGCACCCGCCTCCGGGGACGTGCCGAAGCCCGGGACCTGCGCGTCGTGCACCGCGTGGCCGTACTCGTGGACGATCACCTCGGCGTCCTCGGCGTCGTCCACCCCGCCCTTGCCGAAGCGGATCTCGCCCTTCTTGTCGGAGAAGAACGAGTTGTCGGCGCCCCACTGGTTGATCCGCACCGGCTGGGCGCGGTCGTTGGCTCCCGGCAGTTCGCTCCCGAAGCCCAGGCCCTGGAGGTACTCCTGCGCCTCGTTCACCCAGAAGTACGCCATGACCTGCTCGAACCGGTCGTCGGCGCGGTCGTACCCGGCGGCCTCCGAGGTCTTCGCGGAGGGGCCGGTGTCGGAGCGGACGTACGCCCACTTCCCGGACAGCGAGCCACTGCCGTCCAGGTTGCGCAGCGAGGCCAGGGCGTAGGCGGAGCCGGGCACGGCGTCGGCGCCGTCCTTGGAGTCGGTCAACGCCTGGTCACCGGAGGACTGGACGGGGTTGACCATGAAGACCCGGGCCTGGGGCAGCGGCGCCGTCGCGGGGTGTGCCGAGGGCAGGGCCGAGACCGGACCGGCCAGGGCGAACAGCGCCGCGGTGGCGGTGCCCGCGCAGACGAGGCCGCGGGGTATGCGGCGAGCCATAGACGTCCTCCTGTAAGGAAGTGGTGGCGTGGTGAGGCCGTGATCCTCGCTCACGCCGACTCCCGTGCACCAGAGGCGGGAGGGAAGTGACGGTGCGGGTGGGGTGGGCGGCCGGCCCGGGACCGGGCGCGCACGCGACGGCGCCCGGGCACCGGGCCCCTCCCGCGCCGCGACGGTCAGGGCGTCCGCGCAACGGCCGGTCGCAGGGGCCGGTACCGCCGACAGGGCCTGGGCCGTGTCTTTCGGATCATGCCGGGCCCGATCCGGAGGACACGGCCCAGGCGAGCAGGCCGGGCAGGCCGGCAGGGGTCCTGGCCTGGGCTTCGAGGGCGTCGAGGGCCCGTACGGCCTGCGCGGCGGCCTCCGGGTCGCGCTCGGCGAGGCCGCTCGCCGCGAACTCGTCCTCGTCCAGGCGCAGGATGTCCGACCCGTCTGCCGACACCCACAGGTCGAGGTCGAGGTCCTCCACCACGATCTCGCCCTCGCCGACCACGGCCGGCCGGGTCACGTCGCAGTACCAGCCCTTGAGGTGCCCGTGGCCCGTCCGCACCTCCTTGATCGCGTACCAGCGGCCGCGCCAGAAGTGCTCGGTGAACACGTCGCCCGGCTCGAAGCGCACGAAGCCGAAGTCCCGTGCGCCCGCCGCCGCCCAGGGAGCGCGCACGGAGATCCGGTCACCGGTGTCGGCGACGAGTTCGGCCGGATAGCGGATCTTGGTGCGGCCGGCCTTGACGAGGGCGACGGTGAGCGGGTCGGTCATGCCGTCACTTCCTTCGGGACCGAGCCGGGAGCGAGCCGCTTCGCGAAGCGGGTCTCGGTGGCGCGGATCTCGTATCCGAACCACTTGTTGACGGCGAGCATCGGCGCGTTGCCCGCGTCGTTGCCGGTCAACGCCTCGGTGTAGCCGGCCGCGAGGGCCCGGTGCAGTGAGACGGTCTTGGCGAGCTTGGCCAGGCCGCGACCGCGGTGGGCGCGGCGCGTGCCGGTCATCGCGGAGCCGTAGCGGCCCGCCCCGTCGGTCCGGGCGGCCGCGAAGGCGGCCACCACGCCGTCGACGAGGACGACCGTCGTCAGGTCGTGGTCGAGCGAGGGCTCGTGCCACACCTCGGTGAGCCAGTTGTCGTAGTCGTCCAGGTCCACCGGCAGGTCGCCCGGCTCGTCGGACGAGACCTCCGCGTCCGCCTCGTACAGCGGGCGCGGATCGTCCGCGAACGCGGTGCCGGGGCGCAGTTCGACGCCGGGGGGCAGCACGGCCGGATACGGCGGCAGGGTGTCGGCCGACAGCTCCAGGCGCAGGAAGTGCGCGGAGCGGCCCGGCCGGTACCCGTGCCGTGCGGCGAAGGCGTGGTAGGCCGGTCCGTCCAGGACCCAGGCGTACGCCTCCACCGCGCCGGCGGCGGTCAGGTGCTCCTCCGCCGCACGCAGCAGGGCGCTTGCGACACCGAGGCCGCGATGGTCGGGGTGGACCTGGAGGTTGACGTAGCCCCGGCCCGGTTCGGGACTCTCGTGCGCGATGCCGACCTGGGCGGTGGCGACGGCCCGGCCGTCCGCGCGCTCGGCGAGCAGGACGCGGTGCCGCTTGTCGGGGTGGGCGGAGGCGACCTCGTGGGCCACCCCCGCCGAGGTGCTGATCATGAACGGGAGGGCGGACCGGCGCAGGCGTACGACGGCCTCCGCGTCCTCCGGATCACCGGTGCGCAGGTCACGGATCGAAACGGTCATGCGGCCGACGCTAAGCCGCAGGGCCGCCCCGGCGCCTGCGAATTAACGGCGCGGTGGGGGACAATCGGCCCCGTGACCTCGACTTCGACCAAGCTGAAGATCAAGATCGACGGGGCGGCCGGCGCCGCCGCCCCGTACGAGCAACTGCGCGCGCAGATCGCGGACGGGGCTCGCGCCGGGCGGCTGCCGACCGGATTCAAACTCCCGACGGTCCGGGGACTGGCGGAGGAACTGGGGCTCGCGGCCAACACGGTCGCCAAGGCGTACCGGGCCCTGGAGGCGGACGGCGTGATCGAGACCCGGGGGCGCAACGGGACGTTCGTCGCCGCCGCCGGGGACTCCGCCGCCCGGGAAGCCGCCGCGGCGGCGCAGGCGTTCGCGGAACGCGCCCACCGGCTGGGCCTGACCCGCGCCGAGGCCGCCGCCGCGGCGGACGAGGCCCTGCGGGCGCGCTACGGCGCGTGAAGCCCGCACGGCAGGGGCGCCGGTCAGGCCTTCCGGAAGGCGAGCCGCGCCATCAGGTGATGCCGCATCGGTTGGCCCATGGCCTCCATCTCCTGCACCACGACCAGCTCCCCGCCCTCCAGGGTGTACCGACGGCGCATCCCGGTCACCTCCTTGGCCCGGGGGGTCAGCGACACGGTCCGCGTCGCCATCTCGAACTCCGAACCGCGGGCCCGGCCGACGTACGTCTCCACGATGCCGGTCGGGTGGGCCAGCACCACCTCCAGGGAGGCGTCGGGCAACACCCGCCACCAGCCGACCTCCCGCCCCGACGGGCGCAGGGCCGTGCCCGCCTCGTCGATCAACCAGGCGCGGGACTCGTAGCGCAGGAAGGGCCTTCCGTCATGGCTGAAGGTGACCTCCTGCTCGTAGCGGAACCCGTGCTCCAGCGTGGGGTACTCGCCGCTCCCCCGGCCGTGCCAGCGTCCGATGAGCGCCAGCACGGGCCGCAGCTGCGGGTGCGGCTCCGGACCCTCGCCGAGGACGTGGGTGTCGGGGTAGGGGTTCTCCTGCGCCGGTTCGAGCACGTGGACTCCTGTTCGGTGTGCCGGGTCCGCCGGGGCTGCCCGGGTGCGGCGGGGCGGTCGTCGCGGCCATGGCCGTCGCGGCCATTGTCGTCGCCCGGGGGCCGTCCGGGCGGGAGCTACAGGTAGAGTCCCGGTTCCGCGCCGTGGCCCTGCGGCGGCAGGAGGGCCGCCGTCGGTCCCGTACCGCGGCGCAGGGCGAAGAGTTCGGCCAGCGTGGCGCCCTCGCGGGAGACGCCCTCGTCGGTGCCGAGCCAGTCCGTCGCCTCACGGGGCGTCAGCCGCCCCACCTCGATGCGGGCCAGGCAGCGGCCCGGGCGGACCACCGCCGGGTGCAGGCGTTCGAGGTCCTCGTTGGTCGTCACCCCGACCAGGACGTTGCGGCCCTGGCCCAGCAGGCCGTCCGTCAGGTTCAGCAGCCGGGACAGCGCCTGCCCGGCCTGGTGGCGCGCCTCGCCGCGGATCAGCTCGTCGCAGTCCTCCAGCAGCAGCAGTCGCCAGCGGCCCTTGGCCGTTCCCTCGTCCTCGCCGATCGCGATGTCCATCAGGTAACCCACGTCGTTGAACAGCCGCTCGGGGTCCAGGACGCAGTCCACCTGGCACCAGTCCCGCCACGACCGGGCCAGCGTCCGCAGCGCGGAGGTCTTCCCGGTACCGGGCGGCCCGTGCAGCAGGAGCAGCCGGCCCGCGATGTCGTCCGGGGTCACCTTCATCAGCCGGTCCATCGCCTCGGCCACCGGCGCGGTGTAGTTGGGCCGCACCTCCGCCCAGGTGCCCGCCGCGATCTGCCGGGTGGTGCGGTAGGGGCCGCGGCGCGGGGAGACGTACCAGAACCCCATCGTGACGTTCTCGGGCTGCGGTTCGGGTTCGTCCAGCGCCCCTTCGGTGGCCTGGTCCAGCACGAGCACCGCGAGTTCGTCGTCGACGGCCGTCACCGTCACGTCCGCGCCCCGGCTCCAGCGCGACACGAGCACGGTCCAACCGTCGCCCTCGGCGAGCGTGGCACTGCGGTCGCTGTCGCGCGCCGAGCGCAGCACGGTGGCGCCGGGCGGCAGCAAGGTGGCCTCCGCCTTGACCCGTTCGATGGAGACGCTGTGCGAGTACGGCTGCTCGCCGGACGCGAACCGGCCGAGGAAGAGGGCGTCGACGACGTCGGACGGTGAGTCGCTGTCGTCGAGGGTGAGCCGGATCGGCAGCGCGTCGTGCGGGTTGGCTGACATGGCGCCCATGATCCGGCACGGACCGGGGTCCCGCACCCGTGTTTCGCCGGATCGGGTGCTCGGGTTTCCTCCTCAAACCCCGCGTCGGTGAAGGTTCGGAGCGGATTCTGCCTCGAACATTCTTGGCATGAACACTTCCAGCCAGGCCGTGCTCGCTGTACCAACGACTCAGGAGTAACCCCCACTAGGAGCCGCACACATGAGCAAGAGCCTGTCGCGCTTCGCCACCCTCACCTCCGCCCTCTTACTCGCCGCGGGCACCGCCCTGTTCGGCGCAGGCCAGGCGGCCGCCTCCGCCCAGGCCGACTTCGGCTACGTCGCCCTCGGAGACTCGTACTCCTCCGGCGTGGGCTCCGGCAACTACGACAGCGGGAGCGGTGACTGCAAGCGCACACCCCGGGCCTATCCGGCCCTGTGGGCCGCCGCCCACTCCCCGCAGACCTTCTCCTTCGCCGCCTGTTCGGGCGCCCGGACGGGTGACGTCCTCTCCGGGCAGCTCGGCCCGCTGAACTCCGGCACCGACCTCGTCAGCATCACCATCGGCGGCAACGACGCCGGATTCTCGGACGTCATGA
Organism: Streptomyces sp. A1136; assembly: GCF_004795055.1. Taxonomy (GTDB): domain Bacteria; phylum Actinomycetota; class Actinomycetes; order Streptomycetales; family Streptomycetaceae; genus Streptomyces. Next base: position 86,915 of record NZ_SSBJ01000020.1, read on the forward strand.
CGACCTGTGTACTCCAGTCCGAGTCCACCTGCGTCAACCGCGTCAACCAGGCCAAGGCGTACGTCGACTCCACCCTCCCCGGCCAACTCGACCAGGTCTACAACGCCATCGCCGGCCGCGCCCCGTCGGCCCACGTGGTGGTCCTCGGCTATCCCCGCTTCTACCAGCTGAACGGTTCCTGCATCGCGGGACTGACCGAGGGCGAACGCAGTGCCATCAACGGCGCCGCCGACTACCTCAACGCCGCCATCGCCAAACGCGCCGCCAACCACGGCTTCACCTTCGCCTCGGTGACCGGCGCCTTCACCGGACACGAGATCTGCTCCGGAAGCGCCTGGCTCCACAGCCTCAACTGGGCCGACATCGGGGAGTCCTACCACCCGACCGCCACGGGGCAGTCGAGCGGATACCTGCCCGTCTTCGCCGGCAAGGCGTAAGGCGCGCCGGTCCGGCCGCTACGGCGTGCTCCCGGGTCCGGAGACGGGCTCGGGGAGCCGGTGGCGGTCGGTGGAGCGGAGGAGGAGGCCCCGGCCGTCGGGGTCTCCTCCTCGCACGTCACGGAGAAGTCCAGTCAAGCCGAGACCGCCCGGGCGGGTCGGCGCACCTCCAGCCGCGCCGCGTCGGCGAAGCCCCCACCGGTCCCGCGGTCGGACTCGGTGTGGTCGAACTGTCGGGTCCTGGCGCCGCCCGCCTCGTACGTGACGCTCTGCCAGCCGGCGTTCGAGGCGGCCCCGCCGCGCGTCACCCAGCGGTACTCCACCTCGGCGGGCACGGCGTCCACCTCGATCGTCCCGGTGAAGGCGGGCGCGTCGGCCGGACGCGGCGGGCAGGCGCCGCGGTAGCCGCCGCGCAGGGTATGGACGTACAGCGTCACCTTGGGCGCGGGCGTCGGGGCGCCGCTCGGCGAGGGCGAGGCGGAGGGGACGGGCGTCGGACTCGTGGAGGGCTGCGCCGAGCCTGTGGGGCCGCTCCCGACGCTTCCGCCGCTCGCGTCCGTCTTCTCGTGTCCGTCGAGCAGCAGCCGGCCCAGGACGACCACCGCCGGCAACAGCACCACGATCCCGATCGTCAGCACCAGCCCGACCCGTGTCCGTTGGGCTCGCGGAGCCGAGTCCCGAGGGGCGAGGGGCGCCGGGCCGTAGGGGCCGGGCGCCGGGTCGCGTCCGTACAACGGGGTCGTCGCCGCGTTCGGCCCGGCCGCCGGGCCGCCCGGGTCCCGTACGGTCCCACCCGCGCCGACGACCCGCAGCATCGGGGCCGCCTCCGCCGCGGACAACCGCCCGGCCGGGGCCTTGCGCAGCAGCCCCTCCAGTACGGGCGCCAGCGGTCCGGCCCGGCGCGGCGGCGGCAACTCGTCCTCCACCACCGCCCGCAGCGTGGACAGCGGGGTGTCCCGGCGGAGGGTGTCCCGGCGGAACGGCGAAACCCCCTCGACGGCCGCGTACAACAGCGCCCCGAGCGACCACGGGTCCGACGCGGGCCCCGGCCCGCGGCCCGACGTCCGCTCGGGCGCGAGGAACTCGGGGGACCCCACCACCTCGCCGGTCATCGTGATCGCCGAAGAGCCCTCCAGGCTCGCGATACCGAAGTCCCCGAGGAGCACCCGGCCGTCATTGGCCATCAGCACGTCGGCGGGCTTGACGTCCCGGTGCGCCACCCCCGACTCGTGCGCGCCCGCAGCGCGGCCGGCACCTGCTCGCCGACGTGCGCGGCCCGCTGGGGACTCATCGGCCCCTCGCCTTCCAGTACCTCCGCCAGCGAGAGGCCCCGCACCAGCTCCATCACGATCCAGGGGCGCCCCTCCTCGGTCGCCACGTCGTAGACCGTCACCACCCCGCGGTGCGACATCCGCGCCGCGGCCCAGGCCTCCCGCTCCAACCGCCGGTACATCCGCTCGACCTCGGCGGCGTCCATCCCCGCCGGGGCCCGGACCTCCTTCACCGCAACCTCACGGCCGAGCACCTCGTCCCGGGCCCGCCACACGATGCCCATGCCGCCCCGACCCAGCGGACCCGACAGCCGGTACCGGCCCGCGACGACACGCCCGCCCTCATCCATGTTCCCGCTCACCGGAGCCCCCGAGTCCGTCACCGGATGATCACTCCGAGTTACCGCAGCGGAAGCGGCTTGACACGGGTGGTGACAGGACTGCCGCGAAGGCGCCCCCGAGGCGCCCCGGACGCCCTTCCATCGCTGCGGAGAGTGATCGTCCACTGCGCTGAGTAATCGTCAACTCCCCGTAGGTATAGGGGTAATTCACACCACCGGGATACCCGGGGGCGACGTGGGGACGATAGGGTTAACCTGCCCGGGCCGGGTGCCCTCGTACGGGTGGGGAGAGACATGGAACAGATAGCAATGCGCAGCAGGCCGCCCCGCGTGCCTGCCATCACCTGCGGCAGCAGTGCGACCAGCTCGCGCCTCGACCGCCACCTCGCCGTGCTGGGCGGACCCGCCGTCCCGCACCACGAGGCCGCCGAGGCGACCCTGCTGATGCGCGAACTCACTTCCCGCGACCACACGCACGTCCAGCGGAGCCGGAGCGCGCGCGTCGCGCTGTTCGCGCCGCTGCGCCGGCTGCGGCGCACGCTCTTCGGCAGCCGCCGCTCGTAACTGCCCCTGCGAGGCGGCCGGTCGCTCCGGTCGCGATCCCCGGCCCCGTCTTGTCCACGGCTCGTCCGACAGTGCGCTCCGGCTGTGCCCTCGGGTCGGCCGCGGCGTGCCCCGGCCCTTCCGGGCGGCCCCTCGGTACCGGCGCTCTCACGGTATCGGGCGGCCCCTCGGCATTCCGGTAACCCGGCGCGCGCCCGCGCCGGGGTTCCCGGGCCCCGCTGCGCAGGGGTTCGGCCGCGGTCGCGAGGCCGCGTCGACGGACTCCGTCCCCGCCGCCGTCCCGCTCAGGCGATCACGCCGTCCCGGCGCAGCGCGGTGATCCCCCCGTCGGTCATCCCCAGGTCCCGTAGCAGCGCGTCGGTGTGTTCGCCCAGCGCGGGTACCGCCCCCATCCTGGGCGGCGGGCCGTCGGGCAGCCCGATCGGCGGCAGCAGCGCCCGCAGCGGGCCCGCCGGTGACCCCACCTCCCGCCAGCGGTCGCGAGCGGCCAACTGCGGGTGCGCGGCCAGCCGCGCCACCGAGTTCAGTCGCGCACAGGCGATGCCCGCCGCCTCCAGGCGCCCGATCGCCTCGTCCGCGTCCAGCCCGGCCAGCGCCTCGGCCACCACCGTGTCGGTCTTCTCCCGGCCCCGGGTGCGGGCGGCGTTCGTCGCGTACGCCGGATTGTCCGCCAACTCGGGTCGTTCCAGCACCTGTTCGGTGAGGCGGCGCCATTCGCGATCGTTCTGCACGGACAGCAGGACGCGGTCCCCGTCGGCGGTGGGGTAGGCGTCGTAGGGCGCGATGACGGCGTGCGCGAGGCCGGTCCGTGCCGGCTGGCGTCCGCCGTGCATCGTGTGGTGCAGGGGGTGCCCCATCCACTCGGCGAGCGCGTCCAGCATGGACACCTCCACCCGGCCGCCGCGCCCGGTGGTCCCGCGGCGCAGCAGGGCGGCGAGCACCCCCGACAACGCGTACATGGCGGCGGCGATGTCGGCCGCCGGAATCCCCGCCTTCACGGGCTGCTCCGGGGTGCCCGTCACCGACACCAGCCCCGCCTCGCACTGCACGAGCATGTCGTAGGCGCGCTTGTGGGCGTACGGGCCCTCGGCGCCGTACCCGGAGATGTCGACGGCGATCAGCCGCGGGTAGCGGGCGCACAACGCGGCCGAGTCGAGGCCGAGCCGGGCGGCGGCGCCCTGGGCGAGGTTCTGGACGAAGACGTCGGCACCGTCCAGCAGGCCGTGCAGGACGTCCCTGCCGCGCGGATTCTTGAGGTCCAGCGCGATCGACTCCTTGCCGCGGTTGGCCCAGACGAAGTGCGACGCGAGGCCCTGGGCGGTGGTGTCGTAGGCGCGGGCGAAGTCGCCCCCGTCGGGACGCTCGACCTTGATCACCCGAGCTCCGAGATCGGCGAGCTGGCGGGTGGCGAAGGGGGCCGAGACGGCCTGTTCGACGGCGACGACGGTGACGCCGTCGAGGGGCAGCGGATCGGCGACGGGCGGCGCGGGGTGCGTATCGGGAGCCATGACCACCTGCCTACCCGCCGGGACCCGCGCCTGTCATCCCGCACAGTGCCGAGATCTCGTCAGGTCCCGTCCCCGGTTTGCCGCCGGCGGATGGCGGGCGGGACGGTCGCGGCACCGCCGCCGGCGCTGAGGCGGGTGGACTCGGCGCACCGAGGCACCCCGGGCGCACCGCCGTGTCGGACAAGTGGCACGAGCGCCGGGTCGGCGGTCGTACGGCTCGGACACCGCTCGACCGCCCGGCATCCTCGCCACCCCGCTCGTCCCGCCGCCCTTGAACACCCCGTGGACGACGGCCCGGCCCCGGCACCGAGGGCCGGGCACCGCGAGGCTGAGCCCGCCCGCGCCGTGGGCAGCCGGCCCCGGGCAGGGACGGTGCGGGCACCGGCAAGGGCAGAGGGACGCCGGCCCGCTGGTGGCTCGGCCCGGCGCGTCGGCGGACCTGCTCCACGGCCTCGCATCTCCGCGCCGACTCCACCGGAGCCGGTGCCGTCCGCCCACGGGGATACGGGGCCCCTGCCGGAGCGGCGCCGAGAGGCGGCGCGCTTCGCCCCGGGCGAGGCGGTTGACCGCCTCGCCTCCGCCCGGTCGGGCCGCGTGCCAACGGCGCCGGGGCCCATCCGCCGAACCGACACAGGGCTCGATCCGTCGAGACCGGCGCTGTTCGCGATGGCGCTGACGCGGGGCGGGCGGGCGCGACGGGCTTCGGAGCACCACCCGCCGGGCGCCCGCGCCGTCCTCGGGGCGGCGCGGTCCCGCTCCACGGCGGCAGGGGAAGGGTGCCTGCCCGTTCGACCTGCGGACCGCCGCAGCGCGCGGGTGGCTCCGCGCGGCCACCCGGCGGGGCCCGACCGGCGCCGCGAGCGCGGTGCGTGCCGTACCGGGGCGTTGCGGGCGACGCGCGTGCCGTACAGGGGCGTTGAGCGCGGCGCCCACCCCTTGGTGCTGCTCGCGCCGACGGCGCAACGGCAGGCCCCTGTCCGAGGTCGGCCGCCGTTCACCGCGCCGGAGGGCGGGCATGCCCGCCGACCCGCGCGGATGCGGTCGGCCGTCGCCCGTTGTCGCGGCCTGCGGCGGGCCGGGCACCCCTAGGCCCGGCGGGACCGCCGTACCCGGGCGGACCGGGAGCGTAGGGGTCGGCCGGTCGCCACGCGGGCGCCGGCCGGCCGCTTCGACGGGCGGAACGTCCCTTCGGCGGGCGGCGCGGGGCCGCCGCTACAGCAGGGCGAACTGGCCGCCCGGACCCTCCTCCCGGTGGTCCAGGACGGAGGCCGGGCGCCGGGCCCAGCGGGGCGGCGGCAGCACCCCGGCGGCTTCGAGGTCCCCGACCGACACCGTCGGCCCCGGCTCGAACGCCGCCCGCGTTGCGGCCAGATCGGCGAGCAGCGCCAGGGTCGTCACCAGCGACAGCAGCTCCGAGGTCCACGCCTGCGGCCACTCGACGGGGCCCAGCGCCTCCAGCCCCTCCGCCCCCGCCGCCCGGTGCGCGGTGCGGGCGGCGAACCAGGCCTCCAGTACCCGCGCGCCCTGGGTCTCGTACTCCCACACGCCCGCCGGGACGGGGGAGATGCTGCCGCCCCCGAGGGGCAGCGTCTCGGTCTCCGGGTCGTAGGCGAGTCCGTCCGGCCAGGCGGTGACCGCCGAGCGGACGTACGGCCGGCGCCCGCCGGGCAGCCGGGGCGCGTCCCCGCCCCGCGCCCCGCGCAACTGGACCGCGAGCAGCCGCCGGCCCAGTTCCAGGCCGGCGCGCCAGCGCTCGGGGTCGGCGGTGAGGGGGACCTCGGGGACCCCCTTGGGCCCGGGTCGGGACGCCGCCAGAATCCAGCACAGGACGTCCTCCGTGGCGACCGGGCCGCCGTACCGCTCGCCCAGCAGGGCCGGCAGCCCCGGCGCCAGGTTGGGCTCCGCGCCGCCGGGGCGCCGGTGAAGGGGGCGCAGGCGACCGAGCCGGCCGACCGGGAGGTGGGCGGTGACCAGCGGTTCGGGAGCCTCGACGAGGAACAGTTGCCGATCGTCGCGGACCCGCCACAGCTCGGGACGGGCCGCGTCGATGAGCCGCTGGTCCGGCAGGAGCCACTGCTCGTCGAAGGGGGCGCGCAGGACACGTACGGGTTGCGGGCAGGGGCCGGGCGCTGCCGCGAAGGGGGCCGTGGCGGACCGCTGCCCGGGCAGCGCGGCCGCGCCCGTGGCCGGCGTACGCCCCCTGGCCGGGCGGAACAACCGCTCCTGTTCGGTGCCTTTCGCGGCGGCGAGCGCCGTCCAGCGGGCCCGCAAGGTCGCCGGGTCGGGGGCCGCGACCCAGTCCCGTCCCAGGCGCAGAGGACGCACGGCCCAGGGCATCAGATCGTCCAGCAGCGGGTTCTGCGGCGGTACGTCGGTGCTCACGCGGCCGATGGTATCGACGGCGAGCGACGGCCGGGCCCGGTCCCGGCCGAAGCGTTACGCTCCTTGTGTAGGCCTATGTGGGCATTATGTGGGCACTTCCGGCAGGAGGCGGTCATGAGTCAGTACGACGAATACTCGACCCCGTCGCAGGCGGAGGGCGAGCGCCTCGACGAAGACATGGACGAGAAGGAGAAGGGACAGCGGCACCCGCAGACCATGCGCGGAACGCCGTCCCAGGCGGAGGGCGAGCGGGGCTCGGAGGACGAGGAGAAGAAGCGCTGACCGGGGCCCGGGCAGCGGTGGCTCAGGTGGCGTCGACGGTCACCGAGAAGGAGAACCGGTCGCCCCGGTAGCGGATGCGTGCGACGTCCACCACCCGCCCGCCCTCGTCGTACGTCACGCCCGTGTAGTGCAGGATCGGGCTGAGCAGCGGGACGCACAGCAAATCGGCCGTCTCCGGGTCGGCGAGCCGTGCCTCCACGGTGTCGGTGATCCGGCTGATCTTCACACCCACGATGTCCCGGAGCACCTTCGTCATCGGCCAGCGCTCCAGATCCGCCGGGTCGATCGCGGCGGCCAGTTCGGGCAGGACCGCGTTCTCCGCCCAGTTGCTCGGCTCGCCGGTCTGGCTGTCGTGGCGCAGGCGGCGGTAGGTGACCACCTCCGCGGTGTCCGGGAAGTGCTCCAACAGGTCCCCGGCCACCACCACGCGGGAGTGGCCGAGGATCGTCGTACGTTCGCCCGACTGCTGGGCCACGATCGCGTCCACCGAACCGAGCAGCCGGACGGGAGCCCCGCGCCGGGCACCCGGTTCGATGAAGGTCCCGCGCCGCCGGTGCCGGCTGATCAGCCCCTCGCCCTCCAACTCCTTGAGCGCCTGGCGCATCGTCAGCACGCTGACCCCGTAGTGCTCGGCCAACTGCTCCTCGGTGGGCAGCCGCAGCGAGGCGTCCGGGGCGCGGCCCAGTATCGAGGCGCGCAGCGACTGGGAGACCTGGTACCAGAGCGGGAGCTTCCGGTTCAGTACCAGTGAGTCGGGGGCGAAGGCGGTCACGGTGTTTCTCCGTACGGGCGGGACCTGCGGGACTTTGACGACCGACGCCCGTCAGGCGCGGAAGTGGCGCTCCAGACCCTGCCACACGTCGTCGTACCCGCGCTGGAGGTGTTCGGCGCCGGCCGCCTGGGCGGTGGCGGTGACGGGCCAACGGGTCTCGAACATGAAGGCCAGACCGTCGTCGATCTTCTGCGGCTTCAGCTCCGCGGCGCTCGCGCGGTCGAAGGTCTCACGGTCCGGTCCGTGCGCGGACATCATGTTGTGCAGCGAGCCGCCGCCGGGCACGAAGCCCTCGGCCTTGGCGTCGTAGGCGCCCTCGATCAGGCCCATGTACTCGCTCATCACGTTCCGGTGGAAGTACGGCGGGCGGAAGGTGTCCTCCCCGACCAGCCAGCGCGGCGCGAAGACGACGAAGTCCACGCCCGCGAGCCCCGGGGTGTCGGAGGGCGAGGTCAGGACGGTGAAGATCGACGGGTCCGGGTGGTCGAAGCTGATGGAGCCGATGACGTTGAAGCGGCGCATGTCGTACACGTACGGGGTGTGCGTGCCGTGCCAGGCGACCACGTCGAGGGGGGAGTGGTCGTAGGTCGCGGACCAGAGGTTCCCGCAGAACTTGTTGACCACCTCGGTCGGACGCTCGACGTCCTCGTACGCGGCCACGGGCGCCCGGAAGTCCCGCGCCGCGGCCAGGCCGTTGGCGCCGATCGGACCGAGGTTCGGGAGCTCGAAGGGCTGCCCGTAGTTCTCGCAGACGTAGCCGCGGGCGTCCGCGTCCAGCGGCTCGACACGGAAGCGGACGCCGCGGGGGATCAGCGCCATCTCGCCCGGGCGGGCGCTGAGCAGACCGAACTCGGTGCGCAGCAGCAGCCCGCCGCGCTCGGGGACGATGAGCAGCTCGCCGTCGGAGTCGCTGAACACCCGGTCCGTCATGGGGGCGTTGGCGGCGTAGAGGTGGATGGCCATGCCCGTGCGCTGGGTGGCGTCGCCGTTGCCGCCGAGGGTCCAGAGGCCGGCCAGGAAATCGGTGCCGGGGGCCGGGTCGGGGAGCGGGTTCCAGCGCAGGCGGTTGGGGTCGGGGACGGTCTCGGTGAAGGGCGCGGTGCGCAGGGCGCCGTTGTCGACGCGGGTGAAGGGCGGGTGCGCGGCCGAGGGGCGGATCCGGTAGAGCCAGGAGCGGCGGTTGTGGGTACGGGGCTCGGTGAACGCGCTGCCGCTGAGCTGCTCGGCGTAGAGGCCGAGCGGGGAACGCTGGGGCGAGTTCCGGCCATGGGGGAGCGCCCCGGGAACGGCCTCGGAGCTGTGCTCGTTCCCGAAGCCGGTGAGGTACGCCAGCCCTTCCGCGATCTTCGAGGCCTGCTCGCTGGTGCTGCCGCCGTCACTCATGCAACGCTCCCGTGTCTGCCGTAGGAATCCTATGCCTGACAGTAGGATTCTGTCCCACCCCCCGTCAACGCCCCCCGCCCTGGCGCGCCCCCTGTCCGCCACTGGGTGGCGGGGTACTGGCCTGGTGCGGGGGCGCCGGGGGCGGGGGCGGGCGTCCAGGGATCGGGCGGTACCCGGGGCGCTGTCCGGCCGGAGCCTCCGGGGTCGGCGTCCGAGGGGCCCGGGACCGGGGGCCCGGGGGTTGGAAGGTCGTGGCCCCGTGGCGAGGGGCGGCGGCGTTTGGGGGTCGGGACCCGGGGGTCGGGGGTCGCGGCCCCCGGGGCGGGGGTGGCGCCCGGGGTGCTGTCCGGCCGGAGCCCCCCCCGGGGTCGGGCGCCGGGGGGTGGGGTCGGAGATCCAAGGGGCGTGGCCTCGTGGCGGGGGTCGGGACCCGGGGGTCGGGGGTCGCGGCCCCAGGGCGGGGGTGGCGCCCCATGGTGCTTGCCCGGACGGAGCCCCCGGGGTCGGCGTCCGAGGGGCCGGGGGGTCGTGCTCCCGTGGCGGGGGTCGGGGTGGCGCCCATGATGCTTGCCCGGACGGAGCCCCCGGGGCCGGGCGTCCGGGGTGCTGTCCGGCCGGAGCAGCCGGGGTCGGGCGCCCGAGGGTAGGGGCGGGGACCCAGGGGTCGTGGTCCCGTCGCCGGGGCGGGGGTGGCGCTCGTGGTGCTTGTCCGGACGGAGCCCCCGGGGTCGGCGTCCGCGGGGGCCGGGGTGGGGGGCCCTCGGCAGCGGCCCCCGCAGTGCCGCACGCGCGCTTTCCCGATGCGGTCCGCGGAGGCCCCGGCTCACCTGGACGGGGGCGCTGGGCGCGCCGATCCGGCTTGGCGGCGGCCTTGCGGCTGCCCGAAGGGCGCGCCGCTTCGGCTCGGCGCTCCGCTCCCGCAGCCCGGGACTCGGACTCCCCCTGGGTCCTGTCTTCAAAGTAGCGCCGTTGAGGCCGGGCCAAGGGCGTCCGGGGCCGTGCATCGCAAGGCGGAGGGGCGCCCGTGTACTGGACGTAATCGGGCGCTCCGCCAACGCGGCGAGCTGCGGCACCGGGCAGCCCGGGCCAGGAGGCACTTTGGCGACAGGGCCTGGGCATCACGGCGACCCAGGCCCAACCGGTCGCACGTACGGCCTTCCCCCGGGCCACTCGCCGGCCTTGGCCCCGGTAGGACCGGGAGCCAGAGGCTCGCCGTCAGCGCCGCACGGCACCCTGGTCTGCAGCGGTCCCTACCCGGTAGCTGCCAGGCAGGGCCCCTGGGCCGAGCGGCTTCCCCGCCCGCAAGCCCCGCCCGAGCCGGCCGCACCGCGAGCCATCACCGGGCGCCGCACGCGACGCGTACTCGCCCGTGTCGTGTGGTCCCGCTCCCGGCGCGGTGCCAAGGCGCCGGCCCCCCCAGGGCTTGGGGGGCACCGCTCCGGATCGACGCCCGCGCCCCGCACCCCGCGCTCAGGCCCCGCACCCCGCGCCCCGCGCTCAGGCCCCGCGTACGCGATCACGGCGACCCCGGTCTCTCCCGGTCGCGCCCGCAGCCGGCGCCGACCCTTGGCGCCGGCAGGGCCCGGGAGCCGCATGTCCCGACGCCTCCGCCACCGAGCCCCGGGCGGCGAGGCCAACGCCCAGCCCCCGCCGACGAAGGGGGCCCCGGCGGCCTCGCCCGCCCCGGTCGACAACGGCCCCACCCGGGTCGCGGCCGGGCCGCCACCGCGCGAAGACCGGCACCCCAGAACGCAGTTCGACGTGATTCGTGCCCGAGGGGATCCGGAAAGGTGAACATTGCTCTACTCTCTCGCGCATGTCGTGGACCCGCAGGATTCCTGCCGTGCCGGCGATGCTCCCCGCCGCCCTCCTCGCTCTCCTGTCCCTCCTCGTCGCCGCGCCCACCGCCGCCGCGCACGAGGAGCGCCCCGTCACCCTCCCCGACGGAACCGGCTCCGTACCCCGCTACCGCGCCGCCGAGCCCGACCTGCTGGTCTGCAAGACCGACCGCCCGGACTTCGAGCGCCGGATATCCGCCTTCCCCGAAGACCTCAGGCAGCGCAACCTCGCCCTGTACGAGCGCTGCGAGAAGAGCGGCTACCGCCACCTCCAAGACGCCGTCGACGCCGTGGACCGGCCCGGGATGAACATCGCGATCCTGCCCGGCCTGTACGAGGAGGAGCCCTCGCTCCCCAAGCCCACAGGGGAGTGCGCCCACCTCAAGGCCCCGAACTCCGCGCTGGGCTACCAGATCCTGTCGTACGAGCAGCAGGAGCAGTGCCGCCACAACCAGAACCTGGTCGCCATCCTCGGCAAGACGGACCTCCAGATCGAGGGCACCGGCGCCTCCCGACTGGACGTGGTCATCGACGCCAAGTACCAAAAGCTCAACGCCATCCGTGCGGACAAGTCCAACGGCGTCTACTTCCGCAACTTCACCGCCCAGCGGACCACCTTCAACTCGCTCTACGTGCTCGCCGGCGACGGCTTCGTCATCGACGACGTACTGACCCGTTGGAACGACGAATACGGCTTCCTGACCTTCGCCAGCGACCACGGCCTCTACAAGAACTGCGAGTCGTACGGGAACGGGGACTCCGGCATCTATCCCGGCAGCGCCTCCAACATCAACGACCGCCGCGGTTACGACGTCCCGCGCTACTCCATCGAGATCACCGGCTGTCACAGCCACCACAACATGGTCGGCTACTCCGGCACCGCCGGAGACTCGGTCTGGGTGCACGACAACGACTTCGACCAGAACATGGGCGGCGCCTCGATGGACAGCGCCTTCCCCGGCCACCCCGGTCTACCGCAAAACCACGCCAAGTTCGAGCGGAACCTGATCCACGACAACAACGCGGACTACTACCCGAACGTCGCGAACGGCACCTGCGCCAAGCCGCCCATCGAGCGCGGCTACGAACAGGGCGTGGTCTGCCCCCAGATCTCCATGCCACCGGGCACGGGCATCATCACCGCGGGCGGGAACTGGAACCTGTACGAGAACAACTGGGTGTACGGACAGCGGCGCGCGGGTTTCTTCCTCAGCGCCGTGCCCGCGTTCATCCGCGGTGAGGAGGCGTGGTCGAAGCAGGCGGACACCTCCCACCACAACCGCTACGCCGGCAACGTCCTCGGCAAGGACAAGTCGGGTGCCTCCCGCCCCAACGGCATGGACGTGTGGTGGGACGGCCAGGGCAGTGGCAACTGCTGGCAGGCCGGGCCGGACGGCTCGACCCCCGGCACCCTGCCCGAGTGCGGAGACCGCCGCGGCTCCGTCTCCGGCGGCTCCGCGCGCCTGGCCGGCGAACCGGTCAAGCTGGTCCAGCTACTCGTCTGCGCCGACTACAACGTCCAAGCGCGCAAACTCCCCGCAGGGTGCGACTGGTACGGCTCCCGCGGCCTGGAGCGGGTGGAGACCCAGATCGCACTCGCCGTCGCCGCCGTGTTGCTGCTGGTCGGAGGCGTGTTGTGGTGGCGCCGCCTTCGCCGCTCGCGGCTCGGGACAGCCGCTTCGCTGCTGGGCGTGGCCGGGCTGGTGTTGGATGTCGCCGGCTCCACCACGACGCTCGACCCGACCTTCGTCCCCGCCCTCGCCCTTCTGCTCCTGGGACTCTGGTGGTCGGGAGTCGGCCTGGCGCTGCGACCGACCCGGCCCTGGTTCGCCCGGTTGACCCTGCTGCTGGGCGTGCTCACCCTGCTCGACGCGTTCGACAAGGCCGTACTGATGATCCCCTGGATCCCCCTCGGTCCCGCCTGGATACGAGGCCTCGTGGCGGTGCTCTGGGTCCTGTGGGCGGTCGTCGCCTCCGCCCGACCGGGCGCCACCCCGGGCCGCCCCGCCGGCCCCGGCGGCGACCCGGATGGCGACCGCGTCCCCGTCCCGGCGGGCCCCGAGCCGACCCTGAGCACCGCCGCCACCCCGGACTCACCGGCCACCACGACCGGAGGCCCCCAGTGACCGACCGACCCGCCGACCACCCTGGCCCCTCCGCTGCCGACCGCGTCACCTGCGACGTCTGCACCCCGCTTCCCCACCCCGCCCCCGCCCCCTTCTCCCACGCCGCCCCCTTCTCCCACCCCGTCGCACTCGCCCACCCCGCGCCCTTCCTCCGCCACCGGCCGCGCACGCCCCGCCGGATCGCCCACACCGCCCGGAACGCGGCCCTGGTCGCGCTCCTCCTCCTGCTCGCGGGCGGCGCGGCGGCCGGCTGCGGGGGCCGGGCCACCACCCACCACAAGCCGGGTACGAGCCACGAGCAGGCTTCCGGCAACGTCGGCACCCTGCTGCCCGCCCAGGACGGCGCCGGCCACCACCTCCGGGAAGTCGCGGCCGAGGGCGCACCTCAGGTGCGCCTCACGGCGCGCCCCGACTCGGAGGACGGCTGGAACCTCCAACTGACCGTGTCGAACTTCCGCTTCACCCCAGACAGCACCGGCGGCGCCGCCCTCCCCGGCGCCGGCCACGCCCACCTGGAGCTCGACGGCCGCGATCTGGCCAGGGTGTACGGCCCCTGGTTCCACCTGCCCGCGACCCAGGTGCCCGAAGGCGCGCACACCCTCACCGTCCGCCTGTACGCCGACGACCACACCGCCTGGGCCGTCGCCGGCAAGGCGGTGGAGGCGTCCGTCCCGCTGACCGGCGGCGCCTCCGGCGAAGCCGGCCACACCCATGCCGCCCCCACCTCGCCACCGACCACCCAGGAGGCGGACCGGACCGTCACCCTCACCGTCCGGGCCGGCAAGGTCACCCCGCCCCCGGGCCGGATCGAGGTGACGCACGGCGAACGCGTGGCCCTTCGGGTCACCAGCGACCGCGCGGACACCCTGCACGTCCACGGCTACGACAAGGAACTCGCCCTGCCCGCAGGTCAGGAGGTCACGCTTATTTTGACGGCCGACCGCACCGGTCTGTTCGAGGTCGAGACCCACGAGTCGGGACTCGTCCTGACCCAGCTCCTCGTCCGATGACCCCACCGCGACCGCTCCTGGTACCCACCCTGTGCGCGGGAGGTGACTGCGGTGGCCGGAACGTGGTCCCGCACCCGGCCGATCCGGCCGTCACCTTCCTCGCGCACGGGATCGGGTCCCAGCACGACCTGCCCATATCTCCCTTCTATGCCTTCGCGGGTGCCTTCGCCGCGCTGTTCGTCTCCTTCCTCGCCCTCGGCCTGCTCTGGTCCACCTCCCGTTTCCGCGGCGACCGCTCCGGACTCGCCCTGCCTGCCGGGCTCCAGCGGGTGGCCGACGCGCCGGCCACCCGCACCACCCTGCGCGGACTCGGCCTCGCCGCAGCCCTCGCCGTACTCCTCCACCTCCTCCTCGGTCCCGACGATCCGGCCCGAAACCCCGCTCCCGGCGCCGTCTACGTCCTCCTCTGGGTCGGACTTGTCCCCGCCTCCCTCCTCTTCGGTCCCGTCTGGCGCCTCCTCAACCCCCTGCGCACCCTGCACCGGCTGCTCGTCCGGGCCCTGCCCCGCCCCGGCCGGCCGCTCCCGCACGGGCTCGGCCAATGGCCCGCCGCGGTCGGGCTGTTCGGCTTCACCTGGCTTGAGCTCGTCTCGCCTGATCCCGCTTCAACCACCACCCTCCTGTTTGCCCTCGGCGGCTACACCGCCCTCCAACTCGCCCTCGCCGCCCGCTTCGGCGAGGACTGGTTCGCCGACGGAGACGCCTTCGAGGCGTACTCCGCCCTCTTGGCCCGCCTCTCCCCGTTCGGCCGCCGTGACGACGGCCGCCTCGTCCTGCGCAACCCCTTCCACGGACTCGACGCGACGCCCGAGCGGCCCGGACTCGTCGCCACCGTCTGTGTCCTGCTCGGCTCGACCGCCTACGACGGGTTCTCCGACAACCCCTCCTGGATCAACGCGATACAGACCTCCCCTCTCGGCCGAACCCTCGCGGCCACCCTCGGACTCCTCGGTTCCATCGCCCTCGTCGCCACCCTCTACTGCCTGTGCGCGGCGGCCACCCGCCTCGTCAGCGGCCCGCACCCCGGCCCGCTGACCGCCTTCGCGCACTCACTCGTGCCGATATCGCTCGGCTATCTCACCGCCCACTACCTCTCCCTCCTCGTCACCGAAGGACCACGCACAGTAAGCATGGCACTGGGCACTGACAACGCCCCGGAACCCTTGTCCCCACTGGGTCCCGGGGCCCTCGCCGCCCTTCAGGTCGTCGCGGTGGTCACGGGCCACGTCCTCGGAGTCGTCGCGGCCCACGACCGCTCCGTACGCCTCTTCCCGCCGGCGAAGGCCGTCGCCGGACAACTGCCGCTGCTCGCGCTGATGATCACGTACACCATCGGCGGCCTCAGCCTCCTGCTGAACTGAGACCGCCGCCCCCGGCACCCGCCAGGAGCGGCATGATGGACCCCGTGCCCCCCGCCCAGCCCATGCGCCGGACCCCGATCCAGCAGCGCAGCGCCGACCGCCTCGCCCGCATCCTCGACGCCTGCGCGGAACTGCTCGACGAGACCGGGTACGAAGACCTCAGCACCCGCGCCGTGGCCCAGCGCGCCGGAGTGCCCATCGGATCGGTCTACCGCTTCTTCGGGAACAAGCGGGCGATGGCCATCGCCCTTGCGCACCGCAACCTGGACCGTTACGCCGAGGGCATCCAAGAGCGGCTCGCCGCGCTCCCGGGCACCCACTGGCAGCCCGTCGTGGACGCGGTGCTGGACGAGTACCTGGCCATGAAGCGCAGCGTTCCCGGCTTCGCCCTCGTGGACTTCGGCGTGCCCGCCCCGCCCCCCGAGGGACCGGCGGCCGACCCGAACCACCTGGTGGCCGTCCGGCTCACCGAACTGCTCTCGCGCCACCTCGGGCTCGTTCCCGACGTCACCCTGGAGCGGGCGGTCCTGGTCGCGGTCGAAGCCACCGACGCGCTCATCCAACTCGCGTTCCGGACCGACCCCGCGGGAGACCCCGGCATCGTCGCGGAAACCCGGGCCATGATGCGGGCGTACCTCGCCAGGGTGCTGGACTGATCCGCGTCGCCGAAGCCCCGGGCCCGTCGCCGGCCGAAGCCCCGGCCCGTCGTCGGCCGTGGGCGCCGGCAGCCTGCGGGAACCGAATAGGTTGCTTACCCCTCCCCAACCTCCCTACCGGTCGGTATGCTCGGTGCGCCGTCGGCCCGCCGCCGCGGCCTGCCGCCCTCTGGAGGGTCCATGCCCCGCACCGCCCTGCGCATCTGCCCCCTGTGCGAAGCCACTTGCGGCCTCACCCTCACCATCGAGGGCACCACCGTCACCGGCGCTCGGGGCGACCGCGACGACGTGTTCAGCCGCGGCTTCATCTGCCCCAAGGGCGCCTCCTTCGGCGCCCTCGACGCCGACCCCGACCGCCTGCGCACCCCCCTCGTCCGCCGTGACGGCGTCCTTCGGGAAGCCACGTGGGAAGAGGCCTACGACGCCATCGCCGCCGCCGTGCCCGCCCTGGTCCGGGAGCACGGAGCCCAGGCCGTCGGCGTGGTCCTCGGCAACCCCAACGTCCACACCATGGCCGGCGCGCTCTACCCCCCGCTGCTCCTCAAGGCGCTCGGCACCCGCAACCTCTTCACCGCCAGCACCTTGGACCAGATGCCCAAGCACGTCTCCAGCGGGCTGCTCTTCGGCGACCCCTTCGCCATCCCGGTCCCCGACCTGGAACGCACCGATTTCCTCCTCCTGCTCGGCGCCAACCCCGTCGAGTCCAATGGCTCCCTGTGCACCGCTCCGGACTTCCCCGGGCTGCTCAAAGCGCTGCGCGCACGCGGCGGCAAGCTGGTCGTCGTCGATCCGCGCCGTACGCGCACCGCCCGGCTCGCCGACCGGCACCTCGCCCCGCGCCCCGGCAGCGACGCCCTGTTGCTGGCCGCGCTCGCGCACACCCTGCTCGCCGAGGGGCTCGCGGTCCCCGGACCGCTCGCGGAACACACCGAAGGACTCGGGGAACTCGGCACCGCGCTCGCGAGTTTCACTCCTGAGGCCGTCGCCCCCGCCTGCGACCTCCCGGCCACCGAGATCCGTGCCCTCGCCCGCGAACTCGCGGCCGCGCCCACCGCCGCCGTGTACGGGCGGATCGGCAGCTGCACCGTGGAGTACGGCACCCTCGCCAGCTGGCTGGTCGACGTACTGAACATCCTCACCGGCAACCTCGACCGCCCGGGCGGAGCCCTCTTCCCGCTCCCGGCCGCCGGCCCGCGGCCCCGGCCCGCGGGTCCCGGCAAGGGGTTCGCCATGGGCCGGTGGCACAGCCGGGTCAGCGGCCACCCCGAGGTCAAGAGCGAACTGCCCACCGCCGCGCTGGCCGAGGAGATCGAGACGCCGGGGGAGGGACGCATCCGGGCGCTGATCGCCATCGCCGCCAATCCGGTGCTGTCCGCCCCCGACGGCCGCCGCCTCGACGGTGCCCTGGCCGGTCTCGACTTCATGGTCAGCGTCGACCCATACCTCAACGAGACCTCCCGCCACGCCCATGTCGTCCTCCCCCCGCCGCCACCCAGTCAGAGCGCGCACCACGACTTCGCCTTCAACGGCTTCGCCATCCGCAACCAAGTGCGTTACACCCGGCCGGCCGTGCCCCTCGAAGCCGACCGGCTCGACGAGTGCGAGATCCACGCCCGTCTCGTCCTCGCCGTCTCCGGCATGCACGGCGCCGCCGCGCCGTCCGCCGTCGACGAAACGGCCATCCAGGCCACCCTCCGCAAGGAGACCGCCGACCCGCACTCGCCCCTGCACGGCGAGGACCCGGCGCGTCTCGCCGGCCTGCTCACCGGCGAAACCGGCCCCGAGCGGCGGCTCGATCTGATGCTCCGGCTAGGGCCGTACGGTGACCGGTTCGGCAGCGAGCCGCACGCCGAAGCCGCCGCCGAAGTGCGTCCGGGCGCGTCCGGACGCGGGACCGATGGCGCACCCGAGGGCGGCCTCGGCCTGGAGCGGGTACTCGCCCACCCGCACGGCATCGACCTGGGCCCGATGCGCCCCCGGCTCCCGAGCGTGCTCAGGACCCGCAGCGGCAGGATCGAGCTGCTGCCGGACCCGATCGCGGCCGAGCTGCCCAGGCTGCGCGCGGCGCTCGCCGAACGCCCCGCCGCCCTCGTGCTCGTGGGCCGCCGCCATCTGCGGTCCAACAACAGCTGGTTGCACAACGTCCCGGCCTTGGTCGGAGGTTCCAACCGCTGCACCCTCCAGGTCCACCCCCATGACGCGGACCGGCTCGGGCTCACCGACGGCGGCCGCGCCCGGATCACCGCCGACGGCGGCGCCCTGGACGTCCCGGTGGAGATCACCGACAGCGTCCGCAGCGGAGTGGTGAGCCTCCCGCACGGCTGGGGACACGACCGGGCCGGGTCCAGACTGTCGGTCGCCGCCGCCGACCCGGGAGTCAACGTGAACCAACTGCTGGACGGCACCCGGCTGGACCCGCTGTCGGGCACCGCCGTCCTCAACGGGTTCCCCGTCGAGCTGACACCCCTGCCCTGAGCTGGGGTTTTGCTCGTATTGCTCACGCCCGCACGTCTTGTTGGCGCGAGGAGGAGACGCCTACGTTCCCTGCATGCTGACTCTCCTCGGCTTCGCCATGATCGGGACTTTCCTCGTCCTGATCATGATGAAGAAAATGTCGCCCATCGCGGCCCTCGTCCTCATCCCCGCGCTCTTCTGCGTATTCGCCGGGAAGGGTGCCCACCTCGGCGACTACGTCATCGACGGCGTGGGAAAGCTCGCACCGACCGCCGCCATGCTGATGTTCGCCATCGTCTACTTCGGAGTGATGATCGACGTCGGCCTCTTCGACCCGGTCGTGCGGGGCATCCTGCGCTTCTGCAAGGCCGACCCGATGCGCGTCGTGGTCGGCACCGCGGTACTCGCGGCGGTCGTCTCGCTCGACGGTGACGGATCGACCACGTTCATGATCACGGTCTCGGCCATGTATCCGCTCTACAAGCGGCTCGGGTTGAGCCTGGTGGTCATGACCGGCGTCGCGGCCACGGCCAACGGCGTCATGAACACCCTTCCCTGGGGCGGCCCCACCGCCCGCGCGGCCACCGCCCTCAAGCTCGACGCCGCCGACATCTTCGTGCCCATGATCCCGGCTCTCGCAGTGGGGCTGGTGTGCGTGCTCGCCCTCGCCTATGTGCTGGGTGTGAGGGAGCGCCGACGCGTCGGCACCCTCGCGCTTCCCGGCGAGGGCGTCCGCGAGGACGTGCACGAGGACGTGCGCAAGGACGTCCTCGTGGCGGAGCCCGCCGGAGCGCCGCCCGTCGCGGTCACGCTTGGCGCAGGCGCAGGCGCAGGCGCAGGCGCAGGCGCAGGCGCAGGCGCAGGCGCAGGCGCGGGCTCGAGCGAGCGCGCAGGCACGAGCGCAGGCGAAACGACCGCCCCGACCACGCCCGCCCCGGTCCCCGCGCCGGCCGCCGGGGAGGGGGACGCCGACGGGATGCAAGGTCTCGACCCGAACCGGCCGACCCTCCGCCCCCGCCTGTACTGGTTCAACGCCGCCCTGACCGTCGCCCTGCTCACGGCGATGATCATGGAGTTGCTCCCGATCCCGGTGCTCTTCCTGCTCGGCGCCGCCCTCGCCCTGACCGTGAACTTCCCGCACATGCCCGACCAAAAGGCCCGCGTCGCCGCCCACGCCGACAACGTCCTGAACGTCGCCGGGATGGTCTTCGCAGCCGCCGTCTTCACCGGCGTCCTGAACGGCACCGGCATGGTCAAGCACATGGCCGACTGGCTGGTCGGCGCCATTCCCGACGGCATGGGCCCGCACATGGCGCTGGTCACCGGAGTGCTCAGCCTTCCCCTGACGTACTTCATGTCGAACGACGGCTTCTACTTCGGCGTCCTGCCGGTATTGGCCGAAGCCGGTGCCGCCCACGGCGTTTCCTCGCTGGAGATCGCGCGCGCCTCCCTCGTCGGCCAGGCCCTGCACATGTCCAGCCCACTGGTTCCGGCCGTCTACGTGCTCGTCGGCATGGCCAAGGTCGAATTCGGCGACCACACCCGCTTCACCGTCAAATGGGCGGCGCTGACCTCCCTCGTGGTCCTCGCGGCAGGGATGGTTTTCGGCATCATCTGACCCCGGCGAACCCTGGCGCCGGTAAAACTACCGTTGCTAGTTTGTAGGCTGTCCGCGAGGTCAGCGTCTACACGCTCGTGCGTGCTCGGGAGGAAAGCCATGAAGGCCCACGACGGGATGTACATCGGCGGCGCATGGCGGCCCGCCGCGGGACGCGACCGGATCGAGGTCGTGAACCCGGCCGACGAGCAGGTCATCGGCGGGGTCCCGGCCGGAACCGCGGACGACGTGGACGCCGCGGTACGGGCGGCCCGCGCCGCCCTGCCCGGCTGGGCGGCCACGGCGCCGGCCGAACGGGCCGCCCTGATCGGCGCCCTGCGCGACGTACTGATCGCCCGCAGGAGCGAGATCGCCGAAACGATCACCGCCGAGCTCGGCACCACGCTCGGTTTCGCGGAGGCCGTGCATGTCGGCGCTCCCATCGGCGTCGCCGCCTCGTACGCCGAACTCGCCGCCACCTACGCCTTCGAGGAGCGCCTGGGCAACTCCACGGTGCTGCTCGAACCGGTCGGCGTGGTCGGGGCCATCACGCCCTGGAACTACCCGCTGCACCAGATCGTTGCCAAGGTGGCGCCCGCTCTCGCCGCCGGCTGCACCCTCGTCCTCAAGCCGGCGGAGGACACCCCGCTGACCGCACAGCTCTTCGCCGAGGCCGTACACGAGGCGGGCATCCCGGCCGGAGTCTTCAACCTGGTGACCGGTACCGGCCCGGTCGCCGGGCAGGCACTGGCCGAGCACGAGGGAGTCGACCTCGTCTCCTTCACCGGGTCGACCGCCGTCGGCCGTCTCATCGGCGCCACCGCCGGCGCCGCGATCAAGCGGGTCGCCCTCGAACTGGGCGGCAAGTCGGCCAACGTCATCCTGCCCGGAGCCGACCTCGCCAAGGCCGTCTCCACCGGCGTGGCCGACGTCATGCGCAACTCCGGTCAGAGCTGCAACGCGCTCACCCGCATGCTCGTCCACCGGGACCAGTACGAGGAGGCCGTCAGCCTCGCGGCCGCCGCCGTCGCCAAGTACCCCACCGGCGACCCCACCCAGCCGGGCACCCGCGTCGGCCCGGTCGTCAACGCCAAGCAGCGCGACCGCGTCCGCGCGTACATCGTCAAGGGAGTGGAGGAAGGCGCGCGCCTCGTCGCGGGCGGCCCCGAAGCGCCCCAGGAACAGGGGTACTTCGTCGCCCCGACCGTGTTCGCCGACGTCACGCCCGAGATGACCATCGCCCAGGAGGAGATCTTCGGCCCCGTGCTGTCGATCCTGCGCTACGAGGATGAAGAGGATGCCCTGCGCATCGCGAACGGCACCGTGTACGGGCTGAGCGGAGCCGTGTGGGCCGCAGACGAAGAGGCAGCGGTCGCGTTCGCCCGCCGTATGGACACCGGCCAGGTGGACATCAACGGCGGTCGCTTCAACGTGCTCGCGCCCTTCGGCGGCTACAAGCAGTCGGGTGTCGGCCGCGAGCTGGGCCCGCACGGTCTGGCCGAATACCTCCAGACCAAGTCCCTCCAGTTCTGACCCCCGCCCCCGATCGGCCCGCCCGCACCCCGACCGGCCCGCCCGCACCACGCACGCCCCCGCCCCACCGGCCGCGGCCGGCGCGTGCCCGGGCCCGCGCCACACCCGCCCCACCCGCCCCCGAGAGACACCCCGAGAGACGGAAACGCCCATGGTCCGCGCTGCCATCTTGCCCGCCGTCGGAGCTCCGCTGGAGATCCGGGACATCGTGCTGCCCGAGCCCGGGCCCGGGCAGGTCCGGGTGCGGCTCGCCGCGGCCGGTGTCTGCCACTCCGACCTCTCCCTCACCAACGGCACCATGCGGGTCCCTGTCCCCGCGGTCCTCGGGCACGAGGGCGCCGGGACGGTGCTCGCGGTGGGGGAGGGCGTCACGCATGTCGCCCCGGGGGACGGGGTGGTGCTCAACTGGGCCCCCTCGTGCGGCGGGTGCCACCACTGCCTGATCGGCGAGGTATGGCTCTGCGCCAAGGCCCTCACCGGAGTCGGCGCCGTCTACGCACACGACGCCGACGGCACCGACCTGCACCCCGGGCTCAATGTCGCCGCCTTCGCCGAGGAGACGGTCGTCGCGGCGAACTGCGTGCTGCCCGCCCCCGACGGCATCCCGCTCACCGAGGCCGCCCTGCTCGGCTGCGCCGTCCTGACCGGCTACGGCGCCGTCCACCACAGCGCCCAGGTCCGCCCGGGCGAGTCGGTCGCCGTCTTCGGCGTCGGCGGCGTCGGACTGGCCGCCCTCCAGGCCGCGCGGATCGCCCAGGCGGGCCCGATCGTCGCCGTCGACGTCTCCCCGGCCAAGGAGGAGCTGGCGCGGGCGGCCGGAGCCACCGAGTTCGTGCTCGCGTCCGACACCACCGCCAAGCAGATCCGCGCCCTCACGGCCGGCCAGGGCGCGGACGTCGCCATCGAGTGCGTCGGCCGGGCGGAGACCATTCGGGGCGCGTGGGAGTCGACGCGTCGCGGCGGCCGCACCACCGTCGTCGGCATCGGCGGCAAGGAGCAGCAGGTCACCTTCCACGCCCTGGAGATCTTCCACTTCGCCCGCACCCTCACCGGGTGCGTCTACGGCAACAGCGATCCGGCCCGCGACCTGCCGGTCATCGCCGACCACGTGCGGGCCGGTCGCCTGGACCTCGGGGCCCTCGTCACCGACCGCATCACCCTCGACGGCATCCCGGGCGCCTTCGACGACATGCTGGCCGGCAAGGGCGGCCGTTCCCTCGTCGTGTTCTAGTCCTTCTCGTCAAAAGGCTCCGCCCCCGGCCCCGCCGGGGGCCGGGGCCCGGGCTCCGGACGGCGTCAGGATGTCTGCCGCAACGCCTCGTACTGGAGGCCCAAGCCGTCCAGCAGGGCCGTCAGGCCCGTCTCGAACGCACCCTCGTCCACCTCCCGCTGCCGCTCCGCCAGCAGGTGGGCCTGCCCCAGGTGCGGGTAGTCGCCGGGGTCGTAGGCCGTCCGGTCGTCCACGAAACCCCGGGCGAAGGACGCGACCGCCGAGCCCAGGATGAAGTACCGCATCAGGGCGCCGATCCGCGTCGCCTGGGCCGGCGGCCACCCCGCCGCCGTCATGGCGCCGAAGACGGCGTCCGCGACCCGCAGCCCCGCCGGGCGACGGCCCGGTCCCCGCGCCAGTACCGGCACGATGTTCGGATGGTCGGCCAAGGCCGCCCGGTAGGAGTGCGCCCAGTCGTGCAGGGCCTCCCGCCACTCACGCCCCCCGTCGAACATCGACAAGTCGACCCTGCCGCTCACGGAGTCCGCCACCGCCTCCAGGATCTCGTCCTTCGTCCGGAAGTGGTTGTAGAGGGAGGGCCCGCTGACCCCGAGCGCGGCCGCCAGTCGCCGGGTCGACACCGCCTCCAGCCCCTCCGCGTCCACCAACGCTCCCGCCGCCTCGACGATGCGGTCTCTGCTCAGGAGGGGCTTGCGCGGTCTGGCCATGCGCCACATAGTAGGGCCTGACCCCGTTAAACTAGCGGTGCTAATTAACCCCGGCCCGGCCTTGCCCCCACCCGGCTGCCGCCCCCGGGGGCAGGCGCCACGACGCCCGGAGGCCACGGTGAACCTGGAGCTCAGCGAGGAGCAGACCGCCGTACGCCGGCTCGCCCGCGAGTTCACCGAGCGCGAGATCGCCCCGTACGCCGCCGACTGGGACCGCGCCGAGAGCGTCGACCGATCCATCGTGCGCAAACTCGGCGACCTCGGCTTCCTCGGGCTGACCGTCCCCGAGCAGTACGGCGGCTCCGGCGGTGACCACCTCGCGTACGCGCTCGTCACCGAGGAGCTCGGCCGGGGCGACTCCGCCGTGCGGGGCATCGTGTCGGTCTCCCTCGGCCTCGTCGCCAAGACCATCGCCGCCTGGGGCACCGAGGAGCAGAAGCAGGCCTGGCTGCCCCGCCTGTGCTCGGGCGAGGCGCTCGGCTGCTTCGGCCTGACCGAACCGGACACCGGCTCCGACGCGGGCAACCTCACCACCCGCGCCACGCGCGAGGGGGACGAGTACGTCCTCGGCGGCAGCAAGATGTTCATCACCAACGGCACCTGGGCCGACGTGGTACTCCTCTTCGCCCGCACCAACGCCGAGCCCGGCCACCGAGGTGTCTCCGCCTTCCTCGTCCCCGCCGACAGCCCCGGTCTGACCCGCCGCGAGATCCACGGAAAGCTCGGCCTCCGCGGCCAGGCCACCGCCGAACTCGCCCTCGACGGCGTCCGCGTACCGGCGGGCGCCATGCTCGGCCCCGAGGGCAAGGGCTTCTCCGTCGCCATGTCGGCACTGGCCAAGGGGCGGATGTCGGTCGCGGCCGGCTGTGTCGGCATAGCCCAGGCCGCGCTCGACGCCGCGGTCGCGTACGCGGGCCGGCGCGAGCAGTTCGGCAAGCCCATCGCCCGGCACCAACTGGTGCAGGAACTCATCGCCGACATCTCCGTCGACGTCGACGCCGCCCGCCTCCTCACCTGGAGGGTCGCCGACCTGATCGATCGGGGGCAGTCCTTCGCCACCGAGGCCTCCACCGCCAAGCTCTTCGCCTCCGAGGCCGCCGTGCGCGCCGCGAGCAATGCCCTCCAGGTGCACGGCGGCTACGGCTACATCGACGAGTATCCGGCCGGAAAGCTGCTGCGCGATGCCCGTGTCATGACCCTGTACGAGGGCACCAGCCAGATCCAGAAGCTCCTCATCGGCCGGGCCCGCACCGGCGTTTCGGCCTTCTGACGGGGTGTCGGAGCCCTGGGGCGCCGATCTGAGTACCTACGTGAGTACGCGCGCGCATACGCCGCGGGCAGCCCCGCCGCGATGCTGGACCCATGAACGAGACACCGGTCAAGCAGCAGAACACGGGGGCGTACTACGGCCAGGCCGTCGCGTCCTTCGCCATCGCCCTCGCCGCTGTCGGGCTGGGCATCTACAACATGGACGCCGACGGCTGGGTCCGCGCCTTCCTCGGTATCGCGGTCCTCTACCTCACCACCTCCGCCTTCACCCTCGCCAAGGTCGTCCGCGACCGCCAGGAGGTCACGCAGATCGTCAGCCGGGTCGACAAGGCCCGAATGGAGAAGATCATGGCGGAGTACGACCCCTTCGCACCGAAGTAGCCGCCGGACGCCCGGGTGTCCGACCGCTCGGCACTAAGCGCTTGCTCACCCTCCGGTAGGGTGTTGGTTCCTACGAGCCGAAGAGGGTGAGCGAGCGATGGACAGTCCCGGCGCGGCCGAGACCGACGGCTACCAGCCGTGGTCGGAGGTCACCCCCGACGCCGCCCGGCGGCTTCTGGTCGCCGCCGTCGAGACCTTCGCGGCGCGCGGCTATCACGCCACCACCACCCGGGACATCGCCGCCCGCGCCGGGATGAGTCCCGCCGCGCTCTACATCCACTACAAGACCAAGGAAGAGCTGCTCCACCGGATCAGCAGGATCGGCCACGACAAGGCGCTGGAGATCCTGGAGACGGCCGCCGACGGCCCGGGGACCGCCGCCGAGCGCCTCGTCGAGGCCGTGCGCTCGTTCGTGCTGTGGCACGCCGCGCACCACACCACGGCGCGGGTGGTCCAGTACGAGCTCGACGCCCTCGCCCCGGAGCACCGCTCCGAGATCGTGGCGTTGCGCCGCCGCAGCGACGCCGCCGTCCGGCGCATCCTCGCGGACGGTGTCGGGTCCGGGGAGTTCGACGTGCCCGACGTCCCGGGCACGACCCTCGCCGTGCTGTCGCTGTGCATCGACGTGGCCCGCTGGTTCGACATCGCGGGACGGCGCACGCCCGACGAGGTCGGCGCGCTCTACGCCGACCTCGTCCTGCGCATGGTGACGGCGAAGCCCTGAGGGCGGCGAAGCCCTGAGTGGCGGCGACGCTCAGGGTGGCGGCGAAGCACTCGGCCGCCGCGCGACCCCGCCCGCGCGGGCTGCCACGCCTCACACGCCCCGGCAGGCTCAGAAGTAGTACCGGGACACCGACTCCGCCACGCACACCGGCTTCTCGCCACCCTCCCGCTCGACCGTCACGGCCGCCGTGACCTGCACCCCGCCGCCCGCCTCCCGGACGTCCGTGACCACGGCGGTGGCGCGCAGCCGCGATCCGACCGGTACCGGGGCCGGGAAGCGCACCTTGTCCGTCCCGTAGTTGATCCCCATCCGCATGCCCTCGACCCGCATGATCTGCGGAACCAGGCTCGGCAGCAGGGACAGCGTGAGGTAGCCGTGCGCGATGGTGGAGCCGAACGGCCCGGTGGCCGCCCGCTCGGGGTCCACGTGGATCCACTGGTGGTCGCCCGTGGCGTCGGCGAAGAGGTCGATGCGCTTCTGGTCCACCTCCAGCCACCCGCTCGGGCCCAACTGTTCGCCGATGGCGGCGCGCAGCTCCTCGGCGGACGTGAAGATCCTCGGTTCGGCCATGCCCTGCCCCTGCCTCTCGCTGATCAAGCTAATAAGCGCTTGCTCAGCATGCTGGGACCGCCCGCCCCTGTCAACGGACCTCCGCCATCGAGTCGCCGCCGCGCCGACTACCCTCGACCGGGTGCCGCAGATTCCCGGAAAGATCCACGAACTCACCGTCGGCCAGCTGTCCGCGCGCAGCGGCGCGGCCGTCTCCGCGCTCCACTTCTACGAGGCCAAAGGCCTCATCAGCAGCCGCCGCACCTCCGGCAATCAACGTCGCTACACCCGCGACGTGCTGCGCCGGGTGGCCTTCGTACGCGCCGCCCAGCGGGTCGGCATCCCCCTCGCCAGCATCCGCGAGGCCCTGGCCCGGCTCCCCGAGGAACGCACGCCCACCCGCGAGGACTGGGCGGCGCTCTCCGAAGCGTGGCGCACCGAACTCGACGAGCGGATCAGGCGGCTGACCCGGCTGCGCGAGAACCTCTCGGACTGCATCGGCTGCGGCTGTCTCTCGCTGACGGCCTGTGCCCTGTCCAACCCCGACGACGTCTTCGGCGAACGCCTCACCGGCTCCCGGCTGTCGCTGTAGCGGCGCGCGCCCACTCCCGACCGGCGGCCGCCACCAGCTCGGCGTTCGAGCGGGCCGGCCGCCCGTCCGGCAGCAGCAGTACGTCCCCTACGCCGATGCGCGCCCCCGCACCGCACCGCGCGGCCAGCCGCAACGCCGGCCACGCGGCGCCGTCCCGCCCGAACAGCAGCCACGACACGCCCGGCGGCCCGCGCAGCCCCTCGACCAGCGCCGGGTCCGCCTCCACCAGCTCGCCGACCAACCGAACCCGCCCCGCGTAACCCGCCGCCCAGGCCCCCACATCCGCCCAGGCAGCCGCGCCCGCCCAGCCCCCCGCATCCGCCCAGTCCGCCGCACCCGCGCCCGCCCCGCCCGGTACCTGCCGCGGACCGCCCAGCGGCACCACCGCGTCCACCGCCACCCCCCGCTCCAGCAGCGCCGACGCCAACGCCCGCGCCCCCGGCTCCGCCCAGCGCACCACCGCCCGCTCGGGCAGCACCGCCCAGGAGCGCACCCGCGCCGGCCGCCCCGCCGGGTCGGGCTCGGCCGCCACGCTCACCGGAACGCTCAGCGGTACGGAGACCCCCGCGCCCCGCAACGCCTCCAGCGTCGGCCCCACCACCCGGGGCGAGAGGCTCTCGCGCCCACACGGTGTCCGGGGGTGGACCAGTACCTCCCGGGCCCCCGCGGCGACCGCCCCCAGCGCCGACTCAGCCAACGCCCGGGG
Organism: Streptomyces sp. A1136; assembly: GCF_004795055.1. GTDB lineage: Bacteria > Actinomycetota > Actinomycetes > Streptomycetales > Streptomycetaceae > Streptomyces. The sequence goes on from NZ_SSBJ01000020.1 coordinate 114,589, forward strand.
CGACATCGGCACCGAGGCCCCCTCGCCCGCGCCCCGCGCGCCGTTCAGAGCGACCTGGAGGCGCGCCGCCACCCGGCCCGCGCCGCCCCGCTGCTTTCCCGTACCGCCCCGCTCCTTTCCCGTACCGCTCACGCGGCCGATGCCGGATACGTGAGCGCGTCCGCCAGAGCCGGTCTGGGCACCACGATCCCGCAGCCCCCGCACACCGGCCCGTCCCAGGCCCACGCGCCTTCCCAGTGCCCGTGTCCGTGCCCGGCGCCCACCGAGGGCCAGCTCAACTCCTGCTCCCCGCAGATCGGGCACGACGTCCCCGGCTCCGACTCCAGCGCCTTCACCAGCCGCCGCAGCACCTCGCCCAGTGTGCCCTCCGGCCGCACCCCCGGGTCCGCGCAGCGCACAACCGCGTCCCCGCTGCCACCCCAGGCCCACTCCGGCCGCCGCAACCCGTCGTGCTTCTCGCGCCTTCTGCGCTCCGCGAACTGCCGTTCGTACTCCAGCCAGACCGCGCGCGCCTCCTCCAGTTCCTCCAACGCCGCGACCATCCGCCGCGGATCGGCCGCCCGGTCCTCGGGGGCGATCCCGTGCCGGTCGCACAGGTGCCACCACGTCGCGCGGTGCCCGTACGGGGCGAACCGCTCCAGACAGCGGCGCAGCGAATGGCGCCGCAACGCACGGTCGTTGCGCCCATCACGCACCTGGTAGGCCAGACTCCGGAATCCCGCCATGACACCCTCACCTCCGCCGCGCCCACGCCCACACCGACGTCGAGACGCCGTACGAGGTGAACGTCGTCCTACGTCCCGACGTGCCCAACATGCCCGGAGGGATGTGGGCGCATGCGGGGCGGTCGAGGCGTGTGGGTGGCACATGGCCGGAAGTCAGCGCCCCATGCGCCCCGCCGCCACCACGATCCGGGCCAGTTCCTCGTGGCAGATGTCGCTGTGCGCCCCCGTCGGTGCACCACCCCTGCGCACGACGGCGCCCGCGTCCACGCTGACGCATCCGGTCGTCGGCAACCCGTCGCGCAGCGCCGCGGCCAGGGTCAGCCGGGGCGCGCCCGGCACCGCTTGCACGCCGTCGTGTCCGAGCGCGCCCCACCGCTCGTCCAGACCCAGGAGACCGGCCGAATCGCCCGCCATCCGCGAGGCCAGCGGATAGAACACCTTGAGGGCGGTGTCGTACGACGAGTGGCAGGCGACCACCGGGCCGTCCACCGCGCGCTGGAGACCGTGCAGGGCGCCGCCGCGGCTCTTGTCGTGCGGAAGGCGGTCCGTGAAGGCGTAGTGAGAGAAAGCGCCTTGGAGCAGGGTCAGGGACTTCACGTACCGGGCGTCGTCGGGCACCGCCCGCAGGGAGAAGGACACCACCCGGCCGCCGAAGCTGTGTCCGACCAGGTGGACGCGCAGGGCCGGCCTGCGGGTGGCCAGTCGGGCCAGTACGGGTCCCAGCCCCCGCTCGCCGATCACCCCGGCCCGCTTCTTCATCTCGTAGTACGTGGCCTGGCGCAGCACTTCCTTGGCACCGCCCCACAAGGCGCGCATTCCCCCGCCGAGCGAGAGGTCCGCCCGGTTCGCGGCGCCGCCCGACTCGATCAGGGCCTCGGTGAAGCGGCGGCACACCTCCAGGACGTCCTCGGTGAACATCGCCGGTATGTCCTCGCCGGTGGCCGCGGGTACGGCCGCGACCCCCGCCAGCTCCCGCACCAGCGCCCCGAACTCCACGAACGCCGCCTGCGACTCCGGCCGGTCCTCCAGCAACTCGGCGATCCGGTCGAGCTCTTCGGCGCGCCCCGGCCAGAACTGTCCCAGGGCCCGTCTGGTGTCGGGGTCCAACGCCGTCCCGAAACCCGGCTCGGCCAGCGCGCCCGCGAGGCCGCGCGGGTCGAAGTCCGGGATCGGCTCGTCGGCGAAGCGGATGGAGGGCCACAGGACCCCCGCGTACCCGAGGCGGACCGCCGGACCCACCAGCCCCGGGAACGGTGCGAAGAACCGGTCGTAGAGGAGGGTCGAGGTGGTCGGTTCGCTGTTCCAACCGTGCGCGAAGACCAGCAGGTCGGTGGCCTCCATCCCGTCCAGGGCGGTCCCGGTCCCCGGGGCCGGGTCCCCGTCGGAGTCGAAGACCAACTCCGCGTACGGAGCCACCCCGACACCCGTACCCCACGCCGCTCCACCCGACATGACGCCCCCCTCCGGGTCCTGCCACCGCGATCGGCATCCCGATCCCGCGGCCGGGCGGGCCCGCCCGACCGGTCCCGCGCCGACCCGGATCGTGAAGGGACGGCGCGTCTCACCGGTACAGGAGGTACCCGTCCCGGACCTTCGCGAACCGGGCCAGCCCCGCCGCCCAGTCGCCGGCGATCTCCTCGACCCCGGCGCCCGCGTCCACCATCGTCCGCACCCGGTCGGAACCGGTCAGCCGGTCGATCCAGTGGTCCGGCCGCCAGGCGAACCCGCTCCACGTCCGCCGCGCGGTGACCAGCAGCCCGATCCCCGCCCGCACCGGATCGAAGGCCGCCCGGTCGTGCACGAGCAGCCGGACCCCGCCGCACACCTTCCCGGCGTGCTTGGAGAAGGCCGGTGTGAAATAGGCCTCCCGGAACCACACCCCGGGCAGGTCGAGCCCGTTGGCCGCCCGCGCCCACCGTCGGTCGACCCCCTCCGCGCCCACCACCTCGAAGGGTGTCGTCGTACCCCGTCCCTCGGACAGGTTCGTCCCCTCGAAGAGGCAGGTGCCGGGGTAGACCAGGGCGGTTTCCGGTGTCGGCATGTTCGGGCTCGGCGGCACCCACGGCAGCCCCGTCTCGCCGAAGAAGGAGCCCCGGCGCCACCCCGACATCCGTACGGTGCTCAGGTCGAGCGGGCGCCCGGTCGGGAACTCTCCCTGGAACAGCAGCGCCAGTTCGGCCACCGTCATCCCGTGCGCGAGCGCGATGGGCTCGCGGCCCACGCCACTGGCGTACGGCCGGCGGAGCACGGGCCCGGACGCCCGCAGGCCGCCGATCGGGTTGGGCCGGTCCAGCACGACGACCGCCTTGCCGGCGAGCGCGGCCGCGCGCATGCAGTCGTACAGGGTCCAGATGTAGGTGTAGAAGCGTGCGCCCACGTCCTGGACGTCGAAGACGATCGTGTCGATCCCGGCGGCCGTGAAGACGTCCGCGAGACCCTGCCCGCTCTTGTCGTACGTGTCGTACACGGGCAGTCCGGTGGCCGGGTCCCGGGTCGAGCCCTCGGAAGCGCCCGCCTGCGCCGTCCCGCGGAAGCCGTGCTCGGGCCCGAACACCGCGACCAGGTCGACCCGTTCGTCGGCGTGGAGGACGTCGACGAGGTGGCGTGCGTCCGCGGTGAGGCCCGTCGGGTTGGTGACGACCCCGATCCGCTGCCCCGCCAGCATCCGGTACCCGTCCGCGGCGAGCCGCTCGAACCCGGTGCGCACCCGCCCCGTCGCGGCGGCCGCGCCCTCCGCCGTCCCCACGGCACCCGCCGCGCCCGCGACCCCCGCCCACCCCAGCACCCCGCGTCGTGACAGCGTCATCCGCACACGCTAGGCGTCGGCCCTCTTCCGATCCGACATACCGACTGGTTAGTCTGCCCGGATCACCGACACCTCGGCAGCGTCGAAAGGCATCCCCGTGAGCGCGTACCAGGACCAGCGAGTCGTCGTCACCGGCGCGGGCGGCGGCATCGGGGCGGCCCTCGCCCACCGCTTCGCCGCCGAGGGGGCCACCGTCGTGGTCAACGACCTCGACCCGGCGAAGGCCACCGCGGTGGCGGACGAGATAGGCGCCCGCGCCATCGCCGTCCCCGGCGACGCGTCGGCCGTCGTGGAAGAGGCCCGCGAGGCCCTCGGGGGCACCGTCGACGTCTACTGCGCCAACGCCGGACTCGCCTCGGGCGGCGACGCCTTCGCCGACGAAGCCGTCTGGGAGGCCGCCTGGGACGTCAACGTCATGGCGCACGTCCGCGCGGCCCGCGCCCTGCTGCCGCACTGGCTGGAGCGGGGCAGCGGCCGTTTCGTCTCCACCGTCTCCGCCGCCGGACTGCTGACCATGATCGGGGCGGCCCCGTACAGTGTCACCAAGCACGGCGCCCTCGCCTTCGCCGAATGGCTCTCGCTCACCTACCGCCACCGCGGCGTCCAGGTCCACGCGATCTGCCCGCAGGGCGTACGCACGGACATGCTGACCGCCGCGGGATCGGCGGGCGAGCTGGTCCTGGCGCCGACCGCGATCGAGCCGGAAGCGGTCGCGGACGTCCTGTTCGACGGCATGGGGAAAGGCCGGTTCTTGATCCTCCCGCACCCGGAGGTGGCCGACTACCACGCGGCCCGCGCCACCGACCCCGACCGCTGGCTGGCCGGCATGAACCACCTCCAGCAGAAGTGGGAGACCCCGTGACCGCGACCCCCCGCTACGCCGACCGGCCCTGGCTGGACCTCCTCACCGCCGCCCAGCGGGCCCCCGTCACACCCCCGCCCAGCGTGTTGGACGCCTTCCGCGCGGCCGCCGGGCGCGCGCCCGACCGCCCGGCGCTCGCCTACTTCGACGGACGCCTCACCTACGCCGAGACCGACGCGCTCTCCGACGCGGTCGCCGGGCACCTGGCCGCCCGGGGAGTCCGCCGCGGCGACCGGGTCGCGGTCATGCTCCAGAACACGCCGCACTTCGTGCTCGCCGTCCTGGCCGCCTGGAAGGCCGGCGCGATCGTCGTCCCGCTCAACCCCATGTACAAGTCGGGGGAGGTCGGGCACGTCCTGCGCGACTCCGGGGCCACCGCGCTGGTCTGCGACGCCCGGGCCTGGCCGGCGTACCTGTGCGAGGCCGCCCGGGGGAGCGCCGTGCACACCACCTTGACCGCGCGCGACACCGACTTCCAGACCCGTGACGACGTACGGGTCCTCACGCCGGACCGGGAGCCCCGGACAGCCGGCCTCCCCGCGATCCCGCGCCAGGGCCACCCCGACACCCGCTCCCCGACCGGTGCCACGCCGACCGCCCCGACCCCGGCCGGTGCCGGTCAGGGCCCCGAGGTCGCCGACCTGGCCACCGTCGCCCGTCGGGGCCGGCCCGCCCCGCCCGACCCCGGCCTCACCGCCACCGACACCGCCCTCGTCAGCTACACCTCCGGCACCTCGGGCCGGCCCAAGGGCGCGATGAACCCGCACGGCGCCATCGGCTACAACGCGGTCCGCCAGGTCACCGGCCATCCCGTCCCGGAGGGAGCCGTCTACTTCGCGCTCGCCCCGCTCTTCCACATCACCGGCATCGTCTGCGAGCTCGCCGCGTGCTTCGCCAACGCCGGCACCCTCGCCCTCGCCCACCGCTTCGAGGCGGGTGTCGTGCTGGACGCCTTCCTCGAACACCGCCCCGCCTACACCGTCGGCCCCGCCACCGCCTTCATGGCCCTGGCGGCCCACCCCGCCGCCACGCCGGACCACTTCGCCTCCTTCCGGGTGATCTCCTCCGGCGGAGCGCCACTCCCGCCCGCCCTGGTCGAACGCCTGCGCGCCGACTTCGGCTTCTACCTGCGCAACGGCTACGGGCTCACCGAGTGCACCGCCCCCTGCGCCTCGGTGCCGCCCCACCTGGAGGCTCCCGTCGACCCCGTCTCCGGCACCCTGTCGGTCGGTGTCCCGGGCGCCGACACCCTCGTCCGCGTCCTCGACGAGCACGGGGCCGAAGTGCCCTTCGGCGAGACCGGCGAGATAGCGGTCCGCGGCCCCCAGGTCGTACCGGGCTACTGGGGCCTGCCCGACGACACCGCGAAGGCGTTCCCGGACGGCGAACTGCGTACCGGGGACGTGGGGTTCATGGACCGCGACGGCTGGCTCTACGTCGTCGACCGGAAGAAGGACATGATCAACGCGTCCGGCTTCAAGGTCTGGCCGCGCGAGGTGGAGGACGTGCTCTACACCCACCCGGCCGTGCGCGAGGCGGCCGTGGTCGGCGTCCCCGACCCCTACCGGGGGGAGAGCGTGAAGGCGTACGTGAGCCTGCGCCCCGGCACCTCCGCCGAGCCCGAGGAACTGTCCGCGTACTGCGCCGAGCGCATCGCCGCGTACAAGTACCCGCGACAGGTGGAGATCCTGCCTGTCCTTCCGAAGACGACCAGTGGCAAGATCCTGCGACGGGAACTGCGCGAACGTGGCTGAAAACAGTCGGACGGTCGCACAACGCCCCGACAGGCGAGGGAACAGAGAGGAAGGCGAGCGCCATGGCCGCCAGAACCACCACGGAGCCGGAGGGCGCGGCCCCGGAGACCCCGGTGCCGCAACGGCTGTTGGCCGTCGCCACCAGGCTGTTCGCCGAACGCGGCTACGACCGCACCTCCGTCCAGGAGATCGTCGAGGCGGCCGGGGTCACCAAGGGCGCGCTCTACCACTACTTCGGTTCCAAGGACGACCTGCTGCACGAGGTGTACGCGCGCATGCTGCGGCTCCAGCAGCAGCGCCTCGACGCGGTGGCCGATTCCGACGCGCCGGTCGAGGAGCGGCTGCGCGCCGCGGCCGCCGACGTGGTGGTCACCACCATCGAGAACCTCGACGACGCGGCGATCTTCTTCCGTTCGATGCACCAGCTCAGCCCGGACAAGTTCAAGCAGGTGCGGGCCGAGCGCCGGCGCTACCACGAGCGCTTCCGCGCGCTGGTCGAAGAGGGCCAGCGCGCGGGTGTGTTCTCCGAGGCCACGCCCGCCGACCTGGTGGTGGACTACCACTTCGGGTCCGTGCACCACCTGTCCACGTGGTACCGCGCCGAAGGCCCGCTCACGCCGCAGCAGGTCGCCGATCACCTCGCCGACCTGCTGCTGCGCGCGCTGCGCCCCTGACCCGACGCGCCCGAAGGAGCCCGGGAGGGGCCACGGCGGTGCCGCGCTCAGCGGTACCGCTTCAGCTCCCGGTGCGCCAGCGAGCGCTGGTGCACCTCGTCCGGGCCGTCCGCCAGTCGCAGGGTCCGCGCCGCCGCCCACAGTTCGGCCAGCGGGAAGTCCTGGCTGACCCCGCCCGCGCCGTGCAGTTGCACCGCGTCGTCCAGGATGCGCACCACCGCTCGCGGAGTCGCGATCTTGATCGCCTGGATCTCGGTGTGCGCGCCGCGGTTGCCGACCGTGTCCATCAACCAGGCCGTCTTGAGGACGAGCAGGCGCAGCTGCTCGACGGTGACCCGGGCGTCCGCGATCCAGTTCTGCACGACGCCCTGTGCGGCCAGTTCCTTGCCGAAGGCAGTGCGGCCGATCGCGCGCCGGCACATCAGCTCGATCGCCCGCTCCGCCATGCCGATCAGCCGCATGCAGTGGTGGATCCGGCCCGGGCCGAGCCGCGCCTGGGCGATGGCGAAGCCGGACCCCTCCTCGCCGATCAGGTTCGCCGCCGGGACGCGGGCCCCGTCGAAGACCACTTCGGCGTGACCGCCGTGGTCGTGGTCCTCGTACCCGTACACCCGCATGGCGCGCCGGACCTCCACGCCCGGCGTGTCCCGGGGCACCAGGATCATCGACTGCTGGCGGCGCGGGTCAGCGCCGTCCGGGTCGGTCTTGCCCATGACGATGAAGACCTTGCAGTCCGGGTTCATGGCGCCCGAGATGTACCACTTGCGGCCGGTGACGACGTACTCGTCACCCCGCGCGGAGCGCTCGATGCGGGTCTCCACGTTGGTCGCGTCCGAAGAGGCCACCTCGGGCTCGGTCATCGCGAAGGCGGACCGGATCTCACCGGCCAGCAGCGGCTCCAGCCACTGCTTCTTCTGCTCCTCGCTCGCGAACTGCGCGAGCAGCTCCATGTTCCCCGTGTCCGGGGCGGCGCAGTTGGTCGCCATCGGCGCGAGGTGCGGGCTGCGGCCGGTGATCTCCGCCAGCGGGGCGTACTGGAGGTTGGTCAGTCCGGCGCCGTGCTCCTGCCCGGGCAGGCCGTGCCGGTCGGCGACGCCGTGCTGGTCCACGAAGAACAGGTTCCACAGGCCTTGGCGGCGGGCCTCGGCCTTCAGTTCAGCGAAGACGGCCGGGGTGTCCCAGGGCGAGGCCAGCCGTGCGCGCTGCTCGGCGGCGACGGGTTCCGCCGGGTAGACGTACTCCTCCATGAACGTGGAGAGCCGTGCGCGGAGTTCCTGGGTACGGGCGTCGAATGCGAAGTCCATGCGGATGTCTCAGCCTTCCTGGAGGGTGTTCAGACCGTGTTCGATGAAGACCGGGACCAGTTCGCCGATCCGGTCGAAGCCCGCGCCGACGGTCTGGCCGAGCGTGAAGCGGTAGTGGATGCCCTCCAGGATCACGGCGAGCTTGAACCACGCGAACGCCGTGTACCAGGCGATCGCCCCGGTGTCCCGGCCCGACCGGACGGCGTAGCGCTCGATCAACTCGGCAGGCGAGGGATGCCCGGGCGCGCCGCTGGTCGTGCTGACGGGGGAGTCGGCCAGCCCGAGGTCGGCGCTGTACATCGCGAGCAGCCCGAGGTCGGTCAACGGATCGCCGAGGGTGGACATCTCCCAGTCCAGTACCGCCCGGATGGTGTCGTCCGGCCCGCCGATCAGGACGTTGTCGAGCCGGAAGTCCCCGTGCACGACGGTGGCGGCGGGGGAGTGCGGCAGGGCCCGCCCGAGCGCGCCGTGCAGTTCGTCGATTCCGGCGAGTTCCCGGCCCCGGGAGGCGGCGAGTTGCTTGCCCCAGCGGCGCAGCTGCCGGTCGAGGAATCCCTCGGGCCGGCCGAAGTCCCCCAGACCCACGGCCTCCGGGTCCACCGCGTGCAGGTCGACCAGGGTGTCCACCAGGCCGAGGACGGCCCGGCGGGTGCGGTCGGGGCCGAGCCCGGCGAGCTGGTCGGCCGTGCGGTAGGGAACCCCGTCCACGTACTCCATGACGTAGAACGGCGCTCCCAGCACCGACTCGTCCTCGCACAGCAACACGGGTTCGGGCACCGGCACGGCCGTGCCGTGCAGGGCGCGGATCACCCGGTGTTCGCGCCGCATGTCGTGGGCGGTGGCCAGGACGTGTCCGAGCGGAGGCCGCCGCACGACCCAGCGGCCGGAGCCGTCGGTGACCACGTACGTGAGGTTCGACCGGCCGCCCTCGATCAGCCGGCCGCTCAGCTCCCCGGCCACGAGCCCGGGCCGCGCCGCGTCGAGATGGCCGCGCAGCCGGCCCAGGTCGAGGCCCCGTGGGCCGGCCGGCGGCGAGGCTGGTGCTGAGGTCATGGGGCGCACCTCCATGCGGAGTGGACGACGGTGGGACGAACGAAAGCCATCATGCCGACCAGTCGGTATGCCGTCCAGTGCCCCGGGCCGGGAAATGCCGGGAGCGGGCCGACGCCGAACCGCCCCGGCCCCGGTCGCCGGCCCCGCCGCCCCTCAGGCGTGGCAGAGAATCGGCGTCCCGCCGTTCATCACCGTCATGTCCCGGAGCACGGCCAGGATGTCCAGCGGCGCCCCCTCGGGCTCCCCGGCCAGCTCCGCGTAGGCCCGGTGCAGGTTCGCCACCAACCGCTCGCTCTCCCGCCAGGCCGCGAACTCGCCCAGGTCGGCCCCCTGCGCGACGTCCAACGGGCTCAGCCCCTTCGCCCGGCCCTCGCGGGCGAGCTCGGCGACGTAGCGCAGGTACCGCTCGGTGGCGTCGTACGCGGACGCGTCGGTCAGCGGCCCGTGGCCCGGTACGACGGTCTCCGCGCCCAGCGAGCGCAGCAGCCCCAGCGCGCGCAGGGACCCGGCCAGCGAGCCCATCGCCAGGAACGGCGTCCCCTCGGCGAACACCAGGTCCCCCGTGAAGACGACCCGTTGCCGGGGCAGCCAGACGACGGAGTCGCCGGTGGTGTGCGCGACACCCGGGTGGATGACCCGGACCTCCGTCTCCCCGACGTGCAGGGTCATCCGGTCGCTGTAGGTGAGGGAAGGGGCGGTGATCTCAATGGCGCCGAAATCGGTCGCGGGCCAGATCATCTCCAGCTGGTGCCCGGCGGCGAGCTGCTCGGAGCGCGCGTTGTCGTGCGCCAGGACCAGCGCCTCGGGGGTGAACACGCCGTTGCCGTAGGTGTGGTCGCCGTGGTGGTGGGTGTTCACCACGGTCCGCGGCAGCGGTACGCCGGCAGCCGCGACCGCGTCCCGCAGGGCCAGCGCCCGGCGCTCGGTGGCGGCGGTGTCGATGAGCAGCGTCCGGCCGCCGTCACTGACGAACCCGGCGTTGTTCAGGCACCAGCCGCCGTCCGGTTGGACGTAGGCGTACACCCCGGTCGTCGGCTGGACGAGGTACGGCTCATCGACGGTCATTCGCGCTCTCCCCGGGTCGCTTGACAGGAATTCAGCATCCTGCCGGCCGCCGCGGCGCCGGGGGAGGGCGGGGGTCCGGGCCGTGTCCGTGGTCGTCGTGTCCGTCAGTGGTCGTCGTAGTGCCCGTCGTGCTCCGCGTGCCGGTGTCCGTCGTGCAGGTAGTCCACGTGATCGCCGTGGGGCACGCTCTCGTGCCCGCACGCGGGGCCGTGCTCGTGCAGGTGCTCCTCGTGCGCCGTGTGCCCCTGGGTCTCGCACTCGTCCCAGTGTCCCGAGTGCTCCCGGTGCAGGTGGCCGTCGTGCGCGTAGTCGACGTGGTCCCCGTGGCGAACCGGGAGGTGACCGCAGTCGGGGCCGTGCGCGTGCTCGTGCAGGAGGTGTTCCTGGTGGAGGGTCGTCATGGCGCCGAGGCTAGTGCGCATCGTCCCTTTATGACCGTCATGTCCCTTGTGGCGCGGAGAAGGCGGATCATCCGACGGTCCGATCAGAAGATCAGCGCCACGGCGAACGCCGCCAACGCCGCCGTGCAGAGCGCCGCACCCAGCGCCACCCGCGGCGCGAGCACCGGCGGACGGTAGGCCTCCAGCTCCCGGATGCGCCGGTGCGCCACCCCGAGGAACACCAGCCAGAGCAGTACGATCATCGCCGCCCCACCCACCTCCGGCAGCGAACCCGATCCGCGTAGCGCCTGACGCCCCGCGAGGACCGCCGTCACCGCACACGCCAGCGTCGTACGCCGCCACGCGAGCCGGGTCCGCTCCGGCTGCAGCCCGGCGTCACGCCGCTCGTCCGGCCCCGGCACCGCCCTCACTTCGTCAGGCCCAGCAGGACGACCACCACCATCGCCCCGGCGACCAGCCCCACCCCCAGGCCCAACACCACCGGGAACCGCGACACGGGCAGATCCGCGCCCCGCCGCATCGCCCGTTCGCACCGCACCCAGTGGTTCACCGCCCGCAGCGCGCAGGCCGCCCCCACCGCCAAGAGCGCGAAGGACATCCCGACCCGCACCCCCCACCGCAGGTCCGGCAGGAACTGGTCCACCGCGAACCCGCCGCCGACCAGCGCCAGCGCGGTCCGGATCCAGGCCAGGAACGTCCGCTCGTTGGCCAGCGAGAACCGGTAGTCCGGGGTCTCGCCCTCGTCCTTCAACCGCTGGGGGGCGAACCAGAGGCGCACGTCCTTGACCAAGTCGATCACCCGATCAATCTACTGGCGTCCCTCCTCGTGCGCGCGCAGCCGCCGGTACGCCTCCATGCCGTCCGGCACCCACGCCCAGGCACCCTCCGCCACCCGCCGCGCCAGTTCCTCCTCGGAGAGCCACGCGTGCCAGGCCACCTCCGACTCCTGCGGTCGCACCGGAAGCCCGCACCGCACCTCGTGCACGTACGACCACCAGGCGCCGGCCGGCCCCTCGTAGAGGAACTTGAACAGCGGCCGGGGCTGCTCCAGCCCCCGCACCCCCAGTTCCTCCTCCGCCTCGCGCAGCGCCGCCCGCGCGTAGTCCTCCCCGGCGCCCAGCACCCCGCCCACGAACATGTCGTAGTGCGCGGGGAACACCAGCTTCGAGGCGGTCCTGCGGTGCACGAAGACCCGCCCGGCCGCGTCCTTGACCCGCACGAACACACACCGGTGGATCAGGCCGCGCCCGTACACCTCGCCGCGCGGCGCCCGCCCCGTCACCCGGTCGTCCCGGTCCACCACGTCCAGTACCTCGTCTGCAGCGCTCACGCGATTCATCCAACACCCCTGTTGACGGGTTACCGGTCCGTAGCAAAGGATCTGCCCCACCACCGACCGAGGACGGGCAGCCCATGACGTACGACGCAGACGTGATCGTGATCGGAGCCGGGCTCGCGGGGCTCGTGGCCACCGCCGAACTCGTCGACGCGGGCCGCAAGGTCATCCTGCTCGACCAGGAACCCGAGCAGTCGATCGGCGGGCAGGCGCACTGGTCCTTCGGCGGCCTGTTCTTCGTCGACTCTCCCGAGCAGCGCCGGATGCGGATCAAGGACAGCCGCGACCTCGCCCTCCAGGACTGGCTCGGCACCGCCGGGTTCGACCGGGAGGAGGACGCCTGGCCGCGCCGCTGGGCCGAGGCCTACGTCGACTTCGCGGCAGGGGAGAAGCGACCCTGGCTGCACGCCCAGGGGGTCCGCTTCTTCCCGGTCGTCGGCTGGGCCGAACGCGGCGGCTACGACGCCGGCGGCCACGGCAACTCCGTACCCCGCTTCCACATCACCTGGGGCACCGGCCCCGGCCTGGTGGCCCCCTTCGAACGTCGGGTCCGCGCCGGCGTGGCCCGCGGCCTGGTCGAGCCGAGGTTCCGCCACCGCGTCACCGGCCTCTCCCGCACGGCCGGCGCGGTGGACACCGTCAGCGGCGAGATCCTGGAACCCTCCGACGCCGTACGGGGCTCCGCGAGCGGCCGGGTGAGCACCGGCACCTTCTCGCTGCGGGCCCAGGCGGTGATCGTCACCAGCGGCGGCATCGGCGGCAACCACGACCTCGTCCGCGCGCAGTGGCCGGCCCGGCTCGGCACCCCGCCCGAGCGCATGCTGTCCGGGGTGCCGGCCCACGTCGACGGCCTCATGCTCGGCATCGCCGAGGAAGCCGGCGCCAGCCACATCAACAAGGACCGGATGTGGCACTACACCGAGGGCATAGAGAACTGGAACCCGATCTGGGCCCGGCACGGCATCCGCATCCTGCCCGGGCCCTCCTCGCTCTGGCTCGACGCCACCGGCAAGCGGCTGCCCGTACCGCTCTTCCCGGGCTTCGACACGCTCGGCACCCTCGACCACATCATGAAGACCGGCCACGACCACACCTGGTTCGTGCTCAACCAGCGCGTCATCGGCAAGGAATTCGGCCTCTCCGGCTCGGAACAGAACCCCGACCTGACCGGCAAGTCGGTCCGTGACGTCATCGACCGCGCGCGCCAGGCCGTACCCGGGCCGGTCAAGGCCTTCATGGACCGCGGCGCGGACTTCGTCGTCGAACGGGACCTCGCCTCCCTGGTGCGCGGCATGAACGCCGTCACCAAGGAGAACCTGCTCGACGAGGCGACCGTCCGCGAGGCGGTCGTGGCCCGGGATCGCGAAATGGCGAACCCCTTCTCCAAGGACGCCCAGGTGACCGCGATCCACGGAGCGCGCAAGTACCTGGGCGACCGCCTGATCCGTACCGCCGCGCCGCACCGCATCCTCGACCCGAAGGCCGGTCCGCTGATCGCCGTCCGGCTGTCCGTCCTGACCCGCAAGTCCCTCGGCGGCCTGGAGACCGACCTCTCCTCCCGGGTGCTGACCGGCGACGGCGAGCCGCTCCCCGGCGTGTACGCGGCCGGAGAGGCGGCCGGCTTCGGCGGCGGCGGCGTACACGGCTACCGCGCGCTGGAGGGCACCTTCCTCGGTGGCTGCCTCTTCTCGGGCCGCGCGGCGGGCAGGGCCGCGGCCAAGGCTGTGGGCTGAGCGGGACGGGGTGCCGCCTGCCGGTCCGCCCGCGGCCCGAGTCCCCGGGCCCGAGCCCCCGGGCCCCGGCCCCGGGCCCCGGCCCCGGGCCCCGGCCCGCAGCGGGCCGTAGGGTGCCCAGGGCTGTTGCGCGTCGTACCGGGCGGACCCCGGCGGCCGGGTCCGCCGGTCTCAGGCCGGCCGCGCCACCACCCGGAACCGCTCCGCGACCACCAGCGTGTCGTCGTCCACGGTGTAGCCCGGGTCGCCCAGCGCCTCCCGCATATCGTCCCCGTTCCAGAACCGCTCGTGCGAGGAACGCCATTCGGCCACCGACGTGTATCCCTCGCCCTCGTCCAGCGCGTGCTCCAGCGGCACGTCCGCCAACCGCAGCACTTCCACGCCCGTCACTTCGAGTACAGCCACCGGATGCCCGGCGGAATCCACCATCACCGACCGCGCGCCCACCACGGGCAGAGCCTCCCCCTCGACTTCGTACTGATCCAGCAGCCCCGTCGTCGAGGTCTTCCGGCCGCTCAGCACGGCAGCCACGAGTGCGTCGCGCAACGGCCCCGGAAAACCGAACAGCGCCGGCGGAAGATCGTCACAGGTTGTCATGGAAGCACCCTAAGTCGGATCCGCCCTCCACCCCGGAGTGCGGAGGAACCGGAAAAACGGCCTCAACCCCGGCGGCGGGAGCAGCACTTGAAACCCGCCACGCGCCGGGCTGGACCTTGACGCGGAGCTGTGCTCACCGGTTTGCTGTGCGTGATCATCCGGTCCTCGACCGGCACGATCCAGCCGCACCAGCCGCACCAGCCGCACCGCTCGCACCACCGGTACTCACCCGCACCACCCGACCGTCCCCGTGCGTGCGCCCGCACGCCGTCCACCCGCGCCCGTGTCCAGGAGGGAACCCGCGGATGTCGCCGCCTCCGCCGCCCCTCGGCCGCGCCCGCAAGCGGGACGCCCAGCTCTTCGACCCCGCCCTCTGCGACGCGGAACTCGTCGACGTCCGCGCCCAGTTCACCCAGGGCCGGTGGGCCAGGGCCCGCTCCCTCCTCGTCGGCACCGGCGACGACTGGGACCGCCGCGGCCACCGCGTCGTCGTCCTCGCCCAGACCCCGGCCGCCACCGCCTGGGCCCGCGAATGGCTGCTCGCCGAACCCCAGAGCGCCGACGCCGCCACCCTCCTCGCCTGCGCCGCCGTGTTCACCGCGCTGCGCGGCAAGGGCGCGCCCGACGCCGCCGACGAGGCCTGCCGCCGGGCCGCCGCACTGCTCCCCGCCGACCCCACCCCCTGGCTCGGCCTGCTCCTGCTCTCCCGGACCTTCGGCACCGAAGAGGAATTCAGCCGCCACTTCGACCAGGTGCGGGCCCGCCACCGCGAACACCACCACGCCCACCACCTCATGGTCGCCAAGCTCGCCGAACGCAACCCCGCCGCCGGCCAGGACCCCCTCCACGAGGTCTACGACTTCGCCGCCTGGGCCGCCGAGGAATCCCCGGCCGACTCGCCGCTCGCCGTGCTCCCCGTCATCGCACACGCCGAGCGCTACCGCGTCCTCGCCGCGATCCACGGCCGCAGCCCCGAGGCGGCCGCCGCACACTGGGCCGGCCGCCGGGCCCGCCAAGTGCTCCGCTCGGCCTTCGACTGGTGGCTCGAATGGGAGCGCGAGGACCACCCGCGCAACCGGGTCGACCTGAACTTCCTGGCCCACGCCAAGCTCTGCGAGGGCCGCCCCGCCGAAGCAGCGGCCCTCTTCCACCGCATCGGCAGCCACGCCACCCGCGCCCCCTGGTCCTACCCCGACCTCGACCCGCACAAGGCGTTCCTCGCCGCGCGCAGCGCCGCGCTCGGCACCGCTTGACCCCTCGGGGATCCCCCGGTCCCCGACGTCCCCCGGCGTCCCCGACGCCCCCGCGCTTCCCGAAAGGACACCCCGCCATGCCGACGGGCAGATCCACCACGCTCACCGACCCGTCCGAGATACGGACGTACAAGGGCCAGGACAGGGCCCTGCGCGCCGACCGGCTCGGCACCGCAGGTCTGCTGCTCTCCGTACTCGCCGCCAGCGCGCCCCTGATGGTCGTCGCCGGTGTCATGCCCACGATCTTCGGCGTCATGGGCATCGTCGGCCAGCCCCTGCTGTACGTCGTCCTCGGCGCCGTCCTCGCCCTGTTCAGCGTCGGCTACGCCGAGATGAGCCGCCACGTCCACAACGCGGGCGCGTTCTACGCCTACATCGCCCGCGGTCTGGGCCCGACCGCCGGCTCGGCGGCCTCCTTCGTCGCCCTGGTCGCCTACAGCGCCATGCAGGTCGGCGTCTACGGCATCCTCGGTTTCGAGATCTCCGGCCTCTTCGCCACCTACCTCGACATCGAGCTCGCCTGGTGGATACCCGCCCTGCTCGCGGTCGCGGCGACCGGCGCCCTCGGCTGGTTGAAGATCGACCTCAACGCCAAGGTGCTCGGCGTCCTGCTCCTGATCGAATGCGTCCTCGTCGTCGTCTTCGACCTCGCCGCCCTCGGCAAGCCCGGCGCCGAGGGACTCTCGCTGCACGCCTTCAACCCCTCGACCCTCGGCGGGGCCGGCCTCGGCACCGCCCTGTGCTTCTGCATCGCCGCCTTCGTCGGCTTCGAGCAGTCACCGGTCTACGCCGAGGAGACCAGCAAGCCGCACATCGTCGTCTCCCGCGTCATGTTCCTTGCCGTCGGGTTCGTCGCCCTCTTCTTCGCGCTCAGCGCCTGGGCGCTCACCGTGGCCACCGGACCGGGCGAGGTGGTCAAGACCTCCGCCGAAGCCGGCCCCGGACTGCTCTTCCAGCTCACCGAGAGCCGCCTCGGCACCACCTTCACCGACGTCCTGCACGTCCTGTTCGTCACCGGCATGTTCGCCGCCATGCTCAGCTTCCACAACGTGGTCGCCCGCTACGCCTTCGCCATGGGCCGCGAGGGCCTCCTCCCGGCCCCCTTCGGCCGCACCAACGCCGGCACCGGCGCCCCCGCCACCGGCTCGCTCCTGCAGACCGGCGTCGCGGCCGTCGTCGTCCTCGCCTTCGCGCTGACCGACGACAAGCCGGCCGGCGATCCGACCGCGCCCGTCCTGCACCTGTTCACCTGGATGGGCAGCGTGGGCGCCCTCGGCGTGACCCTCCTCATGGCCGCCGCCTCCTTCGCAGTGATCGCCTTCTTCGTCCGCCGGGGGACCGCCGCCGCGCAGGTCTGGCGGCTCGTCGCGGCCGGCGCCGCGGGCCTCGCGCTGCTGTTCATCGCCGGCTACACCGTCAGGGACTTCGCCGTCCTCGTCGGCGCCGAAGAGGGCTCCGCCCTCAGCTGGGTCCTGCCCGGCATCATCGCCGTCGCCGCGCTCGTCGGCCTGGCACACGGCCTGCTGCTGCGCTCCCGGCGGCCCGACGCGCACGCCCGGATCGGCCTGGGCAACGAGGCCTTCCGCCTCGACCAGGCGGCGGAGTCCGCCCCGCCCGCCTGACCCCTCCACCCCGCTTTCGAGCGCCCACGAAGCCCCCGGCATCGCTTTCCATGGTCGCCGGGGGTTCGTGCGCACATGACCGCGTTTTTGGCGGGCAGCGGAGCCTCATGGTCTCCTGGGGCCACCAACCCTCCGGACCGCGGCACAGGTGAGACCACCCAGCTCCCCTGCGTGGCGGCCGGGACCTGCCTGTCCCACCCACGAAGGCGAAGTCATCAGATGAGTGACAGCACCTTGGCCAAGGCCCCCAGCCCGCCGTCTTCCCCGCACGTCGACGCCGGCGACGAGGGCTACAGCAAGGACCTCAAGTCCCGCCACATCAACATGATCGCGATCGGCGGGGCGATAGGCACCGGCCTGTTCCTGGGCGCCGGAGGCCGGCTCGCCGGCGCCGGACCCTCCCTCGCGATCGCCTACGCGGTGTGCGGGATCTTCGCCTTCTTCGTGGTCCGGGCCCTCGGCGAGCTCGTCCTCTACCGCCCCTCCTCCGGCGCCTTCGTCAGCTACGCCCGCGAGTTCATGGGCGAGAAGGGCGCCTACGCGGCCGGCTGGCTCTACTTCCTGAACTGGTCGACCACCACCGTCGCCGACATCACCGCCGCCGCGACCTACGCCCACTTCTGGGCGATGTTCACCGACGTCCCCCAGTGGGTCCTCGCCTTCATCGCCCTCGCCGTCGTCCTCACCGCGAACCTGATCTCGGTGAAGTACTTCGGCGAGATGGAATTCTGGTTCTCGCTGGTCAAGGTCGCCGCCCTGGTCGTCTTCCTGGCCGTCGGGATCTACCTGGTCGCCACCAGCCACCCCATCGACGGCCACACCCCGGGCCTGGCCTCGATCACCGACAACGGCGGGATCTTCCCCGTCGGCATGGTCCCCATGCTCCTGGTCATCCAGGGCGTGGTCTTCGCCTACGCCTCCGTCGAGCTCTGCGGAGTCGCCGCCGGTGAGACCGAGAACCCAGAGAAGATCATGCCGAAGGCGATCAACTCGATCATGTGGCGGGTCGGCCTGTTCTACGTCGGCTCGGTCGTCCTGCTCGCGCTGCTGCTGCCGTACACCGAGTACTCGGCCGACCAGAGCCCCTTCGTCACCGTCTTCGACAAGCTCGGCGTGCCCGGCGCCGCCGGCGTCATGAACCTCGTCGTCCTGACCGCGGCGCTCTCCAGCCTGAACTCCGGGCTCTACTCCACCGGCCGCATCCTGCGCTCGATGGCCATGTCCGGCTCCGCGCCCAAGTTCACCGGCCTGATGAACAAGGGCAAGGTGCCGTACGGCGGCGTCCTGTTCACCGCGGCGTTCGGCGTCGCCGGCGTCGCCCTCAACGCCTACATGCCGAAGGACGCCTTCGAGATCGTCCTGAACTTCGCCTCCCTCGGCATCCTCGGCACCTGGGCGATGGTCATGCTCTGCTCGCTGCACTTCTGGCGCCGGGCGAAGCAGGGCCGTGTGGAGCGCCCCGCCTACCGGCTGCCCTGGGCCCCGTACACGCAGATCGTCACGCTGGTGTTCCTGCTCACCGTGCTGGTCCTGATGTGGTGCGACGGCGGAGTGGGCCGCACCACGGTCCTCTTCGTCCCGGCCATCGCCGCGGCCCTCGTCGGCGGCTGGTTCCTGGTCCGCGGCCGCGTCGCCGCGATCGCCGCCGCCCGCGACTGACCCCGCACGACGACGAAGGACCCCGCCCCGGCGGGGTCCTTCCGTTTCCGGGGGGGCGCTCCCGGCTTCCGGCCGGGGACAGCGCGGCGCAGCGCCGACAAACGCAGAAGACCCCACACGAAGTGGGGTCTTCTCGCTGGTGTCCGAGGGGGGACTTGAACCCCCACGCCCGATAAAGGGCACTAGCACCTCAAGCTAGCGCGTCTGCCATTCCGCCACCCGGACAAGGTGTCTGTCTCGCGGCCCTGCGGCCGTTCCGACGTGGAAAACATTACCAAACATTCCGGGGTCCTCGATCACACCCCCGTGTCACCTGCGGGAGCACCGCCGGACGGCCGGGTCCGCCCTTGGGGGGGAGCGCCCCGGAGCGGCAGGATGGGAGGGCAGCGGTACCGATCAGTGGAGGAACACGTGAGCGAGTCGAGCACGGGCAGGACCGTCTCCGGTGAGGACGAGGTCGTCGACCTCTGCCGGGACCTCATCCGGATCGACACCAGCAACTACGGGGACCACTCGGGCCCCGGCGAGCGCAAGGCGGCCGAATGGGTCGCGGAGAAGCTGGCCGAGGTCGGGCTGGAGCCGCAGATCTTCGAGTCGCACAAGGGACGGGCCTCGACGGTCGCGCGCATCGAGGGGGAGGACCCCTCACGGCCGGCGCTGCTGATCCACGGGCACACCGACGTGGTCCCCGCCAACGCCGCCGACTGGACCTACGACCCCTTCGCCGGCGAGATCGCCGACGGATGCCTGTGGGGGCGCGGCGCGGTCGACATGAAGGACATGGACGCGATGACGCTGGCCGTCGTACGCGACCGCATGCGCAGCGGCCGCAAGCCCCCGCGCGACATCGTCCTCGCCTTCCTCGCCGACGAGGAGGCGGGCGGCGTCTACGGGGCCCGGCACCTCGTCGACAACCACCCCGGCCTCTTCGAGGGCGTCACCGAGGCGATCGGCGAGGTCGGCGGTTTCTCGTTCACCGTCAACGAGAACCTGCGCCTCTACCTGGTTGAGACCGCCCAGAAGGGCATGCACTGGATGCGGCTGACCGTGGACGGCACCGCCGGCCACGGTTCCATGACCAACAACGACAACGCGATCACCGAGCTGTGCGAGGCCGTCGGACGGCTCGGACGCCACCAGTGGCCGGTGCGCGTGACCAAGACCGTACGGTCCTTCCTCGACGAACTCTCGGACGCCCTCGGAACCCCGCTCGACCCCGACGACATGGACGCCACGCTCGCCAAGCTCGGCGGCATCGCCAAGATGGTCGGCGCGACCCTGCGCAACTCGGCCGCCCCGACCATGCTGGGCGCCGGCTACAAGGTCAACGTCATCCCCGGCCAGGCCACCGCGCACGTGGACGGCCGCTTCCTGCCGGGCTACGAGGACGAGTTCTTCGCCGACCTCGACCGCATCCTCGGCCCGCGCGTGAAGCGCGAGGACGTCCACGCCGACAAGGCCCTGGAGACGGACTTCGACGGGAAGCTCGTCGACGCGATGCAGGGCGCCCTCACGGCGGAGGACCCGATCGCCCGGGCGGTCCCGTACATGCTCTCGGGCGGTACGGACGCCAAGTCCTTCGACGACCTGGGCATCCGCTGCTTCGGCTTCGCGCCGCTGCGACTGCCGCCCGAGCTCGACTTCGCCGGCATGTTCCACGGAGTGGACGAGCGGGTCCCGGTGGACGGGCTGAAGTTCGGTGTTCGCGTACTGGACCGATTCATCGACAACTCCTAACGGCCGGGAATCGGGAAGGTGTGCGGATTCCACTGAGAAGAGTGAATGCGCTCATACGCTCGTAGCCCTGGTGATCCCTCCTCGTTACAGGTGGTGCGGTCCGCGGCTGGGACCGCACTTGCCTACTAGGAGGAACAATGCTCAAGAAGGTTGTCGCCGCTGCGGCTGCCACCGGTGGTCTGGTTCTCGCGGGTGCGGGCATGGCCGCCGCCGACGCGGGCGCCCAGGGTGCGGCCATCGGCTCCCCCGGCGTCCTGTCGGGCAACGTCGTTCAGGTCCCGATCCACATCCCGGTCAACGTGTGCGGTAACACCGTCAACGTGATCGGCCTGCTGAACCCGGCCTTCGGCAACACCTGCGTCAACGCCTGACGCGTCTGAAGTCCATGGGCCCCGGAACGCATTCCAGCGTTCCGGGGCTGCCGGGCTTTCGGGCCCGAATCTCATTCACTTCGGCGTCACAGGCGGGGGAGCGCGTACGGCCTGTGCGCCGACCGAACGTACACAGCATGGGGACGAGTACAGATGCGACGACCCGTAGTACAGGTCACCAGGAAGACCCTGATCACCATGGCGGCCGCAGGGGGCGCGCTGGCGCTCGGCGGCGGTTACGCGCACGCGGACGCCGGGGCGGCCGGACACGCCGTGAACTCGCCGGGCGTGCTGTCCGGCAACAACGTGCAGGCGCCCGTGGACGTGCCGGTGAACGCCTGCGGCAACACGGTCACCGTGATCGGAGGCCTCAACCCGGCCTTCGGCAACCGCTGCGTCAACGCGGGCGGCCCCGCCAAGCCCGACCACCCGGGCCACCCCGGCAACCCCGGTACGCCGGGCCACCCCGGGCACCCGGGCAGCCCCGGCCACCCCGACGAGCCGTGCGACGACGACCACCCGGGCACGCCCGGTCACCCCGGCAACCCGGGTACGCCCGGCAACCCCGGGACTCCGGGCAACCCGGGAACTCCCGGTACGCCGGGCCACCCCGGGAACCCCGGCACGCCTGGCCACCCCGGAACCCCCGGTACGCCCGGTAACCCCGGGACCCCGGGCAACCCGGGAACTCCCGGCACGCCCGGCCACCCGGGAACCCCCGGTACGCCCGGTAACCCCGGGACTCCGGGCAACCCCGGTACGCCGACCGCGCCCGGTCACGGCACGGGGACTGCGGGCAACCCCGGTACCCCCGCGGCGCCCGGCCAGGGCCACGGCGGAGGGCTGGCCGCCACCGGGTCCGGTGACGTCCTGACGGCCGGCCTGCCGCTCGCCGGCGGCCTGCTGCTCGCGGGCAGCGTGCTCTACCGGCGCGCCCGCAACGCCGCCTGACGGACCGGCGACGGGCATACCGGGTGCTGTCGACGCGGGCCCCCCGACCGGGGGGCCCGCGTCACCACGTGGCGCGGACCTGACGGATGATCCGGCGGCGCAATCGCACGCGGCGACTGCCGTCCCGGAGCAGCGTAAGCCGGTCGAGCTCCCAATGTCCGTACTCGGCGTGGTCGGTCAACAGGCGGGTCGTCTCCTGGCGGGGCACCCCTCGGGGCACGTACAGGTCGACAAATTCGTATTCCGGCATCGCATCTATTGTGCGGGCAGAGGCCTGCTACGGATAGCGTCTGCACTATGTCTGATGCCGCTCTGCCCACTGTTGCCGAGGTACGCGCCGCCGCCGAGGCGGTCAAGGCCGCGCTCGACCGTCACCTCGCCGCGGTCGAGAGCAGGATCGGGGACGACGATCCGGCCGTCTACGCCGCCTTCAACGAGCTCGCCGCCGCCGCCGACGAGTACGACGAACTGCTGTACGACCGCTACGACGAGGTCACTCCCTTCGAGATCCCCACCCCCGAGGACGGTGTCCCGTACACCGGCCCCGCCGAGCCCGCCGCGTTCAGCGTGCTCATCCGCCGCGACTACGCCGTGGTCGAACCACAGCGCCTGATCGCCCAGGCCGACCGGGTCGCCGCGCACGACCCGGACGCCGAGCCCGTCGAGGACGGCGGTACCGCCGGAGCGCTGGGCGTCCTCTTCGGGGAGTACGAGCCCGACGAGATCCACTCCCGCTACCGCGAGTTCGGCCTGGAAGAGGGCGACTCCACCCTGTGGATCGCCGCCGCGGAGGAGGTCGCGGAACCGGGCGAGTGGCTCGACTCGCCCTTCGAGCACGCCGACGCGCAGAACGTGTTGCACCGGTTCGACGTGAGTTCCGTGTTCGACGAGGAGCCGGAGGACTTCGAGGAAGACGAGGCGACGGACGGGGCCACGGCCCCCGGCCTCACCCCCGCCTGACCACCACATGACGAGCTGAGCCCCCGCCCGACATCGGGCGGGGGCTCAGCCCTTCGTCACCGCGGCTGTTCCCCCGAGGCCGCCGCGAGCGCCCGCAACAGGCCCGCCAGCCGGGTCGTGCGCGGCTTGGGTGGTACGTCGGCCACCGCGCGCGCCAGCGCCTGGTCGACGCCGTGCACCACGGACAGGTGTCGCTCGGCGCGGCCGAAGGCGGTGTACACCCAATCCCGGGACAGCGCGTCCGCCGCGTCCCCGGGCAGCACCACGACCACCGCCGGCCACCGGGCGCCCACGGCCTGGTGCCCGGTCACGGCCCAGCCGTGCCGGACCGCCGACTCCACCCGCTCCTTCGGTACGACCAGGCCGGCGCCCCCGACCTCCAGCCGAAGCCCCTGCGCGTCGGCCGACACGACCCGGGCCGGCAGGGCCCGCCCGGGCGCGGGCACGTACACCACCTTGTCGCCGGGGTCGAAGCCGCCGAACCGGCCCGGGCCGGGGTTCAGCCGCTCCTTGAGGGCGGCGTTCAGCGCCCGGGTCCCGGCCGAACCGCCGTGGCCCGGGGTGATCACCCGCACGTCCTGCGCCGGAATCCCGAAGGCGCGCGGCACCGACTCCGCCACCAACTGGACCGTGCGGTGCACGGCCTCGCCGGCGTCCCGCACCGGGACGATGACGACCTCCTTGCCGGGGGCGTCGACCTGGTTCAGCTCCCCGACGCCGATGCCCGACACCAACTCGCCCAGCGGACCGGCGTCCGGGACGCGGGAGACGACCTGCGGGCAGGTCCGGGCCGCCAGGACATCGGCGAACACCCGGCCCGGCCCCGCGGAACCCAGTACGGCGGGGTCCCCGGACAACACCAGTCGGGCCCCGTCGGGCACCGACTCCACCAGTGCGGCCGCGCTCTCCACGTCCAGTTGGGGCGCGTCCAGCACGATGAGGAGGTCCAGCGCGAACTGCCCGTCGGCATCCCGCCCGGGCCCCTCGGTCCCGTCGAGCAGGCCGGCCACGCTGACGGCGCCTTCCGCCGGGGCGTGCGCGGCCAGAGCGGCCCGCAGGCCGAGCCGGCGCGCGGCCGCCAGCAGGGCCGCCGGTTCGGCGCGGGCCGCCTCGCCGCCGCTGTGCGTGACCAGGCCGTGGCCGGAGACGGCCCGGATCAGCTCGGCGCCGAGCGGCCCGGCGGCGGCCTCCTCCCAGTCCGCGGGGCCGGCGAAGGTGTTGGCCAGCCGGGCCAGTCCGTCCGCCAGGCTCTCCTCGGCCAGTGCGTAGCCCTCCAGCCCCACGAGGACCGTGCCCGGCGGCTCCTCCTGCCCCTCTTGTCCGTCCCCTCCGTCCTCCCGGGCCTGCGCGGACGCGGCGTCGGCCGACGGTTCGTGGAAGACCAGGACGGCGCCCTCGCCGATGGCCTGTTCCAGGGCTCCGGCCGGGTCGGGCACGCCGTACTGGGCCAGCGCCTTCCGCAACACGGGGGCTTCCAGGGCGGTGTGCCCCTTGAGCGCTGCCCGGGTCAGCAGCCAACCGACCAGGGCGCCGCCGCGGCGCTCGTCCCCGGGGCCGGCTTCGGGGCCCAGCAGGGCGCGGGCGAAGCCGTCGGCCTGGGTGGGGCGGACCCCGGCCACGCTCAGCAGCCGCCAGGGGTTCTCGGTGAGCTGCTCGGCGGCGCCCTCGCCGAGCGCGGTGGCGGCCTCCTCGGCCAGTGCCTCGGGGGCGCCGGCCCGGGCCAGCACGGCCCGTACGCCCTCGACGTCGCCGGGCGCGGTGACCGGCGCGGGTCCGCGGGGCTGCGGGGGAGTGGGCGCGGCGGCCTTGCGCGGCGCGGCCGGGGCGTCGTCGAAGTAGGTGGTGGGGGGCTTGGCGCCGCTCTCGACCGCCCGTACCGCCGCGAGCAGGTCGGCGGCCGTTCCGCTGAGCTTCGCGCCGGCCTCGACGGGTGCCTGCCGCTCCGCCTTCCGCCGGGCGATCCGCTCCCGCTCGATCTTCTGTGCGGCGAGCTCCGCCTGCGCCTCGCTGAGCTCGGGCTTGGCGCCCTCCCCCGTTGGCCCGTCCGCGCCCGCCGCACCCTCGGCGTCCGCTTCTCCCGTTTCCTCCGCGTCGGCGGAGGTGTCCGCCTCGTCCGCGTCGGCGGAGGTGTCCGCCGACGACACCGCGGCGTCCTGCCCGGAGGGTTGCGGGGCGCGCGCGCCCTCGACCGCCTCGGCCTCCGGGCCGGGGTTCTCCGGTTCGTCCGCGGCGGTGGCGGCGGGGTCGGTGCTCACAGCGTGCTCCAGTCCTGGTCGGGGTAGCGGTGCACGGGCGCCGACACGTCGTCCAGCGCCCGGCGGATCTCCTCCGGAAGACTAAGGGCCTCCACCGACAGCGCCGCCCCGAGCTGCTCGGCCGTACGCGCGCCGACGATCGGCGCGACCACCCCCGGCCGGTCCCGCACCCACGCCAGCGCCACCTGTAGGGGGGTCACCGCCAACCCGTGCGCGGCCGTCGCCACCGCGTCCACGATCCGCCCCGACGCCTCGCCCAGGTACGGATCGACGAAGGCGGCCAGGGTCTGGGACCCGCCCCGCGAGTCCGCCGGGGTCCCGGCGCGGTACTTCCCCGTCAGCACCCCGCGCCCCAGGGGCGAGGACGGCAGCAGCCCCACGCCCAGGTCCAGCGCGGCCGGCAGCACCTCCCGCTCCACGCCCCGCTGGAGCAGCGAGTACTCCATCTGCGTGGAGGCGAGCCGGGTCCGGGTCCCGGGCGCCGCGAGCTGCCAGGTCGCGGCCTTCGCCAGTTGCCAGCCGCTGAACCCCGCCACCCCGGCGTACCGGGCCCGGCCGCTGGTGACGGCCAGGTCCAGCGCCTGGAGGGTCTCCTCCAGCGGCGTGTGCGGATCGAAGGCGTGCACCTGCCACAGGTCGACGTGATCGGTACCCAACCGGGCCAGTGAGGCGTCCAGCGCCGCCAACAGGTACCCGCGCGAGGCGTCGCACCGCCGGTCCGGGTCACGGACGGACCCCGACTTCGTCGCGATCACCAGCTCCCGGCGCGGCACGAGCTTGTCGACCAGTTGTCCGAGGAGGTACTCCGCCTCCCCGCCCCCGTACACGTCGGCGGTGTCGACGAGCGTGCCGCCCGCCTCCCAGAAGGTCTTCAACAGTTCTGCGGCGCCCGCCTCGTCCGGCCCCTCCGCGGACCGTCCCCAGGTCAGGGTGCCGAGGCCGATCCGGGACACGCGCAGGCCGGTGCGGCCGAGATGCCTCTGCTCCATGAGCGCTGAGACTACTGGGGCACTGCCGCGGACGACCGGGGCGCGCTACAGTCCCCGCAGACCTACGTTACTGATCGGTAAACCGGTAAGGGGACGACTCATGCGGCTCGGCATCAATCTCGGTTACTGGGGTGCGGGCATGGACGGCGACAACCTCGCCGTCGCCCAGGAGGCCGACCGCCTCGGCTACGACGTCTGCTGGGCGGCCGAGGCCTACGGTTCCGACGCCGCCACGGTGCTGGCCTGGGTCGCCGCCCAGACCGAGCGGATCGACGTCGGCTCGGCGATCTTCCAGATCCCGGCCCGTCAGCCCGCGATGACGGCGATGACCGCCGCCACCCTCGACTCCCTCACCAAGGGCCGCTTCCGGCTCGGCCTCGGCGTCTCCGGGCCGCAGGTCTCCGAGGGCTGGTACGGCGTCAAGTTCGACAAGCCGCTCGCCCGCACCCGCGAGTACGTGGAGATCGTCCGCAAGGCCATGAGCCGCGAGCGCCTCTCCTACGACGGGCAGCACTGGACCCTCCCGCTGCCCGGCGGCCCCGGCAAGCCGATCAAGCTGACCGTGCACCCCGAGCGCGAACATATCCCGCTGTACATCGCGGCCATCGGACCGAAGAACCTGGAGCAGACCGGCGAGATCGCCGACGGCGCCCTGTTGATCTTCCCCGCCGCCGAGCACCTGGAGGAGACGGCCCTGCGCCACATCCGGGCCGGCCGCGAGAAGGCCGGGCTGACGATGGACGGCTTCGACGTCTGTCCCACCGTCCCGCTCGCCGTCGGCGAGGACGTGGGCGCCCTCGCCGACACGTTCCGCCCGTATACGGCGCTGTACGTCGGCGGGATGGGCAGCCCCAAGCAGAACTTCTACAACCAACTCGCGCAGCGCATGGGATACGAGAAGGAGGCCGCCGAGATCCAGGGCAAGTACCTGGGCGGCGACAAGGCGGGCGCCGCCGCCGCGGTCCCGCACTCCCTGATCGACTCGACGACCCTGCTCGGTTCCGTGGAGCGGATCGCCGACGGTATGCGCGCCTACGCCGACGCCGGGGTCACCACCCTGACGCTCGCACCGGCCGGTTTCACGCTCGACGAGCGGATCACCGCCCTGCGGGCCGGGGTGGAGGCCCTGGAGCACGCCGGTCTGGCCTGAGGAACGCCCTGCGGCCGTGGTGGGGGCTCGGGGGGTCTTCCCCGCCACGGCCGACACAACCAACAACGCTCGGGGCGGCCCCGGGGTTACGCCCCGGGGCCGCCGCCTTCGCTTCGTTCATTCGGCCGAGTCCCACCACCCATCGGTTGCCCGGCCGCCGCATCCGTCCTTGACTCGGAACATGCTCTCTGCCCGCAGCCTGTTCCAGGAGATCGTCGACCACGACGACTCCTTCCAACTGTTCTGTTCCATCGCCGCCAGCGGGGAGTCCCAGGGCGGCTGGGAGAACGGCCGGATCGCCGCCCTCGTCCCCGAAGGCATGCGCCACCTCGCCCCCAAGATCACCCGTCACGGCGCCGACGAGGACAAACACGGGCGGATCTTCCGGGCCCTGCTGCGCAACCGGGGCCTGCCCTCCGTCCCGGTCCCGCCGGAGACGGACTACACCATGCTGCTGGAACGCCGCGGCATCGGCCTGGCCCACGAGAAGCTGCGCCGGGAGGAGCCGCTGACCGAGGAGGACATCGTCGTCTACCTCGCGCACAGCCGCGTCACCGAACAGCGGGCGGCCGAGCAGATGGACATGCTGGTCAAGTACTTCGGGGACCACCCCGAGGTCGGCAAGGCCATCCGCATGATCAGCCACGACGAGGACAACCACCTCGCCTACTGCCACGAGGAACTGCTGGCCATGGCCCGCGCCGGCCACGGCCGGACCATCCAGCGGGTGCTCCGCGACAGCGCCCTCGCCGAGATCCGTGTCTACCGGGACGTGAGCCTCGCCGTCACGGACCACATGGGCCGACTGCTGGGATGGCCCGCCCCCAAGGCGGCCGCCCTCGCCGCGGGAATCCGCGGGATGTACGCCTACGAACGGTTCAGCGGCTGGCACCGCATGGTCGGTCTGCGCATGCCCCTGCGACGCGACGCGCTGGGCGGCCTGCCGGCCGGCACCCCGGGCTACGCCTGACCGGCCGGGGGCGCGACCGGAAGCGCCGCCGACGACGGGGCCTAGAGCCAGCCGCGGCGCTTGAACAGCCGGTGCAGCCCCAGGCAGGCGGCCGCCATGACCACCAGCACCGCCGGATATCCCCAGCTCTGCCGGAGTTCCGGCATGTGTTCGAAGTTCATCCCGTAGATCCCCGCCACCATCGTGGGGACGGCCGCCATCGCCGCCCAGGCGGAGATCTTGCGCATGTCGTCGTTCTGCCGGACGCCCATCTGCGCCAGGTGCGCCGACAGCGCGTCCGACAGCAGCCGGTCCAGTCCCTCGATGTACTCGTTCGCCTTGGTCAGGTGGTCGGCGACGTCGCGGAAGAAGGGCTGGGCGCGCTCATGCACGAACGGCACGTCCCCGAAGGCCAGCCGGTCCATGGGCTGGAGCAGCGGGCTCGTGGCCCGGCGGAACTCCAGCACCTGCCGCTTGAAACCGTAGATCCGGGCGGCTGTCGTCTTCGTGTTCCGGCTGTCCGTGGCGCTCGGGGCGAACACCTCGGCCTCCAACTCCTCCAGGTCCACCTGGAGCTCCGCCGCCACCTCGATGTAGTGGTCCACCACCGCGTCCGACACCGCGTACAGCACCGCCGTCGGCCCGTGCCGCAGCACCTCCGGGTCCTGCTCCAGGCGCCGGCGTACGGCGGCGAGCGCGGCCCCCTCGCCGTGCCGGACCGTCACCACGAAGGAGTCGCCGATGAACACCATCAGCTCGCCCGTGGTCACCGTGTCGGTGTCGTCGTCGTACACGACCGGCTTGAGGACGACGAAGAGCGAATCGTCGTAGACCTCCAGCTTGGGGCGCTGGTGCGCGGTCAGCGCGTCCTCCACCGCCAGCCTGTGCAGCCCGAACTCTCGGCTGACGTGCTCGAATTCCTCCTCCGTGGGTTCGTACATCCCGATCCACAAGAAGGCGTCACCCGTCGCCCGCGCCTCGGCGAGGGCATCCGAGAAGTCCTCGGGGGCCTCGGAGCGGCGGCCGTCCCGGTACATCGCGCAGTCGACTATCACGCGGGGCATTCTCCCTCCCTCCGCCCCCCACCCGCACACCGCCACGACCGCTTAAGGTGGCCCCATGGCCACGCTGATCCTCGTACGGCACGGGCGGTCCACCGCCAACACCGCGGGTTTGCTCGCCGGATGGACCCCGGGAGTGAGCCTGGACGAACGCGGAGCCGAGCAGGCCGCCGCGCTGCCCGGACGCCTCGACGGGGTACCGCTCGCCACCGTGGTCAGCAGCCCGTTGGAGCGCTGTCGGCAAACCCTCGCCCCGCTGCTCGCCGCCCGCCCCGGCCTGAGCCTGCACACCGACGAGCGGATCGGCGAATGCCACTACGGCGACTGGTCCGGCCGCAAACTCTCCGAACTCGCCGACGAGCCCCTGATGAAGATCGTCCAGCAGCACCCCTCCGCCGCCGCCTTCCCCGGCGGCGAGACCATGCGCGCCATGCAGGCCCGCGCCGTGGACGCCGTACGGGAGTGGAACGCGCGGGTCGAGGAGGAGCACGGCGCCGACGCCGTCTTCCTCATGTGCTCGCACGGAGACATCATCAAGTCCCTCGTCGCGGACGCCCTCGGCATGCACCTCGACCTCTTCCAACGCATCCACGTCGACCCCTGCTCCGTCACCGCCATCCGCTACACCCCGACCCGCCCCTTCCTGTTCCGCCTCGGCGACACCGGGGACTTCGCCGCCCTCGTGCCGCGCAAATCGCCCGAAGACGGCGGGGACGCCGTCGTGGGCGGCGGCGCGGGCGCGGCCTGATCGAACGGCGCAGTAGGGTGGACGGGCCGATACAGGCAGCCCGCCCACGCCCCGCCCCTGCCACCGACACTTGGAGACTGGACGTGCCCCGTCAGGTGTTCCTTTACGACCCGCCGGACCGCTTCGTGGCCGGCACGGTCGGTCTGCCTGGACGCCGTACGTTCTTCCTCCAGGCCTCCTCCGGCACCCGCGTCACCAGCGTCTCCCTGGAGAAGACCCAGGTCGCCGCGCTGGCCGAGCGGATGGACGAACTGCTGGACGAGGTCGTACGGCGCACCGGCGGCAACGCCCCGGTCCCCGCCGTGGCCTCGGCCGAGGCCGCCGACACCGCTCCGCTCGACGTGCCCGTCGAGGAGGAGTTCCGCGTCGGCACCATGGCCCTGGCCTGGGACGGCGAGGAACAGCGCATGATCGTCGAGGCGCAGGCGCTCGTCGAACTCGACGCCGACTCCGACGAGGACCTCGCCGAGGCGGAGGAACGCCTGCTCCAGGACGAGGAGAACGGCCCGCCGATGCTGCGCGTGCGCCTCTCCGGAGTCCAGGCCCGCGCCTTCGCCAAGCGGGCCCTGGACGTGGTCAACGCCGGCCGGCCGCCGTGCCCGCTGTGCAGCCTGCCCCTCGACCCGGAAGGGCACGTGTGTCCCCGCCAGAACGGCTACCGGCGCCAGGTGTGAGCGTCGTGAACCCGACCGAGGAACTGCTCGCCAGGGGCGAGCTCACCGTCCGGGGCCGTATCGCCGAGGCCTCCAACGCCGTCCTGCTGTGCACCGTGACCCACGAGGGCGTCAGCGCCGAGTGCGTCTACAAGCCCGTCAAGGGCGAGCGGCCGTTGTGGGACTTCCCCGACGGCAACCTCGCCCGGCGCGAGCGCGCCGCCTACCTGGTCTCCGAGGCCACCGGCTGGGGCCTCGTACCCGAGACGGTGCTGCGCGAGGGCCCCTACGGCGAGGGCATGGTGCAACGCTGGATCGACGCCGGTGACACCCCCGAGGAAGGGCTCCTGGCGCTCGTCGAGGGCGACGAGGCCGGGGACGGCTGGAAGCCCGTCGCCCTCGCCGAGGTGGGGGAGGGGCGCACCGCCCTGCTCGTGCACGCGGACGACCCGAGGCTGCGCCGGCTCGCGGTCCTCGACGCCGTCATCAACAACGCCGACCGCAAGGGCGGCCACCTGTTGCCCGCCCCCGACGGCCGGCTCTACGGCATCGACCACGGGGTGACGTTCCACGCCGACGACAAGCTGCGCACGCTGCTGTGGGGCTGGGCCGGCGAGCCCCTGACGGACGAGGCCCGGACCGTACTGGCCTCCCTCGCCTCCCAGCTGGCCGACGGCGGCCCCCTCGCCACCCGGCTGGCGGAACTGATCACGGCGGGCGAGCTGGCCGCCGTACGGGCCCGTGTGGCCCTCCTGCTGCGCGAGGGCACGCATCCCCGCCCGTCGGGACAGTGGCCCGCCATCCCCTGGCCACCGGTCTGAACCCCTCCCGCGCGTCGCGGCGGCCCAGGCACAGAACCGGCCGGACCGCAAGGGTGGCGATCAAGCCAACAGTGCTGGTCCGGTTCGATGACGGAACAACCGTCCGGTTAGTCTCGAAGCATGCATGCCTGGCCCGCTTCTGAGGTCCCCGCCCTGCCCGGCAAGGGCCGCGACCTCCAGATCCACGACACCGCGACCCAGGGGACGATCACCCTCGACCCCGGTCCCGTCGCCCGTATCTACGTCTGCGGCATCACGCCGTACGACGCCACCCACATCGGTCACGCGGCCACCTACAACGCGTTCGACCTGGTGCAGCGCGTGTGGCTCGACACCAAGCGGCAGGTTCACTACGTCCAGAACGTCACGGACGTCGACGATCCGCTGCTGGAGCGGGCGCAGCGCGACGGCCACGACTGGACCGAGCTCGCCGAGCGGGAGACGGCCCTCTTCCGCGAGGACATGACCGCGCTGCGCATCCTGCCGCCGCGGCAGTACATCGGAGCCGTCGAGGCCATACCCGGCATCGTGCCGCTCGTCGAGCGGCTGCGGGACGCGGGCGCCGCGTACGAGCTCGAAGGCGACGTCTACTTCTCGGTGGAGTCCGACCCGCACTTCGGCGGCGTCTCCAACCTGGACGCCGAGGCCATGCGCCTGCTCTCCGCCGAGCGCGGCGGCGACCCCGAGCGCCCGGGCAAGAAGAACCCGCTGGACCCGATGCTGTGGATGGCCGCGCGGCCGGGCGAGCCGAGCTGGGACGGCGGCTCGCTGGGCCGCGGCCGGCCGGGCTGGCACATCGAGTGCGTGGCCATCGCCCTGGACCACCTGGGCATGGGCTTCGACATCCAGGGCGGCGGCTCCGACCTGGCCTTCCCGCACCACGAGATGGGCGCCTCGCACGCCCAGGCGCTGACGGGCGAGTTCCCGATGGCCAAGGCCTACGTGCACGCCGGGATGGTCGCGCTCGACGGCCAGAAGATGTCGAAGTCCAAGGGCAACCTGGTCTTCGTCTCCGCGCTGCGCCGCGCCGGCGTCGACCCGGCCGCGATCCGGCTCGCCCTGCTGTCCCACCACTACCGCGCCGACTGGGAGTGGACGGACGCCGTGCTGGAAGAGGCGGTGGCCCGCCTGGAGCGCTGGCGCGCCGCCGTGTCCCGCCCGGACGGCATCCCGGCGGACGCCTTGGTCGAGGAGGTCCGCGAGGCCCTCGCGAACGACCTGGACGCCCCCGCCGCGCTGGCGGCCGTCGACCGCTGGGTGGAGGCCCAGATCGCCTCGGACGGCGACGACGAGTCGGCCCCCGGGCTGGTCTCCCGCACGGTGGACGCACTGCTGGGCGTGGCGCTGTAAGCCGCGCCGCCGCCGTCGCCCGGGCCCTGCCCCGGACTTCGTCGTCGGCGTCGTCGGCGGGGCGTGGCGGACGACGCCGGACCGGCCGCGCACGCGGCCGGTCCGGCGTTCTCGTTTCCGTCTGACGTGGCGCCCCGCGCGGCTGCGCGGCCGGCCCGCGCCCTCCCCCTCGGCCGGGTGCGGCCTCGGGCGCTCGCGGGACGGCTCCGCCCAGGCGGGTCAGGCCTCCGGGGGAGTGTCCTCCTCGGGCGCCGGCGCCGGCGGGTCCTCGGGCGGCTCGGGGTCGGGCCTCAGCCTGGGCTTCGTACGCCCGCTGGACGTGTCCCGCAGGTACGACCCGTCGCCTGGCTCCGCGGTCGCGGAAGGGTCCCGCCGCCGCAGGTACCGCTCGAACTCGCGGGCGATCGCGTCGCCCGACGCCTCCGGGAGGTCGGCGGTGTCCCGCGCCTCCTCCAGCGTCTGGACGTACTCCGCCACCTCGCTGTCCTCGGCGGCCAGTTGGTCCACCCCGAGCTGCCACGCCCGCGCGTCCTCCGGCAGTTCGCCCAGCGGGATGCGGATGTCGAGCAGGTCCTCCAGCCGGTTCAGCAGCGCCAGCGTCGCCTTCGGGTTCGGCGGCTGCGACACGTAGTGCGGCACCGCCGCCCACAGCGACACCGCCGGCACGCCCGCGTGCGTACAGGCCTCCTGGAGCACGCCGACGATCCCGGTCGGACCCTCGTACTTCGTCTCCTCCAGGTCCATCGTCCGCGCCAGGTCGGCGTCCGACGTGACCCCGCTGACCGGGACCGGCCGGGTGTGCGGGGTGTCCCCCAGCAGCGCGCCCAGGACGACCACCATCTCCACGCCCAGCTCGTGCGCGAAGGCGAGGATCTCGTTGCAGAACGAGCGCCAGCGCATGGACGGTTCGATCCCGCGCACCAGCACCAGGTCGCGCGGCTTCGCACCGCCGATCCGCACCACCGAGAGCCGGGTCGTCGGCCAGGTGATCTTGCGCACCCCGTTCTCCAGCCACACCGTCGGCCGGTTGACCTGGAAGTCGTAGTAGTCCTCGGCGTCCAGAGCCGCGAAGACCTCGCCCTTCCACTCCCGGTCCAGGTGCGTGACAGCACCGGAGGCGGCGTCACCCGCGTCGTTCCAGCCCTCGAACGCGGCCACCATGACCGGGTCGATCAGCTCGGGCACGCCCTCAAGCTCGATCACCCAGGTCTCCTTCCGAAGTTCCCTTGCGTACGTGGGTCAGCCTAAGCCTTGGAGGGACGCCGGCCACAGCCCACGACAGAGGGGCGGTTCCCCCGGAACCGCCCCTCTTCCCCGCCGCGGCGACGGCTACGCCTTGTCGCCCAGCATCTCCTCGACCCGGGTGCGCACCTCGGCGCTGTCGAGGCCGCGGACGGTCACCGTGGTGCGCCGGCGCAGCACGTCGTCGACCGTCTCGGCCCACTCGTTGTCACGGGCGTAGGCGACCTGCGCCCAGATCTCCGGACCGTCCGGGTGGATGCGCTCGGCCAGCGCCGGGTCCTCGTTCGCCAGGCGGGCGATGTCGAAGGCCAGGGAGCCGTAGTGCGAGGCCAGGTGCCGGGCGGTCAGCGGGTCCATCCGCGTGCCGGGCTCCCGGTCCACCAGCAGCCGGTGCGCGACCGCGTTCGGGTTGGCGACACCGGGCAGCGGGACGCGGCGCACCAGGGACTTCACCGGCTCCATGTCCTCGGTCAGCGGGCTGCCGGGCAGCTTGGCCAGCTTGTCCATGACCACGCGGCCGATGTGCCGGTACGTGGTCCACTTGCCGCCCGCGACGGACAGCATGCCGCCCGCGCCCTCGGAGACGACCGTCTCGCGCTTGGCCTTCTCGACCCCCCCGGGGCCGCCGGGCAGCACCCGAAGGCCCGCGAAGGCGTACGTCATCAGCGAGCGGTCCAGGTCCGCGTCCTTCACCGAGAACGCCGCCTCGTCGAGGATCTGGTCGATGTCGGCCTCGGTGGCGCGCACGTCCGCCGGGTCGCCCTCGTAGACCTCGTCCGTCGTGCCGAGCAGGAGCTGGTCCTCCCACGGCAGGGCGAAGGTGATGCGGTACTTGTCGATCGGGGTGGCCATGGCGGCCTTCCACGGCGACTTGCGCTTCATCACGATGTGCGCGCCCTTGGAGAGGCGGATCGACGGCATCGCGTGCTTGTCTTCCATGCGCCGCAGGTGGTCCACCCACGGGCCGGTGGCGTTGAGCACGACGCGCGCGTCGACCCCGAACTCGGTGCCGTCCAGGCGGTCCTTGAGCTCGGCGCCGCTGACCCGGCCGCGCGTCATGCGCAGGCCGGTGACCTCGGCGTGGTTCAGGACGACCGCGCCCGACTCGACGGCCGCGCGGACCGTCATCACGGCGACGCGGGAGTCGTTCATCTGGTGGTCGTAGTAGACCGCGACGGCCTTGAGGTTGTCCGTCTTCAGGCCGGGGTTGTCGGCGACGGCGCGGGCCGGCGATATGACCTTGCCGATGCCGTCCCCGAAGGCCGACAGGGCGGAGTACGCGAAGACGCCCGCGCCCAGCTTCGCGGCGCCGACCGGGCCGCCCTTGTAGACCGGCAGGTAGAAGGTGAGCGGGTTGACCAGGTGCGGGGCCACGTCCTTGGCCAGCACCCGGCGCTCGTGGTGGTTCTCCGCGACCAGCTTGACCGCGCCGGTCTGCAGGTAGCGCAAGCCGCCGTGGACCAGCTTGGAGGAGGCGGAGGAGGTGGCGCCGGCGAAGTCGCCGGCGTCCACCATGGCAACCCGCAGACCCGACTGCGCGGCGTGCCAGGCCACAGACGTGCCCAGGATTCCACCGCCGATGACCAGCAGGTCGTACGTGGCCTTCGCCAGCTGCTCACGGGTCTCGGCGCGGCTCGCGTTGGAGCCGGCGGTCGGGTGCGAACCCAGTGCGGGAACGCTCTGCAGGGTGCTCATATCTTTTAGCTCCTCGTCGATTGACTCAGCTGAACGGGGTCAGCTGGCGTCTTCGTCGTCGATCCAGCCCATGGACCGCTCGACGGCCTTGAGCCAGTTCTTGTACTCGCGGTCCCGCTGCTCGGCGGGCATCCGCGGGGTCCACTCCGCCGCGCGACGCCAGTTGGCGCGCAGGGCGTCGGTGTCGGGCCAGAAGCCGACGGCCAGGCCGGCGGCGTAGGCGGCGCCGAGGCAGGTCGTCTCGGCGACCATCGGGCGCACCACGGGGGCGTCCAGGAAGTCCGAGAGGGTCTGCATCAGCAGGTTGTTGGAGGTCATGCCGCCGTCGACCTTGAGGGCCGCGAGCTCGACGCCCGAGTCCTTGGTCATGGCGTCGGTGATCTCGCGGGTCTGCCAGGCGGTGGCCTCCAGCACGGCACGGGCGATGTGCGCCTTGGTGACGTACCGGGTGAGGCCGGCGATCACACCGCGGGCGTCGGAGCGCCAGTACGGGGCGAACAGGCCGGAGAAGGCGGGCACGAAGTAGGCGCCGCCGTTGTCCTCGACGGAGGAGGCCAGCGTCTCGATCTCGGCGGCCGACTTGATCAGGCCCATCTGGTCGCGCATCCACTGGACGAGCGAGCCGGTGACGGCGATGGAGCCCTCCAGCGCGTAGACCGGCTTCTCGTCGCCGATCTGGTAGCCGACCGTGGTCAGCAGGCCGCTGTAGGAGTTGATGATCTTGTCGCCGGTGTTCATCAGCATGAACGTGCCGGTGCCGTACGTGGACTTCGCCTCGCCCTCGGAGAAGCAGGTCTGGCCGAACAGGGCGGCCTGCTGGTCACCGAGCGCCGAGGCGACCGGGACGCCGGCGAGCACGCCTTCCTTGACGTGGCCGTAGACCTCGGCGGAGGACCGGATCTCGGGGAGGACGTTGAGCGGGACCTCCATGGACTCGGCGATCCGCTCGTCCCACTCCCGCGTGTGGAGGTTCATCAGCATGGTGCGCGAGGCGTTGGTCACGTCGGTGACGTGCACACCGCCCTCGGTGCCGCCGGTCAGGTTCCAGATGACCCAGGAGTCCATGGTGCCGAAGAGGATGTCGCCGGCCTCGGCGCGCTCCCGCAGGCCCTCGACGTTGTCGAGCAGCCAGCGGACCTTGGGGCCCGCGAAGTAGCTCGCCAGGGGCAGGCCGGTCTCGCGACGGAAGCGGTCCTGGCCGACGTTGCGGCCGAGCTCCTTGCACAGGGTGTCGGTGCGGGTGTCCTGCCAGACCAGCGCGTTGTGCACCGGCTCGCCGGTGTTCTTGTCCCACAGGAGGGTGGTCTCGCGCTGGTTGGTGATGCCGACGGCCTTGACATCGGCCGCGGTGAAGCCCGGGATGTCCTGGGCCGCCTTGGTGATGGCCCCGGCGACGACCTCCTGGACGTTGGTCCAGATCTCGGTGGCGTCGTGCTCGACCCAGCCCGGCTTCGGGAAGATCTGCTCGTGCTCCTTCTGGTCGACGGCGACGATGCGGCCGTCGCGGTCGAAGACGATGCAGCGGGAGGAGGTCGTGCCCTGGTCGATCGCGGCGATGAAGGGGCCGGTGCTGCTGGTCATGGTGGCTGCTCCTGGCGGCTCTGGTTGGCGGAATCAGGGGGCGGTGCGGATCTTGCGATACGGGCCGATGCTGATCAGACGAACGCGATGTTGTACAGACCACCGGCGACGGCGGCACCGACGAGCGGGCCGACCACCGGGATCCAGGAGTATCCCCAGTCCGAGCCGCCCTTGTTGGGCAGCGGCAGCAGGGCGTGGACGATGCGCGGGCCGAGGTCGCGCACCGGGTTGATGGCGTACCCGGTCGGGCCGCCGAGGGAGAGACCGATGCCGACGACCACGAAGGAGGTGATCAGGACGCCGATGACACCGAGGCCCTTGCCGTCGTCCTGGAGACCCTGGGTCAGGATCGCCAGGACCAGGACGGCGGTGCCGATGATCTCGGTCAGCAGGTTCTGGACGACGTTGCGGATCTCGGGTCCGGTGGAGAAGATCCCGAGCACCGGGCCGGCCACGTCGTGCGGGTGCGGGTCCTCCGGGCCGAGCTTGGCGTCCCGGATGTGCTCCGGGTCGGCCAGGTGCGCCCGGAACTGGCCGTAGTACGTGGCCCACATCAGGACCGCGCCGATCATGGCGCCGAGCAGCTGGCCCGCGAGGTAGACCGGCACGTCGCCCCACTCGCCGGTCTTGACGGCTATGCCGACGGTGACCGCGGGGTTGAGGTGCGCGCCGGAGAGGGGCGCGGACACGTACGCGGCGATCAGGACGGCGAAACCCCAGCCGAAGGTGATCGCGAGCCATCCCGCGTTGCGGGCCTTGGAGCTCTTGAGCGTGACGGCGGCGCAGACGCCACCGCCGAGCAGGGTGAGCAGGGCGGTACCGATGGTCTCGCCGATGAAGATGTCGGAGCTGGACACCCGCGACTCCTTTGTCTTACGTCCAGGGGGTGGGCGCACCACCGGGTCCCTCCGGTGGTCCACCGCACTCGGTGAGTGCTGCACCGGTCCTTGGCCTCGTCACACCCTAACGCGTATTGCCGGTAGGTGTTCGACAATGCCGACCGATGAACGGCAGTTTTCCGCCCGGGTGAAGAACGCGTCAAGGGTTGGGCGGGTCACAGATCCGGATCGTTACCGCTCGGTGTGATCGCCCAAAATCGGCCAACTCATGATCGAAAAATGGCCAAACGCACCCAGATAACGACCAATGTCGTCCTGGGTGCGGTCAAAGCAAGGTCAGAACCGGCCGGCGCCGAGGTCGCGCGAAACCGACCGCGCGCAGTCGCGCACCGAGGCGACCAGACTCGCCCGGGGCTCCCCGCCCTCCCCGCAGACCCGCTCCACGGCCCCCGCGACCGCCACCGCGCCGACCGGCATCCGCCGCCGGTCGTGGATGGGGGCGGCCACCGATGCGATGCCCTCCCACGTCTCCTCCACGTCGCAGGCCCAGCCGCGCGCCCGGGTCAGGTCCAGGATCTCCTCGAAGCCGACGGCGTCGGTGACCGTGCGGGGCGTGAACGCCTCCCGCTCCACCTCCACCGCCTCCGTGTGGGCCACCGGGTCGTACGCGGACAGCACCTTGCCCAGGGCCGTGGAGTGCAGCGGCTGCATCGCCCCCACCTCCAGCACCTGGCGGCTGTCGTCGGGCCGGAACACGTGGTGCATGATCAGCACCCCGCTCTTGTGGAGCACCCCCACGTACACGCTCTCGCCGCTCGCCCGCGCCAGGTCGTCCGTCCACACCAGCGCCCGCGCCCGCAGCTCGTGCACGTCAAGGTAGCTGTTGCCCAGGCGCAGCAGCTCCGCGCCCAGCTGATAGCGGCCGGAGGCCGGGTCCTGCTCCACGAAGCCCTCGGCCTGGAGGGTGCGCAGGATGCCGTGCGCCGTCCCCTTGGCGAGTCCGAGGGCACCGGCCACGTCCGACAGGCCCAGCCGGCGCTCGCCGCCCGCCAGGAGCCGCAGCATCGCAGCGGCTCGTTCGAGCGACTGGATGTTCCGTGCCATCGTGCAGCCTCCTGCTGACGTAGTTCGACAATGCTGAACACTATCGGCCGATGTCGACCTTGTGCATGCTCGGGGAACTCTTCGGGACACCCGGGTGCCGCCCGCCCCCGCCGGAGCGCCGGCGGAGCCAGGCCAAAGAATGCAGTCCGCCACGTGGGACAGCCCCACCGGGTCCCCGTGCACGCGGTTACGCTGACCGCGTGCGCCCTTGACACAGCGAGGGCGCAAAGCCGACAGCCGTCGCATCCCAGGGAGCTTGACCATGGCCTCGTTGCCGAACCCGCCCGCAGACACCCAGACCCGGGCCGACGCCCTTCGGGAGGCGCTCGCCACCCGGGTGGTGGTCGCCGATGGGGCGATGGGGACGATGCTCCAGGCGCAGGACCCGTCGATGGAGGACTTCCAGCAGTTGGAGGGCTGTAACGAGGTCTTGAACGTGACGCGTCCGGACATCGTGGCCAATGTGCACCGTGAGTATTTCGCGGCCGGTGTGGACTGTG
>NZ_SSBJ01000209.1 GCF_004795055.1 Streptomyces sp. A1136
TCGACAGCAGCTTCAGTTTCGTGTTCAGCCCGCGGCCCGGCACGCCGGCAGCCAACCTGGCCGACGACACGCCAGCCGAGGTCAAGCTGAAGCGCCTGCAACATCTGCAAGCCGTGGTGCAGGACAATGCAAGCAAGATCAGCCAGGCCATGCTGGGCACGGTCCAGCGCATCCTGGTTGAAGGTCCTTCAAAGAAGGATCCGAACGAATTGCAAGGCCGCACGGAAAACAACCGCGTGGTGAATTTCGACGGCGGTCCGAACAGCGCCCGCCTGATCGGCGAATTGATCGACGTCACCATCGTGCAGACGTTCGCGTTCTCGCTGCGCGGCGAGATCATCGTCAAACAATGACGCCATCGCCATCCGTTACTTAAATCCACCTGACGACAACGAGCCAGATTGAAAAAATCACCCAACCAGCCTCACTACTTCATCCCGCAGCCGCTCGACAACAAGCGCCTGGCGCATCTGTGCGGTCCGCTTGATGAAAACCTGAGGCAAATCTCGTCCGCCCTCGACGTGACGATTTTCCGCCGCGGTGAAAAGTTCATCGTCAGCGGCACCAACGCCGAGCGCGCGGTCGCCGTCCTTGAGCGTTTTTACACGCTGGCCGACAAGCCGGTGTCGGTGGAAAATGTCC
>NZ_SSBJ01000210.1 GCF_004795055.1 Streptomyces sp. A1136
CGGCCACGCATCCCGCGACGACGAGCGCCCTCCCCAGCCGACTCCGCCGCCCCGGTCGGCCCTGCTGCCCCTGCCGTCCCTGCCGCTCCCCGTGTCTGCCGGCTCCCACGGGCAACTCCTCTCTCCTGGTGCCATGGACATCCCAAACGCCCCGACGCTACCCAGAAGTCGACCGCAGGAATCCCGCCGTCGTCACCCGCCCCGGCCGGGTCACTCGCCGCGCAGCTCCGCGGCCAGCGCGCCGTCGCCGGAGACCACGATCCGGCCGTCCTCGACCGCCTCGGCGAACGTCGGCTCGCCACGCCCCAGCGCGAGGCACAGCTCCGCGTCGAGGGCGATGCGCGCGTCGGCGTGGGCGGCGGGCCCGTCCCCGTACACCGGGTCTCCGGCGGCCGTCATCCCCGTACGTACGTGGAACTCGCCCTCGTCCAGGCGGACGTCGAGCACGCCCGTGGCGACCGGGCCTCCCGGTCCCTCCAGCGCGCGCAGCAGCGGGAGCGCGAACCAGTGCGCACGGACCGCGTCCGTCGGCCGCCGCTCGGCCAGTGCGGGGGCGCCCCACTCGGCGAGTGCGGCGAGGACCGGCAGCAGCCCGTGACCGCGCGCGGTGAGCGCGTACACCGAGGCGGCGGCAGGCGGCG
>NZ_SSBJ01000211.1 GCF_004795055.1 Streptomyces sp. A1136
GCTCGACAAGACACTCGATGCCGGCGCCGTGGACGGCTACATCGCGATCCACCAAGACGGTACGGTGACCTTGTTCTCGGGCAAGGTCGATCTCGGGCAGGGGCTGCGCATTGCGATCCGGCAAATGGCGGCCGAAGAACTCGGCATCGGCGTCGACAAGATTGAAATGATCGAGGGCGACATTGCACTCACACCCGACCAGGGACCGACCGCCGGCAGCAGCGGCGTCATGCGCGGCGGTGTGCAGATCCGCCAGGCGGCGGCAACCGCGCGTGAGGCGTTGCTCGCGATGGCGGCGGCACGCTTGCAGAAACCGGCGTCCGATCTGATGGTGCAGGACGGCGTGGTGCGGCCGAAATCCGGAGGTGCAGGATTGAGCTTCGCCGAGCTGGTCGGCGGCAAGCGTTTCGATCTCAAGGTTGACGCCAAGGCGCCGCTCAACAATCCGCAACATTATCGCGTGGTCGGCAAGCCGCTGCTGCGTCCCGACGTGCCGGCCAAGGTGACCGGCACGCATACCTATGTCCATGACGTGAAGTTGCCCGGCATGCTGCATGGCCGTGTGATCCGTCCGGCTGCCGAGGGCGCGAACATCGTCTCGGTCGATCAATCGTCGATCAAGAAATTTCCAGGTGTGAAGG
>NZ_SSBJ01000212.1 GCF_004795055.1 Streptomyces sp. A1136
TTGCCGTGGAGCAGTTCCGGCGCCCGGTCCACCACGCCGCCGTAGGCGACCGCCATCGACTGCATACCGAGGCAGACGCCGAAGACCGGGACGCCTGTCTCCGCGCAGTGGCGGACCATCTCGATGCAGACGCCCGCCTGCTCGGGGGCGCCGGGCCCGGGCGAGAGGAGGACGCCGTCGAAGCCGTCCTGGGCGTGGGAGGTCCGCACCTCGTCGTTCCGCACGACCTCGCACTCGGCACCGAGCTGGTAGAGGTACTGGACGAGGTTGAAGACGAAGCTGTCGTAGTTGTCGACGACCAGGATGCGGGCACTCATCGGCCGGCCCCCGTCGCCGCGCTCGCGCCGTCGACCGTCACGTCACCGAACGGAAGCAGCGGCTCCGCCCACGGGAAGACGTACTGGAACAGCACGTAGACGACCGCCAGGGCGAGCACGAGCGAAATCAGCCCGCGCACCCACGCGTTGCCCGGCAGATGCCGCCAGATCCAGCCGTACATCCTGACCCCTCCATTCGGTACGGGTCCAGAGTAAGGGGCGGGGGGCCGGCCGTGGGGCAGCTGTGGAAAGCCGTGGACGGGCCATGGAGAGCCGTGGGACAGCAGGCCGGCATAACCCCAGACCAGATCGAGCGCCAGGGCG
>NZ_SSBJ01000213.1 GCF_004795055.1 Streptomyces sp. A1136
GGCTGTTGAAGGCGCGCCGGCTTTCCTCGTCGAGCCGCATGCCTGGTACGTGATCGCCTACACCGGTCCGCTGGCGACGGCGCTGACGTTTCTGATCGTGCTGCAGATGACCCAGCGCCTGTCGCCGGTGACCGTCTCAGTCTGCATGCTGGGTGTGCCGGTAGTGGGTATCACGCTGTCGTCGCTGATCTTTGGCGAAGCCTTGTCGGCGGATCTGCTCATGGGCGTGGCGCTGATTTGCCTGGGCTTGCTGATCCCGGCGTTGCCGCGCATGGCATGGCGGCGCAGCGCGGGCGTTCTCTAAAAGACGATCACAGCCACGGTTCGCCCGGCTGACGCTCACTGACTTCGTCGGTCCATACCTTGAAGCTGCTCAAGGTATTGGGTCCGAAGGTATTGTTGAGCGCCACATCGGCGGCATCGCGGCCACGGGCAATCAAGACGCGGCCGATGCGCGGCGTATTGTTGCGGGCGTCGAAGGTGTGCCAGCTGCCGTCGAGGAACACCTCGAACCACGCGGCGAAGTCCATCGTGCCATGTGGTGGCGGCGTGCCGATGTCGCCCAGGTAACCGGTGCAATAGCGCGCCGGGATATTCATGCAGCGGCAAAAGGCGACCGCCAGATGAGCGTAGTCGCGGC
>NZ_SSBJ01000214.1 GCF_004795055.1 Streptomyces sp. A1136
CTCGGGGCGGTACCACTCGGTCAGCGAGTTGACGGTGCCGAACAGCAGCCGGCTGGTGACCGCGGGATCGACGTCGGGGCGGACGTCCCCCTCGACCTCGGCGGCACGGACCAGCTCCGTCACGAGGCGGTCGAACGTCCGGCGCCGCTGCAGCGCGTCGCGCTCGACGTCGGAGTTGCCCCGCACCCGCAGCAGCAGGGTGACGAAGGGCAGCTCGTCGATGAGGACCCGCACCGACCCCCGCACCACGTGCTCGAGCCGGTCGATGGCCGGGCCGGTGGTGGCACCCGGCTCCTCCGTGACCGCGAACAGGGCGTCGAGCGCCCGGTCGAGCGCGAGCCGGAGCAGCTCGACCTTGCTGGAGACGTGGTGGTAGATGGCCGACTTGGTGATGCCGAGGCGGGCGGCCAGCTCGTCCATGCTGGTCGCCTCGTAGCCGCGCTCGATGAACGCCTCGACGGCGATGTCGAGCAGCGAGTCCAGCGAGTGGCCGGGCCGCCCGCGGCGCGGCGGCGCGGCCGGGGGCAAGGTCACGAGCGCTTCCGCAAGTCATGCAGGCGCTGCAGCTTGCCCACCGAGCGGGCAAGCGTCTCCGGGTCGACGACGACCACGTCGACACTGGTCCCGACCGTGTCCTTG
>NZ_SSBJ01000215.1 GCF_004795055.1 Streptomyces sp. A1136
CGGCGTGATCAAGGGGATCATCGTCGACACGGCGCACTTCCGGGGCAACTACCCGCAGCGGGTCTCGGTCCAGGCCACCTCCGTCGAGGGCTCACCGAGCCCCGAGCGGCTCCTCGCCGACGACGTGAAGTGGGACGAGATCGTCCCGCCCACGCCGGTGCGCGGCCACGCCGAGAACGGCTTCGAGATCACCACCGGCCGCCGCTACACCCACGTCCGGCTCTGCCAGCACCCCGACGGCGGCGTCGCCCGCCTGCGCGTGCACGGCGAGGTCGTGCCCGACCCGGAGTGGCTCGACACGCTCGGCACGATCGACCTCGTGGCGGTCGTCAACGGCGGTGTCTACGAGGACGCGTCCGACAAGTTCTACTCCTCGCCGACGCAGATCATCCTGCCCGGTACGTCGCGGAAGATGGACGACAGCTGGGAGAACCGCCGTCGCCGCGTCCGCGACACCAACGACTGGGTACGGTTCCGGCTGGTCGCACAGGGGGCGATCAGGGCGGTCGAGATCGACACGGCGTACCTGAAGGGGAACGCGGCGGGGTGGGTGGCGCTGAGCGGGCGCAACGGTGAGACGGGGGAGTGGTTCGAGATCATCCCGCGTACGCGTCTTGAGCCGGACGCGCTGCACCGG
>NZ_SSBJ01000216.1 GCF_004795055.1 Streptomyces sp. A1136
GGCCTGAGCCGCCTGCAGCGAAGCCAGCGGCGCCGCCTTGTAGCGGCCCTTGCCCTTCTCGTAAAAATAAATCGGAGCAGAATGTAGCCGTAGCAACAGGCCGGCCGCTTCGTGCGGCAACGGCGCGTGGCCGAAATACTCAGTGCCCAGCTCGGCGAAACCGAACTCGTCTTCGCCCGCGACTTCCCACAGAAAATCGAGGTCGATGTCCTGCAGGATAACTT
The DNA here is from genome assembly GCF_004795055.1 of Streptomyces sp. A1136. Classification (GTDB taxonomy): domain Bacteria; phylum Actinomycetota; class Actinomycetes; order Streptomycetales; family Streptomycetaceae; genus Streptomyces. The sequence continues at coordinate 225 of NZ_SSBJ01000216.1, forward strand.
GCGCGTCTTCCAGCAACTGGGCCGGAGCCGGCGATGCGAATTGCAGCATCACGTCCTTGGACTTGACCTTGGTGCGCTTGCCGGAAGCCATTTCGACCTGATAGGCCTCGCCTTGCTGCGACAACACGGCGCCAGCCTTGAAATCGCCGGATTCTTCAAAAAATAAATTCATCGGGTGCTTGCTTGCGTATTCAATGCCATCAGTGTGCTGAGGGCGGGTAAAAAAACATCGGTCACCAGCATGACGCTGCCGTGGCGACGGAACAGGGAGCGGCGCGCATACAGCGGAAGCTGAGGCGGCAACTTGGAATGAAGATCAATCACGGTGCCGATACGGCGCACCAGCGGATGATTGGCATGCAGGCGCGCGTACTGCAGCGGCGCGCGCGTGACCAGCGGATCGGAAAACAG
>NZ_SSBJ01000021.1 GCF_004795055.1 Streptomyces sp. A1136
GCCCTGGTCCTCACCGGCCGGGCGAGCGCCGTGGGCACCCCGTACGTGGCCACGCTCGCCCCGCGACCGAACATCGCGGTGGGCGACGAGACCCCGTGGGGCGTGGCCGCCGAGCTCGCCGCGCTGCTTCCCGGGACCGCGTCGGGCGTCTTCCACGAGGGGGTCGGCGTCGGGGAGGTCCTGGCCGCCGCCGGGGAGCGAACGGTCGTCGCGGTGGTCCGGGACGCGCACCGGCATCCTTGGATGACCGAGGTCCTGGACGCCCTCGTGGCGGCCGGGCCGGACACCGTGGTGGTCGAGATGGGCCTGCCCCGGGCCGAGCCGCGCGGCGCGCTGCACATCGCCACGCACGGCGCCTCGCGGGTGTGCGGCCGGGCCGCCGCGGAGGTCATCGCGGGCGCGTAGCGCGCATCCGCACGGCACGGAGGTCGGGGCGCGGCATCAGTACGGCACGGAGGCCGGGCCCCTGAACCGGGGCCCGGCCTCCGTGCGCCGTGGGCGACCTCCGCCGCGGGCGCTCCGCGCTGTTACAGGCCCTGCCAGGCGGGCTTGTCGGCGTAGGTCTGGCGGAAGTAGTCGGCCAGCTTCAGCTTCGATGCGGCGGCCTCGTCCACCACGACCGTCGCGTGGCGGTGCAACTGGAGCGCGGACGCCGGGACGAGGGCGGACAGGGGGCCCTCGACGGTCTGCGCGACGGCCTCGGCCTTGCCCTCGCCGGTGGCGAGCAGCACCAGGTGGCGGGCGTCGAGGATGGTGCCTATGCCCTGGGTGATGACGTGGTGCGGGACCTGGTCCATGTCGCCGCCGAAGAAGCGGGCGTTGTCGACGCGGGTCTGGTGGGTCAGCGTCTTGATCCGGGTGCGGGAGGCGAGCGAGGAGCAGGGCTCGTTGAAGCCGATGTGCCCGTCCGTGCCGATTCCCAGCAGCTGGAGGTCGACGCCGCCCGCCTCGGCGAGGGCGCGGTCGTACGCGTCGCAGGCGGCCACGATGTCCTCGGCGGAGCCGTCGGGGCCCATGAAGGACGCCTCGGACAGCCCGAGGGGTTCGACGACCTCGCGCAGGACGACGGCGCGGTAGGACTCCGGGTGCCCGGCCGGCAGGCCCACGTACTCGTCGAGCTGGCAGATGCGGACCTGCGCAACGTCGGCCGCGCCGGCCTCGACCTTGGCGGCGAGGGCCTCGTACACGGGCAGCGGGGTGGAGCCGGTCGCCACCCCGAGCAGGGCGTCGGGCTTGCGGCGTACCAGGGCGGCCATGGCCTCCGCGATGAGCTCGCCGCCTGCCTTGGCGTTCGGGACGATGACAACTTCCACGCGGGGCCTGCCGATCTGGAGAGGTGATGTGGTATAGACCAATCTAGCAGAATCGACCCGTTCGTGGCGGGCCCTCCGCCCCTCTTCCATGGTGATCCGATCCCCGTCCGGCGGCCTCTCGGCGCGGTCTCGACGGCCCCGCGGCGCCGCCTACAGCAGCGCGAGCTGGAGGCCGCCCGTCGCGTCCAGGTGCTTGCCCGTCATCCAGCGGGAGTCCGGCGAGGCCAGGAAGGCGACGATGTCCGCGACCTCCTCCGCCGTGCCGGTCCGACCGAAGACCGAGCGGGCCGATACGTGCGCGCGGGCGGCCGGGTCGGCCAGCCAGCCCGCGTTGAGGTCGGTTTCGATGACGCCCGGGCCCACCGAGTTGACGGTGATGCCGCGCGGCGCGAGCGCCGCGGCCAGTGACACCGTCAGCGCGTTCACCGCCCCCTTGGCCGTGATCGTCGCCAGGATCGCCGGCAGCGCGAGGTCCGGCGTGCCCGTCACGTTGACGATCCGGCCCCCGTCCCGCAGGCGCGGCAGTCCGTGCTTGATCACGAAGAAGGGCGCCCTCGCGTTGAGCGCGTGCGCGCGGTCGTAGGTCTCCTCGTCCGTGTCCTCGATCCCCGCGAAGGCCGCGGCCCCGGCGTTGTTGACCAGGATGTCCAGCCCCTCCTCCGCCCTCGGGTGGGAGTCGTACGCGGCCCACAGCGCCCGCGCGTCGCCCGGGACCCCCAGTTCCGCCCCGATAGCGAAGGCCCGGCCGCCCTCCGCCTCGATCGAGGCGACCGTCTCCCGCGCGGCCTCCCGGTCGTGGCCGTAGTGCACCGTGACCAGCGCCCCGTCCCGCGCCAAGCGCCGGGACACGGCCCGGCCGATGCCCCGGCTGCCGCCCGTGACCAGAGCCGTCTTCCCCTTGAGCACGCCCATGACGCGCCCCCCTTCAAAATCTCTAGTGGTCGCTACAGAAGGCACCGTAACAGATTCCTTAATGGCCGCTATAGAATGTGCGCATGGTGACCGGACAGCGCGGCAGGCCCCGCTCCTTCGACCGCGACGCCGCCCTCGACACGGCCTTGCGCGTCTTCTGGGAGCGCGGCTACGAGGCGACCTCCATCGCCGACCTCACCCGGGAGCTGGGCATCGGCGCGCCCAGCCTCTACGCGGCCTTCGGTGACAAGCGCACGCTCTTCGAGGAGGTCGTCACGGCCTACGGCGGCCGGTACGGCGGCTTCGCGGCCGTCGCCCTCGCCGAGGAGCCCACCGCCGCCGCGGCCGTACGGCGCGTGCTGCGCGAGGCCGCCGTCATCTACACCGATCCGGCCCACCCCAAGGGCTGCATGGTCATCAGCGCGGCGATCAACACCACCTCGGACGAGGTGGCCGAGGCCCTCCGGGAGCGGCGCAACGAGAACCTGGCGACCTTCGAGAGCCGGATCGCGGCGGACGTCGCCACCGGTGCGCTGCCCGTCGACACTGACGCGAGGGCACTCGCCCGCTACGTCGGGGCGGTGCTCCAGGGGATGTCCCAGCAGGCGCGGGACGGGGCGGGCCGCGAAGAGCTCGAAGCGGTCGCGGAGACGGCGATGCGGGCCTGGCCGCGGTAGGGGCCCGTGGGGAGTGCTTGCTCCGCGCCACGTCTTGCCCGGGGCCGTCGTGTTTCCTCTGGGCCACGGTGCAGGACGGGACCCTCAACCCGTCCGGCACCGTAGCCCGGAGTACTTACGGCCGGCGGGTGTGCGGTTCCCGGCGGCCGGTGGGAGGCGCCTACGCGGTCAGGGCAGAGCGCGCGGCTTCCTCGATCCGTCCTCCTGTGCGGGGAGGGCGGAAGCTTAAACCATTGTGGACTAGACCAATCTGTCCTGTCCATCCAAGGACGGAGGTCGTATTCCCGTCACTTCCTCCAACCCTACGCGGCAGGAGGCCCTCCTGGATACTCCTGGGTATCCGCCGTGGGGAAAGTCATGGTCGTACCCGGGGTACGCTCGGGCCCGTGCCCTCCATGAACGACCTCGTACGCCAGCACACCGCTCTCAGTGAAACCGACCTGGAGTGGCTGCACCTGCTGGTCTCGGAGTGGCAACTGCTCTCCGACCTGTCCTTCGCGGACCTCGTGCTCTGGGTTCCCACCCTCGACGGCACCCGGTACGTGTCGGTCGCGCAGATGCGCCCGAACACCGGCCCCACCTCGTACCAGGACGACATGGTCGGCCATCTGGTGCCCCGGGGCCGCCGCCCGCTCCTCGACGCGGCCCTCGACGAGGGCCGGATCGTCCGCGAGGGCGACCCCGAGTGGCGCGAGGAGGTCCCGGTCCGCGTCGAGTCCATCCCCGTGCGGCGCGAGGGTCGGGTACTCGGAGTGATCGCGCGCAACACCAACCTGCTCACCGTGCGTACACCGAGCCGGTTGGAGCTCACCTACCTCCAGTCCGCGTCCGACCTGGCCCAGATGATCGCGGCGGGCTCCTTCCCCTTCCCTGGCCAGCAGGTGGACATGGACGCCTCCCCGCGCGCCGGGGACGGGTTGATCCGGCTCGACGCCGAGGGCGTGGTGACGTACGCGTCCCCGAACGCGCTCTCCGCCTACCACCGGCTCGGGCTCGCCTCCGACCTGGTCGGCCAGCACCTGGGCACCACCACCGCCGAACTGGCCCCCTCGCGCGGCCCGGTGGACGAAGCCCTGGTGAAGCTGGCCAGCGGCTGGGCCCCCCGCGAGACGGAGATCGAGGGCAACGGCGGGGTCATCCAGCTGCGCGCCATCCCGCTCAAGCCCAAGGGCACCCGCATCGGTTCGCTGGTGCTGTGCCGCGACGTCACCGAGCTGCGCCGTCGCGAACGTGAACTGATCACCAAGGACGCGACCATCCGGGAGATCCACCACCGGGTGAAGAACAACCTCCAGACGGTGGCCGCCCTCCTGCGCCTCCAGGCCCGGCGGATGGATTCCCCGCAGGGGCGCGAGGCGCTGAACGAGGCCGTTCGGCGCGTCGGTTCGATCGCGATCGTGCACGAGACGCTGTCTCAGAACCTCGACGAGCGCGTGGAGTTCGACGAGATCGCCGACCGCGTCATCGCGATGGTCGCCGAGATCTCGCCCGGCAAGGTCGCGTGCCGGCGTACCGGCCGGTTCGGAATCCTGGACGCGGAAGTCGCCACCCCGCTCGCGATGGTGCTGACCGAGATCCTCCAGAACGCCCTGGAGCACGCCTTCACCCAGGGGGAGGGCGGCACCGTCGAGGTGTCCGCCACCCGCTCGGGCACGGGCCGCGCCGACGCCCGGCTGTTGATCAAGGTGCTGGACGACGGGTGCGGCCTGCCCGAGGGCTTCGACCCGCAGCGGGCCGGCAACCTCGGGCTCCAGATCGTCCGCACCCTGGTCGAGGGAGAACTCGGCGGGACGTTCGACATGGTCCGGGTGGAGCCGCACGGCACCCGGGTCGTCCTCGACGTCCCGGCCAGCCCGCAGAAGTAGGCGACCGAGGGTAACGTGGCGCGGCGACGGGTGCGTCACGCTGTGTGACGGCCGCCGTGGTGTCCGGATATCGGGTCCCCCGGGTCGGCACAGCACTGAGCCCCGGACCGATGTTCCGGTCCGGGGCTCAAGAGCACGTTGCTGAGCGCTTCTCAGGTTCTACGCGCTGCGGCTCGAGGCTCGAAAGTCGATGTCAGGCGCTGGCGTTGCGCGCCCGGTTGCGAGCGGCGCGGCGCTTCATGGCGCGGCGCTCGTCCTCGCTGAGACCGCCCCAGACGCCGGAGTCCTGACCGGACTCGAGCGCCCACTGCAGGCACTGCTCCATGACGGGGCAGCGGCGGCAGACGGCCTTGGCTTCCTCGATCTGCAGCAGCGCAGGACCGGTGTTGCCGATGGGGAAGAAGAGCTCCGGGTCTTCCTCGCGGCAAACGGCGTTGTGACGCCAGTCCATGGCTGCTCCATCTCCTTGTATTGCGAACATGTGGCTTGTGAATGTGAACGCTTTCACGAATCCCCCCGTGAGGGAAGGGCTGGCCCTCAGAAGAAGACTGGGGGGTCCGAAGATTCGTGGTGGGGTTCTGGCGGTCTGTGTGGGTGCCGGGTTGTGCGGGCTGTCCCGATCGCCATGTAGAGATTCGCAAACCTCGGACGGGGATACAACCCCTTCCGGAAAGTTTTTTTGGATTCGTCGGTGTCGACTAGGTCACAGCCCTAGTTCCTGGGGGTGTACCGGCGTGTAAACGTTCGAGTGAAAGGACTTTGGGCTCTTCTACTCACACAATCACACGCAGTGCACGGCGAACGCCTGTGAACCGAACGCTGGTCCGCAGTCCCAGGTGATCACCGTCCATCTGGAAGGGGAGCGGAACCTTCGAATGCAAGGTGAAGTCGGTCAGATCGTGCAGACTCACCGCGTGCTTGCCCTGCGGACCGCGCTCAGGAGTCGAGGTCAGGAGCTGCGTCGCGTATCTGGCGACCGCCGGAGTTGACAAACGGTCCAGGGCCAATACGTCAAGTGCGGTATCGAACGACGCGTCCGGGGACGCGTAGAGCGGCCGATTGCCCAGATACGTCCAGGGCGAGGTGTTGCAGACTATCGACAGCACCAGATCCGTCACGGGCTCCGCGCCGGGCCGCTCCAACGTGACGGTCCCGTGCCGGCGATTGGGTTCGTCGAGGAATTGGCGCACCAGTTGTCTTACATAGAGGGCGTGTGTCGAACGCTTGCCGCGCTCGCGCTGCTGCTCGACCCGGCCCACCACCCCCGCGTCGAAGCCGAAGCCGGCGCAGAAGGTGAACCAGCGCGCCGGGACCGACTCGTCCTCCGTGCCGGGGGCGCCGGCCGCCAGGCCCAGGCCCACCGTGCGCTCGCGCCGCTCCCGCAGTGCGTCGAGCAGGGCTCCGGTCGCCTCGACGGCGTCGTTGGGCAGTCCGAGCGCGCGGGCGAACACGTTTGTCGACCCGCCGGGGACCACCGCGAGCCTCGGCAGCCGGTCCGGATCGGGGCCGTCGTGCAGCAGGCCGTTGACCACCTCGTTGACGGTGCCGTCGCCGCCCAGCGCCACCACGAGGTCCAGGCCCTCCCGCGCGGCCCTGCGTCCCAGGTCGCGGGCGTGCCCCCGGTACTCGGTGGTGACCGCCTCCAGCTTCATCTCGCTGGCCAGCGCGTGGGTCAGGACGTCACGCGTACGTGCACTGGTGGTCGTCGCTGCTGGGTTGGCCACGAGAAGTGCACGCATGAGCGCCAGCCTACCCACCCGCCCGCGGGCGTCCCGTACTGCCCGTCCCCGCCGCCGTCCGCTCCGGCGCGGGCGGGGCGCGGCTACCCTGCTGGAGTGAGTGAGAAGCAGACCCCGAACGTCCCCACCGACGCCGCGGCCCCCGGCGGTGCGCCCGCCGGGCTGCCCGGCCGGCTGACCGCCGCCGCCGTACTGTGCGCGCTCCAGGGCCTGGCCCTGGCCGGCCTCGGCGGCTACCTGCTGTTCGACGGGATCGCCGGACACGTCAACTCCGCGCGGCAGGCCGAGACCGGGGGACTGACCCTGCTCGCCATCGCCGCGCTCCCGCTGATCGCGGCGCGCGGGCTGCGCCTGGGTCGCCGGTGGAGCCGGGGCCCGGCGCTGATCACCCAGCTGACGTCGCTGCCCGTGGCGTGGACGCTGTGGACCGCCGGCGGTGCGCTGACCGCCGCCGCGGTGGCCTTGGCGGCGGTCGCGCTGGCGGTCGTGGCCCTGTTGGTGAACCCGACGGCGACCGAGGCCCTCGGCATCGGGCCCGCGGCCTAGGTTTCGGCCGCCTGCGAGCGGACGACCGTCACTGCTCGGTCGTCACTCCTCGGTCGTCACTCCTCCACGAGGAGCTTCTCGCGCAGCTGGGCCAGGGTCCGGGCCAGCAGGCGGGAGACGTGCATCTGGGAGATGCCGACCTCCTGCGCGATCTGCGACTGGGTCATGTTGCCGAAGAACCGGAGCAGAAGAATCCGCTTCTCTCGCGGGGGCAGGCCCTCCAGCAGCGGCTTGAGGGACTCGCGGTACTCGACCCCCTCCAGCGCCTCGTCCTCCGAGCCCAGCGTGTCCGCGACCGCCGGGGACTCGTCGTCCGTGTCCGGCACGTCCAGGGAGAGCGTGCTGTAGGCATTGGCCGATTCCAGCCCCTCCAGAACCTCCTCCTCGGAGATCCCGAGCCGCTCGGCCAGTTCGTGGACCGTGGGCGAGCGGCCGTGCTGCTGGGAGAGTTCCGCGGTGGCCGTGGTCAGCGAGAGCCGCAGCTCCTGGAGGCGCCGGGGCACCCGTACCGCCCAGCCCTTGTCGCGGAAGTGCCGCTTGATCTCGCCGACGACCGTGGGCGTGGCGTACGTGGAGAACTCCACACCGCGATCCGGGTCGAACCGGTCCACCGACTTGATCAGGCCGATCGTCGCGACCTGCGTCAGGTCGTCGAGCGGCTCGCCCCGGTTGCGGAACCGCCGGGCCAGGTGCTCGACCAGCGGCAGGTGCATCCGGACCAGGCGATTGCGCAGCTCCGCCCGCTCCGGCGAGCCATCGGGCAGCTCCCGCAGTTCGAAGAACAGCGCCCGCGCGCCACTGCGGTCGCGCGGGTCCGGCAGCGCCGGAGCCGCCTGGGCCACGGCCGCGGGTGGCTGTGAGGGTTGTGGTTCGTGGTGCTGGTTCTCGCTCATAGGGCCCGCCCGTCGCTCCGCCGAGTCCAAAAAGCCGTCTTCCGCTTCCGCGTCAGCCGGGTGCGGCCGGGCGTGCTGCTGCTCCGGGATGCCGCCGTCGACCTCATGCCGTACCCGGGGCCGATCCCCGCCCCGCACCGGGATCTCCCCGCCGCTCACGCCGGGCCTGGCCCCGCGCCGCGTTGTTTGTAGAGGCTGATGCACACGGTGCGGTCCTCCTCGACCGTCGCCTCGACCTTGCCGGCCAGGGCCGACAGGACCGTCCATGCGAACGTGTCGCGCTCGGGCGCGCGGCCGTCCGTGGTCGGTGCCGAGACGGTGACCTCCAGCGAATCGTCGATCAGCCGGAACACGCAGCTGAGGACGGAGCCGGGCACGGCCTGCTGGAGCAGGATCGCGCACGCCTCGTCCACCGCGATGCGGAGGTCCTCGATCTCGTCGAGGGTGAAGTCCAACCGTGCCGCGAGACCGGCTGTCGCCGTTCGCAGCACCGACAGGTAGGCACCCGCAGCCGGCAGCCGGACTTCCACGAAGTCCTGGGTCGCGGGCTCGCCTGCGATCTGGGACACCCTCACCTCCAAGGTGGTACGAGCTCTGTTCGCCGGTGACGCTACCGCGATCCGGGCGATCGTGTCGCGGCACCCCTCGTGGCGCCCGCCGTGGGCGCCCGGGTCACCCGCCGTTCCCGCGGCCGGTGACCGATGGTAAGCCCATGGGTACGCACAGTGGCTAGGGGTCTGCGGGCCCAATTCGGGGGAACCGGCGGAGGGTTGACCTACCCCGCCTCAGACGATCGAACCGTCGACAAAACACCACCGCCACGTCTCGCCCGGTTCGAAGCTGCGCATCACCGGATGGCCCGTCTCGTGGTGGTGCGCCGTGGCGTGCCGGTAGGGGGAGGAATCGCAGCACGCCACGTGTCCGCACCCCAGACACATCCGGAGTTGCACGGGATGGCTGCCGACCGCCAGACATTCCGGGCAGGTCAGGGCAAGCGGGATGGGCTCGGGGCGCGGCAGTTCGGCAACGTGGGTGCACTCGCTCATGATGGCCAGCGTACTGACGTGCGGGCGCACAGGACGGTTGATACCGAGGAGGATCGATCTTCGATGGAGGTATTGCAGCTGGTGGCCCTGGTGGCGGGCAGCGCGGTCGTCGCCGGGGTGGCCCGCCGCACACCGGTGCCCGCACCGCTGCTGCTCGTCGCCGCCGGCCTGATCGCCTCGTACGTCCCGGGCGTGCCGTCGTACACCCTCGACCCGCACATCGTGCTGCCCCTGCTGCTGCCGCCCCTGCTGTACACGGCCTCCATGGAGAGCTCGTACCTGGACCTGCGGGCCAACCTACGGCCGATCGCGATGCTGTCCGTGGGGTACGTGCTCTTCGCGACGCTCGCCGTGGGGTACGCGGCCTACCTGCTGGTGCCCGGCCTGACGCCGCCGGTCGCGCTGGTGCTGGGCGCCGTGGTCGCGCCGCCCGACGCGGTGGCGGCGACCGCGATCGCCCGGAAACTGGGACTGCCGAACCGGATCACGACCATCTTGCAGGGCGAGTCCCTGGTCAACGACGCCACCGCGATCACCGCCTACAAGGTGGCGTTGGCCGCGGCCGTCGGCGTCGGCGCGGGCTGGGCCGACGGCATCGCGGAGTTCCTGCTCGCGTCGGTGGGCGGCGTCGGGGTCGGGCTGGTGCTGATGGTGCCGATCCACCTGCTGCGCAAGCGGCTGCGGGAGCCGCTGCTGCAGAACACCCTGTCGCTGCTGATCCCCTTCGTGGCGTACGCGGTGGCCGAGCGGGTGCACGCCTCGGGCGTGCTGGCGGTGGTGGTGGTCGCGCTGTACCTCGGGCACCGCAATTGGCAGGTCGACTTCGCGACCCGGCTCCAGGAGGCCGCGGTGTGGAAGGTGATCTCCTTCGTGCTGGAGTCGGTCGTCTTCGCGCTGATCGGCCTCCAGCTGCCGGTGGTCCTCAAGGGGCTCGCCGAGTACGAGGGGGCGCGCGCGGTCTGGTACGCGCTGGGGGTGTTCCTGGCCGTGGTGGTGGCGCGCTTCCTGTGGGTGTTCCCGGCGACCTTCCTGCCCCGGGTGCTGTCCGACCGCATCCGCCGGCGGGAGCCCGAGACGAACTGGAAGGCGCCGGTCATCGTGGGATGGGCCGGCATGCGCGGGGTGGTCTCGCTGGCCATCGCCTTCTCCGTGCCGACGAGCGTGCCGCACCGGAACCTGATCCTGTTCCTGACCTTCACGACGGTCATCGCGACGCTGGTGGTGCAGGGGCTGACCCTGCCGCCGCTGATCCGGCTGCTGCGGTTGCCGCCGCGCGACCTCCAGGCGGAGACGCTGGCGGAGGCCCAGGCGCAGAGCGAGGCCTCGCGCGCGGCGGAGGACCGGCTGGACGAACTGCTGGCGGAGCCGCGCAACGCCCTGCCGCCGCCGCTGGCCGACCGGCTGCGGACGGTGCTGGAGCGGCGGCGCAACGCGGTGTGGGAACGGCTCGGCGAGACCAACCCCGTCACGGGGGAGTCGGCGGACGACATCTACCGGCGGCTGGCGGGGGAGATGATCGAGGCCGAGCGGGAGGTGTTCGTGACGCTGCGCGACCGTCGGCGGATCGACGACGAGATGCTGCGGGTGCTGCTGCGCCGGCTGGACCTGGAGGAGGCCGCGGCCTACCGGGAGGAGTCGGCCTGAGCCGGGCCGGACGGTTCGGGAGCGCCGGTGACGACCGCGGCGAGGGTGGTGCCGCGGGGGAAGGCGCCCGCCGCCGTCAGCTCCGTCAGGGCCCACAGCAGCTTCGCGACGTAGACCCGCTCGACCGGCACGCCGTGGCGCGCCTCGAACCCGGCGGCGAAGGCCTCCAGCTCGGCGGGGACGCGGGCGTAGCCGCCGTGGTGGAAGCCCTCGGCCAGGGTCCAGTCGCCCGCGGGGCCGCCGAAGGCCTGCCGCTGGAGGGAACGTATCTCCGCTCCCAGGAAGCCGCCCGCCAGCACCGGGACGCCCAGGGCCCGCCCGCCCGGCCCCAGCCCTGCCGCCAGTCCGGCCAGGGTCCCGCCGGTCCCGCAGGCGACGGCGACGACATCGGCCTCGCCGCGCAGCTCGCGGCCCAGTTCCGCGCATCCGGACAGGGCGAGGGCGTTGCTGCCGCCCTCCGGGATCACGTACGCGTCGCCGACCCCGGCCGCGGCGAGGAGTGCGGCCCGCACCTCGGGCTCGTTCTTGCGGCGGTACTCCGACCGGGAGGCGAAGTGCAACCGCATCCCGTCGGCGGCGCAGCGGGCCAGCGACGCGTTCAGCGGCCGCCCGGCCAGCTCGTCCCCGCGGACCACCCCGACAGTCGAGATCCCGAGCAACCGCCCGGCCGCGGCGGTGGCCCGCAGGTGGTTGGAGTAGGCCCCGCCGAAGGTCACCAGCCCGGGATGTCCGCCCCGCACCGCGGCCCGCAGGTTCGGCGCGAGCTTGCGCCACTTGTTCCCTGGCAGCTCGGGATGGACGAGGTCGTCCCGCTTGAGCAGCAACCGCACCCCGTGCCGCTCGAACCCGTCGTCGCGGACCTCCCGCAGAGGGGACGGCGGTCGCGGCTGCAGGAGCAGGTCAAGGCGCGTGGTGCGGTTCACCCGTCCATTGTCGCGTCGGGCGGAGCCGGACGTCCGGGCGGCCGTCGCCGACGCCCGGGCGGCTATTTCAGGCGGTCCGCCACACGGGCGCGGAACCAGTCCATCGTGAATCCCTTCGGGTCGATCTTGCCGGGCTGCCATTCGAGGTGGCCGATCACCGAGCGCTCGCACCAGCCGTGCACCCGGCACACCGCGGCCGCCGCCTTGGCCATCGCGTCCAACTGCACCTGCGGCCACGGGTCGTCACCGCTGCCGAGGTTCTCGCACTCGAAGCCGTAGAAGTAGCGGTTGCCGTCGGTGTCGGCCTCGTTGTCGGGCGGGAGCCGCTTCTCCGCGATCACCGCCGCCAGGACGTCGGAGTCGCCCGCGCCCGCGTGGTTGGCGCGGCCGTAGCCGACCAGGTGGACACGGCCGTCCTTGGTGATCACGCCGTGGCACAGGGGGCCGGGAAGCTCCTCGTCGCCGTCGCGGCAGAGGGAGACGGTGTAGGCGGTGCCGTGGGTGACGGTGTGGTGGATCATCACCCCGTGCACCGGGCCCCAGGGCCCCTTGTGGTTGCGGTTGTGGGTGCGCCACGCCCCGACCTCCACCACGGTCAGGCCTTCTTGGCGCAGCGCTCCGATGAACCGGTCCGCGGACATGGGTGCGGACATGGCCGCCTCCTTTGCGATACGGGGCGGTCACCTTGCGTGCCCGTCTCGTCACGTACCGGTGTAATGGAGGCGCCCCTTCCGGGCTAGTGCGTTCGTACGGCGAGCGAGCGAAACCGGCCGGCCGGACCCACCCCCGCCGTCCTCGGCGGTCGGCCCATGAGGGTGCCCACGTCACGTACGGAGTAGTCCCACCCTTTTGTGTAATGGTCTCACTACGTTCCGTACTGAAAGCTGGAGCCGCAGATCCATGGAGTGATCGAAAGGGAAACACATGTCGGTCCAGGCAGGTTCCGAGTCCGAAGCACAGGCCCAGACCCCGCAACGGAGTCTCGGCACCTCGGCCGCGCGGAACTTGGCAACCACGACCAAGTCCGCGCCGCAGATGCAGGAGATCACCTCGCGGTGGCTGCTGAAGATGCTGCCGTGGGTGTCCGTGCAGGGCGGCACGTACCGGGTCAACCGGCGACTGAGCTACTCCGTCGGCAACGGCATCGTGGAATTCGTCAAGACCGGGACCCAGGTGCAGGTGATCCCGGCCGAACTCGGCGAACTCCCGCTGCTGCGCGACTACGAGGACCTCGACGTCCTCACCGAACTCGCCGCCCGTTGCCGGCAGATCGACTTCGAGCCCGGCCAGGAGCTGACCTCCTTCGGCAGTGCCTCCGACCAGGTGTTCCTCCTCGCCCACGGCCGCATCGAGCAGGTCGGCCCCGGCCCCTACGGCGAGGACGCGGTGCTGCGCACCGTCGCGGACGGCGCCTTCTTCGGCGAGGACGCCCTCGTCGACGAGGAGTCGATCTGGGAGTACACCGCCCGGGCGGTCACCTCCGGAACCGCCCTCGTCCTGTCCCGCCAGGACTTCCAGCTCCTCGCGGACCGGGTCGACTCCCTGCGCGCGCACGTGGACCGGCAACGCTCGCTGCCGCCCCAGCGCACCAACAAGCACGGCGAGGCCGAGATCGAGCTCTCCGCCGGCCACCAGGGCGAAGCCGTACTCCCCGGCACCTTCGTGGACTACGAGGCGCGCCCGCGCGAGTACGAACTCTCCATCGCACAAACGGTTCTCCGGGTGCACACGCGCGTCGCCGACCTGTACAACCACCCGATGAACCAGACCGAGCAGCAGTTGCGGCTCACCGTCGAGGCGCTGCGCGAGCGTCAAGAGCACGAGATGATCAACAACCCGGGCTTCGGTCTGCTCCACAACGCCGACTACGACCAGCGCATCCAGCCGCACGACGGCGCGCCCAGCCCGGACGACATGGACCAGCTGCTCAGCATGCGGCGCGGCTCGAAGCTCTTCCTCGCCCACCCCAAGGCCATCGCGGCCTTCGGGCGCGAGTGCAACAAGCGCGGCCTCTACCCCGAGTCCATCGACGTCGGCGGCAACCGCGTGCCCTCGTGGCGGGGCGTGCCGATCTTCCCCTGCAACAAGATCCCGATCAGTGACGCCCGGACGACCTCGATCCTGTGCATGCGCACCGGCGAGGACGAGTCCGGCGTGATCGGCCTCCACCAGCCCGGCATCCCGGACGAGATCGAGCCGAGCATGTCGGTGCGCTTCATGGGCATCAGCGAGCAGGCGATCATCTCCTACCTGGTGACCGCCTACTTCTCCGCCGCGGTCCTGGTGCCGGACGCACTCGGCGTCCTGGAGAACGTCGAGATCGGCCGCTGGCGCTGAGCCGGCCGGCTCGGGGCACGACGGGGCACACGATGGCGACGACCGACACGGTCACCACGGGCGAGGGCCAGGAAGCGGCCGCGCTGCTGGAACGGACGAGGGAAGCGGTCAATCCGAGCCTGCGCCGGGCGGTCGAGAGCCTGCCCGGGTCCATGCGGCGGGTGGCGATGTACCACTTCGGTTGGGAGGGCGCGGACGGCACCCCGGCCTCGGCCGGGGAGGGCAAGGCGATCCGCCCCGCCCTGGTGCTCGCGGCGACGCGGGCCCTGGGCGGACCGGGCGGCGATGAGCAGGAGGACGCCGTACGCGCGGCGGTCGCCGTGGAACTGGCGCACAATTTCACGCTCCTGCACGACGACGTCATCGACAAGGACGTCCGGCGGCGGGGCCGTGCCACGGCCTGGACCGTCTTCGGCATACCGGACGCGATCATCACGGGTGACGCCATGATGGCGCTCGCGCTGAGGCAACTCGCCGAGGACCCGCACCCGGCCTCGGCGGCGGCCGCCGCCCGGCTCGCGACCTGCGTCATCGAGCTGTGCGCCGGGCAGCAGGCGGACTGCGCCTTCGAACAGCGACCGGACGTCTCCCTCGACGAGTGCCTGAGGATGGCCACCGCCAAGACCGGCGCCCTGTTGGGCTGTGCCTGCGCGTTGGGCGCCCTGTACGCGGGGGCCGGGCCGGACCAGGTCGAGGCGATGGACGCCTTCGGCCGGGAGGCGGGGCTGGCCTTCCAGCTGATCGACGACCTGATCGGCATCTGGGGTGACCCCGGGCACACCGGAAAGCCCGCCGGGGCCGACCTGATCGCCCGCAAGAAGTCCCTGCCGGTCGTCGCCGCCCTCACCTCGGGCACCGCGGCCGGGGCGGAGCTGGTCGAGCTGTACGCGGGACCCATGACCGGGGACGACGTACGAAGGGCGGCCGACGCGGTGGACCGGGCCGGAGGCCGCGACTGGGCGCAGGCCCACGCGGCGGACCGGATGGGCCGGGCGGTGCAGCAGCTGTCGCGGGCCGTACCGGACCTCGGGGCGGCGGGCGGTCTGCTGGCGCTGGCGGAGTTCGTCACGCGCCGCACCAGGTGACCGCGCAGGACGCCCGGGGACAGGCCTGTTCCGGCACCATACGGTGCCGGAACAGGCCTGTCCGTGTACGGGGCCCAACTCTAGGATCACTCACGGTCGTTGCGACGTGAGCGAGGGATGGGTTCCGTGGTGTTGGAGATACGTACGGCGGATCAGACGGACCGGGACGCGGTGGCCCGGCTGCTGGACGAGGCGTTCCGCGACGACCCGGTGAGCAGCTGGGTCTTCCCCGACCCGGAGCACCGGGCCGCGGTCCACGGGAGGTTCCTCGGCGTGTTCGTCGACGTGGCGCTGGCCCAAGGGCGGATCGACTACGCGGCCGACGGCTCGGCGGCGGCGCTGTGGCTGCGCATCCCGGCCGGGGACCACGAGGAGGAGGCCGCCGAGGACGACATCCCCGCCAGGATGCGCGAGGTGGCCGACCCGGACAACGAGCGCTGCGAGTTGGTCGGCCGGCTGACGGGCGAAGCGCACCCCACCGCCGAGGACCACGAGTACCTGCTGATGATCGCGGTCGCGCCGGGGCGACAGGGCGAGGGGCTGGGCACGGAGCTGATGCGGCCGGTGCTGGAGCGGTGCGACCGCGAGGGCGTACCGGCGTACCTGGAGGCGAGCAGCGAGCGCAGCAAGGCGCTGTACGAGCGGCTCGGGTGGCGGTTCACGGGCACGGCGGTGCGGCTGCCGGACGGGCCGCTGTTGTGGCCGATGTGGCGCAAGCCCCAGCCGTGACGGCTCCCGCGCCGCCGGATGCGCCGAACCGGCCTACCGTGGAGGTATGGCCGGTGACGAGCGACAGGGCGCTGGAGCGGCGGACGCACCGCCGGCCGGGCACGAGCAGGAGTCGTGCCCGGCCTGCGGGCGACCCGTCGAGCGGGTGATCGTGGGGCGGCACAAGTCCCTCGGGATCTTCGTACCGCGGTGGGGTCCGGGACCGTGCCGTGCCCCCGGCTGCCCCAGGTACGCACCTTAGGAACCCGGGCCCGGACCGGGCGGTCAGGCACGGTCCGGGCTCGGCCCGAACGGGCTCGGTGGGTCAGCTCTTGGTGCCCAGGCCCGAGGCGACCAGGCCGTTCGCCCACAGTTGGTTCACCCGGGAGCGCTCGGTGCTGTTCGGGTACGGGTTCGTGCAGGAGGTGCCCGGCCCGCCGCCCGACATCAGCTCGCTGCACGGGCCCGAGTAGTGGTCCGGCAGGCCCAGCACGTGGCCGGTCTCGTGCGCGGTCACCCGGGTCGAGTCGTACTGCTGGTTCTGCGCGTAGTCGAGGAAGATGTAGCCGCGGCCGTGGCCGTCGGTGCTCGCGTACGAACCCCGCGAGTCGTTGCCCTCCCGGTAGGAGAAGTTCCCGCCCGAGGACACCTCCTGGAGCTTGACGTTGGACACCGAGCCGTTCCAGATCTGCGTGGAACGGGCTATCACGGTACGGAAGCTGGGCGCGTTGCGGGTGTTGTACGTGACGGTGACGGACTGGATGCCCGGGTTCGCGGCGCGCTGCTCGGCCACCGAGCGCTGGACGGCTTCGAAGAAGGCCCGGTTGGCGGCCTGGTTCTCCTGCGAGCCCTGGTAGGCGGCGTAGCTCGCGGGGTTGCCGGAGGGGGCCGGTGCGGCGCCGGCGGTGGGTGCGATACCGACCAGGGCGGCCGCCAGGACGAAACCGATGGTGGCGGCCGGAACGGCCGTACGGGAGTGGCGCATGTGGGGGAGCTCCTACTCATCCGGTGGGGGGTGGGTTGTTCGAACCGGAGTCTGCGGGAGCGCGGGTGCCGGGCGGATGATGTCAGCCACCGATAACACCGGCCTATCGGTGGGTTTTCGGCAGGCCAACTTCCGCGAAATTGGCGGGATTCGGGGGGATACCTGTGGCTGGTGCGGCCGCCAGGGGCCGTCCTACTCTCTGGTCATGGAGCTTGAGGTGAGGCACCTGCGCGCACTGTGCGCCATCGCCGACGCCGGCAGCCTGCACAAGGCCGCGCGGCAGCTCGGCGTGAGCCAGCCCTCCCTCACGACGCAGCTCCGCCGGATCGAACGGGCCCTGGAGGGCGAGCTGTTCCTCCGCGAGAGGACCGGCTGCCGGCCCACGCCGTTCGGCCGTACCGTACTGGGCCGGGCCCGACCCCTGCTGGCCGAGATGGCCGCTCTGGTCGCCGACGCCCGCGCGGTCGCCCGCGGGCCGCGCCTGCGGATCGGCTCGACGGCCAGCCGGGCCCTGCCGGGCTGGTTGCGCAGACTGCACCGGCGCGCGCCCGAGACGGAAACCTCGCTGGTGGTCGACGTGTCGGCCAACGCCCTGCTGCGGATGGTGGAGGCGGGACAACTGGACGTGGCCTTCGTGCACGAGGTCGAGGGGTGCCCGCTGCGGGTGCCGCCGGGGCTGGAGGTGCGCGTCCTGATGGAGCGCGAGCCGCAGTTCGTGTCCATGTCCCGGGACCATCCCGCCGCGCGCAGGCCGGTGGTGGAGTTACGGGAACTCGCCGCGGACCGCTGGACGGTCGACCCGTCGGTGGACGGCGAATGGGACGGACTGCGGCGGGTCTTCGCGGGCGCCGGGGTGGACCCGCCGGTGCTGCACGCCGATTACCACACCGCGGCGTCGCTGATCGTCTCCGGCGAGGCGGTCGCCCCCTGCCAGCCGACCTCCGTACCCCGCGACGACATGGCGATCCGGCCGCTCTCGGGCGACCCCCTCGCCGTGCGGCTGCTGCTGGCGAGCCGGCCGGGCGCGCACGGCGAGGTGTACGAGGACCTCCGCGCCGCCTATCGCGAGGCCGCCCTGCGCACCCCGCCCTACCGGGCGTGGCTCCACCACCACGGAAGCCCGCTGCTGGCCGCGTAGCCCGTGCCCGGCCCCGTGCGCCGGCCCTCCCGCCCCACCTCTTCCCTCCCTGCGCCCCGGACCCCGTCCGGTCCTCGTGCTGCCCGCCCACGGGCCGGCGCCGCGCCGTGTCGGCCGCTTGACTTCGCCGATCCGCGATATATCGTGTTCTGTAGAAGACGCGATATGTTGCGAGCGTCGAGCCCGTCCGTGCGCCCACGAGGAGGATCAGAACCATGGCAGAGCAGATGACGTGGTCCGTCGCCGAACCGCAGAAGCTCACCTTCGAGCAGCCGGTGAGGGAACTCCGCGTCCGCGTCGTCGGCGGCACCGTGAACGTGGTCGCCGCCGCCGACGAGGGCCCCGCCCGGCTCGAAGTGGCCGAGGTCAGCGGGCCTCCCCTGCACGTCGTACAGGAGGGCGGAACGCTCACCCTCTCCTACGAGGACCTCCCCTGGAACGGTTCCCAGGGCTTCAAGAAGTGGTTCGAGGGCAAGCCCTGGAAGGCCTGGTCCGGCAGCTCCGCCGACGGCCGCAAGGCCTGGGAGCGCAGCGCCGCCGTCACCCTCACCGTCCCCGCCGCCACGGTCGTCCAACTGGCCACCGTCAGCGCGACCACCTTCGTCTCCGGCATCGGCGGAGCCACCGACGTCAACGGCGTCAGCGGCGACACGACCCTGGTGGGCCTCTCCGGCAAGGTGAAGGCCAACACGGTGTCCGGCAGCGTCGAGGCGCAGTCCGTGACCGGCGAGTTCGCCTTCCACTCCGTCTCCGGCGGCCTGACCGTCGTCGACGGCGCGGGCGGCAGCGTACGGGCCGACTCGGTCAGCGGTGACATGCTCATCGACCTCGTACTCGACCCGGCCGACGCGCGCCCCGTCGACATCTCGCTGAACTCCGTCTCCGGACAGGTGGCGATCCGCCTCCCGCACCCCGCCGACGCCCGTGTGGAGGCCAACACCGCCACCGGCGGCGTCTCCAACGCCTTCGAGGACCTCAGGGTCACCGGACAGTGGGCCGCCAAGCGGATCACCGGCACGCTCGGCGCCGGTACCGGGACGCTGCGCGCCACCACCGTCTCCGGCGCCATCGCCCTGCTGCGCCGCCCGGCGGCCGACAGCCCCGATGCCGCCGCCCCGCTCGCGCTCGACAAGAAGGTGCTCTGACATGCCGCCCGTCTTCGCCCACGGACGTCTGCGCCTCTACCTGCTCAAGCTGCTGGACGAGGCCCCGCGCCACGGCTACGAGGTGATCCGGCTGCTGGAGGAGCGGTTCCAGGGGCTGTACGCGCCCTCCGCGGGCACGGTGTACCCGCGCCTGGCCAAACTGGAGGCGGAGGGGCTGGTCACGTACGCCACCGAGGGCGGGCGCAAGGTGTACTCCATCACCGAGGCGGGCCGCGCCGAACTCGCCGACCGGGGCGGGGAACTCGCCGACCTGGAACTGGAGATCCGCGACTCGGTCTCCGAACTGGCCGCCGAGATCCGCGACGACGTCCGGGGCGCCGCGGGGGACCTGCGGCGCGAGATGCGGGCGGCGGCCGCCTCGGCGACGGCCACCCAGGTCGAGGACGAGGGCTGGAAGGCGGCCAAGGAGGAGCTCCGCAAGGCGAAGGCGGAGTGGAAGGAGCAGGCGCGGCGGGCGAAGGACGAGAGCCGCCGGGCGCGCGAGGAGGCGCAGCAGGCCCGCCGCCAGGCCAAGGAGGCCCAGGAGCGGGCGCGCGAGGAGGTCCAGCGCATCGCGAGCCAGTTGCAGGAGCAGTTCGCCAAGTCCGGCGGGGTGCTCGGCAGCCTGGCCGGCGCGTGGCTGGGTGGCTCGGGTGGGCACGCCGGTGCCGGTGCCGGGGCGGGTGGGGGTACGCACGCGGGCGCGCCGACCGCCGGGGCGGGGGCCGGCTGGGCCGAGGACCTGGCCCCGACGGCCGACCCCGTCCGGGACCTGGACCGGCTGCTCGACCGCTTCCGCGACGACGTCAGGGACGCGGCCCGTGACCACGGGGTGTCCCCGGCGCAACTGGCCGAGGCCCGGGCCCACCTGGCCGCGGCGGCGAACCGGGTGACGGCGGCGCTCCGCCCGGACCAGGCGTAGGGCACGGCCCCACGGGGTCGCGGTCGGGCCCCCTCGCCGCGCTCGGAACTCCCCGGGGCCCCGCCGGGCCCCCGCGCCTCAATGCCCGGCGAGGATGGTTCGCGGTGCCGCCCCGGCCTCCCGCCTCGAACGCCGGTGGGCCGGGTTGTGCCGGCCCACCGGGTTGTGCCCGGCGGGGTGGGCCGGCCGGTTCGGGCCCGGCCCACCGACGGCTTGGGGCCTTGCCCCCGGCCCGGCGCCGGGAACGCCGGCGGGCCGGTTCGGGGGGCCGCCCCGGCCCCGCCCCGGCCCCCGCCTCGAACGCCGGTCGGACGGGCCGTGGGGGAGGGTCAGACGGTGAGGACGATCTTGCCGAAGAGGTCGCCCGAGGCGAGCTTCTCGAAGCCCTCGCGGGCGCGCTCCAGGGGGAGGACCTCGTCGATCACGGGACGGACGCCGGTGGCCGCGCAGAACGCCAGGAGGTCCTCCAACTCGTCCTTCGAGCCCATCGTGGAGCCCACCACCTTCAGCTCCAGGAAGAAGATCCGCGTCAGCTCCGCGTGCGCCGGCCTGTCGCCGCTCGTCGCGCCGGAGATGACGAGCGTGCCGCCGGGGCGCAGGGACTTCACCGAATGCGACCAGGTGGCCGCGCCCACCGTCTCGATGACGGCGTCCACCCGCCGGGGCAGCCGCGCGCCCGGCTCGTACGCCTCCACCGCGCCCAGCTCGACCGCGCGCTTGCGCTTCGCCTCGTCGCGACTCGTGGCGAAGACCCGCAGGCCGGCCGCCTTGCCGAGGACGATCGCGGCGGTGGCGACGCCGCCGCCCGCGCCCTGCACGAGGACTGAGTCGCCCGGGCGTACCCCGGCGTTGGTGAACAGCATCCGGTAGGCCGTCAGCCAGGCCGTCGGCAGGCAGGCGGCTTCCTCGAAGGACAGCTCGGCGGGCTTGCGCAGCACGTTCCAGGCGGGGACGGTCACCTGTTCCGCGAAGGTTCCCTGGTAGCGCTCGGTCAGGATCGACCGGGGCTCGTCCGGGCCGACCCCGTGACCGCTCTGGCCGATCACGGAGTGCAGGACGACCTCGTTGCCGTCCTGGTCGGTGCCGGCCGCGTCACAGCCGAGGATCATCGGGAGTTTGTCCTCGCCGAGACCCACCCCGCGCAGCGACCACAGGTCGTGGTGGTTGAGGGAGGCGGCCTTGACGTTGACGGTCACCCAGCCGGGGCGGGCCCCGGGAGCCGGGCGCTCGCCCAGTTCAAGGCCGTTCAGCGGCTGGTCGCGGTCGATTCGGGCGGCATAGGCAGCGAACATGCCGCGACGCTACCGCCCGGTAGCGCGCGGGGCCACCCCTGTCGGGGCGCCGGGGGTGAGGCCTTCGTCGCAGTCTCCCGCCGGCCGATACATGGGGGGCGGGAACCGGACAAGGGTATTTCCGCGTCTGGAACGGGCGGCGTGTCACGCCCGTCCGGAAGGAATGACCCACTCCTCAACTGCCACCCGTACCAGCCGGTTTGGTGTCTTCGGGCAGCGAACCGGAATGTCAGGACGGCCCGAGATCGGGGGTAACATTCTGGCCATGCGGCGCGCTCACCATGAGCCTGTCATTGGCGCCGCGGTTCTCTTCGTGTGGTCGGTGCGTCGCTTTCCCGCGCGTCCGGGCCCACGACAGGCGCGGCGACCCCTCCCGGTTCGGGGGCCAGGAGGGTGCGTCCGCGGCCCGGTGTCCGTCATGGCGGGAACAGGGGAAAACGGGAAGGGCCCGGCCGGATGGATCATCAGGCCGGGCCCTTGCCCGTACGTCACACGTGTGGCCGAAGCGGCGGTCAGGCGAGCCGGGCCACGCCGTCCGCCTTCGCGGCGGCGGCGACCGCGGCCGCGACGGCCTCGGCGACGCGCTCGTCGAACGGCGACGGGATCACGTAGTCGGCGGCGAGCTCGTCACCCACGACGCCCGCGATGGCGTCGGCGGCGGCGATCTTCATGCCTTCGGTGATCCGGGTCGCGCGGACCTTGAGGGCGCCCGCGAAGATGCCCGGGAAGGCCAGCACGTTGTTGATCTGGTTCGGGAAGTCCGACCGGCCGGTGGCCACGACCGCCGCGTACTTGTGCGCGACGTCGGGGTGGACCTCCGGGTTCGGGTTGGCCATGGCGAACACGAAGCAGTCCTTCGCCATGGTCGCCACCGCCTCCTCGGGGACCGTGCCACCGGAGACGCCGATGAAGACGTCCGCGCCGACGAGGGCCGCTTCCAGGGGGCCGGACTGACCGGTCTTGTTCGTCAGGCCCGCGATCTCGGCCTTGACGTCCGTCAGGTCCGAGCGGTCCGCCGAGACGACGCCCTTGCGGTCGGTGACGCACACGTCGCCGATGCCCGCGTCCACCAGGATCTTGGCGATGGCGATGCCCGCCGCGCCGGCGCCCGAGATCACGGCTCGCAGGTCGCCGAGGGTGCGGCCGGTGAGCTTCGCCGCGTTGCGCAGGGCGGCCAGCGTCACGATGGCCGTGCCGTGCTGGTCGTCGT
This sequence comes from Streptomyces sp. A1136, assembly GCF_004795055.1. GTDB lineage: Bacteria > Actinomycetota > Actinomycetes > Streptomycetales > Streptomycetaceae > Streptomyces. The sequence continues at coordinate 22,381 of NZ_SSBJ01000021.1, forward strand.
GGAAGATCGGGATGTCCAGGGCTTCCTGGAGCCGGCGCTCGATCTCGAAGCAACGGGGGGCGGAGATGTCCTCCAGGTTCACCCCGCCGAAGGACGGCGCGAGACGGATGACCGTCTCGATGATCTCGTCCGTGTCTTTGGTGGCGAGCGCGATCGGGACCGCGTCCACTCCACCGAACTGCTTGAACAGGATGGCCTTGCCCTCCATCACCGGGAGGGAGGCCTCGGGACCGATGTCCCCGAGGCCCAGCACGGCCGTGCCGTCGGTGACGACGGCGACCACGTTGGACTTCCACGTGTACTCGTTGACGAGTTCCGGATTCTCCGCGATGGCGCTGCAGACCTTCGCCACGCCGGGCGTGTACGCGAGGGACAGGTCGTCCTTGTCGCGGACCGGCACGGTGGCCTGCACGGCCATCTTGCCGCCCCGGTGCAGTGCGAACACCGCGTCGGGGTTGTTGTCCGTCACGCTGTCGCTGCGAGGATTGACGATCTCCGCTGCCACTTGTTTGACCCCTTAAGTCTTTAATCGTTGAGGGTGACCACTCCTGGTTAAGGGGTGGGCGGGCACCGCGTCCGTCTCCGCATCGACGGGTTCGGCCCGCCTCCGCGAAGGGGAGGTTCGTACGCGCGGGCGCGCCGCACGCGCGCCCTGAGCCCCGGATGAGGGGTGTAAGGATCTGTTCTACCTGAAAAACGGCCCCCCGGACGAGTCGATTGCCTCACGTTCGCAGGTCTCTTGCCCCGGTTTCGGCGGAAAGTCCGGACGTTGGTGTCCGATAGACGAGACCGACAGTAAAAACTGCGGTCAAAGGGCCTGGTGGCAGTGCATAGTGCGGCCACGCAGCCCGCTCGCCGCAGTCCTGTTGGGAACCCGGGGTCGCCCGTTATCCGATTTTGACCTGACGGCCACCCTGAATGTCGTGGTCCGAATGGCAAGATGCCGTAATCACACAAGGTCGCTGCACTCGATGGTGCGTGCCCGACCGTTCTCGGATGCTTTTTTCCCCACTGCCGGAGGAACCAGCTCATGACCGCAAGCACCACCCGTCGTACGACCGCCGCACGGTCCCGGATCGCCGCGGTCGGCGCGATCGCGGTCGCCGGCGCCCTGATCCTCACCGGCTGTGGCGACCAGACCAAGGGCGGCTCGGGCGACGGCGCCTCGACCGGTACCAAGTCCAGCAGCGCCCCCCTCTTCTCGGCCCTGCCGAAGAAGATCCAGGACGCCGGTGTCATCAAGGTCGGTACCGACTCCGCGTACGCCCCGATGGAATTCGTCGAGAACGGCAAGATCGTCGGTGTGGACCCCGACATCGCGGACGCGCTCGGCAAGCAGCTCGGTGTGAAGGTCCAGTTCACCGCGGGCACCTTCGACGGTCTGATCACCTCGATCTACACCGGCCGCGAAGACGCGATCATGTCCTCCATCACGGACAACAAGCAGCGCCAGGAGGGCCTGGACGACAAGGGCCAGAAGATCGGAAAGGGCATCGACTTCGTCGACTACTTCTCCTCCGGTCTCTCGCTCCTGGTCAAGAAGGGCAACCCCGAGGGCATCAAGACCCTGGACGACCTGTGCGGCAAGACCGTCGCCGTCCAGCGCGGCACCACCTACGAGGACGAGTTCAAGAAGCAGGCCGACAAGTGCGGTGACAAGAAGCTCACCATCCAGGCCTTCGACACCGACGCCGAGGCGCAGACCCGCGTCAAGGCCGGCGGCGCCGTCGCCGACCTGAACGACTACCCGGTCGCCGCGTACACGGTGAAGACCTCCGGCGGCGGCAACGACTTCGAGATCGCCGGCCAGCAGACCGGCGTCGGCCTCTTCGGCATCGGCGTCAGCAAGGACAACACGCAGCTGCGCGACGCCCTCAAGCAGGCCCTGGACGCCGCCATCAAGGACGGCTCCTACGGCAAGGCGCTGGAGAAGTGGAACGTGCAGGACAGTGCAGTCAAGTCCGCGACGGTCAACGCCGGTCAGTAAGTCCCGCGCTCCACGCTCCACTGAAGGGCAGTCATTGTGACTGACAAGATCGACAAGGGTCCGGCCGCAACCCCGCCGGCCGGACCCGGCGCCTCGGGAACCCCGTACGAGGCGATCAAGGCAATTCCCGTGCGGCACTACGGCCGCTGGATCAGCGGCGTCATCGTCGTCGCGCTCCTGGCCTGGCTCGTCTACGCCTTCTCCCAGGGCAACGTCATCTGGGCGACGGTCGGGGACAAGCTCTTCGACCCGGCCGTCCTGAGCGGTCTGTGGAACACGGTGCTCATCAGCGTCGCGGCCATGGCGCTGGGCCTCGTGCTCGGCATCGTCTTCGCGGTGATGCGCCTGTCCAACAACCCGGTGACCAGTGCCGTCTCCTGGCTCTACATCTGGTTCTTCCGCGGCACCCCGGTGTACGTCCAGCTGCTGGTGTGGTTCAACCTGTCGCTGATCTTCGAGTACATCAACCTCGGACCGATCTACAAGAACTACACCGTCGCCGTCATGACCCCGTTCATGGTCGCCCTGCTGGGGCTGGGCCTGAACGAGGGCGCCTACATGGCGGAGATCGTCCGGGCCGGCATCCAGTCCGTCGACGAGGGCCAGACCGAGGCCGCGCACGCGCTCGGCATGCCCCAGACGAAGACCATGCGACGGATCGTGCTGCCGCAGGCGATGCGGGTGATCATCCCGCCGACCGGCAACGAGTTCATCAACATGCTGAAAACCTCCTCACTGGTTTCGGCCGTCCAGTACACCGAGCTCCTACGGGCCTCGTCGAACATCGGCAACACGGCCGGTGCCATCATGGAGATGCTGTTCGTGGCATCCATCTGGTACCTGGCCCTGACCAGCGTGTTCAGCGTCGGCCAGTACTACCTGGAGCGCCGCTTCGCCCGAGGTTCCACGCGGAGCCTGCCGCCGACGCCGTTCCAGCGCCTGCGTGCCAACCTCAACATGTTCCGCCGTACGGAGGTCGCGCGATGACCGCCCAGCCGATGGTCAAGGCAGAAGGCGTCCACAAGTCGTACGGCGCCGCCCACATCCTGCGGGGCATCGACCTCGAAGTCGCCCCGCGCGAGGTCTTCTGCCTGGTCGGCCCGTCCGGCTCCGGCAAGTCGACCTTCCTGCGCTGCATCAACCACCTGGAGCGCATCAACTCCGGGCGGCTGTCGGTGGACGGGCAGCTGGTGGGCTACCGCCAGAAGGGCGACAAGCTCTACGAGCTGAAGGACAGCGAGGTCGCGGCGCAGCGCCGCGAGATCGGCATGGTCTTCCAGCGCTTCAACCTGTTCCCGCACATGACGGCCATCGAGAACGTCATGGAGGCCCCCGTCCAGGTCAAGGGCGAGAGCAAGGCGGTGGCGCGCGAGCGCGCCGTCAAGCTGCTCGACCGCGTCGGCCTCGGCGACAAGGGCGGGAACTACCCCTCGCAGCTCTCCGGCGGCCAGCAGCAGCGTGTGGCGATCGCCCGCGCGCTGGCCATGGAGCCCAAGCTGATGCTCTTCGACGAGCCCACCTCGGCGCTCGACCCGGAGCTCGTCGGCGACGTCCTCGACGTCATGCGGGACCTGGCCGAATCGGGCATGACCATGATCGTGGTGACCCACGAGATGGGCTTCGCCCGCGAGGTCGGCGACAACCTCGTCTTCATGGACGGCGGTGTGGTGGTCGAATCCGGCCACCCGCGCGAGGTCCTGGGCAACCCGCAGCACGACCGGACGAAGGCCTTCCTGTCCAAGGTGTTGTAACCGACCGCGGCCGGCCACGGCCGCGGTGGGAGCCTTCGCGGGGCGAGAGGGGCGGTACGGACACCCGTACCGCCCCTTTCGCGTTGCCTTGCGGCAGCTCGGGAACCACCGGCGGACGCGGTCCGTAATACTTCCGGTACCGCACGCGGGACGGAGCCGGCCGGTGTCCCTCGCCGTCCCCCGACGCGCTCACGAGCCGATGCGGCCGTAATACCCTTGTAGCTGTCTCAGTTGTTACAGGGACCTTCCTCCGCAGCCATAAGGACCACAAGTGGAACTGGCCCATTACTCGGACTACGCCGTGCGCCTGGTCAACACCGAGGAGCCGGCCCGCAACAAGGACGCCCTCACCTCCGTGGACGCCGTGCGCGCGCTCTTCGGCCCCGGGGTGCAGGCCGCCCGCCGCGTGACCGACGCCGACGTCACGCGCTTCCGCAACGTCCGCGGCCGGCTGCGCGCCGTCTTCGAGGCCGCCGACGGCGGCGACCACGTCCTCGCCGTCGACCTGCTGAACTCCCTGCTCATGGAGTTCCCGGTCAGCCCCCAGGTGACCGGCCACGACTCGATCGGCGAGGACGGTCGCCCCCACTGGCACATCCACCTCGCCGACCACCCCTCGAACGCCTCCGCCGGATACGCCGCCCTCGCCTCCTTCGGGCTGGCCTTCCACCTCACCGAGCACGGCCCCGACCGCCTCGGCCTGTGCCAGGCACCGCCGTGCCGCAACGCCTACCTCGACACCTCCACCAACCGGTCCCGGCGCTACTGCTCCGACCGCTGCGCCACCCGGGCGAACGTGGCCGCCTACCGGGCCCGCAAGCGGCTGGAGGCCGAGGAGTCGGCCCGCAGCGGTCGCAGCGCCGAAGCCCCCCAGGACAGCCACGCCCTCAGCGAACGCTGACCGCCCGGGAGCGGTCGCAGCCGCAGTACGGCCGTCGCCAGCACCAGCTCCTCGGGCACCGTCCCGTAGTCGGTGCTGTCACCGGTCGCGTTGTACGGGTTGTCGCCGAGCACCCACCAGCCGCCCGGCCGCCGCTCCACCGCCCGCTTCACCACCAGCAGGTCCTGCTGGAAGGGGTGGCGCAGCACCACCACGGCCCCCGGGCGCACGACGGCCCCGTAGCGGACCAGCAGCCGGTCCCCGTGCAGCAGGGTCGGGACCATCGAGGGCCCCGACACCTCGGCCAGCCCGAACCGGGTGTCCGGGCGCTTCTTCTCCACCATTCACGACCTCCTCGTCCCTCCCGCATGCTGCCGCACGTCCCCGTACGTTCGCTCACCGCGGTCGGCGCGACGCTGGAGTTTTGTCCGAAGCCCATGGGGCCGCCCGCGAATTCCGCTTTCCAAGCGAGTAATCTCGCCCTTGAGAAGACGATCACGAGGAGGACAAACTCCATGCTTTCCCGCCTCTTCGCCCCCAAGGCGAAGGTCTCCGCCCACTGTGACCTGCCGTGCGGCGTGTACGACCCTGCCCAGGCCCGCATCGAGGCCGAGTCCGTCAAGGCCGTTCAGGAGAAGTACCAGGCCAACGACGACGCCGACTTCCGCGCGCGCGCCATCACCATCAAGGAGCAGCGCGCCGAGCTGGCCAAGCACCACGTCTCGGTGCTGTGGAGCGACTACTTCAAGCCGCCGCACTTCGAGAAGTACCCGCAGCTGCACACCCTGGTGAACGACACCCTCAAGGCCCTCTCGGCCGCCAAGGCGTCGAACGACCCGGCGACCGGCCAGAAGGCCCTCGAACTCATCGCCGAGATCGACCGCATCTTCTGGGAGACCAAGGCCGCCTGATCCGGGCCCCGGCCCGATGAAGGAAGCCCGATGACGAAGGGGCCCGACCGGTGACGGTCGGGCCCCTTCACCGTGGGCGCGCCCGCGCCCACGGGTGGCACGACGTGCCCACCGCTGCCTATTCGTCGTCCTCGGCGTCGTCGAGGCGGGCCAGCCAGGTCGCCAGGCGTTCCACCGGGACCTCGAAGTCCGGGTTCAGGTCGACGAAGGTGCGCAGCTGCTCGGCGAGCCACTCGAAGGTGACCTCCTCCTCGCCGCGCCGCTTCTCCAGCTCCTCGATGCCGCGATCGGTGAAGTACAAGTCCGGCTCCGTGTGACGTGGTGACGTGATGGGGGTGTTTCCCGCCAGGATAATCCGCGTATCACAGACACCTCCCGTCCTCCCCGCCCCCGGCGCTAGCCTGGATTGTCTCGACCTGAGGGGGACAGGGGATGCCGGACGGGCGCACGGGCGGCTCCGCGCGCGCCTTCGAGCTTCTGGAACCCCTCGTCAAGGCGGCCACCGTGCGCGTCCACGCGCCCGTGGACGGGTATGGAACCCCTGGGACCGGCCCGACCTGGGGGAGCGGCTTCTTCATCGCCCCCGGCTGGGTCCTCACGTGCGCGCACGTGGTCGGCGAAGGGGGTGCTGCGGTGCGTCTGGTGGGCCGGGAGGTCGGCATCACCTTCTCCGTCGCCGGCGGCCCCGGGGAAGCGGCGGGCACCGGAACGGTGGCGGGACGCGTGGAGTGCGTACTGCCCGAGCGGCTGGAGGAGCGCCGGCCCGCCCCCCGGGCCCTGTGGGACCTGCCCGACCTCGCGCTGGTACGGGTGCTCGCGCCCATCTCGCACGCCTGCGTCTGGCTGACGGACCGGGCCAGGCCCCGCCTCGACGAGGCCGCCTACTTCGGCGTCACCGAGGACCTCGGGGTACGTGAGATCACCGGCCGCACCACCCGGCTGCGCGGCACCGCCGCGAACGGCGCCGCGATCCGCCTCGGTGACGACGACGACATCGAACCCGGCATGTCGGGCGGCCCCCTGGTGGACCTGGCGCGCGGCGAGGTCATCGGGGTCGTCAAGGCCCGCCGGCAGACGGGCGGCGGGGGGATCGCGGTGACGGTGGCGCAGTTGCGGACCCTGCCGACGGGCACGACCGGGCAGGTCGGCCTCTACCGGCGGGTGATGCAGGGCCACGACCTGTACCACTACGACCAGCACGTCAGCGATCTCGACAGCCGCCGCACCTGGACGGACGTGCACGACGAGCTGCCCTCCGAGGACGACGACGCGCCCGGCGGACCGGAACGCCCCACCCGGCTGAGCCGGCTCACCCGCCTCACCCCCGGGGAACGCACCACCCTGTGCGGGCTGCTCGCCGAACTGCCGCCGCCCGGCTCCTCCGAGGCGGTGCGGGCCCTCGTCGAGGCGGCCCGCGGCGAGGAACCCGACACCGGCTTGCCGGCCCCGCTGACCTGGCGCGACGGGCTGGGCCTGCTGCACGACCCGCCGGGCGCGGGCGGCGAGGCCGCCGCGATGCTCCGCTACGCCACCGACGTCAGCGTCGCCGACCACCGGGAGCCGCCGGCCCCCGGCGCGGACGAGGAACTCTGGGACTGGGTGCGGGCGACCGCGGCGCGGCTGTGGCGGCCCCTGCGGCGCGAACTGGGCGAGCGCTACGAGCGCGGCCTCGCGGAACGCGAACGGCGCCGGCGCGCCGGCACCGGCCGGCCGGCGTACGGCCCCTTCCGGCCGGCCGCCGGGGCGCCCCCCGGGCCGTCGGTCCTGCTGGAGACCTGGGCCCACGTCTGGGAGGACGTCTACGACTGGCGGGTCTCCGTCCTGGCCGGCCCGGCCCGCCCCGGCGACGCCACCCCGGTGGCCTCCGGCAACCGGGTCACCCTGGCGGCCCTGCCCGAGGCGGTGCGGGCACCGCTCGCCGAGGGGTTCCGGCGGTGCGACACCCACGAGTCGGCCGCCCTGCTGGAAGTCGTGGTGGCGGAGGAACTGTTCGGGCTGCCGGTGGACGAGTGGACGGTATCGGGCGGGGTCCCCGTCGGGGTGCAGCGGCCGGTCGTACTGCGCTACCCCGGCGGTGACCCGCCCGCGCAGGCCGCCGAGCGGTGGGCGCGGGTGCAGACGGGACCGCTGCTGGGCCTGCGGGCCGACTGCTCGCGCGGGCGCAAGTGGCGCCCCGCACCCGGTTGGCTGGCCGGCCTGGTGGACCAGACGGTGCCGGTGCTGTGCCGGGCCGCGGCCGAGGACCCGACGCGCGGGGTGCTGCACGAGGCCCGGGACGCCGGGTACGGGGTGGTGGCGTGCCGGCGGCCCCCGGCCGACCCCAGGATGTCGTGCGAGCCCTTCCACCGCGGACTGCGCGAGGAACTGGCCGACGCCGGGGGAGGAGCGGCCCTGCCGGCCCGGCTCCAGGCGCTGCGGGGACGGGCGTACGGGGCCGACCCGGACGCCTATTGGGCGGTCGGGACGGCGCTGCTGTGGCAGGACCCGCAGCGCCCGCTCCCGGAGGACGAACCGCTGCAGGGGGACCTGTGAGGGGCCGGCGGCCGAACACCGCCGGATCGACGGGAGGGGCGCGCACATGACCGAGGAGTGGCTCATCTACCGGGGCGTCGGGGAGCCCCACGACGGGATCGACGCCCTGCCGGACCCGCCGCCCTGGCGGGACTTCGACGGCGGCCCCGTCGAGGACGGCCCGGGGGCCTCGGGCCCCGCCGACGGGAACGTGGCCCGCCGCCTCGGCGCGCACCGGCAGGCCGCCGAGTCGCACCGCCCCGAGCCCGAGGAACTGGAGGCCGTCAACGCCGCGCTGTACCTGCGGCGGCCACTGCTGGTGACCGGCTATCCGGGGACCGGCAAGTCCACCCTCGCGCACGCCGTCGCCCACGAACTGAAACTCGGCCGCGTCCTGCGCTGGCCCGTCGTGTCGCGCACCGTGCTCCAGGAGGGCCTCTACCGCTACGACGCCATCGCCCGCCTCCAGGACGTACAGATCGCCGCCGGTGGCGGGACGGCCGCCGACGGACCGCCCGGGATCGGCAAGTACATCCGGCTCGGACCGCTCGGGACGGCGCTGCTGCCCACCACGCGCCCCCGGGTGCTGCTCATCGACGAACTCGACAAGAGCGACATAGACCTGCCCAACGACCTCCTCAACGTACTGGAGGAGGGGGAGTTCACCCTGCCCGAACTGGAGCGGGTGGCGGACTCCGAACCCGAGGTGCGCGTCCTCACCGACGACGGGCGGAAGGTGACCGTCCGGGACGGGCACGTCCGCTGCCGGGCCTTCCCCTTCATCATCCTGACCAGCAACGGCGAGCGGGACTTCCCGGCGGCGCTCCTCAGGCGGTGCATCCAGCTCAAGCTCGGACAACCCGGCGAGAAACGGCTCGCCACCATGGTGCGGGCGCACCTGGGGGAGGAGGCCGCCCAGTTGGGGGCCGAGCTGATCAGGGAGTTCCTCAGCCGTTCGCAGTCCGAGCTGGTCGCCGCGGACCAACTGCTCAACGCCATCTACCTGACCCACTACGCCGCCCCGCCCACCCGGGAGGACCTCGCCGACCTGCTCATCCAACGCCTCGACCGGCCGAGGTGACCCCCGTGCCCCCCGCCGACCCCGTACGGGACCTCGTCGCGCTGCTGCGGGGCGCGGGGCTCGACCCGTCCGCCGAGGAGCTCGCCGACGCACTGTGGCTCGCCGGGCGGACCGGGGCGCCGGCCGGGGCGCCCGGCGCCGCGGACGACCCGGTCCGGGGGCCCGGGCCGGGACCGGGACCGGGACGACAGGAGGGCACGGAGCGGGAGGCCCCGCACGCCGAGGAACCCGTACGGGAGGAACCCGAACCGGAGGACCCCGTACGGCTCTACGCCACGAGGACGGGCGGCGCGGCGGACTCCGACGCGGACCTTCCGGCCGGCGGCGGGGTACCGGTCCGGGTGCCCGGCGCGGCGGCGCTGCCGCGCATCCTGGAGATCCAGCGGGCCCTGCGCGCCCTCCAGCGGCACCGCCCGCCCGGGCCGCCCACCCGGACCGTGCTCGACGAGGACGCCACCGCCGAGGCCAGCGCCCGGGCCCTCGGGCTGGTCATCCCCGTGTTCCGGCCGGAGAGCCGGCGCGAGGCGACCGTACGCCTCGTCATGGACGCGTCGCCGTCGATGGCGGTGTGGCACGAGCTGTTCGAGGAACTGCGCTCCGTCTGCGAACGGCTGGGGGCCTTCCGCGATGTCCAGGTCTCCTACCTGCACCGACTTGCGGACGGCAGCGCCGCCGTCGGCCGTGGGCCGCGTCCCGCCGCCGGACTGCGCTCCGGCGACCAGGTGCGCGACCCCACCGGTCGGGCGCTGACCATGGTGGTCTCCGACTGCGCGGGACCCGTGTGGCGCGAGGGCCGGGCGCAGCGGCTGCTGTACCGGTGGGCCGAGTGCACCCCCTGCGTGGTGGTGCAGCCGCTGCCGCAGCGCCTGTGGAACCGAAGCCGGCTGCCGACCGAGCGCGGGGTGCTCTCCCGCACGGAAGTAGGCCCCCGCAAGCTGGACTTCCGCCCCGACAGGCCGCCCCGGAGCGGCCGGCCCACCGGAGGGCTGACCGTCCCCGTGCTCCCGCCGAACGCAGGCGCGCTCGGTGCCTGGGCCCGCCTCGTCGCCGGGCTGGGCACCGGCCCCGTACCGGCCGAGGTCGGGCGGGTCCTGGCCCGCCACCCCGCCGGGCCCCAGCCCACGCCGCCGGCGGCGCGACCGCCGCGCGAACTGGTGCGCCGCTTCCGCTCCTCGGCCGCGCCCGACGCGGTGCAGCTCGCCCTGTACCTGGCGGCGGCCCCCCTCACGCTCCCCGTGATGCGGCTCGTGCAACGCACGATGCTGCCCGACTCCGAACCCAGCGACCTCGCGGAGGTGCTGCTCAGCGGCTTGCTGCGGCGCGCGCCGGACGCCGGGTGGTACGAGTTCGTCCCCGGGGTCCAAGACGTGCTGCTGGGGCCACTCGGCCGGGACGAGGCGGCCCTGGTGCTCAAACACTGTTCCGCCTACGTCCGGGCCCACTTCGGGCGCGGCGTACGGAACTTCCCCGCGCTCGCCGTCTCACAGCTGACCGGCGCGCCCCTGGAGCCCGACGCGGAACGGGTGCCCGCCGGACGGCTCCCCCAGGCCTTCGCCCAGGTCTCCGCGAAGGTCGTGCGCCGCTACCTGCCCGGGCCGCCGCCCGACGGGCCGCAGACCGAGCCGCCGCCCGCCGCGCCCGCCCGGGAGTGGGCCGTGCGGACGGCCAGGGCCCGGATCGCCGAGGGCGGCCGCAGCGGTCTGTACGAGGCCGTGACCCTGCTGCGCCGGGCCGTGTCGGCGCCCCCCGGCCCCGCCGACCCGCCCGAAGAGGCCGAGGTCGAACTCGCGGAGGCGCTGCTGCGCCTGTGGGCGCTCCAGCGGGACCCGGAGCTGCTCGCGGAGGCGGAGCGGACCGTGGCCGCGCCGGGCACCCCGCGGGCCCGGGCCGCCCGGGGCCGGGTGCTGTACGAGCGGGCCCTGGCCGGCGAGACACCCGACGCCGACCTCCTGGCGGCGGCCGAGCGGGAGTTCGCCGCGGTCGGGGCGGCGCCCGGCACCGACCGGGAGCTGCGGCTCGACTGCGTCGTGCGGCGGGCCCGGGCCCTGGTCCGGCTCGGCGAGCTGCGCGGCGACCCGGCGCCGCTGCGGGAGGCACGGGTCGCGCTGGAGGCCGCCGGGGAGAGCGAGGCGGGGGTCGGGCCGGCCCTCGGACGGGTCCTGCTCGCCCTGCTGCCCCACACCGCGGACCCGGCGGAACGCACCGCCCTCGCCGAACTGGCCGTGGGCCGCCTGGAGGTGGACCCGGAGGCCGGCCCGGAGGACCGGGCCCGGGCGCGGGTGGAGCGGGCCACGGCGCTGCGGTACCTGCCCGCGCGGCTGGAGGAGGCGGCCGGACAGGCGACCCGGGCCCTGCGGGAGGCCGAGGAGACCGCCGGGGAACCGCGGCTGCGGCTCGCGGCGCTGGTGTGCCTCGCGCGGACGCACCGGGCGCGGTACGCCCGGGACGGGGACCCGGCGGCCCTGGACGACGCGGCCGCGGCGTACGAGCGGGCCCGCAGGCTGCTCTCCCGCGACGGGGACGCCTACGGGGAACTGCTGCCCGAGTGGGGCGACGTCCTCCTGGAGCGGGCCTCGGCCGCCGACGCCGACGGGCGGCGGTACGCGTCCACCGCCGTGCGGGTGCTGCGCGAGAGCCGGGCGGCGGTGCCGCAGTCGGACCCCCGCGCGGCCCGGCGGCTGCTGCGACTGGCGGCGGGGCTGCGGCTGCGGCACTCCTACGAGGGCGACCTGGTGGACCTCCGGGAGGCCGAGCACCTGCTGGAGCTGGCCGCACGGCAGAGCCGCAGCCCGCTGGAGCAGGCGCGGGCCTGGCGGGAGCACGGCGACGTGCAACAGGAGATCCACGCCCACACGCGCGGCGTGGACCGGCTCGACCGGGCCGCCGACTCCTACCGCAGGGCCTGGCGCGCGGCCCTGTCCGCCGGCGGCGACGACCTGGAGCGGGTGGCGGTGGAACTGGCCGCGCGGGTGCAGGAGCTGCGAGGCGAGGTGCTGGAGCGGCTGGAGCGGCCCCGGGGAGCCCTGGAGGCCTACCGGGCGGCGCTGGAGCTGTGGCTGCGGGCCGGCGCCGCGGAAGCCCGTGTGTCCAGGGTGGCCGAGCGGATTCGCGCACTGGAGGCGGGTCCGTGAACGGACGGTGGCACGGCCGCCGCCCGCACCGGTCGTTTCCGGCGGGCGCGGGAGGGGAAAGGGCAGTTGACCATTCGGGCAAGAGGGGGACGGGCCACACATGGTGACTCAGGATCAGCAGGTGTCGACCGCCGGGCGGGAGTGTGGCGCGCGGTTGCCGGACCTGTCCGGACTGGATCTGGCCGAGCTGCGCGGGATCGGGCACCCGGTGCTCGCCGAGGTGATCGAAGGCCTGGTCGAGCGGGTCACGCACCCCGCCGAGATACTCAACGCCTTCGACTCAGGGGTGGTGTGAGCGGGCGGGGTTGACCACTTTCCGCCGTTAGTCCGGCTCATCCGAAGGGCAGGGATGGACCGTCCCCCGGGGTACCCCGGGGAGGCGGCGGGGGAGGGAGGCGCAGTCCGATGACGCAAGCGATCACGAGCGACGCCGTGCTGCCCGCGCACCGGCCGCCACCGGCGGGAGCCGACCCCGGCGACGCGCACGTGCGCCACGCGCCCTGGCCCTACGCCCGGCTCGACGTGGCCGCCCTGCGCGCCGCCGGGCACCGGCCCTCACCCGTACGGCAGTTCGTGCTCAAGACCCACAGCCGCTGCAACCTCGCCTGCACCTACTGCTACGTCTACGAGATGGCCGACCAGTCCTGGCGGGACCGTCCCGCCGTGATGTCCGCGGCCACCGTCCGCCGCGCCGCCGAGCGGATCGCCGAGCACGCCGCCTCCCACCGGCTGACCCGCGTCGACCTCGTCCTGCACGGCGGCGAGCCGCTGCTCACCGGCCCCGCCGCGCTCGCCGCGCCCGTCGAGGCGGTACGGGCCGCCGTACCCCCGGGCACCCGGGTCACCGCGACCGTCCAGACCAACGCCACCCTGCTCACCCCGGGCCGCCTCGACGCGCTCGCCGCCGCCGGCATCCGGGTCGGCGTCAGCCTCGACGGCGGGCTGCCCGCGCACAACACCCGCCGCGCCGACCACGCCGGGCGCCCCGGGTTCGGGGCCGCCGCGCGCGGGCTGCGGCTGCTCGCCCGCCACCCGGAGAGCTACGCGGGCGTGCTCTGCGTCGTCGACCTCGCGCAGGACCCCGTCGAGGTGTACGAGTCGCTGCTCGACTTCGCGCCGCCGACCATCGGGCTGCTGCTCCCGCTGGCCAACTGGGGCGACCCGCCGCCCGGCCACGGCCCGCGGGCGACCCCGTACGCCGACTGGCTGCTCGCCGTATTCGAACGCTGGTGGCACGACGGGGAACGCCGCACCCGAGTGCGGATGTTCGAGGAGATCATCGCCCTGCTGCTCGGGCTGCCCACCGCCACCGAGACCCTGGGCCTCGCCCCCGCCACCACGGCCGTCATCGAGACGGACGGCGCCATCGAACAGGCCGACTCGCTGAAATCCGCCTACGAGGGCGCCGCCGCGACCGGGCTCCACGTCGACACCGACGACTTCGACCGGCTCCTGGACCACCCCGGCTTCGCCGCCCGCCAGCTCGGCCGGGACGCCCTGGCCGCCGGCTGCCGCGCCTGCGAACTCGTCGACGTGTGCGGCGGCGGCCACTACCCCCACCGCTACCGGGCCGGCGAGGGCTTCCGCGGGCCGTCCGTGTACTGCGCCGACCTCCAGGTCCTCATCCGGCACATCGCCCGGGCCCTGCACGCGGCCGCCGTCACCGGGCGGGCCGCCTCATGAGCGAAGCCCCGGCCGTCTTCGCCCCGTTCACCGTAGGCCTGTCCACCCTGCGGGCCCTCGCCTCCACCGAACCCTCCCCGGAGGGGACCCGGCTCGTACGCGACGTGCGCCGCTCCAAGCGGCTGCTCCTGCTGCGGGCCGTCCTCGACCGGGCCACCGGGGCCGACGCCGCCGAGCACTGGGCGCTGCTGGAGGAAGCCGAACGGCACGACCCCGGCGCGGTGCGGGACGTACTGCACTACCCGGCCACCGGCGTGTGGGCCGAGGAGACCCTGCGCCGACTGCACGCGCCCGACGGGCCCCCCGCCGACCTCGGGCACCTCGGGGCGCTCGCGGCCGCCGCCGCGCTGCGCGCCGGGATCACCTTCAAGGTCACCCTGCGCCCCGTGGGCGGCCGGCTCGTCCTGCCCACCCTCGGGCTGCTGCGGCCCGACCGCCCCGGCCCCTTCGCCGTCACCGAACGGTCCTGGGCCGGCGCCCCCGACCCCCTCCCGCTGCACGCCCTGCCCGACGGCCGCACCGCCCTCGACGACCTCGACCCCTACCGGGCCCCGACCCGCGACGAACCCGCCCAGGTGCGCCCCGCCCGGCGACTCACCCCCAAGGGGCACAAGCGCTGGGACACCCAGTGGTCCGGCGCCCTCACCCTGTTGCGGCGCTACGACTCCACCCGCGCGGACGAGATCGGCCGGCTGCTGCGCTCGGTCGTCCCCCTGGCCGGCGGCTCCCGCTCCAGCGGCGCGACCCTGCCCGCGGCCGCCGGATCGGTCCTGGCCCGGGCACAGGCCCCGCCCGCCCTGGCCGCCACCTTGGTCCACGAGGTCCAGCACGGGAAGCTCACCGCCCTCACCGACGTCCTGACCCTGCACACCGCCGACCGCACGCCCCGCCACTGGGCCCCCTGGCGCGGCGACCCCCGGCCCCTCGACGGGCTGATCCACGGCGCGTACGCCCACCTGGCCCTCGCCGGCTACTGGCAGCGGGCCGCCCTCTACGGGGCACGCGGCGCGTGGGCCCGGCACGCCCGCCTGCGCGCCCAGGTCGCGGCCGTCCTGCCCGCCATCCGCGCCCATCCGCGACTGACCTCCACCGGGGTCGAGTTCACCGACGCGATGGCCGCCGCCGAGCGGGCCATGGACGAACTCCCGCCCCCCGGGGACCAGCACGCCACCGCCCGCCGGACCCTGGAACGCGAACGCCGCGCCTGGTGCGAGAAGCACCCCGAACTCGCCGATTTCGCGGGGTGCTGAGGGGCCCTGACGGACCGTCCGTTGCGGTACCTTTTCAACCCCGTCCACCGCCCGGTTTCAGGGAGACGGCCGCATGACCACCGTTATTCGGCAGGATCGCGACGGAGCGGCGCAGCCGCCGCAGCGCTTCGTCATCAGCTTCGCGGGCTTCAACCGGCCCTGGGCCGTGTGGATCGCCCACCGCCTGGAGGAGCACGGCCACCGCGTCGCGCTCCAGCGCTGGGACCCGCAGACCAGCCCGGGGATCACCGAGGCCCTCGACGACCTGGCCCGGGCCGGAGGCAAGGTCCTCCTCATCCTCAGCGAGCGGTACTTCTCCGCGGGCACCCACACCGAGGAGTCGTGGAACGCGGCCCTGCGCACGGTCACCGAACACCACCCCGACCTGTTCGCCGCCGTCTGCCTCACCGACGCCCCGCTGCCGAGCGCCGTGGCCGCCCTGGAGAAGACCGACCTGTGGGGCCTGGACGCCTACGAGGCCGAGTACCGGGTGCTGCGCCGGCTGGAGCTGCCCACCGACCGGATCGGCATCGAGAGCGGACGCCGGGGCCCCCGCTTCCCCAACGACCCGCCCGAGATCTGGGGCCGGGTACCGCGCCGCAACCCGCGCTTCACCGGCCGCAACGACGTCATCGGGCGGCTGCGCTCGGCCCTCACCGAGGCACCGCCCGGCGCCTCCACCGTCACCCTGCTCGGCCTGTCCGGCGTGGGCAAGACGCAGGTCGCCACCGAGTACGCGTACCGCTTCGCCTCCGAGTACGACGTGGTGTGGTGGGTCCCGGCGGAGGACCGGCCCACCCTGCGCGAGCGGCTCGCGGACCTGGCGCCCGCACTCGGGCTGCCCCCCGGCGCGGGCAGCTACGGCGAGCAGATCCGCGCCGTGCTGGAAGCGCTGCGGCGCGGCAACCCGTTCTACCGGTGGCTGCTCGTCTTCGACGGCTGCGACAACCCCGACGACCTCACCGACCTGCTGCCCTCCGGCGCGGGGGACGTGATCATCACCTCCCGCAACCGTGAATGGGCCGCCCGCCACACCAGCCTCGTCGAAGTCCCCCTGTACGCGCGCCCCGAGTCCGTCACCTTCATCCGCCGCCGCGCCGGGCGGCTCACCGGAGCCGAGGCCGACCAGCTCGCCGAGGCCCTGGAGGACTACCCCCTCGCCCTCGACCAGACGGCCGGCTGGCTCGCCGACTCGCCCATCGGCGTCGGCGAGTACCTGAACCTGCTGCAACGCAGGCTCGACTCGCACGAGGCCGTCACCCTCTCCGACGACTACCCGCTGCCCTTCCCCACCGCGCTGGCCATACTCCTGAACAACGTACGCGAGAACTACCCCGACGCCCTCGCGCTGCTGCGGCTGTTCGTCTTCTTCGCCCCCGGCCGGGTGCCGCTGCGGCTGCTGAACGAGTTCCCCGCGGACGACGTGCCCGAACAGCTCGCCGGACTGATCAACGACCAGATCCGGTGGAACGCCGCCCTGAACAAACTCGTCCAGTTCTCCGTCGTACGGCTGGAGTACTCGGACCTGGCCGTCGAGGAGGGCGGCGGCCTGGAGACCGTCCAACTCCACCGGATGGTCCACAACATCGTCCGCGGCGACCTGGGCGACGAGGAGTCCGAGCAACTGTCGCGCGTCGTGCGCCAGGTCCTCGCCGCGGCCGACCCCGGCCGGCCCTCCGACTCCCGGCTCTGGCCCCGCTACGCCGAACTCATCCCGCACCTGGAACCCGCCGGGGTCCTGCGCAGCTCCAACCCGCGCATCCAGAACTTCCTGCTGAACTGCCTGCGCTACCTGCTGCGCGCCGGGGAGTACCGCACCTGCCTGCGGCTGGCCGAGGAGACCGACGGCATCTGGCGGTCCGTGCTCGGCGAGGACCACGACCAGGTCCGCGAGCTCAGTTACCACTACAGCGGCGCCCTGCGCATGCTCGGCCACTTCCGCCAGGCCGAGGCCCTCGCCAAGGCGCGGGCGGACCGGTTGGTGACCGAACGCGGCCCCCGCGACCTCGAATCCCTGCGCGCCACCAGCTCCTACGCCGGGGTGCTGCTCAGCACCGCCAAGTTCGAGGAGGCCCGCGAACTGCTCGAACACGCCTTCACGAGCTACCGCGAGCTGCTCGGCGAGGACGACGCGACCACCCTCGCCGCCCAGAACAACGTCGCCGTCGCCCTACGCCTCCTCGGCCGCTACCAGGAGGCCTACGACACCGACCTCGACACCCTGCGGCGCCGCGAACGGGTCCTGCGGGTGCGGCACATCGCCACCCTCTCGTCCGGGATCGGCTGCGCCATGGGCCTGCGCCTGATGGGCCGCTACCGGGAGGCGCTGGCCCGCCAGGAGCAAGGCCTCAAGATCAACGCCCAGGTGCTGGGCACCAACCACCCGCAGACCCTGCGCGCCGAACACAACCTCGGCCTGTGCCTGCGCCGCTCCGGGGACATCCCCGGCGCCGGGGCCCGGCTGCGCAGCGTGCTGGAGCGCTCGACCCGGGTGTTCGGCGCGGAGTTCCCGTGGACGCTGATGGTCGCCTCCGACTACGCGACCTACCTGCGGGAGTACGGCGACGTGGACGAGGCCCGCCGGATCTCGGAGGACGTCGTACGGGGCTACCAGTCGCAATTGGGCCTGGCCCACCCGTACAGCATCGGCACGGTCGGCAACCTCGGGCTGGTGCTGCGGGCCCAGGGCGAGCGGGCGGAGGCGCTGAATCTGGCGGAACAGGCGCTGGTCGGGATGCGGGGCGCGCTGGGGGACCGGCACCCGTGGACGCTGGGCTGCGCGCTGAACGCCGCCGGACACCGGAACATCACCGGGCGGCCGGAGGACGCGGTGGACCTGAGCCGGGAGACGCTGCGGGGGGCGGAGCAGGTGCTGGGGTCGGACCACCCGATGACGTTGAGCGCGCAGATCGCGCTGGCGGCGGACCTGAGGGCGGTACGGGAGGACGCGGAGGCCGCGAAGCACGAGGACGCGGGCCTCAAGGCGCTGACACGCACCCTGGGCGCCCAGCACGTCCACACGGTCTCGGCCCGCCAACAGGCACGCCCGTACTGGGACTTCGAGCCCCAGCCGTAGTCCCGGCGGAGCCGGACAGGCCGGAAGGCCCGGCCCCCACCGGGGGCCGGGCCTTCCCACTTCACCGCGGGTCGCGGAGGCTACGCCTCGAAGACCTCGTTCAGCAGGAGCTGCTGCTCCGCCTGGTGGCGCTTGGCGGAACCCACCGCCGGCGACGAGCCGTGCGGGCGCGAGATGCGCCGCAGGCGCTCGCCCGCCGGGATGTCCGCGCCGACCGCCAGGTCGAGGTGGTCGATCAGGTTCAGCGCGATGAACGGCCACGCACCCTGGTTCGCCGGCTCCTCCTGCGCCCAGATGTACTTCGCCGCGTTCGGGAACTTGGCGATCTCGGCCTGGAGCTCCGCACCCGGCAGCGGGTACAGCCGCTCGATGCGGATGATCGCCGTGTCCGTGACGCCGCGCTTCTCCCGCTCGGCCTCCAGGTCGTAGTAGACCTTGCCCGCGCAGAAGACGACCTTGCGGATCTCGTTCGGGTCGCCCGCTCCGGAGGAGACGCGCGTGTCGCCGATGACCGGACGGAACGAACCGCTCGTGAACTCCTCCGCCTTGGACGCCGCCGCCTTCAGACGCAGCATCGACTTCGGCGTGAAGACGATCAGCGGCTTGTGGTGCGGGTTGTGGACCTGCCAGCGCAGCAGGTGGAAGTAGTTCGACGGCAGGGTCGGCATCGCGACCGTCATGTTGTCCTGCGCGCACATCTGCAGGAAGCGCTCGGGACGCGCGGACGAGTGGTCCGGGCCCTGGCCCTCGTAGCCGTGCGGCAGGAGCAGCGTGACGCCGGAGGTCTGGCCCCACTTCTGCTCGGCCGAGGAGATGAACTCGTCGACGACGGTCTGCGCGCCGTTCACGAAGTCACCGAACTGGGCCTCCCAGAGGACCAGCGCGTCCGGACGGGCCAGCGAGTAGCCGTACTCGAAGCCCATCGCGGCGTACTCGGAGAGCAGCGAGTCGTAGACGTTGTAGCGGGCCTGGTCGTCCGACAGGTACTGCAGCGGGGTGTAGTCCTCGCCCGTCTCCCGGTCGATGAGGACCGCGTGGCGCTGGCCGAACGTGCCGCGGCGGGAGTCCTGACCCGACAGGCGGACCGGGGTGCCCTCCATCAGCAGCGAACCGAAGGCGAGGGTCTCGCCCATGCCCCAGTCGATGGTGCCCTCGTCGATCATCGCCGCGCGGCGCTGGAGCTGCGGCAGCAGACGCGGGTGGACGGTGACGTTCTCCGGGATGTTGACCTGCGCCTCGGCGATCCGCTTGACGACCTCCTGGGAGACCGCGGTGTTCACCGGAACCGGGAACTGCGCGTGGGCGACCGGCGCCGGGGTGCCGATCGCGGGCTGCGTGGCGGCCTCGCGGACCTCCGCGAAGACCTTCTCCAGCTGGCCCTGGAAGTCCTGGAGCGCCTGCTCGGCCTCTTCCAGCGTGATGTCGCCACGACCGATGAGGGACTCGGTGTACAGCTTGCGCACCGAGCGCTTCTTGTCGATCAGGTCGTACATCAGCGGCTGGGTGAAGGCCGGGTTGTCGGACTCGTTGTGGCCGCGACGGCGGTAGCAGATGAGGTCGATGACCACGTCCTTGTTGAACGCCTGGCGGAACTCGAAGGCGAGCCGCGCGACGCGGACCACGGCCTCCGGGTCGTCACCGTTCACGTGGAAGATCGGCGCCTCGATCATGCGGGCCACGTCGGTCGCGTACATGGACGAACGCGAGGACTCCGGGGCGGCGGTGAAGCCGACCTGGTTGTTGATGACGACGTGGACCGTGCCGCCGGTGCGGTAGCCGCGCAACTGCGACATGTTGAGCGTCTCGGCGACGACACCCTGGCCGGCGAAGGCCGCGTCGCCGTGCAGGGCCAGCGGCAGGACCGTGAAGTCCGTGCCGCCCTTGTTGATGACGTCCTGCTTGGCGCGGGCGACGCCCTCCAGGACCGGGTCGACCGCCTCCAGGTGCGAGGGGTTGGCGACGAGCGAGACCTTGATCTGCTCCCCGTCCAGGCCCGTGAAGGTGCCCTCGGCGCCCAGGTGGTACTTGACGTCACCGGAGCCGTGCATGGACTTCGGGTCGAGGTTGCCCTCGAACTCGCGGAAGATCTGCGCGTAGGACTTGCCGACGATGTTCGCGAGGACGTTCAGCCGGCCGCGGTGGGCCATGCCGATGACGACCTCTTCGAGACGGGCCTCGGCGGCCGAGTCGATGACGGCGTCCAGCAGCGGGATGACGGACTCGCCGCCCTCCAGGGAGAAGCGCTTCTGGCCGACGTACTTCGTCTGCAGGAACGTCTCGAAGGCCTCCGCCGCGTTCAGGCGGCGCAGGATGCGCAGTTGCTCCTCGCGCTCCGGCTTGGAGTGCGGGCGCTCGATGCGGTCCTGGATCCACTTGCGCTGCTTCGGGTCCTGGATGTGCATGAACTCGACGCCGGTGGTGCGGCAGTACGAGTCGCGCAGCACACCGAGGATGTCGCGCAGCTTCATCATGGACTTGCCGGAGAAGCCGCCGACCGCGAACTCGCGCTCCAGGTCCCACAGGGTGAGGCCGTGCTCGGTGATGTCGAGGTCGGGGTGCTTGCGCTGCTTGTACTCCAGCGGGTCGGTGTCGGCCATGACGTGGCCGCGGACCCGGTAGGAGTGGATCAGCTCGAAGACACGGGCGGCCTTGGTGACGTCGTCGTCGTGCGAGGCGTCGATGTCCCGGTTCCAGCGGACCGGCTCGTACGGGATGCGCAGGGCCTCGAAGACGTCGTCGTAGAAGCCGTCCTCGCCGAGCAGCAGGTTCGCGACGATGCGCAGGAACTCGCCGGAGGCCGCGCCCTGGATGACCCGGTGGTCGTAGGTCGAGGTCAGGGTCATGACCTTGGAGATGCCCAGCTTGTTCAGGGTGTCCTGCGAGGTGCCCTGGAACTCGGCGGGGTAGTCCATCGAGCCGACGCCCATGATGACCGACTGACCGGGCATCAGACGCGGCACGGAGTGGACGGTGCCCAGGCCGCCGGGGTTGGTCAGCGAGACGGTGACGCCGGTGAAGTCGTCCATCGTCAGCTTGCCGACGCGGGCGCGGCGGACGATGTCCTCGTACGCCTGCCAGAACTCGAAGAAGTTGAGGGTCTCGGCCTTCTTGATGCCGGCCACGACGAGCTGCCGGTCGCCGTTGGGCTTGACCAGGTCGATCGCGAGGCCGAAGTTCACGTGCTCCGGCTTGACCAGGGTCGGCTTGCCGTCCTTCTCCGCGAAGGAGTAGTTCATGGACGGCATGGCCTTGATGGCCTGCACCATGGCGTAGCCGATGAGGTGCGTGAAGGAGATCTTCCCGCCCCGGGCGCGCTTGAGGTGGTTGTTGATGACGATGCGGTTGTCGAACAGCAGCTTCACCGGGACGGCGCGGACGGACGTGGCCGTCGGGACGTCCAGCGAGGCGTTCATGTTCTTGGCTACGGCGGCGGCGGGACCGCGGAGCGTCACCAGCTCGGGCCCGGCGGGGGCCTCGGTGGTGGGCGCGGACTTCTGCGGGGCAACCGGAGCGGCCTGAGGGGAAGGCGCGGCCGGTGCGGCGGCCGGGGCCTGGGAGGTGACAGTCACAGCAGGGGCACCAGAGGGGGTGGCAGGAGCAGGGGCAGGAGCTGACACGGGCTTGGCGGCGGCAGGGGCTCCGTCGGAACCGGTGCCCGCGGCCGGGGGTGCGGCGCTCGCCGCCCCCGTGGCGGCTGCGACGTCGGCCCGCGGGACCTCGGCGGTGACGGCGGCGGCGGCCTGTGCGGAGGCGCCGTCCGGCGTCGTGGACTTCTCGGGACCGTCTGCCTTCACGGGAGCGGCAGCGCCCCCCGGCTTGTAGTCGGCGAAGAAGTCCCACCAGGCCCGGTCGACCGAGTTGGGGTCCTGGAGGTACTGCTGATAGATCTCGTCGACGAGCCACTCGTTGGCACCGAAGCCTGAGGCAGGGGTCTTCCCGCCCTCTGCTGCTTCGGTCGTGGTGCTCGGGTTACTGGGGGACTGTGGCGACACGGCGGCAACCGCCCTCTTCCGCTTCACAAGGTATGGACAGCGGGAATAAAGGCTACGCCTCCCGGACGGTGTGATGCAGGCCGGGCGGGACTTACGTCGCGCAGGTCACATCGAACGGCGGGTTTCATCGCCGGGAATGGCGGGAAACAAGCGTGGTTCGGGTAGGGGGCACCCAGGTTGCGGCCCCCTTGGCTACGCACCCCTTACGACCCCCGCCGGGTGTGGCCGAGATCATGTCTTTTCCCACTCGAACCCTACGTCAACGCGACGCCTGCGAACTGCCCGGAAGCGTGACGAGGATGCGGCAGCCCCGTGACGATTCGGCCACGCGGATGTCCCCGCCGTGCAGGCCCACGGCCCAGCGGGCGATCGCCAGGCCCAGGCCCGTACCGCCGTCGCCGCCACCGGCGCTGCCCCGGTTGAAGCGCTCGAAGACCCTGTGGCGTTCCTCTTCCGGGATTCCGGGGCCTTCGTCCCGGACCTCGACCACGAGGCTCCCGGGCGCGTCGCCGGCCCGGGCGCGGACCGTCACCCGGCCGTGCGGAGGGCTGTGCTTGACCGCGTTGTCGATCAGATTCGCCACGACCTGGTGCAGCCGCTCCGCGTCCGCGTACGCGGTCAGGCCCGACGGGTGCACGTCGAGGTGGAGGTGGACGTCGTTGCGGGTGTGGCCGCCCGACCCGGTGGTCAGGCCCGGCCGGCCCGCCGCCGCCAGCCCCGACTCCTTGAGGACGCCCGACAGGTACGGCCACACCTCGAAGCGGCGCGCCCGCAGGGGCACCACCCCGTTGTCGACCCGGGACAGGTCCAGCAGGGTCTCCACGAGACGACCGAGCCGCTCCGTCTGCTTGAGCGCCGTCCGCATGGTCTCCGGATCGGCCTGCGAGACCCCGTCCACCACGTTCTCCAGCACCGCGCGCAGCGCCGCGATCGGCGTGCGCAGCTCGTGCGAGACATTGGCGACGAGTTCCTTGCGGTGGCGGTCCTCCGCCTCCAGGTCGTCCGCCATCAGGTTGATCGTCGAGGCCAGGTCGCCCAGCTCGTCACGGCGCCCCGCCCCGCGCACCCGGCGCGTGTAGTCCCCGCGGGAGATCGCCCGGGCGACCCGGGTCATGTCGTCCAGCGGCGCCGTGAGGCCGTGCGCCACGAACTGCGTGATCAGCATCGAGGCGATCACCGAGAACACGGTGATGAACCGCAGCTCGGTGGCGGTGCGCAGGGCCACCATCAGCAGCCCGGTCGTGATGAACACCGACACCACGACGAGCACGCCCAGCTTCGTCTTGATCGAGAACGGCGAGAACGGGCGCAGCGCACCCGCGCGGTCCCCGGCCCCCTCGACACGGTCACCGGCTCCGCCGACGCGGCCGGCGCCGCGCATCCGACCGGGACGGGCGCCGCTCACGGCTGGGCCGGGGTCTCCAGGGCGTACCCGACGCCGTGGACCGTGCGAATCCGCTCGGCGCCGATCTTCCGGCGCAGCGCCTTGATGTGGCTGTCGACCGTACGGGTGCCCGAGGCGTCCGCCCAGTCCCACACCTCGGCCAGCAGCTGCTCCCGCGAGAGCACCGCGCGCGGCGTCCCGGCCAGGCACACCAGCAGGTCGAACTCGGTGGGCGTCAGGTGCACGTCCTCGGCCTGCACCCGCACCCGCCGCTGCGCGTGATCGATCTCCAGGTCCCCGAGGCGCAGCGTCGCCCCGCGCGGGGCGGTCGCGGCCTGCGTGGCCCGCTCCACCCGCCGCAGCAGGACGTGGACCCGCGCCGCCAGCTCCCGCATCGAGAACGGCTTCGTCATGTAGTCGTCCGCGCCGACCCCGAGCCCGACCAGCATGTCGGTCTCGTCGTCCCGGGCGGTCAGCATCAGGACCGGCACCGGCCGCTGCGCCTGGACGCGCCGGCAGACCTCCAGCCCGTCGAAGCCGGGCAGCATGACGTCCAGCACCAGCAGCTCGGGCAGCCAGCTCTCGGCCGCGGCGACCGCCGCCGGGCCGTCGTAGGCCGTCTGCACCTGGAATCCCTCGGCGCGCAGCCGGGCCGCGATGGCGTCGGCGATGGTGCGGTCGTCCTCGACCACGAGCACGCGCCGCTGGGCACCTGGAGTGGCCGCGGCGCCGCTGTGGGTGGTGTGTGTCTGTTCCATGTCCCGCCCCTGAAGATCCCGCGTGATGGGGTGCAGCGTAGAGGAGGCACCGGCCCGCGGCCATGTGGGGTTCCGACCTACCGCCCCGGGCGTGCGGACCCGCTCAGCCCTCGAAGGGGGGCAGCGCGTCCAGCACTTTCGTCAACGCGGCTGGAACGGAACCGTCGTTGGTGACCACCTTGGTCGTGCCGCGGACGAAGGTGTACGTGAACCCGTCGAAGACCGTCCCGCCGCTCTTGCCGGTCCGGGGCAGGTGCGCGAAGTCCGCCGCCTCGACCGCCGTGAGCAACCTGCCGAGCTGGGCCTGCGACAGCCGGCCGCCGCCCTCGGGCTCGGCGCGGGCGCCCTGCCGGGTCCAGGCGCCGTCGGAGGCGACGGTCAGGGTGTGGGTCCGGCCGGCGAAGCCGCCGCTGCGGGTGACGGTGACGATTCTCTCGGCGGTGGCGGGAGGCGCGGAGGGCGCACCGGGTTCGGGCGCGGGCGCCGACGTGTCCTGCGGCGAGGGCAGAGCCCCGCCGGCCGTCGCCTCCGCCGTGAACGTGACCAGCGCGTGGTCCGGCCGGGCCAGGCCGCACCCGCTCAGGACCACCGCGCCCAGCACTGCCGCCGCCATCGCCCGGAACGCTCGCACAACCCACCTCCGCTGGAACGGGGGCCGACCCGAACCCCGAGTATGGAGTCCGTACCACTCGCACGGAAGCACCCGGAGGCCGACATCAGCCGCACAGCCCTGTGGCGCGGGCTGCCGCCGCTCCTCGCCGTCGTCCTCGGCCTCTGGGGCCTGGAACGCGGCCCCGGCGGCGGCAGCATGTGGCGCGACGAGTCCGTCACCGTCGAGGTGGCCCACCGCCCGCTCGCCGGCCTCCTGGACCTCCTCTGGCACGTCGACGCCGTCCACGGGCTGTACTACCTGCTGATGCACGGGGTCTACGGCCTGTGGGACGGCGGTCTGTGGGCGCTGCGCCTGCCCTCCGTCGCCGCCACCGCCCTGGCCGCCGCCGGCGTGGCGGCGGTGGCCGACCGGCTGGCCGGACCCCGGGCCGCGCTGATCGCCGGCAGCGCATACGCCCTGCTGCCGCCCGTGCAGATGTACGCCCAGGAGGGGCGCTCGTACGCCCTCGTCGCCTGCGCCGTGGTCTGGGCGACCTACCTGATGCTGGCCGAGCGGTGGGTGGCGTACGCCGTGGTGCTGTTGCTCGGCTGCTGGCTGCACGAATTCGCGGTACTGGCCCTGCCGGCGCACGGCTGCGCCGCCCGGCGCTCGCGCGGCTGGCGGTCGAGCGCGGTGGCCGTCGTCGCCGCCCTGCTGCCGTTGGCCGTCGTCAGCGCCCGGCAGGCGCGGCAGCAACTCGGCTGGCTCGGGCGGCCGAGCTGGCAGGACTGGGCCGCGTACGGGGTGCTCGCGGTGGCGGTGGTGCTGCTGGCCCGGGGCGTCCGGGAGGAGCGGCGGGCCCTGCGCGTCGCCGTACCGCTCGCACTGCTGCCGCCGGGGTTGCTGATGACGCTCTCCCTGGTCCACCCCTGGTACGTCGACCGGTACGTGCTCTACGCGCTGGTCGGGTTCGCACTGCTGATCGGGCTGCGGCTCGCGCGGGTCGAGGGGGTGCGGGCGCGCGCGGTGTGGCCATGGGTGCTGGCCGGGGCGTTGCTGGCGCCGTGGGGATGGTGGTCGCTCTGGCTGCGGACCCCCGAGAGCCGCAAGGACGACGCCTTGGCGGTGGCCGCCGCCGTCCGGGAACGGGCCCGGCCGGGGGACGGCGTGGTGTTCCTGCCCGCACGGCGACGCGAGTGGCTGCTGTCCTCGCCCGACACGTACGCGCCCCTGCGCGACCTGGCCCTGGCAGAGACCCCGGAGGCCTCCCACAGCCTGTGGGGGAGCGAGTCGACTCCCGGACGGATACGGGCGCGGCTGGCCGGGGCGACCCGGGTGGTGGCGCTGCTCGACCCGCCGGACCAGCCGCTGGACCCGTACCCGGCCGAGGTCGCGAAGCGGGAGGCGCTCGCGGACGGGTTCCGGCTGTGCTCGGTCACGGACGTGCGCGGGGCGCGGATCGCCGTGTTCGCCCGGACGGGAGCCGACTGCCGCTGAAAGGCCCGCCGGGGCGCGGTGGTTGGATGGGCGGGTCGATCGCGCCGGAGACCCGGATGCCGGAGGAACCGTATGACTGCGCCCGAACCCGCCTTCGGACCCCTGATCGGGCCCGACCAGCTGGCCCTCCGCCTCCTCGAACCGGACCTGGTGCTGTTCGACGCCTCCGTCGGCGCGCTGCGCGGCGCTGACCGGCGCATCCCGGGGGCCCGCCCCTTCGACCTCGACGGGGCGCTGTCCGACCACGACTCGCCCGTCCCGCACACCATGCCCACCGCCGCGCGGTTCGAGGAGGCGATGCGCGAACTCGGGCTCGGCGACGACGACACGGTGGTCGTGTACGACGGCGCCGGGATCTACTCCGGCGCCCGCGCCTGGTGGATGCTGCGCGCGATGGGCTTCGACCGGGTCGCCGTCCTGGACGGCGGGCTCCCCGGCTGGGAGGCCGCCGGGCTGCCGCTGGAGAGCAACGGTCCGGCGTACGAGGGGCCGCGCGGCACCTTCACCGCCCGGCCGCGTCCGGGCCTGCTGGTGGACGCCGACACGGTGGCGAAGGCCCTGACCGATCCGACCGCCGCGGTGCTCGACGCCCGCAGCCGGGAGAGGTTCGCGGGCACCGCCCCGGAGCCGAGGCCGGGCCTGCGCGGCGGCCACATGCCGGGCGCGGCCAATCTCCCCTTCACGGAACTCCGGGCACCGGGCGGGTCGATGCTCACCCCGGGGGAACTGCGCGAGGCGTTCCGGGCGGTGGCAGGGGACCGGGAGCGGCTGTACTTCAGCTGCGGCTCCGGGGTGACGGCCTGCGTCCTCGCGCTGGGCGCCGAACTGGCCGGGTACCGGCACACGGCCGTGTACGACGGCTCGTGGAGCGAGTGGGGACTGCCCGGTGCGTCGCGGGAACGGCCGGTGGCGACGGGGGGCTGACCGGCCGGTGGCGAAGGTGGGGCAGGCCCCAGGGTCGGTCCGGGTAGCGGCCCCATGGTGGTGGGGGGAACGGCTCGGCAGACTCCGTGCATGACTTCCCCGGCGCGCGCCTTCCCCACCCGACACGCCCTGGCCATACCGGCCCTGGTCCTACTCGCCCTCGCGGCGGGTCTGCTGCTCACGGGCTGTTCCCTCGGCCGTCTCGCCGAGGGCGGGCAGAAGACGGCGACCGACGACGCCACCGTGGCCGAGACCGTCCGCGCGGTGGAGGTGGCGGACGGGCGCCACGGCTCCGTCGAGGTCACGCCGGGCGGTGGCCCGGGCGTCACCGTCCACCGCACGGTCCACTACCGCGGCGACACCCCGCCCCGGCCGGGCCAACGGGTCACGGGGGGCGTGCTCACCTTCACGACCGGCTGCGCCGACACCTGCTACGTCGACTACCGGCTGGAGGTGCCGGCCGCGGCGACGGTGCGGCTGGCGACCGACAGCGGCCGGCTCAAGGTCACCGGCGTCACCGCCGCCGACCTCTCCTCCTCCTCGGGCGCCGTCACCGCCGAACACGTCGCGGGCCCGCTGAAGATCCGTACCTCCTCCGGTGACGTGGGGGCCGGGCGGATCGGGGGCCCGATGGAGATCCGTACCTCCTCGGGCGACATCCGGGCCGTTGACCTGTCCGGCACCCGGGCCGAGGTCCACTCCGGTTCGGGCGACGCCCGCCTGGTCTTCACCACGCCCCCGACCTCGGTCACCGCCGAGACCGCCTCGGGCGATGTGACGCTGCGGGTGCCCAGGGGCGCCTACCGGATCGCCGCCGGCACCTCCTCCGGCACCCGTGACATCACCCTCCCCGCCGACCCGACCGCCCCGGCGGGCATCTCGGTGAAGACCGGCTCGGGCGACATCCACCTCTCGGCCGGCTGACGGCGCCACTTGTTCGCCCCGGGCGAACGGAGGTTGGGGAACATCGACGGGCTCCAGGACATTGAGTCGGCGTAGCTCAACTTCACTGCCGGAGGGAAGATCATGGCATCGACGTCCGTAACGCTCACCCTGCCCGTGCTGCCGCTCGATGACGAGGTCGTGCTACCCGGAATGGTGGTACCGCTGGACCTGTCCGACGCCGAGGTGCGCGCAGCCGTGGAGGCCGCCCAGGCCGCCGCGGGCAGCGGGAAGCCGCGGGTGCTGCTCGTACCGCGGGTCGACGGCAAGTACGCGGGGATCGGCGTGCTCGGGACCGTCGAGCAGGTGGGACGGCTCTCCGACGGTGACCCCGGGGCGCTGATCCGCGGCCGTGGCCGCGTCCGGATCGGCGCCGGCACCACCGGGCCCGGGGCCGCGCTGTGGGTCGAGGGCGAGACCGTGGACGAGCAGGTGCCGGACCCGCTGCCCGGGGCCGTCGCCGAACTCGTCAAGGAGTACAAGGCACTCGCCACCAGCTGGCTCAAGAAGCGCGGGGCCTGGCAGGTCGTGGACCGGGTCCAGCAGATCGAAGGGGTCTCGGCCCTCGCCGACAACTCCGGGTATTCGCCGTTCCTGACGGTGGCCCAGAAGGTCGAGCTGCTGGAGACGACCGACCCGGTCGCCCGCCTCAAGCTCGCGATCAAGGCGCTCAGCGACCACCTCGCCGAACAGGACGTCGCCGAGTCCATCGCCAAGGACGTCCAGGACGGTGTCGACAAGCAGCAGCGCGAATTCCTGCTGCGCCGCCAACTGGAGGCCGTCCGCAAGGAACTGCGCGAGTTGAACGGCGAGAAGGAGGGCGAGGAGTCCGACGACTACCGGGCCCGGGTCGAGGCCGCCGACCTGCCGGAGAAGGTACGGGAGGCCGCGCTGAAGGAAGTCGAGAAGTTGGAGCGCTCCAGCGACCAGTCGCCCGAGGGCTCCTGGATCCGCACCTGGCTCGACACCGTGTTGGAACTGCCCTGGAACGAGCGCACCGAGGACGAGTACGACATCCGCGGCGCCCGCGCGGTGCTCGACGCCGAACACGCCGGGCTGAGCGACGTGAAGGACCGGATCACCGAGTACCTCGCCGTGCGCAAGCGGCGCTCCGAACGGGGCATGGGCGTCATCGGCGGCCGCCGAGGCGGTGCCGTACTGGCCCTGGTCGGCCCGCCCGGCGTCGGAAAGACGAGCCTCGGGGAATCGGTCGCGCACGCCATGGGCCGCGAATTCGTCCGGGTCGCGCTGGGCGGCGTACGGGACGAGGCCGAGATCCGCGGCCACCGGCGGACGTACGTCGGAGCGCTGCCCGGCCGCATCGTGCGGGCCATCAAGGAGGCCGGGTCCATGAACCCGGTCGTGCTCCTGGACGAGATCGACAAGGTGGGCTCCGACTTTCGCGGGGACCCGGCGGCGGCGCTGCTGGAGGTGCTGGACCCCGCGCAGAACCACACCTTCCGGGACCACTACCTGGAGGTCGAGCTCGACCTCAGCGACGTGGTCTTCCTGGCCACGGCCAACGTGCTCGAAGCCATCCCCGAGGCGCTCGCGGACCGCATGGAACTCGTCCGACTCGACGGCTACACGGAGGACGAGAAGATCGTCATCGCCCGGGACCACCTGCTGCCCCGCCAACTGGAGCGGGCCGGCCTCGCGGCCGACGAGGTGGTCCTGGAGGAGGCCGCGCTGCGCAAGCTGGCCGGGGAGTACACCAGGGAAGCGGGGGTGCGCACCCTGGAACGGTCCCTCGCGCGGCTGCTGCGCAAGGTCGCCTCGCAGCACGAGCTGGGTGAGCGGGACCTGCCCCTCACCATCGCGGCCGACGACCTGCGGGCGCTCATCGGGCGGCCGCACCACGTCCCGGAGTCCGCGCAGGACCCGGCCGAGCGGCGCACCGCCGTGCCGGGCGTGGCCACCGGCCTCGCCGTGACCGGAGCGGGCGGGGACGTGCTGTTCGTGGAGGCCTCGCTGGCCGACCCGGAGACCGGGGCGGCCGGGCTGACGCTGACGGGGCAGCTCGGCGACGTGATGAAGGAGTCGGCGCAGATCGCGCTCAGCTTCCTGCGCTCGCACGGCGCGGAGCTGGAGCTCCCGGTCGCCGACCTCAAGGACCGGGGCGTGCACATCCACTTCCCGGCGGGCGCGGTGCCGAAGGACGGCCCGAGCGCCGGCATCACGATGACGACCGCGCTGGCCTCGCTGCTGTCGGGGCGGCAGGTCAGGACGGACGTGGCCATGACGGGGGAGGTCTCGCTGACCGGGCGGGTGCTGCCGATCGGCGGGGTCAAGCAGAAGCTGCTCGCCGCGCACCGGGCGGGGCTGACCACGGTGATCATCCCGAAGCGGAACGAAGCCGATCTGGACGATGTCCCGGCCGAGGTGCTGGAGGGGCTGGAGGTGCACCCGGTGACGGACGTACGCCAGGTACTGGAGCTGGCCCTGGCCCAGGCGGAGGTGGCCGCCGTGGCGGCCTGACACCCTTCGCCCGGCCGGCGGTGCGGGTGTACCGGCCGTAGCCGAGGGGGTCGGACTCCGCCCGACCCCCTCGGCCAGCCGGTCCCGGGCCCCTGGGCTTCGTCCCGGGCCTCTTGCCCCCGGGCACTCCCGGGCGGCGGGCCCCGCCGGGCGGCCCGCCCCACCCCGTTCCCGCCGGGCTCCCCGAGGGGCCGGTGGGAACGGCGGGTGGGGCGGGCCGGCGGGTTTGGGGCGGTGCGTCGAAAAAGGGGCGGGGCGGGGGCATCGGTGGGGGCGCTGCGAAATAATGGGAGTACGCAGCGTGAGAACACCACCGACGGGAGCCGGACGTGCACGGGAGAGAAGACCAGGAGTTCCTTGCCCTGGAGCGGGAGCTGTCCGTCTTCCTCCGGCGTGCCCGCGCCTCCTCCGGCGAGATGGCCCGCGCCCTCCACCCCGAGCTGGAGCCGGCCGCGTACGGGCTGCTCGTCCGGCTGGAGGCCGCGGGGCGGCAGCGGGCCACGGAGCTCGCCGCCTACTTCGGCGTCGGCAAGGCCACCATGAGCCGCCAGCTGCGCGCCCTGGAGGTGCTCGGCCTGGTGGCCCGGGAGCCGGACCCCGCCGACGGCCGGGCCTTCCTCGTCGGACTCACCGAGGAGGGCCGGGCGCGGTTCCTGCGGGTCCGGGGCGCCCGGCGCGAGCAGTACATGCGCACGCTCGCCGACTGGGACCGGGGCGAGGTCGCCGAACTGGCCCGGCTGCTCCACCAGCTGAACCAGGGCGCCGAATAGGCGCTCCCCGATCCGGTCCGATCCGACCCGATCCGACCGGCCCCCTCCCGTCCCGCCCCGGTCACAGTTCCGCGTACACCGCCGACGCGTCGTCGTGGCGCTTGTGGCGCGCCGACGGCCGGGCCGGGTCGGACTCGATCGCACGGAGCCGGCCGATCAGCCCCTCGGCACCCTCCTTGCGCAGCACCGTCATGCAGTCCTTCCAGTCGCCCTCCCGGAAGGTGTCCGTCCACCGGCCGGCCCCGTCCGTGAGCGCGGCCACCGCCCGCACCTCCTCGCGCGGGGTACGCCCGGTCACCGCCCTGGCCGCCACCGCCGGGTCCGCGGCCGCCGTGAAGAAACCGCCCTCGGCGTTGCGCAGCGCGTCCGCCGCGGCCACCGAGCGCAGCGCCTCGGGCGGGACCCGGTCCAGCCGGTCGTCCCGTACGGCGGTGACCTCACCGCCGGGCGTCTGGAGGAGCAGGACGGAATCCGACAGCACCAGGTGCTCCACCTGCGTCTCGTCCCAGCGGGCCATCACCACCGTCGCCTGCGGGGTTCGAACGTGAGAAAGGTCACACCGGCCGCCGTGGGCGTCGGCGGTCGCCCGGATGGCCTCCGCGAGAATCCGCTCCAAGGACATGTCCCTTCGCGAGCCCGAGAGTTCGACCAATCGGCCGCCGAGCCGGGCCGCGAACCACGGCACCCCGTGCACGCACCCGTCGTCGCCGCGTGGCGGGGTGACCCCGTCGAGAACCACCACAACTCCGCCGCCCAAGGCGGGTATCGCGGCCGCCACCCAGTCCTCGTTGGGGCGTTCCGGACTGCCGGCCGCCGAGGCCAAGTCGATGCGCATGCGGACATTCTGCCCCGCGCCGTGGCAGAGGAAAGGCCCCGCGACGCGGAAGGTCCGTACCAAATCGGGAGGGGTGGGGCGGCCCGCCCCGGGACCCTCGGGGCGCGAAGGGCGGGGCATCTTGCCAAAGCGCGCCTCGAACTTTCAACCGTCTGTCCACGGAAGGCCCCTGGCACGCGCCGCCCGAGTTGGCCGCCCACTCCTCCGTGATGTTCACTCCTTCGAGTGGCGGGGTGGGCGATGTGCGGCTCTGTTCCCATCGCACTGCGAAGGTCTGAGGCGGTACGAGGGGGCAGGGGGCGTTTACTTGTTGACCGGCCGTTACCTCGGCCACACGAGTAGACGAGCACGAGCACACGTACAGGATTGCGAGCACCGGTGCAGAAGAAGCGGTCTCGGAAGAACGGCACCGCCAGCGCAGACGGACCCGCCCCCGCAGGACGTCGCGTCCGCGTGCGCAGCAGGCTGGTGGTCGGCGTTGCCGTCGCCGGCCTCACCGTCCTCGCGGCAGGCGCTCCCGCCGTCGTCTCCGCAACCAGAGAACTGAACGACTCCCAGCGGCTGGTGACCCTCGCCGAGCAGGCGCAGGGGAGCCTGACCCTGGCGCACCTCCTCGGCGACGAGCGGGACGCCGTCGTCGAGTACGCCGCCAAGGGCCGACCCGCGGGCGCCAAGGCCCCCGTGCTGGAACGCGCCGCCGGCACCGACCGGCAGGTGTCCGAGGTCCGGGCCGACGCGGACGGGCGACTCGCGGGCGTACTCGGCCGCGTCAAGACGGTGCGCGCGGAGGCGGTGGACGGCAAGGGCAGCCCCCTCGCCGCACACCAGGCGTACACCGCCGTCATCGCGGAACTCCTCGCGCCGGGCGACCGGCTGGCCGAACTGACCCCGCCGCGCGCGGAGGCGGCGCTGGTGACCACCCGCCCGCTCGCCCCCCTCGGCCAGGCCGTCGAACAGGCCTCCGCGACCCGTGGACTGCTGCTCGCCGCGCTGGCCGTCCCGGCCCCCCGGGGCGAGCAGTCCTCCGGCTCCGCCGCCTCCGACGAACTCACCGCCGCCGCCCAGCGCGCGCGGGTGCGGGAACAGGCCGCCCTCGACGACTTCGCGCGGGCCGCGCGGCCCGACGTACGGCAGACGCTGACCGACACCGTCACCGGCCCCGAGGTCAAGTCGGCCGACGACTACCTCAAGCGCCTCACCGAGCGGCCGACGCTGTCCACGGCTGACCGCAAGGCCGACTCCGGCTCCGTCGGCTCGGCCCTCACCGCCCGGATCGACCGGATGCGTTCGGTGGAGTCCACCCTGGCGGGCCGGCGATCCACCGCCCTCGCCACCCTGCGCGACGACGACGTCCAGCGGTTGGAGCTGCTCGTCGCCTTCCTGGGCGTGCTGTTCCTGCTCGTCGTGGGAGTCTCCACGGCCGTCGCCCGCTCGCTGACGCGACCGCTGTCGGTGCTGCGCCGGGGCGCGGAGCGGCTGGCGACGCCGGAGGGCTCGGTGGAGCCGGTCCGGTTCACCGGCCGCAACGACGAGTTCGCCCAAGTGGTGGCCCACCTCAACGCGGTGCGGGACCAGACCGTCGCCCTGCACACGAAGATCGCCGGGCTCGACGCAGACCGGCGCCGGCTCATCGGTCGCAACGAGGCGCTGTCCTCGGGCCGGACCGCGCTGGAGACGGAGCTCAAGGAGGTCCGCGCAGGGCTGGAAACGGAGCTGGAGGAGGTGCGGACCAGGCTGGAAGAGCACCGCCGCATCACGTCCACGACCTCCGTCTCCCTCTCGCTGCGGACCCTGGGCCTGGTCGAGCGCCAACTGGCGGTCATCGAGGAGCTGGAGTCCAAGGAGCAGGACCCGGAGCGGCTCGCGACCCTGTTCAAGCTGGACCACCTGGCGACGGTCATGCGCCGGCACAACGAGAACCTGCTGGTGCTGGCCGGACAGGAACACGGCCACGGGCAGGTCCTGCCGGTGCCGCTGGTGGACGTCATGCGGGCGGCGGTCAGCGAGATCGAACGCTACGAGCGGGTCGACCTGGCCGCGCTGCCGTCGTACACGCACGTCGCCGGGCACGCCGCCGACGACATCTCCCACGTGCTCGCGGAACTCCTGGAGAACGCGACGACGTTCTCGCCGCCGGACGCCAAGGTGAAGGTGTCGGGGCGGCTGCTGGACTCCGGTGAAGTGGTGCTGTCCGTGGTGGACGAGGGCATCGGGGTCACCGCCGACCGGCTGGAGTCCCTGAACGCCCGTCTGGCCACCCCGGAGGCGTACGACGAGGAGCCGGAGGCGGAACACGGCCTGGGACTCGGCCTGTACGTGGCCGGCCGCCTCGCGGCGCGCCACGGGGTGACGGCGGAGCTGCGGGCCGGCCGGTACGGCGGGACGGAGGCCCTGGTGGTCGTCCCCGCCGCGCTCCTGCCGACCGCGCCGCCGACCTCGCCCGTGCACACGCTGGCCACGCCGGGGCTGCCGGAGTTCCGGCTGCCCGGGGTGATCGCGGAGGCGAACGAGAACACGCTGCCGCCGCGGGTGCCTCCGGCGGCCCGGTCGGTCGAGGACGCCGCCGCAGAGCCGGTGGCTCCGGTGGTGGACGCGGCGGTGGCTCCGGCGGCGGACGCCCCGGCGTCCGTCGAGGCGGTCGAAGCCTCCGGGTCCGCGGGGACCGCGGACCCGGCGGACGACGCGGAAGACACCGGGACCGCGGAGGTCGCGGAGGTCGCGGAGGTCGCGGAGGTCGAGGGGACCGACGGGATCGAGGGGTTTCCCAAGCCCGTCGAGGTAGTCGAGCCCGTCCATGACGGCGACGCGGGGCGGGCGCTCCCGGGCGACCGGTTGCCCCCCGCCGAGCAGGTGTTCACGGCGGCGGCCCCCGCCGCCGGGGCGCCGACCGGGGCGGGTCCCGAGGCGGAACTCCTCGCGCGGGACGTGCCCGCGCCGGACCCGACGGCCTTCGCGGTGCCCGACCCCGCCGGGGAGGGCGCCGAGCCGCTGCCCGAGACCGCGCCCGGGGCCGACGTACGACAGGAAACGGCGTCGGCCCCCGCGCGGCCCGACGCCGCCCCGGCGGAGCCCGACCCCCACGGCCGGGCCGCCGCCGAGGACAACTGGCTCCCGCGCCAGGGCAACCACGGCCACCCCGAGGAAGCCGTCACCGGCAAGGGCCTGCCCAAGCGGACCCCGCGCCCCGCGGCCACCGCCGCGGCGGCCGGCCGGCCCGCCGACGCACGGCCCGAGCCGCGCCGGGTGGACGCCGAGGAGCTGCGCCGCCGGCTCGGCGGCTTCTACCAGGGCTCCCAGGACGGCCGGCGCGTCGCGGCCGCCGAACTCGCCCAGGGACAAGGGCAGGGCCGGGAACAGGGGCAGGGGGGCCAGGACCCGGACCGGGACCGGCCACAGGGGCAGACCGACCGGGGGGACACCGCACAGGAGGCACGCACATGACCGCGCCCAGTACGTACGGACTGAGCACCCAGGCCCGCAACCTTCAGTGGTTGCTGACCGACCTGGTCGAGGAGGTGCCCGGCGTCAACTCCGTCGCCGTCGTCTCCTCGGACGGGCTGCTGCTGCTCTCCTCGGAGCCGACGGCCCCGGTGGGAGGGGACCGGCCCAAGGGTCCGCGGGGTGCCTCCGCCGACCTCGCCACCATCGTCTCCGGGCTCGGCAGCCTCACCAGCGGCGCCGCCGACCTCATGGAGTTCGGTTCCGTGAAGCAGACCATGGTGGCGATGGAGCACGGCTCCGTCTTCGTCATGGTCATCAGCGACGGCTCGCTGTTGGGCGTGCACGCCACGCCCGACTGCGACATGAGCGTCGTCGCCTACCACATGGCCCTGTTCGTGGGCCGGGCCGGGCACGTCCTGACCCCCGAAGTCCGCAGCGAGCTGCGCCAGTCGATGGAGAACACCCCGTGAGGAGTCCGGCCTCCGACCGGCTGCCCATACGCGGCGCCGACCGCCGCCCCGCCCGTGTCCGGCCGTACTCCCTCACGGGCGGCCGGACCCGCTTCGCGCAGATCCTGCTGGTGGAGACCTTCGTCGCCGCCCTCGACACCGGTCCGGCCGAGCCCGCCGACCGGATGCCGGAGATGCCGGCCATCGTCGAGGTGTGCCGCCGCATGCGCACGATCGCCGAGATCGCCGCCCTGCTGAAGCTGCCGCTCGGCGTGGTCCGCGTCCTGGTCAGCGACCTCGCCGACCAGGGCCGCCTCCGCGTGTACGGCACGGGCCACGGCAGCGGCCGTCCCGATCGCGCGCTGCTGGAAAGGGTGCTCAGTGGTCTTCGCCGTCTCTGATCCGGCCGTGGCCGAGGACGAGCCCGTCCAGCCCTGGCAGTACGACCGTTCGCGCGCGCCCGTCGCCGTCAAGGTGCTGGTCGCGGGCGGCTTCGGCGTCGGCAAGACCACTTTCGTGTCGTCCGTCTCCGAGATCACCCCGCTGCGCACCGAGGCGGTGATGACCGCGGCGAGCCTGCCCACCGACGACCTGTCCGCGACCCCGGACAAGCACACCACCACCGTCGCCATGGACTTCGGCCGGGTCACGCTCGCGGACGACCTCGTCCTGTACGTGTACGGGACCCCGGGCCAGGAGCGGTTCTGGTTCATGTGGGACGACCTGGTGCGCGGTGCGATCGGCGGGCTGGTGCTGGCGGACACGCGCCGGCTGCGCGACTGCTTCCCGGCCCTCGATTACTTCGAGAGCTGCGGGCTGCCGTACGCCGTCGCCGTCAACCACTTCGAGGGATCGCCGGAATACGAGGAGGGGGACGTGCGCGAGGCGCTCGGCATCCCGCCCGTCGTCCCCGTCGTGATCATGGACGCCCGGCGCCGGGACACGGTGGTCGAGTCGCTGCTCGCCCTGGTGTCGCACGCCCTGGACGCCACCCCCGAGTAGCGCGAACCGCAGCCCCCGCAGAACCCCAGCCCCCGAATCGAGAACGTGAGATGCGCAAGATACTCGTCGTCGGGGCCGGCCAGTCCGGCCTCCAGCTCGCCCTCGGACTCCAGTCGAAGGGGTACGACGTCACCCTCATGTCCAACCGGACGGCGGACGAGATCCGCACCGGGCGGGTGATGTCCACGCAGGTCATGTTCGACACCGCGCTCCAGCACGAGCGGGACCTCCAGCTGGCCTTCTGGGAGCGGCAGACCCCGAGGATCGAGGGCGTCGGCGTCTCGGTCGCGGCGCCCGAGGGCGGGCGCGCCGTCGACTGGCTCGGCCGGCTCAAGGGCTTCGCGCAGTCCGTGGACCAGCGCGTGAAGATGGCGGGCTGGATGGACACGTTCGTGCAGTGGGGCGGCCAATTGGTCATCCACGGCGCGTCCGTCGCCGACCTGGACTTCTTCTCCCGGACGTACGACCTGGTGCTCGTCGCCGCGGGCAAGGGCGAGCTGGTGTCGATGTTCGCGCGGGACGCGGCCCGCTCCCCGTACGACGCGCCGCAGCGCGCGCTGGCGGTCTCGTACGTGCACGGGCTCGGGCCGCGCCCCGAGCACCCGGACACCGAGGCGGTGCGCTGCAACCTGGTGCCGGGCGTCGGCGAGCTGTTCGTCATGCCGACGCTGACCACCTCGGGCCGGGCGGACATCCTCTTCTGGGAGGGCCTCCCGGGCGGCCCGGTGGACGTCTTCAAGGGCGTCAAGGACCCGGCGGACCACCTCGCGCTGACGCTGGAGCTGATGGAGAAGTTCACGCCCTGGGAGTACGCGCGGGCCACCAAGGTGGACCTCACGGACGGGGGCGCCACCCTCGCCGGGCGCTACGCGCCGGTCGTCCGCGAGCCGATCGGTCGGCTGCCGGGCGGCGGCCTGGTGCTGGGCGTCGCGGACGTGGTGGTGGCGAACGACCCGATCACGGGGCAGGGCTCGAACTCCGCCGCGAAGTGCGCGGCCTCGTACCTCTCGTCGATCCTCATGCACGGCGACAAGCCGTTCGACGAGGCATGGATGAAGGCGACCTTCGACAAGTACTGGTTCACCACCGGCAAGCCGGTGACCCAGTGGACCAACGCGATGCTGGGCGTACCGCCGGAACACGTGCTGAACCTGATCGGGGCGGCCGGGCAGCTGCCCCCGGTGGCGGATCGATTCGCCAACGGCTTCGACAACCCGGCCGACTTCGACGGGTACTTCTACGATCCCGAGGACACGGCGGACTACCTGGCGGAGGTCTCCGCCTCGGTGTCGCCGTCGGGCCCGGACCCCGAGTAGCCGGTGTCGTCCCCCGCCGCGGCCGACTCGGGCAGCGGCGGGAGGGTGAACGAGGCGAGCGGGGTCCCTGCGGGATCGGGGCGCACGGCGCCCAGCACCGGGTTCGCGGCGATCGGCGACACCTTGACGGTGGCTCCCGGGCGGGGGGCCTGGATGACCTTGCCGTCGCCGATGTAGAGGGCGACGTGGGTGGCGGTGGGGAAGTACACCACGAGGTCCCCGGGGCGCAGCCGGTCCAGCGGGACCTTCGGCAGCTGCGCCCACTGCTCCTGGCTGGTGCGGGGGATCGGCCGCCCGGCGTGCTCCCAGGCCC
Organism: Streptomyces sp. A1136; assembly: GCF_004795055.1. Classification (GTDB taxonomy): domain Bacteria; phylum Actinomycetota; class Actinomycetes; order Streptomycetales; family Streptomycetaceae; genus Streptomyces. Next base: position 61,335 of record NZ_SSBJ01000021.1, read on the forward strand.
GGGAGGTGAGCCCGGAGCAGTCGAAGGAGGCCGGGCCCTCGGCGCCCCAGACGTAGGGCTTGCCGATCTGGGCCACCGCGTAGGCGAGGGCCGCGCCGCCGGCGGCGGTGGGGGTGGAGGCCGGCAGGGAGGCGGCGGGGGAACCCGCCCGGCCGAGCCGGCCCGAGCCGATCAGTTCCCGTTGCGCTTCGGCGGTGACCGCCGTCTCCCGGGCGTCGAGTCGGGCCAGTTGCCCGGGGGTCAGGGAGGCAAGGAGCCGCTCGACCTCCTTGAGCCGGCCGGTGACCTCCTCCTTGTGCCGCTTGCGCTCGGCGGTCAGGTCCCGCTGGGTGTCCAGGGCCTTGCGGGCGGCGCCGGCGAGGGTCCCGGCGCGCTGCTCGCCGCGTTCGAGGCGGCTGAGGACCCCGGCGGTGCGGGCGCCCTGGAGGGCGGTGAGCCGGCGCTGGTCGGAGGCGTGGCGGAGGTCTCCGGAGAGGAGCATCCGCAGGTAGGGGGAGAGGAAGCCGCGGGAGCCCTGGTACTGCTCGCGGGCCAGCCGGCCCGCGCGGGCCCGCTCGGTGGAGAGGGCGGAGCGGGCCTTGCCGAGTTCGGTGCCGAGCCGGCGCTCCTCGTCCTGGCGCGCCTTGAGGGCGACTTCGGTGGCGTTGTAGGCCTCGGAGGCCTGCTCCGCCTTCTGGTACAGGTCCTGGAGGCGGGTGAGCAGCGCCCCGACGGACTCGCCGGTGGCGGGTGCGCCGGCGGGTTCGGTGCCGGGCCGCGGTGCGGCGGCGGGCCGCGGTGCGGTGGCCGGCCGTGGGGCAGCGGCGGGTTCCGTCGCGGGGAGGGGTTCGGCGCGGGCGGTGGCGGGCGGGCCGGCGGCCGTGAGGAGGACGGCGGCGGCGACGCAGACGGTGCGGACAAGACGTGGTCGGTTTGTCATGTAATCACCTCCGGGGCGGCCGATGCTGCCATGTCCGGTATGACGAATCGCCCAGCGGATACGGCGGGGTGAGGCCGCGTCACCTGTTCGGCGGGGGCGCCGGGGCGATCCGGTCTGCGCCCCGGCCCGTCTGGCCTCGGGTTCCGACCGTTTGTGTCGACTCTTCGGCGCACTGTGACATAAGCGGACATAGCGTTCCCGTGCTTGCTACGTTCCCCCTATGACCGCTCTGACGGCGAAGGTGGCGGAACCCGCTCCGCCCCCGCCTCCCGACGCCCTGACCCCCAAGGGCCGCGGCATCGAGCTCACATTGCTCGTCGGGTCGGTCCTGATCGCCGTACTCGGTCACCTCTACGTCGGCTTCGCCGCCACCGGCCACTTCCCCGACGCCGTCACCCGGCACACCGTCGGGTTCGCCGGGGCCGCCCTGCTCGCGCACCTCGCGGTCCGGCTCCGCGCCCCGTACGCCGACCCGCTCGTCCTGCCCATCGCCGTCCTGCTCAACGGCCTCGGCCTGGTCCTGATCGAGCGGCTCGACCTCACCACCCCCGCCCATCCGGCCGCAGGCGACCAACTGCGCTGGTCCGGCCTCGGGCTGGCGCTGTTCGTGCTGGTGGTCGGAGCGCTGCGGGACCACCGGGTCCTCCAGCGGTACGCGTACCTCTCGGTCACCACGGCGCTCGCCCTGATGCTCGTCCCCGTCTTCTTCCCGGCCGTCAACGGCGCCCACATCTGGATCCGGTTCGCCGGGTACTCCTTCCAGCCCGGGGAGTTCGCCAAGATCCTGCTCGCCGTCTTCTTCGCCGCCTACCTCGCCGCGAACCGCACCGCCCTCGCGCTGACCGGACGCCGGCTGCTGTGGAAGCTGCGCCTGCTGCCCGGCCGCGTCCTCGGCCCGATCCTCACCATCTGGCTGCTCAGCGTCGGCGTACTGGTCCTGGAACGCGACCTGGGCACGTCCCTGCTCTTCTTCGGCCTGTTCGTGATCATGTTGTTCACCGCCACCGGGCGGATCGGGTGGATCGCGATCGGACTGCTGCTCGCCGCCCTCGGCGCGTACGCGGTGGGGACGTTCGAGCCGCACGTGCACGGCCGCGTGGAGGACTGGCTGAATCCTTTCGCCTCCATCGCGCGCGGCGACGGCCCCGGCCAGCTCGCGCAGTCCCTCTTCGCCTTCGGCGCCGGCGGCCTCCTCGGCGCCGGCCTCGGCCACGGCCAGTCCTTCCTCATCGGCTTCGCCGCCAAGTCCGACTTCATCCTGGCCACCGCCGGCGAGGAACTCGGGCTCGTCGGCCTGAGCGCGATCCTGCTGCTCTACGGGCTCCTCGTGGACCGGGGCTTCCGCGCCGGACTCGCGCTGCGCGACCCCTTCGGGCGCCTCCTCGCCACCGGGCTCGCCTCGATCCTCGCCCTCCAGGTGTTCGTCATCGCCGGCGGTGTCACCGGGCTGATCCCGCTCACCGGCATGGCCATGCCGTTCCTGGCGCAGGGCGGTTCCTCCGTGGTCACGAACTGGATCATCGTCGCCCTGCTGATCCGGCTCGGCGACAGTGCCCGCAGGCCCCTGCCGGCCGGAGAGGCGGCCGCCGCGTGATCCGCTACATCCGCTGGTGCGCGTACTTCTGTGCGGCCCTGCTCCTCGCCCTGCTGGTCAACATCGGCCGGGTGCAGGTCTGGGAGGCCTCCGCCTACGGCGCGAACCCGGCCAACAAGCGCACCGCCGTCGAGCGGTACGCGAAGCCGCGCGGGAATGTCCTGGTCGACGGCCGGCCTGTCACCGGCTCCCGGGACAGCGGCCAACTGCTGCGCTACGAGCGGACCTACATCGACGGCCCGCTCTACGCACCCGTCACCGGCTTCGCCTCGCAGACGTACGGGACCAGCTTCGTCGAGCGGGCCGAGGACGCCGTCCTCGCGGGCACCGACCCCGGTCTCTCCGCCTTCCCGCTCTGGTACGACCTGGCCCGCGGCCACCCGCCGGGCGGGAACGCGGTCACGACCATCCGGGCCGGGATGCAGCGGGCCGCGTACACCGGGCTGGCGGGGAAGCGGGGCGCGGTCGCGGCCCTGGAGCCGGCCACCGGCAGGATCCTGACCCTGGTCAGCAGCCCCTCGTACGACCCGGCGGCGCTCTCGGGCACCGGCGCGCGGGTCAAGGACGCGTGGACGCGGCTCAACGCCGACCCCGCCAAGCCGATGCTCAACCGGGCGCTGCGCGAGACGTACCCGCCCGGCTCCACTTTCAAGATCGTGACGGCGGCGGCCGCGCTCGACGCCGGGGTGGTCAAGGACGTGGACGCCCCCACCCGGACCCCCGACCCGTACCCGCTGCCGGGCACCGACACCCTGCTGCCGAACGAGGCCACCGGCTGCGAGGACGCCTCGATGGCGGAGGCGGTGCAGTGGTCGTGCAACACGGTCATGGCGAAGATCGGCGTACAGGTCGGCCTGGCCCGCATGGTGGACGCGGCGCGGCGCTTCGGCTTCAACGACGACGGGCTGCGCGTGCCCGCCTGGGTGTCGCCGTCGACCTTCGACACCGACATGAGCCCCGACCAACTGGCGCTGTCCTCGATCGGGCAGTTCAACACCAAGGCGACCCCCCTCCAGATGGCGATGGTGGCGGCGGCCGTCGCCAACGGCGGGGAGCTGAGACGCCCGTACCTGGTGGAGCGCACCACCCGGGACGACGGGAGCCAGGTGCGGCGCTCCGAACAGCACACGCTCGGCCGCGTGATGAGCCCCGCGACGGCGCTGCGCGTGCAGGAGCTCATGGTCAAGGTGGTGGAGAACGGGACGGGTCGCAACGCCGCCGTCCCGGGGACGGTGGTCGGCGGCAAGACCGGCACCGCGCAGCACGGGGTGGGCAACGCGGGCACGCCCTACGCCTGGTTCATCGCCTGGGCCAGGGCGGCGGGCTCCCCGGTGCCGGCGGTCGCGGTCGCGGTGGTCGTCGAGGACGCCTCGGCGGACCGGGGCGGCATCAGCGGCAACAGCGCGGCGGCCCCGATCGCCCGCGCCGTGATGGCGGCCGCGCTGGAGGCGAAGCCGACCCTCCCGTAAGGGGTCCACCCATGGATCAACCGCCCCCGGCGCCCTCCTCGATGGCGGACCGGACCTCCGCGACCCGCTCCCGTTCCTCCGCCGCGAACCGCTCGCGGTCCAGCGCCTCGGCGATCTCCTCGTCCTCGCTCATCAGCAGGTCGAGGTTGGAGTCGCCCATCTCGAAGACGCCCATCTCCAGGTACGCCCGCTGCAACCGGTCGCCCCACAGCCCGATGTCCTTGACGCAGGGCACGATCCGGCTGAACAGCAGCCTGCGGAAGAGGTGCAGGAACTCCGACTGCTCGCTGAACTCCTCCGCCTCCTTCCTCGGGATGCCGAAGTTCTCCAGGACCTCCACCCCGCGCAGCCGGTCCCGCATCAGGTAGCAGCCCTCGATCACGAATTCCTCGCGCTCGCGCAGCTCGGCGTCCGTCAGCTGCTTGTAGTAGTCCCGCAGCGCCATCCGCCCGAAGGCCACGTGCCGGGCCTCGTCCTGCATCACGTACGCCAGGATCTGCTTGGGCAGCGGCTTGTCGGTCGTGTCGCGGATCATCCCGAAGGCCGCCAGCGCCAGCCCCTCGATCAACACCTGCATGCCGAGGTACGGCATGTCCCAGCGGGAGTCGCGCAGGGTGTCGCCGAGCAGCCCTTGCAGGCTGTCGTTGATCGGGTAGAGCATCCCGACCTTCTCGTGCAGGAAACGCCCGAAGATCTCCGCGTGCCGGGCCTCGTCCATCGTCTGGGTCGCCGAGTAGAACTTCGCGTCCAGGTCCGGCACGGACTCGACGATGCGCGCCGCGCACACCATCGCCCCCTGCTCCCCGTGCAGGAACTGGCTGAAGTTCCATGCCGCGTAGTGGCGGCGCAACTCCCCCTTGTCCTTCTCGGTGAGCTTGGCCCAGTAACGGGTGCCGTGGAGCGTCAGTGCCTCGTCGGGGGTGCCGAGCGGATCGCAGGGATCCACCTCCAGGTCCCACGCGATGCGCTTGGCGCCGTCCCACTGCTTGTCCTTGCCCTTCTGGTACAGGGCGAGCAGCCGCTCCCGGCCGGCGCCGTACTCCCAGCTGAAGCGGGCGGCGCCGGAGGCCGGAACCTGCCAGACGTCCTCGCCGGGGTCCTTGGTGTAGAGCTCGTGCGTCGACACTGACGCTCCCTCGTCTCGCATCTCACGTACTCGTCACGTCTCGCGTACTCGCCTACAAGACTCGTACTCGCTTACAAGACGGCACAGTTGGCCACCGCCCGCAGCGTCACACGTTGGTAGACGCGGGGTCAACAAGTCGCGCCGGGGGGATTGACGGTCTTGCTGACAAGCAGTCTCATAAGCAGTGACCGCCGGTAACTCCACGAGCGAGGTGTCCGAAGCCATGACGACCGTGACCGATCGAGCAGCGCCGAGGGACGCGCTCGGCCTCCTGAAGGACCGCGAGGAGACAGCCGAACGACTGCTCGCATCATCGGCCAAGCACTCCTTCGACCCCGACAAGGAACTCGACTGGGACGCCCCGCCGATCGAAGGCAGGTACTACTGGCCGCCCGAACTGCTCTCGCTCTACGACACACCGCTCTGGAAGAAGATGGGCGAGGAGCAGCGCATCGACCTCTCCCGGCACGAGGCTGCCGCGCTCGGCTCCCTCGGCATCTGGTTCGAGATCATCCTGATGCAGCTGCTCGTCCGCCACATCTACGACAAGTCGCTGGTCAGCAACCACGTCCGCTACGCGCTCACCGAGATAGCCGACGAATGCCGGCACTCCATGATGTTCGCCCGCATGATCCGCAAGGCGGACACCCCCGCCTACCCGGTCTCGCGCACCCACCACAACCTCGCTCGCGTCCTCAAGACGGTCTCCACCACCCCCGGTTCCTTCGCCTGCACCCTCCTCGGCGAGGAGATCCTCGACTGGATGCAGCGCCTGACCTTCCCCGACGAGCGCATCCAACCGCTGGTGCGCGGGGTCACCCGCATCCACGTCATCGAAGAGGCCCGGCACGTCCGCTACGCCCGCGAGGAACTGCGCCGCCAGATGCTGACGGCCCCCCGCTGGGAGCAGGAACTCACCCGGATCAGCTGCGGCGAGGCCGCCCGCGTCTTCTCGCTGGCCTTCGTCAACCCCCAGGTCTACGAGAACATCGGCCTGGACCGGCGCGAAGCCGTCGCCCAGGTCAAGGCGAGCGGCCACCGGCGCGAGGTCATGCAGACCGGCGCCAAGCGGCTGACGGACTTCCTCGACGACATCGGCGTACTGCGCGGCGTAGGCCGCAGGCTGTGGAAGAGCTCGGGACTCCTGGCCTGACCGTCACTCCCCGGGGTTACCCTGCGGGCATGACGACCGTACGGGCCTACCGCAGGCTGAGCGTCGAGGAGCGCCGGGCCCAACTCCTCGACGCGGCCCTGTCGCTGTTCGCGCACCGGGCGCCGGAGGAGGTCTCCCTCGACGACGTCGCCGAGGCCGCCGGGGTCTCGCGCCCGCTGGTCTACCGCTACTTCCCGGGCGGCAAACAACAGCTCTACGAAGCCGCCCTGCGCTCGGCGGCGGAGCTGCTGGGACAGTGCTTCGCGCAACCCCAGGCAGGGCCCCTCACCCGGCGGCTGTCCCGGGCCCTGGACCGCTACCTGGCCTTCGTCGACGAACACGACACCGGCTTCGCGGCGCTGCTCCAGGGCGGCAGCGTGGTGGAGACCTCCCGTACGACGGCGACCGTGGACGGCATTCGCCGCGCGGCGGCCGAACAGATCATCGTCCACCTGGCCGTCCCGGACCCGGGGCCGCGGCTGCGGATGATGGTGCGGACCTGGATCACGGCCGTGGAAGGGGCCTCGCTGAACTGGATCGACGAGGGCAAGCAGCCTGAGGTCGGCTCGCTCCGCGACTGGCTGGTGGACCAGTTCATCGCCCTCCTCACCGCCACGGCGGCCACCGATCCGCAGACGGCCGCGGCGGCGCGGGCGGCCCTGGCGCTGGAAACGGCGGACGGCCCCGTCGGGGTCCTGGCCCGGCGGGTGATCCCCGTGGTCTCCGAGGCGGCCCACCTGCTGTGACACTGGAGGGGTGAGAAGCGAATCGACCCCCTTCGAGGGCGGTCCCATGGACGGCCGGTCCCTGCCGATCCTGCTGGGCCCGACCGGCCACCCCCCGAAGTGGTACGAGATCCCCGTCCCGAACCCGGACGGCGCGGCCCCGACGGTCCTGCTGTACGAACGGGTCCCGGCGGGCCAGACGAAACGCCTGGGCCTCCGCAAGGGCTGGAAGTACACCTACCGCCCGGACACGACCCGCCCCCGCGCCCGCTGGCCGTGGCGGTAGCCGGTGCCCTGGCCGGGTCGTTGTGCGGTCCTCCGCGGGGTTGCCGGGTTCGTCGGGCGGGGTCGGCGTGTGGTTCTCCGCGGCGGGGCGGTTGCCCTGTCGGCCGGGCGGGGTGGCTGTGTGGTTCACCGCGGCGGGGCGGTGGCCCGGTCGGCCGGGCGGGGTCGGTGTTCGCCTCAAGCGCCGGCGGGGCTGGGGGTGGCTCCGTCCGGGCGGGGTGCCGCGGCCGTGGACGGGGTGGGGGGTCGTCCGGGGCGGGCATGCTTCATGGCGCCGACCCCGGGTCGTGGAAGCGCGACCCCCGCGCGCCACCCATCACGTTTTAGCCCCGTCCGCCCCCCACCCCGCCCCGACTCCCGTCCAGTACCCGCCGGCGGGACAGACCACCGCCCGGCCCGCACCCCTACAGTCCCGCCGGCGTTTGAGGCGGACACCCACCCGGCCTGCTGGTCCGGGCCGCCCTCGGGGCCCACGCATGGACCCGGTTTCACTTCAGCCCCGCCGGCGTTTGAGGCGCGCGGCGAAGCCGGGGTCGCTTCGCGCGGCGGTGCGCTCGCCGGCACCCAGCCCCGCCGGCGTTTGAGGCGGACCCAGGCCCCGCCCGGCGGTGGTCCGGGCAACCCCTGCGGGGGCCTTGGGGGCCCCGCGGCGACCGGTCTCACCAAGCCCCGCCGGCGTTTGAGGCGGACACCGATCCGGCCCGGTGGTCCGGGCAGCCCCCGCGGGGGCCCGCGCAACGGCCCGGCCAGGGCAACGTCACGGCAGGTGCAGCACCGCTTCCGCCCCGCCCCCCTCCGCCCGGCGGAATTCCAGCCGCGCCCCTATCACCGCGGCCTGGCCGACCGCGATGGTCAGGCCCAGGCCGTGTCCCTTGCCGCCCCCGCCCCCGGCCCCCGCACTGCGGAACCGCTGCGGGCCCTGCGTCAGCAGGTACTCCGGGAACCCGTCACCGTGGTCCCGTACCGTCACCACCGGCCCGTCCACCGTCAGGACGACCGGCTCCCGCCCGTGCCGGTGGGCGTTCGCCAGCAGGTTCCCCAGCACCCGCTCCAGCCGCCGCCGGTCGGTCTCCACCAGCGTGTCCCGCACCACGACCACCTCGGTCGGCGTCCCCGACGCCCGTACCGCCCGCCGGGCCAGCCGCGCCAGCTGGTGCAGGTCCGTCTCCACCACCTCGCGCCCCGCGTCCAGCCGCGAGATCTCCAGCAGGTCCTCCGTCAGCCCCCGCATCGTCCGTACCCGCTCCCGCACCAGCTCCGTCGCCCGCCCCTCCGGCAGGAGTTCCGACGCAGCCTGCAACCCGGTGAGCGGCGTCCGCAGCTCGTGCGCGACGTCCGCCGTGAACCGCTGCTCGCGCTCCAGCTTCCCCTGGAGGGTGGCCGCCATCGTGTCGAGCGCGCCCGCCACCGTCGCCACCTCGTCCTGGTGCCGCGAGGCGTCCTTCGTCCGCGGGTCGCCGACGCGCGCGTCGAGGTCGCCCTGGGAGATCCGCCGCGCGACCGTGGCCGTCTGGTGCAGCCGCCGCGTCACCCGCCGCACCGCGAACGCCCCCAACAGCAGCGTGCCGCCGATCGCCAGCATCGAGGAGCCGATGATCGCGTGGTCCAGCCCGCTGATGGTCCGCGCCGCCTGGCTGTAGTCCACGGCCGTGGCGAGGGCACGGCCGTCCGCGGGACCCGCCGCCCACATGACCTGCCGCCCCCGGAACTCGGCCACGACGGTGCCCCGCTGTCCGCGCACCGCCAGCCGCCGCAGCGGATCCGGCAGCCCCGCCGGATCGAGCGCCGAACGCGGGGGCAGGGCCTCGCCCGCCTCGTACGCCCGCGTGGCATCGCCCAGCTTCTCCAAGGCCCGGTCCCGCGCGTTCGACACGGTCTGTCGGGTCACCTCGACGTGCACCAGCGCGCCCAGCGCCGCCGCCAACGCACAGCACATGACCACGATGAAGCAGGCCGACTTCCAGGTGAGCCTGGCGGTCCAGGCGGGGAGCCGGGCCCTCATGACGCCCCCGGGCGCGCGGGCACCCGTACGATCTGCTCGCGCGCGGGCAGCATGCTGCGCTGCTTCTCGTCCCACGACCAGGTGCTGAACAGCTCGTATCCGGGATGCCCGCTCGGCACGCGCAAGACCACGTTCTGACCGGCCAGCTCGACGCCGATGACGGTCTCGGTGGTCGCCATGATCCGGTTGAGTCGCCCGTCGGGGTCGGCCGTGTAGGCACGTACCGACATCATGTTGTCGGGCAGCTCGATCCCGACGACGACCTCGTCCTTCCCGTTCCCGGTGAGGTCCCGGTAGTAGGGGTCGAGCACCGGGCACTTCTCCGAGGACTCCGTCCCGCAGGCCCGGATCGCGTCGGCGGTCTCCTTCGGCATCCCGTCCGCGCCGACGAGGGCGCCCCGATGGGCGCGCAGCTCCGCCTGCACCAGGGCGACCGCGTCCACCTCGTGCACGTTCTGGTCGTGCACGGGCTGCAGGCCCTGCACGTACACCGGCGGCACGCCTCCCGGCGGGGCCGGGGGTACGTCGGCGCCCTTGCGCCACGGCCACAGCCGTACGGGTCCGCTCGCGGTCGGGGTCGGACCGGCGGAGGCCAGGCCGCCGGGGTCGCCGCACGCCGACAGCAACGGCAGCAGGCAAGCCAGCAGGAGCAGCCCGGTGCCCGTGCGGGAGGGGAGCGTGCGCACAGCGGTGGGCCTCCTCTACACGGCGCCGGGGCAACGGGTGTTTCCCGCCAACCTTAGGCCGACCCGGTCCGGTTTCGCCCGCACACATGGGCGATGCCCGCGCCGGCCGAGGTGGCCGGGCGCGTTCGGGGTCGGACGTCCGTAGGCCCCCGCCGGAGAATCACGAGGCCCACTGCGGCGGCTGACGGCGGTCACGGAACTGGGGCGATGGCCTCGTCACGGCGATCCGACCGCGAACCGACGGCGTCCGGGCGGAGCCGTCGCGCGGCGCGCCACGTGCGGGGGATTGCCGGGCGGCGCACCGCCTGCTCCCATGGACGCCGGGGGTGAGGACGATGCGCGGACTCAAGGTGCTGCCGAGCGGGCGGCCCGGCATGGGCAGGCTGTTCGTCAACCTGCCGGACGGCCGGGCGGTGGCCTGGTACGACCGGCGGACCAACCGGATCAGCCTGTTGGACGAAACCCACCGCGAGGCGGTGCTGGCCGCCCTGCGCCCCTACCTGAGCGGTGAGCCGGCCGTCGGGCCGCCGCCTGTGCCCACGCCTGCCGAACGGCTCCGCCTGGCCCTTGCGCCGGACCGGGACCTGGCCCCGAACCGGCCGGGGGAGCCGCTGCTGGGGGAGTTGGCGTACGGCTCACCGGGCACCCGGACCCGCCACCGGCTGCGCCGGGAAATCGAGGCCAGGGAGGCGGTGGGGGCGGAGTTGGAGGCCCTCGAAGCGATGGACTGGCGGGTCCTGCACGCCGTGCCCCTGCCGGGCGGCGGCGTGATCGACCACCTGTTGATCGGCCCCGCCGGGGTGTTCTGCGTGGCCACGGTGGCGGGCCGGCGCCAACGGGTCCGGGCCGGGGACCTGCTGGTCACGGTGGGCCGGGCCGACCCGCGCCCCGACGTGCGCCACATCCGCCGCGCGGCGGCCCACGCCGCGCGAGCCCTACGGGCGCCGGCCACCCCGGTGGTGGCGGTGGTCGACGCGGCCACGGTCGAGGTGGCGCCGACCCTGCGCGACGTCCGCGTCCTCCAACCCGCACTGACCCCGTACTTCACGACGGCCACCCCCGCCCTCAAACCCCCGGACGCGGACGCCCTCTTCTCCCTCGCCCGCGACACCTCGACCTGGCTCCCATAGCGCCCCGACACCTCCGCCACGCCGGACCACCACTCACATTCCCCGTCTCCGGATGGTGCCTCCGACCTCGCCCGGGATCGCATCGCTGCGCAACGCCCCCCGCCGTACCCTCCGAACCCCAACCGCCCGCCCTTGCCTCGGCCCCTCTGACGCGCCCGCCGAACTCGGACTGGCCGGCCCCTCAGGCGTCGGTATGGCTTCTCTCACGACGGCGCGCCCGCCGAACCAGCCCCGCCGGCGTCTGCGGCGAACCTCGCCCCCGCCCGGCGGCCGGGCACCCCCGGAGGGACTGCGCAACGCCTGGCCGGGGCCCCACCCCGCCCGGCGGCCCGGGCACCCCCCGGAGGGACTGCGCAACGCCTGGCCGGGGCCCCACCCCGCCCGGCGGCGCGGGCAACCTTCGCGGGTTCGGGCAACCGCCCGGCCCGGGCACCGGCCCCGCCACGGCACGCGCCGAGCTCGGCCCGGCTGTCCCCTGCGCCGCCTGGCGAAGCCGGGAGGGCTTCCCGCGCGGGCGTGTCCGCCCCACCCAGCCCCGCCGGCATTTGAGGCGACGCCGACCCCGCCCGGCGGCGCGGGTAACTCTGCCTGAGACAGACCGCCCGGCCCGGGGCGCAGGCCCGGCTGTTACCTGCGCCGCCTGGCGAAGCCAGCGAACCCAGCCCCGCCGGCGTTTGAGGCGACACCGACCCCGCCCGGTGGCCCGGGCGACCTCGGCAGGGACTGCGCAACGCCTGGCCGGGGCGCCACCCCGCACGGCGGCCCGGGCAACCTTCGCGGGTTCGGGCAACCGCCCGGCCGGGGCACCGGCCCCGCCACGGCACGCGCTGAGCTCGGCCCGGCTGTTACCTGCGCCGCCTGGCGAAGCCGGGAGGGCTTCCCGCGCTGGCGTGTCCGCCCCACCCAGCCCCGCCGGCGTTTGAGGCGACACCGACCCCGCCCGGCCCACCGGGCAACCTCCGGGTTCAGTCGAACCGCCCGGCCAGGGCACCCGCCCCGCCGGCGTCTGCGGCGAACATCGACCCCGCCCGGCGGCCCGGGCGACCCCGGGAGGGACTTGGCCGGGCACCGACCCCGCCCGGCGGCGCGGGCAACCCGCAGGGCCCCCGCGAAAGAACCCGGCCAGGGTCTACGCCGAGCGGCGCTTGCGCGGGGGTGTGGCCTTCTTGGCCGACGCCGCCGTCTTCTTCGTGGCGGCCGAAGTGGACTTGGTGCCGCCCGACTTCGCCCCGCCCGCCGACTCTGTCTTCTTGGTCGCCGCCGCCGACGTGGACTTCCGCCCCGACGCCGTCTTCTTCGCCGCGCCCGATCCCGACGCCGCCGTGGACTTCTTCCCGCCCACCGCCTTCGGCGCGGCGGCCGACTTCCGCCGGATCGGTGTCACGTCCGCCTCCGCCTCGGCCGCCGCCCCGCCGCCCTCCCCCCGCGAGGCCTTCGCCGCCTGCACGCTCCGCTCCAGCGCCGCCATCAGGTCGATCACCTGCCCGGCCGGTTCCGCCGCGGCCTCCGCGGGCTCGTACGCGCCGCCCGCCTTCGCCGCGATCATCTCCTCCAGGGCCTCGCGGTAGTCGTCGTGCAGCGATTCGATGTCCACCTCGCCCAAGGTCGCCATCAGCGCGTCCGCCAGGTCGAGTTCGGCGTCCCGCACCGTCACCGACGTCTCCGGCGCCACCCCCTCGGGGCGGCGGATCTCGTCCGGCCACAGCAGTCCGTGCATGGCGATCACGTCGTCGACGACCCGCAGCATCCCCAGCCGCTCCCGCCCCCGCAGCGCGAACTTCGCGATCGCCACCTTCCGGCTCCGCTTGAGCGCCTCCCGCAGCAGCGTGTACGGCTTGGCGGCCGTCGCCCCGTTCGCCGCCAGATAGTAAGCCGCGTCCATCTGGAGCGGATCGATCTCGTCGGCGGGGACGAACGACACGATCTCGATCGTCTTCGCGGTCGCGATCGGCAGCCGCGCCAGGTCCTCGTCCGTGATCGGGATGATCGAGCCGTCCGCCTCCTCGTACCCCTTGCCGATCTCGGCGGCCGACACCTCCTCCCCGTCCAGCTCGCACACCTTGCGGTACCGCACGCGCCCGCCGTCGGTCACATGGACCTGACGAAAGGAGATCGAGTGGCTCTCGGTGGCGTTCACGAGCTTGATCGGGATGCTGACCAACCCGAAGGAAATCGCCCCATTCCAGATGGATCGCACAGTTCCTCCCGTTTCGTGGCAATCTCATCGTATGACGCCGATCACCATGGTGGAGGGCCGGCGCATCGCGCTCAGCAACCTGGACAAGGTCCTCTATCCGGAGACCGGCTTCACCAAGGGCGAGGTGCTGCACTACTACGCCACCGTCGCGCAGCCCCTGCTGGCCCACGTCCACAACCGGCCGGTGTCGTTCCTGCGCTACCCCGACGGCCCGGACGGGCAGCTTTTCTTCACCAAGAACCCCCCGCCCGGTACCCCCGATTGGGTGCTGACCAGCCCCGTCCCGCGCTCGGAGGACCCTTCCGCCGAACAGGTGGTCATCGCGGACATGCCCACCCTCATGTGGGCCGCGAACCTCGTCGTGGAGTTCCACGTCCACCAGTGGACGGCGGGCAGCCCCGCCATCGCCGACCGACTGATCCTCGACCTGGACCCCGGGCCGCCCGCCACCGTCGTCGAGTGCTGCGCCGCCGCCCTCTGGCTGCGCGACCGGCTCGCCGCCGACGGCCTGCACGCCTACCCCAAGACCTCCGGCGCCAAGGGCCTCCACCTGTCCGCGCCCCTGGAGCCGACCCCGTCCGCGCGGGTGTCCGCGTACGCCAAGCGGCTCGCCCAGGAGGCCGAACGGGACCTGCCCGAACTCGTCGTACACCGGATGGCCAAGGCGCTGCGGCCCGGCAAGGTCTTCGTCGACCACAGTCAGAACGCCGCCGCCAAGACCACCGCCGCGCCCTACACGCTGCGCGCCCGCGCCCGCCAGACCGTCTCCGCGCCCATCTCCTGGGCCGAGGTGGAGGCCTGTGCGCACCCGTCCGACCTGGTGTTCCTCGCCGACGACATCGCGCCCCGGCTGGCCCGCGACGGCGACCTGTTCGCCCCGCTCACCGACCCCGCACAGGCCGGGGCGCTGCCGTGAGCCGGGTCAGGGTCGCGCTCGCCGCCACCGTACGGACCCTGCCGCGGGCGGCGGGCCTGGCGTACGAGCCGAAATTCGACGGCCACCGGCTCGTCGTCCTGCGCACCGCGGACGCAGTCGTCCTCCAGGCCCGCTCCGGCCGGATCGTGACCAGCGCGTTCCCCGATCTGGCCCTGGCCGCGGAGCGGTTGCCCGCCGGGACCGTGCTCGACGGGGAGGTGGTGGTCTGGCACGACGGCCGTACGGACTTCGCCCTCGTACAGCGGCGGGCGGCGGCGACGGCGAGCCGCGCGCCGGCGCTCGCGCACAGCCTGCCCGCCTCCTACGCGGCGTTCGACGTGCTGGAGCTGGCCGGCGTCGATGTGCGCGGCCGGACGTACGAGCGGCGGCGGGCGCTCCTGGTGGACCTGTTGCTCCCGCTCGGGCCGCCCCTCCAACCCGTCCCGATGACGACCGATCCGGAGCTGGCCGCGACCTGGTACGAGACGCTGCCCGCGAGCGGTATCGAGGGGCTGGTCGTCAAACGGCTGGACCAGCCCTACCCGGCCGGCCGGCGCGCCTGGCAGAAGCTCCGGCACACCGACGTCCGGGACGCGGCGGTGATCGGCTACACCGGGACGCCCCGCCGGCCGGCGGCGCTGGTCCTGCTCGTGCCGGGCGACGACGAGGCCCCGCTGGTGTCGAGCCCCCTGTCGGCCCCCTTGCGCCGGGAGCTGTCCGAGACCCTGGCCGGCCGGGCGGGCGACGCCCCGGGAGAGCCGACGGCCGGGGCGTCGCCGGCGCCGACGGTCACGGCCATCGGCCTGGGGGAGGTGGCGTACCGTCCGCTCGACCCGCCCCTGGCGGCGGAGGTCCGGCACACCGCGCTGCGCCACCCCCCGCCGGAGGTGCTGCGCCTGCGGACGGACCTCTGACCCGCCGCCCTCGGGGGGCGGGTCAGAGGCCCGTACGGTGGTCGTCCCCGTCGTGAGGAGGGGGCCCCGTCAGGTGTGGGCCCGGTCGATTGCGGGGCGCGATAGGTCTGGTCCGGTCAACTGTGGTCCGTCCCCCCGTGCGGCGGGGCGACCGGCGGCTCCGGCGGAGTCGGCGGGGCGGGCGGCGGGGGCTCGGTGACCTCGGAGGACGGGCGTTGGCCGGCGTGCGGGTGCGAGTGCTGGTAGCCGGACTCCCGGGCCGCGCGGACTTCGTCCGGGTGGATGGAAGTGGTGGAGCCGAAGTTGCCGAAGCCCTGCATCTCGTGCGGGCGCAGGCCGCTCTCGGGGAACTCCACGGGGTCCCGCTCCTCGCGCACCTCGTACACCGCGCCGCCGTCCGGCAGGTGCGGGTGGCTCTCGGGAGTCGGCGGCGGCGGCTCCTTGGCACGCACCATCTGGCCCAGCTTGAAGGCGGCGAGGAGGAACGCGACGATGATGAACCCGATGAAGAGGAACCAGACGGAATTCGGTACGTCGTCCGACGCGAGCATCGCGAGCATGTTCATACGTACCATTTTCCTCCTCTTCGTCGATATTGACCTGATCTAGGCACCCAAGATGGGGAGGAAGCCGGTCCGGGCCACACGACCGCGACCCGCTCCGGCCACCTCTCCCGAGGGCCCCGCTACCCCCGCAGGGGCCCTTCCGAGTCCCGCAGCCCGCCGCTCTCCCGTCCCCCGAGCACCCCGAGGATCTCGGCGCAGATGGCCAGGGCCGTCTCCGGCGGGGTCCGCGCCCCGAGGTCGAGACCGATCGGCCCGTGCACCCGGGCCAGCTCGGCCTCCGTCACCCCGCCGGCCAGCAGGCCCTCCCGACGCCGGGCGGCGGTCCGGCGGGAGCCGAGCGCGCCGACGTACGGGACGCCGAGCGCGAGCGCCGTGCGCAGGGTCGGCACGTCGAAGTCCGGATCGTGGCTGAGGAGCACCAGGCAGGCGGCGTCCCGGTGCGCGCCCAGCACCTTCTCCGCCTCGGCGGCCGACTCGACCGTCACCGCGCCCCAGTCCAGCAGCGTCGCCTGCCGCGCGATGATCTCCGCGAGCTCGCCGGCCCCGCCGATCACCACCTGCGGCGCGGACGGGTAGGCCTCCACCAGCACCAGCCCCGAGCCCCCGTACAGGGCGTCCCGCCCCGGTCGACGCGTGCGCAGCAGCTCACCGGCCCGCCGCGCGGCGTCGTCGGCCGGGGGGTCGACGTTCCGTACGAGCTCGCTCACCGCCCGGTCCGCGGCCTCGTTCAGCCGGGTCACCAGTGCCACCCCCTGTCCCTCTCCGAGCGACTCCCACCACTCGGCCGGGATCGCCGCCAATGGCTGGAGCAGCACCTCCGCCCGGCCGCCACACGTCAGCTTCGCCTCCACCGCCTCTCCGGCGCCGACCGAGACCTCGCACACCCGCGCGGTGTCCCCGGCCGCCATCGCGCGGGCCTCCGCGACGAGTTCGGCGTCGAACACCCCCCGGTACAGGGCCCCGACGCAGTCGCCCCGCGTGTCCACGAGTACCGCCCCGGCCGGGTCCCGCGGCCCGAACCCCTGCTCGGTGACGGGCCGCGCCAGGTAGCCGTCCCGTCCCTCCGCCACCCACCGCCGCGCCGTCTCCACCAGCTCACGCATCGCGTCCGCCCCATCCTCGTCGTCAGAGCCCGCCACAAAGCACCTGGTCAGCGGCGCCGCATGGCCTTCGCGTCAACCTACGCACACCGCCTACGCCTACCCACCCCCCAAAACCCACAGACCCGACACCACCTCCTTCGTACGAGTTGCGCCACGTCGCCGGGGGGCGTTGGTTCGAAGGGTGTTGTTCAACGACCGCGACGACGCCGGCCGCCGCCTGGCCGAGGCCCTGCGCTCCTACGGAGCCCGGCACCCGGTGGTGCTCGGCCTGCCCCGGGGCGGAGTCCCGGTGGCCTTCCACGTGGCCCAAGAGCTCGACGCCCCGCTCGACGTGGTGGTCGTACGCAAGCTGGGCGTCCCGGGCCACCGCGAGCTGGCGTTCGGCGCCCTCGGCGAAGGCGGCGTACGCGTGATCAACGAGGACGTGGTGCGCCGTGGCGGCCTCCGCCCGCAGGACATGGCGGAGGTCGAGCGAACGGAGACGGCCTCCCTCGTCGACCAGGCCCACCGCTTCCGCGCGGGCCGCCCCCGCCTGCCCGTCGCGGGCCGGACGGCGATCCTGGTCGACGACGGCGTCGCCACCGGCGCCACGGCGGCCGCCGCCTGCGAGGTCGTCCGCGCGCAGGGCGCGACCCACATCGTCATGGCCACCCCGGTGGCCCCTCCGGACGCGGCCGCGCGGCTCTCCGCCTCCGCCGACGAACTGGTCTGCCTCTCGACCCCGCCCGCCTTCTCCTCGGTGGGCCAGTGGTACCGGGACTTCTCCCAGACCCCGGACAGCGTGGTCATCGCCCTCTTGGCCGCCCGATCCCCGGGCCCCACCCCGGACCCACCCGCGGGAGATCGGCATCCGCCCTAGGCCGGCCCGCGTGAAGGCAGGCACCGCTCTCCGGCGCAACGACTCGGCACCCTCGACGAACGGGGCCCGACCGCCCTGCAGGAGCAACGGGAGCTGCCCCGCGCCGCGGCGCGCCGGCGGACCGCCGACCCCCGCACGCCCCAACGGACCCCTGGCTGCCCGACCTGTCGGTGGGTCACTGCGAGGCCCTGGGCCTGTTGGGGGCCTTCGCTGCTTCCCGGCCAGACCCGCGGCGACGGACCGAGATCCTGTCCACGAATAGTCCGCAGCCGCTGACATACGGGTGCACACGGCGGCAGTTGGCCGCGCATACGCGAAGACCCCGTCTCAGCTAAGGCGCTGATGGCGGGGTCTTTGGGCACTTCCTGCGAAGTGCCCCCGGCAGGATTCGAACCTGCGCACACGGCTCCGGAGGCCGTTGCTCTATCCCCTGAGCTACGGGGGCGTGTCGTTCGCGTTGCGGCGACGGGTTGAACACTACCAGCTCGCGGGCGGTGATCAGAAACGGTTTGCGGGGGTGGGGAGGGGTGGGTCGCCCGGAGGGGGTGGAAGTGGGGAAAACCCGGACGCGGAGGCTTAGGCACACCTACTCTCGAGTTGTGCCAGGCGCCTCGCGCCGGGTGCTTGTTGTCGACGACAACAAGGTCATCCGGCAGCTGATCAAGGTCAATCTCGAGCTGGAGGGCTTCGAGGTCGTGACCGCGAACGATGGTGCCGAGTGTCTGGACGTCGTCCACCACGTCCGCCCCGACGTGATCACCCTCGACGTGGTCATGCCCCGGCTGGACGGGTTCGGGACCGCCGCGCGGTTGCGGGCCGATCCGAGGACGCGGGACGTGCCGCTCGCCGTGGTCAGTGCCTGTACGCAGCACGAGATGGAGGCCGGGATCACCGCCGGGGTCGACGCGTTCCTCGCCAAGCCCTTCGAGCCGGCCGAGCTGGTCCGGGTCGTACGGCGGCTCGTCGAGCGGCGGGACCGGCGTGAGCGGGAAGGGGCTCCCGCCGGGACCGGCAGGGGGTGAGGGTGTGGGGGCGAGGGGCAGGTCGGAGGGTGGAGACCGCCGGGAACCAGGGCGTTGTTCACAACGTTGTTCACATCGCGAAACCCCTCGCATGACGTCGGAGGTTCTCCCCTAGGCTGGGTCCCGTGACCCCCGCCGACCTCTCCCGTACCGTCGCGCACGCCGTGCGTGGCGCCGTCGAGGAGGGCGAGTTGCCCGTTGGGGTGGAGCAGCCGGGGCGCGTGGTGGTCGATCGGACGCGGCCGGGCGGGGTGGGGGAGTACGCCACCGCCGTCGCCTTTCCCCTGGCCAAGAGTGCCGGACGCCCGCCCGGGGACGTCGCGCGCGTGCTCGCCCGCCGGCTCGCGCGGGTGCCCGGGATCGACCGGGTCGAGGTCACCGGTGCCGGGTTCCTGAACTTCGTCATGGACCGGCCTTCCGCCGAAGCCCTCGTACGGGACGTGCGTGAGCGCGGCCACCGGTACGGGTGCTCCCCGCAGGCCGTGCCGGTCGCGGACGCCGCGACCCGGGCCGATGTCGTGCGCCGCGCCGTGTCGCGGCTCGGCGGCGACCCCGACACGGGCGGGCTGCGGATCGCGCCCGTACCGGAGAAGGAAGGGGACGTCGTCGCCGCGTACGGTGTCGACGCCGCCCGCTGGGCCATGCTCGCCGTCCCGCCCCACGAGACCCCCGTGTTCGGTTCGCGGGCCCTCCTCGTCCAGGACGAGTCCAGTGACTTCTTCCGCGTGCGGTACGCATACGCCCGCACCCGCGCCCTGCTCCGCAACGCGGCCGCGCTCGGCTTCCGGCCGGAGCCGGGGGACACGGAGCACACCCCCGCCGCCGACGCCCTGCTGCGCGCCCTCGCCGACCACCCCCTCGCCCTCGAAGCCGCCGCCCACCACCGCGCGCCCGAACGGCTCGTGCGCCGGCTCGTCCGGCTGGCCGACGCGCTGCTCGACTTCCAGTACGACGTGCTCCCCAAGGGCGACGAGAAACCCTCGGCCGCCCACCGCTCCCGGCTGGCACTCGCCGAAGCCGCCGGGACGGTGCTGGCCGGTGGCCTGTCCCAGCTCGGCATCGCCGCCCCCGAACGCCTGTGACCCGCGAAGAGAGAATCCGATGAGCCGTTCCGCGCACCCCGCCGGGCCCCGCCACGCCGACGTCCTGCCCGAGGGCCACTACGCGCCGCCGCCCGCCGACCTCAACGCCCTCGACGAGAAGGTCTGGTCCCGCACCGTCACCCGCAACGCCGACGGCGTCGTGACCATGGGCGGGATCGAAGTGACGGCGCTGGCCGAACAGTTCGGGACGCCCGCCTACTTCATGGACGAAGAGGACTTCCGGGCCCGCTGCCGCGCCTGGGCGCACGCCTTCGGCGCCGACGCCGACGTGTTCTACGCGGGCAAGGCGTTCCTCTCCAAGGCCGTCGTGAAGTGGCTGCGGGAGGAAGGACTCAACCTCGACGTGTGCTCCGGTGGCGAACTCGCCACCGCGCTCGCCGCCGGGATGCCCGCCGAGCGGATCGCGTTCCACGGCAACAACAAGTCCGTCGCGGAGATCACCCGGGCCGTCGAGGCCGGCGTGGGCCGCATCGTGCTCGACTCCTTCCAGGAGATCGCCCGCGTCGCGCACATCGCCGCCGACCTGGGTGTCCGTCAGCCCGTGCAGATCCGCGTCACCGTCGGCGTCGAGGCCCACACGCACGAGTTCATCGCCACGGCGCACGAGGACCAGAAGTTCGGTATCGCGGTGGCCGACGGGTCCGCCGCCGAGGCCGTCCGCCGGGCGCTGGGGCACGCCTCGCTGGAGCTGCTCGGCGTCCACTCCCACATCGGATCGCAGATCTTCGACATGGCCGGATTCGAGGTGTCCGCGAAGCGCGTCGTGCGGCTGCTGGCAGCCGTCCGCGACGAGCACGGCGTGGAGCTGCCGGAGATCGACCTCGGTGGTGGTCTCGGTATCGCCTACACCTCCGCCGACGACCCCCGCGAGCCGCACGAGATCGCCAAGGCGCTGCACGAGATCGTCGCGCGGGAGTGCGAGGCGGCGGGGCTGCGCGCCCCCCGGATCTCCGTCGAGCCCGGCCGGGCGATCGTCGGCCCGACCGCCTTCACCCTCTACGAGGTCGGCACCATCAAGCCGCTGGAGGGCCTGCGGACGTACGTGAGCGTCGACGGCGGGATGTCGGACAACATCCGCACCGCCCTCTACGACGCCGAATACGCGGTCACGCTCGTCTCCCGCGTCTCCGACGCCGAACCGATGCTGGTGCGCGTGGTCGGCAAGCACTGCGAGAGCGGCGACATCGTGGTCAAGGACGCCTTCCTCCCGGCGGACCTCGCCCCGGGCGACCTCGTCGCGGTCCCGGCCACGGGCGCGTACTGCCGCTCCATGGCCAGCAACTACAACCACGCGCTCCGGCCGCCGGTCGTCGCGGTGCGCGACGGTGAGGCGCGCGAGATCGTCCGGCGCGAGACGGAGGAAGATCTCCTGCGTCTCGACCTCGGGTGACGCCGGTATTTCTGGGGCGGGCCCCCGGGCCCCCAAAATGGACGTCTCACTCAATGGACCGAGGATGGAAACTGCTGTCCATTGCGTGAGACTGGTCAGACCTGGCACGCAAACCGCGTGCCGGGTGGCGATGGAAGATCGAAAGGCGTAGGTCGAATGATGCGTACGCGTCCGCTGAAGGTGGCGCTGCTGGGCTGTGGTGTGGTCGGCTCAGAGGTGGCGCGCATCATGACGACGCACGCCGAAGACCTGACGGCCAGGATCGGCGCGCCCGTCGAACTCGCCGGCGTCGCCGTGCGTCGTCCCGCCAAGGTCCGCGAGGGCATCGACCCGGCCCTGGTCACCACCGATGCGACCGCCCTCCTCAAACGCGGCGACATCGACGTCGCCATCGAGGTCATCGGCGGCATCGAGCCGGCCCGCGGCCTGATCACCACCGCTTTCGAGCACGGCATCTCCGTCGTCTCCGCGAACAAGGCGCTGCTCGCCCAGGACGGCGCCGCGCTGCACGCGGCGGCCGAGCGGGCCGGACTCGACCTCTACTACGAGGCCGCCGTCGCCGGCGCGATCCCGCTGGTCCGCCCGATGCGCGAGTCCCTCGCCGGCGACAAGATCAACCGCGTCATGGGCATCGTCAACGGCACGACGAACTTCATCCTCGACAAGATGGACTCGACGGGCGCCGGCTACCAGGAGGCGCTCGACGAGGCCACCGCCCTCGGGTACGCCGAGGCCGACCCGACCGCCGACGTCGAGGGCTACGACGCCGCCGCCAAGGCCGCGATCCTGGCCGGCATCGCCTTCCACACCCGGGTCCGGCTCGACGACGTCTACCGCGAGGGCATGACCGAGGTCAGCGCCGCCGACTTCGCCTCCGCCAAGCGCATGGGCTGCACCATCAAGCTCCTCGCGATCCTGGAGCGGGCCGCCGACGGCCGGTCGGTGACCGCCCGCGTGCACCCGGCGATGATCCCGCTCAGCCACCCGCTCGCGTCGGTCCGCGAGGCGTACAACGCCGTCTTCGTCGAGGCGGAGGCCGCCGGGCGGCTCATGTTCTACGGCCCGGGCGCGGGCGGCTCGCCGACCGCCTCCGCGGTCCTCGGCGACCTCGTCGCCGTCTGCCGCAACAAACTCGCCGAGGCAACGGGGCCCGGCGAGTCGGCCTACACCCAGCTGCCGGTCAGCCCCATGGGGGACGTCGTCACGCGCTACCACATCAGCCTCGATGTGGCGGACAAGCCGGGCGTCCTCGCCCAGGTCGCGACGACCTTCGCGGAGCACGGGGTGTCGATCGACACCGTCCGCCAGCAGGGAAAGGACGGCGAGGCCTCCCTCGTCGTCGTCACTCACCGCGCCCCCGACGCCGCCCTCTCCGGGACCGTCGAGGCGCTGCGGAAGCTGGACACCGTTCGCGGTGTCGCCAGCATCATGCGTGTTGAAGGGGAGTAAGGACCCATGAGCAGCAATCGCACCCACCAGTGGCGCGGCATCATCGAGGAGTACCGGGACCGCCTGCCGGTGACGGACGCGACGCCCGTGGTCACGCTCCGCGAGGGTGGCACTCCCCTCGTCCCGGCCCAGGTGCTCTCCGAGCGCACGGGCTGTGAGGTGCATCTCAAGGTCGAGGGCGCGAACCCCACGGGGTCCTTCAAGGACCGCGGCATGACGATGGCGATCACCAAGGCCAAGGAGGAGGGCGCCAAGGCGGTCATCTGCGCCTCCACCGGCAACACCTCGGCCTCAGCCGCCGCGTACGCGGTGCGCGCCGGCATGGTCTCGGCGGTCCTCGTGCCCCGGGGCAAGATCGCGCTCGGCAAGATGGGTCAGGCCCTGGTGCACGGCGCCAAGATCCTCCAGGTGGACGGCAACTTCGACGACTGTCTGGACCTGGCCCGCGCGCTCTCCGACAACTACCCGGTGGCGCTGGTCAATTCCGTCAACCCGGTCCGTATCGAGGGCCAGAAGACGGCCGCGTTCGAGATCGTCGACGCGCTGGGCGACGCCCCCGACGTCCACGTGCTGCCGGTCGGCAACGCGGGCAACATCACCGCGTACTGGAAGGGCTTCAAGGAGTACAAGGCCGACGGCCTGGCCTCCCGTACGCCCCGCGTGTGGGGCTTCCAGGCCTCCGGTTCCGCGCCGATCGTGCGGGGCGAGATCGTCAAGGAGCCGCACACCATCGCGACCGCGATCCGCATCGGCAATCCGGCCTCCTGGGAGTACGCCCTCGCGGCGCGTGAGGAGTCCGGCGGCTTCATCGACGAGGTGACGGACCGCCAGATCCTCGCCGCCTACCGGCTGTTGGCCGCTCAGGAGGGCGTCTTCGTGGAGCCCGCCTCCGCCGCGTCGGTGGCCGGTCTGCTCAAGGCGGCCGAGGCCGGACTGGTCGATCCCGGCCAGACGATCGTGTGCACCGTCACCGGCAACGGCCTCAAGGACCCCGACTGGGCCGTGGCCGGTGCCCCGCAGCCGGTCACCGTTCCGGTGGACGCCGAGGCCGCGGCCGTCCGGCTCGGCCTGGTCTGACCCGGCGCCCGCCCCGCGCGGGTCCGCACCGAGTCGCCGGATTCCGGCAAGCCCCGGGATCCGGCGACTCGGACCGCACGACACGAAAGGTCCGACGGGCAGCCGGCGGGAAACCGACGGGGAGCCGGCGGGAAACCGACGGGAAGCCGAAGAAGGCCGACCGAAGCCGACCGGGGAACGCGACACGCATCGTGTGCCTCCTGTGCGCCCTATGTCGCGAGAGAACCTTCCTTCGATAGGCTGTACTTACATCCGCCACCGCGCATATGACGCGGTGCTGCCCCGAGGGCCTTCGGGTGTCGTACGTTCTCCAGTACATTCGCAGCGAAGATCCCGCCCAGCACCAGATCTCGCACAGTCACAAGGAGTGTCATCGACCGATGGCAGGTCCAGCGTTCCGCGCCGCCGCCGTACGAGTGCGCGTCCCCGCCAGCAGTGCCAACCTCGGCCCGGGCTTCGACGCCCTCGGCCTGGCCCTGGGGCTCTACGACGACGTGGTCGTCCGTGTCGCCGACTCCGGCCTGAACATCGACATCGCCGGTGAGGGCGCCGACAACCTCCCGCGCGACGAGAGCCACCTCCTCGTACGCTCCATGCGCACCGCCTTCGACCTGCTGGGCGGCCAGCCGCGCGGCCTGGAGGTCGTCTGCGCCAACCGCATCCCGCACGGGCGCGGCCTCGGCTCGTCCTCCGCCGCGATCTGCGCCGGCATCGTCGCCGCCCGCGCCGTGACCATAGGCGCGGAGGCCAAACTCGACGACGCGGCGCTGCTGGAACTCGCCACCGAGATCGAGGGCCATCCCGATAATGTCGCCGCCTGTCTGCTCGGCGGCTTCACCCTCGCCTGGATGGACGGCGGCAGCGCCAAGGCGATCCGTATGGACCCCGCCGATTCCATCGTTCCGGTGGTCTTCGTGCCTTCCAAGCCGGTCCTCACCGAGACGGCGCGCGGCCTGCTGCCGCGTTCCGTCCCGCATGTGGACGCGGCCGTCAACGCGGGTCGCGCGGCCCTGCTCGTCGAAGCCCTGACCAGGCGTCCCGAGCTGCTGCTGCCCGCCACCGAGGACCGGCTCCACCAGGAGTACAGGTCCCCGGCGATGCCCGAGAGCGTGGCTCTCGTGGCCCGACTGCGGGCGGACGGTATCCCCGCGGTCATCTCCGGCGCCGGCCCCACGGTCCTGGCGCTGGTCGACAACGGTGCGGCCGACAAGGTCGCGCAGCTCGCGGGCGAGGGGTGGGCGGCCAACCGGCTGGCCCTCGACGTCCCGGGCGCGAGCGTTCTTCCGCTGGGCACCCAGGGCGGCTAGGCCCAGGGCCCGGCCGGCCTGGGGCCGGTGCGGCGGCTGGGCAGGCCGACCGCGCGGAAGGGCGTGATTGCCGGTGATTGAGAGGGGGAATGTCGTTGGATCCGGTAGTGTTAATCTCAAGTGCGCATCCGAAGCCGCCATGGCTCGGTGCTCAGTGTCCCCATTCGGGACCACCTTTCTTCCGGGAGCCTCCCCGACTGCTCTGATCGCCGCGAGCAGTTTCGAGCACGCTCCGGAATCGGCGTGATATTCCCACGCTTCCAGCTCGGGGGCCTCTCGCCGGAACCACCACGCACGTTTCTTCTCCGCCGTATCTCTACCGGCGGACCACCGCCCCGGCTGCAGTCCATGACCCATCAGGTCACAGACTGACGCCGGACAGCACAACCGGTCGCCGAGCCAGACAGGCCGACGTCCGCTCCAGGGAAGGACCCTTCGTGAGCGACACCACCGATCTGATGGGCGCTGCCGACACCAACGTCGACACCAGTGCCCCCGCCGCGGGTGCCGCGGCTGCCACTGCCGGGCGGCGGCGCCGCTCCGGCACCGGCCTTGACGGCATGGTCCTGGCCGAGCTGCAGCAGGTCGCGTCGGGCCTCGGCATCAGGGGCACCGCGCGGATGCGCAAGAGCCAGCTGATCGAGGTCATCAAGGAGGCGCAGGCGGGCGGGAGTGCTCCCAAGGCCGCCGCCTCCGTCGCGGACACCGCCGAGGCCAAGCCGAAGCGCCGCGCCACCAGCAAGGCCCGAACCGGTGAGGCCGCCGCCGAGGCGCCCGCCGAGAAGCCTGCCACGCAGGCCCAGATCGAGATCCCCGGCCAGCCTGCCAGCGACGACGCCCCGGTCGGCGAGCGCCGCCGCCGTCGGGCCACCGCCCCCACCGGCAGCCCGGAGTCCGCGGCGCCCGTCGCCGTCCAGGTCGAGCAGAAGACCGAGACCGCGCCCGCGACGCAGGCCGACGTCAAGGTGGAGGCCGCGACCGCCGTCTCCGCGCAGGGCCAGGGTCAGGGCCAGACGCAGCTCCAGGAGGCCGGCGAGGGCCGCGGCCGTCGGGAGCGCCGCGACCGCGACCGGGGCGAGCGCGGCGACCGCCAGCGCGACCGCCGCGACCGGGGTGCCAAGGCCGACGAGCAGGGCCAGGGCGGCCAGGCGCAGGGCGGCCAGGCCGGACAGGGCCAGGGTGGTCAGGGCGGCAGCCGCCAGGACCGTCAGGACCGCGGCGACCGTCAGCAGCAGGGCGGCCGCGGCCAGGGCCAGGGCCAGAACCAGGGTCAGCAGGGTCGGCAGGACCGTCAGGACAACGGCCCGCAGGACGACTTCGACTCCGAGGACGGCCGTCGTGGCCGTCGCGGCCGCTACCGCGACCGCCGTGGCCGTCGCGGCCGCGACGAGTTCGCGCCGAGCGAGCCGCAGGTCGCCGACGACGACGTCCTGATCCCCGTCGCCGGCATCCTCGACATCCTCGACAACTACGCGTTCATCCGGACCTCCGGCTACCTGCCCGGTCCGAACGACGTGTACGTCTCCCTCGCCCAGGTCCGCAAGGCGGGGCTGCGCAAGGGCGACCACACCACCGGCGCCGTGCGCCAGCCCAAGGACGGCGAGCGCCGCGAGAAGTTCAACGCCCTCGTGCGCCTGGACTCGGTCAACGGCATGGCGCCCGAATCGGGCCGCGGCCGACCGGAGTTCCAGAAGCTGACGCCCCTGTACCCGCAGGACCGGCTCCGCCTGGAGACCGACCCGGGCGTGCTGACCACCCGCATCATCGACCTCGTGTCGCCGATCGGAAAGGGCCAGCGCGGCCTGATCGTGGCCCCGCCGAAGACCGGCAAGACCATGATCATGCAGGCGATCGCCAACGCGATCACCACCAACAACCCCGAGTGCCACCTGATGGTCGTCCTGGTCGACGAGCGTCCGGAAGAGGTCACCGACATGCAGCGGTCGGTCAAGGGCGAGGTCATCTCCTCGACCTTCGACCGGCCGGCCGAGGACCACACCACCGTCGCCGAGCTGGCCATCGAGCGCGCGAAGCGTCTCGTCGAGCTGGGTCACGACGTGGTCGTCCTGCTGGACTCCATCACCCGCCTGGGCCGCGCGTACAACCTCGCCGCCCCCGCCTCCGGCCGCATCCTGTCCGGTGGTGTCGACTCGACCGCGCTCTACCCGCCGAAGCGCTTCTTCGGTGCCGCGCGCAACATCGAGGACGGCGGCTCGCTGACCATCCTGGCCACCGCGCTGGTCGACACCGGCTCGCGCATGGACGAGGTGATCTTCGAGGAGTTCAAGGGCACCGGAAACATGGAGCTCAAGCTCGACCGCAAGCTCGCCGACAAGCGCATCTTCCCGGCGGTCGACGTCGACCCCTCCGGTACGCGCAAGGAGGAGATCCTCCTCAACGCGGAGGAGCTCGCCATCGTCTGGAAGCTGCGCCGGGTGCTGCACGCGCTCGACTCGCAGCAGGCGATCGAGCTGCTGCTGGACAAGATGAAGCAGACGAAGTCGAACGCCGAGTTCCTGATGCAGATCGCCAAGACGACCCCGGCGGGCAAGAACGACGACTGACGGTCGTCACAGCCGGAACGTCCCGAAGGGACCGCCCCCACCGCAGCCGCGGCGGGGGCGGTCCCTTTTCTTCGTACCGCTTCCTTCGTGCCGCTTCCGTCGTGCTGCGACCTTCGCCACACCGCCGCGGGGCCGGCGCACGCGCTCACCCCCGCTTTCGGCGACGTTCCGGTACGC
This sequence comes from Streptomyces sp. A1136, assembly GCF_004795055.1. Taxonomy (GTDB): domain Bacteria; phylum Actinomycetota; class Actinomycetes; order Streptomycetales; family Streptomycetaceae; genus Streptomyces. The sequence continues at coordinate 89,068 of NZ_SSBJ01000021.1, forward strand.
GCCGTGCGCGGCGGGTCACGCGGCGTCAGGAACGGCGTCGGCGGACCGGGGCCGCGGTAGGACCCCGCCCGGGACCGTGGAACCCTGGAAGACGTTCCTCCGTCTGTGTCAGAGAACAGCGGGGGTCGCAGACAGGCCGAACGGGTCGCGGGAGCGGGCCGGGGACCGAGGAGAGCATGAGCGAGGACACCAGGGGCCGCGGCCGCCGCGCCGCGGGCAGCCGGCGCCGGAGAAAAGCGCCCAAGCGCCGTAAGGGCCTCACCGTCGTCGCGTGGACGGCCGCCGGCGTGGTGCTGCTGGGCGGCGCGGGCGTGGGCTACTTCTACTTCAAGTTCAACGGGAACCTGAAGACCGTCGACATCGACGCGGCGCTCGGCAAGGACCGCCCGCAGAACGTCGACAACGGCTCGATGGACATCCTCGTCCTCGGCTCGGACTCCCGCGGCGGGGCGAACTCCGAGTACGGCCGCGACGACGGCGGGTCCGCCCGCTCGGACACGGCGATGATCGTCCACCTCTACGACGGCCACCACAAGGCGAGCGTCATATCCATCCCGCGCGACACGATGGTCAACCGCCCCGCCTGCCAGACGACGGACGGGAAGACGGACCGGGGCAGCAGGCGCTCCCAGTTCAACGAGTCGTTCACCATCGGCGGGGCCGCCTGCGCGGTCAAGACCGTCGAGAAGATGTCGGGGATCCGCATGGATCACTACATCGAGGTCGACTTCACGGGCTTCAAGAAGATCATCGACAACCTCGGCGGCGTCCAGGTGACCACCACCAAGCCGATCAAGGACGGTTCCAGCCACCTCGACCTGCCCGCGGGCCCCAACAAACTCAACGGTGAACAGGCCCTCGGCCTCGTCCGCACCCGCAAGAGCGTCGGCGACGGCAGCGACCTCGGCCGAATACAGCTCCAGCAGGCCTTCATGAAGGCGCTGATCAAGCAGGTCAAGGGAATCGGCGTCTTCGACAACCCCAAGCGGCTGCTCGACCTCGCCGACACCGGCACCAAGGCGCTCACCACCGACAAGCAGCTCGGTGACGTGAAGTCCCTCCTGGGCTTCGCCCAGAGCCTGCGCGGCATCGACGCCCAGAACCTCCAGATGATCACCATGCCGGTGACCGTGGACGCCCTCGACCACGACCGCGTCGCCCCGCTCGCCAAGGAGTCCAAGATGGTCTGGGACGCCCTGCTCGCGGACCAGCCGATCCCGGCCGAGGCGACGGCGAACTCCATGGGGAACAAGGGCACCGCCGGCGGCATCGTCCAGCAGCAGTAGTGCCTCGGGCCGAGCGGCCGGACCCTCGAAAACGCCGGCCGCGGAAGTTTCCCCGCCGCGCGGAATAGATGCCGGCACCTCCCCGTTGAGGGGGGTGTCCTCAGAATTTTGACAGGCGGCCCGGTCCTGGCAGACTGGTCTGTCGGCCCCGGTTCACGCAGCGCGCAATTCGGCCCCTGCGACCCGGCGCCCTCCCGAATCTAGGAGACACCTTGAAGCGCGATGTTCACCCCGAGTACGTCGAGACCCAGGTCAGCTGCACCTGTGGCGCGTCGTTCACCACCCGTAGCACCCTGACCGACGGCACCATCCGTGCCGAGGTCTGCTCCGAGTGCCACCCGTTCTACACGGGCAAGCAGAAGATCCTCGACACCGGTGGCCGTGTGGCCCGCTTCGAGGCCCGCTTCGGCAAGGCTGCCGGCTCGAAGTAGCGAGCCTCCGGCGCCGGATTCCGGCTGCACCGCTTCACCGCGGGCAGCCGGGCCCGGCGCCTTTCTCGTCCCGCAGCCCTTTCTTCACTTTCACCACAGGAGCCCCCGATGTTCGAGGCGGTCGAGGAACTGGTCGGCGAGCACGCCGACCTTGAGAAGAAGCTCGCCGACCCTTCGGTCCACTCGGATCAGGCCAACGCGCGCAAGCTCAACAAGCGCTACGCGGAGCTGACCCCGATCGTCGCGACCTTCCGCGCCTGGAAGCAGACCGCCGAGGACATCGAGACGGCCAAGGAGTTCGCGGCCGACGACCCCGACTTCGCCGCCGAGGCCAAGGAACTGGCCGCCCAGCGCGAAGAGCTCACCGAGAAGCTCCGCCTGCTGCTCGTCCCGCGCGACCCCAGCGACGACAAGGACGTGCTCCTGGAGGTCAAGGCGGGCGCGGGCGGCGACGAGTCCGCCCTGTTCGCCGGCGACCTGCTGCGCATGTACCTGCGCTACGCCGAGCGCGTGGGCTGGAAGACCGAGATCATCGACGCCACCGAGTCCGAACTCGGCGGCTACAAGGATGTCCAGGTCTCCGTCCGCACCAAGGGCGGCAACGGCGCCACCGAGCCCGGCCAGGGCGTCTGGGCCCGCCTGAAGTACGAGGGCGGCGTGCACCGCGTCCAGCGGGTTCCGGCCACCGAGTCGCAGGGCCGCATTCACACCTCCGCCGCCGGCGTGCTCGTCACCCCGGAGGCCGAGGAGGTCGAGGTCGAGATCAACATGAACGACCTGCGCATCGACGTGTACCGCTCCTCCGGCCCCGGCGGCCAGTCCGTCAACACCACCGACTCGGCTGTGCGCATCACGCACATCCCCACCGGTGTGGTCGCCTCCTGCCAGAACGAGAAGAGCCAGCTCCAGAACAAGGAGCAGGCGATGCGCATCCTGCGCTCCAGGCTGCTGGCCGCGGCCCAGGAAGCCGCCGAGCAGGAGGCCTCGGACGTGCGCCGCAGCCAGGTGCGCTCCGTGGACCGGTCCGAGAAGATCCGCACGTACAACTACCCGGAAAACCGGATCTCGGACCACCGGACCGGCTTCAAGGCGTACAACTTGGACCAGGTGCTCGACGGAGACCTCGACGCGGTCATCCAGGCCTGCGTCGACACCGACTCCGCCGCCAAGCTCGCGGCCGCGCACTGAACCGCGACCGTGTGACCGCGGCGCCCGCCTGACCCCCCGCTCCACCCCCGTACGACAGCAGCCCGGAGGACCAGCGTGAACTTGCTGCTTGCCGAGGTGGCCCAGGCCACCCAGCGGCTGGCCGCCGCCGGCGTGCCCTCACCGCGCTTCGACGCGGAGGAGCTCGCCGCCTTCGTGCACGGCGTCAAGCGGGGGGAACTGCACCACGTCAAGGACGCGGACTTCGACGCCCGCTACTGGGAGGCCGTCGCCCGCCGGGAGGCGCGCGAGCCGCTCCAGCACATCACCGGGCGCGCCTTCTTCCGGTACCTGGAGCTCCAGGTCGGTCCCGGGGTGTTCGTGCCCCGGCCCGAGACGGAATCGGTCGTGGACTGGGCCATACACGCCGTCCGGGCCATGGACGTGGTCGAGCCGCTGATCGTCGACCTCTGCACGGGCTCCGGCGCCATCGCGCTGGCCATGGCGCAGGAGGTCCCGCGCTCGCGCGTCCACGCGGTCGAGCTGTCCGAGGAAGCCCTGCGGTGGACCCGCAAGAACGCCGAGGGCTCCCGGGTCACCGTCCACCAGGGCGACGCGCTCGGCGCGCTGCCCGAGCTGGACGGCCAGGTGGACCTCGTGATCTCCAATCCGCCGTACATCCCGCTCACCGAGTGGGAGTACGTGGCCCCCGAGGCCCGTGACCACGACCCCGAGATGGCGCTGTTCTCCGGCGAGGACGGCCTGGACACCATCCGGGGCATCGAACGCACCGCCCACCGGCTGCTGAGGCCCGGCGGGATCGTCGTCATCGAGCACGCCGACACGCAAGGCGGCCAGGTGCCGTGGATCTTCGCCGAGGAGCGGGGCTGGGCCGACGCCGCCGACCACCCCGACCTCAACAACCGCCCGCGCTTCGCGACCGCCCGCAAGGCCATGCCGTGACCGGCGCGACCCCACTCCCGGACAACGTCACCACCCCGCTGCTTGAGGAGGCCCGCTGATGGCCCGGCGATACGACTGCAATGACGCCACGGACCGCAAGACGGGCCTGCGCGAAGCCGCATCCGCAGTGCGCCGCGGCGAACTCGTCGTGCTGCCCACCGACACCCTGTACGGGATCGGCGCGGACGCCTTCAGCGCGGAGGCGGTCGGTGACCTGCTCGCGGCCAAGGGCCGGGGCCGCAACATGCCCACCCCCGTCCTCATCGGCTCCCCGAACACCCTGCACGGCCTGGTCACGGACTTCTCCGAGCAGGCGTGGGAGCTGGTCGACGCGTTCTGGCCGGGCGCGCTGACGCTCGTCGCCAAGCACCAGCCCTCGCTGGCCTGGGACCTGGGGGAGACCCGCGGGACCGTCGCCGTACGCATGCCCCTGCACCCCGTGGCGATCGAGCTGCTGACCGAGGTCGGCCCGATGGCCGTGTCCTCGGCGAACCTGACCGGGCACCCGGCGCCGGAGGACTGCGACGCGGCCCGCGCGATGCTCGGCGACTCGGTGTCGGTGTACCTGGACGGAGGCCCGACCCCGGGCATCCAGCCCTCCTCGATCGTCGACGTCACGGGGAAGGTTCCCCTCCTGCTGCGCGCGGGGGCACTGACCGCCGAGCAGCTGCGGGAGGTCGTACCCGACCTCGAGGTGGCCCCGTGAGCCCTCAGGGGCGTGGCATAGCAACGGGGCGTCTTCCGGCGGAGGCTGGGGGAGACCGCTTCCGCATACTCCACGTCAGCACCGGGAACGTGTGCCGCTCGCCCATCACCGAGCGGCTGACGCGGCACGCCCTGTCGCACCGGCTCGGCGGGCTGGTGGCCGGGGAACTCATCGTGGAGAGCGCCGGCACCTGGGGCCACGAGGGGGCCCCGATGGAGGCCAACGCGGCCGCCGTCCTGGCGGACTTCGGCGCGGACGCCTCCGGCTTCACGGGGCGGGAACTGCTGGACGAGCACGTCATCCGGGCCGACCTGGTGCTCACGGCGACCCGGGACCACCGCGCGCAGGTCATCTCGATGGGCCACTCGGCGGGACTGCGGACCTTCACGCTCAAGGAGTTCACGCGCCTGGTGCGGGCGATAGACCCGGCCACGCTGCCGCCGCTGGACGACGGCATGGCGGAGCGCGCGCGGGCCCTGGTACGGGCGGCCGCCGCGCTGCGCGGATGGCTGCTGGCGCCGTCCGCGGACGCCGACGAGGTGTACGACCCGTACGGGGCGCCGATCACCTTCTTCCGTTCCATCGGCGACGAGATCAACCAGGCGCTGGACCCCGTGGTGACGGCCCTGACGGGCGTCACGGCCTCCCGCTGAGACCCGGCGGCCCCCACGCTCGGCGGCCGACGCGGCGGCCCGGGGGCGGGATCGCGGAGGCGGGCCTACAGTGGCCCTATCCGGGACAGCACTGGGAGCCGCGCCATGAGCGTCATCACCCCGCCCACGGACCTGCTGCGGCAGCAGGACCCGAAGATGGCCGACGTGCTCGCGGGGGAGGCCCAGCGGCAGGCCGGTTCCCTGCAACTGATCGCGGCCGAGAACTTCTGCTCGCCCGCCGTGCTCGCCGCCCTCGGCTCCGCGTTCGCCAACAAGTACGCCGAGGGCTACCCCGGAGCGCGCCACCACGGCGGTTGCGAGTACGCCGATCTCGCCGAACGCGTCGCGGTCGAGCGGGCCATGGCGCTGTTCGGCGCCGAGCACGCCAACGTACAGCCGCACTCCGGCTCCTCCTCGGTGCTGGCCGCGTACGCCGCGCTGCTGCGCCCGGGCGACACGGTGCTCGCCATGGGGCTCCCCTACGGCGGACACCTCACCCACGGCTCTCCCGCGAACTTCTCCGGCCGCTGGTTCTCCTTCGTCGGATACGGCGTCGACGCCGAGACGGGCCTGATCGACTACGAGCAGGTACAGGAACTGGCCCGCGCGCACCGGCCCAAGGCCATCGTCTGCGGCTCGATCTGCTACCCCCGCCACCCCGAGTACTCCGTCTTCCGGGAGATCGCCGACGAGGTGGGGGCGTACCTGATCGCCGACGCCGCGCACCCGATCGGGCTGGTGGCCGGCGGGGCGGCCCCCAGCCCCGTCCCGTACGCGGACATCGTCTGCGCGACCACGCACAAGGTGCTGCGGGGCCCGCGCGGCGGCATGCTCCTGTGCACCGCGGAGCTGGCCGAACGCGTCGACCGGGCGGTGTTCCCCTTCACCCAGGGCGGCGCCCAGATGCACACGATCGCCGCGAAGGCCGTGGCCTTCGGCGAGGCGGCGGGGACCGCGTTCACCACGTACGCCCACCGGGTCGTCGCCAACGCCCGGACCCTGGCCGAGGCGCTGGAGTCCGCCGGTCTGGCCGTCACGACCGGCGGCACCGACACCCACCTCATCTGCGCCGACCCCGCCCCCCTCGGCATCGACGGCCTCACCGCCCGGGGTCGGCTCGCGGCCGCCGGCATCGTGTTGGACACCTGCGCCCTGCCGTACGGGGACCAGCGCGGAATCCGCTTCGGCACCGCGGCGGTGACCACCCAGGGCATGGGGGAGGCGGAGATGCTGCGGATCGCCGCGCTGTTCGCGGCGGCGCTGCGCGGGGAGGGGACGCGGACCCGGGCCGCGGTCGGCGAGCTGGCCGGCGACTTTCCTCCTTATGCGGCCTAACAGGGACGAGTGGGGCGTACCGCAACCGGGGCGGGGACCCCGCGCGTCCTCGGTAGCGGTGACATCGCGGCTAATGTGTGGGGCTGAGATGGCCGGCGATACATCTGGGGCTGCCAGTGCGTGAATATCTGCTGACGCTTTGCGTCACGGTTGCGGTGACCTACCTGCTGACCGGGCCCGTGCGGAAGTTCGCGATCGCGGTCGGGGCCATGCCGGAGATCCGCGCCCGTGACGTGCACCGGGAACCGACTCCCCGGCTGGGCGGGATCGCGATGTTCGGCGGTCTGTGCGCGGGGCTGCTGGTGGCCGACCACCTCAAGAACCTGAGCGGGGTCTTCACGGGCTCGAACGAGCCACGGGCCCTGCTCTCCGGCGCCGCGCTGATCTGGCTGATCGGCGTGCTGGACGACAAGTTCGAGATCGACGCCCTGATCAAGCTCGGCGCCCAGATGATCGCCGCCGGCGTGATGGTCATCCAGGGCCTGACGATCCTGTGGATCCCGGTGCCCTTCATCGGCACGGTCTCGGTCACCCCCTGGCAGGGCAACCTGCTGACCGTGGCGCTGGTGGTGCTCACCATCAACGCGGTGAACTTCGTGGACGGCCTCGACGGCCTGGCCGCCGGCACGGTCTGCATCGCCGCCGCGGCGTTCTTCCTGTACGCGTACCGGATCTGGTTCGGCTACGGGATCGAATCGGCGGCGCCCGCGACCCTGTTCGCCGCCATCCTGATGGGCATGTGCCTGGGCTTCCTGCCGCACAACATGCATCCCGCCCGGATCTTCATGGGCGACTCGGGGTCGATGCTGATCGGTCTGGTGCTGGCCGCCGGCGCGATCTCCATCACCGGGCAGGTGGACCCGGACACATTGGCCCTCTTCGCGGGCGGTGAGCGCAACGCGACGCACGCGATGCTGCCGGTCTTCATCCCGCTGGTGCTGCCGCTGACGATCATCGCGATCCCGATGGCGGACCTGTTCCTGGCCATCGTCCGGCGCACCTGGAACGGGCAGTCGCCCTTCGCGGCCGACCGCGGGCACCTGCACCACCGGCTGCTGGAACTCGGGCACTCCCACAGCCGCGCCGTGCTGATCATGTATTTCTGGTCGGGCCTGATCGCCTTCGGGGCGGTGGCCTACTCGGTCCACTCGACCTCGATGTGGATCGTGCTCGGCATCGCGGGACTGAGTGCCCTGGGCCTGGTCCTGCTCCTCCTGCCGCGCTTCACCCCGCGCGCCCCGCGTTGGGCGCAGGCGCTGGTCCCGCCGCGCTACCGGCACGCGGAACGGGCGGCGGAGGCGGCCGCCTCGCACGCCTCGGGAACGGAGCCCGAACCGGCCCGGCCGATCGCGGCCGGTGTCGCCGGCGTCAACGGGGCGACCGCCCTTGGCCCCCGTTCGCGCTTCCCCGACCGGCGTAAGGCCGGATCGTCTCGCTGACGCCCCGAGCGCATGTCCGACATGAACGCCCTTTACCAGACAAGACGCTCGCTTGTCCTGCACACACGGGCGCGTTAGCCCTCATGTGTGACAGTCAGCACACTCCTCGGGTAAAGCTCTCATCAAATACTTTGTGATACCGTTCACTAAACCCGGCGACAGAGCCGAAGGACCGTAGTGCGACGGTCCATTGGCCCGAGGTGCTTCCTCGGACCGGGCTTACGCTCGTCCCCGTACGAGTCCCGTACGAGTCCGTGCCCCCACCACCACGCGGAGCAAACCGCCATGCGGTCAGATGACGTCCGATCCCTGTTGCAAACCGCCGTACCCACGGCTGTCGCCGGCGCTGTAGCCGCCGCGATCAGCGGTGTCGTCGTCGGCGGCAAGGGTGCGATCGGTGCCGTCGTCGCGACGCTGCTGGTGATCGTCTTCATGGGCCTCGGATTCCTGGTTCTCCAGCGCACGGCGAAATCCCTGCCGCACCTGTTCCAGGCGATGGGCCTCATGCTGTACGCGGCCCAGATCCTGCTGCTCTTCGTTTTTCTCGCCGTGTTCAAGCACACGACGTTGTTCCACCCCCGGGCATTCGCGATCACGCTCGTCGCCACCACCCTCGTGTGGATCGGCGCGCAGACGCGGGCCCACATGAAGGCCAAGATTCTTTACGTCGAACCCGAGTCCGCGAAGGGCGACAAGCCCGGAAATCCGGGGTCGAAGCCGTGAGGGGTAGGGCCGGGATAAGTGTGCGTTCGAGATGCTGCTATCGTCCGGTTCAAACTGCGGCACTGCGGGCGCGGGCATCCGAGCTGACGCCTGTTCCATCGCGAGGCGCGATGCCTGACCGCCGCCCCCACATCCGTAACACCAGTCCAGTGCCGAACCGCGGCTTCGCGCCGCGCCGACACAACGAGGTTGCCGTACCCATGCGCCACGCTGAAGGAGCCCGCGGTGAGTCCTGACCCGACGCAGGTGCTCGCCTTCGAGACCGACTGTCACATCTTCGACGGATGTGGCTTCCCCGGCCCGGGCCTGCACTCGTTCCTCTTCGAGCCGCTGTGGGGCGACGCCGACAGCAACCTGTACTTCAACAAGCCGATGCTGCTGGCGCTCCTGGGCAGCATCATCATCGTCGGGTTCTTCTGGGCCGCCTTCCGCAAGCCGAAGGTCGTCCCGGGCAAGCTCCAGATGGTCGCCGAATCCGGCTACGACTTCGTGCGCCGCGGCATCGTCTACGAGACGCTCGGAAAGAAGGAGGGCGAGAAGTACGTCCCCTTCATGGTCGCGACGTTCTTCTTCGTCTGGATGCTGAACCTCTGGTCGATCATTCCGCTGGCCCAGTTCCCGGTGACCTCGATCATCGCGTTCCCGGCAGTTCTCGCGGCGATCGTCTACTTCATCTGGATGTCGGTGACGTTCAAGCGTCACGGCTTCGTCGGCGGCCTCAAGAACCTGACGGGCTACGACAAGAGCCTGGGTGGCGTTCTTCCGCTGGTCATGGTCATCGAGTTCTTCTCGAACGTCCTGGTGCGCCCCTTCACCCACGCGGTCCGACTGTTCGCGAACATGTTCGCGGGTCACACCCTGCTGCTGCTGTTCACCATCGCCAGCTGGTACCTGCTGAACGGCATCGGGATCGCCTACGCGGGCGTCTCGTTCATCATGGTCATCGTGATGACGGCCTTCGAACTCTTCATCCAGGCCGTCCAGGCGTACGTCTTCGTCCTCCTGGCCTGCAGCTTCATCCAGGGCGCGCTCGCCGAGCACCACTGAGCCAGGCCCGCCCCGCTCAGCCCCCATTTCGTCCGGTGGCCAACCCCCACCGGTCCGTGAAAGAGAAGGAAGAACTGGCATGTCCCAGACCCTTGCCGCCGTCACCGGCTCCCTCAGCTCCGTTGGTTACGGTCTCGCGGCCATCGGCCCCGGCGTCGGCGTCGGCATCATCTTCGGTAACGGCACGCAGGCTCTCGCCCGTCAGCCCGAAGCTGCCGGTCTGATCCGCGCCAACCAGATCCTCGGCTTCGCCTTCTGTGAGGCGCTCGCCCTCATCGGTCTGGTCATGCCGTTCGTCTACAGCTGACGAACCGCGACCACTAGTCCGATTAGACGAAAGGCACTGATGTGAACCTCCTGGTTCTCGCGGCCGAGACGGAAAACCCGCTCGTTCCGCCGATCCCCGAGCTCGTCATCGGTCTGATCGCCTTCGTCATCGTCTTCGGCTTCCTCGCGAAGAAGCTCCTCCCGAACATCAACAAGGTTCTGGACGAGCGTCGCGAGGCCATCGAGGGCGGTATCGAGAAGGCTGAGGCCGCTCAGACCGAGGCCCAGAGCGTGCTGGAGCAGTACAAGGCCCAGCTCGCCGAAGCCCGGCACGAGGCCGCGCGCCTGCGCCAGGAAGCGCTGGAGCAGGGCACTGCGCTCAAGGAAGAACTGCGCGCAGAGGGCCAGCGGCAGCGTGAGGAGATCATCGCTGCCGGCCACGCCCAGATCGCGGCCGACCGCAAGGCTGCCTCTCAGGCGCTCCGCCAGGACGTGGGCAAGCTCGCCACCGACCTGGCCGGAAAGCTCGTCGGCGAGTCCCTTGAGGACCACGCCCGGCAGAGCCGCACGATCGACCGTTTCCTCAGCGAGCTTGAGGAGAAGGCCGAGGCCGTCCGATGAACGGAGCGAGCCGCGAGGCGCTGGCCTCCGCGCGTGAGCGTCTCGACGCGTTGATGGACAGCACGTCCGTCGAGGCTGCGAAGCTCGCGGGCGAGCTGGCCTCCGTCACCGCGCTGCTCGACCGTGAGGTCTCGCTGCGCCGGGTCATCACGGACCCGGCGCAGGCCGCCGAGGCAAAGGCCGAGCTGGTGGGCCGCCTGTTGGGAAGCCAGGTGAGCGGGGAAACCCTCGACCTGCTGTCCGGCATGGCGCGGTCCCGCTGGTCGCAGTCGCGTGACCTGGTCGACTCGCTTGAGGAACTGGCGGCCACCGCCGACCTCACGGCGGCGCAGCAGGCGGGCGCACTCGACGACGTCGAGGACGAGGTGTTCCGGTTCGGCCGGATCGTCTCGTCGAACACCGCGCTGCGTTCCGCGCTGACCGACCGTGCGGCCACCGCCTCCGCCAAGAGCGAGCTGCTGCGCAGGCTGCTCGGCGGCAAGGTGAACCCGGTCACCGAGCGTCTGGTCATCCGTCTCGTCACGCACCCGCGTGGACGTAGCCTGGAAGCGGGACTCGAGTCCCTTTCCACGCTCGCCGCGGAGCGCCGCAACCGTATGGTCGCCACCGTGACCAGCGCGGTTCCGCTCAGTGACGTGCAGAAGCAGCGTCTCGGCGCGGTGCTGGCCAGGCTGTACGGCCGCCAGATGCACCTGAACCTCGACGTGGACCCCACGGTCCTCGGCGGGATCTCGGTGCGGGTCGGCGGAGAGGTCATCGACGGCACCATCGCGGACCGCCTCGCAGAGGCGTCCCGCCGCATGGCCGGCTGACCAGCCACCAATAGAACAAAGCATTCCTAGCGGCCCGGTTGGGCCGTGCAGAACTTGCAGAAGATTCCTGGGGGTCGCCCCCAGACCCCAAAGAAGCTTCAGGCCCAACAAGGAGAGCAGGGAACCCAGATGGCGGAGCTCACGATCCGGCCGGAGGAGATCCGGGACGCACTGGAGAACTTTGTCCAGTCGTACCAGCCGGACGCGGCCTCGCGCGAGGAGGTCGGAACGGTCAGCGTTGCCGGCGACGGCATCGCGAAGGTGGAGGGTCTGCCCTCCGCCATGGCGAACGAGCTGCTGAAGTTCGAGGACGGCACCCTCGGTCTCGCCCTCAACCTCGAGGAGCGCGAGATCGGTGCGATCGTCCTCGGCGAATTCAACGGCATCGAAGAGGGCCAGCCGGTGCGACGCACCGGTGAGGTTCTCTCCGTAGGTGTCGGCGAGGGCTACCTCGGCCGTGTTGTCGACCCGCTCGGCAACCCGATCGACGGCCTCGGCGAGATCGCGACCGAGGGCCGCCGCGCCCTCGAGCTGCAGGCCCCGGGCGTCATGGTCCGTAAGTCGGTGCACGAGCCCATGCAGACCGGCTACAAGGCCGTCGACGCCATGGTGCCGATCGGCCGTGGCCAGCGTCAGCTGATCATCGGTGACCGTCAGACCGGCAAGACCGCTCTTGCCGTCGACACGATCATCAACCAGCGCGACAACTGGCGCTCGGGCGACGTGAACAAGCAGGTCCGCTGCATCTACGTCGCCATCGGCCAGAAGGGCTCGACCATCGCGTCCGTTCGCGGCGCCCTGGAAGAGGCCGGCGCGCTCGAGTACACGACGATCGTCGCCGCCCCGGCGTCCGACCCGGCCGGCTTCAAGTACCTGGCGCCGTACACCGGTTCCGCCATCGGCCAGCACTGGATGTACGCCGGCAAGCACGTCCTGATCATCTTCGACGACCTGTCGAAGCAGGCCGACGCCTACCGCGCCGTCTCGCTGCTGCTGCGCCGCCCGCCGGGCCGTGAGGCCTACCCGGGTGACGTCTTCTACCTGCACTCGCGTCTGCTGGAGCGTTGCGCGAAGCTCTCCGACGAGATGGGCGCCGGTTCGATGACCGGTCTGCCGATCGTCGAGACCAAGGCGAACGACGTGTCGGCGTTCATCCCGACCAACGTCATCTCCATCACCGACGGCCAGTGCTTCCTGGAGTCCGACCTGTTCAACGCGGGCCAGCGCCCGGCGCTGAACGTCGGTATCTCGGTCTCCCGCGTCGGTGGTTCCGCGCAGCACAAGGCCATGAAGCAGGTTTCCGGCCGTCTGCGTGTCGACCTCGCCCAGTACCGCGAGCTGGAGGCGTTCGCCGCCTTCGGTTCCGACCTGGACGCCGCGTCGAAGGCTTCGCTGGAGCGCGGCAAGCGCATGGTCGAGCTGCTGAAGCAGGGCCAGTACCAGCCGATGCCCGTCGAGGAGCAGGTCGTCTCCGTCTGGGCCGGTACCACCGGCAAGATGGACGACGTCCCGGTCGCCGACATCCGCCGCTTCGAGTCCGAGCTGCTGGAGCACCTGCGCCGCGAGCGCAAGGACCTCCTCACCTCGATCGCCGAGGGCGGCAAGATGTCGGACGACACCCTGACGTCGATCGCGGACGCCATCGCTGCCTTCAAGCAGCAGTTCGAGACGTCTGACGGCAAGCTCCTGGGCGAGGACGCTCCGGCCGTCAACGTCTCCAAGTGACGACGGAAGGGACCTGACTCATGGGAGCGCAGCTCCGGGTCTACAAGCGTCGCATCCGTGCCGTCACGGCGACCAAGAAGATCACCAAGGCGATGGAGATGATCGCCGCCTCGCGCATCGTCAAGGCGCAGCGCAAGGTGGCGGCATCGATGCCGTACGCGACCGAGCTCACCCGTGCGGTGACCGCGGTGGCGACCGGTTCGAACACCAAGCACGCCCTGACCACCGAGGTCGAGGCGCCGACCCGCGCCGCGGTCCTGCTCATCACGAGCGACCGCGGTCTGGCCGGCGGCTACTCCTCGAACGCCATCAAGCAGGCGGACCGGCTCACCGAGCGGCTGCGCGCAGAGGGCAAGGACGTCGACGCCTACATCGTCGGCCGCAAGGGTGTCGCCTACTACGGCTTCCGCGAACGCGAGATCGCGGACTCGTGGACCGGCTTCACCGACAGCCCGGCTTACGCGGACGCCAAGCGCGTCGCCGCGCCGCTGATCGAGGCCATCCAGACGGAGACGGCCGAGGGCGGCGTGGACGAGCTGCACATCGTCTACACGGAATTCGTGTCGATGATGACGCAGAACGCCGTGGACGGCCGGATGCTGCCGCTCAGCCTCGACCAGGCTGCGGAGGAGACCGGCACGAAGGGCGAGATCCTTCCGCTGTTCGAGTTCGAGCCGTCGGCGGAGGACGTCCTCGACGCCCTTCTGCCGCGATACGTCGAGAGCCGCATCTACAACGCACTGCTGCAGTCGGCCGCTTCCGAGCACGCCGCCCGCCGCCGCGCGATGAAGTCGGCCACCGACAACGCCGGGGACCTCATCAAGAGCCTCTCCCGGCTTGCCAACGCGGCCCGCCAGGCCGAAATCACCCAGGAAATCAGCGAGATCGTCGGTGGCGCGAGCGCCATGGCTGACGCGACCGCGGGGAGTGACAAGTAATGACGACCACTGTTGAGACGGCCGCCGCCACGGGCCGCGTCGCCCGGGTCATCGGCCCGGTCGTCGACGTGGAGTTCCCCGTCGACGCCATGCCCGAGATCTACAACGCCCTCAAGGTCCAGGTCGCCGACCCGGCCGAGGACGGCAAGCTGAAGACGCTGACCCTGGAAGTCGCCCAGCACCTGGGTGACGGCCTGGTCCGCACGATCTCCATGCAGCCCACCGACGGTCTGGTCCGCCAGGCCCCGGTCACCGACACGGGCGAGGGCATCACCGTCCCGGTCGGCGACTTCACCAAGGGCAAGGTTTTCAACACCCTGGGTGAGGTGCTGAACTACCCGGAGACGAACGCCGAGGTCACCGAGCGCTGGCCGATCCACCGCAAGGCGCCGAGCTTCGACGAGCTCGAATCGAAGACCGAGATGTTCGAGACCGGCGTCAAGGTCATCGACCTCCTCACCCCGTACGTCAAGGGTGGAAAGATCGGTCTGTTCGGTGGTGCCGGTGTCGGCAAGACCGTTCTGATCCAGGAAATGATCTACCGCGTCGCCAACAACCACGACGGTGTGTCGGTCTTCGCGGGCGTCGGTGAGCGTACCCGCGAGGGCAACGACCTCATCGAGGAAATGGGCGACTCGGGCGTCATCGACAAGACGGCGCTCGTCTTCGGCCAGATGGACGAGCCCCCGGGCACCCGTCTGCGCGTCGCGCTCGCCGGTCTGACCATGGCGGAGTACTTCCGCGATGTGCAGAAGCAGGACGTGCTCTTCTTCATCGACAACATCTTCCGTTACACCCAGGCGGGTTCCGAGGTCTCCACGCTGCTCGGCCGCATGCCGTCCGCGGTGGGTTACCAGCCGAACCTGGCTGACGAGATGGGTCTGCTGCAGGAGCGCATCACCTCGACCCGCGGTCACTCGATCACCTCGATGCAGGCGATCTACGTCCCCGCGGACGACCTGACCGACCCGGCGCCGGCCACCACCTTCGCCCACCTCGACGCGACGACGGTTCTCTCCCGTCCGATCTCCGAGAAGGGCATCTACCCGGCCGTGGACCCGCTGGACTCGACGTCCCGCATCCTCGACCCGCGGTACATCGCGGCGGACCACTACGCGGCCGCCATGCGTGTCAAGGGGATCCTGCAGAAGTACAAGGACCTCCAGGACATCATCGCGATCCTCGGTATCGACGAGCTGGGCGAGGAGGACAAGCTCGTTGTCCACCGTGCCCGTCGCGTCGAGCGCTTCCTGTCGCAGAACACGCACGTCGCCAAGCAGTTCACCGGCGTCGACGGTTCGGACGTCCCGCTCGACGAGTCGATCACCGCGTTCAACGCGATCTGCGACGGTGACTACGACCACTTCCCCGAGCAGGCGTTCTTCATGTGCGGTGGCATCGAGGACCTCAAGGCCAACGCCAAGGAGCTGGGCGTCTCCTGAAGCCCCGCTCCCCGTGAGCAGAGCTGATTGACGGAGAGGGGCGGGTGCGTCCCGTCCCTCTCCACACGCCCATTAGAATTTGACCCAACACCCGGCCGACCCGCCGGGTGGTGACCCGAGGAGCCACCTTGGCTGCTGAGCTGCACGTCGAGCTGGTCGCGGCGGACCGCAACGTCTGGTCCGGCGAGGCCACCCTTGTTGTCGCGCGCACCACGTCCGGCGACATCGGCGTCATGCCCAATCACCAGCCGCTTCTCGGTGTGCTGGAATCGGGCCCGGTGACCATCCGCACCAGCGCGGGCGACACCGTCGTCGCGGCGGTGCACGGCGGATTCATCTCGTTCGCCGACAACAAGCTGTCCCTGCTGGCCGAGATCGCCGAACTCGCGGACGAGATCGACGTCGAGCGGGCGGAGCGGGCACTGGAGCGCGCGAAGGCGGACGCCGAAGCGGCCGCCGAGCGTCGCGCCGATGTCCGGCTGCGCGCGGTGACGGGCCGCTGAGCCCCTTACCGAATAGTGTGCGTCCTCAGCCGCGGTCCGGTCTGGAACTTTCCAGAGCGGGTCGCGGCTGAGGCGATGCGGATCAGTTTTTCGTGTGCTGTATTCGATGAGCGAGGAGGTCGGTGAAGATGCTCCTCGCTCTGCTTGTGAGCGGCCTGGTCGTAGCCCTGGTGGTGATCGGGCTGTTCGTCTTCGGCCTGCGTCGCAGACTCATCCAGCGCTCCGGCGGGACCTTCGACTGCAGCCTGCGCTGGGGCGTGGCGGACGAGCCCGACGTCTCCGGCAAGGGTTGGGTGTACGGGGTCGCCCGCTACAGCGGTGACCGGATCGAATGGTTCCGGGTGTTCAGCTACTCCCCGCGGCCGCGCCGGTTGCTGGAGCGCTCCTCCATCGAGGTGCTGGCCCGTCGCGCCCCTGAGGGCGAGGAGGAGCTGGCGCTGCTGTCCGACGCCGTCGTGCTCGGCTGTTCCCACCGGGGAACCCGCCTGGAGCTGGCGATGAGCGAGGACGCGCTGACCGGCTTCCTGGCCTGGCTGGAGGCGGCGCCTCCCGGCCAGAGGGTGAACGTGGCCTGAGTTCCCTGCCCGCCGGGTGGGGGCCCCGGACGGAGTCTGGGGGGGCGGCGCGAAGCCGGCAAGGCCCTGCGGGGCCGAGCCGTGCGAATGACGCGTCAAGACGGAGAAGCCGGGGAGAAGGGGGCGGACCCTTCTCCCCGGCTTCGTCTTTCACCGGTTCCGCGCGCGGGCGTTACTGGAGACCGGTGTGGATGGCGTTGGCGAGTTCGCCGTTCGCCGTGTCGCCGCTGAACTCCCAGAAGAAGGCACCCCTGAGGCCCTGCTGCTTGGCCCAGGTCATCTTCCCGGCGATGGTGGCGGGGGTGTCGTAGCTCCACCAGTTGCCACCGCACTTGGCGTAGGCGGTGCCGGCGATGGTGCCGGTCGTCGGGCAGCTGCTCTTGAGCACCTTGTAGTCCTCGATGCCCTGCTCGTACGTCCCGGGGGCGGGGCCGGTCGCGGCGCCGCCGGGAGCGTCCTGGGTGACGCCGGTCCAGCCGCGCCCGTAGAAGCCGATGCCGAGGTTGAGCTTGGAGCCGGCGATGCCCTTGCCCTTGAGCTTGGTGATCGCGGCCTCGGAGTTGAAGCCGGCGATCGGGATGCCCGCGTAGGAGGTGAGCGGGGAGTGCGGGGCGGTGGGGCCCTTGGCGTCCCAGGCGCCGAAGAAGTCGTAGGTCATCACGTTGTAGAAGTCGACGTACTGGGCCGCGCCCGCGTAGTCGGCGAGGTCGAGCTTGCCGCCGTTGGAACCGTCGGCGGAGATCGCTGCGGTGATCAGGTTGCTGCCGCCGAACTTGGCGCGCAGCGCGGACAGCAGGTTCTTGAGGGAGGCGGCGCCGCTGGTGTCGCAGGACAGCCCGCAGGCGTTCGGGTACTCCCAGTCGATGTCGATGCCGTCGAAGACGTCCGCCCAGCGGGGGTCCTCGACCAGGCTGTAGCAGGAGTCGGCGAATGCGGCCGGGTTGGCGGCGGCCTGGCCGAAGCCGCCGGACCAGGTCCAGCCGCCGAAGGACCACAGCACCTTGATCCCGGGGTACTTCTTCTTCAGCTCGCGCAGTTGGTTGATGTTGCCGGCGACGGGCTGGTCCCAGGTGTCGGCGGTGCCGTCGACACTCGACGCGGCGTCGTAGGTCTTCTGGTAGTCGGCGTAGGCGTCGCCGATCGCGCACTTGCCGCCGGTGACGTTGCCGAAGGCGTAGTTGATGTGCGTGATCTTCGCGGCGGTGCCGGAAGTGACGAGGTTCTTCACCTGGTAGTTGCGCTGGTAGATGCCCCAGTCGGTGAAGTAGCCCAGCTTGACCTTGCTGCCGGTGGGCGGGGGCGTGGTGCCGCCGCCGGTCGTGGTGACGGAGAGGGCGCCGGAGGAGGGGCCGGTCTGGTCGGCGGTGTCACGGGCCGTGACGGTGTAGCCGTACGAGGTGCCCTTGGTGAGGCCGGAGTCGGTGTAGCCGGTGCCGGTGACCGTGGCGATCTTGGCCCCGTCACGGTAGACGTCGTAGTTCTTGACGCCCTTGTCATCGGTGGCGGCGCTCCAGCCGAGGGTCAGGGAGGTGTCGCTGACCCCGGTGGCGGTGGGGGTGCCGGGGGCCGACGGCGGGGAGTCGGCGGGGGGCGTCGTCCCGCCGTCACAGGACGCGCCGTTGACCTTGCAGCCGGCGGGGGAGCCGGGACCGGCGCCGTTGAACCCGAAGCTGATGGTCGCGCCGGGGGAGAGGGTGCCGTTCCAGCCGACGTTCTTGCCCGTCCAGTGGGTGCCCGAGTTCGTGACGGTGGCGTCCCAGGCGGAGGTGACCGTCGTGCCCGAGGGGAAGTCCCATTCCACGGTCCAGCCGGTCAAGGTGGTGGTGCCGGTGTTCTTCACCGTCCATTTGCCCTCGAAGCCGGAACCCCAGTCGGAGACCTTCGTGTACGTGGCGGTCGCGGAGCCGGCGGCCTGGGCGGGGCCGGCGAGGGCCACGATTCCCGCGGCCGGCAGGGCGAAGGCGGCCACCGCGGCGGCGAGCCTTCTGAAGAGACGGGTACGGGGTGGGGGTGCTGTGCTCAAGGTGGTCCTCCGTAGGTCCGCCGAAGTCGCGGGGCCGACTTCGGCATGGGGGTGGGACCTGCGCCGCCCGTGAGCCTGCTTGTCATGGCACGCTCACCACAGTTCCGGTGAGCGTAGAAAGGTCTGGACCAACCGTCAAGAGGTCCAGACCTCATGCCGAAGTCGGGCCTTGAAGGCCCGACTCCCGCGCCAGTACGGACGCTTGCAGCCGGCTGCGCAGCCCCAGCTTGCCCAGCACCCTGCTGACGTGCGTCTTCACCGTCGCCTCCGCCATCTCCAGCCGCCCGGCGATCTCCGCGTTCGACAGGCCCTCGCCCAGACACCCCAGCACCTCGCGCTCGCGTCGGGTCAGCGACTCCACCGCCGCCGCCCTCGCCGGCGGTACGGCCGGCCGTACCGCCCGCGGCGCCGCGAACTCCGCGATCAGCCGCCGGGTCACCGCCGGGGCGATCAGGCCCTCCCCGCGCGCGACCGTCCGTACCGCCCCGATCAGCTCCGAGGCCTCCGCGTTCTTCAACAGGAACCCCGCCGCGCCCGCGCGCAGCGCCCCGAAGACGTACTCGTCCAGATCGAAGGTGGTCAGCACCAGCACGTCCGCGAGCCCCTCGCCGACCACCCGGCGGGTCGCCGAGACCCCGTCCAGGCGGGGCATCTGCACGTCCATGAGCACCAGATCCGGCCGCAGTTCCCGGGCCAGCCGGACCGCCTCCTCCCCGTCCGCGGCCTCGCCCACCACCTCGATGTCCCCCGCGCTGCGCAGGATCAGCACCAGCCCGGACCGCACCGCGCTCTGGTCCTCCGCCACCAACACCCGCACGACCCGCCCGGTCATCCCGTCACCGCCCGCTCTCCGGCGGGCAACGCCGCCCGCACGCGCCACACCGGTCCTGTCCGCCCCGCGGTGAACTCCCCGCCCAGCAACTCCGTCCGCTCCCGCATACCCGTCAGCCCCGCGCCGGAGCCGGGGGCGCGGGGGTCGGGCCGGTCGGCGTACGGCGAGTCCACCCGTACGGTCAGCGTCCCCGCCGGGCCGGCCCGCCCCACCCGGACCGTGACCTCGCCCGGGGCGGCGTGCTTGAGCGCGTTGGTCAGCGACTCCTGCACGATCCGGTACGCCGCCAGCTCCACCGGCGCCGGCAGCGGCTCCCCGGGCGTCCGTTCGTCGTGGAGCACGAAGTCCAGCCCGCTCGCCGCGCCGTTGGCCCGGGCCTGCCCCAACAGGGCGTCGAGCCCGTCGAGGGAGGGCGTGGCGGCGGCCTCCTGCTCCGCGCCCGCGTCCCGCAGCAGCCCGATCAGCCGGCGCATCTCGGCGAGCCCCTGGACGCTGTTCTCCCGGATCACCCCGAGCGCCCGGCGGCTGGTGTCGGCCGAGTCGATGGAGAGGGCGGCGGTGGAGTGGATGGCGATGGCCGAAAGGTGGTTGGCCACCATGTCGTGCAACTCCCGGGCCATCCGGGCCCGCTCGGCGGTCACGGCCTGGCTGCGGTCCATCTCGGCCAGCAGCGCCGTCTGTTCGGCGCGCAACCGGGCCGCCTCGGCGGCGTCCCGGTGGTTGCGCAGCGTCGCGCCGGTCAGGGCCGGGCCGAAGCACACGATCCCCGTGAGCACGCCGATCATCAGCGACTGCGGGGTGCGCAGCCAGGCCACCGACGCGATCGTGACGGCGATCGTGATCAGTCCGGTGGTGATCGGGAGCCGCCGGGCCGAGGCCGGCGTGCCGTAGACCACGGCGGCGTACATCAGGTCGGTGAAGATCAGGACCGTGCCCAGGTTGCCCACGGTGAACTGGTCCGCTACCACCCCGACGGTACCGACGGCCAGTGCCGCCCGGGGGGTGGTGCGGCGCAGCGGCTCCATCGCGCCCAGGGCCGCCAGGGGGACCAGGGCCAGCCAGTCCGGTGTGGGCCGGTCGCCGTTGCTGTGGATGCCGAGCAGCCACAGCAACAGGCCCACGAGCACGCTGACGACGGCGAGCAGCACGTCGTGGCGGTGGGGTCGGAAGGTCGTGGCGGTCACGCTTCCCATCCAACACGCCCGCGGCGCCCCGGATGTCACCGCGGGGGCGGAGGCGCTTCCCGCGCGGCTACACCGAAGGATGCAGTCGCGGTTCCTCACCGGTGACGACGCGGTACGGACACCCCGGACGCGAGGCCGGGACGAGCCGGCGCGACGTGGGCGGCCGGGGAGGACGGCGACGAGAGGACGGATCGTGCCGGTCGACCTGGTCATCGGCTGCGAGATCGGCTTCCGGGTGCTGCCGGCCGGCGGACTGGCCCTGCGCTACCTCGCCGGGCTGCCCCGGCTCGGGGCCGCCGTCCTGCTGTGCGAGGCCCCGCCGGAGCTGACCCTGTCGGCCGCGACCGCCCCCGACCTGCGCGGCGGCGGCGAACCCGAGCGGACGCACGGCCTGGCCGCGCCCTACCTCGGCTACGCCGCCGGATACGGGCACTACACCGTGAAGTACCGGCACGCCGCGTACCGCTTCGGCGGCGGCCCGAAGCCGCCCGGCCCGCTGTACGGCAAGGCCCGCGCCCGGCACGAGTGGCGGCTGTGGGCCCGTACCCTCGTCGCTGTCGCCGTCGCGCCGGGGCTGCTCCAGGCGGTGATCCGGTACGCGGGCGACGGGGTCGACGTCAGTGGGCTCCGCGGCCGGCGGTCGGCGGCGCTGCGGGTCCTCGCCATCCATGCGGCGGTGGCGGCGACATACACCTTCTTCCCGCGCAAGGCCCCGGCGCCGGGCCCCGGCGAGGCACCCTAGCGCTCGCCTCCCGGGACCCACAGCACGTCCCCGACCTCCTTGTTGGCGGTGCGGGCCAGGATGAACAGCAGGTCCGAGAGGCGGTTGAGGTAGGTCGCCGTGAGCGGGTTCATCGCCTCGCCGTGCGCCTCCAGCGCCGCCCACGTCGAGCGCTCGGCGCGCCGCACCACGGTGCAGGCCTGGTGGAGGAGCGCCGCGCCGGGGGTGCCGCCGGGGAGGATGAAGCTGCGCAGCTTCTCCAGCCGCTCGTTGAAGCGGTCGCAGTCCGCCTCCAGCTTGTCGATGTAGAACTGCTCGACGCGCAGCGGCGGGTACTGCGGGTTCTCCACGACCGGGGTGCTCAGGTCGGCCCCGACGTCGAACAGGTCGTTCTGCACCCGGACCAGGACCTTCACCACGTCCTCGGACAGGGCGCCCAGCGCGATCGCCGTCCCGATGGCCGCGTTGGCCTCGTTGGCGTCGGCGTACGCGGAGATCCGCAGGTCCGTCTTCCGCGTACGGCTCATGTCGCCGAGGGCGGTCGTGCCCTTGTCGCCGGTGCGGGTGTAGATGCGCGTGAGGTTCACCATGGGTCCAGCGTAATGACAGACGGGGGCACGGCCTCCGGGAAGAAGACGCGATCCCGGACAAAGGTGCGCAAGAGTCAACTGTGGCCCCTGGGAGCGGTGCTGGGCCGTACCGGTGTGATGTCCGTCAGCTGAGACGTGACGCGTGTTACTTCGCGGTCACACCCTCCCTCACGGACGCTAGTCTCCGCCGGAGAGGCTACGAGACTGGGCCGTAGCGAGAACGAGGGGTGTGCAGTGGCTGGGAAGCTCGCCGTCATCGGTGCCGGACTCATGGGTTCGGGGATCGCTCAGGTCTCCGCTCAGGCGGGATGGGACGTCGTCTTGCGCGATGTCACCGATGCCGCGCTCACCCGCGGCACGGACGGGATCAAGGCCTCGTACGACAAGTTCGTCTCCAAGGGCAAGCTGACGGCCGAGGACGCCGAGGCGGCGCTCGCCCGCATCACCACCACCACCGACCTGGACGCGGTCGCGGACGCGGACATCGTCGTCGAGGCCGTCTTCGAGAAGCTCGAAGTCAAGCACGAGATCTTCCGCGCGCTCGACAAGCTGGTCCGGGACGACGCGATCCTCGCGTCCAACACCTCCGCCATCCCGATCACCAAGATCGCGGCGGTGACGGAGCGCCCGGAGCGGGTCGTCGGCGCGCACTTCTTCTCGCCCGTCCCGATGATGCAGTTGTGCGAACTGGTCCGCGGCTACAAGACCAGCGACGAGACCCTCGCCACGACCCGGGCCTTCGCCGAGTCCGTCGGCAAGACCTGCATCGTCGTCAACCGTGACGTGGCCGGCTTCGTGACGACCCGTCTGATCTCGGCGCTGGTCGTCGAGGCCGCCAAGCTCTACGAATCGGGCGTCGCCACCGCCGAGGACATCGACATCGCCTGCAAGCTGGGCTTCGGGCACGCCATGGGGCCGCTGGCCACCGCCGACCTCACGGGCGTCGACATCCTCCTGCACGCCACGAGCAACATCTACACCGAGTCGCAGGACGAGAAGTTCGCGCCGCCGGAGCTGATGCGCCGCATGGTGGACGCCGGCGACATCGGCCGCAAGAGCGGGCAGGGCTTCTACAAGCACTGACGACCATCGTTCGAACGCCTTCACCCGTTGGTGTGAATGAGAGTATCGGTTCGCTCACAGTCGGCAACTTCACCGCCCCCGGGGCAGTCAGTTCCAGTGAGAGTGGCCGACCACGGACCAGTCGGACCATACGTACGCGGCACGTACGCGGGACTGCGGGAGCACATATGCACATCAGGGGCGACCACGCCGAACTCGTTGTCGGGGGTCGCCTCGACGTGCGCAGCGCGGCGGACGCCCGTACGGCCCTCCACACCGCGCTCGACCGCGGCCACGGCGACCTCGTGCTCGACCTCACCGGGCTCGACTCCTGGGACGCGACCGGCCTCGGCGTGATCATGGGCGCGCACCGCCGGGCGGGCCGCTCCGGGCGCCGTCTCGTCCTGCGCGGAGTGCCCGCGCAGATGCAGCGGTTGCTCGTGGCGACCCGGCTCCACCGCATTCTCGCGATCGAGGGCGGGCTGGAAGCGGAATCCCTGCCCCGGGTCTGACACACGGCCCGCTTCTTTCCTGCGGAAACGTAACGTTCCGGTGGTGAAGGCCCTCTGACGGTTCCCGCGCGCCCGGCCACGGTTTAGGCTCCGGGCGGAAACCGGACCAGTAGCGACAGCGGTGTGAGCGTGCGAAGGCCGGGCGGTGAGACGGCTGAAGCGGCGCGGCACGCGGCGCGATCGGGGGACTTGGTCATGGACCGTATACAGGGGCAGCCCGGCGCGGACGCGGGGCGTCGGGCCGTGGGGTCCACGGGCGACGGACCCTCGGGCGCCGGGTCCGCCCGCGCCGTCACCGGCCCCTCGGGCGCCGGCTCGGCGGGCACCCGGGCCGCCGGTGCCCCAACCCCCGGTACCGGGGCCGTGGGTTCTTCCGGAAGCGGAACCTCCGCGGCGGCGGCACCGACCGCCGGCGCCCCTTCCACCGGCGGTCTCGCCCGCGTCGTCACACTGACCGCGGGCGACTTCGCCCTCACCGTGAACCCGGTCGACGGCAGCGAGATAGAACCCCTGCGTCCCGGCACCGAGACGCCCCGCCCCGCCAAACGGGGCCCCGCCTCCCGCACCGCCCGGCAGGTCGCGGCCCGGCCGCCGGCCCTGCCCGGCTCCACCGTCCCCTCCCGCCCACTGCTCCGGCGCGAGGAGGAGCAGGAGCGGCTCGAACGGCTGCTGGGACGCGGCCGCTCGGTACGACTGACCGGACCGGCCGGATCGGGCCGTTCCGCACTGCTCGACTCGGTGGCCGCCGCGTGCGCCGGACGCGCGCCCGACGGGGTCGTCCGGCTCAGCGGATACGGCCAACAGCAGCCGCTGGAACTGCTGCACGCGCTGCACGCGGCCGTCTACGAGAGCGCCGCCGAACGACCCGACCGGACCGAACTCCTCGCGCGGGTACGGGACATCGGCGCGATCGTCCTCATCGACGACCTGGAACTGGGCGGAGCCGCCCTCGACGAACTCCTGCGGGCCACCCCCGAGTGCGCCTACCTGTTGGCCGCCACCCCCGCCACCAAGGCCCCCTCCGACCACTCGCACCTGGAGGAGGTCTTCCTCGGAGGCCTCGGCCGGGCCGAATGCCTGCAACTGATGGAAACCCTCACCGGACGGCCCCTGACGGAGGAGGAGACGGCCTGGGCCGCGGACGTGTGGTTCGCCTCCGAGGGGCTGCCCCTGCGCTTCGTACAGGCGGCCGCGCTGCTGCGCGGGCGCGACGAGTTGAACCACCGCGACCGCGAGGACGACGACGAGCCCGGCGTCTTCGAGGGGCGCCCGCGCGAGGCCGCCCACGTACCGCTGCCGACGCCGGCCGAGGGAGCGGCGCCCGCGGAGCTGCTGGCGTCCCGGGTGAGCGAGTCGGCCCGGGCCGCGCTGCGGATCGCCTGCGCGCTCGGCGGCGAGATGCCGCACCACGCGCACCTGCCGGCCCTGGTGGGCGACACCCACGCCGACGCGGCGGTCGCGGAACTGCTCGACAGCGGCCTGCTGACCCCCGTCGGCGCGCGCTACCGGCTGGCGCACGGGGTCGCCCGGCAGTTGGAGGAGGCCGGGTACGGGGACACCGCCGCCGAGGAGGCCCGCACCGCGGCCCGGCACTACGCCTGGTGGACCGGGCACGCCTCGGTGACCCCCGAGCGGGTCGCCGGCGAGGCGGACGCGGTGCTGGCCGCCCTGGCGGGCGCCGACGTGGTGGCCGCCGTCATGCTCGCCCGCACGGCGGCTCCGGCACTGGCGGCTTCCCTGCACTGGGAGGCGTGGGAACGGGCGCTGCGCTCGGGCGCGGAGGCCGCGCGCAAGGCGGGAGAGGTGGCGGAACAGGCCTACTTCCACCACGAGCTGGGTGTGCTCGCGCTGTGCGAGGGACGGTTGGAGCGGGCGCGGGCCGAGCTGGAGGCCTCGATCGGGCTGCGGGGCGCGCTGGCGGACAAGCGCGGGACGGTCGCGGGACGGCGGGCGCTGGCGTTGGTGACCGACCGGGAGGCGGCCGCGGCCCAGGTGTCGCCGCCGCTGCGGCTGGAGGCGCCGGCCCTGCCGGCCGCGCCTTCGACGGCGCCCGTCGCGGCTCCGGCCGCGTCCGTCCCGGCGACTTCGGCCGTGCCCCGCCCCCTCGCCCGCCCGGTGACCGCGCCAATGAACGCGCCGGTGAGCGCGGCGTCGACCCGGCCGCCGGCTCCCGGCGGCTCCGAGGCGCAGACCCAGGTCGTGTCGACGGTCCGACGGCCCGAGGCGCCGACGACCCCGTCGACCCTCTCCGAGGTGTTCGAGAACGCCTTCCCGACCGCGCCGAAGCAGGAACCGGTGACGGCGCCGGTGCCGGTCCCCGGCGCGGGCGCCGGGCCGGGCCGAGCGTGGGCGGGGGAGCCGCACTCCCGGCGCAGGACGGCGTTCCTCGCCGCGGCCGGCGCCCTGGCGGTGGCCGTGATCGGGACCGTCGTGGGCCTGGCGGTGTCCGACTCGGACACGCGGGCGCCGAAGGACCCCGCGGTGTCGTCGTCGCCGGACATCGAGCCGGACACCGACCCGGGCACCGATTCAGGCGGGAGCGCCCCGGCCGGCGCGCCCGAGCCGGGCACCGCCGACCCGTCGGCGGCCCCGTCCGACGGGGCGACGCCCGGGCCGGGCGAACAGGCGGCGGAACCCGTTCCCGGGACCACCCGGCCGCCGGGCTCCACATCGGGCGGAGCGACCCCCACGCACAAGCCCGCGCCGCCGGCGCCGGGCACCAAGACGCCGGTCCCCACGCCCCCGGTCGTCCACCCGCAGACGCCGAGCCCGACCACCTCGTCGTCGACGACCCCGCCGACAGAGACCCCGACGGCGTCGGGCACCGCCGGGTCGGCCTCCGGGTCGGCCCCGTCGTCCACGCAGTGACGCCGGCGCGGCCGGGCGGCCGGACCTGGGCTCAGAACAGACGGAGCTTGTCGTCCTCGATGCCGCGCATCGCGTTGTAGTCCAGCACCACACAGTCCATGCCGCGGTCCGTCGCCAGTACGCGGGCCTGCGGCTTGATCTCCTGCGCGGCGAAGACACCGCGGACCGGCGCGAGGTGCGGGTCGCGGTTGAGGAGCTCCAGGTAGCGGGTCAGCTGTTCCACGCCGTCGATCTCGCCGCGGCGCTTGATCTCCACGGCCACGGTCGCGCCCGAGGCGTCACGGCACAGGATGTCCACCGGGCCGATCGCCGTCATGTACTCGCGGCGGATCAGCGTGTAGCCGTCGCCCAGCGTGTCGATGCGGTCGGCGAGCAGCTCCTGGAGGTGCGCTTCCACGCCGTCCTTGATCAGGCCGGGGTCGACGCCCAGTTCGTGGGAGGAGTCGTGCAGCACTTCCTCCATGGTGATGATGAGCTTCTCGCCCGCCTTGTTGACGACGGTCCAGACGCCCTCCTCGGCGCCCGTCCCCTCCTTGAGGGTGCACGGAGGAGACATCCAGTTGAGCGGTTTGTACGCCCGGTCGTCCGCGTGGATCGAGACACTGCCGTCGGCCTTCACGAGGATCAGACGGGGTGCCGAGGGCAGATGGGCGGTGAGCCGGCCCGCGTAGTCGACGGAGCAGCGGGCAATCACGAGACGCATGGTCGGCAACGCTACTCGACCGATGGGCCTCCACGCGATTCGCCCGTGAAAGCCCCCTTCGTCGATGGCGCGTTGTATGCGCATTCTCCTGGTGCGGCAACCCGGGGGCGCCTACCGTGGTGAGCGGGTGGTTGTCGAACGTGCACGCTGCGTCGCGGCCGCCTTCCCTGCCCGTAGGACTCCGGACACCCAAACCGCCGGGGTCACGAGAGGAGAACCCATGTCGCTCGACGTCTCACCGGCCCTACTCGAACAGGCCGAGCGAGGCGAGGTCGACGAAGCCGCTTTCGTCGACTGCGTCCGGACCTCCCTGCCTTACGCATGGGAGATGGTCAGCTCGCTGGTGGCCCAGCTGGAGGTTGAGGGCGGAGAATTCGCCGACAACCAGACGCCGCCGCCGGACGAGCAGGCGCGCGGGCAACTGCTGCGCGCACTCGCGAGTGACGCGATACGCGGCGCCCTGCAGCGGCACTTCGGGGTGCGCCTGGCATTCCAGAACTGCCACCGTGTAGCGGTGTTCCCGCTGGACCCCGCGGTGGACGACCGGCTCGCCAAGTTCACCTCGATCCGCGGCCAGCTGCTCAACCAGTCGCCGGAGCTGCGGGACTGTTAGGTCCCGCGTCGAAGAGCCGCCCGCTGCCGCTCCGCATCGCGGGAGGTACGACCGGTACCGGAGCGGCAGCCCGGCTCTCAGCCGAGGCGGGGCAGGACCTCGGCGCCGACGCGCCGTACGTTCTCCTCCGTCGCGGCGAGGTCGCCGGAGCCCTCCGTCAGCAAGGCGAAGCGGGTGATCCCCGTGCGTTCGGCGGTGGCCGCCAGGCGGTCCGCGGCGAACCGCGGGGTTCCGACGGGATGCAGCTCGCACAAGAGCTCCGTGTACGCCACCGGGTCGCGCATCGTGCGCCGTCGGCCGTCCACCGTCACATGCGCGTCCAGGCCCTGGCGCAGCCAGCCCGGCATCGCCTTCACCAGTGTTTCCCGGGCGTCCGCCGTACGGTCCGCGAGCTGGCAGACCCCGGCCGACACGTGCGCCGCGTCGGGCGCGTGTCCGGCGGCCCGGGCGGTGCGCCGCCACAGCGCCACCATGTCCGCCTTGTCCTCGTCCCCGCAGTGCATGCCGAGCAGCATCGGCAGACCGCGCTCCGCGGCCAGCCGTACCGACGCCGGGGAGGTGCAGGCGACGATCACTTCCGGCCCCTTCCCGTCACCGTCGAGCGCCTCCGCGGGACGCGGTACGACGGCCACCTCGCGGAAGCCGTAACGCTCGCCGGCCGCTCCCACGCGCGCCTCGGTCAGCCAGCGCCGCAGCAGGTCCAGGGCCTCGGGGAAACCCGTCTCGTAGGCGTCCAGGCCCCCGCCGAACACCTCCAGGTCCACCCAGGGTCCGCCCCGGCCCACCCCGAGCATGAAGCGCCCGCCCGAGGTCAGGTGCAGCAGGGCCGCCTGTTCCCCCAGGGTCACCGGGTGCGTGCTCGGCAGTACGCTCACCGCCGTCCCCACGCGCAGCCGCTCGGTCCGCCCGAGCAGCAGGGCCGCCAGGGTCACCGCGGACGGGCAGACCCCGTACGGGACGAAGTGGTGCTCGGCCAGCCAGACCGCGTCCAACCCGGCCTCTTCGGCCACCTCGGCGGTGCGCACCGCCCGGTGCAACGCTTCCCCCGGCCCCTGGCCCGGGAACTGGGCCCCCACTACAAACGCTCCTACGCGCATCGCGCTTAGCCTCCTCGCGGCTGACGCGGCCTCCCCAGGTGGACCGGCTCTCCGACGCTCATGACATCAACGTCTGATGGCAACAACGTCCGACACGTGCCAAGGGCACGGCCGGCAGCCAAAGTTATTGGGATTGTCAGGCCGGCGTCCGTGAGCGGGCCCTCCTCGGACACCCTGCGGTTACCCGGGCTCGCTGCGCGTAGTCTGGGAGAAAGTCACTGCCGTCCGCCCATCCGTGAGGTATACGTGTCACCGCGCCACAACCGCCCCAGGGGCGGTGGGAATCCAGCCGACCGTTCGGGCACGGGGTCGGGGTCCGGGGGGCTGGACAGGTTCGGCCTCGAACAGACCGAGGAGTACCTCGGCGAGGAGTGGAAGGTCCGGCACGTGGCGGGCGCGAGCGCGGCGGGCAAGCGCTACCGCTGTCCCGGCTGCGACCAGGAGATCCCCTCCGGCACCCCGCACCTGGTCGCCTGGCCCGAGTACGGCGGTGTGGACGACCGCCGGCACTGGCACAAGGCCTGCTGGAACGCGAAGGACCGCCGCACCTCGCGGGTGCAGCGGTCCAGGAACGCGCCGAAATACTAGGCGGCCGGCCTCTCGCGGCCAGTCCCGTCAGACGTCGCGGCGTCCGACCACCACGTAGGAGGCCGCCATGGCGGCGCCGGTCACCAGCAGCATCAGCGCCATCTGCGTCAGATCGGCGGGCATCGCCTCCGGGGAACCGGACGGGTCGGTGCCGCCCGTGGGCATCCCGAACAGCTGCATCAGGGCGACCGGGGCGTTGTGCCGGAGCACCAACCGCCCCAGCGGAGCCGAGGCCTCCCAGATGCTGAGCATCGCCCCGGCCACCGGCGGCAGCGTCACGACGCCGATCATGACGGCGATCGCCCCGGCCGAATGCCGTACCAGCGCGCCGACGGCCAGCGCCAGGAGCCCGAGCAGGGTGACGTAGAAGCTCCCCGCCAGCGCGCCCGCCCACTCGCCCGCCGGGTGATGTCCCGCGGCGGGACCGTTGTGGGCGATGGCCGCCGCCGTGCCGACCACGAAGACGGAACCGGCGGTGGCGATGAAGGCGGTCAGGCCGAAGACGAGGTACTTG
Organism: Streptomyces sp. A1136; assembly: GCF_004795055.1. Lineage (GTDB taxonomy): Bacteria > Actinomycetota > Actinomycetes > Streptomycetales > Streptomycetaceae > Streptomyces. Next base: position 118,987 of record NZ_SSBJ01000021.1, read on the forward strand.
GCGGTGAGGACCCGGTGCCGGTCGGGCGCGGCGGTGAAGGTGGTGCGCACCAGGCCCGTCCCGTGCTCGGAGGTGATCGTGAGCACGCCGAGCACCATCACCGCGAGCTGCCCTACGAGCATGCCGATCAGGGCCGGCGTGGTGAACGGGATGTTCGCGTAGTCGCCCGAGGAGGTCTGGGCGATGAAGACGACTCCGATGCCGACGACGACCACCACGAGCGAGCCGAGCGTCCACAGGGTGGAGCGGACGGAGACGAGCTTGGTCCACTCCGAGGCCACCGCGTGGCCCAGGTGCGGGCGCCGGGCCTCCAGGGGAGCCCCGTGGGCCGCCGACGTCGCGGGGGCCGTCGGGAGGGACTGGGGGTCGGTCGTCTGCGCGCCGCTCATCGGGAGGCCTCGGGGTTGTTCTGGACGGAGGCGGCGAGTTCGCCGGGCTCGCCGGGCATGAGGAACGCCGCGGCGTCGCCGGGCGGCGGGGGCGCGAAGAAGCCCTCCCGGGGGACTTCGGGGGTCACCGGAGCCTCCTCCCAGTCCGGCAGGGCCAGCGGGTCCGCCTCCCACAACTGCGCCCGGGGGTCCTCGGTGGAGGTGTACTCGACGGAGGACCGGGTCATCCGCATGTACGCCTCCTCCAGCGAGGCCCGGTGCGGGGAGAGCTCCCACAGGCGCAGACCGCCCGCGTGGGCCAGGTCGGAGATCCGCGGCAGTTCCAGCCCCGTCACGCGCAGGGCGCCGTCCGGCTCCTGGAGGACGCGCGCGCCGTCCTCGCGGAGGGCCTCCGCGAACGTCTCCCGGCCATCCGGGTCGGTGTCGGCCACGCGTACCCGAGCGAATCCGGCCGAATTGTGCGTGATGAACTCCTGGGTGCTCATGTCCGCGAGCAGCCGGCCCCGTCCGATCACGATCAGGTGGTCGGCGGTCAGGGCCATCTCGCTCATCAGGTGCGAGGAGACGAAGACGGTGCGGCCCTCGGCGGCGAGCTGCCGCATCAGGTTGCGGACCCAGAGGATGCCCTCCGGGTCGAGGCCGTTGACGGGTTCGTCGAACAGCAGCACCCGGGGGTCGCCGAGCAGGGCGGTGGCGATGCCGAGCCGCTGGCCCATGCCGAGGGAGAAGCCCTTGGTGCGCTGGCGGCCGGCGTCCTGGAGACCGACGACCGCCAACACCTCGTCCACCCGCTTCTCCGGGATGCCGGAGAGCTGGGCGATGGACAGCAGGTGGGTACGGGCCCGGCGGCCGCCGTGCATGGCCTTCGCGTCGAGCAGGGCCCCGACGTGCCGCTGGGCGTTCGGCAACTCCCGGAAGGGGAGGCCGTTGATCGTCACGTGGCCGGCGGTGGGCCGGTCGAGCCCGAGGACCATGCGCATGGTGGTGGACTTCCCCGACCCGTTGGGTCCGAGGAATCCGGTGACGTGACCAGGCCTGACCTGGAAGGACAGCTGGTCGACGGCGGTCTTGGCGCCGAAGCGCTTGGTCAGGCCGACTGCCTCGATCATGGTTCTGCCCCTCGACAGGCCGGCGGGCCCGGGACGGCTTTCGCCCCTGTAAGGGTTAAGAGGATATCGAGTGGCCTACGGTTCCGTCCCGCCCCCGATCCCTGATCTCCCCCTGATCCCGACCTCGGGGTTCCCCGTACTACCTCCGGTGTCCGTCGCACGACGGACACCGGAGGCGCGGACTCCTGGACGGGACGCTATGCGTCCCGCTTCCTCAGCACCAGGTATCCGCCGAGTACGGCGGCCAGCGCCCACAGCACCATGATCCCGAAACCGCCCCAGGGGCCGTAGGGCGGCGGCTCGCTGCCCATCGCGCCCGGCACGACCCGCATGACCGCGGAGCCCGCCTGGTCCGGGAAGTACTGGGCCACCTTCCGCGTCGCCTCGACGGCGCCGAGGATGTTCGAGACGATCAGGAAGAAGGGGATCAGCAGGCAGATCGAGAGCACCGAGCTGCGCAGCATCGTGGCGACGCCCATCGAGCACAGCGCGAGCACGGCCATGTAGAGCCCGGTGCCGATCACCGCCCGCAGCACGTTCGGCTCGCCGATGCCGATGCTCCGCTCGCCCAGGATCGCCTGTCCGAGGAAGAAGGACAGGAAGCTGGTGATCAGCCCCACGACCAGGGCCAGCCCGGTCGCCACCACGAGCTTGCCGACGAGGAACTCGCCCCGGCGCGGTACGGCGGCCAGCGAGGCACGGATCATGCCCGAGCTGTACTCGGTGCCCATCACCAGGACACCGAAGATGATCATTGCGAGCTGTCCGAACTGGATCCCGGAGAAGCTGGCGAGGGTCGGGTCGAAGGTCAGCTGTTCCTCGGGTCGCATGTGCCCGAAGGTGGCGCTGATGAGCGCGCACAACCCGGCGCTGACGCCGACGGTGACGACCAGCGCGGTCGCGAGGGTCCAGACCGTGGACGGGACCGTACGGATCTTCGTCCACTCCGAGGTGAGAACGGCGGGGAGGGCCACGGTCACTCACCGCCCTTGCGGTTCGCGTCGAAACCGGCGCCCCACGCGGGGACGTCGTCCGGCCGCGCGGGATTGTCGCTCGCCATGCCGGGGGCGGGCGCGGCGCCCGGGGAGCCCGGCGCGTGGGCGTGGTACTCGACGGATTGCGCGGTCATGCGCATGAACGCTTCTTCCAATGAGGCCCGCTGGGGGCTGAGTTCGTGCAGCACGATCTGGTGTTGGGCGGCCAGTTCGCCGAGCCGCTCCGGTCCCACGCCGTCGATCTCCAGCGTGCCGGTGGCGGGGACGCCGACCGCGGTGATGCCCGCCTCGTGCAGGACGTCCTTGAGTCGCTCCTGCTGCGGCGAGCGCAGACGCACGTAGCTGCGCGAGTTCTGGTGGATGAAATCGGCCATCGACAAGTCGGCCAACAGTCGGCCCTGTCCGATCACGATCAAATGGTCCGCCGTCAGGGCCATTTCACTCATCAAGTGCGAGGAAACGAAGATCGTCCGGCCTTCCGACGCCAGCCTCTTCATAAGATTGCGGATCCAGTGAATTCCCTCCGGATCCAGACCATTGACGGGTTCGTCGAACATCAAGATCTCCGGATCGCCGAGCAGCGCGGAGGCGATTCCCAGCCGCTGCCCCATCCCGAGCGAAAATCCTTTCGACTTCTTCTTGGCCACCGACGTCAACCCGACGAGGTCCAGCACCTCGGACACCCGACGTTCGGGGATGCGGTTCGACTGGGCCAGGCAGAGGAGGTTGTTGTAGGCGCTGCGTCCGCCGTGCATGGACTTCGCGTCCAGCAGCGCCCCGATGTGTTTCAGCGGTTCCGGCAGGTCCCGGTAGTGCTTGCCGTCGATCCGGACCGTGCCACTGGTCGGGTTGTCGAGGTCGAGCATCATGCGCATGGTCGTGGACTTCCCCGCCCCGTTGGGGCCGAGGAAGCCGGTCACCACCCCCGGTCTGACCTGGAAGCTGAGGTTGTCCACGGCGGTCTTGGCGCCGAATCGTTTGGTGAGGCCCTCAAGCTCGATCATGCGGCCACGCTAGAACGCCCGAGGGCCCTACGCCACCTCTGAAGGTGACACAGGGCCCTCGTCGTGCACGCGGTGCGCGCCCTCGGTCCTACCGGCGAATATCGGGGGTGTACGCGCCGGACGCCGTGACGGGCGTTCAGCGGGTCTGCTGCGCCGGGACGCCGCGGGTGACGGGCTCGTCGTCGATCGGGGAGCCGGCGGCGGCGACGGCGGCACCGGTCAGCGTCGCCAGCATCTCGCGGACGTTGGTCAGCTGGGCGTTGATGGAGTCGCGGCGGTTCGTGAGCGCCGCGAGCTCGCGCTCGGACTCGCTGCGGATCCGGTCGGCCTTGGCGTTGGCGTCGGCCACGATGTCCTCGGCCTGGCGCTGCGCGGTCTCCACGGTCTGGCGGGCGCGGCGCTCGGCGTCCGTGCGGAGCTTCTCGGCCTCCAGGCGCAGCTGTTCCGCGCGGTGCTCGATCTCCGCGAGCCGCTTCTCGGCCTTGGCCTGACGGGAGGCCAGGTCGCGCTCGGACTGCTCGCGCCGCTTGGCCAGGTTGGTCTCGAAGTCGGCGGCGGCCTGGGCGGCCTTCGCGCGGGTCTCCTCGAAGAGCGCGTCCGCCTCCTCGCGCTTGGAGGCCGCGTCCTTCTGGGCCTCGGCACGCAGCGTCGAGGCGTCGCCCTTGGCCTTCTCGACGATGCGGACGCCCTCGTCCTCCGCCTTCGCCTTGCGGTCGGCGGCGAACGACTCGGCGTCGTTGCGCACCTGCTGGGCGGCCGACTCGGCAAGCTCACGGTGCTGCTCGGCCGCGCGACGGGCCTCCTCGCGCAGGTCCTTCGCCTCCTCCTCGGCCAGGCGCAGGATCTTCTCGACCCGGGCGCCGAGACCCGCGTACGACGGCTCGGCGTCGCTCACCTGGGCCTGGGCGTTCTGCGTTTCGAGGTGCAGCTCCTCGATCCGCTTTTCCAGAGAGTTGATACGTCCTAGGGCGCTGTCGCGGTCGGAGACCAGCTTGGTGATGCGGTCGTCCACCTGACCACGGTCGTAACCACGCCGCACGAGCTCGAAGCCGAAGGGGGAGGAAGTGTCGCTCATGGGGTTCCTGTCGAATGAGACCGATGAGGTGCTACGTGAGGTGTTAGGGGAATCCTAGGCGCCCAGACGGCGTGTCATCGAGTCAATCCACGTTTGATCTGGACAATGACACCCCTTTTGAGTGGCAAGACGACAGAATGCTTGTCACTCCTTCGGGTGAACCTTCATCAGGGGCACACATTCCTTCACACTGACTAGCCCTCTGACGACTTACCACCCGAACGAGTGGAACCCGCTGCCGCTCCGGCCTTCACGCCCCCCGCGCCCTGACCGCCGACCGCCGGCTTTCCGCCGCCCGAAGGCGCCTCGAATGATTCCAACGCCTCAAGCACGTCCTGGACACGGGAGATCTCCGCCTGGATGTCCTCCCGCCTGCGCACGAGGACTTCCAGCTCACGACGGCCCTCGTCGACGAGGGCCTCCGCCTCGGCCTTCGCCTCCGCGAGCGCCTGCTCCGCCTGACGCGCCAGGTCGGCCTTCTTCTGCTCGGCCTCCTTGAGCAGCGTCTCCGCCTTGCGGACGGCGGCGATACGGACCTTGCTCGCCTCACTGCTCGCGTCGGACAGCATCGCCTTGGCCTTCGCCTCGGCCTCGACGCTCTGCTCCGTCGCCGCGCGCACCAGCTTGTCCACGCGCTCGCCGGCCGACTTCATCTGCTCGGCCGACTCCCGACGGGCCCGCTCGTGCAGCTCCTCCACCTCGGACTCGACGCGGGCACGCAACTCCTCCGCCCGCTCCCTTATGGCGGCGGCGTCCGTGCGCGCCCCGACGAGCAGTTCGTCCGCGTCCGTACGGGCCTTCTCCACCAGGGAGTTGCCCTCGACGGTCGCCTCCGAGCCGATCCGCGCCGCCTCCTTGCGGGCCGCGTCGACCATCGCGTCGGCCTGTTCCTCGGCCGCCGTGGTCGCCGCCAAGGCCTGCTGCCGCGCGTCGGCGGTGAGCTTGTCGGCTTCGGCCGCCGCCTCGGTGATGAGCCGGTCCACCTGCTCCGCGGCCTCGGTGCGGCGCTTGTTCGCCTCCTCGCGGGCCTCGTCGAGCAGCCGCTCGGACTCCGCGCGGGCCTCGGAGCGCAGGCGCTCCGCCTCGGCCGCCGCGTTCGCCTTGACCCGCTCGGCCTCCGACCGGGTGCGGGCCGCGTGCTCCTGCGCCGAGGACAGCGCCTCGGTGGCCTCGGCGCGCAGCCGTTCGGCCTCGGTCGCGGCCTCGCCGACCGTGCGCTCGTTGTCCTTGCGGGTCTGCTCGGTGAGCTTGTCGGCTTCCGCCGCCGCCTCGGTGATGAGCCGGTCCACCTGCTCCGCGGCCTCGGTGCGGCGCCTGCCCGCCTCCTCGCGCGCCTCGTCGAGCAGCCGCTCGGATTCCCGCTCCGCGCTCGCCAGCGTCTCCGCCGCCGCGGCCGTGACCCGCTCGGCCTCCGCGGTGGCCTCGCCGATGACCCGGCCGCCCTCCGCGCGCGCCTCTTCCAGCGTCCGCGCCGCGTCCGTACGCAGCCGCTCGGCTTCCGCCGCGGCCTCGCCGACCGTGGCCTCGTTGGCCGCGCGGGTCTCCTCGACCAGCCGGTCGCCCTCGGTGCGGGCGTCGACCAGGACGCGCGCGGCGTCCCGTTCGGCCGCGGCCAGGGTGTCCGCCGCCTGCGTGGTGAGCCGCTCGGCCTTCGCCGTCGCCTCGGCGAGCGCGGCCTCGGTGGCCGCGCGCGTCTCCTCGGTGAGCCGCTCCGCCTCGGAGATCGCCTCCGTGACGAGCCGGTCCGCCTGCTCCGCCGCCTCGGTACGCAGCCGGCCGGCCTCCACCCGCGCCTCGTCCAGCGTGCCCGCCGCCTCGGCGCGGGTCCGCTCCGCCGCTTCCTCGGCCTCGGCGCGCAGCCGCTCCGCCTCCGCCGTCGCCTCGGCGACCGTCGCCGCATTGGCCGCGAGGGTCTCCTCGGTGAGCCGCTCGGCCTCCGCCGTCGCCTCCGCGACGATCCGGGCGCCCTCGGCGCGCGACGCCTCCAGGGACTCCGCCGCCTCGCCGCGGATGCGGTTCGCGTCGTCGCGGGCGTCCGCCCGGGTCCGTGCCGCGTCGCGCTCGGAGGCGGCCAGCGCGTCCGTCGCCTCCGTGCGGACCCGCTGGGCGTACTCGGCGGTGTCGGCGCGCAACTGCTCGGCCTCGGCGATCGCCTCGCCCACCGTGCGCTCGGCAAGGGCCTTCGCCGCGTCCGTCTCCATCCGGGCCTCGCTGCGGACGCGGGCGGCGTCCTCGGCGGCCCGCTCCCGCTCCGCGTGGGCGTCGGCGCGGATGCGGTCGGCCTCGGCCTCCGACTCCGTCTTGGTCCGCTCCGCCGCGTGCTCGGCCGCGCTGCGCAGCCCGGCGATCTCCTCCTCGGCCTGCTCGTGCAGCCCGGCCACGGCGTCCCGGACCTGCTGCGCGGTGGCCTCGGCAGCCGCCACCAGCTCCGACGCGCGCCGCTCCGCCTCCTCGGTGAGCCGGGCCGCCTCGGCCTGCGCCTCCTCCGAGCGCTTGCGGGCCTGCGCCAGCAACTCCTCGCTCTGCTCGCGGGCCTGGGCCCGCTCGTTGTCCGCGTCCGTACGGGCCGACGTGAGGGTCTCCTCCGCCTCCCGGCGGCGGCGGGCCGCTTCCTCCGCGGCGGACGACAGCGCCTCCGCGGCCTCCTCGGAGACCCGCTCGGCGGCGGCCTTCGCCTCGGCGCGCAGCCGGTCCGCGGTCTCCTGCGCCTCCGTGCGCACCCGCTCGGCCTCGGCTTCGGCCTCGCCGCGCAGCCGCACCGCGATCTGCTCCGCCTCCGCCCGGACCCGGCCCGCGTCCTGGGCGGCCTCCGTGCGCAGCTGCTCGGCCTCCGCCTCGGACTGCGTCCGCAGGGCGCGGATCCGCTCCGCCGACTCGGCGCGCAGCCGGTCGGTCTCCTCCGTCGTCTCCCGACGGATGTTCTCCGCCGCCGTGCGGGCGTCGCGCAGCGTCGCCTCGGCCGTGGTCAGCCGGTTCTCCGCCTCCGTGTGCAGCCGGACCAGTTCCTCGTCGGCCTCCGCCCGCTTCGCGGCGAGGGCCTGCTCGGTCTCCTCGCGCCGGGCCAGGGCCGCGGCCTCCGCCTCGGCGCGGACGGCCTCGGCCTGCTCCTCGGCCTCGGCGCGCAGTCGCTCGGCCTCCGCGCGGGTCCGCTCCAGGGTCTCCTCGGCCTGCTTGCGCAGGGTGCCGGCCCGTTCCACGGCCTCCGCGCGGACCCGCTCGCTCTCGCCGGCGGCCCCGCCGCGCAACTCGTCCGCGTCCGCCTTGGCCTTGCCCAGCAGTCCCTCGGCGGTGCGGGCCGCCTCCTCGATCTGCTGGACCGCCTCGCGGCGCGCCTCGCCGCGGATGCGCTCGCCCTCGGCGACGGCCTCCGCGCGCAACTGCTCGGCCTCGCCGCGCAGCCGGCGGGCCTCCTCCTGGAGTTCGACCGTACGGGCCCGGTACTCCTCGGTGTCGTCCTTGGCGGCGCCCTTGAGCTCATCGGCCGTGGCCGCGGCCTGGGCGCGCAGCCGCTCGGCCTCCGCCTCGGCCTCGCGACGGATGCGCTCGGCCTCCTCGGACGCGGCGCGGGTGGTGGCCCGGGCGTCCTGCGAGGCCTTGTCCAGCATCTCCTCGGCGGTACGGGCCGCCTTCGCCAGTTGCGCCGCCATCTCCTCGGAGGCGGCCGTACGGGCCTGCGCGCCGGCTTCGGTGCGCAGCCGCTCCGCCTCCGCGCGGGCGTCGGCGAGGGCCTGCTCGGCCTCGGCCTTGAGGACCTCGGCCTCCTTGGAGGCCTCGCCCACCAGCCGGGCGACCTGCTCCTTGGCGGTGCGGGTGCGCTGCTCGTTGACCGACTCCGCCGACGCGAGCTGCCGGGCGGCGCTCTCCTTGGCCTCCGCGAGCACCTTCTCGGCCTCGGCGCGCGCGGTGCGCAGCGCGTTGTCGGCCTCCTGGACCCGGGACTCGGCGACCCGGCCCAGGTCGAGGGTCTGCTGCCGGGTCTGCTCGGCCTCGGCGGTGGTGCTCGTACGCAGCCGCTCCGCGTGCTCGGTGGCCTCCTGCGCCTGGGCGGAGGCGGCGGCCAGCAGCCGCTCCGCCTCCTTGCGGGCGCGCAGCAGCGTCGCCTCGGCCTCGGCGCGGGTGGCCTCGGCCTCGGCGGCGAGCCGGCGGGTGGCCTCGGCGGCGTGCCGGGCGGCCTCGGCGCGCGCGGTGTTCAGGGTCTGCTCGGCCTCGGCGCGGGACTCGTCCATGAGCCGGCGGGCCTGGGACTCGGTGCGCGCGCGCAGCTGTTCCGCCCAGGCGACGTTCTCGTTGACGTGCGCCTCGACGGTCTGGCGGCGCTCGTTGAGTTCCTGGTCCAGCCGCTGGCGCCGGTTGACGGCCTCGGCGTGCAGCTCGGCCTGGAGGCGCGCCTGGTGCTCGGCGTGCTCCTGGAGGATGCGCTGGGTCTGCGCCCGGGCGTCGCGCAGTTCGCGCTCGGCGTCGGAGCGCATCTGGTCGGCCTGGATCTGGGCGTTGCGGAGCAGTTGCTCCGCCTGGTAGCCCATGTCCGCACCGTCGTAGGCGGGGCGGGACGCGAGATTGCGGCGTACCTCATGGAGCTTGGCGCGCAGCACCTCGACCTGGTACCCCAGGTCTTCGGCGTGCTGGACGGCCTTCCCGCGCTCCTTCTTCAGCCGCTCCATCTCGGCCTCGAAGCGCGAGAGATGGTCGGCCTCGGCCTGATGGCTCTCCTGGCTTTCGTAGCCCCGCACAGCGCGGTCCCATCCGTCCCCTGGTCGCAAGCTCACTCCCAATTGAGCATCGCTCGCCCGCTGAACGACGCCCCCGGGGAATGGTGTCAGATACCGGGGCAGGGGTCACAGGCCCCGACCCCGTCTCCGCACCGAACCCCGGCCGAGCCATGGCCACTCTACCTGTGGCCTGCCCCATGGCCCGGCCGTCAGGGCGAAGACCCCGAACGCCCCGGTCCGAGCCGCGGGGTGCGGGGTCTTCGGAAGCCGGCCCGGTGCGCGTCGCGGGAGCCGCCGCGGCGGCGCCGGGCGCACCGTCCGGGGCCGTCAGTGGTCGGGGGCGGAGGTGACCAGTTCGGTGAGCACGCCGTGGCAGTCCTTGGGGTGCAGGAAGGTGATCCGGGAGCCCATGGAGCCGATCCGGGGCTCGTCGTAGAGGACGCGGACGCCCTTGCCGCGGATGGCCTCGGAGTCGCCGTCGACGTCGGCGGTGCCGAAGGCGATGTGATGGACGCCCTCGCCGTTCTTGGCGAGCCACTTGCCGACCGCCGAATCCTCGCGGGTGGGCTCCAGGAGCTGGAGGTAGGAGGCCCCGCCGTCGGACGTCTCGTTGATCTTGAGCATGGCCTCGCGCACACCCTGCTCCTCGTTGACCTCGGTGTGGAACACCTCGAAGCCGTACGTGGCACGGTAGAACTCGACGGTCTTGTCGAGGTCGAAGCAGGCGATCCCGATGTGGTCGATTCTTGTCAGCATGGGAACAGTGCACAGCCGAGGAGGGTCGTCACGCAACGTGCCAGCGATCACACCGACAGCCCGGTGACGGGGCGGGTACCGCTCAGTACATTCGGGTAAACCCTCGTTCACTCCTCTCATCCAAGGGGCTGTGCCTCATGTCCGGAACGAACAACACCACTTCCGTGATCGTCGCCGGGGCCCGCACGCCCATGGGGCGTCTGCTCGGCTCGCTGAAGTCCTTCTCCGGCGCCGACCTCGGCGGCTTCGCCATCAAGTCCGCGCTGGAACGGGCCGGGATCTCGGGCGACCAGGTCCAGTACGTGATCATGGGCCAGGTGCTCCAGGCCGGCGCGGGCCAGATCCCCGCCCGCCAGGCGGCCGTCAAGGCCGGCATCCCCATGAACGTGCCCGCGCTCACCATCAACAAGGTCTGCCTCTCGGGTCTCGACGCCATCGCCCTCGCGGACCAGCTGATCCGCGCCGGGGAGTTCGACATCGTGGTCGCCGGCGGCCAGGAGTCGATGACCAACGCCCCACACCTGCTGCCGAAGTCCCGCGAGGGGTTCAAGTACGGCGCCATCGAGATGCTCGACGCGATGGCCTACGACGGCCTCACCGACGCCTTCGAGAACATCGCGATGGGCGAGTCCACCGAGAAGCACAACACCCGCCTGGGCATCGAGCGCGCCCCGCAGGACGAGTTCGCCGCCGCCTCCCACCAGCGGGCCGCGGCCGCCCAGAAGAACGGCGTCTTCGAGGCCGAGATCACCCCGGTCGAGATCCCGCAGCGCAAGGGCGACCCGGTGATCTTCGCGCAGGACGAGGGCATCCGCCCCGAGACCACCACCGAGTCCCTCGGCAAGCTGCGCCCCGCCTTCGCCAAGGACGGCACCATCACCGCCGGCACCTCCTCGCAGATCAGCGACGGCGCCGCCGCCGTGGTCGTGATGAGCAAGGCCAAGGCCGAGGAGCTGGGCCTGGAGTGGATCGCCGAGATCGGCGCCCACGGCAATGTCGCGGGACCGGACAACTCGCTCCAGTCGCAGCCCTCGAACGCCATCCTGCACGCCCTGAAGAAGGAGGGCCTGGAGGTCGCCGACCTCGACCTGATCGAGATCAACGAGGCGTTCGCGGCGGTCGCCGTGCAGTCAATGAAGGACCTCGGCGTGACCCCGGAAAAGGTGAACGTGAACGGCGGCGCCATCGCCCTCGGGCACCCGATCGGCATGTCCGGCGCCCGCGTGGTGCTGCACCTGGCCCTGGAGCTCGCCCGGCGCGGCGGCGGGGTCGGCGCGGCGGCCCTGTGCGGCGGCGGCGGTCAGGGTGACGCCCTGATCGTCCGCGTGCCCGGCAACGGCGCGAAGGCGTAGGTACGGCGCGGATGACTACGGTGGACGTCCCCACGCTGGTGGCCCAGGCCCGAGAGGGCCGACCGCGGGCGGTGGCCCGGCTGATCTCCCTGGTCGAGGGGGCGTCCCCGCACCTGCGCGAGGTGATGGCGGCCCTCGCCCCGCTCGCCGGCGGGGCGTACGTGGTGGGCCTGACGGGCTCCCCGGGCGTGGGCAAGTCCACGTCCACGTCGGCCCTGGTGTCGGCGTACCGCAAGGCCGGCAAGCGGGTCGGGGTGCTCGCGGTGGACCCGTCCTCGCCGTTCAGCGGTGGCGCCCTGCTCGGCGACCGGGTGCGCATGTCGGACCATGCCTCCGACCCGGGCGTCTACATCCGCTCCATGGCCACGCGCGGGCACCTGGGCGGTCTCGCCTGGGCGGCGCCGCAGGCGATCCGCGTGCTGGACGCGGCCGGCTGCGAGGTGATCCTGGTCGAGACGGTCGGGGTCGGGCAGTCGGAGGTGGAGATCGCATCGCAGGCGGACACGTCGGTGGTGCTGCTGGCGCCGGGCATGGGCGACGGCATCCAGGCCGCGAAGGCGGGCATCCTGGAGATCGGCGACGTGTACGTGGTGAACAAGGCGGACCGGGACGGCGCCGACGCGACCGCCCGGGAGCTGAACCACATGCTCGGCCTGGGGGAGTCCCGCGGGCCGGGCGACTGGCGCCCGCCGATCGTCAAGACGGTCGCCGCCCGGGGGCAGGGCATCGACGAGCTGGTCGAGGTGCTGGAGAAGCACCGGGCGTGGATGGACGAGCGGGGGGTGCTGGTCGAGCGCCGGGCCGCCCGCGCCGCCCGGGAGGTGGAGACCATCGCGGTGACGGCCCTGCGGGCCCGCATGGCGGACCTGCACGGCGACGCGCACCTCGGGAGCCTCGCGGCGAAGGTCGCCGCCGGCGAGCTGGACCCGTACGCGGCCTCCGACGCCCTGCTGGCCACCCTCACCGAAGCGGAGGCGCCCGACCCGTCGCGCCCCTAAGCTGGCGGCGTCCGGTATGCCTCGAAAGGTGCCCCGGCGGTTTCGGGGTGCCCCGCGAAGGGAGTGGCTCATGGCCAAGCGCGGCAACAAGAAGCGGGCCCGCAAGAAGAAGAAGGCGAACCACGGCAAGCGTCCCAACGCCTGACCGGTCCGCCCGCGAACAGACGAGAGCCGCGCCCCCGCCGTACGGGGGGCGCGGCTCTCACGTGCGGCCGGTGCGGGCGCGGGGGAGCGGCTCAGACCTTGCCGCGCTGGTCGCGCAGGTGGTCGGCCACCGGGCCCAGGGAGGCGCGCAGCGCCGCCAGGTCCTGGGGGCTGAGCAGGTCGATGAAATGTTGCCGTACGGACGCCACGTGGTGGGGGGCGACCTTGCGCATGGTCTCCATGCCCTCGTCGGTGAGCACCGCGTACAAGCCGCGACGGTCGGACTCGCAGTTCACCCGGGTGACCAGGCCGGCCGCCTCCATTCGGGTGATCTGGTGGGAGAGTCGGCTCTTGGACTGGAGGGTGGCGGTCGCGAGGTCGCTCATCCGCATCCGGTGGTGCTCCGACTCCGAGAGGTTCACGAGGATCTCGTAGTCGTTGTTGGTGAGTCCGAAGGGCTGGAGATCCTTTTCCAGCTGGTGCATCAGCAGTCTGCTGACGTCCAGGTGGGTGCGCCAGGCGCACTGCTCGGCGTCGGTAAGCCAGCGCGTGGCCGTCTCGGTCTCCATGGTCTCCATGACTGAACTCTACCTAAGAAGTTGAATTACGTACAAAAATAGGACGATCGTGGAAGACGGCGCCGGTCGGTTCCCGTCGGGAGGTGCCCCGGGGCCGTCACAGTCCGAGGCGCCGTTGCAGATCACCCAGCTGTCCCGGCATCCGCGGCACGCCCAATTGTCCCAGCGGCCCCTGGCCCGCGCCCGGTACCCCGTGGTTCTGGTCGACGGCGCCGGTGCCCACCGCCCCGATCGCCTGCTCCGCCATCAGCGTCTCCGAGGACTGCAGCAACACCGTCCCGGCCCCGACGAACTCGAACTGGTGCTCCTCTCCCGAGGAGCCCCCGATGCCCGTCAGCGAGCGCAGCCCCCCGATCACCCCGGACATGTACCGGTGGTCGTAGTGGTGGCACGGCGAGGGGCAGTCCGCCCACCCCACCAGCGCCTGCGGGTCCACGCGCAAGGGCGGCTCCATGAACACCACCGGCCCGTTGGACGCCGCCACGAACTTCCCCGTCCCGATGAGGGTCAGGAAGCCGGGGACGATCGACTGCTTGAGCGCGAGGGTGGGCTGGAAGGCCAGCAGGTTCCCCGACCGGATCGTCAGGTTCCCGTCGTCCAGGTCGTAGGAGTTCACGTCGAACGCCCGGTCGGCCAGCAACATCTTGCCCTGGCCCTCGGCCACCACCCAGTCGCTCGCGTGCATGGGGGAGTGGAAGCTCGTGCGCAGCAGCCGGTCGAAGCGGCCGTTGCCGACGCCGGTGAACTCGATGCTCCCGTAGTAGGAGATCATCTTGCCCTTCTGCAGGAACCACTGGCTCCCCTTGAGCTCCACGCAGAAGGTGTACGCGTTCACGTTGTCGTCGGAGGGCAGGGTGTACGGGTCGAACACCGTCGGGCCGCCGGGGCCGCCGGTCACGGGGCCGAAGCTCACAGTTTCTCCTCCGAAGCCTGTACGTATACCGCGCCCTGGCCGGACAGCTCCAGCTGGAACGCCTCCCCCGAACCGCGTCCGACCATGTCCCGCCAGCCCAGCGCCGTCGACAGCTTGTTGCGCACGTCCCCGTGGTGGGCGACGTACGCCTGCGGGTCCACGTGGACCGGCCGCTGGGGCGTGATGGGAAGCTCGATGACTCCGCCGTGGGCCATCACGGCGACCGAGCCGTGGCCCTTGAGGGTGGTGGTGAACAGGCCCTGACCGGTCACCTGGCCGCGCACCATGCCCATGACGCCGCCCTGAGAGCCCATGAACATGGTGCCCTGCTGGAGGGTCCCGTCGAAGGCGAGCAGCCGGTCCGCCTCCACGTAGAGGGTCTCGCCGGACAGATTGATCACCTGGATGTGGTGGCCGCCGTGACCGAACATCACGGTGCCGCTGCCCTCGACCGTCATCAGCGGGGTCTGCTCGTTCGCCACCCGGCGCCCGATCATGCCCATGACCCCGCCCTGGCCGCCGGTCAGGCTGGGGGTGAAGGACACCTCACCGCGGTAGGCGAGCATCGCCCCGCGCTGGCTGTACATCTTCGCGCCCGGTACGACCTGCGCCTCGACCATCTTCGAGTTGATCTCACGGAACGGCATCAGAGGTCACCGCCGATGGTGTTGCGCTCGCTGGGCTGCACGTACACCAGGCCCTCGCCCTCGAAGCGGATCTGGAAGGACTCGCCCGAGCCCTCGCCGATCAGCGTGCGGAAATTGATCCCCGACTGGAACGACTGCCGGAGCTCCCCGGTGTGCGCGATGTACGCCCCCGGGTCCACGGAGAGCGGGTACTGACCGCTGACGCGCAGCACCACCGCCGGTCCGTCGGACATGATCGCCGCCTGGCCGGAGCCCTCGACGGTGGTGGTGAACAGGCCGTTGCCCGTCGCCCCGCCGCGCAGGCCGGTGAAGGTGGTGCCGGTGCGCAGCCCCGCGTCGGTGCACAGCAGGTTGCTGGCCTCGACGTGGAGCTTCTCGCCGCGCAGGTTGACCAGGTTGATCTCGCTCGCGCGGTCGGCGAAGAAGCAGGTGCCGTGCCCCTGCACCTCCATCACCGTCATCTGTTCGCCGGTCAGCCGGCGGGTCACCATGCCGCGCAGGCCTTCACCGCCGCCGGTCATCTTCTTGAAGGCCATCTGACCGTCGTACGCGACCATGGAGCCGTTCTTCGCTTTCACGGCGTCCCCGGTCAGGTCGACGGCGAGCACCTTGCTGCCTTGGAGTCGGAACTGAGCCACGGGGGAGACGGTATCCGCAGCGGGCCGGACCGAACAGGGCGCCCGGGCCGATATCCGCCACACCGGGCCGTTCCCCCGCCCTTTTGCCGGGTCCCGGCCCCCTTTCCCGGGGTCCCGCCCCGTTTCCCCGGCACGCCGGGGGCCCGGTCAAGATCTCCCCGGGCGGCTGAGACACTGGTTCGGACCATGGCCTCGACCCCCCGAAGGTTCCTCGTGGACATCAAGACCGCCTCCGCCCTCCACCGGCTGCGCCTCGTCTCCGTACCGGAGGCGCTGTCGTTCCCGGCCCTGCTGATCTTCGGCTCGCTGCTCAGCCGGATCTCGGACATCAACCTGGTGATGCCGCTCGGGGCCCTGCACGGCATCCTCTTCGTCCTCTACGTGATCTTCCTGCTGGACGTGTGGAACCGGGCCAAGTGGCCGGCCAAGAAGGTCGCGCTGTTCTTCCTGCTGGCCCTGGTGCCCTTCGGCGGCCTCTACGGCGACCGGGTGCTCAAGCGCGACGAGGCCCGAACCGTGCTAGCGGCCCGTGCGCGCGAGGCGGCGAAGGCATGATCGTCGCGTTCTCGGTGACGCCGCTGGGCGTGGGGGAGGACGTCGGCGAGTACGTCGCCGACGCGGTCCGCGTCGTACGGGAGTCCGGTCTGCCGAACCGTACCGACGCCATGTTCACCACCGTCGAGGGCGAGTGGGACCAGGTCATGGACGTGGTCAAGCGGGCGGTCGCGGCCGTGGAGGCGCGCGCGCCGCGGGTCTCCCTCGTCCTGAAGGCAGACGTCCGCCCCGGGGTGACGGACGGTATGACCTCGAAGGTGGAGACGGTCGAACGGCACCTCGCCGAGGGCTGATCCCGCCCCCTTCCCCCTGCCCGCGAGCCCGCCCCCGGCCCATCGGCCGGGGGCGTTCGCATGCCCTCGCACCGCCCGCGCGTCCCCCGTACGGCCCTGAACCGGCCGCCCGTCGCAGAACCGTCCCGTCGGCGGAGCCCCGTTCGACACGCCGGGTGTTCGTCACCTTTCGTGGTGATGACACCTCGTCGAGACATCGGCACCGAGCACTGGAGGGACCGTGCGGCCGGAAGGCTTCGACTACGAGACCCACAGCCGCCTCGCCGGCCCGTTCGCGGAGCCCGACCCCACCGCCTACCGGGTGAGGTACCGCTCCCTGCTGTCGCGTGAGGAAGTCCGGACGCGAATACGCGCGATCGCCCTCATGACGCTGGCGCCGCTGGCCGCGGCCGGGCTGCTGCTCTACCTGGTCTGGCCCACGCACTGGACCGTCCGCGAGGGCGGCGAACGCTGGCTCGTCGGCCTGGACGCCGTGATGCTCGGCTCGATCGCGCTGATCATGCTCTTCACCCTCGTTAACGTGGTGTCGATCGCCCACGCCACGATGGTCGCCCGGGACCCGGTCCCGGTGCCCGCCGAACCCGGCACCCGCGTCGCGTTCCTGACGACGTACGTACCCGGCAAGGAACCGCTGGAGATGGTGCGCACCACCCTTCTGGGCGCGGTGCGCGTCCGCCACGACGGGCCGCTGGACGTCTGGCTGCTCGACGAGGGGGACGACCCCGAGGTCAAGGCGCTCTGCGCGGAACTGGGCGTACGCCACTTCACCCGCAAGGGGAACCCCGGCTGGAACACCGCCGAGGGCCCCTACCGGGCGAGGACCAAGCACGGCAACTACAACGCCTGGCTGAGCCGGTACGGCGAGGACTACGACTTCTTCGCCTCCGTCGACACCGACCACGTGCCCCTGCCGAACTACCTGGAGCGGATGCTCGGCTACTTCCGCGACCCCGACATCGCCTTCGTCGTCGGCCCCCAGGTGTACGGCAACTACACCGAGTCCGTCACGAAGGCCGCCGAATCCCAGCAGTACCTCTTCCACGCCCTCATCCAGCGCGCGGGCAACCGCTACGGCGCGCCGATGTTCGTCGGCACCAACAACGCGGTACGCGTCAGCGCCCTGCGCCAGGTCGGCGGACTCTACGACTCCATCACCGAGGACATGGCCACCGGCTTCGAGCTGCACCGCCGGCGCAACCCCGGCACCGGCCGGTTCTGGCGGTCCGTCTACACCCCCGACGTGCTCGCCGTCGGGGAGGGCCCCGCCTCCTGGACCGACTTCTTCACCCAGCAACTGCGCTGGTCGCGCGGCACCTACGAAACCCTCTTCCGGCAGTACTGGAAGGGCCTCTTCCAGATGCCCCCGGGACGCCGGCTCAACTACACCCTGATGCTCGTCTACTACCCCATGACGGCCGTCAACTGGCTGCTCGGCATCCTCAGCTGCGTGCTGTTCCTGTGGTTCGGCGCCTCCGGCATCGAGGTGTCCTCCGAGGTCTGGTTGATGCTCTACACCGACACGGCCGCCCTCCAAGTGGGCCTGTACCTGTGGAACCGGCGGCACAACGTCTCGCCGCACGAGCCGGCGGGCTCCGGCGGTCTGGCCGGCATGGCCATGTCCGCGGTCTGCGCTCCCATCTACCTGAGGTCGCTCGGCTCGGCGGTCCTGCGCACCGAGGGCCGGTTCGTCGTCACCCCCAAGGGCGGTGACGCCAGCCCCGACCGGATGGCGACCTTCCGGGTCCACCTGTTCTGGGCGGCCGTCCTGATCTCCTCGCTGACGGCCTCCGCCCGCTACGGACACACCCACGCGGCCATGCGGATCTGGGCGGTGCTCGCGCTGCTCGTCGCCCTCGCGCCGCCCCTCGTATGGGGCGCCACGCTCGGCCGCGAGCGCTGGGCCCGCTACCGCGCGCGGCTGCGCGACCGGCGCCCCGTCGGCAGTGCCGGCGGCGAGCCGGGCGACGAGCCGGAGCCGGCGTTCGCCACGACGACCGGAGGGAACTGAGCCATGGCCTACCGGCCCTCGAAGAGCTTCAAGAAGACCGCCCTCGGCAGCGGCGCGGCCCTCCTGCTCGCCGCGCTCAACGCCCCGGCCGCACTGACCTTCGCCGAGGACACCTACCACTCGTACAAGATCCGGCAGTCCAGTTACCGCATCCAGTACGGCTCCTGGGGGCTGGTCGACCTCCCCGAGCAGTACCGGATCAACGCGATGCACGCGGCGCTGCTGCACACCGGCAAGGTGCTCCTCATCGCCGGCTCCGGCAACAACCAGAAGAACTTCGACAAGGGCACCTTCGACACCATCCTGTGGGACCCGAGGGACAACACCTTCAAGAAGATCCCCACCCCCGAGGACTTCTTCTGCTCCGGCCATACCCAGCTCCCCGACGGGCGGCTGCTGGTCGCCGGCGGGACCGCCCGCTACGAGGTGCTCGACGGGAAGGTCACCCGGGCCGGCGGTGGCATGCGGGTCAAGAACGAGAGCCCCGACAAGGCCGTCACCCTGCGCAAGGGGACCCGGTTCCGGTCCCCGTCCGGCGTCGAGTACCAGGCGAAGTTCGACGTCACCGTGCCCAGGGCCAAGCGCGAGTTCGAGGTCACGTACGGCCGGGGCGGGCGGATGACGCCCTGGAAGACGAAGGTGGTCGCCGCCGAGGCGCGGGTGTTCGTCGAGGCGGTGCGGGCCGGGGCGCAGGGGCTGACGACCGAGGCCGCGCAGTACGAGGTGGTCGGCCTCAAGGGCAAGGACGCCGACAACGTCTACGGGCTCGCGGAGCGCCTCAGCGTCGACAAGCAGGACTTCCAGGGCATCAAGTCGGCGTACGAGTTCGACCCGCTGGCGGAGCGGTACGTCCCCGTCGACCCGATGAGGGACGCCCGCTGGTACCCGACCCTGGTCACCCTGGAGGACGGGCGGGTGCTGGCCGTGTCCGGCCTCAACGACGTCGGCGACGTCGTGCCCGGGGACAACGAGTACTACGACCCGCGGACGAAGAAGTGGACCAAGGGGCCGTTCCACTACTTCCCGACCTACCCGGCCCTCTTCCTCACGCGGGGCGGCAAGCTGCTCTACACCGGGTCCAACGCCGGCTACGGACCGAAGGACAAGGGGCGCGAGCCGGGCGTGTGGGACCTCAGGACGAACCGGTTCACCAAGGTGGAGGGGTTGGAGGACCCGGACCAGTTGGAGACCTCCTCCTCGGTGCTGCTGCCGCCGGCCCAGGACCAGAAGGTGATGGTGCTCGGCGGGGGCGGGGTGGGCGAGTCCAGGCTGGCCACCCGGCGCACCGCGGTCGTGGACCTGAAGGAGGAGAACCCGGTCTTCCGCACCACGGCCCGGCTGCCGCAGGGCACCCGGTACCTGAGCAGTGTGCTGCTGCCGGACGACTCGGTCTTCACTACGGGCGGCTCCACCGACTACCGGGGCCGCAGCGCCAGCGACATCCACAAGGCGCAGTTCTACTACGCGCGCACCGACACCTTCGTGGCCGCCGCCGACCCGACGGTCGGGCGCAACTACCACTCCGAGGCGCTGCTGCTGCCGGACGGGCGGGTGGCGACCTTCGGCTCCGACCCGCTCTTCGCCGACAAGGACAACACCAAGCTGGGCAAGTTCGAGCACCGGTTGGAGGTGTACACCCCGCCCTACCTGTACCGGGACCCGGCCCGGCGGCCCGTGCTGGGCGCGGGGCCCCAGGAGGTGGAGTGGGGCGGGCGGGCCACCTTCAAGGCGGCGGACACCGGGCGCGTGCGGCGGGCCCGGCTGATGCGTCCGAGCGCGGTCACGCACTCGACGGACGTCGAGCAGCGGTCGGTCGAACTGGGGCTGACGAAGACCGCCGGGTCGGTGACGGTCGAGGTACCGGGCGATCCGACGCTGGTGCCGCCGGGCTGGTACATGCTGTTCGTGACGGACGCGGACGGGACGCCGTCGGAGGCGAAGTGGCTGCGGGTGAAGGCGCCGCCGGCGAGGCCGGCGGAGCCGCAGCCGGAGGGGCCGCAGCCGGAGTCCTGAGGCGCCCTGCCCCGTTACTCCTCCTTCGAGCGGCGCGCGAGGCCCAGCGCGTAGTCCGGCCACCAGCGCCCGGCCTGCGGGCCGCCCCGGCAGGGGCCGTCGGACTCGCCGGGCCGCTTGATCCAAAGGTACGCGTCCACGAGCGGGTCGCCCGTGGCGTCGGTCGGCGGGGTGCCGAGGGCGCGGCCGGGCGGGTTGCACCAGGCCTCCTGCCCGTGTCCCGGCAGCGGGCCGGCGCCGTTGCGGCTGGTGTCGATGACGAAGTGCTTGCCCTTGGCGGCCCGGGAGAGTTCGGCGCCGTACGCCCGGGTGTCGGCGTCCGACTGGAAGTTGGAGACGTTGAGGGAGAAGCCGTCGGCGCGGTCGAGGCCCGCCTGGTACAGGGCGTCGACGAGCTTGCCGGTGTCCTTGACCCAGGCCGGGTTGCCCGCGTCGATGTAGACCTTGGTCTCGCGGTTGCGCTTGAGCCGGTCGACGGCCTCGGAGAGCAGTTGGAAGCGCTCCTGGCGGCGTTCGGCCTGCGTACAGCCGTCCACGAGGTGGGGCACGGCGTCCGGCTCCAGGACCACCATCGTCTTCTGTCGGCCGATGTTGTCGGCGACGGCGCCGATCCAGCCGCGGTAGGCACCGGCGTCGACGGCCCCACCGGCCGAGTGCTGCCCGCAGTCCCGGTAGGGGATGTTGTACGCCGTCAGGAGCAGGGTCCGCCCGGCGGCGTGCGCGGCCTGCGCGGTGCGGCGGATCTCGGGACCGGGGTCGTCGCCGGGCACCCACAGGGCCATCGGCCGGTCCGCGATGCGGCGCAGGACCTGGGCGTCACCGGTGCGGCCGGCCGCCTCCCAGGCGGCGACCTGCCGGGCCGCGTCGCTCCGCGGGTCGACCCAGAAGGGCGAGGCGTCGCCGGCCGGGGTGGTCGAGGCGGTGGCCGACGGGGTGGCCCCGGAGCCGGAGCCGCGCGGCGGCGCGGGCTCGGGCCGGGCCTGCGGGTGCCCGCCGCAGCCGGGCACGGTGGCCAGGAGGAGGGCGAGGCCGAGGCCGAGTGCGGTGGCGCGGGGGCGGGTTCTGCGTCGACGGCCTGGCATCCGGCGGCTTCCTCGGGGCGAAGGGTGGGGCAGCGGACCGGGACATGGTGACATAACGGGCGCAACGGCCCTGCCGCGACACTTCGGCCCCGCGAACCTAGGTCGGGCCGCCGTTCGTCAGGGCGATGGCCAAGGGGGTGCGCTCGTAGAACACCTGGTGCCCGTGACGGGCCGCGAGCAGGAGACCCGCCGCCCGCAGGGTCTTCAGGTGGGCGGAGACCGTGGAAGGGGCCAGGCCCAGCAGGGCGGCGAGGGCCGTCGTCGAGGCGGGTTCGGTCAGGGCGCACAGGATGTCGGCGCGCGCCCGGCCCAGCAGGGCGGCCAAGGGCCCCGGGGTGGCTTCCGTCGAGGTCGTCCACAGGGCGCCGATCCCGCGCGCCGGGTACACCAGCGTCGGCTGCCAGGGCGGGTCGTAGCCGCCGACGACCTCCGGCCAGACGAACGCGCTCGGCATCAGCAGCAGACCCTGCCCGTCCAGGCGGCGTTCGTGGTGCACGGCCCGCTCGACGGTGAGGGTGTCGTGCGACCAGCTCAGGTCGGGATGCAGCCCGTCGAACAACGCCTCCAGGCCGCCCGCAGCCAGTCGCCGCGAGTGGAAGAGGATGTCGGCTTCCAACAGGGCCCGCAGGCGCGGCCAGTGCGGGGCGATCAACGCCTCCCAGGCCCGCTCGTGCAGGTCGGCCAATTCCTGTACGGCCCGGGCGGGATCCTCCAGCATCCGCCGCCCGAGCTCGCTCTCCGATGCGCCCGGGGTACAGGCCAGGGAGCGCCTGAGCTCTTCGCCCGCCGCCCCCGGGTCGGTGGCGCGGACGCGGGCCAACTCCTCCGCGATGGTGACGGAGGGTCCGAGCGGCGGTGGGCTGAGGAAGTCCGGGTGGTGCCCCTTGCGGGGCATCAGCAGCCACAGTGGCCGCAGGTCGAGCGTCCGCGCCGTCTCCCTGATCCCCCGCAGCCAGGGCAGGTGGTACGTCTGGCGGTTCGGGTCGCGCAGCACCCGAACCGCCTCCTGCGTCTCCCAGCGGGGGGAGAGGGAGAAGCGGCAGCGCAGCAGGTCCACGGGTTCGAAGCGGAAGCGGTAGGCCATCCGCCCAGTGTCCCGGCCGCTCCCGGGATTCGGGCAGGGCCGAATCACTGTCGGCGCGGGCGCCGTTCGGCCAGGGTCCGCGGTATGGCATCCGTCAACCAGACCGGCGCCCCCGGCTACCGCTCGGTCCTCGCGACCGGGGAGTTCCGGGCCGTGTTCGCCGCGCACCTGATGTCCGTACTCGGCCTCGTCGTCGCCGAGATCTCGCTGACCGTCCTCGTCTACCGCGTCACAGGCTCCCCGCTGATGAGCGCGCTCACCTTCGCGCTCGGCTTCCTCCCCTACGTCCTGGGCGGGACCCTGCTCGCCGGGATCGCGGACCGGTACCCCGCCCGGCGGGTGCTCGTCACCTGCGACCTCGTCTGCGCGGCCTGCGCGGTCGCCATGGTCCTGCCGGGGACCCCCGTCGCCGGACTCCTCGTGCTGCGCTGCGCCATGGCCTTCGTCGCACCGCTGTTCCAGGGCACCCGCAACGCCTCCCTCGCCGACGTCCTCGGACCCGGTGAGGCGTTCGTCCTCGGCCGCTCGCTGCTGCGCATGGTGGCCCAGAGCGCCCAACTCGTCGGCTTCGGCCTCGGCGGGCTGCTGCTCACCGTGCTCGCCCCGCGCGGGGCGCTCGCGCTGACCGCCGCCGGGCTGGTGGCCTCCGCGCTGCTGCTGCGCCTCGGCACGACGGACCGGCCCGCGCGCACGGGCGCGCGCGCCGCCCGCGGTACGCCGCTCGCGGGTCTTGGCGCCGTCTTCGGGGACCGCCGCAGGCGGCTGCTGATCCTGCTGTTCTGGCTGCCGCCCGTCTTCGTGGTAGTCCCGGAGGCACTGCTCGCCCCCTACGCCGACGGCATCGGCGTCGGCACGGGGCCGCTCGGCCTGATGCTGTGCGCGCTGCCGGTCGGCACCATCGCGGGTGAGCTCTGGGCCGGCTCCGTGCTCACCGCCCGAACGCGTTCGCGGATCACGGCCCCGTTGGCGTCCGTCGGCATGCTGCCGCTCCTCTGCTACGCCCTGCGGCCGGGCGTACCCGGAGTCCTGGCGGCGCTGCTGCTCGCCGGACTGGCGCACGCGTACACCCTGGGCCTCGACCGGATGTACCTCGACGCCGTCCCCGAGGAGCTGCGCGGCCGGGCGATGACGCTGCTCAGCACGGGACTGATGACCCTCCAGGGCGTGGGCATGGCGCTGGCCGGGGTCGCCGCCGAGTTCTGGCCGGTACACGTCGTCGTGACCGCCTCGGGCGCGCTCGGCACGGCCGTCGTCCTGCTGCTCCTCGCCCGGCTGCGGGCCACGGCGGAACCCGTGCGGGGGTCGAAGCGTGAGACGGGGCTGACCGTCAAATGACCGCCCGGTAGGGTCTGCCGGGTGTCCAAGCCGCTCAGCCTTCCCTTCGACCCCATCGCCCGCGCCGACGAACTGTGGCGGCGGCGCTGGGGCCCGGTGCCCTCGATGGCCGCCATCACCTCGATCATGCGGGCGCACCAGATCCTGCTCGGCGAGGTCGACGCCGTCGTGAAGCCGTACGGACTGACCTTCGCCCGCTACGAGGCGCTGGTGCTGCTCACCTTCTCGCAGGCCGGCGAACTGCCGATGTCGAAGATCGGGGAGCGGCTGATGGTCCACCCGACCTCGGTGACGAACACCGTCGACCGTCTGGTGCGCTCGGGACTGGTGGACAAGCGCCCGAACCCGAACGACGGCCGCGGCACGCTCGCGTCCATCACCGACAAGGGGCGCGAGGTCGTCGAGGCCGCCACCCGGGACCTGATGGAGATCGACTTCGGTCTCGGCGCGTACGACTCCGAGGAGTGCGCCGAGATCTTCGCGCTGCTGCGTCCGCTGCGCGTGGCGGCCGGGGACTTCGACGCGAAGTGAACGGCGCGCGGGGTGCGCGTTGTCACAGCGCCGGCACCGGGCCCCCGTCAAGATCGCGCATATCGGACGGCTAATCTCGATGGCATGAAAAAGAGCGTGCTGACCCGGTACCGGGTGATGGCCTTCGCCACCGCCGTCATGCTGCTGGTGCTCTGCACCTGCATGATCTTCAAGTACGGATTCGACAAGGGCGCGGACCTGACCCTGGTGGTCTCCCAGATCCACGGCGTGCTCTTCATGATCTACCTCGTCTTCGCCTTCGACCTCAGCTCCAAGGCGAAGTGGCCCTTCGGCAAGATGATCTGGGTGCTGGCGAGCGGCACCATCCCGCTGGCCGCGTTCTTCGTCGAGCGCAAGGTCCGCGCGGAGATCGAGCCGCAGATCACCGACGGTCTGGCCACGGCCCGCGCCTAGGTCGCGACCGGGTCCTCCCTCCGACGGGACCAGGGCCCGGCTCGCGTCTCACCTGTTTCCGGCTGCCCCCGGGGGACTCCCCGGGGGTTTGCCATCGACATTTACTAGGACGTCCTAGTAAATTCATGGGTATGGACGCTGACGCCATTGAGGAGGGCCGCCGCCGCTGGCAGGCCCGGTACGACAAGGCCCGCAAGCGCGAGGCCGATTTCACGACGCTCTCCGGAGATGACGTCGACCCCGTCTACGGGCCCCGGCCCGGCGACTCGTACGAGGGTTTCGAGCGCATCGGCTGGCCGGGGGAGTACCCCTTCACCCGCGGCCTGCACGCCACCGGCTACCGCGGCCGGACCTGGACGATCCGGCAGTTCGCCGGGTTCGGGAACGCCGAGCAGACCAACGAGCGCTACAAGATGATCCTGGCCGCCGGCGGCGGCGGGCTCTCCGTCGCCTTCGACATGCCGACCCTCATGGGACGCGACTCCGACGACCCCCGCGCGCTCGGCGAGGTCGGCCACTGCGGCGTCGCCATAGACTCCGCCGCCGACATGGAGGTCCTGTTCAAGGACATCCCGCTGGGTGACGTCACCACCTCGATGACCATCAGCGGACCGGCCGTGCCCGCGTTCTGCATGTACCTGGTCGCCGCCGAGCGGCAGGGCGTCGACCCCGCCGTGCTCAACGGCACGCTCCAGACCGACATCTTCAAGGAGTACATCGCCCAGAAGGAGTGGCTCTTCGAACCGGAGCCGCACCTTCGCCTCATCGGCGACCTCATGGAGTACTGCGCCGACGGCATCCCGGCCTACAAGCCGCTGTCGGTGTCCGGCTACCACATCCGCGAGGCCGGGGCGACGGCGGCGCAGGAGCTCGCGTACACCCTCGCCGACGGCTTCGGCTACGTGGAACTGGGCCTCTCCCGCGGACTGGACGTGGACCACTTCGCGTCCGGTCTCTCCTTCTTCTTCGACGCGCACCTCGACTTCTTCGAGGAGATCGCCAAGTTCCGCGCCGCGCGCAGGATCTGGGCCCGCTGGATGAAGGAGGTGTACGGGGCGAAGTCCGACAAGACGATGTGGCTGCGCTTCCACACCCAGACCGCCGGCGTCTCCCTCACCGCCCAGCAGCCGTACAACAACGTCGTACGGACCGCCGTCGAAGCCCTCGCGGCCGTCCTCGGCGGCACCAACTCGCTGCACACCAACGCCCTCGACGAGACCCTCGCGCTGCCGAGCGAGCAGGCAGCCGAGATCGCCCTGCGCACGCAGCAGGTGCTGATGGAGGAGACCGGCGTCGCCAACGTGGCCGACCCGCTGGGCGGTTCCTGGTACGTGGAGCAGCTCACCGACCGCATCGAGGCCGACGCGGAGAAGATCTTCGAGCAGATCAGGGAGCGCGGTCTGCGCGCCCACCCGGACGGGCGGCACCCGATCGGCCCGATCACCTCCGGCATCCTGCGCGGCATCGAGGACGGCTGGTTCACCGGCGAGATCGCCGAGTCGGCGTTCCGCTACCAGCGGGCACTGGAGAAGGGCGACAAGCGGGTGGTCGGCGTCAACGTCCACCACGGCTCGGTCACCGGCGACCTGGAGATCCTCCGGGTCAGCCACGAGGTCGAGCGCGAACAGGTCCGCGTCCTCGCGGAACGCAAGGACCGCCGCGACGACGCCAAGGTGACCGAGGCCCTGGCGCGGATGCTGGACGCCGCCCGGGACGGCTCGAACATGATCCCGGCGATGCTGGACGCCGTGCGCGCCGAGGCCACGCTGGGCGAGATCTGCAACGCCCTCCGGGACGAGTGGGGCACCTACACCGAGCCGCCCGGCTTCTGAGGCGGCCGGGCCCCGGCCCGCTCGCGAAGATGTGGAACGGCCGGTCGGGTCCCGCCTGCGCGGCGGACCCGACCGGCCTTCCTGTCACGGGCCGGCGCCGGCCGCGGTCGCCGCCGTAGGGCGGGGCTTCACGCCTCGGGCGCGCCCCGGAGGCCGTGCATCAGGAGGGTGGTGAAGGTGGCCACCCAGAGTTCGTCCACCGGTTCGCAGCTCACCAGCGCCCGGTGCACCACCGTGCCCGCGATCACGTCGAAGATCAGGTCGGTGGTGTGCCCGGCGAGGGACTCGTCCTCCTCGTACGGCAGTTCCCCGCGGGCCTGCGCGCGTTCGCGGCCCAGTACGACGAGACGTTTCTGCCGGTCGACGATCGCCGACTTGATCCGGTCGCGCAGCGCCGCGTCCCGGGTGGACTCCGCGACGACCGCCATCAGGGCCGTACGGGCCTCGGGCCGGCGCAGCAGCTCCGCGAACCGGAGGACGACGTACTCTATGTCGGCTTCCAGCGAGCCCCGGTCGGGGAGTTCGAGCGCGTCGAAGAGTTCCGCGACCGCGTCCACCACCAGCTCGTTCTTGCCCGCCCAGCGCCGGTAGAGGGTGGTCTTCGCGACCCCGGCCCGGGCCGAGACGTCCCCCATCGTCAACTTCGACCAGCCCAGCTCCACCAGCGCGTCCCGGGTCGCCGCCAGGATCGCGGCGTCCGCCGCCGCGCTGCGGGGGCGGCCGGTGCGGCCGGGTGGGGAGCTGGAGCCGGGGGTGGGGTTGCGCATGGCCGAGACCATACCCGCCAGTAGGGGAACCTCCGGGAGCCCTCGCGGTGTGGTTCAGATCACGACCCCCGACCGGCCGACGGGGCGCGGCGGCGAGTTACGCTACGGCTCGTAGCGTAAGAGCGACAACCACGCGAAGCTACAGGCGCCAGGTGGGGACCCGGCGCCGCAGGACGGAACACCGGCGCGGGAATTTCCGGGCCGGCTTGTCCGATCCTTTTCGTCGGCGCGCGCACACGGGGGAGGATGTACGCATGCAGCCCAGAAACATGTCCATGAGCGGCGTCGTCGATCTCGCCGCGGTGAAGGCGGCCGCCGATGCCAAGGCGAAGGCCGAGCAGGCGCGCGCCGAGGCCGCCCGGCAGGGCGGCGGCGCCTCGGCCGGCGCCGTACCGCCGTCCGCACTCGTCATCGACGTCGACGAGGCCGCCTTCGACAGTACCGTCATCCGCCTCTCCGACCAGGTTCCGGTCGTCCTCGACTTCTGGGCCGAGTGGTGCGAACCGTGCAAGCAGCTCGGCCCGCTGCTGGAACGGCTGACCGTCGAGGCGAACGGCCGGCTCGTGCTGGCGAAGATCGACGTCGACGCCAACCAGATGCTGATGCAGCAGTTCGGCATCCAGGGCATTCCGGCGGTCTTCGCCGTGGTGGCCGGCCAGGTGCTGCCGCTGTTCCAGGGCGCGGCCCCGGAGCAGGAGATCCGCGCGACGCTGGCCCAGCTGGTCCAGGTCGCCGAGGAGCGCTTCGGTCTGCTCGGCCTCCAGGTCGATCCGGCCGCCGAGGGAGCCCCCGCCGCGGCCGCGGCCCCCGCCGCCCGGCCCGCCGCGGGCCCGTACGACGCGCTGCTGGAAGCGGCGGTCGTGGCGCTGGACGCCGGTGACCTGGCCGGAGCGGTGCAGGCGTACAAGAACGTACTGGTCGACGACCCGGGCAACACCGAGGCAAAGCTGGGGCTGGCGCAGGCCGAGCTGCTCTCACGGGTGCAGCACATGGACCCGCAGGAGGTGCGCGCGGCCGCGGCCGACAACCCGAAGGACCCGCAGGCGCAGATCGCCGCCGCGGACCTCGACCTGGTCGGCGGTCACGTGGAGGACGCCTTCGGGCGCCTGGTCGACACCGTCCGCGTCACGTTCGGTGACGAGCGCGACGCCGTACGGCTGCGGTTGCTGGAGCTGTTCGAGGTCATCGGTGCGGACGACCCGCGGGTGTCGGCGGCCCGGACGGCGCTGGCCCGGGTGCTCTTCTAGGCCCGGTGTCGCGATGGTGCGTCGGTGGGCCGCCACCGACGATTTGTTGACACGGAGATAAACAGCGGCCGCGCTTTGCCAAAACTTGGCAATCGCGGCTGCTGTTACTCCGAGTAAATCGAACCCCGTGTTCTGTCCGGTTGGTTCGTGTTCCTCCTCATTGTCGTGGCCCTGGGTAACACCCTGTGTTGTCGCCCGACGACGGCGCGCCTCACTGCGGTTATCCAGCCGTTACCCGCCAGTAACGAACCCCCTTGTGTACCGGCCTGGAATGGACCACGATCGGCGACGCTCGGTCCTTCCCGCAGAGCCGCTCATCCGGAGCCGCGGTGAGGGTCCCCACCGAGCCGGTCGGTGACAGTGGCACCGGCCGTGGGACAGGGGGGTCTTCGCCGCACCGGCGGAGCCTGTCCTCCTGGTTGCGCGAACGCGTGGCCCAGTGGTTGTCGCTCGGGGGTGATCGCCGGTGTACGCGACGCGGCTCCGCCGCGGCTCGGCCGCCTGCGCTCCTTCCCGAGGACGTAGCACTTCTCCCATCCCAGGACGGGCACGGCCCGGACCGGAGATGTACGTCCGAGAAGGAGGAACAAGATGAGTTCTCAGGTTCGTGGCGGGACCAGATGGAAGCGCTTCGCTCTCGTCATGGTGCCGAGCATCGCGGCCACGGCCGCGGTCGGTGTCGGTCTGGCGCAGGGTGCCCTCGCGGCGTCCTTCAGCGTCTCCGGCCAGGACTTCAAGGTCTCGGCCGACAAGCTGGACGGTGACGACCTGCTGCAGTACGGCAGCGTCGCCAAGGGCAAGGGCCTCGACGGCAAGGACGCGGCCCACCCGGTCACGATCTCCGGGTTCCGGCACGCCGAGATCACCAACATGTGCCAGTCCCTGGTCACGCCGATCCCGGGCCTCGGCGCGATCACGATGAAGCTCCAGACCGGCAACAAGGGCAAGCCGGCGGTCGCGGAGAACATCTACCTGGACGTCGCCGAGCTCGACACCGACGCCACGTTCAGCAACCTGGACATCGGTGTCGCGGTCGACGCGGCCGGCGGCACGGCGGAGCACCCGACCACGCCGCAGGCCGGCACGGTGGCCAACGGCGCCCTGTTCTCGCAGCGCGCCAAGAAGGCCGTGCTGACGAACGTGCGCCAGAAGGCGTGGGCGACGACGGCGGGCACCTTCACGCTGCCCGACCTCAAGCTGCGTCTGCTCAGCGGTGACCAGCCGTGCTACCAGGACGAGAAGTAGCCACTCCTGGCAGGTGACCGGTAGAGGCGGGCGGTGGCGGCCGTCGCCGCCCGTCCCTCCGCGAGCCACAGAGTTTTCCGTACCACCGTTTCCAGGGAGCTGTTGTCCATGAACCCCCAGGCCCCGGTTCGCGCCGCAGACGACGCTTGGCTCACCGTGGTGTACTACCGCTTCCGCGCCTGGAGGGGTGGCCGGCCCTTCTGGGCGGGCCTCTTCACTCTCATCGGCGGTTTTCCCATCGCGTACTTCCCCTACGCGGACCTCCGGCTGGGCAACATCACCATCGCCATGGCGACCACCGCGGGCGCGGGTTCGCTGATCATCGGCATCCTGCTGATGACCCTCGGCGTGGCCCTCTGGTTCCAGCAGGGCATCCGGGTCTTCGCCGGTGTGGCGTCGATCCTCCTCGCCCTGGTGTCCCTGCCGGTGTCCAACCTCGGCGGCTTCTTCATCGGCTTCCTGTTCTCGCTGCTCGGCGGCGCGCTCGCGCTGTCCTGGGCGCCGGGCAAGCCGGTCGCGCCGGAGGCCGAGGCCGACGGCGTGCCGGACCACGCGCAGGAGTTCGCGGACGCCCCCGCGGGCGGCGTCCCCGGCCCGCGCGGCATGGAGACGGCCTACCCGAGCCACCCGAGCTACCCGAGCGAGACGACTGCCCACGCCGATGGCGGGAGGAACAGTGCGGGGTGACGAGACGCAGCAGGGCGTGGTCCCTGACGCGCAGTCCCGCGAAAGAAGGGGTCCGCGCCACGCGGCGCCCCGGAAGTCGCTGCTGAACAAGATCCAGATACCGGTCGGCAAGACGATGGCGCTGGCCGCGATGCCGACGGCCGTGTTCGTCGGGATGGGCCTCGCCCCGAAGCTCGCCCTGGCCGACGACAAGGACATCCCCTTCGCGCCCGGCCCGTGCGTGACCCGCTCCGACGAGCCCACGCAGTCGGCGTCCCCCACGCCGTCCGGCTCGCCCTCCACCTCCGCCTCGCCCTCTCCCGGCGCGTCCGCGTCACCCGGCGCGAGCGCGGCACCGAAGCCCGGGCCGACCCCGTCGGCGTCGAAGCCCGCCGCCGAGACCCCGAAGTCCGTGCCGAAGCAGAGCACCCCGCAGTCCGCCTCTCCCTCGCCCACGGCCTCCGCGCCGGCGGCGAAGCCCAAGAACCCCCTGGACCCGCTGGGTGTCGGCGACGCCCTCTCGGGCCTGGTCGGAGGGCTCACCAAGCCCCTCCAGGACGCGACGAAGCCGGCCACCCCGACGACCTCCGCGCCCACCAAGACCGCCACGCCCACCCCCGACCCCTCCGCGGACGCGATCCGCGAGGCGGCCAAGAAGGCGGGCGCCTCGGTCCAGGAGCTGCCGCAGGACGTCAAGGACACCGCCAAGAGCCCGAAGGACGAGACGGGCAAGACGGCCAAGACGGCCGAGGACGAGCCGACGGCGTCGCCCTCCCCGTCCGGTTCCCCCTCGGCTTCGACGGACCCGGACGGGAAGCAGCCCTTCCCCTGCCCGACCTACGACGCCAAGGCCCTCGCGGACGCCTCCATGGAACAGGGCATCCCGCTCCTGCCCGACGAGCCCTGGTACCTCGACAGCTCCCTGCTGACCCTCTACGGCCTGGACTACGCGGGCATCGTGGAGGTGAAGACGGCGGGCGGCAAGACCAAGAAGGTCCTCAAGTTCACGGCGGACTCCCTGGACATCAAGGACCTCTACCAGACGGTCGGCAAGACGGGGAACGTCGCCCACCTCAAGTCCCGCCCGGGCTCGACGTCCACGATCCGCGGCGGCAAGGTGACGATGTACACCGAGAGCCTCAAGGGGAACCTCTTCGGGCTGATCCCGATCGAGTTCACCCCGAACTCCCCGCCGCCCCTGAACGTGCCCTTCGCCTTCTTCACGAACGTCAAGGTCGTCCAGGCCGGCCAGTTCGGCGGCAACCTCACGGTCCCGGGCCTCCACAACTACGTGGGTCCCCCGGAGCGGTAGACCGCCCCGCCCCGCCTGCACGACCGCGGCCCGCACCCCTTCCCCGGGGTGCGGGCCGCGGTCGTGCCCCGGCCCGCGGGCCGGGGCGAACGCACCGAGGGCGGTACC
>NZ_SSBJ01000217.1 GCF_004795055.1 Streptomyces sp. A1136
GTCGCGGCCCTCGCCGAGTCCTTCACCGCCGCCCTGCGCAGCGCCTGCCGCAGCTAGCCGGCCCCCGCTTCCCGCCCCACCTCGTCCATGCCTCACAGGGAGATACCAAGATGACCACGCCCTCGTCGCGGGAGAGCCGGATCAGCGCACTGCCGACGGACCTCCAGGCGCTGCTGCGCGCCCGGATGTCCGGACAGGCCGTGGTCGCCGACCCGCACGCCATCCGCCCCGCCGACCGCACCGGTGAGCTGCCCGCCTCGTTCGCCCAGCGGCGGCTGTGGTTCCTGGAGGAGTACAGCCCGGGCGGCACCGCGTACAACTCCGGGCTGGCGCTGCGGCTGACGGGGGCGCTGGACGAGGGGGCGCTGGAGCGGGCGGTGGCGCGGGCGGTGGCCCGGCACGAGGCGCTGCGGACCACCTTCGACGCGGTGGACGGGCGGGTCACGCAGGTCGTCCACCCGGCCCTGGAGGTCCCGGTGGAGCGGGCGGAGCTGCCGGAGGGGGCTCCGGAGGCGGAGGTGGACGCCTTCCTGCGGGCCCGGCTGCTGACCCCGTTCGACCTGCGGAAGGGCCCGCTGCTGCGGGTCGTGCTGCTGCGGCTGGCGGACGACCGGCACGCCCTGCTGCTGTCGATG
>NZ_SSBJ01000218.1 GCF_004795055.1 Streptomyces sp. A1136
TCCTTGACTTCCTTGCCGACTTCGACGAACGCCGGAGCGCCTGGTGCGGAAGAGCGGTAGAAAGTGCCGACCATCGGCGACTTGACGATGTGGCCTTCCGGTGCGGCAGGCGCGACCGGTGCTGCAGCGGCAGCCGGGGCAAGCGGCGCGGCGCCGGCTTGCAGGTGTTGCGCATACGCAGCCTGCGGCTGCATCATCACGACCTGGTTTTGCGCTGTGGCAGACGACTTGACGATGCGGACCTTGCTCTCGCCTTCAGTCACTTCCAGCTCTTCGATGTCAGATTCCGCGACCAGATCGATCAGGGTTTTGAGTTTCCGTAAATCCATGTGAATTCCTCAGTATTAAATAGGGATATAACTAGTTGATTGGGCCACCATCGGCGCACGCTGCATGCAACATGGCAATGCTGATGGAAAAGAGTGGGACAGTATCCTTATGGCTGCAGCAGCAGGTGATCAATCGCCAGCCGGTAACCATCGACGCCGAAGCCGCACAACACAGCTTTGGCGATGCCGGAAAGATAGGAAAAGTGTCGGAATTCCTCGCGCTGGTGGATATTCGAGATATGCACTTCAACAAAAGGAATGGCCACGCCCGCCAGCGCATCGCGCAATGCCACGCTGGTATGGGTG
>NZ_SSBJ01000219.1 GCF_004795055.1 Streptomyces sp. A1136
GCCTCCGAGCTGCCGACCCTGCGGGTCAGCGTGAACGCGGCCGCGCCATCCGATGTGCAGGCGCTGGTGGATTCCTTCTTCGCCCGGGACTACGGCGCCGAGCCGGCGAGCAGCTTTCACATGCTGTGCGCCTGCTGCAGCACGGGCCGCGTTGACTGGGACACCTCCAGCACGCCGACCCACGGCGGCTCGCAGAAGGTCTGGCTGGCCGCCCCCGAGGCAGAGGCGCGCCGCCTGCTGGAGGAGTGGGCGGCAGCGGCCGGACGTACCTGGGGCGGCCTGCAAAAGGCGAATTAGCGGTCCTGGATGTCAGCGGCTGCCCACCACGATGGCGGCGACGGTCGGTACGAGTTCATGGCACGCGATGTGGCTCGCCCCGCGGTCGTGCTGGGCACCTCGGGGAGCCGAAGCGCCGTGCCACGGACAACGGGCCCCTCCCCCGCCTTCGGTGGGAAAGGGGCCCGCGGGCGCCACTGGCGTCACACGTCAGCCTGGCGTCAGGAGACGGTCACGTCGTCGTAGTAGGTGTAGGTCTCGTCACCCGCGTAGTCGTCGTCCTTGCTGGTGAGCGTGAGGGTGTAGCTGTGGCCCGCGGTCAGGGAGCCGGAGACGGTCTTCCAACCGGCGCCGTTG
>NZ_SSBJ01000220.1 GCF_004795055.1 Streptomyces sp. A1136
TTGACTTTGCCGTTGCGTCAACTTCTACGGTCGTGTGTGGCCGGAGGGTCCGGTCGGGATGGGAGTCGGTGATGGCCTGGTCGATCGCGGAGGTGGCCCGGATGTCGGGTGTGACGTCGCGGACGCTGCGCCATTACGACGAGGTGGGCCTGTTGCCTCCGGCATGGGTGGGGAGCAACGGCTACCGCTATTACGAGGAGAGCGAGTTGCTGCGGTTGCAGCAGATCCTTGTGATGCGGGAGTTGGGCCTTGGGCTGGTGGAGATCGGGGCGGTGCTGGCCGAGCAGGTCGACCGGGTGGAGGCGCTGCGGGCGCACCACCTGCGACTCGTGGCCGAACGGGACCGCCTGGACACGCTGGCCCGCACCGTCGGCCGCACCATCGCCGAGCTTGAGGAATCAAGGGGCAAGAACGACATGACGAAGATCAACAGGCCGGAGAACCTGTTCGAGGGCTTCGACGGCGCACGCCAGTCGGACGAGGCGCGCGAGCGGTGGCCGCAGGCCTGGGAGCAGTCCCGCCAGGCCATCGAGACGCTCACCGCCGAGGACACGGAGCGGTGGCAGCGCGAGGTGACGGCGCAGATGATCCGCATCGCGGAGTTCATGGCGGCCGGCACCCCGGTGGCCGA
>NZ_SSBJ01000221.1 GCF_004795055.1 Streptomyces sp. A1136
CCGCCGACGACCGCGCCGCCGACGGCCACGAGGTGCTCTACTACCGCGCCGGTTCGGCCGCCTCCGCGATGTCTCCGGCGACCGTGCCCCACCGGGACCTGTGGGCCGGGCGCGTCCTGCACCTGTCCGGCATCACCGCGGCGCTCTCCGAGGACTGCCTCGCCCTCATGCGCGAGCTCCTGACCCGCCGCCCCGGCCGCCCCCTGGTCTCCTTCGACGTCAACTACCGCCCGGGGCTGTGGCGCGACGCGGCGGGCCCGCGCGTGCTGCTCGACCTGGACCGCGGCGCGGACCTCGTCGTGGTCGGGCGCCAGGGAAAGAGCCTCCTGCGTCAGGCCGTACCTCGGCCGCCCGCCCGACGGCTGGCGCACGGCGCCTGACCGGCCCGCCACCGTCGTCGCTCCCTCCGTCCTCGACCAGCGGGCACACGCCGGGACCGCTTCCCTCTCCTGGCCGGGACTCCTACCGTCGGGCCGTGACCCCGCCCGACGGCCCCGCCGCTGAGGTAGCCGGCCGTCCCGCGGAGGGGATGCCCGGCGACCTGCCCGTGCTGGCCGCGGCCGTCGTCGCCGTGGCCTCGGTCGGGCACGGCGAGGCGACGCTGCACGACATCGCGCGCGCCGCGGTCCG
>NZ_SSBJ01000222.1 GCF_004795055.1 Streptomyces sp. A1136
GGGCCGCGCCCGCTCTCTGCGGCGGCCGTCGCCGTAGAGTGGAGGCGTGCCCAGGATTCGAGCGGCCTCCGTGGCCGAGCACCGGACCATGCAGCGCGGCGCCCTCCTGGACGCAGCGCGCTCTCTGCTGTCCGAAGGGGGCACGGAGGCGCTGACCTTCCCCGCCCTCGCCGAACGTACGGGCCTCGCCCGGTCCTCCGTCTACGAGTACTTCCGCTCCCGCGCTGCCGTCGTCGAGGAGCTGTGCGCCGTCGACTTCCCCGTCTGGGCGGCCGAGGTCGAGAACGCGATGGAGCGGGCGGGGACGCCCGAGGAGAAGATCGAGGCGTACGTCCGCCGGCAGCTCGACCTCGTCGGGGACCGGCGCCACCGGGCCGTGGTCGCGATCTCCGCCAGTGAACTGGACGCGGGCGCGCGCGAGAAGATCCGGGCCGCGCACGGCGGTCTGATCGCCATGATCGTCGAGGCGCTCGGCGACCTCGGCCACGAGGAGCCCCGGCTGGCGGCCATGCTGCTGCAGGGCTCCGTGGATGCCGCGGTCCGGCGTATCGAGCTGAGCGTGGCGGAGGAGCCCGGTGTCATCGCGGACACCGCCGTCGCCATGATCCTCAACGGCGTCCGGGGCGCC
>NZ_SSBJ01000223.1 GCF_004795055.1 Streptomyces sp. A1136
GTCGAGCTCACCGTGCCCGCACACGCGATCGGCAAGAACACCGTCGCCGCGCTGCAGTCGGGACTCGTGCTCGGTTTCGCCGGCCTGGTCGACGGTCTCGGTCCTTACAGCGTGCTGGTCGAGCAAGTGCAAAAAGCCGCCGGCCGCAAGTTCAACTGGGTGCGCGACGTCACTGTCTCGAACAGCACCTGGGGCAATCGCTACCTGCGTATTTTCGACCCGCTGGCCGGCGTGCATGCACTCGGCGGCGGCATCGGCCAGGGCCTGGCAATGGGCATCGGCGCCGCCATCGGCGCAGCGGTCACCGCCTCCGGCAAGAAGACCTTCACGCTGGCCGGCGACGGCGGCTTCATCCTCAACCTGGGTGAGCTGGCGACTGCCGTGCAAGAGAAGGCCGACATGGTCATCGTGCTGATGAACGACAAGGGCTACGGCGTCATCAAGAACATCCAGGACGTGCAATACGGCGGCCGTCGCCACTACGTCGACCTGCACACGCCGGACTACGCGCAACTGTCGCAGGCGCTGAGCCTGCGCCACACCCGCGTCAGCAATCTGGCCGATGTCGAAGCTGCGTTGAAAACGGCGTTGTCCCAGCCCGGTCCTTTCCTGCTCGAAATCGACATGC
>NZ_SSBJ01000224.1 GCF_004795055.1 Streptomyces sp. A1136
GACCTTCTCCAGCGCCGGCGTCAGCACCACGTGGCGGATCACCTGCCAGCGCGTCATCGCCAGCGCCTGGGCCGCCTCGACCTGCGACGGATGGACCGCCATCATGCCGGCACGCACGATCTCAGTCGAATACGCGCCGAGATTGACCGTCATCGCCACCAATGCGGCGACGTTGGCATCGACCTGCACGCCCGCTGCGGGCAAGCCGAAAAAGATAATGAACAACTGCACCAGGAAAGGCGTGCTGCGGATCAGCTCCACATAGGACGTGACCGCGAAGCGGGCCGGCGCAGAACCGTGAATGCTCACGATCGCCCCGAAGATACCCACCGCCAAACCGCAGATCATCGACAGCGCACTGAGCCGGATGGTGAGCAAGGCTCCCCATAGCAGCTGGTCCATGTGCTGAAAGATGAACGCAAACTGAAAATCATAAGACATCGTCTACTCCTTGCCAATTCGCAGGACGGATGCGATTGCACATCCGCCCTGCCAAACCCCTGTACTCAGGGATCAACCCAACGCAAACCTGTCTGCGATCCGTAGCGAGAGGCCATCAGCCGGTGGCGGTGGAACGGAGGAACCGGAATGTACTTCAGTACATGAGGATTCCGAGTACCGCACGACG
>NZ_SSBJ01000225.1 GCF_004795055.1 Streptomyces sp. A1136
TCGAGGGCGTTCGGTGAGACCGACGAGCAGACCAGGACCAGGTCGGTGCCGAGCTGCTCCATGACGTCGAACTTGCGCTCCGCGCGGCGAAGGTTCGCCGCCAGGACGCCGGGGTCGTCGGCGTCGAAGTCACGGAACGGCTG
Organism: Streptomyces sp. A1136; assembly: GCF_004795055.1. Classification (GTDB taxonomy): domain Bacteria; phylum Actinomycetota; class Actinomycetes; order Streptomycetales; family Streptomycetaceae; genus Streptomyces. The sequence continues at coordinate 144 of NZ_SSBJ01000225.1, forward strand.
GTAGAGGTCGATGGACAGACCCAGGTCGGCGCACCGCGAGCGCACCTCCGCCGCCGACCACGGGGAGGCGACGAAGTCGGGCTCGAAGATCTCCACGCCGTCGAAGCCGGCGGCGGCCGCAGCGGCCAGCTTGTCCTCCAGCGTGCCCGACAGGCACACCGTGGCGACCGCGGTCCGCAGGCCCGCGGTCCGGCCGGGCCTCTGACGCGGCGCAACGGCTGTCTCAGCGGTCATCGGTGCTCCGTTCCTCCATCCCAGCAGCCTCCCGCGCCGGCCGCGTCGTGGTGTAGTCGTTTCCGGCCAGCGAACGTCTCGTGCTGGGCGGCAGCACCTCGTGGCCGGAGCGCCGGCGCGAGCGGCAACCTCGTCGGCCCGGCACGACACTTCTCCTTCCGATGAGCGGGAGGGGGGTCCCAGAGGCGCGATTCCGGTCCAGCATGAGCAGATGGCCCAGGAGCAGGTCCCGTCGCCTCGGGAGGTCGGCG
>NZ_SSBJ01000226.1 GCF_004795055.1 Streptomyces sp. A1136
TGCTCGGGCGCTCCATCAACACGCCGCGCAACTGCGCCGCCGCCAATGCTTCGGCCGGTGCGCCTTCGCCCGAAATCGAGCCGATGGTGACGGCCATGCCGCCGCTGCGCGTGGCTTCGATGCTGCGCAGGAAATGTGCACCGCCGATGCCGTCCACGACGATGTCGGCGCCGCGGCCCCCGGTGTACTCGCGCGCCGCAGCGACAAAATCCTGCTCGCGATAGTTGATCGCCTGGTCGAGTCCGCGCGAGTGCGCCAGCGCTGCCTTCTCGTCGCTGCTGACGGTGCCGATCACGCGCGCGCCCATCGCCTTGGCCCATTGCGTGAGCACCAGGCCAAGCCCGCCGGCAGCAGCATGCACCAGCACCGTCTGGCCGGGCTGCAAGCGGCCATAGTGATTCAGCAGCAGGTAGGCGGTCATGCTGCGCAACAGGCCGGCGCCGCCCTGCTCGAACGAGACCTTGTCAGGCAACGCAACGGCGCGTTCGGCGGCAATGTCGACCAGTTGCGCGTAGCTGCCGTTGGTGGCCGACCACGCCACGCGCTGGCCGACGCGTGACGCGTCCACGCCCGCACCGACCGCCGTGATCACGCCGCTGCCTTCGACACCGAGCACCGCCGGCAAAG
>NZ_SSBJ01000022.1 GCF_004795055.1 Streptomyces sp. A1136
GGCCCTCGTCGTACTCCGGGCAAGGTCCACCGGAGGTCCACCGGATCTCTACTGGCGGGGGAGCGGCTTGCCCGACGTCGCGTCGACCACCTTGCGGTCGCCCAGCGGCTTCTGCAGCGTCACCGTGGCAGACATCTCCTTCGCCAGCATGATGCAGGCCTGCCCCGGCTTGTTCGGGGTGTCGGTGATCTTGACGAGGACGTCGGTTCCCTCCTCCCGCGCCTCCACGGCGTAGGTGCTGCACACCCCGCCCCAGAAGTTCACGGTCAGCTTGCGGTCGGCCTCGGCGTACGAGAACCCGGGCACCGTCCGCTGACCGGCGCTCGGCGCCACGGTCTCGCGCGACGAAGCCGGTTCCACCACCGTGTGGGCCGCCGCGCCCTCCTTGGCGACCGCCTCGAAGAGCCAGGCCGGGACCAGGCCCCGCCCGCCGTCGTCGAGGGTGCCCGCGGCGAGCCCCAGCACGGCCCCGCGCACGGTCTCCGTCCTCGGCGGCTTCATCGGGCGCGGCTCGGGGTTGCAGGGCAGCGTGTCCGTCGCGCCGGTCGGCGTGTCCGGGGTGAGCGGGACGGAGGTCGCGCAGCCGCTCGGGCCGGGGCCGGACCCGCCGGACCCGCCGCTGCGGGCGTTGAGCCGGGCCAGCGCGTCCGCGGCCGTGACCACCGGCTGCTCGGCCGCGCGGACCGGCGCCTTCAGCTCGCCGCTGCCGGCCACCACCGTGCCGTCGGGGCCCACGCTCACCTTGCTGGACCAGCCCTGGGTGGGCAGGCCGCCGATCACCGGGTCCGCCGTCACCACCCGGACCGCGCCCTGGGTGAGGCGGGCGTCCAGCGCGGCGTCGGCCTCACCCGCGCCCGCGAGCACCGGGGCGGCCGCCGACTTGGCCGCCTGCTCGGAAACGGGATCGGCCGTGTCCTTCGCGCCCTGGGGGAGGGTGGCCGGGCCGCAGGTGTCCTGGCCGGGCTTGCAGTTGTCGCCGCCGGAGCCGGAGCCGGAGCCCTTGCCCGCGCCGTTGCCGTCGCCGCCCGGCTGGAAGCGGGTGAAGTTCCAGGTGCCGGGGGCCGTACGGGTGACCGTGAGCCGGGGCCCGGAGCCGTCGGCCGCCTCACCGGCCAGCCACTGGTCGCCGGTGAGCCGGGGCGTGCCGGGGATGCCCAGGGCCGTCGCGAGCCGGGCCACCTCCTCGGAGGTCACCTCGCCGGTCGCGGCGAAGCTCGGGGCGGTGGCCGGGCCGTCGGGGAGCTTGCCGGCGGCCCGGTAGGTCACCCCGCCGCCCGAGGGGTCCGGCTCACCGGGGGCGATGCCCGGGCCCGGCGGCGTCGGCGCCGCGGCACGGGGCGCGGAGGCCGCGCTGTCACCCGTACGGTGGCCGCCCGAGCCGTCGCCGTAGGCCGTGGACGCCCAGTAGGCGGTACCCCCGCCCGCCAGGAGGACGGCCGCCGCGACCGAGCCGACGGCCCAGCCCGGCCGCCGTCGGGTGGGGCGTGATGTGTCGCCTTGTTCGCTGGTCACTGATCGCTCCTTCGCCTGTCCCGCGTGTCTCGACGCGGGTGTGACGGAGCGGACCGCGAACCGGTTCCCCTCGAACGGGTTCCCCTCGAACGGGTCGGGGTCGAACGGTTCGGCGCCGAACGGGTCGGCGCCGGGGCGGCCTCAGTCGCCGTACTCCGTCGTCCCGGCGATGAGGCGCGCCGAAGCGGGCGGGACGCTGACGCCGTGGATCTGCGAGGGCGCCACCGGCGCGGGCCGCGGGTCCGCCGGGACCGCCCAGTGCGGGGCCATCCGGGCGCAGTCGCCCAACAGTCGCGCGAAGCCCGGCCGCGCCCCGGCGGTGTGCTCGGCGTACCCGAAACCATCGGTGTAGGTCATGGAGGGCACGTTAGGCCTGGGCCGCGCGACGAGAAAGACCTACTACGGGGTAGTTTCGACGGGTCGGCCCGGAGCCGTCGACCGGGTAGTTTTGACTGTCCCCTCGCCGTCCCTCGCAGGAGCATCCACGCCGTGCGTATCGCAGTCACCGGCTCCATCGCCACCGACCACCTGATGACCTTCCCGGGCCGCTTCGCCGACCAGCTGGTCGCCGACCAGCTCCACACGGTCTCCCTCTCCTTCCTCGTCGACAACCTCGACGTCCGGCGGGGCGGTGTCGGCCCGAACATCTGCTTCGGCATGGGGCAGCTCGGCAGCCGCCCGATCCTGGTCGGCGCCGCCGGCTACGACTTCGACGAGTACCGGGCCTGGCTGGACCGGCACGGCGTCGACACCGAATCCGTCCGGATCTCCGAGGTGCTGCACACCGCGCGCTTCGTGTGCACCACGGACGTCGACCACAACCAGATCGGCTCCTTCTACACGGGCGCCATGAGCGAGGCCCGCCTCATCGAGCTCAAGGCCGTCGCCGACCGTGTGGGCGGCCTGGACCTCGTCCTGATCGGCGCCGACGACCCCGAGGCGATGCTGCGCCACACGGAGGAGTGCCGTACGCGCGGCATCCCCTTCGCGGCCGACTTCTCGCAGCAGATCGCCCGGATGGACGGCGAGAACATCCGCACCCTGATGGAGGGTGCGACGTTCCTCTTCTCGAACGAGTACGAGAAGGGCCTCATCGAGTCGAAGTCCGGCTGGACCGACGCGGAGATCCTCTCCAAGGTCGGCACCCGCGTGACCACGCTCGGCTCGAACGGCGTGCGCATCGAGCGCGAGGGCGAGGAGCCGATCGTCGTCGGCTGCCCGGAGGAGAAGGCGAAGATCGACCCGACGGGCGTCGGCGACGCCTTCCGCGCCGGCTTCCTGACCGGCCTCGGCTGGGGCGTCGGCCCGGAGCGGGCGGCGCAGGTCGGCTGCATGCTGGCGACCCTGGTGATCGAGACCCTGGGCACCCAGGAGTACACCCTGGCCCGCGCGCACTTCATGGAGCGCTTCGCCAAGGCCTACGGCGACACCGCCGCCGCCGAGGTCCAGGCCCACCTGGCCTAGCGGCCGGACCCCGCCCGCGCTTGGCGCGCGGGCGGGGCGTGCCGTCCGGACTCCCCGCCGCTCGGGACCGGTTACTCGGCTCGGCCGGTGTCCGGACTGCGGGTGCGGCTCCGCCTGGCCGATGCCGTGGCACGGGCCGAGCCCGTAACCCGGCCCCGCCGCGCAGGCCCGGCCCGGGCGGGCCTGCCTCGCCGCCGTTCGAGGCACGCCCGGCCGGGTCCTGCTCTCGGCTCCGCCTGGCCGGTGTCGGGCTCGGCCCCGAGCCCGCCACCCGGCCTCGCCTGCGCTCGGCGCGCGGGCTCGGGCGGGGGGGTGCCGGCCGGCGTCGCTTGGGTTCGAGGCTCCGGGCGTGGCCCGCTGCCGGCCCCGCCTGCGCTCGGCGCGCGGACCGAGGCGTGCCGGTCGGACTCCCCGGCCTTCGGGTCAGGCCTGAGCCGAGCCCGTCACCCGGCCCCGCCGCGCAGGCCCGGTCCAGGCGGGCCTCGCCGGCGTGCGGGCAGCCCCGAGCGGAGCCCGCTGCTCGGCTCGGTCGGCGTGCAGGCACGGCCTCGCCCGCGCTCGGCGCGCGGGCTCGGGCGGGGGGTGCCGGCCGGTGTCGCTTGGGTTCGAGGCTCCGGGCGTGGCCCGCTGCCCGGCTCGGCCGGTGATCGAAGCGGGGCTCCGCCTGGCCGGTGTTCGGGCGTGGGCCCGAGCCGAGCCCGTCACCCGGCCCCGCCGGCCCGCGCGCCGGGCGGAGTCCGGGCGCAGCGGCAAGCCCCCGGTGGCCCCGCCGAGCGTCCGGCGCCGCGCAGCGGCAAGCCCACGGTGGCCCCGCCGGGCCTTCGACCCCGTGCAGCGGTGTGCCCCCGGCCGGCCGAGCCTCCGGTCTGCGCGCAGCGGCAAGACCCGGCGGCCCCGCCGAGCGTCTCGCCTCCGCGCAGCGGCAAGACCCCGGCGGCCCCGCCGAGCGTCCGGCTCCCGCGCAGCCGTGTGCCCTCCGGTCCCGGCGGTGGGGTCGGGCGGCCCCGGCGGGGGCCTAGGTCAGGCGGCGGACCGTGTATGCCGCCCCCGCCGGGCGCGGGGTCTCGCCCACGTACGCGTGGCCGCGCATCACGCACCACGCCGGGATGTCGAGCCGGGCCACCTCGTCGTCGGACACCACCGTCACCGTCCCGCCCACCGGCACCCTCCCGATCGCCCGCGCCAGTTCGATGACCGGCTGCGGGCACCGCAGGCCCAGCGCGTCCAGCTCCACCGACTCCGCGACCGGGGCCGCCTCCTGAGCCGACGGCACCCCGAGACGCGCCCGTATCCCCGACACCGCCCTCGGCAGCGCCTCCAGGAAACCGTTCACCTCCTCGGCCGTGGTCCCCGGCGGCAGCGACACCCGCACGTTCCCCTCCGACAGCACGCCCATCGCCTTGAGGACGTGCGACGCCGTCAGGGTGGAACTGGTGCACGACGAGCCCGACGACACCGAGTAGCCCGCCCGGTCCAGTTCGTGCAGCAGGGTCTCCCCGTCGACGTACAGGCAGGAGAAGGTGACCAGATGCGGCAGCCGCCGCTCGGCGTCGCCCACCACCTCCACGTCCGGGACCAGCCGGGCGACCCGGCGCCTGATCCGGTCCACCAGGACCCGCAGCCGGGCCGCCTCCGCGTCCGCCTCGGCGCGTACGGCCCGTAGCGACGCCGCCGCCGCCACGACGGCCGGGAGGTTCCCGAAGCCGGGGGAGCGGCCCGACTCCCTTTCGTCCGCCGGGCCTTGGGGGGCGAACCTGACGCCCTTGCGCACGGCCAGCAGCCCCACCCCGGGGGGTCCGCCCCACTTGTGGGCGCTCGCGGTCAACAGCGACCAGGCGCCCTCGACCGGTCCCCAGCCCAGCGATTGCGCCGCGTCCACCAGCAACGGCACCCCGGCGGCCCCGCAGACCTCCGCCACCTCCGCCACCGGCTGGACCGTGCCGACCTCGTGGTTGGCCGACTGGAGACAGGCCAGAGCGGTGGTCGGGTCGAGGGCGGACGCGTACCCGTCGGCGGACACCGCCCCCAGGCGATCCACGGCAACCTCCGTCACCGCGCCGCCGGAAGCCGCGTGCGTCTCGGCCGCGTGCAGGACTGAACTGTGTTCGACCGCGGACACCACCAGCCGGTTCCCGACCCGTCGTCGTCCGGCGAGCGCCCCCGCGACCCCCGTGTGAACCGCGTGCGTCCCCGAAGGAGTGAAGACGAGCTCGTCGGCGCGGCACCCCACCGCCTCGGCGGCCGCCTCCCGCGCCGCGTCCAGCAACAGCCGGGCGCGCCGCCCCTCGCGGTACAGCCGGGCGGGGTCGGCCCACCCCTCGTCGAGGGCGGCCAGCAGCGCCTGCCTGGCCACGGGGTGCAGCGGGGCGGCGGAAGCGGAGTCGAAGTACGGCATACGGGCACGCTAACCGCCCGTCCGCCCCACCCGGGTCAGGGCCCGTCAGAACAGGTGTCCCGGCCGCCGTTCAGAGCCGGATGGCCCGTCCCCCGGACGGCGCATCCATCCCTTCGGGGGCAGTAGCGGCGCGTTGGGCACCCTCCCCGCGCGACCCCAAATAGCGTCCAGTAGGGTTTGGTCCGCATAAACATCCAAACCCCTGCCTGCGTCAGGGCCGGCGACCGACCCGAACACGGCCGCGGCCGGCCGCGCGGGCCGAGACTCTCGGGAAGGCGCTACGTGAGTCCCTACGGCTCCGACCGCTCGCCGCGGCGCCCGATGCGGCGGAAGCTGCTGCAGGCGCTGACTGCGGGCGCGGTCCTGGCGACCGCCACTGGTTGCTCGTACAACTGGCAAGACTTCCCCCGCCTCGGAATGCCCACCCCGGTCACGGAGGAGGCGCCCCGCATCCTGTCCCTGTGGCAGGGGTCGTGGGCAGCCGCCCTCGTCACGGGCATCCTGGTCTGGGGCCTGATCATCTGGAGCATCATCTTCCACCGGCGCAGCCGGACGAAGGTGGAGGTCCCCCCGCAGACCCGGTACAACATGCCCATCGAGGCGCTGTACACCGTGGTCCCGCTCATCATCGTCTCGGTGCTCTTCTACTTCACCGCGCGTGACGAGTCGAAGCTGCTGTCCCTCTCCGCCAAGCCGGCGCACACGATCAACGTGATCGGCTACCAGTGGAGCTGGGGCTTCAACTACGTCGAGAACGTCGACGGCGACGGGGCCACTCCGAAGGCGGGTGAGGTTCCCAAGAACCTCGCCAACATCCCGGACCGCTTCACCAAGGACTTCCCCGCGGGCGCCGAGGGCGTCTACGACAGGGGCGTCCCCGGCGAGCGAAACCCGCAGACCGGCAACCCGGGGCCGACCCTCTACCTGCCCAAGGGCGAGAAGGTCCGCTTCATCCTGTCGTCGAATGACGTCATCCACTCCTTCTGGGTGGTGCCCTTCCTGTTCAAGCAGGACGTGATCCCCGGTCACACCAACGTCTTCGAGGTCACCCCGGACCAGTTCGGCACCTACAAGGGCAAGTGCGCCGAGCTCTGCGGCGTCGACCACTCCCGGATGCTCTTCAACGTGAAGATCGTCTCGCCCGCCGAATACCAGGCGCACCTCAAGGAGCTGGCCAAGAAGGGGCAGACCGGCTTCCTCCCGGCCGGCATCAACCAGACGGACTCGGCCCGGAACGCGGAGACGAACAAACTGTGAGCATCCTCAACGAACCTCAGGGTGCCGCCGCAGCCGACTCGTACGAGAACGAGCTGCCGGTACGGCGCAAGCAGCCGGGCAACGTGGTCGTGAAGTGGATGACCACGACCGACCACAAGACCATCGGCACGATGTACCTGGTCACGTCGTTCGTGTTCTTCCTGATCGGCGGCGTGCTCGCGCTCTTCATGCGCGCCGAGCTGGCCCGTCCGGGCTCGCAGATCATGTCGAACGAGCAGTTCAACCAGGCGTTCACCATGCATGGCACGATCATGCTGCTGATGTTCGCCACCCCGCTGTTCGCGGGCTTCGCGAACTGGATCATGCCGCTGCAGATCGGCGCGCCCGACGTGGCGTTCCCGCGGCTGAACATGTTCGCGTACTGGCTGTACCTCTTCGGCTCGACCATCGCGGTGGCCGGCTTCGTCACGCCGAACGGCGCGGCCGACTTCGGTTGGTTCGCCTACTCCCCGCTGTCGGACGCGGTCCGCTCGCCGGGCATCGGCGCCGACATGTGGATCATGGGTCTGGCCTTCTCGGGCTTCGGCACGATCCTCGGCTCGGTCAACTTCATCACCACGATCATCTGCATGCGCGCCCCGGGCATGACGATGTTCCGCATGCCGATCTTCACCTGGAACGTGCTGCTGACCGGTGTTCTGGTCCTGCTCGCCTTCCCGGTGCTGGCCGCCGCGCTCTTCGCGCTGGAGGCCGACCGGAAGTTCGGTGCGCATGTGTTCGACGCCTCGAACGGCGGAGCCTTGTTGTGGCAACACCTCTTCTGGTTCTTCGGCCATCCAGAGGTGTACATCATCGCGCTACCGTTCTTCGGCATCGTCTCCGAGATCATCCCGGTCTTCAGCCGTAAGCCGATGTTCGGCTACATCGGTCTGATCGCCGCGACGATCGCCATCGCCGGTCTCTCGGTGACCGTGTGGGCCCACCACATGTACGTCACCGGCGGTGTGCTGCTGCCGTTCTTCTCCTTCATGACCTTCCTGATCGCGGTACCGACCGGTGTGAAGTTCTTCAACTGGATCGGCACCATGTGGAAGGGCTCGCTGTCCTTCGAGACCCCGATGCTCTGGACGATCGGCTTCCTGGTCACCTTCACCTTCGGTGGTCTGACCGGCGTCATCCTGGCCTCGCCCCCGATGGACTTCCACGTCTCCGACTCGTACTTCGTCGTCGCGCACTTCCACTACGTCGTCTTCGGCACCGTGGTCTTCGCGATGTTCGCCGGCTTCCACTTCTGGTGGCCGAAGTTCACGGGCAAGATGCTGGACGAGCGCCTCGGCAAGATCACGTTCTGGACGCTGTTCATCGGCTTCCACGGCACCTTCCTGGTGCAGCACTGGCTCGGTGCCGAGGGCATGCCGCGTCGTTACGCGGACTACCTCGCCGCCGACGGCTTCACCACGCTGAACACGATCTCCACGATCAGCTCGTTCCTGCTCGGCCTGTCGATGCTGCCCTTCATGTACAACGTCTGGAAGACGGCGAAGTACGGCAAGAAGGTCGAGGTCGACGACCCGTGGGGTTACGGCCGTTCGCTGGAGTGGGCGACCTCCTGCCCGCCGCCGCGGCACAACTTCCTCACCCTGCCGCGGATCCGCTCCGAGTCCCCGGCGTTCGACCTGCACCACCCGGAGATCGCGGCCCTCGACCACCTCGAGGACCACACCGCCGGTGCCACCAAGGCCCTCACCGGCGACAAGGAGGCCGGCAAGTGAAGATCCAGGGCAAGCTGTTCCTCTGGCTCTCCTTCTTCATCCTGATCATGGCCGTCGTGTACGGCGTGTGGTCGAAGGAGCCCGTAGGCACCACCGCGCTCTTCCTGGCCTTCGGCCTGAGCGTCATGATCGGCTACTACCTGGCCTTCACGGCCAAGCGCGTGGACGAGATGGCCCAGGACAACCTGGAGGCCGACGTCGCCGACGAGGCGGGCGAGCTGGGGTTCTTCTCCCCGCACAGCTGGCAGCCGCTCTCGCTGGGCATCGGCGGCGCGCTCGCGTTCATGGGCGTCATCTTCGGCTGGTGGCTCATGTACTTCTCGGCCCCGATCATCGTGATCGGCCTGTGGGGCTGGGTGTACGAGTACTACCGCGGTGAGAACCAGAACCAGTAGCCACACCCCGCAGGACCCGAAGCACGACACCAGGGGCCCGGACACCTCCAACGGAGGAGTTCGGGCCCCTCGTTTGCAGTCACCCCGCGCGCCGTAATTGTCATATCTTCATAGCGTTGGCTCCATGAAGCACTCACCGCGTCTTTGGACGGTACTCAGCTGCTCCCTGCTGGTCGCGTCCCTCGGGGCCGGCGCCACCGCGTGCGGGGGGTCCGACGACAACCCGCTGTCCGCCCGCCCGTACGACGCGGGCGACCACATCGCTTTCAACCAGGCCCCGGGCGGCCGCCCCGTCGACCCCAACAGGCCCCTGGAAGTCACCTCCAAGGGCTCCGGGAACCGGATCACCGACGTGACCGTGGTGGACACCCACGGCCGCCGCCTGGCGGGCGAGCTCTCCGCCAAGGGAGACCGGTGGCACAGCACCGCCCCGATGGCCGCGGGCGTGCGCTACACGGCCACCGTGAGCACGGAGAACGAGCGGGGCGCCCCGGGGCAGCGCACGCTGACGTTCGACACCACCCCGGCCAAGAAGGTCCTCCAGGTGGAATTCGGCCCGGACGCGGGCAAGTACGGCGTCGGACAGCCCATCACGGCCGAGCTGAACGAGCCCGTCCACGACAAGGCGGCCCGCGCCCTCGTGGAGCGCGCCCTGGTCGTGGACGCGCCGTCGGGCGTCGAGGGCACCTGGCACTGGGTGGACGACAAGAAGCTGCACTACCGCCCCAAGGACTACTGGCCCGCCCACTCCACCGTCTCCGTCCGGAGCAACCTGGAGGGGGTCAAGGTCACCGACGACCTCTACGGCACCGCCAGCAAGCCGCTGAAGCTGGAGATCGGGGACCGCGTCGAGGTCACCACCGACGCCGCGTCCCACTACCTCACGTTCAAGCGCAACGGAGAAGTGATCAACACCATTCCGGTGACCACCGGAAAGCCCGGCTTCTCCACCCGCAACGGCATCAAGGTGGTCCTGGGCAAGCAGTACTACGTCCAGATGCGCGGCGACACGGTCGGCATCGGCGGCAGCGAGTACTACAACCTGCCCGTCTACTACGCGACGCGCGTCACCTGGAGTGGTGAATACGTCCACGCCGCGCCCTGGTCCGTCGGTTCCCAGGGCTACGAGAACGTCAGCCACGGTTGCACGGGCATGAGCACCGCCAACGCCGCCTGGTTCTACGAGAACATCAGCGAGGGCGACATCGTCAAGGTGATCAACAGCATCGGCGAGGACATGGACACCTTCGGCAACGGCTACGGCGACTGGAACATGGACTGGAAGGACTGGCGCGAGGGCAGCGCGCTCGTCGGCGGCACCCAGGAAGGCCGCAACGCGGTCGACCAGGCCCGACTGCGCCCGCAGGTCTGAACCGCCCCGGCAGGTACGCCCAGCGGCCCCGAACCGGCCCCCGTGAGCCCCCAGAGGCTCCCGACGGGCCGGTTCCGCTTGAGCGGCGCCCGGTTACGCGTCCAGGGACAGTCGGGCGCGCAGCAGACGCGCCAGGGCCTCCGGGAAGTCCACGGGGTCAACCGGAAGGGTGACGGCCGCGTCCGCGCGGCTCCAGGTGGCCAACCAGGCGTCCTGCGGGCGCCCCATCAGCAGCAGTACCGGGGGACACCGGAAGATCTCGTCCTTGATCTGCCGGCACACGCCCATGCCGCCCGCCGGAACGGCCTCGCCGTCCAGCACGCACGCGTCCACACCGCCTTCGTCCAGCGCCTTGAGGACCGCCGGCAGCGTCGCGCACTCCAGGAACTCCACCGGCGGCAGGTCCGCGGCCGGCCTGCGCCCGGAGGCCGACCGCACCTGCTCCCGGGTGCCCGCGTCGTCGCTGTAGACCAGAACTCGCGCAGTCGCCCGCATTTCGTTCCTCCACGTGTGCCCGTGAATCACGTTGATGTTGCGCGGGATGCTACTCCGTCCGACCCGTTGTCAACATCGGTTCGCGCACCCTCGGGGGCACCGGCCGGCAAGCCGATCTGATGGGCCGTTCGGGCCTTGCACACGCCTCTGACACTCCGAACGGCACCCCCCGGGGTGAGGGCGGGATAAGCGACCGACATAATGTCGGTCGTGGCGACAGCAACGACAGTAGATACCGGGCACGCGCACCCGACGGTCAACCGGCCGAACCTCGTCAGCGTCGGAACCATCATCTGGTTGAGTTCCGAGCTGATGTTCTTCGCGGCCCTCTTCGCGATGTACTTCACCCTGCGATCCGTGACGGGCGCCGAGTACTGGACAGAGCAGGCCTCGGCCTTGAATCTGCCCTTCTCGGCGACGAACACCACGATCCTGGTGCTCTCCTCCCTCACCTGCCAGCTCGGCGTATTCGCCGCCGAGCGCGGTGACGTGAAGAAGCTCCGGACGTGGTTCATCGTCACGTTCGTCATGGGTGCGATCTTCATTGGCGGCCAGGTGTTCGAGTACACCGATCTGGTCAAGGAGGAGGGACTCTCCCTCAAGTCCGGACCGTACGGATCGGTGTTCTACCTGACCACCGGCTTCCACGGTCTGCACGTGACAGGCGGTCTCATCGCCTTCCTGCTGGTCCTCGGCCGGACGTACGCGGCCAAGAGGTTCACCCACGAACAGGCCACGTCGGCCATCGTCGTGTCCTACTACTGGCACTTCGTCGATGTCGTCTGGATCGGCCTCTTCGCGACGATCTACCTGATCAAGTAGCGAACACGTCGCCGGGCGCGCCCGGCAATCCATCCAGAAACACCGACGCAGAAGATCCTGACACCGGGGTAATCCGTGAAAAAGCTCTCCGCACGACGACGCCATCCGCTGGCGGCGGTCGTCGTTCTACTCCTCGCGCTGGCGGCCACTGGGGGGCTTTACGCCGCCTTCGCCCCCGCGGGCAAGGCGCAGGCCGATGAAACCGCCCAGTCCCTCGCCATCGAGGAGGGCAAGAAGCTCTACGCCGTGGGCTGTGCAAGCTGCCACGGAACCGGCGGTCAGGGTTCCAGTGACGGCCCCAGCCTGGTAGGCGTCGGCTCCGCGGCCGTCGACTTCCAGGTGAGCACGGGCCGCATGCCCGCCCAGCAGCCCGGCGCCCAGGTGCCGGCGAAGCCTCCGGTCTACACGCAGGCCCAGATCGACCAGCTGGCCGCGTACATCTCCTCCCTGGGAGCCGGCCCGTCCGTGCCCACCCAGAAGCAGGTCGACCCGGCGGGTGCCGACATCGCGAGGGGTGGCGAACTGTTCCGCAACAACTGCGCGCAGTGCCACAACTTCACCGGCGAGGGCGGCGCCCTGACGCACGGCAAGTACGCTCCCAACCTTGCGGACGTCTCGCCGAAGCACATCTACGAGGCCATGCTCACCGGCCCGCAGAACATGCCCTCCTTCCCCGACAGCACGATGCCGGAGAAGCAGAAGAAGGACATCATCGCGTACCTCCAGAACGTGAACGGCGACAAGTCGGTCAGCCCTGGCGGCCTGAAGCTCGGTGGCCTCGGCCCCGTCTCCGAGGGTCTGTTCGGCTGGATCTTCGCTCTGGGTGCGCTGATCGCTGTCGCCGTCTGGGTCGCGGCCCACACCGCTAAGGCCAAGAAGTCATGAGTAGCCAAGACATTCCCGAAGAGAAGCACCTGCCGAGCGAGCAGGGCGACGCGCACCACGGTGGCGTAGCAGTCGCGGACGATCCGTTCGCCGACCCGGGCATGCCGGTCCACAAGCCGCGCATCCAGGACATCGACGAGCGGGCCGCCAAGCGGTCCGAGCGCGTGGTCGCGATGTTGTTCACGCTGTCGATGCTGGCCACGATCGGCTTCATCGCCGCGTACGTGACCATCCCGGTCGACAAGTACGTCTACATCTTCCCCATCGGGAGGGTGAGCGGCCTGAACTTCGCCCTCGGCCTGACCCTGGGCACGGCCCTCTTCTGCATCGGCGCGGGCGCGGTCCACTGGGCCCGCACCCTGATGTCCGACGTGGAGGTCGCCGACGAGCGCCACGCCATCGCGGCGCCGGCGGAGGTCAAGGCGAAGGTCCTCCAGGACTTCGCCGCCGGCGCGAGCGAGTCGGCCATCGGCCGCCGTCCGCTGATCCGCAACACCATGCTGGGCGCCCTGGCCATGCTGCCGCTCTCCGCCCTGATGATCATGCGCGATCTGGGCCCGCTGCCCGAGGACAAGCTGCGCAAGACCCTGTGGGCCAAGGGCAAGCTGCTCATCAACCAGAACACGATGGAGCCGCTGCGTCCCGAGGACGTGGTCGTCGGTTCGCTGACCTTCGCCATGCCGGAAGGCCTGGAGGAGACCCAGCACGACTTCCAGAACCAGATCGCCAAGGCCGCCCTGATGATCGTCCGGCTCCAGCCGCAGGACATCAAGGACAAGCGGGAGCTGGAGTGGTCCCACGACGGCATCGTGGCCTTCTCCAAGATCTGCACCCACGTCGGCTGCCCGATCAGCCTGTACGAGCAGCAGACGCACCACGTGCTGTGCCCGTGCCACCAGTCCACCTTCGACCTCTCCGACGGCGCCCGAGTCATCTTCGGCCCCGCTGGTCACGCGCTTCCGCAGCTGCGGATCGGCGTCAATGACGAAGGCTTCCTCGAAGCGCGCGGCGACTTCGAAGAGCCCGTCGGTCCTGCATTCTGGGAGCGCGGATGAGCACTGCCACCACCACCGACAGTCAGCGCAAAGCGCCCGCCGGCGAGCGGGTAGCGGACTGGGCCGACGGCCGCCTGGGCATCTACAGCCTGGCCAAGTCGAACATGCGCAAGATCTTCCCGGACCACTGGTCCTTCATGCTCGGCGAGATCTGCCTCTACAGCTTCATCATCATCATCCTCACGGGTGTGTACCTGACGCTGTTCTTCCACCCGAGCATGAACGAGGTCGTCTACCACGGCCCGTACGTGCCGATGCAGGGTGTCCAGATGTCCGAGGCCTTCGCCTCGACGCTCGACATCAGCTTCGACGTCCGCGGCGGTCTGCTCATCCGGCAGATCCACCACTGGTCGGCGCTCATCTTCGTCGCGGCCATGGTCGTGCACATGATGCGCGTGTTCTTCACCGGCGCGTTCCGCAAGCCGCGTGAGGTCAACTGGCTCTTCGGCTTCCTGCTGCTGGTCCTCGGCATGTTCACCGGTTTCACCGGTTACTCCCTGCCGGACGACCTGCTCTCCGGCACCGGTGTCCGCTTCATGGAGGGCGCGATCCTGTCCGTGCCGATCGTCGGCACGTACCTGTCGTTCTTCCTCTTCGGCGGCGAGTTCCCCGGCGGCGACTTCGTCGCGCGGTTCTACTCGATCCACATCCTGCTGCTGCCCGGCATCATGATGGGCCTGCTGGTGGCCCACCTGATCCTGGTCTTCTACCACAAGCACACCCAGTACGCGGGCCCCGGCAAGACGAACAACAACGTCGTCGGCATGCCGCTGCTGCCGGTCTACATGGCCAAGGCCGGAGGTTTCTTCTTCCTGGTCTTCGGTGTCATCGCGGCCATCGCGGCGCTCGCCTCGATCAACCCGATCTGGGCGATCGGCCCGTACCGGCCGGACCACGTGTCCACCGGCGCGCAGCCCGACTGGTACATGGGTATGCCGGAAGGCCTGATCCGTGCCATGCCGGGCTGGGAGATCAACCTGTGGGGCCACACGCTCGTCCTGGGTGTGTTCATCCCGCTGCTGCTCTTCCCGCTGGTGCTGGGCGCGATCGCCGTGTGGCCGTTCATCGAGTCCTGGGTCACCGGGGACAAGCGGGAGCACCACCTGCTGGACCGCCCGCGCAACGTGCCGACCCGTACGGCCTTCGGTGTCGCCTGGATCGCGGAGTACATCGTCCTGCTGATCGGCGGTGGAAACGACATGTTCGCGCAGTACTTCCACCTCTCGATCAACAACATCACGTGGTTCGTCCGGATCGGCTTCTTCGTCGTCCCGGTCCTGGCCTTCATCGCCACCAAGCGCATCTGCCTCGGTCTCCAGCGCAGGGACCACGACAAGGTGCTGCACGGTCGCGAGACCGGCGTCATCAAGCGGCTGCCGCACGGTGAGTTCGTCGAGGTCCACGAGCCGCTGCCGCAGGCGAAGCTGCACACGCTCACCTCGCACGAGCAGTACCAGCCGATCGAACTCGGCCCGACGGTCGACGAGAACGGCGTGGAGCGCAAGCCGAAGGCCACGGAGAAGCTCCGCGCGAAGCTGAGCAAGGGCTTCTACGGGGAGAACAACCAGATTCCGAAGCCCACGGTGGAGGAGTACAAGGAGATCCAGAGCGGCCACGGCCACCACTGATCCCCGCTTGACCGCTTGAGGGATTGATTCAGGTCAATCCTGGTGTCGCCACGGCGAGAGCCCCGTCCAGGGTCTGGACGGGGCTCTTTGCCGTCCCCGCCGGCTGGATAGGCTGAGGGCCTTCCCATTCGACGTGGGCGGCGATTTACGGGGCGGCCCACTAGCGCAGGAGCGGACCATGAACGTTGCGACCCCGGCAGGCGGCGACGGCGTGGCGGCCCTCCCCCAGACTTCGTCCGGGGGGACCCCCACGTGGCCGGGCGTCCTCGACGCCCTGCTGACCGGCCGGGACCTGAGCACCGAGGACACGGCCTGGGCCATGGACCGGATCATGCGCGGGGAAGCCACCGACGCCCAGATCGCCGGTTTCGCCGTCGCGCTGCGGGCCAAGGGGGAGACGGTCGCCGAGATCAACGGGCTGGTGCGGGCCATGTACGCCCACGCCAACCTGATCGAGGTCCCCGGTCGGACGGTGGACATCGTCGGCACCGGCGGCGACGGGGCCAAGACGGTGAACATCTCCACGATGTCCGCGATCGTGGTGGCCGGTACGGGAGCCAAGGTCGTCAAGCACGGCAACCGGGCCGCCTCCTCCGCGAGCGGCGCGTCCGACGTCCTGGAGAAGCTCGGCGTCAACCTCGACCTGACCCCGGCGCGGGTGGTGGAGGTCGCGGAGCGGGCCGGCGTCACCTTCTGCTTCGCGGTGAAGTTCCACCCCGCGCTGCGGCACGTCGCCGCGGCCCGCAAGGAACTGGGCATCCGGACCACCTTCAACTTCCTGGGTCCCCTCACCAACCCGGCGCGGGTCAGGGCCCAGGCGACCGGCGTGGCCGACGCCCGTGTGGCCCCCATCGTGGCGGGCGTGCTCGCCGAACGCGGCTCCTCGGCCCTGGTCTTCCGCGGCGACGACGGCATGGACGAGTTGACGACGACGGCCACGTCCAGGGTGTGGTGGGTGCGCGACGGCTCGGTGACGGAACAGCCCTTCGACCCGCGCGACGTCGGCATCGACCTGGTGGACGTCTCGGCGCTTCGGGGCGAGGACGCCTCGTACAACGCGGACGTGGCGCGTCGGTTGCTGGCGGGTGAGAGCGGGCCGGTACGGGACGCGGTGCTGCTCAACTCGGCGGCCGCCCTCGTGGCGCTCGACCCCGGCACCGGCTCCCTGGAGGAGCAGATCGCGGCGGGCATCGGCCGCGCGGCGGAGGCCATCGACTCGGGTGCGGCCCGGGCGGCCCTGGAGCGCTGGGTGGCGGCGAGCAACGCTTAGGCTCCGGCCGGGCGGTGCACGGGGGCCCATCCCGCCCGGGGTCCGGCGGCCGGAGTCCGGCGCAGCCGGTAGAGGCCCGGGAGGCCGCCTGCGGCCGAGCGGTGCGCGAACGGCGTGAAAGAGGCGACCCCGGTCCAGTATGCGGACCGGGGTCTTGCGCGTGAGGGATCTTGTGGCAGGATGCTGACCAGGTCACGAGTGACAGCGTTTTGGCCCCGGCTCGCTGTCCGGCAACCCTCCTTCCGTGGCGGGGTGCCCCGGGTGATGACCAGGCCGTAGGCAGTGAGGTCTACGGCAAGCGCGGATCCCTCGACACCAGGGATCCTGGTCCTCGAGGAGCGTTTTCCGTGAGCAAGCGAATGCGATAGGGCGTCTCCGCCCCCTTCTTCACCCCTCGGAACAGGGACGCTTGCGCGTACCCGGACCCCGAGGCGTCCCCGTACCCCGGACGGCCGCCGAGCCGTACCCGCGTACGGGCAGAACCCGAAGCCATTCAGCCCTGCCTGCCGGGAGATACCGCCATGTCCGCATCCCTGAACGCCACCGCCGAGCACGCCACCGCAGACCACGCCTCCGCCGAGCGCGTCGCGGACCGGGTTCCCGCCGAAGCCGTGTGTGCCGAGCCGCTGTCCGTGCTCGGCCGGGACGTCACCGTCCCGCTGGTCACCGGCGGCGAGGTCGCCTACGCGGCCCTCGACTACGCGGCCAGCGCGCCGGCGCTCCAGCGGGTCTGGGACGACGTGGCCGCCTACGCCCCGTACTACGGCAGCGTGCACCGCGGCGCGGGGTACCTCTCGCAGCTCTCCACCGACCTGTTCGAGCAGAGCCGGGTCACGGTCGCGGAGTTCCTGGACTGCCGCCCCTCCGACCAGGTGATCTTCACCCGGTCCACGACCGACTCGCTGAACCTGCTCGCCGCCGTGCTGCCCGCCGGCTGCCAGGTCTTCGTCTTCGAGACCGAACACCACGCCTCGCTGCTGCCGTGGGGCGACGCGCGGGTCACCTACCTCGACGCGCCGCGCACGCCCGACGAGGCCGTCGCCACCTTGGAGCTGGCGCTTGCCGCGCGGGAGCCCTACGGCCCGGCGCTGGTGTGCGTCACCGGCGCGTCCAACGTCACCGGTGAGCTGTGGCCGGTGCGGGAACTGGCCGCGGCGGCGCACGCCCACGGCGCCCGCATCGTCCTGGACGCCGCCCAGCTGGCGCCGCACCACCCCGTGTCGCTGCGGGAGCTGGACGTCGACTGGGTCGCCTTCTCCGGTCACAAGCTGTACGCCCCCTTCGGCTCGGGCGTGCTGGCGGGACGGGCCGACTGGCTCCAGGAGGCGGAGCCCTACCTGGCGGGCGGCGGGGCCTCGCGGAAGGTGGCCCGGCGCGAGGACGGCGGCGTGGACGTCGAATGGCACACCACGGCCGCCCGCCACGAGGCCGGCTCCCCGAACGTCATCGGCGTCTACTCCATCGCCTCCGCCTGCCGGGCGCTGACGGAGGCGGGCTTCGAGGGTCTCGTCGCCCGGGAGCGGCAGCTCATCGCGAAGGTCCGCGAGGGCCTGGCGGGGGTCCCGGAGGTCCGGGTGCTGTCCCTGTTCGGGGACGACGCCCCGCGGGTCGGCGTCATCTCGTTCGTGGTGGACGGCTGGAACAGCTCCCACTTCGCCGCCGCGCTGTCGGCCGAGTACGGGATCGGCGTCCGCGACGGCCTGTTCTGCGCCCACCCGCTGGTGCGGACGCTGCTGGGCGGCGAGCCGCAGGCCCAGGGTGAATGCGGGGCCCCGGAGGCGGCGCCGGGGGAGAGGTCTTTGAACGCGATCCGCGTGAGCTTCGGCGCGGGCACCCCGGACGAACACGTGGACCGTTTCGTCCGCGCGGTGCGGGAACTGGTCGCGGACGGCGCGAAGTGGCGGTACCGCACGGAGGAAGGCCGCTGCGTGCCGGTGTCCTGACGCGGCCCCGTCCGGCCGGCGGGCGGGTGCGTACGACGCCCGGGTCGGGCCGGACCGGCGGGCGACGGGAGGGCGCCGGGCACCGCCGCGCGGCGCCGGGCGTCCGGCTCGGGTCCCTTCCCGCGGAACCCCGGCCGGAGGCTACGCGTCGAGGCCGATCGCGAAGGCCGCTTCCAGGTCGTGCTGGGAGTACGTGCGAAACGCCACGTGGGTGTCCGTCGCCTCCACGCCCGGGATCTTGCTGATGCGGCCCGGGATGATGTCCGCCAGGTTCTCGTGGCGGGCGACGCGGACCAGCGCGATGAGGTCGTAGGTGCCGGTGACGGAGTAGACCTCGCTGACGCTGTCCAGCTGCGCGATGGACTCGGCGATCTCGGGGATGCGGTCCACGCTGGTCTTGATGAGCACGATCGCGGTGATCACGGTTGGCTGTCTCCCTCGCTGGCCGTCGCTGGTCGCCTCACTCTAGTCGTACGCCGATACCGCACCCAGGCGTAGGCGAACCCGAGGGAGAACCCCACGACGTGGGCCAGGTAGGCCACCCCCGGACCGCTCGCCGCCCGGTGCGCCGCCAGCCACTGCAGGACGAACCAGAACATCAGTACGATCCACGCGGGGAACCGCAGCGGCAGGAAGAACAGGAACGGGAACAGGCTCGTCACCCGGGCGCGCGGGAACAGGCACAGGAACGCGCCCAGCACCGCCGAGATCGCCCCCGACGCGCCGACCAGCGTCTGGTCGGAGGAGGCGTTGGCCGCCGCGTACGCCGCCAGCGCCAGGTACCCCGTGGTGACGTAGAAGACGAGGAACGCCGGGCGGCCCATCCGCTCCTCCGCCATCGCGCCGAACACGTGCAGGAACAGCATGTTTCCGAGCAGGTGCAGCCAGCTCCCGTGTACGAACAGCGCCGTCAGCGGTGTCAGCAGGGCCCGCGCCGTTCCCCCGAAGAGCTCGTCCGGGACCACGCCCCAGCGCCGGAAGTACGCGGTCCCCGTCTCGAGTAACAGGTCACCCGTGCCGTAGACCGGGTTCAGGCCCGAGGCAGGCCCGAGGACGAACACCACACAGCAGCCCGCGATCAGCGCGCGGGTGACCACCGGGCCCCGCACGGCGTCCCCGAGGGCAGCCTGCCACCTTACGATCATGAGACAGAGCATGACGCAGTAGAGCCCCCGTCCGGGGGGTGCCAGGCCGTAGGGTTACGTGCTGCGGTCCGCCGAAAAGGCCGTCACACGCCCCGACGGCTGCGGCGGGCGGCTTTAATTGAAAGAGCTACGAAGGAGAGAGCGGCCTGATGACGGTTCCCCTGCCGACCGACACCACCCGGTGGCGCTGCACCCTGTGCGGCAACCTCACGCGCTTCGACGTCACCCGTTCGTCGAAGGTCGTCGAGTACGTCCACCTGGACCTCGCCGGGGAGCCCACGGTCGAGGAGCGCGAGGTGGTCAATGAGACCATCGAATCGGTCCGCTGCCGCTGGTGCAACGCGGTGGACCAGATCGAGCTCGTGGACAGGCCGGGCGCGGACTCCTGACGGGAGCCGGGCCCACAGTAGATCACGGTAGGGGTGACGGATTGTGGAGCCAGCAAGCGGCGCTGAGCCGGCCGACGCGGCCGGCGACGCCGCGGAGGTGCTCGACCGCCCGCTGCCGGAAGGCGTCCGGCGCCGGGTCATCGCGCTCGTCTCGGACGCCTTCGGCGGTCTGACGGTCGCGGACCTGCCCGCGCAGCTGCGCCAGTACGCCCGCTTCACCCCGACCCGGCGCGCCAAGTTCGCCGGGAACGCGATGGCAGCGGCCGTGGAGACGGACCCCGTCTTCCGCGGGCGCGTCGCGGAGAAGCTCCGCGACGCCCAGGCGGAACTGGCCGGGGCGCTGGAGTGCGGTGCCCCGCCCGCCGCGGCCGATCCGCAGGACGTGGCGGCCGCCGCGTACATCCTGCGGCCCTCCGGCTGGGTCAAGCTGGTGGCCGCCGCCGGCGAGGAGGTGCAACGCGCCGATGCCGAGCGGGTCGGTGACGAGACCCGGCGCGAGCTGGAACGGCTGCGCGAGGAACTGGCCCACGCGCGCGCGTCGCAGCGCTCGGGTGGCGAGCAGGTGCGGGCCGAACTCGACGCGGTCCGCAAGGAAGCGGAATCGCTTCAGCGCAAGCTGCGCAGCGCCCAGAGCGACGTCAAGCGGGGCGAGGCGGCCCTGCGCAAGCTGACGGCGGAGGTCGACGGCATCCGCGGCGACGCCGCCGCCCGGGTCGCCGCCGCCGAGAGCGAGAGCCGCCGGCTCAAGTCCCGGCTGGCGGAGGTGGAGTCGGCGCTGGAGACCTCGCGCCGGGCCACCCGGGAGGGGCGCAGCGTCGAGGACATGCGGCTGCGGCTGCTGCTGGACACCGTCTTGGACGCGGCGGCCGGGCTGCGCCGTGAGTTGGCGCTGCCGCCCGTCTCCACGCGCCCGGCGGACACGGTGGACGCGGTGGAGCCCGGCCGGATGACGCCGAAGGACATCGCGGCGCGGGCCCTGTCCGAGACCGATCCGGCGCTGCTGGACCAGCTGTTGGCGCTGCCCCAGGCGCATCTGGTGGTCGACGGCTACAACGTGACGAAGACCGGCTACCCGACGATGCCGCTTGAGAAGCAGCGGTTGCGCCTGTTGGGCGGTCTGTCGATGCTGGCCGCCCAGACGGGCGCCGAGATGACCTGTGTCTTCGACGGCGCCGAGCTGGCCGCGCCGGTGCTCCTCGCGCCGCCGCGCGGGGTGCGCGTGCTCTTCTCGAAGGCGGGGGTCACGGCGGACGAGCTCATCCGTCAACTGGTGCGGGCCGAGCCGCCGGGTCGCCCGGTGGTCGTGGTGTCCACCGACCGCGAGGTGGCGGACGGCGTGGCGAAGTCGGGAGCCCGCCCGGTTACGTCCGCCTTGTTGCTGAAGCGGCTTTCGCGCGTTTCGTGACATTCGCCCGGCACAGTGGTGGATGATCCGTTATCGGCAATTACCGGATGGGATGCCGGAATTGGCGGCGCGTCGTGGGAACGCACCGTCAAGTGCCCGGCACCCAGCGTTGACAGCGTGTGAAGAAGTCGGTGAGGGGGCGCTTTTTTGCCCCCGATGATTTGAACTGATCACAGCCGGGTCACTAGGGTCTGCTCAAACCTTCGTGCGGTAGGTCACTCATTCGGAGTGACGGCGAAGGTGCCGCCGAGCGTGTCGTGTTCCGTTCCGGCGGCGTGAGGAAGAAGGAGCTCGCCTTCGTGGCGTCCCACCGTCGACCCAAGCAGCCGAGCCGCTCGCGCGTGACCGCGCTCACCGCCTTCGCCGCCGCGGCGGTCGCCCTCTCCTCGCAGTCGGCCATGGCCGCCCCGGAGAAGCCGAACAAGGACGAGGTCAAGGCCAAGGTCGACGCCCTCTACGGAGAGGCGGAGCAGGCCACCGAGAAGTTCGACGGCGCCAAGGACCGTCAGGACAAGCTCGAAAAGGAGATCGCACAGCTCCAGGACCAGGTCGCGCGCGGCCAGCTCGAACTCAACGACATGCGCAACACGTTGGGGTCGATGGCCAGCGCCCAGTACCGCACCGGCGGCATCGACCAGTCCCTCACGCTCCTGCTCTCCGACGACCCGCAGAGCTACCTCGACAAGGCCTCCACCTTCCAGCAGTTGAGCGCCAAGCAGATCGAGACCATCGGCAGGATCCAGGCCAAGCAGCGCTTCCTCGCCCAGCAGCGCCAGGAGGCCGCCGGCAAGCTCGCCGACCTCGACGCCACCCGCAAGGAGCTCGGCGAGCAGAAGAAGGCCGCGCAGGACAAGCTCGCCCAGGCCCAGGCCCAGTTGAACAGCCTGACCGCGGACGAGCGGGCGCAGCTCAGTTCTCAGGACGCGAGCAGCAGCCGAGCCAGCCGCAGCGCGAGCGGTGGCGGCGGCGCCGCGAAGGGCTCGGGCCGGGCCGGGGCGGCACTCGCCGCCGCCGCGTCCGTGGAGGGCGCCACCTACCACATGGGCGACACCGGCCCCAACTCCTTCGACTGCTCGGGACTGACGCAGTGGGCCTACGCGCAGGCCGGTGTCAGCATCAGCCGGACCACCTATACCCAGGCGAACGAAGGCACGCGCATCGGCCGGAGCGAACTCCAGCCCGGTGACCTGGTGTTCTTCTACGGCGACCTGCACCATGTAGGCCTCTACGCGGGCAACGGCCAGGTCCTCCACGCCTCCCACCCGGCCCCGAACGGCGGCGTCAAGTACGAGCCGATGGACGACATGCCCTTCCAGTTCGGCGTCCGCATCTGAGCGTCCGCACGTGAGACGCGCCGTACACCGCCCATCCGGGCGAATTGCACGGCCGTGATCTGACCCCACGCCCCGCCGGTGACCTGCGTCTGAGGCGGGGCGTCGTCGTGTGCGCCCCTCGCGGGCCGTTGGTCGGCGTGTGGTCGCGCGACTACTGTCTGCCAGCGCGGAACCCGGCACACGGCCGTCCACGGGGGGCGGACCCGGGCTGCGCGCAGCGCAAGGGAGCGGTTTCACGTGGCGTCCCATCGCCGGCCCGGGCTCACCGGCCTCGACCGGAGCATCAAGCTCACCGCCTTCACCGCCGCCGCGGCCGGCGCCGCAGTCGCCCTGACGGGGGCCGTCGCGAGTGCGGCCCCAGGCCTGCCCCAGGAGCCTTCGGCGGGCGCCCGCGCCCAGGTCGACCGGCTCTTCGAGGAGGCCGAGCAGGCCACCGAGCGCTTCAACGAGGCCGACGAGAAGGCCGGCAGGCTCCGGGCGGAGATCAGCCGGGCGCAGGACGCCGTGGCCCGTGGCCAGGACCGCATCAACACCATGCGCGGCGTCCTCGGCGCCTTCGCGGGGGCCCAGTACCGCTCAGGCGGCCTCGACCCCGTCCTCACGCTGATGCTGTCCGAGGACCCCGACGGCTACCTCGACAAGGCCGCCGTCCTCGACCGGCTCAGCGGCCGCCAGGCCCGGCAGCTCACCGAACTGCGCGAGGAACAGCGGCGGCTCGGCCAGGAGCGACAGGAGGCCTCCGGCAAACTGGCGGAGCTGGAGGCGCTGCGCTCGGACGTCGCGGAGCACAAGCGGGAGGTCACGGCGAAGCTCGCGGAGGCCCGTCGGCTGCTGGACGCCATGCCGTCCGAGGAGCGCGCCGACTTCGAGCGGGCCTCGCGCTCTGGCGACCGCCCCGACGCGCTGCCCGACCTGTCCTCGGCCGTTCCCTCCTCGTCCCGGGCCGCGGCCGCCGTGCGCGCGGCCCGCTCCGCGGTCGGCCGGCCCTACGTGTGGGGTTCCACCGGGCCCTCCGGCTTCGACTGCTCCGGGCTGATGGTGTGGTCCTACCGCCAGGCCGGGGTGTCCCTGCCGCGCACCTCCCAGGAGCAGCGGTACGCCGGCCGGCGGGTGCCGCTGTCGCAGGCGCAGCCGGGGGACCTGGTGACGTACCGCTCGGACGCCAGTCACGTCGCCATGTACGTCGGCAACGGGCAGGTCGTCCACGCGCCCTACCCGGGGGCCCGGGTGCGGTACGACCCGGTCGGGATGATGCCGGTGTCCTCGGTGACCCGGCCCTGACGGGCGGGGTGCGTACGATCGGCTGATGCCCCCCGGTCGTCGTCTCGTACGCCTCCTCGCGCTCGTCCCGCTCCTGTGCGCGCCCGCGACCGGTTGCGGCGCGCCGGCCGCCGACACCACGGGTCCCGCCGTCCGCGAGGCCGTCGCCGAGTGGGCCGCGGCCCCGCCCGCGCGGCCGGCCGGCGTCCCGTTTGAGGGGTGGTCGTACGAGGTCACCTCGGTGCGTCGGGACGGTGCGCGGGCCTTCGCGCGGGCGACGCTGCGCTACCGCCTGGCCGGCTACGACAGCGCCGCGGCGGACGCGCCCCGCGAGGTGGAGCTGGTGCGCGGCGGCGCCGACGGATGGCGGGTCGCCGCCGACCGCCCCGCGCCGGGCGCGCCCCCACAACTGTGGGACCAGGGCGCGGTGACGGTGGTACGGGGAGCGCACGCGCTGGTGCTGGGCGTCGGCCGGGACCGGGGGACGCTCGCCGGGATCGCGGCGGAGGCGGACCGGGCGGTGCCGGCCGTCGGCGCCGCCTGGCCGCGACCATGGGCGGGCCGGGTGGTGGTGCTCGCCCCGGCGACCCTCGACGCGATGGCGGCGCTGCTCGGCCGCCCGGCCGACGCCTACCGCGGGCTGGGCGCCGTCACCACCGGCCGGGTGGGGGTCGGACCCGCCCCGGCCGACCGGGTCGTGATCAACCCGGAGGGGTACGCGAGCCTGTCGGAGGCGGGCCGGGACGTCGTCTTGACCCACGAGACGACCCATGTGGCGACCCGCGCCGCGACGACCGCGACGACCCCGCTGTGGTTGTCCGAGGGCTTCGCGGACTGGGCCGCGTACCGGGCCGGCGGCCGCACCCCGGCGGAGGCCGCGCCGGAGCTGGCCCGTGCGGTGCGGCGGGGCGACCTGCCGGGCGCGCTGCCGGCGGACGGGGACTTCGCCTTCGGCGGTGACCCGGAGGCCCTGGCACGGTCGTACGAGGGAGCCTGGCTCGCCTGCCGGCTCATCGCGGCGAAGTGGGGCGACGCGGCCCTGGTGCGGCTGTACGAGGAGGCGGGCCGCGCACCCCTGCCGACGGCCCTGGACGAGACCCTCGGGGTGGACCGGGCCGAACTGACCCGGGCCTGGCGCGAGGCACTGCGGGAGGAGCTCGGATAGGGGCGTCGGGTACGTTGGCTGGCGATGCACAAGACGCTGATCGTGACCAATGACTTCCCGCCGCGACCGGGCGGCATCCAGGCCTTCCTGCACAACATGGCCCTGCGGCTGGATCCCGACCGGATCGTCGTCTACGCCTCCACCTGGAAGCACGACGAGGAGGGCCGCGCGGCCACCGCCGCCTTCGACGCGGAGCAGCCGTTCCGGGTGGTGCGCGACCGTACGACGATGCTGCTGCCGACGCCCCGCGTGACCCGGCGTGCGGTGGAGCTCCTCGGGGAACACGGCTGCGCGTCGGTGTGGTTCGGCGCGGCCGCCCCGCTGGGCCTGATGGGCCCGGCGCTGCGCAGGGCGGGCGCCCGGCGGATCGTCGCGACCACACACGGGCACGAGGCGGGCTGGGCGCAGCTGCCGGCCGCCCGGCAGCTGCTGCGGCGGATCGGCGAGGGCACGGACACCCTGACCTACCTGGGGGAGTACACGCGTACCCGGATCGCCTCGGCGCTCACGGACCGGGCGGCGGCGCGGATGACCCGACTGCCGCCCGGTGTGGACGAGAAGACCTTCCACCCCGGGTCGGGCGGGACGGCGGTACGGGCCCGGCTGGGCCTGACCGACCGGCCGGTGGTGGTGTGCGTGTCCCGGCTCGTGCCCCGCAAGGGGCAGGACACCCTCATCGAGGCCATGCCGCGCATCCTGGCGGCGGTGCCGGACGCGGTGCTGCTCATCGTGGGCGGCGGCCCGTACGAGGCGGACCTGCGGGCACTGGCCGCCTCCACCGGGGTCGCGGACTCGGTGGTCTTCACCGGGGCGGTCCCCTGGGAGGAGCTGCCCGCACACTACGGCGCCGGGGACGTCTTCGCGATGCCGTGCCGGACCCGGCGCGGGGGCCTCGACGTCGAGGGCCTCGGCATCGTCTACCTCGAAGCCTCCGCGACGGGCCTGCCCGTGGTGGCGGGCGACTCGGGCGGGGCGCCGGACGCCGTCCTGGACGGGGAGACCGGCTGGGTGGTCCGGGGCGGGGACCCCGGGGAGGCCGCGGATCGGATCGTGACCCTGCTCCTGGACCCGGAGCTGCGCCGCCGGATGGGCGAGCGCGGCCGGGCCTGGGTCGAGGAGAAGTGGCGCTGGGACCTGCTCGCGGAGAGGCTCCGCGCGTTGCTGTGAGACCCGGACGCGGGGCGGGGGCGAATTCTCGCACCCCGCGGTCGATCATGGGGTGTGGTCCGGCGAAGCGGGCTGGGTCGGACGGGGCGCGACTACGGTCGAGCCATGTCTGACTGTCACTCACATAAGTGTCGGTGCGGGTTATGGCCGGTTGGGCGGAACCCGCTCATGATGCGCCCATGACACCCAACCTGACGCGCCGTCAACTCCTCGGGATCGGCGCCCTCCAGACCGCCGCCGTCCTCGGGTTCACCCGGATCGGACTCTCCTCGGCCGCCGCCGTCGAGCCGCCCGCCGCCCAGTACGCCCCCGCCATCGTCGTCGGGTCCGGCTACGGGGCCGCCGTCGCCGCCCTGCGCCTCGGGCAGGCCGGTGTGCGGACCGTCGTCCTCGAAATGGGGCGGCTCTGGGACACGCCCGGACCCGACGGGAAGGTGTTCCCCTCCACCTCCGCCCCCGACCAGCGCTCCATGTGGTTCCGCAACCGCACCGAGGCCCCGCTCGCGCAGTTCCTCTGGCTCGACGTGGTCAACCGCGACATCGACCCCTATCCCGGCGTCCTGGACCGGGTGAACTACGACGGCATGTCCGTGTACGTCGGGCGCGGCGTGGGCGGCGGCTCGCTCGTCAACGGCGGCATGTCGCCCACGCCCCGCCGGTCCTACTTCACCGAGGTCCTGCCGCGTGTCGACGCCGACGAGATGTACGGCACCTACTACCCCCGCGCCCGCGCCATGCTGGGCGTGGGCGACATCGACCCCGCCTGGTTCGAGTCCACCGAGTGGTACCGCTTCGCCCGGATCTCCCGCAAACACGCCCACAACGCCGGACTCAAGACCACTTTCGTGCCCAACGTGTACGACTTCGCCTACATGCAGCGCGAGGCGGCCGGCACCGCCACCAGATCCGCCCTGGCCGGCGAGGTCATCTACGGCAACAACCACGGCAAGAAGAGCCTCGACAAGACCTACCTCGCCGCCGCCCTCGGCACCGGCAACGTCACCATCGAGACCCTCCAGCGGGTGGTCGGCGTACGCCAGGACCCCTCCGGCGGGTACGTGTTGACCGTACGCACCATCGACCTCACCGGCCGGGTCACCCGGACCCGGGAACTCGGCTGCGCCCAGCTCTTCCTGGGCGCGGGCAGCCTCGGCACCACCGAGATCCTGTTGCGTGCCCGCGAGACGGGGACGCTGCCCGCGCTGGGGGAGCGGGTCGGACTGGGCTGGGGCCACAACGGCAACGTCATGACCGCCCGCGCCAACCACCTCTGGGACACCGTCGGCGCGAACCAGGCCACCATGCCCGCCCTCGGCATCGACGACTGGGACAACGCGGCCAACCCCGTCTTCGCCGAGATCGCCCCGCTTCCCATGGGGTTCGAGCACTGGATCTCGATGTACCTGGCCATCACCAAGAACCCGGAACGCGGCCGCTTCACGTACGACGCGGCCACCGACTCGGCGCGGCTGAACTGGACCCGGGACCAGAACGCCCCGTCCGTCGCCGCCGCCAAGAACCTCTTCGACCAGGTGAACCGGGCCAACTTCACGATCTACCGCTACGACCTGTTCGGCGACAACAGGGCCTTCGCCGACGACTTCACCTACCACCCGCTCGGCGGCTGCGTCCTGGGCGAGGCGACCGACGACTACGGTCGCGCCAAGGGCTACCGGGGGCTGTACGTCGTCGACGGCTCACTGATCCCGGGCTCGCTCGGAGTCAACCCGTTCGTCACCATCACCGCCCTCGCCGAGCGGAACATGGCGCGGATCCTGGCGGAGGACCCGCGGTGAGCGCCCCGCGGCGCAGGACCTAACCCCGGTACAGGGCGTCGATCTCGTCGGCGAAGTCCTTCGCCACCACGTTGCGCTTGAGCTTGAGCGACGGCGTGATGTGACCCGACTCCTCCGTGAACTGGGAGGCGAGGATACGGAACTTGCGCACCGACTCCGCCTTGGACACCGCCGCGTTGCCGTCGTCCACGGCCTGCTGGACGGCGGCGATGAGGTCCGCGTCCTCGCGCAGCTCCGCCGCCGTCACCCCGGCCGGCTTGCCGTGCTCCGCGGCCCACCGGCCCAGGAACTCCTCGTCGATGGTGACCAGCGCGGCCACGAACGGCCTCGCGTCGCCGACCACCATGCACTCCGCGACCAGCGCGTGGGCGCGGATGCGGTCCTCGATCACCGCGGGCGCGACGTTCTTGCCGCCGGCGGTGACGATGAGCTCCTTCTTGCGGCCGGTGATCGCGAGGTAGCCGTCCTCGTCGAGGGTGCCGACGTCGCCGGTGTGGAACCAGCCGTCGGACAGCGCCTCGGCGGTAGCCGCCTCGTTGTTCCAGTAGCCCGTGAAGACGTGCTCGCCGTGCACCAGCACCTCGCCGTCGTCGGCGATGCGCACCACGGAGCCGGGCAGCGGCTGGCCGACCGTACCGATCTTCGTCCGGTCCCAGGGGTTGAAGGCCGTGGCCGCACAGGACTCGGTCAGGCCGTAGCCCTCCAGGACCGTGAAGCCGATGCCGCGGAAGAAGTGGCCGAGTCGCTCGCCCAGCGGGGCGCCGCCGGAGATCGCGTACTCGCCGCGCCCGCCGAGGACGGTGTGCAGCTTGCTGTAGACCAGCTTGGTGAAGAGCTTGTGCTTCAGGCGCAGCCCGAGGGACGGCCCGCCCGGGGCGTCCAGGGCGCGGCTGTAGGCGATGGCCGTCTCGGCGGCCGCGTCGAAGATCTTGCCCTTGCCGTCGGCCTGGGCCTTGGCGCGCGCCGAGTTGTAGACCTTCTCGAAGACGCGCGGCACCCCGAGGATCAGTGTCGGCTTGAAGGACGCCAGCTCGTCGGTGAGGTTCTTGATGTCCGGGACGCAGCCCAGGCGGATCGGCGCCAGCACGGACGCCACCTCCACCAGGCGCCCGAAGACGTGCGCCGCCGGCAGGAAGAGCAGCACGGAGCACTCGCCGGTGCGGAACAGGGGGCTGAGGCGCTCCACGACGTTGCCGCACTCCGCGAAGAAGTTGCGGTGGGTCAGCACGCAGCCCTTGGGGCGGCCGGTGGTGCCGGAGGTGTAGACGATGGTGGCCGTGTCGTCGGCGTTGGCGAGCGAGCCGCGACGGTCGACCTCGTCGTCGGAGACCTCCGCCCCCGCCGCCTTCAGCGTCTCGAAGGCGCCCTGCTCGATCTCCCAGACCTCGCGCAGCTCCGGGAGCCGGTCACGCAGGGCGGCCACGGTGGCGCTGTGCCCCGGGCTCTCGGTGATCACCGCGGCGGCGCCGGAGTCCCCGAGGATCCACTGGATCTGCTCGGGCGAGCTGGTCTCGTACACGGGGACGGTGATGGCCCCCGCGCTCCAGATGGCGAAGTCGAAAAGCACCCACTCGTAGCGGGTGCGGGAGATCAGGGCGACGCGCTCGCCGGGCGTGACACCGGCCGCGATCAGGCCCTTGGCCGCGGCGCGGACCTCGGCGAGGAACTCGGTGGCCGTGACGTCCTGCCACCGGCCGTCGACCTTGCGGCTCATGACGGCGGTGTCGGGATGCTGGGCGGCATTGCGGCGGATGAGATCCGTCAGGTTCCCGTCCGACGGGACCTCGTACAGGGCCGGAAGGCTGAACTCGCGCAAGACTGCTGCTCCTCTGGGCGCCATCGCCACCGTGTGGACCGACCGGACGTTACCCACCGGTAGTGGGTTCACGATAGAGGGAACCGGCCAGATGTTCCCTGCGTCACACGACGCGGCGGTCCCCTGCCGACACTAGTCCACCCCGTTGACGACTCGGAAGTAACCGCAGGTCCGGCCACTTGTCGGGCGGCCTCTACCCGAGCGGCCCGGGCGCCCCTAGGGTGGCTGCATGGGTGGCAGGAAGAGTCGTACGCGAGTCCACGTCGTCAGCGACGTCCACGGCAACACCGAGGCGCTCGCGCGGGCCGGGGAGGGCGCCGACGCGCTGATCTGCCTCGGCGACCTCGTCCTGTTCCTGGACTACGCCGACCACTCGCGCGGCATCTTCCCCGACCTGTTCGGCGTCGAGAACGCCCACCGGATCGTGGAGCTGCGCACGCAGCGTCGCTTCGCGGAGGCCCGCGACCTCGGCCGGGAGTTGTGGGCCGGGCTGGACCGGGAGCGGCTCATCGAGGGCGCCGTCCGGCGTCAGTACGCGGACATGTTCGCCGCGTTCCCGAGCCCGACGTACGCCACCTACGGCAACGTCGACATCCCGGGGCTGTGGACGGAGTACGCCGGACCGGGCACGACCGTGCTGGACGGCCAGCGGGTGGAGATCGCGGGCCGGGTCTTCGGCTTCGTGGGCGGCGGGCTGCCGACGCCGATGCGAACGCCGTACGAGGTGGGCGTCGAGGAGTACGCGGCCAAGGTCGAGGCGCTGGGCGAGGTGGACGTGCTGTGCTCGCACATCCCGCCGGAGGTGCCGGAGCTCTGCTACGACACGGTGGCCCGGCGGTTCGAGCGGGGCAGCGAGGCCCTGTTGGCGGCGATCCGACGGGTCCGGCCGCGATACGCGCTCTTCGGGCACGTCCACCAGCCACTGGCCCGGCGGATGCGGATCGGGGCCACGGAATGCGTGAACGTCGGCCATTTCGCCGCGACGGGGACGCCGTGGGCGCTGGAGTGGTGAGCCGCCGGTGCGAAGTCGTCCCGGGGGAGGCGCTGGAGTGGCCGGGTCCGCACGCGCGGTAGCCTTCACCCGGCGGCCGGAGGCCCCACACACTTGTCGAACTCCCCGGAGGAGCGACCGCGATGGCGGAACACACCAGCTCGAGCATCACGATCGAGGCGGCCCCGGCCGACGTCATGGCCGTGATCGCCGACTTCGCCCGCTACCCGGAGTGGACCGGTGAGGTGAAGGAGGCGGAGGTGCTGGCGACCGACGCCGAAGGCCGCGCGCAGAAGGTCCGGCTGTTGCTGGACGCCGGGGCGATCAAGGACGACCACACGCTGGCGTACACCTGGAAGGGCGCGGACGAGGTCAGCTGGACGCTGGACAAGTCGCAGATGCTGCGACAGCTGGACGGCTCCTACAAGCTGACCCCGGTGCAGGGCGGCAAGCACACCGAGGTGACCTACCAGCTGACGGTGGACGTCAAGATCCCGATGCTGGGCATGATCAAGCGCAAGGCGGAGAAGGTCATCATCGACCGCGCCCTGGCCGGCCTGAAGAAGCGGGTCGAATCCGCCTGAACCCACCTGGGTCCCGCCCGCGCCACGGTGCCCGGAGCCACCACCGGCTGCCGGCAGGCGCCGTCGTCCGGCGTGAGCGCGCGGCAGCCGCCGGCCGGCGCCCCCGGGGGCGTTGCCGCCGGCCGTCGCCGCCCCGGTCCCGTGGTCCCGGCGGCACGGGGGTCCGCGCGGACGGGTTCCGTGGCCCGTCGTGGCGAGGGATCGCGCGGCGGTTCGGGGCGGGCGGCTCGCACCGGCTCCAGGGACGGCGCGGTGGTGCCCGTAGGCTTCGGGAACAGGTGCCCGGCCCGCCCCGGTCCCAGCCGCCCGGCCGGTACGCCGGCGCGGCTCGGCAGCGGCCGGGGCCGTGAGCGATCCGTACCGCATCGAGGAGCACCGCAGCATGCACACCCTGCTCGTCACCGGACCCGGTGGCGCCGGGCGGACCACCGTGGCCGCCGCCACCGCGCTCGCCGCCGCGCGGGACGGGCGGCGCGTACTGCTGCTCTCCGGCGACCCCGGCGACCCGCTCGGCGCGCTGATCGGCCGGGACGTGCCCGGGTTGCGCGTCGCGCGCATCGACTCCGGCGAGGAGTTCCGGACCGAACTCGTCGCCCTCCAGGAACGCGGCGCCGCCCTCCTCGGCATGCTCGGCAGCCGTCCCCTCGGCGCCGAAGAACTCACCGAACTGCCCGGCGCCGAGCAGTTCGCGCTGCTCCGTGCCCTGCGGCGGGCCGCCGCGGCCCCCGACACCGATCTGGTCGTCGTGGACATGCCCCCGCTGCACCAGGCGGTGTCCACCCTCGCCCTCCCTGCGCAGCTCCGCCACTACCTGGCCCGGCTGCTGCCCGCCGAACGGCAGGCCGCCCGCGCCCTGCGCCCCGTACTCGCCCAGCTCGCCGGCGTCCCGATGCCCGCCCAGTGGCTCTACGAGGCCGCCGCGCGCTGGGACGAGGAACTCGCCGCCGTCCAAGCCGTCGTCGAGGCCCCGACCACCGAGGTGCGCCTCGTCGCCGAGCCCGGCCCCCGGGCCGACGCCGCGCTGCGCGCCGGCCGACTCGGGCTCGCCCTGCACCGGCTGGCGGCCGGGAGCCTCGTCGCCAACCGGGCCCTGCCCCGGGACTCCGCCGAACCCTGGCCGGCCGGACTCGTCGCCCAGCGGGAGAAATACGCCGCCCAGTGGGCCGCCGAACTCCCCGTGATCCCGCTCCCGCACCTGGGACGCGACCCGGAGGGCCCCGAGGACACGGCCCGGCTCGCCGCCTCCGCGCCCGGACTCGCCCCCGCGGCGCCCGCGCCCCGCCCGGAGTGGGCCGTCGAGGACCGGCGCGCCGAGGACGGCGTACTCGTGTGGGCGATCCCGCTGCCCGGCGCCCGCAAGGCGGACCTGGACCTGGTGCGGCGCGGCGACGAGCTGCTCCTGGCGGCCGGGCCCTACCGCAGGATCGTTCCGCTGCCGTCCGCGCTGCGCCGCTGCACCGTCTCGGGCGCCGCCCTCACGGACGGCGTGCTCCGCGTCCGGTTCACCCCGGACCCGCAGCTGTGGCCCCGCGCGCGCTGATTCCCGTACCGCCGTTCGGGTACCGTCGAAGGTAGCCCGTACCGCACGTATCGCAGCCGCCGCAGGAGTGTCCGCCATGAGCGAGGCCACCGACCGCCCCACCGACGACGACGCCTGGGCCAAGGCCTGCGCCGAGGACCTCGCGGCCGAGAAGGAGCGCCTCCGCGCGGAGCGGGGCGCCGCCGCCGGCGGCGGGACCGGCACCGCCGCCGAGGAACTCCTCAAGCTGTTCGAAGCCGTCGCCGACAAGGTCTCCTCCCTGAACAACCCGCTGCTCGGCGGCGCCGCCCAGGGCGCCGTGCGCCAGTTCGTCGACCAGGCCAAGACAGCCGTCAAGCCCGTGGTCGAGCGCAACCCCGAGGTCTTCGACCACCTCGCGGCCGCCGGCTCCGAGCTGCTCGCCGCCTACCGTTCCGCCGTCGAGGGCCACGAGCGCCGCTGGACGCGGGAACGGCCGACGCCCACGCCGCCGCGCGCCGAGGACGCCGCCCGCCACGACGGCGACGAGGAACCCGGCACCGGGCCCGCCGAGCGGATCGATCTCGACTGAACCTCCGCCGGGGCTCGGGTACGGTTGGCCGTGGCGGGGCTTGACCGGAAACCGAGGGACTAATGGGACTCACCATCGGCGTCGACATCGGCGGCACGAAGATCGCGGCCGGCGTGGTCGACGAAGAGGGCACCATCCTTGAGACGTACAAGGTGCCCACCCCGCCGACTCCGGACGGCGTGACGGACGCGATCTGCACCGCGGTGTCCGCGGTCGGCAGCAACCACACCATCGACGCGGTGGGCATCGGCGCAGCCGGGTACGTGGACGACAAGCGCGCCACCGTACTCTTCGCCCCCAACATCAACTGGCGGCACGAGCCGCTGAAGGACAAGGTCGAGCAGCGCATCGGCCTTCCCGTCGTCGTCGAGAACGACGCGAACTGCGCGGCCTGGGGCGAGTACCGCTTCGGGGCCGGCCAGGGCCACGACGACGTCATCTGCATCACCCTCGGCACCGGCCTCGGCGGCGGCATCATCATCGGCAACAAGCTCCGGCGCGGGCGCTTCGGCGTCGCCGCCGAGTTCGGGCACATCCGGGTCGTCCCGGACGGCCTGCTGTGCGGGTGCGGGAGCCAGGGCTGCTGGGAGCAGTACGCCTCCGGGCGCGCGCTCGTCCGGTACGCGAAGCAGCGTGCCAAGGCCACGCCCGAGAACGCGACGATCCTGCTCGGGCTCGGCGACGGCACCCCCGACGGCATCGAGGGCAAGCACATCAGCGAGGCGGCCCGGCAGGGTTGCCCGGTGGCTGTCGACTCCTTCCGCGAGCTGGCCCGCTGGGCCGGGGCCGGGCTGGCAGACCTGGCGTCGCTGTTCGACCCGTCGGCGTTCATCGTCGGCGGCGGGGTGTCCGACGAGGGAGACCTCGTCCTCGACCCGATCCGCAAGTCCTTCAAGCGCTGGCTGATCGGCGGCGCGTGGCGTCCGCACGCGCAGGTGCTGGCCGCGCAGCTCGGCGGCAAGGCCGGACTGGTCGGTGCGGCGGACCTTGCCCGCCAGGGGTGATCACGATCGACGCCCGCTGCCCGCCGCGCCCCCTGGGGGAGCGGCGGGCAGCTGCGTAGGGTGGGACGGTATGGAGCTGCCATCGCTGTCGGCCACGCTGCCGAAGTCCCTTACGGAGCCCGACGGTTCCGCCGTCATCCGGGTGCTCAGTTACAACGTCCGCTCGCTGCGTGACGACGAGGAAGCGCTGGTGCGGGTGATCCGGGCGTGCGAGCCGGACCTGGTGTTCGTGCAGGAGGCGCCGCTGTTCTTCCGGTGGCGCAAGCACGCGGCGCGGTTGGCCTCGAAGTGTGACCTGGTGGTGCTGAGCGGGGGCGGGAGCGCCG
Source organism: Streptomyces sp. A1136 (assembly GCF_004795055.1). Classification (GTDB taxonomy): domain Bacteria; phylum Actinomycetota; class Actinomycetes; order Streptomycetales; family Streptomycetaceae; genus Streptomyces. The sequence goes on from NZ_SSBJ01000022.1 coordinate 34,699, forward strand.
CCGGGCCGTTGCTGCTGTGCTCGCTGCGGGCGTTCGTGGAGCGGACCGAGGACGTCCTGCTGCCGTTGACGCCGGGGCTGCACCGGCGGGGCCTCGCGACGGCCGTCGTGCGGTTCGGGCCGGCGGTGCGGGTGGGGGTGGTGAGCACCCACCTGTCGCTGAACGCGCGTGAGCGGGCGGCGCAGGCGGAGCTGCTGCTGGAGCGGGTGCGGTCGATGGACACGCCGTACGCGATCGTGGCGGGAGATGTGAACGAGACCCCGGACGGGCCGGCGTTCGGGCGGCTGGCGTCGCAGATGCAGGACGGCTGGGCGGTGGCGCCGTGGGGCGGGGAGCACACGTTCACGCGATCCGGGCCGCCGCGGCGCATCGACGCGGTGTTCGCTTCGCGGGGGGTGGAGGTGCTGGGCTGCGGTGTCCCGCGGGACCTGCCGGGCGTGGTGCCGCCCGACCTCGACGCCGCCACGGACCACTTCCCGGTCCTGGCGGCCCTCCGCCTCCGCCCCCCTTCCTGACGCGCCCCGCGCACGGCTTCGGCGGCTTCGCGCCGCTGCGGCGAACTCGGTCCACCGGGGCACGCTCCCCGGCACCGGCCCTGCTCCGCCGGGGACCCTGCGCCTCGATCGCCGGCGGGCTGGGTGCGTCCGCCGGGCGGGGGTGTGGATGTGGCCGGCGTTTGCGGGCGGCCGGGACGTGGGGCGCCACGGCGTAAGCGCCTCCGGCTCCGCCGGGTTCTATTGGGCTCCGCCGCGGGCCCGTGCCTCGATCGCCGGTGGGCTGGGTGTGTCCGCCGGGCCGTCCGCCCGGCTGGACGAGGGCGCGGCCCTCGCGTCGCAGCGCGTCGCCGTCTAGACCGCGCGGCGCCGCGCCCGAGTGCGCCCTCGCGGGCGTTGGACAATGCGGCGCCGCGGTGCAAGGGCCCCCGGCTCCGCCGGGCTCTGTGGGGCTCCGCCCCGGACCCCGTGCCTCGACCGCCGGCGGGGCTGGATACGGCCGTCGCGGCCGGGGAGGCCCGCCGGGGCCGGGCCGGGTGGGGCGCGCCGGCCCGGTGGACGGGCGGCCGGGTGGCCGCCGGGCGGATCAGCCGCCGGCGGTCGAGGCGCGGGCCGGCCCCGCGCACGACGGACGGGGTTCACCGCGGCCGGGGAGGCCGCCGGGGCGGGCCGGGTGGGGGCCCTCCGGTTCCGCCCACGGCGGACTGGCTTCGCCGCAGCGGTGCGAAGCCGGCAAGGCGCCCCGGCGCCGAGACGCGCGAGCGGCGCGTCAAGAAGGGAGCGGCGCGTCACGAAGGGGGTCAGACGACCGCGCCGCGGCCCGGGTCGTCCTCGTCGTCGTCATCGTGGGCCATACGCGCCACCAGCGTCGCGAAGCCGCCCAGGAAGCCGCCGATGCCGAGCGTCGTCAGCCACCACGTCATCTCCCACTGCAGCAGCACCGCCAGCAGCAGCAGTACCGGGCCGCCCACCACCGCCAGCCAGGCGAACTTCGCCGTGGTGTCCGCCGGCGGCAGCTCCGGCTCCGGGGGGACGAAGTGGTCCCCGCCGTCGCCGTCGCCGTCGTCGTCCCGCGACTCCGCCGGGGTGTGGTCGCGGGGACCCGGACCCGGCGCCGGGGTCAGGGACACCCCCGGGGCGAAGACCACCGAGCCGCCCAGGGGCTTCTCGGGACGGGGCTCCGGCTGGACGTCCTCCTCCGGCAACATCAGGTTCTCGATGGGGCGGAAGGGTCTGGACCCCGGCGGGTCCGGCGGTTCCTGCCCGTACCCGGCGACGATCGCCGCCCACGCCGCCTCCTCGTCCAACGGGGGCACACCCCCGGACGACTCCTCGTGCTCAGCCACCGCTGGCCGCCCCCTCCCGCCCGACGCTCTTCGAGAGCCGCCCGACGAACGCATAACTGTCCGCGAAGATCCGCTCCGCGTCGTGGTCCAACGTCGCGACGTGGTAGCTCTGTTCCAGCAGGGTCTCCGTCACGTCCGTGGACGAGATGCGGGCCAGGATGCGCGCCGAGTCCGCGGGCGGTACGACATGGTCCTGCGGGCTGTGCAGCAGCAGCACCGGCTGGGTCACCTGCGGCAGTTCGGCGTCGACCAGCCGGAAGAACCGGCGCACGGAGTGCGCGGCCCGCGTCGGCACCCGGTCGTACCCGACCTCCACCGACCCGGGCTTGGCGATGTCGCTCGCGATACCGGGGGCCGAGCGGATGAAGTGCTGCGCCACGGGAAGGGCGAAGGCCAAGGGGTCGTGCACCTTGTTGGCGGGGTTGACCAGCACGAGCCCGCTGATCGCCTCGCCGTGCTTCGCCGCCAGCCGCAGGCTCAGCGCCCCGCCCATCGACAGCCCGAACACGAACACCTGCTCGCACCGTTCGAGCAGCTCCCGCAGCGCGCGGTCCACCTCGGCGTACCAGTCCTGCCAGCCCGTGAGCTGCATGTCCTGCCAGCGCGTGCCGTGCCCGGGCAGCAGCGGCAGCGACACCGTCAGGCCCCGCTCGGCCAGGTACTCGGCCCAGGGCCGGAGCGACTGCGGGGAACCGGTGAAGCCGTGGCAGAGAAGCACACCGACCGGCCCGCCGTCGTGGCGGAACGGCTCTGCTCCAAGGAGGACGGGCACCAGGGACTCCTTCGAAAGGGCGGGGGGTACGTAGCGCTGTGTGACTTCACCGTACGCGACCGCGCCGGCACCGACCAGGGTCGTCGGGCCGCTCCTGCGGCGGCCAGGGGTTAAGGTCTGTTCGACAGACACAGGAAGGCTTTCGAGTTGATCTACGGCGCTATGAAGTTCTCCATCGGCGGTTCACTGAAGCTCGCCTTCAGGCCGTGGGTGGAGGGCCTCGAGAACATTCCCGCGGAGGGGCCGGCGATCCTCGCGAGCAACCACCTGTCCTTCTCCGACTCGTTCTTCCTGCCGGCCGTGCTGGACCGAAAGGTGACCTTCATCGCGAAGGCGGAGTACTTCACCTCCCCCGGCGTCAAGGGCAAGCTGACGGCCGCGTTCTTCAAGGGCGTCGGCCAGCTCCCGGTGGACCGCTCCGGCGCGCGCGGGGCCGGCGAGGCCGCCATCAAGAGCGGCATCGAGGTCATCGAGCGCGGGGAGCTGTTCGGTATCTACCCCGAGGGGACCCGTTCACCCGACGGCCGCCTCTACCGCGGCAAGCCCGGCGGGCTGGCCCGGGTCGCGCTCGCGACCGGCGCCCCGGTGATCCCGGTGGCGATGATCGACACGGAGAAGATCCAGCCGCCCGGCAAGGTGGTGCCCAAGCTGATGCGCCCGGGCATCCGGATCGGCAAGCCGCTCGACTTCAGCCGCTACCACGGCATGGAGAGCGACCGCTTCATCCTCCGCTCGGTGACCGACGAGGTCATGTACGAGATCATGAAGCTTTCCGGCCAGGAGTACGTGGACATCTACGCGACGGCCGCCAAACGGCAGATCGCCGACGCGGAGAAGGCCGCCAAGGCGGTCAAGGAGTAGGAACGGGCGGGGCCCCGGCGCCCGCGCGCGGGGGTGGGGGAGATGGCGGAACGCGAGCGCGTCGTACGCATGTCGGTCGAGCAGCCGCTGTGGCGTGCCCTGACGGTCTACCGGCTCCTCACCATGGTCTACGCGGTGCTCCTGTTCGCCTCCGCCTACAGGGAGTTCGACCGCCCGGTCGTCGCCGTCGGCTATCTCGCCGTGCTCGCCGTCTGGACCGTGGCCACCTACCGCGACGTCGCGAGCGCCGCCCGCTGCACCAAGCGGTTCCTCGGCGCCGACCTCACCGTCGCGCTCGCCGGCATCCTGCTCACCCCGATCGCCGACACCCACCAGCGGATCGGCGCCGGCGGCCCCACCCTCCCCAGCATCTGGACGGCCGGCTCCGTGCTCGCCTTCGCCCTCAAGGGCGGTTGGCGCTGGGCCGGTTTCGCCTCCACACCCGTCGCCGTCGCCAACATCGTCATCCACGGCGGCGACCCGACCCGGGACACCCTGCACAACGTGCTGCTGGTGTGGGTCGCCTCCATCGCCATCGGCTACGTCGTCGAGGTCGCCCGCGCCAGCGAGGCCACCCTCGCCCGCGCGCTGGAGATCGAGGCCGCGACCCGCGAGCGCGAGCGCCTCGCCCGCGACATCCACGACGGGGTCCTCCAGGTGCTCGCCATGGTCCAGCGGCGCGGTTGCGAACTGGGCGGCGAGGCGGCCGAACTCGGCAGGATGGCCGGGGAACAGGAGGTGGCGCTGCGCACCCTGGTCTCCAGTGGGCTGGTGCCCGCGTCCCGGGTCTCCCGGGACCACTCGCTGGGCGCCTTCGTGGACGCCTACGAGGCCGAGGAGTCCGGCGACGAGGAGGGGGAGTTGGACCTGCGGACGCTGCTCGCCCCGCACGCCGGCTCCCGGGTGAGCTTCGCCGAGCCGGGCGGCCCGGTGCCGTTGCCGGTGCCCGCCGCCCGGGAGTTGGCGGCGGCGGTCGGCGCGGCCCTCGACAACGTGCGCAAGCACGCCGGGGAGGGCGCCCGGGCCTGGATCCTGGTCGAGGACTGGGGGGACGAGGTGATCGTCACCGTCCGGGACGACGGCCCCGGCATCCCGGCCGGCCGGCTCGACCAGGCGGAGGGCGAGGGCCGGATGGGCGTGGCGTTGTCGATCCGGGGCCGGCTGCGGGATCTCGGCGGCACCGCCGAGCTGGTGTCCGTCCCCGGACAGGGAACCGAAGTGGAATTGAAAGTACCGAGGGGGAGAACCCGATGACGCGATCCGACGAGCCCAACGAGCCGGGCAAGCCCGATGAGCACCACGATCCCGCCGGCCCCGGTGCGCTCGGGGCGATCAGGGTGATGGTGGTCGACGACCACCCCATGTGGCGCGACGCGGTCGCCCGCGACCTGGCCGCCGCCGGCTTCGACGTCGTCGCCACCGCCGGGGACGGCCCCGAGGCGGTCCGTCGGGCCGTCCCGGCCGCCCCGCACGTCCTGGTCCTCGACCTCAACCTGCCGGGCATGCCGGGGGTTCAGGTGTGCAAGGAGCTGGTCGGCGCCGATCCGGCGCTGCGCGTCCTGGTCCTGTCCGCCAGCGGTGAGCACGCCGACGTGCTGGAGGCCGTGAAGTCCGGTGCGACGGGCTACCTGTTGAAGTCCGCCGGAGCCCAAGAGCTGATCGACGCGGTGCGCCGCACCGCGGCCGGGGACCCGGTCTTCACCCCGGGGCTGGCGGGCCTGGTCCTCGGCGAGTACCGGCGCCTGGCCACCGACCCGGCACCGGTCGCGGCCGACGAGCCCAAGGCCCCGCGGCTCACCGATCGCGAGACCGAGGTGCTGCGGCTGGTCGCCAAGGGGCTGTCCTACAAGCAGATCGCGGAGCGGCTGGTCATCTCGCACCGCACGGTCCAGAACCACGTGCAGAACACCCTGGGCAAGCTCCAGTTGCACAACCGGGTGGAGCTCGTCCGCTACGCCATAGAACGCGGCCTCGACGACGCGTGACCGCGATCGGTCCCCGTACGTCGTACGCATGTCCTCGTACGAGTGAACGGGCGTACGCAATGCCCCTTGATTCAGCCGGAATTGACCCCTCCGGGTCCCTTGCTGTGACCTGAGTCACCACTAGCGTGACCGTCATGCGGGCCCCGCGCCACCGCCGGGCCCTGTGGCGAAGGGAAATTCCATGAAGGTCGGAGTGCTGACGGGCGGCGGCGACTGCCCTGGCCTCAACGCGGTCATCCGGGGTGTCGTGCGCAAGGGCGTGCAGGAGTACGGTTACCGGTTCGTCGGCTTCAAGGACGGCTGGCGGGGGCCGGTCGAGGGGGACACCGTCCCGCTCGACATCGCCGCGGTACGGGGCATCCTGCCGCGCGGCGGCACCATCCTCGGCTCCTCGCGCACCAACCCGTTCAAGCAGGAGCACGGGGTCCGGCGGATCAAGGAGAACCTCGCCAAGTACGAGGTCGAGGCGCTCGTCGCGATCGGCGGCGAGGACACGCTGGGCGTGGCCGCGCGACTGTTCGAGGAGTACGGCGTTCCGTGCGTCGGCGTCCCGAAGACCATCGACAACGACCTGTCGGCCACCGACTACACCTTCGGCTTCGACACCGCCGTCGGCATCGCCACCGAGGCCATCGACCGGCTCCACACCACGGCCGAGTCCCACATGCGGGTGCTGGTCGTCGAGGTCATGGGGCGTCACGCCGGCTGGATCGCCCTGCACTCGGGCCTGGCGGGCGGGGCCAACGTCATCCTCATCCCCGAGCAGCGCTTCGACATGGACAAGGTGTGCGCCTGGGTGACCTCCCGCTTCACGTCGAGCTACGCGCCGATCGTCGTCGTCGCCGAAGGCGCCATGCCCAAGGACGGCGACATGGTCCTCAAGGACGCCACCAAGGACTCCTTCGGCCACGTCCGGCTGTCGGGCGTCGGCGAGTGGCTGGCCAAGGAGATCGAGGCGCGGACCGGCAAGGAGGCCCGTACGACGGTGCTCGGGCACGTCCAGCGGGGCGGCACGCCCAGCGCCTTCGACCGCTGGCTGGCCACCCGGTTCGGGCTGCACGCCATCGACGCGGTGCGGGACGGCGACTTCGGCAAGATGGTCGCGCTCAAGGGGACCGACATCGTCCGGGTCCCGATCATCGAGGCCACCTCCAAGCTCAAGACGGTGGACCCGGCGCTGTACGCGGAGGCCGAAGTGTTCTTCGGCTGAGCCGCGGGGCACCCGCGGATCATGGGTCGTATCGTGGCGAACGACCCATGATCCGTCTTTTCCGGGCGCGGCGGGAGCGAACGTGGAGATCCTGGCATTCGGGGTGCCGGCCGACGAGAGGCCGCTGATGGAGAAGGCGTTCGCCGGCCATCACGACGTGCGCTGTCTGGACGTCTTCCTGACCGAGGACACCGCCCCCATCGCCGGCGGCTACGAGATCGTCTCCACCAGCGTCAACGCCGACCTCGGCGGACGGGTCCTACGGGCCCTGGCCGCCAGCGGGACCAGGATGATCGCCCAGCGCTCCACCGGCTTCGACAACATCGACCTGGAGGCCGCCCGGGAGCTCGGTCTCACGGTCAGCCGGGTGTCCTCCTACTCGCCCTACTCGGTGGCCGAGTTCGCCTGGGCCCTCGCCATGGCCGTGAACCGGCGGATCGTGCGCGCGTCGAACCGGACACGGGACTTCGACTTCCGACTGGACGGGCTGATGGGCCGCGACATGCGGGGCCGCACCGTCGGCGTGCTCGGCACCGGCAGGATCGGCGAGGCCTTCACCCGGATCGCGCACGGCTTCGGGATGAACCTGCTGGGCTGGGACGTGGCGCCCAACCCCGCCTGCGTGGAGCTGGGCATGCGCTATGTCGACAAGGACGAACTGTTCGTCGCCTCCGACCTGATCAGCCTGCACCTGCCACTCGTCGACGCCACGCACCACATCGTCGACGGCGCGGCCCTGCGACTGATGAAGGACGACGCGATCCTGGTCAATTCGAGCCGGGGCGGCCTGGTGGACACCGAGGCGCTGGTCGACGAACTGCGCGACGGGCGCTTCGCGGGGGTGGGACTCGACGTCTACGAGGCGGAGGCCGGCGTGTTCTTCCCGGACAAGTCCCTGGAGGCCCTGGAGGACGACACGCTTGCCCGCCTGATCACCTTCCCGCACGTGGTGGTCACCTCCCACCAGGCGTACTACACGCACGACGCGGTCGGGCAGATCATCGGCGCGACGGTCGCCAACGTGGCCGACTACCTCGCCGGCCGCCGCTCCGGGAACACCCTGTCGCCCGCCGGGTAGGGGACCGCGCCCTCCCGGGCCCCCGCCCCGACGGCCTACGCCGGGGCGCCCGCGCGGACGGACGCCAGCAGGTCGCCCAGCAGCCGCGCGCCGCGCAGCGTCAGGACCGACTCCGGGTGGAACTGGACCCCCGCGAAGCCCGCCGCCGAGCGCAGGGCGTGCACCTCACCGCTCGCCGGGTCCCGGGCGACCTCGACCCCGCGCGCCGCCAGCCGTTCGGCGTCCCGCGCCGAGCAGTGCGCCGTGTACGTGTTGTAGAACCCGACCACCTCCCGCGCCCCGAACAGATCGATCCGCGTCTGCGCACCCTGCGCCGGCTCCGCCTTGCGCACCAGCGGCAGCCCGAGCTCGGCGGCGAGCAGCTCGTGGCCCAGGCAGACCCCGAGCAGGCCGCCCCGGTGCCCGGCCAGCAGGTCCGCCGCCAGCGCCCGCAGCATCCGCATCCTCGGGTCGGCCGCGTCCGCCGGGTTCCCCGGCCCCGGGCCCAGCACGACCGGGCCCTCCCAGGCCAGGGCGGCCGCCCGCAGGCCCGGATCGTCGAAGCGGCGCACGCTCACCTCCAGCCCGGTCACCCTCAGGACGTGGGCGAGCATGGCGGTGAAGGTGTCCTCCCCGTCCACCACCAGCGCGTGGCCCGAGGCACCCGCCGGCCGGTCCTGCATCCGCAGCCAGAACGGCGCCAGGTCGTGCCGCCGGGCGGCGAGGGCCGCCTGGACCCGCGGGTCGGAGCCCAGGCCCGCCACGGCGGCCACCCGACGGGGAGCGGCCGGGCGGACGCCCAGCGCGGCCAGCACACCGGCCGCCTTGGCGTGGGTCTCGGCCACCTCGGCCGCCGGGTCGGAGTGCCGCACCAACGTCGCGCCGACCGGCACGCGCAGGGTCCCGTCCGGCGCGATGTCGGCGGTGCGGATCAGGATGGGGGAGTCCAGCGTCTGCGCGCCGGTCCCGTCCCGGCCCAGCAGCGCGAGGGCTCCCGCGTAGTAGCCGCGGCCGCCGCTCTCGTACCGCTCGATCACCCGGCAGGCGTTCTGCACGGGCGAGCCGGTCACGGTCGCCGCGAACATCGTCTCCCGCAGCACCTCCCGCACGTCCAGCGAGGACCGCCCGCGCAACTCGTACTCGGTGTGCGCGAGGTGGGCCATCTCCTTGAGCCGGGGCCCGACGACCACACCGCCCATGTCGCCGACCGTGCACATCATCTTCAGTTCCTCGTCGACCACCATCGACAGCTCCTCGGTCTCCTTGCGGTCGCCGAGGAAGGCGAGGAGGGACTCGGCCGTGGGCCCCTCGGCCGGGTACCGGTACGTCCCGCTGATCGGGTTCATCACGACCGTTCCGCCGGACATCCGGACGTGCACCTCCGGGCTCGCGCCGACCAGGGTGCGCTCCCCGGTGTGGACCACGTACGTCCAGTACGCGCCCCGCTCGCCCAGCAGCAGCCTGCGGAACAGGGCCAGGGCGTCGGCGCGCCCGAAGCCGTCGATCCGGCCCTCGAAGGTGCGCCGGATGACGAAGTTCGCGCCCTCACCGCGCCCGATCTCGTCCCGGATCACGCGCTCCACGGTGGCGGCGTACTCCTCGTCGGGGACGTCGAAGCCGCCGCCCTCGACGCGCACCGCGTGGTCGGGCAGCGCGGCCAGCGCCTCGGCCAGCGGGATCTCGTGGGCCTCCTCGGCGACCAGCACGCTCAGCGGGGTCCCGTCGTCGCGCACGTCGAACCCGCGCTCGCGGATCTGCCGGAAGGGCACCAGGGCGAGGGTCGGCAGGTCCCGTACGGGGAGATCCGCGAGGCGACGGGCCTCGTGGATCGGGCCGAGCAGCACCTCGACGGTGTCGTGGTCCCGGCCGGGGGTCCGGCGGCGCAGCAGGGCGAACGGCGGGCAGGACTCGTCCAGCAGGCGGCTGAGGTCCGTGGTCATGGGGTGGGCGTCCTTCCGGAGGGAGGGGCGGCCCGCGTCGGAAAACACGGAAGGCCGCCCCTCGGGGCGGCCTTCGTGTCGCTCGTGTCGTCTTACGTACGCGAGAGGAGTGGGCCGCCGGGAGCGGGCCACCACCAGTTCTGGTTCGAGTGCGCGTACATGCCGCCGACCCTAGCCCACGCCCTGCCGGAGGCGAAGCCTCCGGACCGCGTCCCCCATATCCGGAGACACCCGTCTCAGCAAGTGGGCATCGGGCTGGACGTCCCGTGTGACGACGTAATGTGTACGAGGTGACCGTGAACGCTGAAAACCACGCCCCCGCCGTCAAGGCGACCTGGCGAGACCTTCCCGCGGCGCAGCAGCCTTCGTACCCCGATGCCGAGGCACTGCGCGCTGTCGTCGCGGACCTCGAGTCGTATCCGCCCCTCGTTTTCGCGGGTGAGTGCGACCAGCTGCGCGCCCGTCTGGGAGCCGTCGCCAAGGGCGAGGCGTTCCTGCTCCAGGGTGGCGACTGTGCCGAGGCCTTCGACGCCGTATCCGCCGACCACATCCGCGCCAAGCTCAAGACGCTGCTCCAGATGAGCGCCGTGCTGACGTACGCGGCCTCCGTGCCCGTCGTCAAGGTCGGCCGTATCGCCGGCCAGTACTCCAAGCCGCGCTCCAAGGACACCGAGACCCGCGACGGCGTCACCCTGCCGACCTACCGCGGTGACTCCGTCAACGGCTTCGCCTTCACCGAAGAGGCCCGGATCCCGGACCCCGAGCGGCTCAAGCGCATGTACCACGCGTCCGCGTCGACGCTGAACCTGGTGCGCGCCTTCACCACCGGTGGTTACGCCGACCTGCGCCAGGTGCACGCCTGGAACCAGGACTTCGTGAGGAACTCCCCGTCCGGGCAGCGCTACGAGCAGCTCGCGCGGGAGATCGACAACGCGCTGAACTTCATGAAGGCCTGTGGCACCGACCCGGCGGAGTTCAAGGCGGTGGAGTTCTACGCCTCCCACGAGGCGCTGCTCCTCGACTACGAGGGTGCGCTGACCCGCACCGACTCGCGGACCGGCAAGCTGTACGACACCTCCGGTCACATGGTCTGGATCGGTGAGCGCACCCGCCAGCTGGACCACGCGCACATCGAGTTCTGCTCGCGGATCGCCAACCCGATCGGCATCAAGCTCGGCCCTACCACCACCGTGGACGAGGCGCTGACCTACATCGACCGGCTGGACCCCGAGCGCGAGCCGGGCCGGCTGACCTTCGTCGTCCGCATGGGCGCCGACAAGGTCCGCGACAAGCTCCCCGAGCTGGTCGAGAAGGTCACGGCCTCGGGCGCGACGGTGGCCTGGGTCACCGACCCGATGCACGGCAACACCTTCGAGGCGGCCTCCGGCCACAAGACCCGTCGTTTCGACGACGTGCTCGACGAGGTCAAGGGCTTCTTCGAGGTCCACAAGGCGCTGGGCACCCACCCGGGCGGCATCCACGTCGAGCTCACCGGTGACGACGTCACCGAGTGCGTGGGCGGCGGCGACGAGATCTTCGTCGACGACCTGCACCAGCGCTACGAGACGGCCTGCGACCCGCGGCTCAACCGCAGCCAGTCCCTGGACCTGGCATTCCTCGTCGCCGAGATGTACCGCGACCAGTAAGCGGCTCGTGACGGTGGGGCGCGGATCGATGTGATCCGCGCCCCACTGTCGTATCCGGGTCTTTCAGGGGACCCTCACCTTAGGTACGGTTAGGTAAGCCTCACCGAATCGGAGTGGCTCGTCCGACCCGGCCCCACTCCCAGGAGGTGAACCGCGTGTACGTCTGCTCGTGCTTCGGGATCACCGACAAGCAGGTCAAGGAACACGCGGAAGCCGGGGCCTGCACCCCCCGCCAGATCGCCTCGGCCACCAAGGCCGGCACCGACTGCGGGTCGTGCGTACGGACCATCCAGGGCCTCCTCGGTCGCGGCGCGTGCCCGCGCCGCGAGCTGCTGGAGAGGGGCCGTACGGCGGCCGTGCTCGCCGCCGAGCCCGCTCCGGTCGCCGAGCCCGCGCTGGCGGACGCGGCCTGATCGCACCGGCCTGATCGCGCGCGGGCGGCTCAGCCCTCCGGCTGCTCGATCTGCTGCGCGATGTACAGCGGCTCCCCGATGCTCTCGATGAGCTCCAGCTGGGTGTCGAGGTAGTCGATGTGGTGCTCCTCGTCCGCCAGGATCTCCTCGAAGAGACGCGCGGAGGTGACGTCGCCCTTGCCGCGCATGACCTCGATGCCGCGCCGCAGGCGGTCGATCGCCTCGACCTCGACCTGCCGGTCCGCCTGGAACATCTCCGTCAGGGTCTGGCCCACGCGCACGTGGAAGAGGCGCTGGTAGTTCGGCAGCCCGTCGAGCATGAGGATGCGCTCGGTGAGCTTGTCCGCGTGCTTCATCTCGTCGATGGATTCGGCACGGGTGTAGTGGGCGAGCTTCGTCCAGCCCTTGTTCTCCTGGATGCGGTAGTGCAGCCAGTACTGGTTGATGGCCGTGAGCTCGCCGGTCAGCTGCTCGTTGAGAAACTCAAGGACCTCGGGGTCGCCCTGCATCGCAGAGGCTCCTTCCAAGCAATGTCAGCTACGTGACTGGGCAGTGCGCGCATCCTTCCACCGTCCCCCAGGGCAGTCCAGTAAGTGCCTCCTTAGTGGGAGTTACCACGACTTGCCCGGATCGGGTCGGAGCTGGTCATGACCACCCCGCGCCGTCTGTCACCATGGAGACATGGGTCAGCCGGAAAGCCGGGAATCTCCGGGAGCAGAGCAGTTCGAGCTCCCTCCGGGGCAGCGGTTGCAGCGAGGCTGGCCGGTCACCCATTACGGGCCGGTACCCAGGTTCAAGCCCGAGCGCTGGGAGTTCCGCGTCTTCGGCGCCACGGCCGACGGGGAGAAGCACTGCTGGAACCACGAGGAGTTCGCGGCCCTGCCCTTCGACTCGGTCGTGGCGGACCTGCACTGCGTGACGAAGTTCAGCATGCAGGGGGCCGAATGGGGCGGGGTGCTCGCCCGGACCGTCCTCGAACTGGCCCCGCCGGCACCGGAGGTCACCCATGTGATGGTGTGGGCCGAGTACGGGTTCAGCTCGAACATGCGATTGGCCGATTTCTCCTCCGAGCGCACCGTCTTCGCCACCCACCAGGGTGGCGAACTGCTGACGGCGGAGCACGGTTTCCCGCTGCGGCTGGTGGTGCCGCACCTGTACGCCTGGAAGGGGCCCAAGTGGGTCCGGGGCGTGGAGTACATGACCGCCGACCGGCGGGGTTTCTGGGAGGAGCGGGGGTACCACAACATCGGCGACCCCTGGCGCGAGCAGCGCTACTCGTACCAGGAGGAGCCGGGCGACGGGCCCGAGATCTAGCCCTTCCCGATCGGCGCCGTCCGGCGTCGGCTCAGTGGTGGTACCGGTGGACGACCGCGTGGCCCTTGCCGCGGCCGATCATCCACTTGTTGACCGGGGTGGTGACGACGAAGGCGAGCGCGAGGGAGAGCGCGAGCGCCGTCCAGAACAGCGCCTCCGAGAGGTGGGCGTCCATCGCGCCCGGCCACAGCGCGATCACGCCGTTGTCGATCAGCTCCATCACCGCGATGGAGAGGGTGTCGGCGGCCAGCGCCACCCGGACTGCCGTACGGAGGTCCACGCCCGCACCGAGGATGCCGCGCAGGGTGAGCGCGTAGCCGAAGAAGAACGCGAGGACGATGGCCGCGATCGTCGTGGCCGTGTTGCCCCAGCCGAGCGCGGTGCCGATGATCATCCCGAGCACTTCGCCGATGGCGCAGCCCGTGAGGCAGTGCAGGGTGGCCTTGGCGGCCGTGCCCCAGCTGACGGGGCCGGGGACGGGGCCGTGGCCATTGCCGTGGCCCTGTCCGGAGTCGCCGTGGTCTGCGTGATGCGCGTGGCCGCCGTGGTCCTCGTGGGCGGCCGGCTGGTCGTGGCCGCTGTGGTCGTGGTGCGCGTGTGCGTGGTCCATCGTTCGGCCTCCCGGGGACGCCGCCTCTCCTGGTGAGGGCGGGGCACGGTCCTGCGGATAACCGAACCGTATACCCCCCAGGGGTATTCCCGAGGTGTTATGCGTGCGCCTCGCGCAGTTCCTTCAGCAGCGCCACGTCGGCGGCGTGGCCCTCCTTGCCGCCCGGCGTCTCGATGATCAACGGCACGCCCTCCGTCGCGGGGTGGGAGAACAGCTCGCCGAACGCCTCCCGCCCGATGTGCCCCTGGCCGATGTTCGCGTGGCGGTCCTTGTGGGCGCCGACGCCTTCCTTGGAGTCGTTGGCGTGGATCAGTTTCAGCCGGCCTTCGCCCACCGTGTCCACGAGCAGGTCGAGCGTCTGCTTGGCGCCGCCCGGCTCCGCCAGGTCGTGGCCCGCCGCGAAGATGTGGCAGGTGTCCAGGCAGATGCCGAGCTTCGGGTGGTGGTCGAGCGCCTCGAAGTACGGGCCGAAGTCCCAGGTGCGCGAGCACAGGGAAGAACCCTGACCGGCGGTCGACTCCAGCAGCAGGAACGGGTCGTCGTCATGCGTCAGCTCGTCCAGCAGCGGCAGCACATGCTGTCTGACCTGCGCGTACGCCGCCTCACGCGGGCGACCGCCGGTGGCGGAGCCGGTGTGCACGACCACCCCGAGCGCGCCGATCGCACGGGCGCGACGGAGCGAGTGCCGCAGGGACTCCACCGACCTCTCGACGGTCGCCTCGGTGTGGGAGCCGAAGTTGATCAGGTACGGCGCGTGGACGTAGGCCGAGACCGACTCCGCCGCGCACTGGGCCCGGAACAGCTCGTCCTGTGCCGGGTTGCCGGTCGGGGTGGCCCAGCCGCGCGGGTTGGCCACGAACACCTGGACGGCCTCGGCGCCCATCTCGCGGGCGTACGTCAGGCCTACCGAGGCGAGCCCGCCGGCCACGGGGACGTGCCCGCCGACGGGATTGCGGCGCGCCGCGGCACCGGCGGCGCGCAGATCGGCGGCCCGCTGGTCAGTGGCCCGCTGGTCGGCGGCCGGGTCGGCGGGCTGGTTCACGAGCACTCACAGCCCCTTGGTCCTGATGATGATCGTGCTGCCCTCGGGCGCGCTCTGGCCGCCCGGCACCGACTGCGCGTCGGTCGTGTTGCTGAAACCGAAGAAGGGCCGCTCGACCTTCACCTTGAAGCCGAGGGCCTCCAGCGCCCTGCGGGCCGCGTCGGCCTCCTGACCCGTGACGTTCGGCACCTGCACCGGGCGCGGGCCCTTCGACACCGTCAGCGTCACCGTGTCGCCCGCCGCGGCCTGGGTTCCGGCGGCGGCCGACTGGTTGGCGACCGTACCGGCGGGGGAGGGCGAGTTGACCTGCTCGGCCGCCGTCTCCACCTTGAGGCCGAGATCCTGGAGGGCGACGCGGGCCTGATCCACGGGCTGGCCGGCCACGTTCGGGACCTGGACCGGGCGACCCTTGCTGACGACGATCGCCACCGCCGTGTCGGGGGCCCGCTTCTGGCCCCCCTCCGGGTCCGTGCTGATCACCGCGCCCTGGGCGACGTCCTGACTGAACGCCTGGGTCACGATGCCGGGCGCGAGACCTGCCGACGTCAGCTCCGCCTTCGCGGCGTCCAGGGTCTTGCCCTTGACCGCCGGGACGCTCACGACCTCGGGGCCGCGGGAGAGCGTCAGCGTCACAGCGCCGTTGCCGCGGATGCGCTTGCCGCCCTGGGGGTCGGTGTTCATGACCGTGCCGCGGTCGAAGGCCTCGCTGAACTTCCGGTCCACCCCCTTCACCCCGAGACCGGCCGCCGACAGCTCGGACCGGGCCTGCTCCTCCGTCTTGCCCAGGAGATTCGGCACCTTCGTGAACTGGCCCGAGTTGATGTACCAGACGCCCACCCCGAGACCGAGGGCCAGCAGGACCCCGGCGATGACCAGGTACAGGCCGCGCGGCCGGGACCGGCGGCGGGACCGGGCCGGGGGCGGCGGCGGGGTCGCCAGGCGGGAGGTGTGGTTCATGCCGTCGGCCGCCGTCCCGTCGGCTGGGGAGACGGGACGGGGGATCACGCTGGTGCGGTCCTCGCTCGTGGCCCGCTCCCCGGGGTGCGCCTGTGGCGGTACGGCGTCCAGCTCGGATTCGCTCAGCCCGGCGCGGGCCTCCAGGACCAGGCCCAGCAGCGCGACCGCGTCGGCGGGCCGCAGCCTCGGGTCGCGGGCCGTGGCGTGCGCGACGAGCCCGTCGATGCCGGCGGGCAGCCCGGGGACGGCGGCCGACGGGGGCGGCACGTCCTCGTTGAGGTGTTGGTAGAGCACCTGGGCGGGGGTGCCGCCGGTGTGCGGCTTGGCGCCGGTGAGCATCTCGTAGAAGACGACCCCGCAGGCGTAGACGTCCACGCGGGTGTCGGTGACGCCGCTCTCGATCTGCTCCGGGGCGAGGTAGGAGACGGTGCCGAGGACGGAGCCGGTGGTGCTGGTGACGGTGTCGACGCTGCGGACCAGACCGAAGTCGGCGACCTTGACCCGGCCGTCGTCGCCGATCAGGACGTTCTCCGGCTTCATGTCGCGGTGGACGAACCCGGCCCGGTGCGCGGCGCCGAGGGCGGCGAGGACGGGTTCGAGGATGTCGAGGGCGGCCCGGGGCTGGAGCGCGCCGCGCCGGCGGAGGACGTCGCGCAGGGTGCAGCCGGAGACGTACTCCATCGCCAGGTAGGTGTACGGGCCGTCCGTGCCCTGGTCGAAAACGGCGACGACATTGGGGTGGGCCAGGCGGGCCACGGACTTCGCCTCGCGGATGAAGCGGTCGACGAAGGCGGCGTCCGCGGCGAGGGCCGGGTGCATCACCTTGAGGGCGAGGACACGGTCGAGACGGGTGTCGAGGGCCCGGTAGACCGTGGCCATGCCGCCGGCCGCTATGCGGGCGTCGATGCGGTAGCGGCCGTCGAGCGTCTGCCCGACGAGGGGGTCATCCAGGGTCGTGTCCACCCGGCGATTCTACGAGCCGGCGCGGGGGCGCTCGTGCGTGCGGGTCGGTTGCAGCGCAGCTGTGACGTTGCCCTGCCGCCCGGCCCCTTTCCCGCCCCCGGGCCCTACGCCTCAAACGCCGGCGGGGCCGGATTCGCCGGGCGGCGCCCTGGGTGCGGTGCCTCGGGGGCGGGCGCTGCCGGATGCGCCGGGCTCTGCCCGGGCCCGCGCCTCAAACGCCGGCGGGGCCGGGATTGCCGGGCCCGGTGCCGCAGACCTCGGCGGCACGGATGTGCCGGGTGGCGCCTTGGGGCGGGTGCCGCCGGATGTGCCGGGCTCTGCTCGGCCCGCGCCTCAAGTGCCGGCGGGGCCGGATTCGCCGGGCGGCGCCCTGGGTGCGGACGCCGGCGGGGCTGGATGTCCCGGGCCCGCGCCTCAAGTGCCGGCGGGGCCGGATTCGCCGGGCGGCGCCCTGGGTGCGGTGCCTCGGGGGCGGGCGCTGGCGGATGTGCCGGCCCGCGCCTCAAGTGCCGGCGGGGCCGGATCCGCCGGGCGGCGCCCTCGGTGCGGACGCGGACGGGGCTGGATGTCCCGGCCCCGGTGCCTCAAGTGCCGGCGGGGCTGGATGTGCCGGGCCCCGGTGTCTCAAACGTCGGCGGGGCCGGGGGGTGTGCCGGGCCTCCGCCCGGCCCGCGTCCCGCGCGGGGCTGTTCTGCCGCCGGGCCGGACGAGCCGGCCCGGCGGGCTTCGAGGCGCGGAGCCCCGGGGAGTCGGGGAGTCGGGGCGCGGGGTCAGAACGCCGGGCGTTCCGGGTCGAGGGTCGCGCGGCCCTCCGTGGGGGAGGAGGCCTCCGCGAAGCGGCGCTGCGGGATGCGCCCCGCGCGGTACGCGAGGCGCCCCGCCGAGACCGCGTCCCGCATGGCCGCCGCCATCAGCACCGGCGCCTGGGCGCGGGTCACCGCCGAGGCCAACATCACCCCGGCGCAGCCCAGCTCCATCGCCAGCGTCGCGTCCGACGCCGTACCGGCCCCCGCGTCCAAGATCACCGGCACGCCCGCCCGCTCCGTGATCAGCTCGAAGTTGTGCGGGTTGCGGATGCCCATCCCCGAACCGATCGGCGAGCCCAACGGCATGATCGCCGCGCAGCCCACGTCCTCCAGCTTCCGCGCCAGCACCGGGTCGTCGTTCGTGTACGGCAGCACCGTGAACCCGTCGTCGACCAGGATCTCGGCGGCGTCCAACAGTTCGACGCCGTCCGGCAGCAGGGTGCGTTCGTCCGCGACGACCTCAAGCTTGATCCAGTCGGTGCCCAAGGCCTCCCTCGCCAGGCGCGCCGTCAGGACGGCCTCGCCCGCCGTGAAGCAGCCCGCCGTGTTGGGCAGCACCGCGATGCCGAGCCTGGTCAGCACCGACAGCACCGAACCCTGGACCGTCGGGTCCAGCCGGCGCATGGCCACGGTCGTGAGTTCCGTACCGGAGGCGACCAGCGCGCGCTCCAGTACGTCCAGGCTCGGGGCGCCGCCCGTGCCCATGATCAGGCGGGAGGAGAAGGTCCGGCCGCCGAGGGTGAAGACGTCGTCTGCCATGATCAGCCTCCCTGCACCGCGGTCAGGACCTCGACGCGGTCGCCGTCGTCCACCGGAGTGTGCGGCCACTGTCCGCGCGGTACGACCGTCTCGTTGAGGGCCGCGGCGACACCCTTGGGCGCCGCGGTCAAGGTGGCGACCACCGCGTCGAGCGTGGTGCCGGCCGCGATCTCGCGCGGCTCGCCGTTGACGGAGATGGTCATGCGTACGACTCCTGACGTGCCTCGGTGAAGCGGAGCGGGGTGAAGGGCCGGGCGATCTCCGGCACCGTGCCGGTGGCCAGCAGCTCCGCCATCACGTCCCCGGTGAGCGGGGTCAGCAGCACCCCGTTGCGGTAGTGCCCCGTGGCCAGGTGCAGTCCGGGCAGCGGGGTCGGGCCCAGCAGCGGGGCGTTGTCGGGGGAGCCCGGCCGCAGTCCGGCCCGGGTCTCGGTCAGCGGCAGCTCGGTGATGCCGGGCACCAGCTCGTGGGCGTCGCGCAGCAGCTCGTAGACCCCGCCGGCGGTGACGGTGGTGTTCCAGCCCTGCTCCTCGCTGGTCGCGCCGACGACGAGCTCGCCGTTCTCGCGCGGCACGAGATAGACATGGCTGCCGCGCACGACCGCCCGTACGGTCCGGGACAGGAAGGGGCCGTACGAGGCCGGCACCGTCAGCCGCAGCACCTGCCCCTTCACCGGCCGCACCGGGACCGCCACCTCCGGCGGCAACCCGGGCAGCCGTCCCGACAGCGAGCCCGCCGCCAGGACCGTCTGGCCGGCGCTGAGGGCACTACCGTCGTCGAGCAGCGCCCCGGCGGCCCGGTCGCCCGCGACGAGGAGCCGGGCCGCGCCCGACCGGTGCAAGGTGACCCCAGCGCGTTCGCAGGCGGCCAGCAGCGCGGCCGTCAACCGGCGCGGATCCACCTGGTGGTCGCCGTCCACGCGCAGGCCGCCGCGTACGCCCGGCGCCAGCATCGGCTCCAGGCGGCGGGACTCGCGGCCGGTCAGCCACTGCGACTCCAGACCGCAGCGGCGTTGGAGGGCGTGCAGTTCGCGCAGGTGGAGGCGGTCGTCGGCGTCGAGCGCGACGGCCAGGGTGCCGCAGGCGCGGTAGCCGATGTCCATGCCGCCGCTCGCCTCGGCGAGTTCGGCGGCGAACTCCGGGTAGCGGGCGGCGGAGGCGAGGTTGAGCCCGAGCAGGGTCTCCTCGCCGTAGTGCAGCTCGGTGACGGCGGCGAGCATGCCGGCCGCGACCTGGGCGGCCCCGCCGCCGGGCGCCGGGTCGGCCAGTGCGGTGCGCAGGCCGCGCCGGGCGGCGCGCCAGGCGGTGACCAGGCCGATGATGCCGCCCCCGATGACGAGGACGTCGAATCCCTGCGGGGATTGACTCCGAGATGAGTGCATGGGCGTCCAGCCCCTCCCTTCGCCGGCATGACCCGGATCAGGTTCGTACGGTCGGAGGCCGGCCAGCCTCCCTCTCAGCCCGGTACGTCCGGACTCCCGCGATAGGTACGGTGGCCAGACTAACCCCGCCGCGCATGCCGGGTAAGGCTGCCGCCCCCGGCTCTGTTCCTGATGGCTCATCAGGTGATTAGGGTGGGCGGCGTGAGCGAGCAGACGGAACAGACTCAGAGCGGTGTCGTCATCGTCGGTGCCGGAATGGCCGGGGTGCAGACCGCGGTGGCCTTGCGGGAACAGGGCTACACCGGCCCCGTGACCCTGTTGGGAGCCGAACCCCACCAGCCCTACGACCGGCCCCCGCTCTCCAAGGCGGTGCTGCTCGGCAAGGCCGAGGACTCCGCCTTCGACGTGGACTTCGAGGCCCTCGGCATCGGACTGCGCCTCGGTGTCGAGGTCACCGGGCTGCGGGCCGACGTCCGCGAGGTGGACACCGAGGCGGGCCCCCTCCCCTACGACGTCCTCGTACTGGCGACGGGAGCGCGCCCGCTGACCCTGCCGGGCTCCGACGGGGTCCCCGGCGTGCACCTGCTGCGCACGCTGGACGACGCGGCCAGGCTGCGGCCGGTGCTCGCCGAGGCGCCGCCGGTGGTGGTGGTCGGGGCCGGATGGATCGGCGCGGAGTTCGCGACGGCGGCCCGGGAGGCGGGGTGCGCGGTCACGGTGGTCGAGGCGGCGGAGCGGGTGCTGGCGGGGGCCGTGCCGGCGGAGGTCGCGGAGCCGATGGGGAACTGGTATGCGGAGGCGGGCGCCGAGTTGTTGACGGGGGCGCGGGTGGCCTCCGTGGAGGAGGGTCGCGTCCACCTGGCGGACGGGCGGACGCTCGAAGCGGGCGCGGTGGTCGTCGGAATCGGCGCGCGGCCCGCGACGGACTGGCTGGCGGGGTCCGGGGTCGAGCTGGGCCCGGACGGCTCGGTCACCGCCGACGCCCGTCTGCGGACCTCCGTGCCGGGGGTGTACGCCGTGGGGGACTGCGCGTCGTTCCCGTCGGCGCGGTACGGGGAGCGGCTGCTGGTCCACCACTGGGACAACGCGCTCCAAGGGCCCAGAGTGGTGGCGGCGAACATCGTCGCGCAGGACGCGGCGGAGACCGGCCCCTACGACCCGGTGCCGTACTTCTGGTCGGAGCAGTTCGGGCGGTTCGTGCAGTACGCCGGGCACCACGGCGGGGCCGAGGAGATGGTGTGGCGCGGCGATCCGGCCGGGGCGTCGTGGTCGGTGTGCTGGCTGCGGGGCGGGGCACTGGTGGCGGTCCTGGCGGTGGGGCGCCCCCGGGACCTGGCCCAGGGGCGCCGGCTGATCGAGGCCGGCACGGCGCTCTCGCCGGCCGCGGTCTCGGACCCCGAGATCCCGCTGAAGTCGGCGTCGGCCTGACGCCGGCCGGGCCCGGAAGCCGTCCGGTCGGGGCGGCGCCGGGCGCTCCGGCCGGGCCGGGTCCTCGAACGTCGGTCGGGCCCTGACGCGGCCGGGGCGGAACCCGGACGGGGTGGTCCAGGTACCGGCGGCGAGTCCGAGATGGCAGGCTTGTGCCCGTGACCGAGATTGACGCAAAGATCGATGCCCTTGTCCCCGCCTGGCTCTACCTCCCCGACATCGCCGAGATGCTCGACATCGAAGTGACCCGGGTCCGCCAGCTGGTCAAGGAAGGTCAGCTGCTCGCGGTGCGCCGCGGCGAGAACCGCTCCCTCCAGGTTCCCGCCCCCTTCATCGACGGCGACAAGATCGTCAAGGGCCTCACCGGTCTGCTGACCGTGCTCCGCGACGACGGCTTCTCCGACGAGGAGATCCTGGAGTGGATGTTCACCCCCGACCCGACCCTCCCCGGCACCCCCGCCCAGGCGCTGAGCGAGAATCGTGGCACGGAGGTGAAGCGCCGCGCTCAGGCGCTCGCCCTCTGACGAACCCGCGCACCACGTGACGCACTGACCGCCACGTACCGATCCACCCGGTGTACGGGCCACCCGCGGCCCGTACACCGCCACCACCAACGGGGGTACACCCATGCTGCTGTCCGACGCCCGGCTCTACCTGTGCACGGACGCCCGCAAGCGGCAGGGCGACCTCCCCGAATTCCTCGACGCCGCCCTGGCCGGCGGCGTGGACATCGTCCAGCTCCGCGACAAGGGGATGGAGGCCGGCGAGGAGCTCGAACACCTCCGGGTCTTCGCCGACGCCGCCCGCCGCCACGGCAAGCTGCTCGCGGTCAACGACCGGGCCGACGTCGCGCACGCCATCGGTTCCGACGTGCTCCACCTGGGCCAGGGGGACATCCCCGTCCCCGCCGCCCGCGCCATCCTCGGCCGGGAGATCGTCGTCGGCCGCTCCTGCCACGCCGAATCCGAGGTCGACGCGGCCGTCGCCGAACCCGACGTGGACTACTTCTGCACCGGCCCCTGCTGGCCCACCCCCACCAAGCCCGGCCGCCACGCGCCGGGCCTCGGCCTGGTCCGGTACGCCGCATCACTGCGCCAGGACCGCCCCTGGTTCGCGATCGGCGGTATCGACGCCGGCAACCTGGACGAGGTGCTCGACGCCGGCGCCACCCGGATCGTGGTCGTGCGCGCCATCACCGAGGCGAGCGACCCCGGCGCCGCCGCGAACGAACTCGCCAAGCGGGTCCGCGAACGCGTGTGACCGGCCGCCGGCAGTCGCCCGGCGGGGAGTGTCCAAAAAGCTGTCCAATGGGCGGACCGCGCTACGGCCCGGGCGCACCCCCGTCTAACCTGCCCGTATGGCCCTTGGTACCGCTTCCACCTGGTCGGACCGTGCACACACGGTCCGCGACCTCCTCGCGTCCGGGAGCTCGTACTCATTCGAGTTCTGGGCCCCCAAGACCGAGAAGGGCGAGCGCAACCTCTGGAACGCCCTGCGCCGGATCGAGGCGGTGGCCCCGAGCTTCGTCTCCGTCACGTACGGGGCCGGCGGCTCCACCCGCGGCGGCACCGTCCGCGCCACCGAGCAGATCGCCGCGAACACCACCTTGACCCCGGTCGCCCACCTCACCGCCGTGGACCACTCCGTCGCGGAGCTGCGCCACGTCATCGGGCAGTTCGCGGACGCGGGAATCCGCAACATGCTCGCGCTGCGCGGTGACCCGCCGGGCGACCCCATGGGTCCCTGGGTCAAGCACCCCGAGGGCGTGGACTACGCCGCCGACCTCGTGCGCCTGCTCAAGGAGTCCGGCGACTTCTGCGTGGGCGTCGCGGCCTTCCCCGAGATGCACCCCCGCTCCGAGGACTGGGACACGGACATCCGGCACTTCGTGGACAAGTGCCGTGCGGGCGCGGACTACGCCATCACGCAGATGTTCTTCGACCCGGAGAATTATCTGAGGCTGCGCGACAGCGTCCAGAAGGCGGGTTGCGAGACCCCGATCATCCCCGAGGTCATGCCCGTTGTGGGGATCAAGCAGCTCGACCGACTGCCCCAGCTCAGCAACGCCGTCTTCCCCGAGGCGGTAAAAGACCGGATGCTCGCGGTCAAGGACGACGCGGCCGCTGTACGCTCCATTGGCATCGAGTTCGCCACGGAGTTCTGCGCGCGGCTGCTGTCCGAGGGTGTCCCGGGGCTGCACTTCATCACGCTGAACAATTCGACGGCGACTCTCGAGATCTACGAAAACCTGGGTCTGCACCAGCGGGCCTGATCGGCCGGCCCCCGTTTCCCGCGCGGTCTGCCGTACGAGAGGGGCCATGCATGGGAATGACGGTCCTCTACATCGCGTTCGGTTTCGTCGCGTTGTGGCTGCTTGCCGAGGTCCTGATGCAGTACAAGGCCCGGCTCCGCTGGCGCCTGCTCGCCTTCGCCGGGTTCGTCGGCGTGGTCGCCGGGGTGGTGCTGCCGTCGGTGCCGGTCATCGCCGTCGGCGCGAGCGCGTTCGCGGTGGGTCAGACCCTGGTCACGCTCTCCTTCCGCAAGGGCTTCATCGCCGGTTGGGCGTTGCGTCGGGGCGGGGAGCCGGTGCGCAAGGGCGGCCGGCGCCGCAGCGGCAGCGCTCCCCGACCGCCGCGTCAGGAACCCGCGCTGGAGGTCACGGCGCTGGAATACGGGGCCGATCACGACCTGCCGGAGTACGAGGCGTCGTCCGGGCGCCGCGCGGGGGACTTCGACGAGCCGGACGCGGGGGACGAGGACGTCTTCACCCCGCTGCCCGTGCCCGAGGAGACCGGCTCCTACGGGATACAGAGTTTCGCCCCTCAGGCCCCGCAGGGCGCCCCCCAGTCCTCGGGGTACTCCGAACACCCCGCCGGAACGGCCGCCTTCGCCCCGCCGTTCACCACGCCCGAGCAGGACGCCCACCAGTTCGCGGCCTACTACGACCAGCAGGGCCAGGGGGGTTACGACTACTCCGCCGGCTACCCGGGAGCCCAACAGCAGGTCTACGCCGCCTACTCGGACCCGTACATCGGCACCGGCGGCGGGGTCGCCCCGGCGCAGGAGTACGACTACACCGCGTACGGCGATTACGGCCGGCAGCAGTACTCCACGGACACCCCGCCCGGCGGGGTGTGGGTCCCGCAGCAGCGGGACGCCGCGCAGCCCTACCCGCCGGAGGACCAGCAGCCCCCGCAACAGCCGCAGGGCTACCCGTACCAGGGCGATCCCGGCGAGTACGGGCAGTACCGCTACTAGTACCGCTGCTGAGCCCCTGAGGGCGCTCCCAGGGGCCTTCCGGGGGCGTTCCGGGACCCCGTCCTAGCGAGAGCCGCGGAAGTCGGCGCCCTCCACGATCAGGCCGGCCACCAGCGCGCCGGTCATCCCGGCGTGCGGGAGGCCGCCGCCCGGGTGCGCCCAGCCCCCGGCGAGGTACAGGCCGGGCAGCGCGGTGGTGTTCGCGGGGTAGAGCAGCCGACCGCCGGAACCCGCCAGCGCGGGCGCCGGGACCGTGCCGTCCACCGCCCCCGTGGCTTCGAGGACGTCGGCCGGGGTGCGCTCCTCGTGCCACAACAGCCGCTCCCGCAGCCCCGGCACGGCGCCTTCCGCCGCCGCCAACAGGTCCTCGGCCGAAGGCGCCGCGCCGGGGCCCACGACGGCCTGTACGGTGACGGCCTCGTGCTCGGCGTCGGGTACCGCGGCCGGGTCGTCCGGGCGCAGCACGGTGACTCCGCCCCCCGCCAGGGTCCGGTGCACGGCGTCCGCCGGACGGGCCCCGCGCAGCGCGAGGAACAGGGTGTACCGGGTGCTGAGGCCCGTGCTCCGGGCTGGCGTGGAACCCGGCGCGAGCGGGATCGCCAGCGCCCTCGGGTCCACCCCGCACACCACCGCGTCGGCCTCCACCGCCTCGCCGTCGGCCAGCAGCAGCCCGGCGGCCCGGCCGTCGCGCTCCACGACCTCCCGGACCCCGGCGCCGAAGACGAAGTCGACCTTCCGCTCCCGGCACCGCTCGTGGACGGCGGTGGCCAGCGCCCGCATCCCGCCGCGCACGTACCAGCTCCCGAAGGTCTGCTCCATGTACGGCAGCACCGCCGCGGAGGCGGGCGCGGTCGCGGGGTCCAGTCCGTGGGCGAGGACCCGCTCGGCGAGCAGCCCGGCGAGCGGGCCGCCCAGTTCCCGCGCGGCGACCTCGGCGAGGGTGGGAGGCCGGCGGCGCAGCAGGCCGCTCTTGCGCAGCGCGGGGTAGGGGTCCTCGCCGAGCACCTGCCAGTTCGGCCACAGCGGCTCCTCCAGCAGCGGACGCCGGGTGGCGTTCCAGGCGTCCCGGGCGCGGCCGAGCACCTCGCTCCAGCGGTCCCCGGCTCCGGGCCCGAAGGCCTGGTCCAGGACGGCGGCGGCGCCGCCGCGCGAGGCGTTGGGCAGGGTCACCGTCGTGCCGTCGGGCAGTACGTGCCGCACGGCCGGATCGACCTGGACCAGCTCGACGCACTGTTCGAGGGGCCGCTTGCCGGTCTTCACGAAGAGGTCGCGGTAGACGGCGGGCAGGTGCAGGAGACCCGGTCCGGTGTCGAAGGCGAAGCCGTCGCGTTCGTGGCGCCCGACGGCGCCGCCGTAGGTGGAGCCGCGCTCGTACACCGTCACCCGGTGGCCCGCCACGGCCAACCGGGCCGCCGTCGCCATCGCGCCCATGCCGGCGCCGATCACCGCAATTCGTGCCATGCGGTGGAGCCTACCGAGCGGAACGGGGAGCGGATCGACCGAGGTCAGTAGGGCGGGGCGCCGGTGATCCGGCCGCTTTCGGCCGCCAACCGCCTCTCCTCGCGGCGCTGGGCCCGGCGGCGCAGGAAGCGGCGGATGCGGGTCCAGAGGTAGATCACCAGGGCCAGGCCGGCCACGAGCAGGAGGGCGGCGATGATCGCCGCGGCCTGTGGGTTGAACATCGCGAAGGTGACGAGGCCGGCCACCCCGAGGTCCTCGGCGGTGCTGAGCACGATGTTGCTGAAGGGCTCCGGCGAGGTGTTGACCGCCATGCGGGTGCCCGCCTTGACGAGGTGGCTGGCCAGTGCCGTGGAGCCGCCGATCGCACCGGCCGCGATGTGGGAGAGCGAGCCGCTCTGCCCGGCCAGCAGGGCGCCGACGACCGCTCCGGCGATCGGGCGGATCACCGTGTGGACGGAGTCCCACACGGAGTCCAGGTACGGGATCTTGTCGGCCACCGCCTCGCAGAGGAAGAGCAGGGCCGCGACGATCATGACGTCGGTGCGCTGGAGGGAGGCCGGGACGTCGTCGCTCAGCCCGGTCGCGCCGAAGACGCCGAGCAGCAGGACCACCGCGTAGGCGTTGATCCCGCTGGCCCAGCCGCTGGTGAAGACCAGGGGGAGGACTGTCATCGGGCCATCATGCCGCAGGGCGGTACGAGAGAGGGACGGCCGCCGTGCGGCGGCCGTCCCTCTCGAAGTCGTGCGGGATCACTGTCCCTGTTCGTCCCGGCGGCGCTGCCACCGTTCCTCGATGCGGTTCATCATCGACCGATGCTGCCGGCTCTGCCCGCGGGCCGAACCACCTGCACTGCCGGAGACGGGCTGCTCGCCAGGCTTGGGTGCTCTGCGCCAACCGGTGACGACGAGGACCGTGCAGGCCAGCATGACGAGAAATCCCACCACGCTGATCCAGAGCACGCTCTGCCAGATCACACCGGTCATGAGGAGCGCGATACCCACCACAATGCCTGCGACTGCCTGGTAGACCCGTCGCCGGGTGTACGTACGCAGTCCGCTTCCCTCAAGCGCTGTCGCGAACTTGGGATCTTCGGCGTACAGCGCTCGCTCCATCTGCTCGAGCATTCGCTGCTCGTGCTCCGAGAGCGGCACGGGAGTCCTCCTCATCCGTCGGTCGCGGGGGGAGCGACCAGGGGTCCCTTTCAGGATAGGCGGGGAATCGCCCCCGTGACACCCGCCCTCTACGCCAGGTTCGAAAAAGCACCGCCTGGAAAAGCACCACCGGAATGGCGTCGCCTCGAAGGAGCGCAGCGCCAGACCGCACCGCGGCGGGCGTGGTCATTGAGGCGCTTATTCCCCGATGACCGGCCCGCCATGCCGACCGGTGCACTCGATCATACGGTGACGGCGGCACGTTCGGAGGGTGTCCGGCGAACCCCGCGCACGGGAGCTTCGCAGATCAGGCGGGCTTCTCGCCCAGGACGTGCAACTGCGTGGCCACCGCGTGGAAGGCGGGCAGCTCCGCGGCGGCCTCCTCCAGGCGCAGCAGCGCCTCCACCGCCCCCGGTTCGGTGTCCACGAGCACCCCGGGCACCAGGTCGGCGAAGATCCGGACGCCGTGCACCGAGCCGACGTCGAGTCCGGCTCCACCGACGACCTCGGCCAGCTGCTCGGCGGTGAAGCGGCGCGGCACGGGGTCGCCCGCGCCCCAGCGGCCCGCCGGGTCGGTCAGGGCCGTACGGGCCTCGGTGAAGTGCCCGGCCAGCGCGCGCGCCAGCACGGCTCCGCCGAGGCCGGCGGCGAGGAGGCTGAGCACGCCGCCGGGACGCAGGGCGGCGACCGCGTTGGCCACGCCCTCGGCCGGGTCGTCCACGTACTCCAGCACGCCGTGGCAGAGCACGACGTCGTACGCGTCGCGCTCGACCACGTCGAGCAGGCCCTGGGCATCACCCTGGACACCGCGCACCAGGTCGGCGACGCCGGCCTCGGCGACCCGGCGCTCCAGCCCGAACAGCGCGTTCGGGCTGGGGTCGACCACGGTGACGCGGTGGCCCAGGCGGGCCACCGGTACGGCGAACTTGCCGGTGCCGCCGCCGGTGTCCAGTACGTCCAGCACGTCCCGGCCGGTCGCCTTCACCCGGCGGTCGAGGACCTCCTTGAGGACCTCCCACACCACGGCGGTGCGGAGCGAGGCGCGGGGGCGGGAAGTGTCCGACACGACTGATGACTCCTCGGCGTAGGGGGCACCTCCCGGCGGTAGCCGGGGGAGGGCGAGCGGTGCAGGCCCCACCCTATTGCCTCCCGCAGCCGGGCAGGTCACCCCGCCTGTGGACGCTCCGACCGGGGTTGCGGCAGGCCCTGCCGGCCGTCCGGAGCGGTCGGCCGCAGCGCCAGCGTCCGCTCGACCAGGCGCAGGAACATGCCCACCTCGCGGACCAGGTCGTCGGCGTCCCGGCCGGTCGCCGCGTCCGGTATGCCCGCCTCGGCCCTGGCCCGACGCGCGGCCCCCGAGGCGAACAGCGCACTCCACTCCGTCAGCTCCGGCGCTATCTCCGGCAGTACCTCCCACGCGCTGCGGATGCGTGGCCGCCGCCGAGGGTTCACCGGCTCGGGCCTCCCGCGGGCGGCGAGCACCGCCGCGGCCGCGCGCAGGGCGGCGAGGTGGGCGGTGGCGTACCGCTCGTTGGGCCGGGGCAGACGGACAGCCTCGGCCAGGCCGTCGTGGGCCTTGGCGAGCAGGTCGAGGGCGGCCGGTGGGGCCGCCGACTTCCTCGGGACGGGGTGGACAGGGGACGGGGACGGTGTGGCCATGACGAACCTCCTGTCGATGCGTACTGCTGCGAACCGCGGATGGCGCCGGGCAACCGCCCGGCTACCTGGTTCCCATCGTGACGTGCCCCACTGACAATCGCGCTGACCTGCGCGTTTGTTCACCGGTCGGTCCTTTCGGTCCCCTCGGGAGGCGAACGACAACTAAGCCTGGTAGTTTTTGAACTGACCGGTCAGTTCAAAAGAAGGGGGACGGCGTGGAAAGCCCACAAGGCGCGGCCGTCAGGGCCGAGGGCTTCGGACTCAAGGGCCCGCGCGGCTGGGTGTTCCGCGGGGTGGCGATCGACGCGGAGCCCGGCTCGCTCATCGCGATCGCGGGCCCCTCGGGCAGCGGTCGCACCTGCCTCCTGCTCGCCCTCACCGGTCGGATGAAGCCCTCCGAGGGGCATGCCGACATCGGCCGCCACCGACTGCCGAAGAAGATGGCCGCGGTCCGCCGGATCTCCGCTCTCGCCCATGTACCCGGAGTCAACGACCTCGACCCCGCCCTCACCGTCGCCGAACAATTGCGGGAGGGCGTCCTGCTCCAGCGGCGCTACGAGGGCCCCGTACGAGCCCTGCTGCGCCCGCGCGGCGAGCGCCGGCTCTCCGCCTCCGCCCGGATCGAGGAGGCGCTCGCCGCCGCGGGGCTGGACCCGGACACCCTGCCCAAGGGCCCGCGCACCGCGGTGCGCGACCTCGAACGGTTGGAGTCCCTGCGGCTCTCGGTGGCCATCGCCCTCTTGGCCACCCCCCGGCTGCTGGCCCTCGACGACGTCGACCTCAAGCTCCCGGCCGCCGAACGCGCCGAGGCCTGGGCCCTGCTCCGCTCGCTCGCCGAACGCGGCACCACCGTCGTCGCGGCGTGCAGCGAGGCGCCCGAGGAGGCGACGGTCCTGCGCCTGGGCGTCGCCGACGAGGCGCGGGAACAGCCCGAGCCGCCCGCCACCCGGGCCCTCCGGCCCGACCGGGACTCCAAGATCACCTGGGGCGCCGAGCCCACCGAGACCGCCGCCGACTCCGCGGCCGCCGCCAAGGGCAAGGGCGACGGCGAGGCCGGGACCGAGGCCGACGAGGCCACGCCCGCCGCGGCCACACCCGACGCCACCGAGCCCGACGCCACCGAGCCCGACGCCGCCGAGCCCGAGGCCCCCGCCGACGGGGCCACCCGGTCCGAGACCGCCGCCGAGGCCACCGACCACCACGCCGATGAAGACACCGCCGACGCCGACACCGCAGACGCCGACACGAAGGGGACCGACGATGCGCTCACCCAAGCTCGCCGCGCTTGAGCTCAAGCGCTTCGGCCGGGGCAAGCTCCCCGCCGCCGCCCTCGTCGCGCTGCTCCTCCTGCCGCTGCTCTACGGCGCGCTGTACCTGTGCTCCTTCTGGGACCCGTACAGCCGCCTCGACAAGATCCCCGTCGCGCTCGTCAACGCGGACCGGGGCGCCACCGTCGACGGCAAGCGCATCGCCGCGGGCGACGAGATCACGAAGAAGCTCCACACCAGCAAGACCTTCGACTGGCGCGAGGTGAACGCCGATGAGGCCGCCAAGGGGCTGGAACACGGGAAGTACTACCTCTCGCTGACCATGCCCGCCGACTTCAGCACGAAGATCGCCTCCAGCTCCGGCGCGGACCCCACCACCGGCGCCCTCCAGGTGCGCACCAACGACGCCAACAACTACATCGTCGGATCGATCTCCAAGACGGTCTTCTCCGAGGTCCGCGCGGCGGCGTCGACCAACGCCTCCCGGGGGTTCCTCGACAAGATCTTTGTCAGCTTCTCCGACCTGCACGACAAGACGGCGGAGGCCGCCGACGGCGCCGACAAGCTCAAGGACGGCGCGGGCAAGGCCCAGGAGGGCGCCAAGGAGCTCGCCGAGGGCCTCGACACGGCCAAGGAGAAGTCCGGGGAACTCACCGGTGGCCTCAAGAAGCTGAACTCGGCCGCCGGGCAGCTGGAGACCGGGGCCAAGGAGGTGGCCGACGGCACCCAGATGGTCGCCGACCAGGTCAACGGCGCCGCCGCCAAGGCACGCCCCTTCGTCAAGGACCCCAAGTCCCTCGCCGACACCGCCCGTCTGGTCGCCGACACCGCCAAGGTGGTCAACAACCACCTCGACACCTTCGCCGAGAAGGCCCCCGCCGCGGCGGTCGTCACCAAGCGGGTCGCCACCGGCACCGCCACCTACTACACCGACCACTGCGTCACCCCGGGAACCGAGCCGCACCTCGCCTCCTGCCCCGCCCTGAAGAAGATCAGGGACGACGCGGCGGAGGGCGCCCTGCTCGCCGGTGACGTGAACGATGTCGTCAAGGACACGAAGGGCGACCTGACCACCCTGCGCGGTCAACTCACCGACCTGGAGACCAAGGCCAACGCGCTCGTCGCCGCCGCCCCCGGCCTCTCCTCCGACCTCGAAACCGCCGTCACGAAGGTCAACGCCCTCAACGACGGTGCCCACCAGGTCGCCACGGGCATGGCCAAGCTGCACACCGGCCTCGGCACCGCCGCCGGCGGCTCCGGCGCCCTCGGCGAGGGCGTCGGCAAGCTCGGGGACGGCGCCCACACCCTCGACGGCGGCATGTACAAACTGGTCGACGGCACCGGTGAGCTTGCCGGCGGCCTGCACGACGGCGCCGGCAAGATCCCCGACTACGACCAGCAGGCGCGCGACGCCCGCACCCAGGTCATGGCCGACCCGGTCCGGCTCGCCAACCAGTCCCTGCACCGGGCACCCAACTACGGCACCGGCTTCGCCCCCTACTTCATCCCGCTGTCCCTCTGGGTCGGCGCGATGGTCGGCTACATGCTGATCGCGCCTCTCAACAAGCGGGCCTT
Source organism: Streptomyces sp. A1136 (assembly GCF_004795055.1). GTDB lineage: Bacteria > Actinomycetota > Actinomycetes > Streptomycetales > Streptomycetaceae > Streptomyces. The sequence continues at coordinate 66,055 of NZ_SSBJ01000022.1, forward strand.
GGCCACCGGCGCCTCGCCGTGGCGGATCGCCTTCGCGGGCTGGCTGCCCGTAGCCGGGATCGGCGTCGCACAGGTCGCCGCGCTGATGTCCGTACTGCACTGGGGCCTCGGCCTGGAGATGTCCCGCCCGGCGCTGACCATCGCCTTCCTGGCGCTGGTGACCGCCTGCTTCGCCGCGATCGTCCAGTGGTTGAACGCCAAGTTCGGCGCGGCCGGACGCATCCTGGTCCTCGCCTTCCTGATGCTCCAGCTGACCTCCGCGGGCGGCACGTACCCCGTCCAGACCAGCCCCGGCTTCTTCAACGCGATCCACCCCTACCTGCCGATGTCGTACGTCGTCGAGGGCCTGCGCCGGCTCATCACCGGCGGCGACCTCACACCGGTGTGGACGGGCTGCGCCGTACTGTCGGCCTTCACGGTCGGGGCGCTCGCCCTCACCGCGCTCGCCGCCCGCGGCAAGCAGGTGTGGACGATGGACCGGCTGCACCCGGAACTGAGCCTGTAGGGAGCCGGTGACCTGTGAGAATCAGCGCCATGGAAAGCAGCAGCACCGGTACGGGTGCCGGCAGCGGCCGGCGGCGGGCGACCCGACAGAAGCTCTACGAAGCGGCCGTCACGCTCATCGCCGAGCAGGGTTTCTCCGCGACGACGGTCGACGAGATCGCCGAGCGGGCGGGCGTGGCCAAGGGCACCGTCTACTACAACTTCGCCAGCAAGACGGACCTCTTCGAGGAGCTGCTGCGCCACGGGGTGGGGCTGCTGACCGCCTCGCTGCGGGAAGCGGCGGAGTCCACCGAGGCCCGGGGCGGTACCCGGGTCGAGGCGCTGGACGAGATGATCCGCGCCGGCCTGGTCTTCATCGACCGCTACCCGGCCTTCACCCAGCTGTACGTGGCCGAGCTGTGGCGCACCAACCGTGCGTGGCAGTCCACCCTGATGGTGGTCCGCCGGGAGGCGGTGGCCGTGGTGGAGACCGTGCTGCGCGAGGGGGTGGAGCGCGGGGAACTCAGCGCGGAGATCGACGTGCCGCTCACGGCGGCGGCGATGGTCGGCATGGTGCTGGTGGCCGCCCTGGACTGGCAGTCCTTCCAGAGCGAACGCTCGCTGGACGACGTGCACTCGGCGCTGTCCCTGCTGCTGCGGGGCCGGGTCAGCGGGAGCCGGTGACACCCGGGGGTACCCCCGGTCGGCGGTGCCGCCCGGCGGGGGCGGCGGCGTAGAACTGAGTATCCGTACCCAGACGTCCCCGGGCCTCGAAATGAGTACGCGTACGGATGGGCTCCCACCTGCGCGAACAGCAGACTGGGGGCTACGGACGGGGCCGCTCGGCCCGCACCGCGGACACGGGGCCGCGGAGCGGGACCGGGTCCTCGGCCGGCGCCGGGAGGGGAAACCCGGTGTGCGGGCCACCGCGGCGGGGCTCGGGGGGATCGAGCCTCGCCGCGGCGGCGCGTACCGGGTCGTCAGCCGCGATCGCGCAGCGGGAGGCGGACGGCCGCCAGACGGGCGGAGAGCACCTGGACGAACGCCGACCACCGGGCCGAGACCGCCCAGCCCACCCGGGCGGCCGAACGCGGCAGCAGCAGGGCCCGCAGGCGTGCCCTGCGGGACACCGCCGCCAGCAGCCCGGCCCGCGCCGTCAGGACGTCGCCCGCCGTGTCCTCGTCGGACGGTCCGGCTCCCGGCGGTGCGTACAGCGCCCGCTCCACCGCGCCCGCGACCCGGTGCACGGCCTGGGCGGCCGCACCCTCCAGCCCTCCTCGCTCGACGACGCGTCCGGCCGCCCGCCGGGGCGACAGCGCGTCGTCCGGCTCGATGCCCACGTCCCAGGCACAGTCGCCCAGCTCCCGCCAGGCGAGCAGCACGTCCCGTGCGGCGAGCCGCCGCTCCCGCAGCCGCCTGCGCCACACCAGCGGAAGCAGGGGCAGCGACAGCAGCGACAGCCCGCCGGCCGTCCAGCCCAGTACGGCGAGGACCGACACACCGCCGGAACCCGCTCCGGCGTCCTGTCCGGCGACCGGAGCCCCGCACTCGCCGAGCTTCTTGAGGTCCGGCGGGCAGGCGTCCGACTGCGACGGGGCGGCCGTCGGCTGCGACGCGTCCGGCGACGGCAGGGAGGTCGGCGCGGACGGCTGGGTCTGCGGGGTGTCGGCGCGGCCGTAGTCCGGCAGCGAGATCCCGGACCGCGGGGTCGGCTCGAACCGGGTCCAGCCCGCGCCCTCGAAGTACAGCTCGGGCCAGGCGTGGGCGTCGCGCATCGTCACGTTCACGCTGCCGTCCGACTGCTTGGTGCCCGGGGTGAAACCGACCGCGACCCGCGCCGGGATGCCCAGCGAGCGGGCCATCGCCGCCATCGAGAACGAGAAGTGGATGCAGAAGCCCTCCTTGTCGTTCAGGAAGCGGACGATGGCCTGCGAGCCCGTACCCGAGGACACCGTCGTGTCGTAGCGGAACCCGCCGCTGACCGCGAAGAAGTCCTGGAGCATCACGGCCCGCGTGTAGTTGTCCTTGGCGCCGCGGGTGACCCGCCGGGCCGTGTCGCCGACGACCGCCGGAAGGTTGTCCGGCAGTTTCGTGTACTCGTTCATCACCAGCGGGTCGGTCGGCGGGGCGTGCCGGAGCTGCTCCGCCGTCGGCTGGAGCAGCAGGCTCCGGACCGTGTACTGCGCGCCCTGCACGTTCTGGTAGGTGTCCTTGCCGAGCTGGTCGCCGACCAGGGTCCGGCCGACCGGTTCGAACCGCCACTTGCCGCCGATGTCCACCTGGGTCGCCGGGTAGGGCATCGGCAGGTAGCGCTGGGCGTACGTCTCGGCGGCCGAGACGGTCGTCCGCACCTCGGACGCGGTCCGCCGGATCTCCAGGTCGCTGAGCCCCTGCGGGTTCGGCAGCCGCGGCGGCACATCCGTCAGGGGCCGCCCGGAGGCCTCCCACTTGACCCCGTCGAACTCGTCGAGCGCCAGGATGCGCAGGTACTGCTCGGAGAGCTGCGGACTGTCCGTGCGGTAGCGCAGCACCACCCGGTTGTCCTGCGCGTTCAGGCTGCTCTGCAGGGAGACCAGTGGGTTCACCGCCGAGATCGTGCCGCCGCCCGACCCGCCGGAGCCGCCGTCGCCGCCGGTCCCGAGCATCCCGCCGCCCATCGCCGGCAGCGCCACCGGCGCGACCAGCGCCAGGCCCAGCGCGACCGCGCCGATCCGCCGCCCCGTCCGTACCGGGGCCACGGCCTGACCGCCGCCGCTCCCGACGCCTCCGGTCCCCGGGGCGGCCCCGCCGAACACCCGGCCCCACTGGGCGAGCCGGTCACGGCTCTCCGAGAGCAGCAGCAACAGGTAGCCGCAGCCGGCCAGCAGGAAATCGAGCCAGGCGCCGCCGCGGCCCGCCGACAGCCCGGCGGCCACCGAGTACAGCGCGAGCAGCGGGAGCCCGGCCGCGGCGGCGGAGCGCGCCGTCACGGCCAGCAGGTCCACCGCCAGCCCGATCAGCAGCACCCCGGACAGCAGCAGCAGCCGGATGCCGTCGGTCGTCGGGGCCGGTATGGCGAACTCGCCGACGTCCCGCACGCCCTGCCCGAACAGCGAGCCGAAGTCCGTGACGAGGTAGCCCAGGACCCCGCCCGAGGGGTTCTCCGCCTTCCCCGCGAACAGGAACGCGAGGAGCAGCAGGGACACCAGGAACTGCGCGCCGACCGTCAGCGCACGGGCCAGCGGCACCCGCCGGGCGCCGGCGCCCACCAGGCTCTGTACGGCCAGCAGCCCCGCCGCCTGCACCAGCCAGCCGGGGGACTCCACCAACGGCGTCAGCGACCACGAGGTGAGCAGCGTCGCGAGCAGTGCGAAGAGCGTCAGCCGTGCGTGCCCGCTCATCCGCGGCCTCCGGTGGCGGTCGTGCCAAGGCCGGCGGTACCGGACTGGCGCCACAGCTCCGCGAAGGCGGCGCCGGGCGGCGCGGCCAGCGCCGTCCAGCCCGCGTCGCGCAGCCGGCGCAGGGGTTCCTCCACCCGCGAGGGCAGCCCGGTCCAGGCCGCGGCGTCCAGCACGAACGCCACCGCGTACCCGCTGCGTTGGCGCATCCGGGCCGCCAGTTCGGTCTGCGCGTCGTCCAGATCCCCGAAGAAGGCGACGAGGAGTCCGTCGGAGCCGGTCCCGGCGAAGCCGCCCCCGCTGCCGCGCATCGCCTCGTAGGCGCGACCGAGGCCGGCGCCGTCGGAGTGGCCGACGACCGCGAGGGTGTCCATCATCAGCCCGGCCGCCTCGGCGGACTCCTGGGAGCCGGAGGAGAACCCGCCGCCCGCCTCACCGGGCACCGAGTCGCCCGTGTCGGTCACCAGCCGCACCGAGAAGCCGTGCTCCAGCAGGTGCAGCAGGGTGGAGGCGGCCCCCGAGACGGCCCACTCGAAGGCGGAACCGGGTCCCGCGCCCTCGTACGCGCCCCGCCGGGTGTCCAGCAGGACGGTGGCCTTGCTGCGCTGGGGCTGCTCCTCGCGGCGCACCATCAGCTCGCCGTAGCGGGCGGTGGAACGCCAGTGCACCCGGCGCAGGTCGTCGCCGCGCCGGTAGGTGCGCGGGATGACGTCGTCGTCCCCGGCCAGGGCCAGCGAGCGGCGGCTGCCGTCGCCGTAGCCGGAGGACTCCCCGCTCAGCCGCACCGGGGGCAGGGCCTCGGTGCGCGGGATGACGGTCAGGGTGTCGTACGCGCTGAAGGAGCGGGTCAGCTCGACCATCCCGAACGGGTCGGTCAGACGCAGTTGGAGCGGGCCCAGCGGGTAGCGTCCGCGCAGGTCGGAGCGGACCCGATAGGACACCTCGCGGCGGCCTCCCGGCTCGACCCGGTCCAGCACGAAACGGGGCCGCGGCCCCAGTACGTAGGGCACCCGGTCCTGGAGCATCAGCAGTCCGGTGGGCATCCGGGAGACGTTGTCCATGCGCAGTCGCACCCGGGCCTCGCCTCCGGCGGGTACCCGGGCCGGGGTCAACCGGCGGCTGCCGGAGACCCGGTAGCGGGTGCGGTGCAGGGCCGCGACGCAGATCAGCGGCAGCAGGGCGAGCAGCAGCCCGACCCGGAGCAGTTCGCTCTGGCCCAGGACGTAGGCGCACACGGCGGCGGCGGCCCCGGCGGCGAGGAAGGACCGGCCGCGGGTGGTGAGCCCGGAAAGCGAGGCCCGCAGCCCGCCGGCACCCTGGGCCGTCCCGCCGGCGCCGTGCGGGGCACCGGCGCCCATCAGAAGCCCCGGATGCCCGCGCCGGGCGGCATCTCGCCGCGGGCGTGCGCGGCGGGTACGGGGGTGCGCTGGAGGATGTCGACGACGACCTGCTCGGCGGTGCGCCGGTTCAGCTGCGCCTGCGCGGTGGGCAGCAGCCGGTGGGCGAGGACGGGTCCGGCCAGTTGCTGGACGTCGTCGGGCAGGACGTAATCGCGCCCCGACAGCGCGGCGGACGCCTTCACCGCGCGCAGCAGGTGCAAGGTGGCGCGGGGCGAGGCGCCCAGGCGCAGGTCCGGGTGGCCGCGGGTGGCGGAGACGAGGTCGACCACGTACCGGCGGACGGGCTCGGCCACGTACACCTCGCGGACGGCGTCGATCAACTTGACGATGTCGTGGGCGTGGGCGACGGCCTGGAAGTCGTCGAGCGGGGAGGCCCCGCCGTGCACGTCGAGCATCTGGAGCTCGGCCTCGCGGCTCGGGTAGCCGACCGAGACGCGCGCCATGAAGCGGTCACGCTGCGCCTCGGGCAGCGGGTAGGTCCCCTCCATCTCCACCGGGTTCTGGGTGGCGACGACCATGAAGGGGGTGGGCAGCGCGTAGGTGGTGCCGTCGGTGGTGACCTGCCGCTCCTCCATCGACTCCAGCAGCGCCGACTGGGTCTTCGGAGAGGCGCGGTTGATCTCGTCGCCGATGACGATCTGCGCGAAGATCGCGCCCGGCTTGAACTCGAACTCGTGGCGCTGCTGGTCGTAGATGCTGACGCCGGTGATGTCGGAGGGCAGCAGGTCCGGGGTGAACTGGATGCGCTGGACCGAGCAGTCGATGGACTTGGCGAGCGCCTTGGCGAGCATCGTCTTGCCCACGCCCGGGACGTCCTCGATCAGCAGGTGCCCCTCCGCGAGCAAGACGGTCAGCGCGAGGCGGACGACCTCGGGCTTGCCCTCGATGACGCTCTCGACCGAGTGGCGCACCCGCTCCGCCGTGCTGGTCAGATCCGCGAGGCTCGCTCGATCGTCGTACGTGGTCACCTGGTTCTCCTCGGCCCTTTCCCAGGGCCGACGCCCCTTGGCGCATGACCGGCCCACCCCGAAACCCCCGAACGCGCGGGGGTGAACGCCGGGCCCGACGGCTCCCGGGTGGCGTCACCCCGCATTCTTGACGGCGTTGTGGCGTCGTGTCACTCAGGAGACGGGATCGATCTCCCGCAGGAGCCCGGTGTGTACGTCGAAGACGAAGCCTCGCACATCGTCCTTGAAAGGCAGGAAGGGGTTCGTGCGGACCCGCTGCATCGACTGGCGGACGTCCTGGTCCACGTCCCGGAAGGCCTCCACGGCCCATGCGGGACGCTGGCCCACCTCGTCCTCCAGTTCGTGCCGGAAGTCCTCGGTCAGGCTTTCGAGGCCGCAGCCGGTGTGGTGGATCAGTATCACCGTGCGGGTGCCGAGCGCCCGCTGGCTGATGGTGAGCGAGCGGATGGTGTCGTCGGTGACCACGCCGCCCGCGTTGCGGATGGTGTGGCAGTCGCCGAGTTCCAGTCCGAGGGCCTTGTGCAGGTCGAGGCGGGCGTCCATACAAGCCACCACGGCGACCTGCAGTACGGGACGCGCGTCCATGCCGGGGTCGGTGAAGTCCGCGGCGTAACGCCGGTTCGCCTCGACCAGCCGGTCGGTGACGGAGCGGTCGCCGGATGCCTGGGTTGCCGGGTCTGCGGGCAGCGATGCGGAAGTCGTCATGGGTACGACGTTAATGGTCACAGCTCGTCGTGGCAGCGAGTGAGGGTGGACAAAGAACGTCAACCGCAGTTGTTGTGAGCTAATCCACAGGGGTGGGGCGGGGTAGCCCGTTCGGGTGATTGGCGGCTTTTGCGGGTTGGCCGACAGCGGGGCGCACCGCGCGCGGGGCGGTTCGTTGACCGTGGCGACCGTTGCACTAAAGTGACGCGAACCGGCCGGAGCCCGGCCCTCACCGGCCGCCCGGCCCCCTGGTAACACTCCGCGTGCGCGGCGCGGCGTATGCCTGCCGCGCCGTTATCTGAGAGGGCGCTTTGACTAGCGAGTCCCGACATGTCCCGGTAATGCTCCAGCGGTGCCTGGACCTGTTGGCCCCGGCGCTGGAGAGGCCCGGCGCCGTCGTCGTCGACTGCACCCTCGGCCTCGGCGGCCACAGCGAGGCCCTGCTGACCCGGTTCCCCGAGGCCCGTCTGATCGGCCTGGACCGCGACAAGGAGGCCCTGCGGCTCTCCGGCGAGCGGCTCGCGCCCTTCGGCGAGCGGGCCACCCTCGTGCACGCCATCTACGCCGACCTCGCCGAGGTGCTGGACAGCCTGGGCATCCCCACCGTCCAGGGCATCCTCTTCGACCTGGGCGTGTCCTCCATGCAGCTCGACGAGGCCGACCGCGGCTTCGCCTACGCGCAGGACGCGCCGCTGGACATGCGGATGGACCAGACCACCGGCATCGGCGCCGCCGAGGTGCTCAACACGTACGCGCCCGGCGAGCTGGTCCGCATCCTGCGCCAGTACGGCGAGGAGAAGCAGGCCAAGCGCATCGTGTCGGCGATCGTGCGCGAGCGCGAGCGGGAACCGTTCTCGAACAGCGCCCGGCTGGTCGAGGTGATCCGCGAGGCGCTGCCGCAGGCGGCGAAGCGGACGGGCGGCAACCCGGCGAAGCGGACCTTCCAGGCCCTGCGGATCGAGGTCAACGCCGAGCTGGCCGGGCTGGAGCGGGCCATCCCCGCGGCCGTGGACCGGATCGCGGTCGGCGGCCGGATCGCGGTGCTGTCCTACCACTCGCTGGAGGACCGCCTCGTGAAGCAGGTGTTCGCGGCCGGCGCCGCCTCCACCGCTCCGCCGGGCCTGCCGGTGGTGCCCGAGCGCTACCAGCCGAAGCTGAAGCTGCTCACCCGCGGCGCGGAGCTCCCGACGGAGGAGGAGATCGCCGAGAACCGGCGGGCCGCCCCGGCGCGCTTCCGCGGGGTCGAGCGCATCCGGGAGGCGCGACTGTGACGAAACGCGGGCTGCTGCGGGGCGGGGGCGGGGCGGGGGCCGGTCAGGGCCCGTCCGGCCAGGGCACGTCCGGGCAGGCGGCGCGGATGCCGTTCGTCCTGCTGGTCGTGGCCCTGCTCGGCGGCGGGCTGATCAGCCTGCTGCTGTTGAACTCGGCGTTGAACCAGGGCTCCTTCCAGCTGAGCAAGCTCAAGAAGGAGACCACCGTCCTGCGGGACGAGCAGCAGGAGCTCCAGCGGGACGTGGACGGCTACTCGGCTCCCGACGCGCTCCAGCGCCGGGCGCACGAGCTGGGCCTGGTGCCCGGCGGAAGCCCCGTCTTCATCGGCCCGGACGGGAAGGTCGCGGGTACCCCGGCGGCGGCCGAGGCGCCGCCCGCGCCCGCGCCCCCGCCCTCCGCGCCGCCGGTGTCCCCGAGCCCGGCCGCGGCTTCCGCCCCGCCGGCCGTGGCCGCCTCACCCACCCCGAGCCCGGCGGGCTCGCCCTCCTCCGGAAGGTGACGTCGTGAACGGAACGCAGCCCCGCCGGCCATCGAGGCACGGGGTCGGACGCGCGGCCCCGGCAACGGCGCCGCGGACGACCACGGCGGGCCGGCGGCACGGGGCGGGCACGTGAGCCCGCAGGTGCCGCGGCGCAGGGTGCCCGGCCCGGCGCGGGCGCGGACCACCGGCCGCCCCGCCCCCGCGCGCACCCCGCACACCATCCGCCTCGGCAGCCCTAAACCCCGGCTGCGTCTGGTCAGCGTCGCCCTCACCCTGGTGATGGCCGCCTTCGTCGTACGGCTCCTCCAGGTCCAGGCCGTCGACGCCTCCGCCTACTCCGCCAAGGCCTCCGAGAACCGCTTCGCCAGCTACACCCTGGCCGCCGAGCGCGGGGAGATCACCGACCGCAAGGGCGTGGCCCTGGCCACCAGCGTCGACGCGTACGACATCACCGCCGACCCGAAGATGTTCACCCCGCAGGAGAGCAAGGCCCCCGACGCCCCCGCGCAGGCCGCCGCCCTCCTCGCGCCGATCCTCGGCAAGGACGCCAAGGAGATCGCGTCCCGCCTGGCGACCAAGAACACCCGCTACGTCGTCCTCGCGCGCCGCCAGACCCCCCAGGTCTGGAACCAGATCAAGGACCTCCAGAAGGTCTTCGCCGACAAGGCGGCAGTCGACCGGAAGAACAACGGGCCCGGCGCCAACGTCCTGGCCGGCGTGTTCAAGGAGGACAGCAGCAAGCGCGTGTACCCGAACGGCGACCTGGCCGCCGGGATACTGGGTTACGTCAACGCCGACGGCAAGGGCGGCGGCGGCCTGGAGTCCGCGCTCGACAAGAAGCTGGCGGGCAAGGACGGCGAACTGACCTACGCCCAGTCCGGCGGGCGCCGCGTCCCCACCGCCGGCTCCAGCGAGAAGCCCGCCGTACCCGGCGCGGACATCGAACTGACCATCGACCGCGACATCCAGTGGGCCGCGCAGAGCGCGATCAGCGAGCAGGTCGAGAAGTCCGGCGCCGACCGCGGCTACGTCATCGTCCAGGACACCCGCACCGGCGAGGTGCTGGCCATGGCCAACGCCCCCGGCTTCGACCCCAACGACCTCGGCAAGGCCGGCTCGGCCGCCATGGGCAACGCGGCCCTCCAGGACGTCTACGAGCCCGGCTCCACCGCGAAGGTGATGTCGATGGCCGCCGTACTGGAGGAGAAGAAGGCCACCCCGGAGACCCATGTCGAGGTCCCCAACCGGCTGCACCGGGGCGACCGGCTCTTCAAGGACGACATCGACCACCCCACCTGGTACCTGACCCTCAACGGGGTCCTCGCCAAGTCCTCGAACATCGGCACGATCCTCGCCACCGGCCAGCTGGGCAACACCCAGGCCGAGGCCAACAAGGTCCTCTACTCCTACCTGAACAAGTTCGGGATCGGGCAGCCCACCGGCCTGAACTACCCGGGGGAGTCCCGGGGCATCCTCGCCAAACCCGAAAACTGGTCCACCTCCCAGCAGTTCACGATCCCCTTCGGCCAAGGCCTCTCCCTCAACGCCATGCAGGCGGCCTCGGTGTACTCCACGATCGCCAACGGAGGCGTCCGGATCGAGCCGACCCTGGTCCGCGGCACCAAGGGCCCCGACGGCCGCTTCACCCCGGCCAAGGCACCCGCGCAGACCCGCGTCGTCAGCCACGAGACCGCCAAGGCCCTCGCGCAGATGCTCGAATCCGTTGTCGACGACCAGGAGGGCACCGGCACCAAGGCGCGGATCCCCGGCTACCGGGTCGGCGGCAAGACCGGCACCTCCAACCGGGTGGATCCGGCCACCGGCCGCTACAAGGGCTACACCGCCTCGTTCGCCGGTTTCGCGCCCGCCGACGACCCCCGGATCACCGTCTACTGCGCCATCCAGAACCCCACCAAGGGCAGCTACTTCGGCGGCCAGATCTGCGGACCGATCTACAAGAAGGTCATGGAGTTCGCGCTCAAGACCCTGCGGATCGCCCCTACCGGAACCGCCCCCGCCGGGCTGCCCGTCACCTACGACGTCGCACCCCCGCCGGCCCCACAACCCGCACCTCGGACCGGCCCGCAGCCCGGCCAGTGAACCGACCGCCCAGCCACAGACGCGTGAGGCACCATCAGTGACAACGATCACCCCGAAACCCGGGAACCAGTCGCCCTCCGACACCCCGGCCGGGCCCTCACTTCGCGAGCGGCCCGCCACGCCCGGTACGCTCACCGCCGTGTCCCACGCTGATCAGCCCAGAACGCCACAGAAAGACGCCCCGGCAGCGCCGCCGGGAGCGCCCCGGCCCGAGTCCGTCCGCCCGACCCCGTTGGGCGAGCTGGCGGAGCTGCTGGGCGTGCGAGCGGCAGGCGCCGACCCGGAGTCGCAGACGACGCGGATCACCGGCATCACGCACGACTCCCGCGCCGTGCGCCCCGGCGACCTGTACGCGGCGCTGCCCGGCGCCAAGCTGCACGGGGCGGACTTCGCCGCCCAGGCCGCCGCCCTCGGCGCAGCCGCCGTGCTGACCGACCCGGCGGGCGCCGAACGCGCCGCCGCGACGGGACTGCCGGTGCTCGCCGTCGACGACCCGCGCGCCCGGATGGGCGAGCTCGCCGCGCGGATCTACGGCCGCCCGGGCGAGTCCCTGCTCCAGCTCGGCATCACCGGCACCTCGGGGAAGACCACCACGGCCTACCTCGTCGACGGCGGCCTGCGCGGCACCGGACGCGCGACGGGCCTGGTCGGCACGGTCGAGATGCGCATCGGGGACGAGCGCATCAAGTCCGAGCGCACCACCCCCGAGGCCACCGACCTCCAGGCCCTCTTCGCCCTCATGCGCGAACGCGGCGTCGAAGCCGTGACCATGGAGGTCTCCAGCCACGCCCTGGTGCTCGGCCGGGTCGACGGCTGCGTCTTCGACGTCGCGGTCTTCAACAACCTGAGCCCCGAACACATGGAGTTCCACTCCGACATGGAGGACTACTTCCAGGCCAAGGCGCAGCTCTTCACCGAGCGCCGCGCCCGCCTCGGGGTGGTCAACGTCGACGACGAGTACGGCCGCCGCCTGGCCAAGGAGGCGGCGATCCCGGTCGTCACCTTCTCCGCGGCGGGCGACCCCGGCGCCGACTGGCGCGCCGAGGACGTGGTGCTCGGCGCCGCCGACTCCACGCTGACCCTGCTGGGCCCGGACGGACAGCGTGTACGGGCCACCGCACCGCTGCCCGGCCCGTTCAACGTCGCCAACACGGTCGCCGCGATCGTCACGCTCGCCACCGCCGGCATCGACCCGCAGACCGCCGCCGACGGCGTCGCCGCGGTCCCCGGGGTGCCCGGTCGGCTGGAGCGGGTCGAGGCGGGCCAGCCGTACCTGGCCGTCGTCGACTACGCGCACAAGACGGACGCCGTCGAATCGGTGCTGCGGGCCCTGCGCGAGGTCACCGAGGGCAAGGTGCACATCGTGCTCGGCTGCGGCGGCGACCGCGACACCACCAAGCGCGCCCCGATGGGCGCCGCCGCCGCCCGCTTCGCCGACACCGCGATCCTGACCTCCGACAACCCGCGCTCCGAGGACCCGCTCGCGATCCTCGCCGCGATGTTCGAGGGCGCCGTCTCCGTGCCGCCCGCCGAGCGGGGCTCCGTCCTGGTCGACGCCGACCGGGCCGCGGCCATCGCCGCCGCCGTGGCGCGCGCCCGGCCGGGCGACACCGTCCTCGTGGCCGGCAAGGGCCACGAGCAGGGCCAGGACACCGCGGGCGTCGTCCGTCCCTTCGACGACCGCGCGGTGCTGCGCGCCGCCATCGAACGCCAACAGCAGGCCCCCCAGGCCGAGGTGACCCCGTGATCCCCCTCTCCCTCGCCGAGATCGCCGACATCACCGGCGGGCAGCTCCACGACATACCGGATGCGTCCGTCCTGGTCACCGGCCCCGTCGTGTTCGACTCCCGCCAGGTGGAGGACGGCAGCCTGTTCGCCGCCTTCGTCGGCGAACGCGTCGACGGCCACGACTACGCCGCCACGGCCGTCGAGGCGGGCGCCCGCGCCGTCCTCGCCACCCGACCCGTCGACGTGCCCGCCATCGTCGTCCCCGACGTCGTGGCGGCCCTCGGGGCGCTGGCCGGCGCGGTCGTCGCCCGGATCGGCACCGACGTGGTGGCCCTGACCGGTTCGGCCGGGAAGACCTCCACCAAGGACCTCATCGCCCAGGTCCTCCAGCACCACGCGCCGACGGTGTGGACGCCGGGCAACCTCAACAACGAGATCGGGCTGCCGATCACCACCCTGCGCGCCACCGAGGAGACCCGGCACCTGGTGCTGGAGATGGGCGCCCGCGGCATCGGCCACATCCGCTACCTCACGGGGCTCACCCCGCCCCGCATCGGACTCGTGCTGAACGTGGGCACCGCCCACATCGGCGAGTTCGGCGGTCGCGAGGCCATCGCCCAGGCCAAGGGCGAGCTGGTGGAGGCGCTGCCGTCCGAGGCGGAGGGCGGCGTCGCCGTCCTGAACGCCGACGACCCGCTGGTCCGTGCCATGTCCTCCCGCACGAAGGCCCGCACGGTCCTGTTCGGGGAGTCGGAGGAAGCCGACGTCCGGGCCACGGATGTCCGGATGACGCCCCAGGGACGGCCGTCCTTCACACTCCACACACCCACCGGGTGCAGTGACGTGACCTTGCGCCTGTACGGTGAGCACCACGTGTCGAACGCGCTCGGCGCGGCCGCGGTCGCCCATGTACTGGGCATGTCCGCCGAGGAGATCGCCACCGCGCTCTCCGGGGCGGGCACGTTGTCCCGGTGGCGGATGGAGGTCACCGAGCGCGCGGACGGCGTCACGATCGTCAACGACGCCTACAACGCGAACCCCGAGTCCATGCGGGCCGCTCTGCGAGCGCTCGTCGCGATGGGCTCCGCCGCACAGGCGGACGGGGGCCGCACGTGGGCGGTGCTCGGCCCCATGGCCGAGCTCGGTGACGACGCGCTGGCCGAACACGACGCGGTGGGACGGCTTGCCGTCCGGCTCAACGTGAGCAAGCTCGTCGCAGTCGGGGGCAGGGAAGCGTCCTGGTTGCAACTGGGCGCATATAACGAGGGTTCGTGGGGTGAGGAGTCGGTGCTCGTGTCCGACGCGCAGGCGGCGGTCGACCTGTTGCGCAGTGAACTGCGCCCGGGGGACGTCGTGCTGGTGAAGGCTTCCAGGTCGGCCGGTCTGGAGCGGGTCGCACAGGCTCTGCTCGAAGGCGAGGCCTCCGACCGATGAGGCAGATCCTGTTCGCCGGTGTCATCGGCATGTTCCTCACCGTCATCGGCACCCCGCTGCTGATCAAGCTGCTGGCCCGCAAGGGCTACGGCCAGTTCATCCGCGACGACGGCCCGCGCGGCCACGCCGGGAAGAAGGGGACGCCCACCATGGGTGGCATCTCCTTCATCCTGGCCACCCTCATCGCGTACGCCCTCACCAAGGTGATCACCGGCGAGGAGCCGAGCTTCTCGGGTCTGCTGGTCCTGTTCCTGATGGCGGGCATGGGTCTGGTCGGCTACCTGGACGACTACATCAAGATCGTCAAGAGGCGCTCGCTCGGTCTGCGGGCGAAGGCCAAGATGGCCGGCCAGCTGATCGTCGGCATCGCCTTCGCGGTGCTCGCGCTCCAGTTCAAGGACTCGCGCGGGCTGACCCCGGCCTCCACCAAACTGTCGTTCGTCACGGACTTCGGCTGGGCCATCGGCCCGGTGCTGTTCGTGGTCTGGGCGCTGTTCATGATCCTGGCCATGTCCAACGGCGTGAACCTGACGGACGGCCTGGACGGCCTGGCCACGGGCGCCGCGGTGATGGTCTTCGGCGCGTACACCTTCATCGGTGTCTGGCAGCACCAGGAGTCCTGCGTGAACGCGCAGGACCTGACCAACCCGGCGGCCTGCTTCGAGGTCCGCGACCCGCTGGACCTCGCGGTCGTCGCCTCCGCCCTGATGGGCGCCTGCTTCGGCTTCCTGTGGTGGAACACCTCACCAGCCAAGATCTTCATGGGTGACACCGGCTCGCTCGCGCTCGGCGGCGCCCTGGCCGGCCTCGCGATCTGCTCCCGCACGGAGTTCCTGATCGCCCTGCTCGGCGGCCTCTTCGTCCTCATCACCATGTCGGTCGTCATCCAGGTCGGCTCCTTCAAGCTGACCGGGAAGCGCGTCTTCCGGATGGCCCCGCTGCAACACCACTTCGAACTCAAGGGGTGGTCCGAAGTCCTTGTGGTGGTCCGCTTCTGGATCATCCAGGGCATGTGCGTGATCGTGGGCCTCGGACTCTTCTACGCGGGATGGGCAGCGGACAAGTGACGTCCTGGCAGGACAAGAACATCACCGTCGCCGGTCTGGGCGTGAGCGGCGTCAGCGCCGCCCGCGCCCTGGCCGGCCTCGGCGCGGTCGTGACCGTCGTGGACGGCGGCGACGGCGAGGGACACCGGGCCCGCGCGGCGGAGCTGGAGGCGGCGGGGATCTCCGTGCGCCTCGCGGACGCCGAGACGCTCCCCGAGGGCACCGACCTGGTCGTCACCTCGCCCGGCTGGAAGCCCGACAGCCCGCTGTTCGAGGCGGCCGCGCGAGCGGGCGTCGAGGTCGTCGGGGACGTGGAGATCGCCTGGCTGCTGCGCGGCCCCGACGCGGCCCCCTGGCTGGCGATCACCGGTACCAACGGCAAGACCACCACCACGCAGATGCTTGCCTCGATCCTGCGGGCCGCCGGGCTCAAGACGGCGGCCGTCGGCAACATCGGCACCCCCATCATCGACGTGGTGACCGGCGGCGAGCGCTACGACGTACTCGCCGTCGAACTCTCCAGCTACCAGCTGCACTGGGCGCCCTCGGTGCGCGCCCACTCCGCGGCCGTGCTCAACCTGGCCCCCGACCACCTCGACTGGCACGGCTCCATGGAGGCGTACGCCGCCGACAAGGGCCGGATCTACGAGGGCAACACCGTCGCCTGCGTCTACAACGTCGCCGACCGGGCCACCGAGGAACTGGTCGAGAAGGCCGACGTCGAAGAAGGCTGCCGGGCCATCGGGTTCACCCTCGGCGCCCCCGGTCCCTCCATGCTCGGCGTCGTCGACGGCATCCTCGTGGACCGCGCGTTCGTCGAGAACCGGCAGAAGAACGCCCAGGAACTCGCCGAGGTCGGGGACGTCAACCCGCCGGCCCCGCACAACATCGCCAACGCGCTGGCCGCGGCGGCCCTCGCCCGCGCCTTCGGCGTCCCGCCCCGCGCCGTCCGCGACGGACTGCGCGACTTCCGGCCGGACGCCCACCGGGTCGCGCACGTGGCCGAGGTGGACGGGGTCACGTACGTCGACGACTCCAAGGCCACCAACACCCACGCGGCGGAGGCCTCCCTCGCCGCCTTCGAGCCCGTCGTCTGGATCGCCGGAGGTCTCGCCAAGGGCGCGACCTTCGACGAACTCGTGCGGAAGTCGGCGGAGCGGCTGCGCGCCGTGGTGCTGATGGGCGCCGACCGGGCCCTGATCGCGCAGGCGCTGGCGCGACACGCCCCGCAGGTCCCGGTCGTGGACCTCGACCGGACCGACACTGGGGCGATGCTCGCAGCGGTCCGGGAAGCGGCCCGGCTCGCCGAGCGCGGCGACACGGTCCTGCTGGCACCTGCCTGTGCCTCGATGGACATGTTCGCGAACTACAACAAGCGTGGGGACGCGTTCGCCGACGCGGTACGCGAACTGGCCGCCGAGAGCGCCTAGGTCGACCCAGGGCAGGTGTCCCTCCCCGACCGGCTGCTCGCCTCGTACGAGTGGAGGGGAAGATCACAGATGCCGGCCAGACAAGTCCTGCCGGGGCGGCGGCCGTCCGCCACGAAGGCCGCGAAGGCCGCGAAGGCGGTCAGGGCCGTCACGTCCGTGAAGGCGGTCAGGGCGCAGGGCCGAAAACGCCCTGCGGCCCGCCCCGGCGGCCCCGCGGGGCGCGGGCCGCTGGCCGGGTTCCGGCGTACGCAGTGGCAGGTGCGCAAGGCCTGGGACCGTCCGCTCACCGCGTATTACCTGATTTTCGGCAGCTCGCTGCTCATCACCGTCCTGGGACTGGTGATGGTCTACTCCGCCTCCATGATCAAGGCGCTCCAGCTGGGCCTGGGCGACGCCTACTTCTTCAAGAAGCAGTTCCTCGCCGCCCTGATCGGCGCCGGCCTGCTGATGATCGCCTCCCGGATGCCGGTCAAGCTCCACCGGGCGCTCTCCTATCCGGTGCTCGCCGGGACGCTCTTCCTGATGGTCCTGGTCCAGGTCCCCGGGATAGGGGTCTCGATCAACGGTAACCAGAATTGGATTTCCCTTGGCGGCCCGTTCATGCTCCAGCCCAGTGAGTTCGGCAAGCTGGCACTGATCCTGTGGGGCGCCGACCTGCTGGCACGCAAGGGCGAGAAGGGGCTCCTGAGCCAGTGGAAGCACCTGCTGGTGCCGCTCGTGCCGGTGGCCTTCCTGCTGCTCGGACTGATCATGCTCGGCGGGGACATGGGAACGGCCGTGATCCTCGGGGCGATCCTGTTCGGGTTGCTCTGGCTCGCCGGGGCGCCCACCCGGATGTTCGCGGGCGTGCTGACCTTCGCGGGTGTGATCGTCGTACTGCTGATCAAGACCAGCCCGCACCGGATGGACCGGCTGGCGTGCATCGGCGCGACAGAACCGGGCAAGAACGACCTTTGCTGGCAGGCCGTCCACGGGATCTACGCTCTCGCGTCCGGCGGATGGTTCGGTTCCGGCCTGGGTGCGAGTGTGGAAAAATGGGGGCAACTACCCGAAGCCCACACGGACTTCATCTTTGCCATCACCGGTGAGGAACTGGGTCTGGCGGGGACGCTGTCGGTGCTCGCCCTGTTCGCGGCTCTAGGCTATGCGGGTATCCGCGTGGCCGGACGCACGGAGGACTCCTTCGTACGGTATGCCGCGGGAGGCGTGACCACGTGGATCACGGCCCAGGCCGTGATCAACATCGGCGCGGTGCTCGGTCTGTTGCCGATCGCCGGGGTCCCGCTCCCGCTGTTCTCCTACGGGGGGTCCGCCCTGCTGCCGACCATGTTCGCGGTCGGACTGCTCATCGCCTTCGCGCGGGAGGAGCCGGCGGCGCGCGCGGCGCTCGCGATGCGGCAGCCGAAGAACGGCCGGCTGCTGACCGGGCTGAGATGGAAGTCGATGAGACGGCGCGTCACAAGGCGTCCGTCCGGAGAGCGGTGAATTTCGGTGCATGTCGTACTCGCCGGTGGGGGGACCGCCGGCCACATCGAGCCGGCGCTCGCCCTCGCGGACGCCCTGCGCAGGCAGGACCCTTCCGTGGGCATCACCGCCCTCGGCACGGAACGCGGACTCGAAACCCGCCTCGTGCCCGAGCGCGGTTACGAGCTGGGGTTGATCCCCGCCGTCCCGTTGCCCCGCAAACCCACCCCCGAGCTGATCACCGTCCCCGGACGGCTGCGCGGCACGATCAAGGCGGCCGAGGAGATCCTGGAGCGCACCAAGGCCGACTGCGTCGTCGGCTTCGGCGGCTACGTGGCCCTGCCCGGCTACCTCGCGGCCAAGCGCCTCGGGGTGCCGATCATCGTCCACGAGGCCAACGCCCGGCCCGGACTGGCCAACAAGATCGGCTCCCGCTACGCGCACGCCGTGGCGGTGTCGACCCCGGACAGCAAGCTGCGCGGCGCCCGCTACGTGGGCATCCCGCTGCGTCGCTCGATCTCGACGCTGGACCGGGCCGCCGTCCGTCCCGAGGCGCGTGCCGCCTTCGGGCTGGACCCCAACCTGCCGACCCTGCTGGTCTCCGGCGGTTCGCAGGGCGCCCGTCGCCTCAACGAGACGATCCAGGCGGTCGCCCCGACCCTTCAGCGCTCAGGAATCCAGATCCTGCACGCGGTCGGTCCGAAGAACGAACTGCCGCGTGTCGACAACATGCCCGGGATGCCGCCGTATGTCCCGGTACCGTACGTGGACCGGATGGACCTCGCGTACGCCGCCGCCGACATGATGCTGTGCCGGGCGGGCGCGATGACCGTCGCCGAACTCTCCGCCGTCGGGCTGCCCGCCGCCTACGTACCGCTGCCGATCGGCAACGGTGAGCAGCGGCTCAACGCCCAGCCGGTGGTCAAGGCCGGCGGCGGCCTGCTCGTCGACGACGCGGAGCTGACCCCCGAGTGGGTGCTCGGCCAGGTCCTCCCGGTGCTGTCCGATCCGCACCGTCTCTACGAGATGTCCCGCGCCGCCGCCGAGTTCGGGCGCCGGGACGCCGACGACCTGCTCGTCGGCCTGGTCTACGAGGCGATCGCCGCACGCAGGACCCGCTGAGGCGGGAAGCACTGACCCGGGAGGCACAGGAGTGGCCGGAGCGACGACCGCACAGCGAGGCAATCCCGGCCCCGGCCGGCCCCGCCCCGAGGGCGGGGGCTCCGGCGCTCCCAAGCCGCCCGGCGGCCCGAAGTCGTCGAAACCGAATGGCCCGCGGGGGCCCGGCGTCAGGCCGCGCCGGGTCCTCGTCCTGGCCTCGCTGGTCGCCGCGGTGCTCCTCGCGGGCGGCGGCGCCTGGGTGCTCTACGGATCGTCCTGGCTCCGCGTCGAGAAGGTCACGGCCGCGGGCACCGAGGTGCTCACCGAGCAGCAGGTGCTCGCGGCGGCGGCCGTGCCCGTCGGCGCGCCCTTGGTGAGCGTCGACAGCGACGAGATCGAGGGCCGGTTGCTCCGTCGGCTGCCCCGTATCGATTCGGTCGATGTGGTGCGGGCCTGGCCGCACGGAATCGGTCTGAAAGTGAAGGAACGCAAACCGGTCCTGCTCATCAAGAAGGACGCGAAGTTCGTCGAAGTGGACGCATCGGGTGTGCGATTCGACACGGTGGCGAAAGCACCTGCCGGCGTGCCGGTCCTCGAATTGGCCGCGGAGCGTTCGCCGAGCGGCCGGCGCTTCGACTCCGACCGGCTGCTGCACGAGGCCGTGGGCATCGCGGGAAGCCTCCCCGAAGCCGTCGCCAAGGAAGCCGTGCAGGTCAAGGTGGAGTCCTACGATTCGGTCGTGCTCCAGCTGACGCGGGGCCGGACGGTGGTGTGGGGGAGCGGTGAACTCGGCGAGGCCAAGGGGCGGGCGTTGACCGCTCTGCTGAAAGCCGCCCCGGGAGCCGGGCACTTCGACGTGAGCGTCCCCACCGCGCCTGCGGTGTCCGGGAGTTGACGTCCGGTCGAACGACGACGCACCCTGGTTGGCCAGCGATACGGGTGATCACATAGGGTGAAAAGAAAAACGGGAGGTTCGGCGTGTTCGTTGAACACTCGCTACTTGTCGACTTAGTGTCCTGTTCGGAAGAGTCCAAGGAACAGACACACCCCTAACCCTAAACTTCAGGGTTAGGGTTCGGGTCGGCGCGTACGGACCGCCCCATTTCGGCATCAGTCGTCGCAACGCAGGCCCGCGAGGCGGCGACACGTAACTCGAGGCGAGAGGCCTTCGACGTGGCAGCACCGCAGAACTACCTCGCAGTCATCAAGGTCATCGGTGTCGGCGGCGGTGGTGTCAATGCCATCAACCGAATGATCGAGGTCGGTCTCAAGGGCGTCGAGTTCATCGCCATCAACACGGACGCCCAAGCGCTGTTGATGAGCGACGCCGACGTCAAGCTCGACGTCGGCCGCGAACTCACCCGGGGCCTCGGCGCCGGCGCCAACCCGGCCGTCGGCCGCAAGGCGGCAGAGGACCACCGCGAGGAGATCGAGGAGGTCCTCAAGGGGGCCGACATGGTCTTCGTCACCGCCGGTGAGGGCGGCGGCACCGGAACGGGCGGCGCACCCGTCGTCGCCAACATCGCGCGTTCGCTGGGCGCCCTGACGATCGGTGTGGTCACCCGGCCGTTCACCTTCGAGGGCCGTCGTCGCGCGAACCAGGCGGAGGACGGCATCGCCGAACTCCGCGAAGAGGTCGACACCCTCATCGTCATCCCCAACGACCGCCTGCTGTCCATCTCGGACCGCCAGGTCAGCGTCCTCGACGCGTTCAAGTCGGCCGACCAGGTCCTGCTCTCGGGCGTGCAGGGCATCACCGACCTGATCACCACCCCCGGCCTGATCAACCTCGACTTCGCGGACGTCAAGTCCGTCATGTCCGAGGCGGGCTCGGCGCTGATGGGCATCGGCTCGGCCCGCGGCGACGACCGCGCGGTCGCGGCGGCGGAGATGGCGATCTCCTCGCCGCTCCTCGAAGCCTCCATCGATGGCGCACGCGGCGTCCTGCTCTCCATCTCCGGCGGCTCGGACCTCGGTCTCTTCGAGATCAACGAGGCCGCGCAGCTGGTCAGCGAGGCGGCCCACCCCGAGGCGAACATCATCTTCGGCGCCGTCATCGACGACGCGCTCGGCGACGAGGTGCGGGTCACCGTCATCGCCGCCGGGTTCGACGGCGGACAGCCCCCGGCCCGCCGGGACAACGTCATCGGCGCCGCGTCCACCAAGCGCGAGGAGCCGGCCCCGGCGCCGGTCCGCGCCGCCCCCGAGCCGGTCCGTCCGGCCTTCGGCGGGCTCGGCACGGTCACCCCTCGTGAGGACCCGCCGGCCCCGGTCGAGGTCCCGGTCGAGCCCGCGGCCCCGGCGCCCCAGGTCCCGACGGCCCGTCCCTACGCGGACAGCCCGGCCGAGGAGCTGGACGTACCGGACTTCTTGAAGTGACGCTGGCACACCACAGCGAGAACGGCGCGCACTTCGCCTTCACCGACAGGTGGGGCGGGGTGAGCGCCGTTCCGTACGAGGAGCTCAATCTCGGCGGCGCGGTCGGAGACGACCCGGCCGCCGTTCGTGCGAACCGGACGCGGGCCGCCGAATCCCTCGGTGTCGCGCCCGAGCTGGTGGTCTGGATGAACCAGGTGCACGGCCGGGACGTGGCGGTGGTCGACGGACCGTGGGGTGCCGATTCCGACATCCCCTCGGTGGACGCGGTGGTGACCGGCCGTCGGGGGCTCGCCCTCGCCGTACTCACCGCCGACTGCGTGCCCGTCCTGCTCGCCGACCCGGTCGCCGGGGTCGCGGGCGCCGCCCACGCCGGACGGCCCGGGCTGGTCGCGGGCGTGGTGCCCGCCGTCGTCGAGGCGATGACCGCTCTCGGCGCCGACCCGGCCCGCGTGATCGCCCGTACCGGACCGGCCGTTTGCGGACGCTGCTACGAAGTACCCGCCGAGATGCGGGCGGCGGTCGCGGAGGTGGTTCCGGCCGCCTGGGCCGAGACCGGTTGGGGGACGCCCTCCGTCGACGTGGTAGCCGGGGTGCACGCGCAACTGGCCGAGGCGGGGGTGGTCGACAGCCGGCGATCACCGGTCTGCACACTGGAGTCGCGGGACCACTTCTCGTACCGCCGTGACCGGGTGACCGGCCGGTTGGCCGGATATGTCTGGTTGGACTGAAATATGATGGACCGTAAGTCGGAACTCGCGGAGAACCTCGCGCGGGTGGAGGGGCGGATCGCCTCCGCGTGCGCCGCGGCCGGCCGCGCGCGGGACGAAGTGACCCTGATCGTGGTCACCAAGACGTATCCGGCGAGCGACGTACGACTCCTGGCGGACCTGGGTGTCCGTCATGTTGCGGAAAATCGCGACCAGGACGCCGCCCCCAAGGCCGCGGCCTGCGCGGATCTGCCGCTCGACTGGCACTTCGTGGGCCAGTTGCAGACGAACAAAGTCCGCTCCGTGGCGGGATACGCGCACGTGGTGCAGTCGGTCGACCGGCCGAGGCTCGTCACGGCGCTGTCCGCGGCCGCGGGGAACGCGGGGCGTGAGATCGGCTGCCTCGTACAGATCGCCCTCGACGCCGAGTCGGGCGAACGGGGTGCGCGGGGAGGGGCGGCGCCCGACCTGCTCGCGGAACTGGCGGACCTCGTGGCCGCCGCACCGGGACTGCGGCTGGACGGCGTCATGACCGTGGCCCCGCTGGCAGGCCCCTACGCGGGGCGCGAACAGGCGGCCTTCGAGCGGCTGATGGAATTGTCATCCGGCCTGCGCGCCGACCATCCGACTGCCACGATGGTGTCGGCCGGAATGAGCGCGGACTTGGAACAGGCCGTGTTGGCCGGTGCGACACATGTGCGCGTCGGCACTGCGGTACTCGGCGCGAGACCCCGGCTCGGGTAACGTCGCGAAGAAAGTCGGACCACAGCAGAAAATATGGTCATTTCCGCCGATGAGCGGACAGGCCACGTGGATCGCGGGCAGTTGGTGACATCACCGACAATGCCTTCGCCGGTACGGCGGCACCTGCGACAGGGCGATCCACCACAGAGCGGAGGACTCGGAGAATGGCCGGCGCGATGCGCAAGATGGCGGTCTACCTCGGCCTCGTGGAGGACGACCGGTACGACAACCCGGGGTACGACCCCGATGACGAGTTCGAGCCCGAGCCGGAGCCGGAACGGGATCGCCGGCGTCAGCCACCCGCGCACCAAACGCCCGAACCGGACGAACCGGTACGGGTCGTACAGCCCCCGGCGCCACGGGAACCCACCCCGGCACCGGCGGAAAACGGACGTCCGGCGCGAATCGCACCCGTGGCATCCATCACACCTGACCGCACCAGCATGGAGAAGAACGCCCCCGTGATCATGCCCAAGGTCGTCTCCGAGCGGGAGCCGTACCGCATCACGACGCTGCACCCCCGGACCTACAACGAGGCCCGTACCATCGGGGAACACTTCCGTGAGGGCACTCCGGTGATCATGAATCTCACGGAGATGGACGACACCGACGCGAAGCGTCTGGTCGACTTCGCAGCCGGCCTCGTCTTCGGTCTGCACGGCAGTATTGAACGCGTGACACAGAAGGTGTTCCTGCTGTCGCCTGCTAACGTCGATGTCACGGCGGAGGACAAGGCCCGCATCGCGGAGGGCGGGTTCTTCAACCAAAGCTAGACCGATCCGTCAGACACGGGGCCGGGAACAGAGCGGGAGCAGGGGAGAGGGAAGCACGGGATGGGCGTCGCACTGCAGGTGGTCTACATCGTGCTGATGTGCTTCCTTATCGTGCTGATCTTCCGACTGGTCATGGACTACGTGTTCCAGTTCGCACGCTCATGGACACCCGGCAAGGCGATGGTGGTCGTTCTTGAGGCCACCTACACTGTCACCGATCCACCGCTCAAGCTTCTCCGGCGTTTCATCCCGCCGTTGCGTCTCGGGGGCGTGGCACTCGACCTGTCCTTCTTCGTTCTGATGATCATCGTTTACATCCTCATCAGTTTCGTGAGCACCGCTGCGAGAAGCGTGTGAACGATGAGCTTCTCCGCGCGCGCGGGGACGATCCCGATACGGTCTTGCCGACTGCCGACGACTACGTAGAGGTGAAGAAGACATGCCGCTGACTCCCGAGGACGTGCGGAACAAGCAGTTCACGACCGTCCGCCTGCGAGAAGGCTATGACGAGGACGAGGTCGATGCCTTCCTCGACGAGGTCGAGTCCGAACTGACGCGCCTGCTGCGCGAGAACGAGGACCTGCGCGCGAAGCTGGCCGCCGCCACGCGAGCCGCCGCGCAGAACCAGCAGCAGCAGGGCATGCGCAAGCCCGAGCCCCAGGACCAGCGAGGCCCCGGCGGCCCCGTCCCGGCGGCCATATCCGGCCCGCCGCAGCAGCAGCAGCCGCAGATGGGCCCGCCCCAGCTGCCCGGGGGCCAGCCGCAGCTGCCCGCCGGCCCCGGCGGCCACGGTCCGCAGGGCCCCGGCCCGATGGGCGGCCCCATGCAGCAGCACACCATGGGTGGCCAGCAGCAGATGGGCCAGCAGCAGCAGATGGGCCAGCAGCCCATGCAGCAGCAGTCCATGGGTGGCCAGAACCCGCTCGGCCAGCCCATGGGGCAGCCGATGGGCCAGCAGATGCAGCCGATGGGGCAGCAGATGCAGCAGATGGGCCAGCCCATGCACCAGCAGCAGCAGCCGCAGCTCCCGCAGCAGGGCCCCGGTGGCGACAGCGCCGCCCGCGTCCTGTCGCTCGCGCAGCAGACCGCCGACCAGGCGATCGCGGAGGCCCGCTCCGAGGCCAACAAGATCGTCGGCGAGGCCCGTAGCCGCGCCGAGGGCCTGGAGCGGGACGCCCGCGCCAAGGCCGACGCGCTGGAGCGGGACGCGCAGGAGAAGCACCGCGTCGCGATGGGCTCCCTGGAGTCCGCCCGCGCCACGCTGGAGCGCAAGGTCGAGGACCTGCGGGGCTTCGAGCGCGAGTACCGTACGCGCCTCAAGTCCTACCTGGAGTCGCAGCTGCGCCAGCTGGAGACCCAGGCCGACGACTCCCTCGCCCCGCCGCGGGGTCCGGCCGGTCCGGCGCTGCCGCCGTCGCCGTCCCCGTCGATGGCTCCGGCCGGTGCGATGGGCCACTCCATGGGCGGCCCGTCCCCCATGGGCGGTCCCTCCCCGATGAGCGGCGGTCCGTCCTACGGCGGTCAGCAGCAGATGTCCCCGGCGATGACGCAGCCGATGGCTCCGGTGCGGCCGGCCGCACCGCAGCCGATGCAGGCGCCGTCTCCCATGCGGGGCTTCCTGATCGACGAGGACGACAACTAGGCCGCCGCCTGTCTGTCGGCAGCAGCAGTTCGGGCCGGGCCCGGTTCCCCTTCGGGGGCACCGGGCCCGGCCCGTTTCGCTACCCGGCCCACCACGCGCCTCGACCCCCGGCGGGGGCTGGGGTGGTCGGGTCGGGTCGGGCGCGGTCCGGCATTCGGGCGCGGCGCCGTTGCCGGGGCTCCACCCGGACCCCGCGCCTCAAACGCCGGCGGGGCCGGTCCCGGGCGGGCGCGGCTGGTCTGGGCGGGCGGGGCCGGTCCTGGGCGGCTTGGTTCGGGGCCTCCCCGGGCCACGGGAGATACGGGTGTGGCCCGGCCCCCCCCGCGGGGGAGACCGGGCCACAGGTGGTCGGGGTGGCTATGCCTTGCGGAGGCGGAACGTCAGGCCGAGGGGTTCGTCCGTGAACGGGGCGCCGTACGCCGCGTCCGCCTCGCCGGAGGCGAAGTCCGTCGCCAGGACCTCGTCCGCGATCAGCGCCGCGTGGTCCGTCAGGGCCGTCACGACCTCCGGGTCCGAGGCGGACCACCGCAGGGCGATCCGGTCCGCCACGTCCAGGCCGGAGTTCTTCCGGGCCTCCTGGATCAGGCGGATCGCGTCCCGCGCGAGGCCCGCCAGCCGCAGTTCCGGAGTGATCTCCAGGTCCAGCGCGACCGTCGCACCCGAGTCGGACGCCACCGACCAGCCTTCACGCGGGGTCTCCGTGATGATGACCTCCTCCGGGGTGAGGGTGACCGTCTCGCCGTTCACCTCCACCGAGGCCTCGCCCGAACGCAGCGCCAGGGACAGGGCCGCCGCGTCGGCCGCGGCCACCGCCTTGGCGACGTCCTGCACGCCCTTGCCGAAACGCTTGCCCAGCGCACGGAAGTTGGCCTTCGCCGTGGTGTCCACCAGCGAACCGCCGACCTCCGACAGGGAGGCCAGCGAGGAGACGTTGAGCTCCTCCGTGATCTGGGCCTGGAGCTCGGGGGACAGGGCGTCGAAGCCGACCGCCCCGACCAGCGCCCGCGACAGGGGCTGACGGGTCTTGACCCCGGACTCCGCACGCGTCGCGCGACCCAGCTCCACCAGGCGGCGGACCAACTGCATCTGCTGCGACAGCACCGGGTCGACCGCCGAGGCGTCCGCGACCGGCCACGACGACAGGTGCACGGACTCCGGGGCCTCCGGGGTCACCGGCACGATCATGTCCTGCCAGACCCGCTCCGTGATGAACGGGGTCAGCGGGGCCATCAGCCGGGTCACCGTCTCCACCACGTCGTGCAGCGTGCGCAGCGCGGCCGCGTCGCCCTGCCAGAAGCGGCGGCGCGAACGACGGACGTACCAGTTGGACAGGTCGTCGACGAAGGAGGACAGCAGCTTGCCGGCGCGCTGGGTGTCGTAGGACTCCATCGCCTCCGTGACCTCGGCGGTCAGCGTGTGCAGTTCGGACAGGAGCCAGCGGTCCAGGACCGTGCGGTCCGCCGGGGCCGGATCGGTCGCCGAGGGCGCCCAGTCGGCGGTGCGGGCGTACAGCGCCTGGAAGGCGACGGTGTTCCAGTACGTGAGGAGCGTCTTGCGGACGACCTCCTGGATCGTGCCGTGGCCCACGCGGCGCGCCGCCCACGGGGAACCGCCGGCCGCCATGAACCAGCGCACCGCGTCCGCGCCGTGCTGGTCCATGAGCGGGATGGGCTGGAGGATGTTGCCCAGGTGCTTGGACATCTTGCGGCCGTCCTCGGCGAGGATGTGGCCCAGGCAGACCACGTTCTCGTAGGACGACTTGTCGAACACCAGCGTGCCGACCGCCATCAGGGTGTAGAACCACCCGCGCGTCTGGTCGATGGCCTCCGAGATGAACTGCGCCGGGTAGCGCTTCTCGAAGATCTCCTTGTTCTTGTACGGGTATCCCCACTGCGCGAACGGCATCGAACCCGAGTCGTACCAGGCGTCGATGACCTCCGGGACGCGGACCGCTTCGAGGGAGCAGCCCTCGTGGGTGCAGGTGAAGGTGACGTCGTCGATGTACGGGCGGTGCGGGTCCAGGGCCGACTGGTCCGTGCCCGACAGCTCCGAGAGCTCGGCGCGCGAGCCGACGCAGGTGAGGTGGTTCTCCTCGCAGCGCCAGATCGGCAGCGGGGTGCCCCAGTAGCGGTTGCGGGACAGCGCCCAGTCGATGTTGTTCTTCAGCCAGTCCCCGAAGCGGCCCTGCTTGACCGAGTCCGGGAACCAGTTCGTCTTCTCGTTCTCCCGCAGCATCGCGTCCTTGACGGCGGTGGTGCGGATGTACCAGGACGGCTGCGCGTAGTAGAGCAGCGCGGTGTGGCAGCGCCAGCAGTGCGGGTAGCTGTGCTCGTAGGCGATGTGCTTGAAGAGCAGGCCGCGCGCGTCGAGATCGGCGGTCAGCTTCTCGTCGGCCTTCTTGAAGAAGACGCCGCCGACCAGCGGGACGTCCTCCTCGAAGGTGCCGTCGGGACGGACCGGGTTCACGACCGGCAGGCCGTACGCGCGGCAGACCGCGAGGTCGTCGGCGCCGAAGGCGGGGGACTGGTGGACCAGACCCGTACCGTCCTCGGTCGTGACGTACTCGGCGTTCACGACGTAGTGGGCGGGCGCGGGGAACTCCACGAGCGAGAAGGGGCGCTCGTACGTCCAGCGCTCCATCTCCTTGCCCGTGAAGGACTGCCCGGTGGCCTCCCAGCCCTCGCCCAGGGCCTTCTCCAGCAGCGGCTCGGCGACGACCAGCTTCTCCTCGCCGTTGCTCGCCACGACGTACGTGACCTCGGGGTGCGCGGCCACGGCGGTGTTGGAGACGAGGGTCCAGGGGGTGGTCGTCCAGACCAGCAGCGCGGCCTGACCGGCGAGGGGGCCGGAGGTCAGCGGGAAGCGCACGTAGACCGAGGGGTCGACGACCGTCTCGTAGCCCTGCGCCAGCTCGTGGTCGGAGAGGCCGGTGCCGCAGCGCGGGCACCAGGGGGCGACACGGTGGTCCTGGGTGAGCAGACCCTTGTTGAAGATCTCCTTGAGCGACCACCACACGGACTCCACGTACTCGGGGTCCATGGTGCGGTAGGCGTCGTCCAGGTCGACCCAGTAGCCCATCCGGGTCGTGAGCTCCGCGAAGGCGTCGGTGTGACGGGTCACCGAGTCGCGGCACTTGGCGTTGAACTCGGCGATCCCGTACGCCTCGATGTCCTGCTTGCCGTTGAAGCCGAGTTCCTTCTCGACGGCGAGCTCGACGGGCAGGCCGTGGCAGTCCCAGCCGGCCTTGCGGGCGACGTGGTAGCCGCGCATGGTGCGGAAGCGCGGGAAGACGTCCTTGAAGACGCGGGCCTCGATGTGGTGGGCGCCGGGCATGCCGTTCGCCGTGGGCGGGCCCTCGTAGAAGACCCACTCGGGGCGGCCCTCGGACTGGGCCAGGGTCTTGTCGAAGGTCTTGTTCTCGCGCCAGAAGTCGAGGACGGCGTGCTCAAGGGCAGGCAGGTCGACCTGGGCGGGTACCGGGCGGTACTGCGGCGGTGTGGTCATGAGGCTGAACTCTTCCTCCGGCGGGATGCGACTTCCGTCCGGAGGGACGAGAGCCGTCTGCTGCTCCCGCGGTACCACCCTCCTTGGCCGCCGGCGGCGCCGGTGGCCCCCTCATTGGGGTGCGAAGCCGGTTCTACTCGCCGTGGTGACGGCTTTCTTCCGGCGGCTCCGGGGTGATCCTTCACATCGCGCTCGCCCCCGGGCTCTCACCGTCCCCGGGTCGCTCCTGGCTGCGTCCGACGCTACTCGTCCCCATCCATGCCTTTCGCTGGGCCCAGTGTACGGGGCCGGGCGGCGCCCGGCCGACCGGTTTACCCGCCGGGGGCGGCGCCGCGGGGCGCCCCCGGCGGGTGCCCCGCGCGTGACCCGGATGGGCCGACGCGGCCGGTCCGGGCCCTGTCGGGCTGGGAGGGGCGGATTACCGGGCTTCGGGCTGGGCACAACGGATGCAGGTTCACCACGACGGATGCGCGCCCCGTTGCCGTGGCGCCGGAGCCGATTTATCGTTCCGGCACGATTCGCGAGCAATTATCACAGTATGTGAAGGGGCCGCGGCCATGGTGGCGAAGAAGACCGCCGGGACTACCGGAAAGGCTGTCGGAAAGGTCGCCGAGGCCCGCGCCGAGACGGACGCCCCGGCCGGGAAGGGAACCGCTGCCAAGACCGCTGCCAAGGCGGCCGGGAAACCCGTGCACGCCGCGAGGAAGGACGCCGTGCGCAAGAGCGGCGGGGAAAAGGCATCCGCGACCGAGGCATCCGCGATCAAGGCACCCGTGAAGAAGGCAGCCGTGGACAAGACAGCCGTGCAGAAGCCGCCCTCGACCACGGCACCGGCGACCGGGCCGGCCGTCGAGAAGGCACCGGCCAAGAAGGCACCGGCCAAGAAGGCACCGGCGAAGAAGACGGCCACCGCGCCCGCCGAGAAGCCGCCCGCCAAGAAGGCGGCCACGGCGTCCGCGGACAAGGCGACGGCCGCCGTCAGGAAGACGACGGCGAGAAAGGCCGCGGCCAAACCGGCCGGGGTCGAGGGGGCGGCGCAGGCCGCGAAAGAGACTGGAGCCCGCACAGTGGTTGCCAAGAAGAGCACCGGCGCGACGCGCAAGACGGCCGAGGCCGCCACCAGCGGCCTCCCCAGGGCGGCCACCGCCGGGGGCCACGCCGCCCCCGGCCGGCTGCCCGTACGCCC
Organism: Streptomyces sp. A1136; assembly: GCF_004795055.1. Classification (GTDB taxonomy): domain Bacteria; phylum Actinomycetota; class Actinomycetes; order Streptomycetales; family Streptomycetaceae; genus Streptomyces. Next base: position 95,979 of record NZ_SSBJ01000022.1, read on the forward strand.
CGGCGAGGACCCCTGGACGCCCGACGAGGTGTCCGAGGCCCGGTCGGAGCTGACCGGCGAGGTGCTGCGACTGCGCGCCGAACTGGAGGCCTCCGAGCAGGCCATCTCGGGTCTGATGCGGGACTCGGGCGACGGCGCGGGCGACGACCAGGCCGATACGGGGACCAAGAACATCACCCGGGAGTCCGAGCTGGCCCTCGCGGCGAACGCCACTCTGATGCTGGAGCAGACCGAGCGCGCCCTGGAGCGGTTGGAGGCGGGCACGTACGGCTTCTGCGAGAACTGCGGGAAGCCCATCGGCAAGGCCAGGATGCAGGCTTTCCCGCGGGCCACCCTGTGCGTGGACTGCAAGCAGAAGCAGGAGCGGCGGCACTGATCCGGCCCGGCCGGGCGGCGCGGCCCACGGGACCCTGACGTACCCTCGTGTCTCGTCAGGGTCCAGGAACCTGCCGGGAACCTGGTTCGTGCTAGTTCGAGGGACTCACGTGGCAGAGGCGGAGCGCATCATCGGTACGCCGGACGTCGGGGACGGCGCGGAGCCGGAGCCGACCGCGCCCAAGGGGCGTCGGCGGATCGCGGCGCTGCTCGTGGTGGCGGTACTGGCGTACCTGATCGACCTCGGCAGCAAGATGGTCGTCGTCGCCAAGCTGGAGCACCACCGGCCGATCGAGGTCGTCGGGGACCTGCTGAAGTTCGAGGCCATCCGCAACCCCGGGGCCGCGTTCGGCTTCGGCGAGGCCTTCACGATCATCTTCACCTGCATCGCGGCCACCGTGATCGTCGTGATCGTCCGGCTGGCCCGCAAGCTCTACAGCCTCCCGTGGGCCATCGCGCTGGGCCTGCTGCTGGGCGGCGCCCTGGGTAATCTGACCGACCGGATCTTCCGTTCACCCGGCGTTTTCCGCGGTGCCGTCGTCGACTTCATCGCGCCCGCCCACTTCGCCGTGTTCAACCTCGCGGACTCGGCGATCGTGTGCGGCGGCATCCTGATCGTCCTGCTCTCGTTCAAGGGCCTGGACCCGGACGGCACCGTCCACGAGGACTGATCGCGGGAGGGCCCGGCTGTCGAGTCCTGCATACTCGACAGGTGAGTACGATTCCCGAGATCCGCACCCTGCCCGTTCCCGATGGCCTTGAGGGCGAGCGCGTCGACGCCGCCATCGCCCGTATGTTCGGATTTTCCCGGACGAAGGCGGCCGAACTCGCGGCCGCGGGGAAGGTGGCGGTCGACGGCAGCGTCGTCGGGAAGTCCGAGCGCGTGCACGGTGGCGCCTGGTTGGAAGTCGAGATGCCCGCGCCGCCGCGGCCGGTCGAACTCGTCGCCGAGCCGGTCCCGGGCATGGAGATCGTCCATGACGACGACGACATCGTCGTCATCATGAAGCCGGTCGGCGTCGCGGCCCACCCGAGCCCCGGCTGGACCGGTACCACCGTCATCGGCGGCCTCGCCGCCGCCGGCTACCGGATCTCGACGTCCGGCGCCTCCGAGCGCCAGGGCATCGTGCACCGCCTCGACGTCGGCACGTCCGGCCTGATGGCCGTCGCCAAGTCCGAGCGCGCGTACACCTCGTTGAAGAACCAGTTCCGGGAGCGCGTCGTGGACAAGCGCTACCACGCGCTGGTCCAGGGCCACCCGGACCCGATGAGCGGCACCATCGACGCGCCGATCGGCCGGCACCCCAGCGCGGACTACAAGTGGGCCGTGACCCAGGAGGGCAAGCCCTCCGTCACCCACTACGACCTGATCGAGGCCTTCCGCGCGGCCTCGCTGCTGGACATCAAGCTGGAGACCGGCCGTACGCACCAGATCCGTGTGCACATGTCCGCCCACCGCCACCCCTGCGTCGGCGACCTGACCTACGGCGCCGACCCGACCGTCGCCAAGCGGCTGGGGCTGACCCGGCAGTGGCTGCACGCCGTTCGGCTGGGCTTCGAGCACCCCGCAGACGGGCAGTGGGTGGAGTTCGAGAGCGGCTACCCGGCGGACCTCCAGCACGCCCTGGACGTGATCCGGGCCGAGAGCGAGTGACGGCCTTCACCGTCCGCGTCGCGGACGGCGAGACGGATCGCGCCGCGTGCTTCGCGGTGCGCCACCAGGTGTTCGTGATCGAGCAGTCCGTGCCGGAGTCGATCGAGTACGACGCCTACGACGCGGGCGCCGTGCACGTGCTGGCCGAGGGGCCCGACGGCAAGCCGCTGGGCACCGGCCGGCTGCTGCACGGGCCCGACGTCCTCGGCAAGACGGGCTCCCCGGAGGTCGGCTCCCTCGGGCGGCTCGCCGTGAGCGCCGCCGCACGCGGGCTGGGCGTCGGGGCCGCCCTGGTGCGGGCCATCGAGGCGGAGGCCGGCCGGCTGGGGCTCACCGCCGTGGACCTGGGGGCCCAGACGCACGCCCTCGGCTTCTACGAGCGCCTGGGCTACCTGGCCTACGGACCGGAGTTCCACGAGGCGGGCATCGCGCACCGGGCCATGCGGCGCACCCTGCCGTAACCCGCGTCCCCTTCGCGGTACGCGGCCCGCCGACCGCCGACACACCGACCGCCCACACCGGCCGGACGCGACGGCCTGGCAGGGTGGGGGAGTGGATCAGCTCGCTCTGCTTTTCGTACTGTTGCTCGGCGCCGTGGTCACCGTGCCGCTCGGGGACCGGCTGGGACTGCCCGCGCCCGTGCTGATGACCATCGGCGGGGTGGTGCTGGCGCTCGTGCCGGTCGTGCCGAACGTCGACATCCCGCCCGAGTACATCCTGCCGCTGGTGCTGCCGCCGCTGCTGTACGCCTCCGCGCAGCGCACCTCCTGGCGCCAGTTCGCCGCCAACGTCCGGCCGATCCTGCTGCTGGCCGTGGCGCTGGTCTTCGTGACCACCGCGGCCGTCGCCGCCGTGGCGAACGCCGTGGTGCCCGGGCTGCCGTTGGCGGCCTCCGTCGCCCTCGGCGCGCTCGTGGCCCCGCCCGACCCGGTCGCGGCCACCGCCGTGGCCGGGCAGCTGGGACTGCCGCGCCGACTGGTGTCGATCCTGGAGGGCGAGGGCCTGTTCAACGACGTCACCGCGATCGTGCTCTACCACGTGGCCGTCGGCGCCGCCGTCAGCGGCACCTTCTCCTGGCCGGAGGCCCTCGGGGAGTTCGTGCTGTCCGCCGTGGTCGCCCTGGCGGTGGGCCTGGCCCTCGGGTGGGTCACCAACCGGCTCATGGGCCGGCTCGGGGACGCCACGCTCCAGATCGGACTGACGCTGCTGGTTCCGTTCGTCGCTTACACCGTGGCGGAGGAGCTCCAGGGCTCGGGCGTGCTCGCCGTGCTGGTGACCGCCCTCTTCCTCGCCGAATACGCTACCGACGCCGACGACGTGCTGGGGCGGCTGGCCGGACACACCTTCTGGGAGATCGTCGACACCCTGGTCACCGGCGTCGCGTTCGGGCTGATCGGGCTGGAGCTGCACCACGTCTTCGGTACCGCACGCGGCCGCGAGGAGCAGATGGCGCTCTGGGCGGCGGTCGTCGTGCTGGTGGTCGTGGGCGTCCGGCTGCTGTGGCTGCTGCCGGCGGGCTGGCTGGCGAAGCGGCTGCACAGTCGTCGTGACTACGCCGAGGAGATCCCGGTGAGCTGGCGGGAGAGCACCGTCATGTGGTGGGCCGGGATGCGGGGCGTGGCCTCCGTGGCGCTGGCCCTGGCGATCCCGCTGAAGACCGACGCGGGGGATCCCTTCCCGGCGCGGGACCAGATCGTCTTCATCGCCTTCGCGGTGATCATGGTGACGTTGCTCTGTCAGGGGCTGACGCTGCCCTGGCTCGTGCGCAAGCTGGGGGTCGAGGCCGACGAGGACCTGGAACGGGAGACGGAGCGGCGGCTCGCCATCCGCGCCGCCAAGGCCGCCAAGCGGCGGCTGCAGGAGATCGAGGGGGCCGAGGACCTCCCCGACGACCTTCTGGAGGTCCTGTACCGCCGGGCGTACGACGTGGGGGCGAGGATCAGCCCCGACATGGTGGACGAGGAACGGCGCGAGGCGTACGCGAAGCGGGTGGAGCGCATCCGCGACGTCCAACGCATCCAGCGGGAGATGATGTCGGCGGCCCGGCACGAGGTGCTGGCGGCGCGCAGCGAACCCGGCGCCGATCCGGAGATCGTCGACCGGGTCCTGCGCCACCTGGACGTGCGCAGCCTGCGCAATCCGTAGGTCCCGTACCCGTCTCAGGCGGCGGCCCCGCGGACCGCGTCGACGGTCGTCAGGCGCGGGAGGGCGTACGGGTGCTCGGCCACCAGCCAGGCGATGAGGCGTTCGCGGACCGCGCACCGCACGGTCCACACGTCGTCGGCGTCCTTGGCCGTGACCATGGCCCGGACCTCGATGGTGTTGGGTGTGGTGTCGGTCACCACCAGGCCGCTCGCGCGGCCGTCCCACTCCGGGGTCTCCTTGAGGATCAGCGCGAGTTGCTCGCGCATCAGGTCGATCGGCGCCGAGTGGTCCAGGTGCAGGAAGACCGTGCCCGTCATCTGCGCGCCGCCGCGGGACCAGTTCTCGTACGGCTTGCTGGTGAAGTACGACACGGGCATCGTGATGCGGCGCTCGTCCCAGGTGCGGACCATCAGGAACGTGAGGGTGATCTCCTCGACCGTGCCCCACTCCTTGTCCACCACCACGGTGTCCCCGATCCGGACGGTGTCGCCGAAGGCGATCTGCAGACCGGCGAAGAGGTTGCCCAGGGAGGACTGCGCGGCGACGCCGGCCACGATGCCCAGCACACCCGCCGAGGCCAGCATCGAGGTGCCGACCGTCCGCATCGCCGGGAACGTCAGCAGCATGGCCGCGATGGCGACCACGGAGACCACCGCCGTCACCACTCGCTGGATCAACGTCACCTGGGTACGGACCCGGCGTACCCGGGCCGCGTCGCGGGAGCCCGAGGCGTAGCGCGCGTAGCCGGAGTCGACTATCGCCGTCGCGATCCGGACCAGGAGCCAGGCGGTGGAGGCGATGAGGACCAGGGTCAGGGCCCGGCCGACGCCGTCGGCGTGCCGCGGCAGGATGCGCGCCGAGCGGTAGGACCCTCTGAGCAGCGCGGAGCACAGCACGATCTGGAACGGCACCCGGCAGCGGCGCAGCAGGTCCCACAGGGGCGTCTCGTGGTGTCGGGCGTCGGCCCGGCGCAGCAGCACGTCGAGCACCCACCCGGCGAGCAGGGTGATGATCAGCGAGCCGCCGATGACCGCGACGGGGCGAAGGACGTTCTCCATCTCCATGCGGGCAACCTAACCGGATCGCGCTTTCGGAAACTGGCACGATGGGGGAATGAACATCCTGCTCTTCCATTCGACGTACGGGCTGCGGCCCGCGGTGCACGCTGCGGCCGACCGGCTGCGCGCGGCGGGACACACGGCCTTGGTCCCCGACCTCTTCGAGGGGCGTACGTTCGAGACCGTCGAGGAGGGCATGGCCCACCAGGACGAGATCGGCCGTGACGAGCTGCTCAGGCGGGCCGTCCTGGCCGCGGCCCCCCATTCCGACCAAGGGCTGGTCTACGCCGGCTTCTCGTTCGGCGCCTCGCTGGCCCAGCACCTGGCACTGCACGACGAGAAGGCGCGCGGGCTGCTGCTCCTGCACGGCACCTCGGACCTGGAGGAGGACGCCTCGGTCGACGGCCTGCCGGTGCAGCTGCACGTGGCCGACCCGGATCCGTTCGAGCCGCACGACTGGTTGACGGCCTGGTACCTGCGGATGCGGCGGGCCGGGGCGGACGTGGAGGTCCACGGCTACCAGGGCGCCGGGCACCTGTTCACCGATCCGGGGCTCGACGACTACGACGCGGAGGCCGCCGAGCAGACGTGGAAGGTCGCGCTGGCGTTCCTCGACAGCCTGTAGGCGCGTCCGGGGAGAGCGCGGGCAGGGGCCCGGTCCGGCTTTCGCCGGGCCGGGCCCCTGTTCACGTGGCCGCCGTCCGCCGCCGCCGCGACGGGCGCCGATCAGGCACGGTAGGTGCTGATCAGGCGCGGTAGGCGGTCCACATGCTCTTCATGCGGGCCACCTGGCCGGCGGTGAACTGGTACATGCAGGAGTCGTACGTGTAGTCCATGAAGTTGTGGATCGGGTCGACACCGGTCTTGTTGGTGCAGCTGTCACGGCCGGTCGGGCACTCGAAGGCCGCGCTCTGCTCGGCCGGGGTGTCGGCCACGGAGTCACCGCTGCCCGAGCAGCCGCCCTGGAAGGTGTGGTACAGGCCCATCCAGTGGCCGACCTCGTGGGTCGCGGTGTCGCCCTCGTTGTAGTTGGTGGCGGAGCCGCCGGGCAGCGAGGTGTTGAGGATGACCACGCCGTCCATCGTCGGCTGCGAGGCGTAGGAGCTGGGGAAGGTGGCCCAGCCGAGCAGCCCGCCGCCGAGGTTGGCGGTGTAGAGGTTCAGCGCGTTCTTGCCGCCCTTGCGCAGGGCGTTCTTCATGTCCTTCTCGGCCTGGGTGCCGTCGGAGACGTTGTACCAGGCGGCGTTGTCCGTGTAGTCCGTGCCGGCCAGGCTGAACTGGTAGCCGGAGTCCACGTTGCCGGTGCCCTTGCCGCTGTAGGCGGCGTTCAGGACGGACAGCTGGTTGTTGATGTCGGTCGCCGTCAGCTTGCCGGCGGTGCCGGAGGTGATGACGTGCACGTACACCGGGATGGTGGTGGCCGTGGTGGCGCTCGCGCGCATGCCCTCCAGCTGCTGGGGGCCGAGCTGGGACAGCTTCTTCTTGAGGTCGGCGTCCATGGACTTGACCTGGGCGTCCGAGATCTCGTTGGGGTCGGCCGCGTGGTGGTCCTTGGGGCGCGCGACACGGGCGGCGGCCGGGGCCCCGGTGGACTGGCCGGGCGTACAGGCCTCGGCGGACTTGGCCGCGGCGACGGTCGTGGGAGCCGTCAGGGGGGCGAAGGCCAGGGTGCCGGCCAGGACGGCCGTACCCATGAGGCGGCGGCGGAGCAGGGGGGATATGCGGGCGGTGGCGCGCACGTTGACTCCTCGCGAAGCGTGGTGGGGGGTGAGGTACGTCCTCACGCTGACGCGCAGCTTACGTGTGCATGTCATCAGAATGGCAAGATCTCGTAGGTTAAAGATTTGTTGCCGATGACGCGGAAAGGGGGCCTGGTATGAGCCAGGCCCCCTCGTCGACCGCAAATTTGACGTTACGTCAGCGAACCGGGCGGTCGGCCCGTTCCACCTTCTGAGTGCCGTTCAGGGTGCGGTACGAGCGCTCCCACGCCGAGGTGGCGTCCTGGCGCCGCTTGTCCGAAACGATGTAGTAGTCCATCTGCGCGCGCTCGGCCGTCACGTCCAGGACGCCGTACCCGTGCGCGTCCATGTCCAGCCACTTGACGTGCCAGTTCGCCGCCTTGATGGCCGCTTCGGCGACCAGCGAGGCGGTGTCGGCCGGCACGTGCAGCAGATCGTCGATGTTGTCGGAAGTCACCGACGTCACCACGAACTCGGTCGCCGCCGAGCCGGAAGCCGGGTAGGTCGCCTTCTCCACCGGGACGTCGTTCGCCCACGCCATGTGGATGTCGCCGGTCAGGAACACCGTGTTCTTGATGCCCCGGTCCTTCAAGTGGCCCAGGAGTTCCCTGCGGTCGTCGGTGTAGCCGTCCCACTGATCCACATTGACCGCTATCCCGCCCTCGGGCAGCCCGAGCAGCTTGGTGAGCGGCTGCAGCAGGTGCGCGGGCAGCGAGCCGAAGGCCACCGGTGAGATCATCACCGACGTGCCGACCAGCTGCCAGGTAGCGCGCGAGGCCGAGAGCCCCGACTTGAGCCAGTCCAGTTGGGCGCGCCCGGTGATGGTGCGCTCCGGGTCGTCGACCGCGCCGCTGCCGATCGAGGCCTGCTGGGAGCGGAAGGTGCGCAGGTCCAGCAGGTGCAGATCGGCGAGGGTGCCGAAGCGCAGCCGACGGTAGACGGTGCCGGCGATGGAGGGGCGCACGGGCATCCACTCGAAGTAGGCCTGCTTCGCGGCGGCCGCGCGGGCCGACCAGTCGCCCTCGGTGCCCGGCGTGTGGTTCTGCGCCCCGCCCGACCAGGAGTCGTTGGCGAACTCGTGGTCGTCCCAGATCGCGATGATCGTGTGCGCGGCGTGCAGCGCCTGGAGGTCGACGTCCGTCTTGTACGTGCCGTGCCGGGTGCGGTAGTCGGCGAGGTCGACGATCTCGTGCTTCGGCACGTGTGGGCGTACGACGTACTTGGCCTCCGGGTAACCCCCGCTCTCGTACTCGTAGATGTAGTCGCCGAGGTGCAGGACCGCGTCGAGGTCGGCCCGGGCGGCCAGGTGGCGGTAGGCGGAGAAGTAGCCGGACTCCCAGTTGGCGCAGGAGACCACGCCGAAGCGGACGCCCTGCGTGCTCGTGTCGGCGGCCGGGGCGGTCAGGGCCCGGCCCACGGGGGAGACGGCGGCGCCGGCCGTGAACCGGTACCAGTACACGGTCTTGGGGCGCAGGCCGCGCACGTCCGCCTTGACGGTGTGGTCGGCGGCGGCGGTCGCGGTGACGGACCCGCTCGCGACGACGCGGGAGAAGGACTTGTCCTCCGCGACCTCCCAGCCGACCCGGGTGTCCGGGCCCACGCCGGAGCCGGGCACGGCGTCGGCGGTCGGGGTGACGCGGGTCCACAACAGGATCCCGTCGGGCAGCGGGTCGCCGGAGGCGACGCCGTGCAGGAAGGCGGGGGCGGGCTCCGCCGCGTGGGCGGCGGTGGCGCCCAGCGTCACGATCGGCGCCAGCGCGGCCGTGGCGGCCGCGGCCTTGACGACCGTACGGCGGCGGGGATGTGCCGAGGCGGCAGAAGAGAGATGACTGGTCACGGCCGATCATATTACTGACCGGTATGGCTTCGAAGATACCCTCGGTAAGGCAACGGGCGGGCGAACTCCAGGAGTTCGCCCGCCCGTTGCCCGCAGGGAGGTCAGCCCGCCAGGGCCTTGTCGATCGCCGCCGTGTACGCCTCGGGCGTCGACGGGGTGTCGATCTTCTTGCCGTCCATCTTGAGCGTCGGCGTGCCCTTCACCCCGGAGTCGTTGAAGGACTTGGCCATGTCCATGGCCCACCGGTCGTACGTGCCGTCCTCGACGGCCTTCTTGAACTCGGCGTTGCCCTTGAGCGCCGGAACCGTGTCCGCGACCTTGATCAGGTAGTCGTCCTTGGCGAAGCTGTCGACCGTCTCGTCCGGGTGCAGCTCCTTGGAGTACAGCGCGGCCTTGTAGTCGAGGAAGGCCTCGGGGCTGACGTTCAGCGCCGCGCCCAACGCGCTCAGCGCGTTCTTCGAGCCCTCGCCCTTGGCGCCGTTGTCGATGAAGGTGGCGCCGATGTAGCGGAGCTTGTACTTGCCCGCGTCGACGTCCTTGCGGACCTGGGCGCCGACCGACTGCTCGAAGGCGGCGCACGCCGGGCAGCGCGGGTCCTCGTAGAGCTCCAGGGTCTTCTTCGCGTCCGCCTTGCCGACGACGACCGTCAGGCCGTCGTCGCCCGCGGTGTTCTTCGGCTTCACCAGTTCCGCCGTGGCGGCCTTCTCCCAGTGGGAGGGCTTGGTGTTCTGCACGACCAGGTAGCCGACGCCGCCCGCGACCGCGAGGACGCCGACGACGGCGCAGGCCACGAGCGCCTGGCGGCGGGCCCTGGCCTTCTTGGCCTGCTTCTCGCGTTCGACGCGCAGCCGCTCGCGGGCGGCCGCCTTGTTCGCCTGGTTGTTGCGTGCACTCATGTCGATCTCCGTGGGTATGCCGTGGTGCGAAAGGAAAGGGGGTCTGCCGTACGGGTCAGGCGCTCGCGAGCGCCCCACGACGTACGGGAGGTCCCCTCCGTCCCACGGAATGCGCCGGGAACCGGGTACGGGCGCCCGCGTCCCCGGGAGCCGGGGGCACCGGCCGCCGCGCCGGCCCTGCGGCCGCGACCACCGAGGCCACCGCCAGCAGCAGCGGCCGGAAGGCCAGGACGCCCACCGCCCGCAGCAGCCGGCCGAGCGCCCGCTCCCCGTACCGCAGCCACGCGGCCGCCAGCAGGCCCGCCGACACGTGCGCGCCCAGCAGCAGCCAGGGCGTCCACGGCCCGGGCGTCGCCAGCGGCGCGGCCGGGTCGGCGGGCGGTGGCGTCATCCCGGTCAGCGGGCCGCCCACCGGGGCGCCGCCGCAGAGCCCGTCCAGGCCCAGCGCGTGCAGCGGCCCGGCGACCGGACCGCCCGCCGGGCCGTAACAGAAGTGCTGCCCGGCGGTGAAGGCGGTGTCGGCCGCCAGCTCCAGCGGCACGAGCAGCCCGGCGATCGCACCGAAGCCCCGCTCCCGGCCGGCCACCGCGAAGGCGAGCGCGAACACGGCGGCGAAGGCCCCGCCCACCAGCACCGGCGGCAGCGGCGCCCGGGACAACAGGACGTGCGAGCCCGTCGAGAGCAGCACGACGAGCGCGCTGAACAGCGCGGCCCGCAGCCCTCTAAGTCCTGCACCGGATATGTCCATCCCGGCGAGTCTGCCACGACTCCCTGTGAATCAGGGTCCGGGGCCGGCACGGGACCCACGCCTTGGCCGAAGAGCACCGGCCGCGGCGTGGGCGGGCCGGTCAGGGGGTGAGACGGCCGTTGCGGAACAGGTCCACGAAGATCTGGTGGTCCGCTCGCGCCCGGGCCCCGTAGGCGTGGGCGAAGTCGACGAGGAGCTCGGCGAAGCCCTCCTCGTCGGCGGCGATCGCCGCGTCGATGGCGCGCTCGGTGGAGAAGGGGACCAGGGAGTGGCCGCTCTCCGCCTCGTCCGCCGACGCGTGCATGGTCGCCGTCGCCCGGCCCAGGTCCGCGACGACGGCCGCGATCTCCTCGGGGTCGTCGAGGTCCGACCAGTCCAGGTCCACCGCGTACGGGGAGACCTCCGCCACCAGCTGCCCGGCGCCGTCCAGCTCGGTCCAGCCCAGCCACGGGTCGGCGTGCGCCTGGAGGGCCCGCTGGGAGATCACCGTGCGGTGCCCCTCGTGCAGGAAGTACTCCCGTACGGCCCGCTCGGTGATGTGCCGCGACACCGCCGGGGTCTGCGCCTGCTTGAGGTAGATCACGACGTCGTTCTCCAGGGCGTCGCTGTGCCCCTCCAGCAGGATGTTGTACGAGGGCAGCCCGGCCGAGCCGATCCCCACACCGCGCCGACCCACCACGTCCTTGACCCGGTAGGAGTCCGGCCGCACGAGGGACTCCTCCGGCAGGGTCTCCAGGTATCCGTCGAAGGCGGCCAGCACCTTGTAGCGGGTGGCCGCGTCCAGCTCCAGCGTGCCGGGACCGGAGGTGAAGCGGCGCTCGTAGTCCCTGATCTCGGTCATCGACGCGAGCAGCTCGAACCGGGTCCGCGACCGGGCCGCGCGCAGGGCCCCCAGCAGCGGCCCCTCCGCGGTGTCCAGGGTGAAGGAGGGGACCTCCTCGTGCTTCGCGCCGGTCGCCAGCCGGTGGATGCGCTCGCGGTAGGCGCCCGCGTAGGTCCGCACCAGCTCGCTGATCTGCCCGTCGCTGAGCGCCTTGGTGTAGCCGAGCAGGGCGACGGAGGCCGCGAACCGCTTGAGGTCCCAGGTGAAGGGGCCGACGTACGCCTCGTCGAAGTCGTTGATGTTGAAGATCAGCCGGCCGTTGGAGTCCATGTACGTGCCGAAGTTCTCGGCGTGCAGGTCGCCGTGGATCCACACACGGCCGGTGCGCTCGTCCAGGTACGGGCCGCCGTGCCGGTCCCGCTCCAGGTCGGCGTAGAACAGGCAGGCCGTTCCGCGGTAGAAGGCGAAGGCGGAGGCCGCCATCTTCCGGAATTTCACCTGGAAGGCAGCGGGGTCGGCGGCGAGCAGCTCACCGAAAGCGGTGTCGAACACGTCGAGTATCTGCTCGGCGCGCTGCTCGTTCGTCGTCTCGGGGACCGCCATGGCGGGTTCCTCCTGGTGGCGCGTGTGCCAATCGGTTTTCGGACAGGTGCTCCTGGCCGGTGCAACGCCTGACCGTACCGGTCGGTGCCCCGGAAGTGTCATCGGGCCGACGTAGGATTCGAAGTCGCCCCCCACTCCCGTCGCCGGAGGACCCCCACCGTGACCAAGCCGCCGTTCACGCACCTGCACGTCCACACCCAGTACTCGCTGCTGGACGGTGCCGCGCGGCTCAAGGACATGTTCAACGCCTGCAACGAGATGGGCATGACGCACATCGCGATGTCCGACCACGGCAACCTGCACGGCGCCTACGACTTCTTCCACTCGGCGAAGAAGGCCGGGGTCACACCGATCATCGGCATCGAGGCGTACGTCGCCCCCGAGTCCCGGCGCAACAAGCGCCGCATCCAGTGGGGCCAGCCCCACCAGAAGCGGGACGACGTCTCCGGCTCCGGTGGTTACACCCACAAGACGATCTGGGCGGCGAACGCCACCGGCCTGCACAACCTCTTCCGGCTGTCCTCCGACGCGTACGCCGAGGGCTGGCTCACGAAGTGGCCGCGCATGGACAAGGAGACCATCTCCAAGTGGTCCGAGGGGCTCATCGCCTCCACCGGCTGTCCCTCCGGCGAACTCCAGACCCGGCTGCGCCTCGGCCAGTTCGACGAGGCCCTGAAGTCGGCCTCCGAGTACCAGGACATCTTCGGCAAGGACCGGTACTTCCTGGAGCTGATGGACCACGGCATCGAGATCGAGCGCCGCGTCCGCGACGGACTGCTGGAGATCGGCAAGAAGCTCGGCATCCCGCCGCTGGTCACGAACGACTCGCACTACACGTACGCGCACGAGGCCACCGCCCACGACGCCCTGCTGTGCATCCAGACCGGCAAGAACCTCTCCGACCCGGACCGCTTCCGCTTCGACGGCACCGGCTACTACCTGAAGTCGACCGACGAGATGTACGCGATCGACTCCTCGGACGCCTGGCAGGAGGGGTGTGCCAACACGAAGCTGGTCGCGGACCAGATCGACACCGAGGGCATGTTCCAGTTCCGGAACCTGATGCCGAAGTTCGACATCCCGGACGGCTACACCGAGGTCACCTGGTTCCGCGAGGAGACCATGCGCGGCATGCACCGCCGCTACCCGGGAGGCATCCCGGAGGACCGGATGAAGCAGGCCGAGTACGAGATGGACACGATCATCTCGATGGGCTTCCCGGGCTACTTCCTCGTCGTCGCCGACTTCATCATGTGGGCCAAGAACCAGGGCATCGCGGTGGGCCCGGGCCGAGGCTCGGCGGCCGGTTCGATCGTCGCGTACGCCATGGGCATCACCGACCTCGACCCGCTCACCCACGGTCTGATCTTCGAGCGCTTCCTGAACCCCGAGCGCGTCTCCATGCCCGACGTCGACATCGACTTCGACGAGCGCAGGCGCGTCGAGGTGATCCGGTACGTGACCGAGAAGTACGGCGCCGACAAGGTCGCCATGATCGGCACCTACGGCACCATCAAGGCCAAGAACGCGATCAAGGACTCCGCGCGCGTCCTCGGCTACCCGTACGCGATGGGCGACCGGCTCACCAAGGCCATGCCCGCCGACGTCCTCGGCAAGGGCATCCCGCTCTCCGGCATCCTCGACCCGAAGCACCCGCGCTACGGCGAGGCCGGCGAGATCCGGGGCATGTACGAGAACGAACCGGACGTGAAGAAGGTCATCGACACCGCCATGGGCGTCGAGGGCCTCGTCCGCCAGATGGGCGTGCACGCCGCCGGCGTGATCATGTCCAGCGAGACGATCACCGACCACGTACCCGTCTGGGTGCGGCACACCGACGGCGTCACCATCACCCAGTGGGACTACCCGAGCTGCGAGTCGCTCGGCCTGCTGAAGATGGACTTCCTCGGCCTGCGCAACCTCACGATCATGGACGACGCCGTCAAGATGGTGAAGGCCAACAAGGGGATCGACATCGATCTCCTGGCCCTCCCGCTCGACGACCCGAAGACCTTCGAGCTCCTCGGCCGCGGCGACACCCTCGGCGTCTTCCAGTTCGACGGCGGCCCCATGCGCTCGCTGCTGCGCCTGATGAAGCCCGACAACTTCGAAGACATCTCCGCCGTGTCCGCCCTGTACCGGCCGGGCCCGATGGGCATGAACTCGCACACCAACTACGCCCTGCGCAAGAACAAGCAGCAGGAGATCACCCCGATCCACCCCGAGCTGGAAGAGCCGCTCGAAGAGGTGCTCGCGGTCACCTACGGCCTGATCGTCTACCAGGAGCAGGTCCAGAAGGCCGCCCAGATCATCGCCGGGTACTCGCTCGGCGAAGCCGACATCCTGCGCCGCGTGATGGGCAAGAAGAAGCCCGAGGAACTGGCGAAGAACTTCACCATCTTCCAGGCCGGTGCCCGCAAGAACGGCTACAGCGACCAGGCGATCCAGGCCCTGTGGGACGTGCTGGTCCCCTTCGCCGGCTACGCCTTCAACAAGGCGCACTCCGCCGCCTACGGCCTCGTCTCCTACTGGACCGCCTACCTCAAGGCGAACTTCCCGGCCGAGTACATGGCAGGGCTCCTCACCTCGGTCAAGGACGACAAGGACAAGTCCGCGATCTACCTGAACGAGTGCCGGCGCATGGGCATCAAGGTGCTCCCGCCGAACGTCAACGAGTCCGAGCCGAACTTCGCGGCCCAGGGCGACGACGTGATCCTCTTCGGCCTCACCGCCGTCCGCAACGTCGGCCAGAACGTCGTGGACTCGATCATCAAGACCAGGAAGGCCAAGGGGAAGTTCTCCTCCTTCCCCGACTTCCTGGACAAGGTCGAGGCCGTCGTCTGCAACAAGCGGACCGTCGAGTCGCTGATCAAGGCCGGTGCCTTCGACGAGATGGGCCACACCCGCAAGGGCCTGGTCGCCCACCACGAATCCATGATCGACAACGTGGTCGCGGTCAAGCGCAAGGAGGCCGAGGGCCAGTTCGACCTCTTCGGCGGAATGGGTGACGAGAACGCCGGCGACGAGCCCGGCTTCGGCCTCGACGTCGAGTTCTCGGACGTGGAGTGGGAGAAGTCGTACCTGCTCGCCCAAGAGCGCGAGATGCTCGGCCTCTACGTCTCCGACCACCCGCTCTTCGGCTTGGAGCACGTGCTGTCCGACAAGACGGACGCCGGCATCTCCCAGCTCACCGGAGGCGAGCACTCCGACGGCGCGGTCGTCACCATCGGCGGCATCATCTCCGGTCTCCAGCGCAAGATGACCAAGCAGGGCAACGCCTGGGCCATCGCCACCGTCGAGGACCTGGCCGGCTCCATCGAGTGCATGTTCTTCCCGGCCACCTACCAGCTCGTCTCCACCCAGCTGGTCGAGGACACGGTCGTCTTCGTCAAGGGCCGCCTCGACAAGCGCGAGGACGTGCCCCGCCTGGTCGCGATGGAGATGATGGTCCCCGACCTGTCCTCCGCCGGGACCAACGCCCCCGTCGTCCTGACCATCCCGACCGTCAAGGTCACCCCGCCGATGGTGACCCGTCTGGGGGAGATCCTGCGCCACCACAGGGGCAACACCGAGGTACGGATCAAGCTCCAGGGGCCGCGCACCACCACCGTCCTGCGCCTCGACAAGCACCGGGTCCAGCCCGACCCGGCGCTCTTCGGCGACCTCAAGGTGCTCCTCGGACCGTCCTGCCTGGCCGGCTAGGGGGAGCGGTCCACACGCGCGAGGGCGCGCCCGGTGCTCCGGGCGCGCCTTTCCCGCGGGTGCGGGGAACCGTCGGTCGTGGGGACCGTCAGTTGTGGCCGAACTTCTTCTCCTTGCGCTTGCCCGCCATGTGCATCGGGCTCGGCGCCGACGACGGCTCGGGAGAGGACTGCACCGAGCTCTTCGACTGATCCTGGGCCTGGGCGCGGTCCGAGGTCTTGGCGGGCTGCCGGGTGTTCTTGTTCTTGGCCATGGGAAGCCTCCGTGAGGGGTGTAGGGGCCAGGGCCGCCTTCACACTCACACAGCACCGGAAACCGCGCATTTTGGATCATCACCGTGCGCCGGCGAGGACCGGCGGCGGGTCCGGAGTGAGATACGCCACGCCGATGATCGAGTTCCGGCCTTCAACACCCTTGCGGTCGGGCAGACTCGGGGAAAACCTGTCAAGGACCCCCAGGGAAGAGGGTGGAACGCGTGGACCGCTGCGTCGTCCTGGTGGACGCCGGCTATCTGCTGGGCGCCGCCGCCAGCCTTCTCGCGGGGGAGCCGTCCCGTTCCCGCATCACCGTCGACCACGCCGCCCTCATCCAGGGCCTGCGCGAACGCGCCGAGGCCGACACCCAGCAGCCGCTGCTGCGGATCTACTGGTTCGACGGCGCCCCCGACCGGGTCCCCCAACCCGAGCACCGGCGGCTGCGCGTGATGCCCCGGGTCACCGTCCGCCTCGGCGCCCTGACCCGAAGCGACGGCCGCTGGGCACAGAAGGGCGTCGACGCGGCCATGCACGCCGAACTCACCGAGCTGGCCCGCAACCGGGCCTGCTCGGACGTCGTCCTGGTGACCGGCGACGGCGACCTGCTGCCCGGACTGATGTCCGCCAAGGAACACGGGGTCGCCGTCCACCTGTGGGCCGTCCAGGCGGCCGACGGGGACTACAACCAGTCCGAGGACCTCGTCGCCGAAGCCGACGAACGCCGCGTGCTGGACCGGGCGTGGATCACCCGGGCCGTCCGCGCCAAGGACCTCACCGGCCTGTGCTCCCCGGCGCCCGCGCCGCGCCCGGAGATCGCCGCCATCCTCTCCGCCCCGCTGCCCGAGGCGGCGCTCGCCGAAGCCGCCCGCAACGGCGCGCCCGCCGCGCCCGCCGACACCGCCGAGCGCCCCGCACCCGTACCGGCGCCCGCCGCCGAGAGCGCCGCCGAGGGGGCCAGACCCGTACCCACCCCCAAGGACCTCGCCGCCCTGCGCGCCCCCGGCGCCGTCGCCGCCCCGCAGAACGCGTCCGGCTCGGCGGCCGGCCCGGCCGGCAGCGCCCTTCGCTGGTCCTCCGACAAGGGATGGATCGACCGGGCCGGACCGCTCGGAGAGCCCGCCGAGACCGCCTCCCTGCCCACGCTCGCGCAGCTCACCAGCGCCGAGCAGCGCTGGGCGGACCGGGAGGAGGACATCACCACCGTCGGCGGCGACCCCTTCGAGGTCGGCCAGGTGTTCGCCCGGCGCTGGATGGAACGACTCCCGGAAACCGTCCACCTGCAGAAACTCGCCACCATGTACCCGCGCATCCCGCACCGCATCGACGGGGAGCTGCTGCGCTACGCCGCCCGGTTCGGCCTCCTCGCGCACAAGGACGATCAGATCGACGAGCACGACCGTTACGCCATCCGCGCCGGCTTCTGGCGCGAGATCGACGTGCGCGCCGCCGCCGAGCACGTCGCGGCCCCGGGCGCCGCCGCATCGGGGGCGCCGGTGACCCCGGCGGCCGACGAGGGATGAAAGCCGCGTAGGCTGCTCCCTCGTGAGCACGGGCACAGCAGGCGCGAAACAGGACACGGCACCGGCCGCGGCTGTGACCTCCGAGGCGGGTGCCCGCGACGTCGTCTGCGCGGTGCGCGACCTCGTCAAGACCTACCCGGCCGTGCGCGGCCGGCGCGGGGCCCCCGCCCTGCCCGAGACCCGCGCCAACGACGGGATCTGCCTGGACATCCGGCGCGGCGAGATCTTCGGGCTGCTCGGCCCCAACGGCGCCGGCAAGTCCACCCTCGTACGACAGCTCACCGGCCTGATGCGGCCCGACGCCGGAAGCGTGTCGCTGCTCGGTCACGACCTCGTACGCCACCCCGAGCGGGCCTCGCGGCTCCTGGCGTACCTGGGGCAGGAGTCCACGGCCCTGGACGAGCTCACCGTGGCGCTCGCCGCCGAGACCACCGGCCGGCTGCGCGGGCTCGACGCCCGTGCGGCGCGCGCCGCACGGGACTCGGTACTGGAGGAGCTGGGTCTTACCGCGCTCGCCGGTCGTCCCCTGAAGAAGCTCTCCGGCGGCCAGCGGCGCCTGGCCTGCTTCGCCGCCGCGCTGGTCGGCGAGCGGCCCGTCCTGGTCCTCGACGAACCCACCACCGGAATGGACCCGGTCGCCCGGCGCGCCGTGTGGAGCGCCGTCGACCGGCGTCGCGCCCGCCAGGGAGCCACCGTCCTGTTGGTCACGCACAACGTCATCGAGGCCGAGACCGTACTCGACCGGGTCGCCGTCATCGACCACGGCAAGGTCATCGCCTGCGACACTCCCGCCGGCCTCAAGACGACGGTGTCCGGCGAGGTCCGGTTGGAGCTGGTGTGGCGGACCGCCGCGCCGCTGGAGGTGCCGGAGGTCGCGGAGCTGGCCCCCGCCGCCGCCGTGTCCGGGCGGCGATGGGTGCTGCGGCTCAGCCCCGACCGGGCGCGCGCCGCCGTGGCCGCCGTGACCGGCGGGCCGGCCTTCGCCGCCCTCGACGACTTCACCCTGGCCACGCCGAGCCTGGAGGACGTCTACCTGGCCCTCGGAGGCCGTGCCTCGAAGGGGCTGGTGAAGTCGTGACCACCGTCACCGCCGTTGGCGCGGGTGCGCCGGCCGCCGGGACCCACGCCTCCGGGACGTCCGCGCCCGGACCGCTGGCACCCCGGGCACGGTTCTTCCCGGCGCTCGCCGCCGTCTACCGGGCGCAGTTGTCCCGGGCGCGGGTGGCGCGCATCCCGCTGCTGTTCGTCGCCACCTTCCAGTCCGTCGGGATCATGATCCTGATGCGGGGGGTGGTGGACGGGGGCTCGGAGGCACGGGCCGTCGTCGCCGGATCGTCCGTGCTGGTCGTGGCCTTCGTCGCGCTGAACCTGCTCGCCCAGTACTTCGGCCAGCTACGGGCCGGCGGAGGACTCGACCACTACGCCACCCTGCCCGTGCCGCCCGCCTCCGTCGTGCTCGGCGCGGCCGCCGCCTACGCGTCCTTCACCGTGCCGGGAACGCTGGTCACGGCGGGATTCGGGTGCGTGCTGTTCGGGCTGCCGATGGGCGGGCTGTGGATCCTCGCGGCGGTGGTACCGCTGGCGGGGGCGGCGCTGGCCGGGCTCGGCGCGGCGCTCGGGCTGCTGGCGCCCCGGCAGGAACTGGCCACACTGGCCGGCCAGCTCGGCATGTCGGCCGCGCTGCTGCTGGGCGTGCTGCCGCCGGAGCGGATGCCGGACGTGATCGTGTGGACGCGCGACCTGCTGCCCTCGACGTACGGGGTGGAGGCCTTCGCCCGTACGTTCGCGCCCGACCCCGACTGGGCGGCGGTCCTGTTCGACCTGGGCGTCTGCGCGGCGGTCGGCGTGCTGTCCCTGGCCGTCGCCACCTGGGCCTACCGTCGGGCGGCGGTCCGCTGACATCGGCGGGCCGGGGACCTGGCACGATGTGCGGGTGACCGAAGCCGTGACCCCGCCGCCCCCGTCCCCACTGCCCTTCGACCAGGACGCGCCGCCGCGTGAGAAGACCACGCCGGGCGATGTCCGGGACGGAGCCGCCGTCGCCCTGGTGGTGGCGGTGGCCGGCGTGCTGCTCGGGGTGCTGTGGGCGTGGCTCGCGCCGAAGGTCCAGTACGTCTCCAACGGGGAGGCCGTGTTCCTGCGGAACTCCGAGAACGAGGCGCGGATCGGCGCCGACGGGACGTTCCTGCTGCTCGCGGCGGCCTTCGGGCTGCTGAGCGCCGTCGCGGTCTTCCTGTGGCGGCGCCGGGGCGGGGTGCCCCTGGTGATCGGGCTCGGGGTGGGATCGGTGTTCGCGGCCCTGGTCGGCTGGCGGCTGGGCCTGTGGCTGGGCCCGTCCTCCGATCTCCCGGCGGCGGCCGCGAAGGCGGGCAAGGGCGTGCCGTTCGACGCCCCGCTGCAACTGCTGGCGCACGGCGCGCTCCTGGCCTGGCCGCTGGTGGCGCTCGCCGCGCACCTGGCCCTGACGGCCGTCTTCACCACCCCGCCCCCCGCCTGGCCCTCGGAACCCGGTCCCGACGCCTGAGCGGCCCTGCCCTCCCTGCCCGCCCGACGCCCGACCCGCCTCGGCCCGCCGAGCCCGTGGCTCCGGCCCGCCGGTGTCGGGCCCCGGGGTGCCCGGCGCGCCCGGCGCCGCACGCACCCCCCCGGCGTCGCGGGCTAGCGCGCGATCGACGCCACCGTGGCCGACGTCAGCGCCGTCAGCGTGGCCGGAGCCAGCTCGACCTCCAACCCCCGCCGCCCGGCCGACACACAGATCGTGCGGTGCCGCGCCGCCGACGCGTCCACCACCGTCCGCAGCACCCGCCGCTGCCCCAGCGGCGAGATGCCCCCCAGCACGTACCCCGTGGTCCGCTGCGCCAGCGCCGGGTCCGCCATCGCCGCCCGCTTCCCGCCCACCGCACCGGCCAGCGCCTTGAGGTCGAGCGAGCCCGAGACGGGGACCACCGCCACCGTCAGCACGCCGTCCACGTCCGCCACCAGGGTCTTGAACACCTGCTCGGGGGCGACGCCCATCTTCTGCGCCGCCTCCTCGCCGTACGAGGGGTGCGACGGGTCGTGCTCGTAGGCGTGCGTGGTGAACTCGGCGCCGGCGGCCGTCAGGGCGGCGATCGCGGGGGTCGCCGCCCCGGCGGCCCCCGCCTTCTTCCTCGCCATCAGTTCGGGCTCGTCGGCGCGCGCGTCAGGTCCACCGCCGGCAGCGACGGCAGGTGACGGATCACGGCCGTCTCCGCGCGCAGCAGTTCCAGTTCCTCGGCCAGGCGGGTCGCCGTGTCGGGGGCCTGGAGCAGGCGCTGCTTGGACGGGATGTCCAGTACGGCCGCCGCCGCCACCAGGTACGAGACCACCGACGGCTCGTCGGGGAGTTCGGGCGCCGCCGCCAGGGACCGCTCCCGCGCTCCGGCCAACCGCTTCTGGTAGGTGCGAAAGGCCCGCAGCACGCCCTCGGCCAACGCTCCCGCGCCCTCGCCCGCGTCCTCCGCCAGCTCCTCCAGTTCGGCGACCAGGTACGGCCCCGAGGCGTCGACGGACAGCAGGCGCACCCGGGCGGTGCCGGTGGCCAGCACCTCGAAGCTGCCGTCCTCCCGCTCCCGGATCGTCGCGGCGTCGGCGACGCAGCCCACCCGGTGGAAGGCCTGGATCGGGTCCGCGCCGAAGCCCGCCGCCGGCCCGCGCTCCGGCAGGGTTGTCTGGTCCGGCAGGCCCGGCGCGGTCGGCGCGACCTCCCAGCCGTCGCGGATCGCGACGACCGCGAAACGGCGCGGCTCGTCCTCGCCCGTCTTCAGCAGTTCGCGCATCATGGCGCGATAACGCTCCTCGAAGATGTTCAGCGGCAGCACGAGGCCGGGGAACAGCACCGAGTTCAGCGGGAAGAGGGGCAGGCGAACGGTGGTCACGAGGCACAGGGTAGTGGCCGGGGGCCCGCGGCCGTCACCCCCGCCTCAACAGCCGGGAGGCGCCCGCCGCCACCGTCGTGGCCAGTATCCACCCCAGCACCACGAGGGCTGACGCGCACCACTGCCAGGCTCCGCCCGGCTTCCACTGCCCCTTGTGCCCCAGATCGATCACCGGCAACAGCAGGTCGAGGGCGTACAGGGCGGCGCTCCACTGCGGGTGTTCGTCCTCCTTGATCGGTGGCGGCGGGTGCTGCGAGAACAGCAGGGTGCCCGCCGCCCACAGGACCGCCATCCACAGCGCCGCCCGGCCCGGCCGGTAGCCGTACACCACCGTCCAGTCCTGGAGGTAGCCCCAGGCCTTGGCCGCGGGCGGCAGGGTCGCGCGTCGCCGTCGCTGCTTGGCCAGCAGCACCTCCCGGGCGTCGGAGTCCTCCCCGCCGGCCCGCAGTACCGCCGCCAGCCGCTCGTACGGCTCCGGCGAGTACTCCACCGTCGCCGTCTCCACCCAGGCCAGCCGGCGCGGCAGCGGGAAGTGTCCGCGCGGGGCGAGGATCTCGTACGAGAAGCCCTCCATCGCCAGCCGACCCGGGCCCGGCCAGCTGGTGGAAAGGTCGACCAGCTTGATCACCTTCGCCCCCGACAGCACGACCCGGCCCTGCTCGGGCTGCGCGCCCACGAAGCGCAGCTCCGGCGTGCTGATCCGCCGCAGCGAGAGCTCCTGGTCCGGGGCGAGCCGGAACCGGGCCCCGTAGAAGTCGATCGCGTCGCCGAAGCGGCCGTCGTCCAGTCGTATCCCGCCCTGGCACTCGAACGCCTGCGAGGCCTGGCCCGGCACGGGGGTCCGACCGATCCCGTACGGGGGAGTGCCGACCCCCGAATCGCCCGGGGCGGAGTACAGCGCGATCGAGGTCAGGTACAGGGTCCGCTCGACGGTCAACTGCGGCGCGTTCAACGCCCGCCGCCCGCCCGGATTGCGCAGCCGCGCCCCGCGCAGGTTCATCGACACTCCGACCTTCGCGCCGCGCAGGCTGACCTCCCCGTAGGTCTCCAGCAGGTCGCCCTGGAAGTCCTGGGCCACGGACATGCCGTCGGCGGTGATCGCCCGGCCCTTGTTGTCGGGCCGGACCACGGCGCGGCTGATCAGCAGGTCGGTGCCGATCTGGGCATCGGTCAGCCGGATGCCGCGCGCCACCCGGGAACCGAGCAGGTGCAGGTCCCCCTCGGTGTGCAGCCGGGCCGCCTCCAGACGGGGGATCGCGCAGTTCACCAGGCGCAGGGTGCACACGCGGGTCTCGGACAGGCGGATCTCGCTGTCGAAGCGACACGCCTGGAACTCGACGTACGGCTCGACCCTGCCCCCGGACAGTTCCAGCCGCCCCAGGACGCGGACTCCGCGCAGTTTCAACGCCACCACCCGACCCGGCACCGGGGGCGGACCGTGAAGCAGCAGCAGCGCCACCACCTCGGCGCGGACACTGCGCTCCGGGCCCCACGGACGGCCGGCGTGCGGGTCGTCCCGGTCCGCGGCACCGGCACTGAGATCACAGGTGCGGCCGGTGCGGTACGCCTCCCACATCCGGCGCTCGGCGCCGGTGAGATCCACCGGTTCCGTCTCCGCGCGCATCTCCGTCATGGCGGCCCCCGTCCGCGGTCACCCACGCGGCAGTCACATAGGTGTAGGGGAACGCTAAGCGCCGGCTGTGACATCCGGGGCGTGTATCAGCCAGTGATACAGGCGGACGGTGGCGGGAGTCGGTCTGAGAGAATTGGGATGTGATCTCTCGTATCGACCTGCGCGGTGACCTCCTCCCCGAGGGTGGCGCCCTGCGCGATCTGCTGCCCCGTGCCGAGTTCGACGTGGAAGCCGCCCTGGAGAAGGTGCGGCCCATCTGCGAGGACGTGCATCATCGTGGCACGGCGGCGCTGATCGAGTACGCGCGGAAGTTCGACGGGGTCGAGCTGTCGCAGGTCCGGGTGCCGGCGCAGGCCATCGCGGCCGCCCTGGAGCAACTGGATCCGGCCGTCCGCGCCGCCCTGGAGGAGTCGATCCGGCGTGCCCGGATCGTGCACCGGGGCCAGCGCCGCAGCGAGCACACCACACAGGTGGTTCCCGGCGGCACCGTGACCGAGAAGTGGGTGCCCGTCGAGCGGGTGGGCCTGTACGCGCCGGGCGGCCGCTCGGTGTACCCGTCCTCCGTGGTGATGAACGTCGTACCCGCCCAGGAGGCCGGGGTCGAGTCGATCGCGCTCGCCTCCCCGCCGCAGGTCGAGTTCGACGGGCTGCCGCACCCCACGATCCTCGCCGCCTGCGCCCTGCTGGGCGTCGACGAGGTGTACGCGGCCGGCGGCGCCCAGGCCGTCGCGATGTTCGCCTACGGCACCGAGGAGTGCGCGCCCGCGAACATGGTGACCGGCCCCGGCAACATCTGGGTCGCGGCGGCCAAGCGCTACTTCACCGGCAAGATCGGCATCGACACCGAGGCCGGCCCGACCGAGATCGCGGTCCTCGCGGACTCCACGGCCGACCCCGTGCACGTCGCCGCCGACCTCATCAGCCAGGCCGAGCACGACCCGCTGGCCGCCGCCGTCCTGGTCACGGACTGCGAGGAGCTCGCGGCGGCCGTCGAGAAGGAGCTGGAACCGCAGGTCGCGGCCACCAAGCACATCGAGGACCGGATCAAGCCCGCCCTCGCGGGCAAGCAGTCGGCGATCGTGCTGGTCGACAGCCTGGAGGACGGTCTCCGGGTCGTCGACGCGTACGGCGCCGAGCACCTGGAGATCCAGAGCGCCGACGCCCCGGCCTGGGCGGCCCGCGTGCGCAACGCCGGCGCGATCTTCGTCGGCCCCTGGGCGCCGGTCTCGCTCGGCGACTACTGCGCCGGGTCCAACCACGTCCTGCCCACCGGGGGCTGCGCCTGCCACTCCTCCGGCCTGTCCGTGCAGTCCTTCCTGCGCGGCATCCACATCGTCGACTACACGCGCGACGCCCTCGCCGAGGTCGCCCACCACGTGGTGACGCTGGCCGAGGCGGAGGACCTGCCCGCGCACGGCGCCGCCCTGAAGGCACGCTTCGGATGGAAGGTACCCACCCAGTGACCTTCGGCATCGACGACCTCCCCATCCGCGACGAGCTGCGCGGCAAGTCCCCGTACGGCGCGCCGCAGCTCGACGTGCCCGTCCAGCTGAACACCAACGAGAACCCGTACGAGCTGCCCGAACCGCTCGTGCGGCGGATCGCCGAGCGCGTCGCCGACGCCGCCCGCACCCTCAACCGCTACCCCGACCGGGACGCGGTGGAGCTGCGGACCGAGCTGGCCGCGTACCTGACCCGGACCGGCAGGCACCCGGTGGCGCGGGAGAACGTGTGGGCCGCCAACGGCTCCAACGAGGTCATCCAGCAGCTGCTGCAGGCCTTCGGCGGCCCCGGCCGCACCGCGATGGGCTTCGAGCCCTCGTACTCGATGCACGCCCTGATCGCCCGGGGTACCGGCACCGGCTGGATCCCCGGCCCGCGCCGCGAGGACTTCACCATCGACGTGGAGGCCGCGGAACGGGCGATCGCCGAGCACGCGCCCGACGTCGTGTTCATCACCTCCCCCAACAACCCCACGGGTACCGCGGTCGGGGCCGAGACGGTCCTCGCCCTCTACGAGGCCGCGCAGGCCGCGCGTGCCGATCGAGGCCGCGCGTCCCTGGTCATCGTGGACGAGGCGTACGTCGAGTTCTCCCACCGGGACTCCCTCCTCCCGCTCATCGAGGGCCGGCCGTGCCTGGTGGTCTCGCGGACCATGTCCAAGGCCTTCGGCGCCGCCGGACTGCGCCTGGGCTACCTCGCCGCGCACCCCGCGGTGGTCGACGCCGTGCAGCTGGTGCGCCTGCCGTACCACCTGTCGGCCGTCACCCAGGCGACCGCGCTGGCCGCCCTGGAGCACACCGACACGCTGCTCGGCTACGTGGAGCAGCTCAAGGCCGAACGGGACCGCCTGGTCACCGAACTGCGGGCCGCCGGCTACGAGGTCACCGAGTCCGACGCGAACTTCATCCAGTTCGGCAGGTTCGAGGACTCCCACACCGCCTGGCGGAAGATCCTCGACCAGGGTGTCCTGGTCAGGGACAACGGCGTACCGGGATGGCTGCGGGTCACCGCCGGCACCCCCGCCGAGAACGACGCGTTCCTGGAAGCGGTTCGCGCACTGAAGAAGGAGCAGCACGCATGAGCCGCATCGGACGGGTCGAACGGACCACGAAGGAGACCTCGGTCGTCGTCGAGATAAACCTCGACGGCACCGGCAAGGTCGACGTCTCCACGGGCGTGGGCTTCTACGACCACATGCTCGACCAGCTCGGCCGCCACGGCCTCTTCGACCTCACGGTCAAGACCGACGGCGACCTGCACATCGACAGCCACCACACCATCGAGGACACCGCCCTCGCGCTCGGCGCGGCCTTCAAGCAGGCCCTCGGCGACAAGGTCGGCATCTACCGCTTCGGCAACTGCACCGTCCCGCTGGACGAGTCCCTCGCCCAGGTGACCGTCGACCTGTCCGGCCGCCCGTACCTCGTGCACACCGAGCCCGAGAACATGGCGCCGATGATCGGCGCGTACGACACGACGATGACCCGGCACATCCTGGAGTCCTTCGTCGCGCAGGCCCAGATCGCCCTGCACGTGCACGTCCCGTACGGGCGCAACGCCCACCACATCGTGGAGTGCCAGTTCAAGGCCCTCGCCCGGGCCCTGCGCTACGCCGCCGAGTTCGACCCGCGCGCGGCCGGGATCCTGCCCTCCACGAAGGGCGCCCTCTAGCCGTGAACGGCCTCAACACCATCCTGATCGTCCTCGGCCTGTTCCTGGCCGGGGGCGTCTACTCCTTCAAGAAGCAGAAGATGCCCCTGTCGGTCATCCTCCTGCTCGCCATCGGCTCCGCGATGTGCCTCGCCGCCGGAGTCCTTCGGATTCAGGGGATTTGGGAATGAGCGCAGCACGCCCCACGAAGACGGTCGTGGTCTTCGACTACGGCTTCGGCAACGTGCGGTCCGCCGAACGGGCGCTCGCGCGCGTCGGCGCGGACGTCGAGATCACCCGTGACTACGACAAGGCCATGGACGCCGACGGCCTCCTGGTCCCCGGCGTCGGCGCCTTCTCGGCCTGCATGCAGGGACTCAAGGACGTCCGCGGCGACTGGATCATCGGGCGCCGACTGTCCGGCGGCCGGCCCGTCATGGGCATCTGCGTCGGCATGCAGATCCTCTTCGAGCGCGGCATCGAGCACGGCGTGGAGACCGAGGGCCTCGACGAGTGGCCCGGCACGGTCGGCCCGCTCAAGGCCCCGATCGTGCCCCACATGGGTTGGAACACCGTCGACGCCCCCGAGGACAGCCGCGCCTTCGCCGGCCTCGACGACGACGCCCGGTTCTACTTCGTGCACTCCTACGCGGCGCACGACTGGAGCTTGGAGGTCACCAACCCGCTGATCCGCGCCCCCAAGGTCACCTGGGCCACCCACGGCGAGCGCTTCGTCGCGGCGGTGGAGAACGGGGCCCTGTGGGCCACCCAGTTCCACCCCGAGAAGTCCGGCGACGCCGGCGCCCAGCTCCTCACCAACTGGATCGAGACCCTGTGATGCCCGCACCCACGCTTGAGCTGCTCCCCGCGGTCGACGTCCGCGACGGCCAGGCCGTACGCCTCGTACACGGCGTGTCCGGCAGCGAGACCTCGTACGGCTCCCCGCTGGAGGCGGCCCTCGCCTGGCAGCGCGCCGGCGCCGAATGGCTGCACCTGGTCGACCTGGACGCCGCCTTCGGCACCGGTGACAACCGCGCCCTGGTCGCCGAGATCACCGGCGCCATGGACATCAAGGTCGAACTGTCCGGCGGCATCCGCGACGACGCCTCGCTCGCCGCCGCGCTCGCGACCGGCTGCACCCGCGTCAACCTCGGCACGGCGGCCCTGGAGACCCCCGAGTGGGCCGCCAAGGCGATCGCCGAGCACGGCGACAGGATCGCTGTCGGGCTCGACGTGCGCGGCACCACCCTCAAGGGCCGCGGCTGGACCAGCGAGGGCGGCGACCTGTACGAGACCCTCGCGCGCCTGGACTCCGAGGGCTGCGCCCGGTACGTCGTCACCGACATCGGCAAGGACGGCACGTTGACCGGCCCCAACCTGGAGCTGCTCAAGAACGTCTGCGCCGCCACCGACCGGCCCGTCGTCGCCTCCGGCGGCATCTCCTCGCTGGACGACCTGCGGGCCCTGTCCGAGCTGGTGCCGCTGGGCGTCGAGGGCGCCATCGTCGGCAAGGCCCTGTACGCGAAGGCCTTCACCCTGGAAGAGGCGCTGCGGGTGGTGTCCGCGTGAGCGCCTCCGACGCCGTGCGCCGGATCTCCTCCGGCGGCCCCTACGAGGACGTCATCGGCTACAGCCGGGCCGTCGCGCTCCCCAACGGCCTGGTCCTGGTCTCCGGCTGTACCGCGGCCGACGGCGGCGGCCCCTACGAGCAGGCGATCACCGCCTTCGGTGTCGCGTTCAAGGCGCTGGAGCAGGCCGGGCTCGGCCCCGAGCACGTGGTCCGCACCCGGATGTACCTCACGCACGCCCGGGACGTGGACGACGTCGGCCGCGCCCACAAGGAGCTGTTCGACGCGGTGCGCCCCGCCGCGTCCATGATCATCGTCTCCGGTTTCGTCGACCCGTCCATGGTCGTCGAGGTCGAGGTGGAGGCGTACCGGGGCCCCGATGGTCTCGAAGGAGGGACGGCATGACGCTCGCCGTACGGGTGATCCCCTGCCTGGACGTGGACAACGGCCGGGTCGTCAAGGGAGTCAACTTCCAGAACCTGCGGGACGCCGGCGACCCGGTCGAGATGGCCAAGCTCTACGACGCCGAGGGCGCGGACGAGCTGACCTTCCTCGACATCACCGCCTCCTCCGGGAACCGCGAGACCACCTATGACGTCGTGCGCCGGACCGCGGAGCAGGTCTTCATCCCGCTGACCGTGGGCGGCGGCGTACGCACCGCCGACGACGTGGACAGGCTGCTGCGGGCGGGCGCCGACAAGGTGGGCGTGAACACGGCCGCCATCGAGCGGCCCGACCTCATCCGGGAGATCGCGGAGCGGTTCGGCCGGCAGGTGCTGGTGCTGTCGGTGGACGCGCGACGCACCGCGTCCGGCGCGTTCGAGGTCACCACCCACGGCGGCCGCAAGAGCGCCGGCATCGACGCCGTCGAGTGGGCGCACCGGGCCGCCGAGCTGGGCGCCGGTGAGATCCTGCTGAACTCGATGGACGCCGACGGCACGAAGGACGGCTACGACACCGAGATGATCGCCGCGGTGCGCGAGCACGTCCGCGTCCCGGTGATCGCCTCGGGCGGCGCCGGCAGGCTGGAGCACTTCCCGCCGGCCATCGCGGCGGGCGCCGACGCGGTCCTCGCCGCCTCGGTGTTCCACTTCGGCGACCTGCGCATCGGCGAGGTCAAGGCCACCCTCCGCGAGGCGGGCCACCCGGTCCGCTGACCGGGTCGGACCCGGCGGGCGTCCGCCGGGTCCGACGGGGTCGACCGGCCCCGCGGGGGGCCGTCGGGTCCGCGAGGAGAGGGGCCGGACGCCTAGATGCCCAGCCGAGCCCTGGTCAGGCCGGCGATCGCGTCCTTCTCGCCGTCCAGTTCCACGGCGGCGGCTTCCTGGCGGCCGAAGCAGAACAGCGTCAGTTCGCCCGGCTCGCCCGTGACCGTCACCACCGGGAGCCCCTTGTGGGCGACCGCCGTGCGGCCGTCCGGACGGCGCAGCACCAGGCCGACCGGGGAGCGGCGGCCCGTCAGGCGGGCCAGTTTCTCCAGGCGGGACCAGAGCACGTCCGAGAACACCGGGTCCGGCTGCCGCGGTGACCAGTCCGGCTGCGCGCGCCGGACGTCCTCGGCGTGGACGTAGAACTCCACCGCGTTAGCCGCCTCGTCGATCTGCTTGATCGAGTACACGGACATGGTCGGCGGCCCGGTACGGATCAGCCGGATCAGTTCCTCGTACGGCTTGGCCGTGTACTCGGCCATCGCCTTGTCCAGGCGCCCCTTGAGCACGTTCAGCAGCAGACCGCCGGCCGCGTCCGGGCGGCGCTCCCGGACGACCACGTGCGCCGCCAGTTCCCGCGCGCTCCAGCCGTCGCACAGCGTCGGCGCCTCCGGTCCCGCCGCCTCCAACAGATCGGCCAGCAGCAGACGTTCACGCTTCGCATGGGTAGACATGGGGGCCAGCCTACGGCCGGAACCCGCCCCCCGCCTGCCCATCAGGCGGACAGTCATCGGTGATCCACACCCGGGCCCGGCACAATGGCCCCATGAGTACGACCTCCCTCGATCCCGCCATCGCCGCCCGGCTCAAGCGCTCCGCGGACGGTCTGGTACCGGCCATCGCCCAGCAGTACGACACCGGTGAGGTGCTCATGCTCGGCTGGATGGACGACGAGGCCCTGCACCGGACCCTGACCACCGGACGCTGCACCTACTGGTCCCGCAGCCGCCAGGAGTACTGGGTCAAGGGCGATACTTCCGGCCACTTCCAGCACGTGAAGTCCGTCGCCCTCGACTGCGACGCCGACACCGTGCTCGTCAAGGTCGACCAGGTCGGGGCCGCCTGCCACACGGGTGCCCGGACGTGCTTCGACGCCGATGTCCTCCCGCTGGCCGCCGAATAGCTAGGTAGGGTCCCACGCCATGGATCTTGAGACGTTCCGCAAGCTCGCGGCCGACCGCCGCGTCATCCCCGTCAGTCGCAAGCTGCTCGCCGACGGAGACACCCCGGTCGGCCTCTACCGGAAGCTCGCCGCCGAACGCCCCGGCACCTTCCTGCTGGAGTCGGCGGAAAACGGCCGGTCCTGGTCCCGCTACTCCTTCATCGGCGTCCGCTCCGACGCCACGCTGACCGTCCGCGACGGGCAGGCCCACTGGATCGGCTCCGCCCCCGTCGGCGTCCCCACCTCCGGCGACCCGCTGGACGCCCTGCGCGCCACCGTCGAGGCCCTGCACACCCCCCGCGACAACGCGCCGGGGACGCCGCCCTTCACCGGGGGCATGGTCGGCTACCTCGGCTACGACATCGTGCGCCGCCTGGAGCGCATCGGCGACCACGCCGCCGACGACCTGCGGCTCCCCGAGCTGACCATGCTGCTCACCTCCGACCTGGCCGTCATGGACCACTGGGACGGCACGGTCCAGCTCATCGCCAACGCCATCAACCACAACGACCTGGACACCGGCGTGGACGAGGCGTACGCGGACGCCGTCGCCCGGATCGACGCGATGGAGGCCGACCTCGCGCGGCCGGCGCCCTACGTGCCGACGCCGCTGCCCGTCTCCGAGCTGCCCGAGTTCTCCGCCCTGTGGGGCGGCGAGAAGTACCAGGCCGCCGTCGAGGACGTGAAGGAACGCATCCGGGCCGGCGAGGCCTTCCAGGTCGTGCCCTCGCAGCGGTTCGAGACCCCCTGCGAGGCCTCCGCGCTGGACGTCTACCGGGTCCTGCGGGCCACCAACCCGTCGCCGTACATGTACCTCTTCCGCTTCGAGAACGGCTTCGACGTCGTCGGCTCCAGCCCCGAGGCGCTGGTCAAGGTCGAGGACGGCCGGGCCATGGTGCACCCCATCGCGGGGACCCGCCACCGCGGCGCCACCCCGCAGGAGGACAACGAGCTCGCCGAGGAACTGCTGGCCGACCCCAAGGAGCGCGCCGAGCACCTGATGCTCGTCGACCTCGGCCGCAACGACCTGGGCCGGGTCTGCGAGCCGGGTTCCGTGGAGGTCGTCGACTTCATGAGCATCGAGCGCTACTCGCACGTCATGCACATCGTCTCCACCGTCACCGGGCGCGTCGCCGAGGGCAAGACCGCCTTCGACGTGCTCACCGCCTGCTTCCCGGCCGGCACCCTCTCCGGCGCGCCCAAGCCCCGCGCCATGCAGATCATCGAGGAGCTCGAACCCTCCCGGCGGGGCCTGTACGGCGGCTGCGTGGGCTACCTCGACTTCGCCGGCGACTCCGATACGGCCATCGCGATCCGCACCGCGCTGCTGCGCGACGGCACCGCGTACGTGCAGGCCGGCGCGGGCGTGGTCGCGGATTCGGTGCCCGAGCTGGAGGACAACGAGTGCCGCAACAAGGCCGCTGCGGTGCTCCGCGCGGTGGGAGCGGCGAACCGCCTCCACGCCGTCTGAGCGGGTAGGGGATAGTGGGGTACGTGAGTGCCGTACCCCCGCCCCGAACCGATGCCGCGTCCGCGCCCGAGCCCGAGGCCCCCGACAGCCGCCGCGGCCGCCGCAGCGTGGCCGTCGCCCTGCTGCTCGGCGCGCTCGGCGCCACCGTCGTCCTGCTCGCCTCCGGCCGTGTCTGGGCCCGGGGCAGCGCCGTCGTCGCGGGGGGCTCCCTCCCGCTGAGCGCGGACGGGCAGACCGTCACCGGGTTGCCCGCCGCCCTGGCCATCGTCGGGCTCGCCGCCCTGGTCGCGGTGTTCGCCGTACGCGGCAAGAGCCGACTGCTGGTGTCCGCCCTGCTGGCGCTGAGCGGTCTGGGCGCCGCGCTCGCCGCGGTGACCGCCGCGGGCGACCGCCGGGCACTGGACGAGAAGGCCGCCACCACGACCGCGGACACCGCCGCGCGGGTGGCCGAGCTGACCCACACCCCCTGGCCGTACGTCACCGCCGGCGGAGGGGTCCTGATCCTGCTCGCCGGGCTGCTGGCGCTGCGCTTCGGCAGCGGCTGGCCCGCGATGGGCGGCCGCTACGAACGCGACGGCAGCCCCCGGCCGCGCAAGCCGGCGGTGGTGGACCCGGACCGGCCCGAGGACCTGTGGAAGGCTCTGGACCGGGGCGAGGACCCGACCCACTGACACCACGCCGCGCCCGGTGCGGGACAATGGTCATCGAGCGTTCGACACAGACGCGTTTGATTCAGCATTGCGCGACAGAGCAACGAGGAGCAACTCATGGCGGGCACGCACCACGGACACACCCCGGCCGCCTGGACCGGTGTCATCATCGCCTTCATCGGTTTCTGCATCTCCGGCGCCTTCATGGTGCTGGCGAACCCGCTCGGCTTCTGGGCCGGCCTGGTCGTCGTCGCGCTCGGCGGTGTCGTCGGCCTGGCGATGAAGGCGGCGGGCATGGGCGCCCCCAAGGCCACGCACGAGGACCTCGCGCAGGTCATCGCCGCCAACAAGCTCGCCGCGAAGGTCTGAGCCGGCCGTCGGCCGCCGCGCCGCCGGTCTCGGAAGGCGCGGCTTCGAGAGGCGCGGCCCTGTCGGGCTGCGCCTTTTGTCATGAGCGGAGACAATCACCGCGTGGACGCCCCTCGCACCCCCGGCCTCGCGCACGAACGGCCCAGCGGGCCGCCCCCGGTCTCCCGGGTGCGCAACCTCGCCGCCCCCCTCCTCACGCTGGCCGGGACGGTGGCCGCGTTCACGTACGTGGGCGCGGTCGACCCGAACCAGCCGGGCCACTACCCGGTCTGCCCGCTGCTGCGGCTGACCGGCATCCTGTGCCCCGGCTGCGGCGGACTGCGCAGCGCGCACGCCTTCGCCCACGGTGATATCGCGACCGCGCTCGGGGACAACGCCGTCGCCGTCCTCGGCTACTTCCTCTTCGCCGCCTTCCTGGGCCTGTGGCTGGTCCGGGCCGCGCGCGGCGGGCCACCGCCGAGGATCACCCTCAGACCGGTGTACTGGTGGGGCGTGGGAGCGGTCCTACTGGCCTTCGCCGTCGTGCGCAACCTCCCCTTCGGCTCGGCCCTGGCCCCCTGAGACGCGTGGTGCGCGGGGGGAAGCCGGTATTCCGGAGGAAGCGCATATTCCGACTGTCCAGTCCATGGGACACCCGCACGCTCCGTGCGGAGGCCGTGGCGACCTGCGGATACCATTTGAGTGCTGACCTTGCAGTGGAACGTGTCTGCAAGGCGGCCGACCGTCATCGACCCGGAAGGGGGCCGCTCGCGTGAGTGTGCTCGACGAGATCATCGAAGGGGTCCGCGAAGACCTTGCCGAACGGCAGGCCCGCGTGAGCCTCGACGAGCTCAAGGAGCGTGCCGCCAAGGCGCCCCAGGCCAAGGACGGTGTCGCCGCGCTTCGTGGCGACAGCGTCAAGGTGATCTGCGAGGTGAAGCGCTCCAGCCCCTCCAAGGGCGCGCTCGCCGCGATCGCCGATCCGGCCGGGCTCGCCGCCGACTACGAGGCGGGCGGTGCGGCGGTCATCTCCGTCCTCACCGAGCAGCGTCGTTTCGGCGGTTCCCTGGCCGACCTGGAGGCCGTCCGCGCCCGCGTGGACATCCCGATCCTGCGCAAGGACTTCATCGTCACGGCGTACCAGCTGTGGGAGGCCCGCGCCTACGGCGCCGACCTCGCGCTGCTGATCGTCGCGGCTCTGGAACAGGAAGCCCTCGTCTCCCTCATCGAGCGGGCCCAGTCCATCGGGCTGACCCCGCTGGTCGAGGTCCACGACGAGGAGGAGGTCGAGCGCGCCGTCGCCGCCGGCGCCAAGATCATCGGTGTCAACGCGCGCAACCTCAAGGACCTCAAGGTCGACCGCTCCACCTTCGAGCGCGTCGTCGAGGCCATCCCCGACCACATCGTCAAGGTCGCCGAGTCCGGAGTCCGCGGACCGCACGACCTGATCGCGTACGCCAACGAGGGCGCCGACGCCGTCCTCGTCGGGGAGTCCCTGGTCACCGGACGCGACCCGAAGGCGGCCGTGGCCGACCTGGTGGCCGCCGGCGCCCACCCCGCCCTGCGGCACGGGCGGAGCTGACCCCGACCGTGCCCGTCTCCCGCTCCTCCGTCCGCACCCGTCCGGGCCACGGCCCGGCCGGCGTGCCGACGGCGCACGCGCCGCTGGCGCGCGGCTGCCGCCCCCGCGGCTGCCGCGCCCCCGCCCGGCGCGTGCACGGCCGGCGGGTGCGGTACGTGATCGGCTCCGAGCCCGGTCAGGTCAACGGCATGCGATGGCGCCCCTCGCCCGCGCCGTGACGACGGCCGCCCGGCCCCGGTACCCCTGAAGGACCGGCCCGGGCCCCCTCGTACGGTCCGTCGCCCCGAGCCGCCGGCTCCGGGCGCGGGCCGCTCGTTCCGTCCCCCCCACCACCGCTGCCGGCGGGGTGCGCGGGTCACGGGCCGGCGGCGCAATACGGTGAAGTCATCCCGTCGCACCCCGTAGGAGTAGTGGACATGTCCACCCACTCGTTCTTCGTCCCGGACCCGCAGGGTCTGGTCCCCAACGCCGAGGGCTACTTCGGCGACTTCGGCGGCAAGTTCATCCCGGAAGCGCTCGTCGCCGCCGTGGACGAGGTCGCCGTCGAATACGAGAAGGCCAAGGACGACCCGTCCTTCGCCGCCGAGCTCAACGAGCTCATGGTCAACTACACGGGCCGCCCCAGCGCCCTCACCGAGGTGCCCCGCTTCGCCGAGCACGCGGGCGGCGCGCGGATCTTCCTCAAGCGCGAGGACCTCAACCACACCGGCTCGCACAAGATCAACAACGTGCTGGGCCAGGCGCTGCTCACCAAGCGCATGGGCAAGACCCGCGTCATCGCCGAGACCGGCGCGGGCCAGCACGGCGTGGCCACCGCCACCGCC
Source organism: Streptomyces sp. A1136 (assembly GCF_004795055.1). Classification (GTDB taxonomy): domain Bacteria; phylum Actinomycetota; class Actinomycetes; order Streptomycetales; family Streptomycetaceae; genus Streptomyces. The sequence continues at coordinate 130,828 of NZ_SSBJ01000022.1, forward strand.
TGCGCCCTCTTCGGCCTCGACTGCACCATCTACATGGGTGAGATCGACACGCGGCGCCAGGCCCTCAACGTCGCACGCATGCGCATGCTGGGCGCCGAGGTCATCGCGGTGAAGTCAGGCTCCCGCACCCTGAAGGACGCCATCAACGAGGCGTTCCGCGACTGGGTCGCCAACGTGGACCAGACCCACTACCTGTTCGGCACCGTCGCGGGCCCCCACCCCTTCCCGGCCATGGTCCGCGACTTCCACCGCGTCATCGGCGTCGAGGCCCGCCGGCAGATCCTGGAGCGCGCCGGACGCCTGCCCGACGCCGTCGCGGCCTGCGTCGGCGGCGGCTCCAACGCCATCGGCCTGTTCCACGCCTTCATCCCCGACGAGGGCGTCCGCCTGGTCGGATTCGAACCGGCGGGGCACGGCGTCGAGACCGGCGAGCACGCGGCCACCCTGACCGCCGGCGAGCCCGGCATCCTGCACGGCTCGCGCTCCTACGTCCTCCAGGACGAGGAGGGCCAGATCACCGAGCCCTACTCCATCTCCGCCGGCCTGGACTACCCGGGCATCGGCCCCGAGCACTCCTACCTCAAGGACGTCGGCCGCGGCGAGTACCGCGCGGTCACCGACGACGCCGCGATGCAGGCCCTGCGCCTGCTGTCCCGCACGGAGGGCATCATCCCGGCCATCGAGTCCGCGCACGCCCTCGCGGGCGCGCTGGACCTCGGCAGGGAACTCGGACCGGCCGGGCTGATCGTGGTCAACCTGTCCGGCCGCGGCGACAAGGACATGGACACCGCCGCCCGCTACTTCGGTCTGTACGACACCGACGGGGAAGTAGCCGAGAACGAGTTCGCCGAGGGGGACGACAAGTGAGCGCCAACGGAAACATCGAACTGCTGAGCGCGACCCTCGCCAAGGCCAAGTCCGAGGACCGCGCGGCCCTCGTGGCCTACCTCCCGGCCGGCTTCCCGACCGTGGACGGCGCCATCGAGGCCGTCAAGGCCGTCGTCGCCGGCGGGGCGGACGTGGTCGAGATCGGCCTGCCGCACAGCGACCCGGTCCTGGACGGCCCCGTCATCCAGACCGCCGACGACATCGCGCTGCGCGGCGGTGTGAAGATCGCCGACGTGATGCGCACCGTGCGCGAGGCGTACGAGGCCACCGGCGTCCCGATCCTGGTCATGACGTACTGGAACCCCATCGACCGCTACGGTGTCGAGCGGTTCACCTCGGAACTCGCGGCGGCCGGCGGCGCCGGCTGCATCCTGCCCGACCTGCCGGTCCAGGAGTCCGCCCTGTGGCGCGAGCACGCGCGCGAGCACGGATTGGCGACCGTCTTCGTCGTCGCCCCGAGCAGCCGGGACGCGCGCCTGGCCACCATCACCGAGGCCGGCTCCGGTTTCGTCTACGCCGCCTCCCTGATGGGCGTCACCGGCACCCGTGAGTCGGTCGGAGACCAGGCCCAGGACCTGGTGCGCCGCACCCGGGCCACGACCGACCTCCCGGTCTGCGTGGGCCTCGGCGTCTCGAACGCCGCCCAGGCGAAGCAGGTCGCCGGTTTCGCGGACGGTGTGATCGTCGGCTCGGCCTTCGTGAAGGTGCTGCTGGACGCGCCCGACGCGCAGACCGGGCTGGACGGCGTGCGCGCGCTCGCGGGCGAGCTCGCGGAAGGCGTACGCAGGTCCTGACGCCGGAGGGGCCCGATCGGGGGTTGTGTAGCCCGATCGAGTGGAAGTGGGAGCGGGGAGGCACGCGAGTGCCTCCCCGCTTCGTTTGGCCGAACGTGAGCGAGAAGAACGACGGTGCGAACCGCGATGCGACGAAACGATCGGCCAGGGAGCGACTCCTCGCGGAGCGCGAGCGGCAGAAGAAGAAGGACAAGCGCCGCCGGACCCTGATCGTGTCCGCGGCGGTGGTCGGCGTACTCGGCCTGGCCGCCGTGGTCGGCCTGATCGCGGCCAACACCGGCAAGGGCGACAAGTCCGCCAAGGCGGGTCCGGTGGCGGCTCCCTCCGGGGCCACCGGCAAGGACGCCCTCGTCATCCGGACGGGCAAGCCCGAGGCCAAGTCCACCCTCACCGTGTGGGAGGACTTCAGGTGCCCGGCCTGCAAGGCCTTCGAGGACAACTACCGATCCACGGTCCACGACCTGGAGGCCAGGGGACTGCTCAAGGTCGACTACCACCTGGTCACGCTGATCGACGGGAACATGCGCGGCACCGGGTCCCTCAACGCGGGGAACGCGGCCGCCTGCGCCCAGGACGCCGGCAAGTTCCCCGCCTACCACGACGTGCTCTTCCAGAACCAGCCCCAGGAGACCGACGACGCCTACGCCAAGAAGGCCAGGCTGCTGGAGCTCGCGGGCAAGGTGGAGGGGCTGGACACCCCGTCGTTCCGCTCCTGCGTGAACGACGGGACGCACAACAGCTGGGTCGCGAAGTCGCACGAGGCGTTCCAGGCCGCGAAGTTGCGCGGCACCCCGAGCGTGCTGCTGAACGGCAAGGACATCTTCGCCGACCAGGCCAACCCGCTGACCCCGCAGAAGCTGAAGGAGGCGGTGGAGGCCGCCGCCAAGGGCAACGGGGGCGCGGCGACGACCCCGAAGGGGAAGGGTTCCCCCGCACCCACGCCCTCGGCCTCGTCCTCCGGTTCGTCGCTGTCCTCGTCGTCGCTGTCCTCGTCCGGTTCGGGTTCCGCCAAGTCGTCCTCCGCGTCCGCCGCGTCGACTTCCGGGAGCAGGGCCGGCGGCGGCGCGGGCTCGTCCAAGACGGGAGCCGCGGAGGACTGAGTATCGATTTCACGGCAGGTTGCCGGGCGGGTTGCGGTGGGTACCGCCCGGCAGGGTAGCGTCGGTCCTGCCATGACACTTGCCTATATCCCCAGCCCGTCGACCGGCGTGATCCATCTCGGACCGATCCCGCTGCGCGGCTACGCGTTCTGCATCATCATCGGCGTCTTCGTCGCCGTCTGGCTCGGCAACAAGCGCTGGATCGCACGCGGCGGAAAGCCGGGCACGGTCGCGGACATCGCCGTGTGGGCGGTGCCGTTCGGCCTGGTCGGCGGCCGCCTCTACCACGTGATCACCGACTACCAGCTCTACTTCGGCGAGGGCCGCGACTGGGTCAACGCCTTCAAGATCTGGGAGGGCGGCCTCGGCATCTGGGGTGCGATCGCGCTGGGCGCGGTGGGCGCCTGGATCGGCTGTCGCCTGCGCGGCATCCCGCTGCCGGCCTGGGCGGACGCCCTGGCCCCGGGCATCGCGCTGGCCCAGGCCTGCGGTCGCTGGGGCAACTGGTTCAACCAGGAGCTGTACGGGCGGCCCACCGACCTGCCCTGGGCCCTCAAGATCAGCGACGGCCCGAACCGGGTCGCGGGCACCTACCACCCCACCTTCCTCTACGAGTCCCTGTGGTGCGTCGGTGTCGCCCTGCTGGTGATCTGGGCCGACCGCCGCTTCAAGCTCGGACACGGCCGGGCCTTCGCGCTCTACGTGGCGGCGTACTGCGCCGGCCGCGGCTGGATCGAGTACATGCGGGTCGACGAGGCGCACCACATCCTCGGCCTGCGGTTGAACGTCTGGACGGCGATCGTCGTCTTCGTGCTCGCGGTGATCTACCTCGTCCTGTCGCAGAAGCTGCGGCCGGGTCGCGAGGAGGTCGTCGAGCCGGACCGGGGTCCGTCGGCCTCGGACCCCGCGGCCGACGCCAAGGACGGGGAACCCGCTCCCGGTGCCGGGGACGGCGCCGCCCTGGCCTCCGACGCGGAGGGCACCGGGACGGCCGGGGTGAAGGCCGGCGCCGGTGCCACGGCGAAGACCGAGGCCGAGGCCGAGCCGGTGGCCGGGGCGACCGACGCCTCCGCCGGGCAGGTGCCGCGCGACGCCGAGCCCGCCGCGGAGCCGGCTCCCGAGACGACTCCCGAAGCTCCCGAGGCCAAGAAGCTCTGATCCGGCCCCGCCGGTACGCGAAGGGGGCGCCG
>NZ_SSBJ01000227.1 GCF_004795055.1 Streptomyces sp. A1136
CGTCCGGGCGGTATTGGGACCCGAGCATCTGTTCCTGGCGGGAGCGCTCGCGGCGACGCTGGTGACGTGGTTTACCTTCCTGCCGTCGTTCCTGTTCATCCTGGCCGGCGGCCCGCTGGTGGAAGCCACACACGAAGATCTCAAATTCACGGCGCCACTGATGGCGGTGACGGCCGCGGTGGTCGGCGTGATCGTCAACCTGGCGGCTTTCTTCGGTTATCACGTGCTATGGCCGCAGGGCTTCGGCGCCGGCTTCGACTGGGTTGCGGCAGCAATTGCGCTGGCCGCAGCGGTGGCCTTGCTGCGCTACAAGCGTAACGTGATTCGGGTGATCGCCGTGTGCGCGGTCATGGGACTGGCGCTGAAGATGCTGGCCATCGCCTGATTTCGCGCTGACCGCGCATATCGTGTTTCAATAGCGCCGAAAAGCAATCAGATCAAGGAACGCATCACGTGTCGACGCACAAGAAAACCACCACCGGCGTAACCAGAACCACCCGGGCCATCGGCGCGGCCCTGGTCCTGATCGCCTTGTCCTATGCCGCCACGGGTGTGGCGCGCTTGCCGTCGCCGCCGGCGCTGATCGGGCTGGCGCTGGACTGGCAGCCGCCTTCGCGCAGCTGGG
>NZ_SSBJ01000228.1 GCF_004795055.1 Streptomyces sp. A1136
AGGAGCGGTCCTGCTGGACGCTTCCGACCCCTACCGGGCGACGGCCGCCGACGGCGAGACCGAGCCGAGCGCCCCCGCCGAGCTCGCCGTGCTGCCCGGTCTCGCCCGACTCGGCATCGGGCAGCTCGTCCCGTCCACGTCCGGCCTTCCCGAGCCGGCCGGAGGGCAGGTCCGGGCCTTCGGCAGCAGCCCCCGCGGCTTCCAGAACATGGCCGACGAGGCGGCCGCCATGCCCGCGGTGTTCAGCCAGGCCCAGGCGCTCACCACCCTCGGCAGCACGCCGCTCGTCGTCCTCAGCGCCAGCGAGTCGATGCAGACGCTCGACGGATGGTCGGCCGCCCAGGACCGCATGGCCGCACTGTCCACCGACACCAGCCACCGGGTCGCGGACGCGACGCACGCCGGCCTCCTGGACGACGAGCGAGGCGCCGAGGCCTCCGCACGCGCTATCGCCGACGTCCTCGACGCCGTGCGCTCCGGTGACCCACTCCCGACCGACTGATCCCCGGGCTGGTTTCCGGTCGCGATCCATGGAGTGCCCCGGAACAGCGGCCGGACCCACGGGGTTGAGCGTCGGCATGGAGCCCACCGTCCGGGACGTCCCGGAAGCCGACCGCTTCGAG
>NZ_SSBJ01000229.1 GCF_004795055.1 Streptomyces sp. A1136
CGTAGTTGACCAGGCCGCCGGCGTTGACGACACCACCTTGCAGGCCGGACAGGCCCTTGATGATCTCGACCTGTTCCTTGTTCTCCAGCGCGATGTTCTGTTCGCCGACTGCCGACAGGCCGTTGATGCGATAACCGCTCGCCAGATCCAGCGGAAACCCGCGCACGCTGATGTTCTCGTAGTAACCGACCGGCGCATAGTTTTCACCGATGCTGGCGTCGTTCTTGATGACGTCGCTGAGCAGACGCGCCTGCTGGTCTTTCAATTGCGCTTCGGTGATTACCGAGACTGACGCCGGCGTGTTCAGCAGTGGCGTCTCGCCAAAGCCGGCAATGCCCGACGTACGTGCGCGATAAACGTCGGTGCGCGTTGCTTCAGCGCTGACGTTGATGGCCGGCAGCGTGCCGGCGTCAGTGCTTTCTTCGGCGAAGGCGGCAGGCGCGACGCTGGCCAGCGTCAGGGAAATGGCGAGGGGAGAAAAGCGTTTCATCGGTCTTGCTGTCGGTTTCTTAATGTGGCGCGGGCGTATCGGCGGGCGGCTTATTGCGCGCGCGCGGTGCGCACGGCGCGGGCTAGGTCGATCACCGACATGGCGTAGAAATAGCTGCGGTTGTACTGCGTG
>NZ_SSBJ01000230.1 GCF_004795055.1 Streptomyces sp. A1136
CGGTCGAGTTCGCGCCGCACCGCCTCGGTCACCCGGGGGTGGGCGTGGCCGAGGCTGACCGAGCGCAGGCCGGAGCCGTATTCGATGTAGCGGTTGCCGTCGATGTCCCACACGTGGGCGCCGCGGCCGTGGCTGATGACCGGGGCCAGGTGCTCGGGGTACTGGTCGTCGCCCTTGGCGTAGGTGTGCGCGCCGCCGGGGACCATCGCGTGCAGGCGCTCGTTGGCCCGGCGCGACCGGGGCAGGGCGAACTCTTCGGTGGCCTCGGTGTCCACGCCGACCTCAACTCTCTCTGTACGTACGGTCACTTGGTCAGGGTCGCTGCTTCAGGACCTCGGCCAGGCCCGGCGCCCCGCGGTCCCGCTGGGACATCGAGGTGACCGGCAGCGGCCACGCGATGGCGAGCTCCGGGTCGTCGAAGGCGATCGTCACGTCCTCGACCGGATCGTGCGGGCGGTCGATCCGGTACGAGACGTCGGCGGTGTCGCTCAGCGCCTGGAACCCGTGCGCGCAGCCCGCCGGGATGTACAGGGTCACCTGCGTCGTGTCGGACAGCTCGAAGACGGCCACGTCGCGGTAG
>NZ_SSBJ01000231.1 GCF_004795055.1 Streptomyces sp. A1136
CCGCTGGTGATGCTGCAGCGCTGGTTGCTGAAGTCGGCAAACAAGTACGTCTCGATCAAGGGCAAGGGCGCGCGCCAGAAGGCGCTGCCGCTTGGCAAGTGGCGCTGGATCGCGTTTGCCCTGATCGCCTTCTGGCTGCTGTTCACCGTGATCGTGCCGCTGTCGGGCATCGCGTTGCGCACCTTCGTGTCGCACTGGGGCGATGGTGTCAAGCTGATGGAAGTGCTGACGCTGCAAAACTTCCGCGACGTCTGGAGCCAGCCTTCGCTGGTGCGCAGCATCGTCAACACGGTGCTGATCGGCGTCATCGGCGGCGCGCTCGCGGTGGTGTGCTACAGCGCGATTGCGCTGGCCATGCATCGCAAGAACGACGGCATCACACGCTTCCTCGACTACAGCGTGCTGGTGCCGCGCGCCGTGCCGGGTTTGCTGGCCGGCCTGTCCTTCCTGTGGGTGTTCCTGTTCGTGCCTTCGCTGCTGGACAACTTCCTCAATGGCTTCGACAACGACGTCGCGCGCTGGCTGTCGGACAGTTTCATCCCGCAATTGCGCTCGTTGCGTTCGACGATCTTTTCGGTGTGGCTGGCGTATTCGGTAGTGTGGATGGCCTACGGCCTGCG
>NZ_SSBJ01000232.1 GCF_004795055.1 Streptomyces sp. A1136
TTTCAGTCACGGTCAGTATGACGACGGACAGGGCGGCGGCGGCCTGAATCTGGGCGTGCATGTGCAGGACGAGCCTGCACACGTGCAGCGCAATCGCGCTTTGCTGCGTAGTATTTTGCCCGCCGAACCGGCCTGGCTGACCCAGGTGCATGGCATCAACGTCGCGGACGCGGCGCTGGTGCAGGGCGCGGGGACTGGCGCGATTCGCGCCGGGCTGGCGGCTTTGCTCAAACCGGGGCAGCGTCTTCTGGTGCATGACGCGCCTGTTTACCCGACGACACGGGTTATTATTGAGCAGATGGGGCTGACGCTTATTACTGTTGATTTCAATGACCTGTCGGCACTGAAGCAGGTCGTCGACGAGCAACAACCGGATGCGGCGCTGGTGCAGCATACGCGCCAGCAGCCGCAGGACAGCTACGTGCTGGCAGATGTGCTGGCAACGTTGCGCGCGGCAGGTGTTCCAGCGTTAACCGATGACAACTATGCGGTGATGAAGGTGGCGCGAATCGGCTGTGAATGCGGCGCGAATGTCTCGACATTTTCCTGCTTCAAGCTATTTGGGCCAGAGGGTGTTGGTGCAGTGGTCGGCGATGCTGATGTTATCAACCGTATTCGCG
>NZ_SSBJ01000233.1 GCF_004795055.1 Streptomyces sp. A1136
GACGAAAGGCGCGATGTAATCGAGCACTTCGTCAAGGCCGGCACTACTACCGGCGAACTGGACCGCCTGTGCCACGAGTACATGACCAATGTGCAAGGCACCATCCCGGCCCCGCTGAATTACTGCCCGCCGGGCTATACACCTTACCCGAAGGCAATCTGCACCTCGCTCAACGACATCATCTGTCACGGCATCCCGGGCGACAAGGTCATGAAGAACGGCGACGTCCTGAACATCGACATCACCGTGATCAAGAACGGCTACCACGGCGACACCAGCCGCATGTTCTTCATCGGTGAACCATCGATCCTGGCGCGCCGCCTGACTGAGATCACCTATGAATGCATGTGGCTGGGCATTTCCAAGATCAAGGCGGGCGCGCATCTGGGCGATATCGGCCATGTAATCCAACAGCATGCGGAAAAAGCCGGTTACAGCGTGGTGCGCGAGTTCTGCGGCCACGGCATCGGGACGGTCTTCCACGAAGAACCGCAAGTGCTGCACTACGGCCGCCCCGGCACGCTGGAAAAGCTCGAAGCGGGCATGATTTTCACGGTCGAACCGATGATCAACGCCGGACGCCGCGAAATCCGCGAAATGGGCGACGGCTGGACCATCA
>NZ_SSBJ01000234.1 GCF_004795055.1 Streptomyces sp. A1136
TCGTCACGCAGCCTCGGCATTTCGAGCAAATAACGGAAACAGCAATGACAGCACAATCCACACTCTTGCAAAGCTACATCGGCGGCCGCTGGATCGGTTCCACCGCCGCGACGCCGCTCAACAGCGCCGTCAACGGCCGTCTCATCGCCTCCACGCACGCCGAGAGCATCGACTTCGACGAAGCCGTGACCTATGCGCGCAAGCAGGGATTGCCGGCATTGTTGAAGCTCGATTTCCAGCAACGCGCGGGCATCCTGCGCGCGCTCGCGAAATACCTCAACGAACACAAGGAACAGCTCTACGCCGTCTCCGCGCACACCGGCGCCACGCGCGCCGACAGCTGGATCGACATCGAGGGCGGTTCCGGCACCTTGTTCGCCTACGCCAGCGTGGGCGGCAACGAATTCCCATCCGGCAATCTGGTGCATGAAGGTCCGGCCATCCCGCTGGGCAAGCAGGGCAAGTTCGCCGGCACGCATATTCTGGTGCCGCGCGGCGGCGTCGCCGTGCACATCAACGCCTTCAATTTCCCGGTCTGGGGCATGCTCGAAAAATTCGCGCCGACCTTCCTCGCCGGCATGCCGTGCCTGATCAAGCCGGCCACCGCCACCAGCTACC
>NZ_SSBJ01000235.1 GCF_004795055.1 Streptomyces sp. A1136
GCCACGACATCGAGGCACTGGAGTCGGCGCTGGCCCGCGCCAAGCGGTTCGGCGGCCCGGTCATCGTGCACTGCCTCACCGAGAAGGGCCGCGGCTACCAGCCGGCCGTCCAGGACGAGGCCGACCGCTTCCACGCGGTGGGCGTCATCCACCCCGACACCGGCCTGCCCGTCTCCGCCTCCGGCGCCGACTGGACCTCGGTCTTCGGCGAGGAGATGGTCCGGCTCGGCAAGGAGCGCGAGGACATCGTGGCGATCACCGCCGCCATGCTCCAGCCGGTCGGCCTCCAGAAGTTCGCCGACGCCTTCCCCGAGCGGGTCTACGACGTCGGCATCGCCGAGCAGCACGGCGCGGTCTCCGCGGCGGGCCTGGCCAGCGGCGGCGTCCACCCCGTCTTCGCCGTCTACGCCACCTTCCTCAACCGCGCCTTCGACCAGGTCCTGATGGACGTGGCCCTGCACCGTTGCGGCGTCACCTTCGTCCTGGACCGGGCCGGGGTCACCGGCACCGACGGCGCCTCGCACAACGGCATGTGGGACATGTCCATCCTCCAGGTCGTCCCGGGCCTGCGGATCGCCGCCCCGCGCGACGCCGACCAGCTCCGCGCCCAGCTGCGCG
>NZ_SSBJ01000236.1 GCF_004795055.1 Streptomyces sp. A1136
TCGCTCGACCACCACGATGCGCTGATCGCGGCGGCCTCCGACGGCAAGCTGTGGAAGCTCTGGTACACATCGATCCCCAAACCGGAAAACATGCGCGCCGAAATCGAACGGCGCCTGCGGCTGCAAGAGCAAGGCTCGATGCTGCCCTTCGTCACACGCCGTCATGACACCGGCGCGCTGTGCGGTATGACGACTTACATGAACGTCGACGCCGTCCATCGCCGCGTCGAAATCGGCTCGACCTGGACCGCCGCCAGCGCCCAGCGCACCGGCATCAACACCGAGTGCAAGCTGATGCTGCTGACGCATGCCTTCGAAACGCTGCACTGCATCGCCGTCGAATTCCGCACCCACTGGATGAACCAGCAATCGCGTGCAGCCATCTTGCGCCTGGGCGCAAAGCAGGACGGCATCCTGCGCAATCATCAACGTGCGCCCGACGGTTCGCTGCGCGATACGGTGGTGTTTTCCATCATCGAATCCGAATGGCCGGCAGTCAAACGTCATCTGCAATTCAAGCTCGGACACTGATTCAGATTCAATTATTTTTCTATGCTGATCGACTTCTTTTTCACGCTTAAGGACGCACGCATCCCGGTCTCCATCAAGGAGTTCCT
>NZ_SSBJ01000023.1 GCF_004795055.1 Streptomyces sp. A1136
AGGTGGCCGACCGACAGCATTCGACCTCGAGATCTACCGCCGCCGCAACACCGTCGAACGCAGCTTCAACCAGCTCAAAGGCTTCCGCGGCATCGCCACCCGCTACGAGAAGACCGCCACTTCATACGAAGCGGCGGTCACACTCGCATCACTTCTGCTCTGGGCAAGATCGATTTGAAGACGGACCCTAGTACCCCACCGTAGATCTTGATCTCCACGGCTGAGCGGCGGCTTGCCCGCGGTAAGGGCACTGGCCTGCGCGGGTTTGGTGCCGGCGTCGCCAGTGTGACCAGCGCAGGCGGTGTGCGAGGCGGGGTTTGGGCTGGCCCGCCGTCATCCACTTCGGTGAACCGCCCCGGTGCCCGGCCGCGGAGCGGCCCACCGGGTGAGCGGCCGGTTCGGTCGCAGCCCCGAACTCGATGCCACGAGCCGACTCTTCCGAAGGTTCGCCGAGATCCTCACCACCCGATCCGGCCACCGCAAAGACTGGATCGGCGCCGTCCGCGCCGAAGACCTGCCCGGCCTGCACAGCTTCGCCACCGGCCTGGAGAAGGACTGGGACGCCGTCACCCAGGGCCTGAGCAGCCGCTGGAATTCCGGGGCCGTCGAAGGCAGCGTCAACCACATCAAGATGATCAAATGCCAGATGTTCGGACGGGCCAAGCTCCCGCTGCTACGCAAGCGTGTCCCGCCTACCGCGAGACAGCCGGGCGTCACGAGTGCGAGCTGTGCTTGACAGAACGACGTCATGAGCTCGAACGACGACCAGATAGCGCAGGCCGAGAGCCGACTCGGAGTTCGGTTCCCGGCCGACTACCGGACCTTCCTGGCCACGGGAGGGAGCGTGAGCCGATTCGTTCTTTCGGCGGACGACTTCCTGATGATCAATGCCATAGAGGAGCTCGTCGATGTCAACGAGGCAGGCGACATCCACGAACGCTTCCCCGGCGGTGTCGTCATCGGTAGGGACGGTGACCGCGAGATGCTCACCTACGACTTCCGGCAGGAGCCTCCGGCTCTCTTTCTGCTCGACAACTCCGCCCAGGACTGGTCGGCCGCCATCCACCAGGCAACCTTGCTGACTACCTTGCTTGAACAGTTCCCCGAGCACGGGTGGAACTGGGACGACCAGGAGCCCGCAACTCAGTGACCCTCGTCTCACGGAAACTGGTATGGCATGCGACCTCCGGTCCGGGCAGGATCTGCGCGGGCCCATTACCCGCTGACAGCACCGCCCCACCACACTCAGACCGTCTCTGGACGCTGTGCGAGGAGAGCGATCCGTGCGGTCAAACGCTCGGACGGCCCAGTGGTCGAGGCGGACGAGGTCTGAACCACGGCGTCCGCGAGGCTGAAGGCCTGATGCCCCCGCGCGTAGGGGCATGGCGAAGCGCGCACGACACCGCCCCGTACGAGGCTCATACGGGGCGGTGCGCTGTCCGCCGCTACCTCTGGTCGCTGCGCAGCATGGCGATGTAGTGCGTCGCCTGGGCGTAGGTGGTCACGGTGGCGCCGCCGATGTCGGTCGGCGTCGGGCGGGAGCCGTTGCGCTCCTGGTAGATCCACCGGGAGCCCCGCCCCCAGTCGTTCTCCTCGGCGGCTTCCTGGGCGGTCAGGGAGGTACCGCCGCCGAGGGCTTGGCGCACTGTGCCCTCGATGTTGCGGAAGCGGGCCGACTCGGAGGTCAGCGCGATCGCGGCGACCAGGTGGTTGCGGATCGCGTTCGCGTCGCCTCCGTCGCGGGCGAACTCCCACAGGGCGTTCATGTTGCCCCACACCCCGTTCGGAGTGATCCACAGCTGCCTGCTCTGGGTGTCGCCGTGCTCCAGGCTGTGGTTGCCCCCGTAGCGCCCGCTGTAGGGCAGGACGATGGCGTTGCGGCCGAGCGCATGGCCGAGGTCGAAGGGTTCCTGCTCCCCGACCTGGCTGAACTGGACGACGTTTCCGGCGTTGCCGGTGGAGAAGCCCCGCAGGTAGAGGTTGTTGGCGGTGAGGTAGAGCGTGACCGTCCGCCTGACGTCCTGACCGTTCTCCTGCCAGGTGTAGGTGGCGTTGACGGCGATGACCTCATTGCCGCGGCTGGTCTCCCACACGGCGTCCGAACCGGAACCGCCCACCATGGTGCCGGTGTTGCGCAGCGACCTGATGAAGTCCGAGTAGCGGGCGCGCAGGGTGTTGGAATTGGTCGAGGTCAGGTCCCAGGCGACCGTGCGGACGGGGACCTGGAGGGCGGAGACGGGGGCTGCCTCGGGCCGTGAGTCGGCGGCCTGGGCGGCGGGAGCGGCCACGGCCAGCAGGGGCAGGCACAGGAGTGCCGCGACGAGGGGCTTGCGCATCGGGGTGTTCCTCATTCGGGTGGGTGCCGGTGACGTGCGGGGCGGGGGGGCGGCGGTCAGTTGACCGTGAAGACGACGTCGGCGTTCTTGCCTCCGCCGCCGGCCCGGGCGCAGGAGTGGCCCGCGGGAACCTGGCAGTCGTAGGAGTTGCCGCCGGAGAAGGGGTTGTCCCAGCGGAAGACGACCTTGCCGCCGCCGGACATCTGGTATTCGGCCGAGCCCTCCGTCCCGGTGGCGAAGCCGTCGGACTCGCTCTGCCAGCGGGCCACCGCGCCGTTGTTCATCACCGACGGGGGCAGGTTGTCACCGCTCCATATGCCGTGGTCCAGGCCCGCACCGGTCCGGGCAAGCAGGGCGCCGGATTGGTTCACCACCGTGACGCGGACACTGCGCACGGGGGTGACCGCGAGGGCTCCGGCCTGTGAGAGGGCCGAGAGCCGGGCGGTGGACTTGGCCGTCAGGGCGAAGTTGACGGTGGCGTTGTTCCCGCCACCGCCCGAGCGGCTGCACTCGTAGCCCTCGGGGGCCTCGCAGCTGTAGGAGTTGCTGCCCGCATAGGGGTTGTTCCAGCGGATGGTCACGTCCTTGGCCGTACCGGCGATGTTGTAGGTGACGTGACCCTGAGTGCCGGTGGCGAACCCGCAGGACTCGCTGCTCCAGGAGGCGGAGACGGTCTTGGCGATGGCATCCGGGGGCAGGCCGTCCCGGGACCAGCACCCGTGGTCCAGGCCGGAGCCGGTGCGCAGCAGCTGGCGGCCCGTGCTGTTGGCGAAGACGACGCTGGTGCTGCGCTCGGCGGACCGGACGGAGGCGCCGCCGGGGGCCGGGGCGGCCTGGGCGGCGGGGGCGAGTGCGGCGGCGCCGCCGGCCAGAGCGGCCAGGAGGGCGGCCGAGGCGGACCAGCGGGCACGGGCCCTTCTAGACATGTGCATGACAAGCCCTTCGGGTGTGGGGTACGAGGTATGCGAGGGGTGGAAAGGGGGGGAGGGGGCCGGGCGGGCCGTCCGTCAGTCGACGTACCAGAGGAGGTAGCGGCTGGAACTGTCGTTGGGGTTGCACTCGTAGCGGCTGTACAGGCCCAGGCCGACGGTGAGCGAACCGGCCTGGTTGCACTGTGCGTAACTCGCGTACGAGCCGCCGTAGATCCGATACTCCTCGGCGGCGCTCGCGGCGCCGGAGGAGACGGCCACGAGGGCGGCGGCGGCACAGAGGCCGGCGGCCAGTCTGCGGGGGGCGGTTCGGGGCATGGCGAAGCGCACGGGGAAAACCTTCCGGTGATTGATCGGAGCCGTGCGCCGCGTACGGCGACGCACGAGGGACCGGACGCGTCCGTCGACGCGCCCTGCCGGCGACCGGGTCGGGCCCACAACCACCCAACCGACAGCGGATGGAGTCCGCTGCCCCCGCACCCGGTCTCCCAGGCGGCTCAGTCGAGCGGCTTGCGGGGGCACCAGGAGTCGCCCCAAGCCGTCGTCACGAGGCAGTGCTTGTTGTCGTGGCCGCCGCCTGGGGGTGTGATGGTCGTCCCGTGCACATCGGCGGTGGCCGCGGCGGCGCCGCCCCACACGATCCCCGTGCTCAGTACGACCGCGAACAGTGTCCGCACCACGATTGCGCGCATGGCGTCGATTCCCCTCGTCTCGGCGACAGTTCGGCCACGGCGGGCGGTGCTCCTGGTCGGGGAGCCGTCCCTGCCGTGGTCACCACACTGCCAGTGGATGGATGGCACATGCATCCCCGAGGAGGGATCATGATCCTGCCAGGCACGTTTAGGAGGCATGCGATGGAGACGGACAGCGGACCCGGCACGGCGGCCCAAGTACCCGGCCTCGACAGCGCGGCCGTCCTGCTCTACCGGTGGACGGTCATCCACGAACGCCTGACCCCGGCGACCCTCCCGCAGGCCGCGGCCGAGACCGGAGTGAACCCGCAGGCCTGCCTGGCGGCCCTACGGACACTCACCGACTCCTGCCTCCTCACGGAACTCCCCGCCGACGACGGGGCGGGAGAGCCGGCCGGCTGGCAGCCCGTGAGCCCCCAGGCCGCCACCGCGCAGTTGCTGTCGGACCGCGACACGGCCCTGCGCGCGCAGGAAGAGGCGCTGCGGGAACAGCGCCGGCGCATCCAGCTGCAACGCGACGGGCTGGCCGCGCTGATGCCGGTCTACCTCCAGGCCCGCCAACACGTCTTCCCGCAGGGGACCATCGACCACTTGCCGGACAAGCTGGCGGTCCGCTCGCTGCTGTCGGACGTGATCGACTCCTGCCACAGCGAGGTGCTGGTCTCCAAGCACGGCGGCTCGTTCCCGCCCGCGGCGTTGCGGGAGGCGTTGCCGCGCGACCTGGCACTGCTCGGGCGGGGCATCCGGATGCGGAGCCTGTACCAGCACGCGACGCGCTTCGACCAGGCAACACGGCTGCACGCGGAGCAACTCGTCGGAGCGGGCGCCGAGATCCGGACGCTGCCGGAGGTACTGCCGCAGATGATCATCGTGGACGGGACGCTGGCCCTGCTGCCGGCCAGGTCGGGCGGGGCGCTGCTGATCCGGGAGCCGGACCTGCTGGCCTATCTGCTGGACGTCTTCGAGCGGGACTGGGAGAACGCCGCGCCGTTCGCGACGGGGCCGCAGGCCGCGCACGACGTGTCCAAGACGATGAAGCAGAGCATCCTTGTGCTGCTCGCCAAAGGGCTCAAGGACGAGTCCATCGCGCGCCGCCTGGGCATCTCCCTGCGCACCTGCCGCCGTCACGTCTCCGAGCTGCTGGAAGGGCTCGGCGCGCACAGCCGCTTCCAGGCGGGGGTCATCGCCGAACGCCAGGGCCTGACCGCCCACCCGGACCGCCCCACCCCGCCCGCCCCGCCTGCGCCCACCCCGCCTGCGCCTGCCCCGTCCGCCACGGCCGTGCCCACGTCCGCCCCGCCGCCGCCGGTGCCCCGGCCCGCGTCGGCCGGGCCCGGGGCCGGTGGGCCCGCGGTCGGCACGGGGTGTCCCGGGTGTGGCGGGGCGGTGGCCGTGGCCGCCGCGGTCCCGGACCGGGCCGGTGGGCGTCCGCCCCGCTACTGCTCACCCCGCTGCCGCTCGCGCGCCTACCGGGCGCGGCTGAAGGAGCAGGGGACCGGACCGGGTGACGGCGCCGCCGCGGCGGACCGTACGGGCGTCACGAAACCCGCCGACCCCGTGACGTAACCCCTGGTGCCGTTAAGGCACGGGTCACGGAGACATCACCGGACCTCCCTGGGCCGTCGACTGGACCAAGACCGCCTGCGAATACTGCGACAGCCTTCCCCCGCAGATCAGGGATCTGGTCATCGACGCGGTCGTCGAGCTGCTCTCCTCCCGGCACCCCTACCGCGACTACGGCCTGGACACCGACAAGGTCTGCATCGAGCCGGCGCGCTCCACCTAGCCCCGCGGGGCGCACATCCTCAACTTCGATCACAACCGCGGCCGGCTGCGCTACGTCTTCATCCGCCGCAGCGCCGAACCTCAAATCGTCATCGAGACCGTCTCCTGGCCGTAGCCCCGCGCCCGGGAAAAAGTCCGCGCGGCCACAGGCCGGACGTCGCCACCCGCAACGGTGCGTTACCACTTCCGAGGCCGTTACTTCTTCGCTGGTGAATCGTTTTTCCCGGTGTTGCGACGAAATACAGGCCGCTCCCTCCGCAGTTCCGCGACACCGGCCCGGGCGCCACGCTTCCCCCCACGGCCCTGAGCCGCACCACGTCCTCGACATCGGTCACGGACATGCAGTCGGAGACGTTCACGCAGACCCTCATCGTCGAACCGAAGACTGCCGGGGCCCTTTACAACGAGACCCACACCATCGACGTCCTCCGAGAGGACAACAGTTCCGCCAGCGTCACGGGTTCTCTCACGTTCCAGGCGTATACCTCGGTCTACTACGTGAGCTACGACGGATCGAGCTCGCAGCGGCGAAGTGAGCCGGTACGAGCACAGGTGCCCAGCCTGCCGCTGTCCGGGGCCTGACCGGCCGAACCTGCGCATGCCGCGGACACCCGCCCCCTGCACCCGCGGGCGGCGGGTGCCGCCACTCGCCCGGGCCGACGGGCCCCGGTTGTCGGACAGGGCGCCGGAAGCAGCCTCAGCGACAAGCGTCACCGGGCGACAGGCGATGGCGGCGCCAGGCTCTTGTCCTGCATCGAGACGAGCAGTACCTGCTGTCCGATGTCACCCGGCTGGCCCGCGCAGGCCTGGACGGCGCCAACCAGGCGATGTTCACCGAGTGCGAGCACATGACGGCCGACCAGCGCCGCCAGGCCGCGAACACCGCCCTGGACACCCTCGTCGGCTTCCTCAGCATCGACGCCTGACAGACACCACCGGTGGGTGACTTCCACGGCCAAAGCGCGCAGGTCGTCCGACCCCGGCCCCACGCGCAGAACCGCGTCGCCCCGCTCGGTCGGTCAGCGCGTGCCCCCACTCGCGAGGCGAACGCATCCGACTTCGGCCATCGATCAGCGGCTCGGATCGTGGTGCTCACAGGTATTGGCCCTGCAGGGTGCGGGCGCCCGCGGCGATGACTTCGGCGAGTTGGTTGGCGACCGCTGTGCTGCACCCGCCGAGCCGGACGAGGCCACGGCAGCCGACCGGCCCGTCGTTGCAGAGCGAGGGAAGGGTCAAGCCGGCGAGCGCCAATGCGGCCTGCAGGTTCGTGACGGCTTCCTCGCCTGCCTGGTAGGCGGCGTCCTGGCTCCGCTTGTACCGCAGTCGTTCGGCGTGGGTGAGCTCGTGAGGCATGGTGCTGTCCTTGCGGAAGATGCTGGGAAGGATGTGAGGGGATTGGGTAGACGCCACTCAGGGCGCTGCTCGTTGCGCCACCCCGGTGTCGTACCGGTGATGCGGGGGGGGCGGCCGCTCACGGCGCTGCTCGTTGCGCCACCCCGGTGTCGTACCGGTGATGCGGGGGGGGCGGCCGCTCACGGCGCAGACCCGTAGGGCTGAGACCGTCGGCAACCCGTGACTAATCCGTTTTGATCTTCGTTCCCGTACTGCAAGTGATCACGCTTCTTGCACGGGGAGGGAGAGGCTTGGTGATCGAGAAAACACGGCGCAGCGCGAGGCGTTTGTCTCTCCCCGGAGGGCGGGGCCGCGATTCCGCGAGGTTCATGAGCTGTAGCGGAATCCGGGAGGGGTATAAGCCCGGGCGGCCCTTTGGTCCTTTACCGGGTAGTCGGGGAGTGCGGTGTCCGGGCCGCTCAGACGACTGTCGGTTGCCGCAGCAGGCGAAGTGTGCGGCCACGGTGTCGTGGGACGGGTTGGCGGGGCGGTCGGGTGAGGGTGATCTGCCGGACGAGTTGCTGGAAACAGGCCAGTGCGGCGATGGGCGGGAGCGTGGCCGCCGCCCGAGCCGCGAACGTGCCGGGTGCCTGTGCCACGCACAGGAGCGTGGCAAGGGTCGAGAACAGCAGGACGATGGACCAGGAGTGCACGGCTCGACGTTGATGCAGGGCGGCCCGGAGGATGGACAGGGAGGCGACCACCCACGGCCCGTAGATCAGCAGCGGCCACCAGCTGACGACGTCCTGCGTGGTGTGCGGGCCGGCGCTGTGCCGCAGGGCGTCGCAGATGGCCAGACCGCTGAAGACGCTGACCACGGCGGCGATGACGGCGACCAGCACGGCGGTGAAGACGCTGCCCGTCCCGAGCAGGGACCCCGCCGTTGATCTCGGCGGGGTACGACGGTGCCCGTGGCCGGTCAGCGGCCGCAGCTGTTCACCGGCCCGCTGCGCCGGTTCGGGGATCGTACCGGCGAGAGGGTGAGTATCGGCGGTCCCGAACTGGTCGACGAACGTCGTCTCTGCCTGCCCCGGCCGGCCGGCCTCCTGCAGGAGGTGAGCAAGCTCTTGCGTCGGATCCCACGCGGTATCCATTGCGCCGGCGTCGATGAGCGGTTGCTGGGCGGCGCCGTGTTGCTCGAAGCCCTGCGGCGGCCACAACGCGGAGAAACCCGGGAGGGAGGGGTGGGATCCACTGCCGTCGTCCCAGCCGTACTGCTCAAACACCGAGGATCTCCCCGAAGCACTCGCCGACGGCGGTCTCAGACGGTCCGCTGTTCGGGGAGCGCCGACGGAACTCGTTCTGGATCCGGCTCATCTCCTCCAGGAAGTCCTCGAAGATCGAGGACGAATAGTGGAGATCCACTTCACGCCCCTCGTTGCGCAACGTCGCGGCCTTGTGTGGGGTCCAGCCCGTGTATGTCCAGTCGCCCGCCCGTGCGCCTTCGGTGCCGACGACGTATCCGTAGCGGCCCGCGCTCCGCAGAAAAATTTCTGCGTGGTTTGCTGTTGTCATAGTCCCCTAAACGCTCCCGATATCGGCGAGGGTGTGGTCCGTTCAGGTGATGGCATGCTTTGTAAACAAGCATTGACCAGTGTCTTTAATCATTTGGGCATTCACGGGGACCCTTTGGGGACAGCAGCCGCCACGCCGTCCCCGAAGCGGTCGTGCCAGCTCACGACAAGGACGCATGCAGCCATCAAGTGGTGTCCACCAGGGGGCGTGAAGGCCCTGCACGCAACGAAGGTAGGCGCGCGCCCCGCCGCGTAGGGGCGCTCGTACGCGCCCGCGCGCCCGCCCGGCCGTAAACGGCCCACAAGACGCAACCCCCCATAGCAGTAGGTCTGTTGTCGCGGATCGACCTGTCCTGAACACAAGGCACGCCACTTGACCTCACCCGGAGTCGGCGCGCATCCGGTGAGCTCGACGCCCTTACCCGTCACGTCCGGTCCTTCGCGACCATGCTCACCGCCTCCAAGGCGAGCGTCTCCCGGAGTGGCTCGACGCCGTTCGACAGGCCGACCTGCCCAGCCTCCACACTCTCGGCGCCGGCATCGACCGCGACCTCGACGCCGTCATCGCCGGGTTGGGCCTGTCCAGAAGCTCGGGGCGCGGTCATGGGCATGTCAACCGGATCAAGATGCTCAAGCGCCAGATGTTCGGGCGACCAGACTTCGGACTTCGCCGCAAAAATAGAACTCAACCCAGAGGTTTCGGGGCTCTGTTGCTTGCCCCGGTGCACCGGGGCGCTGAGGAGCGGCGACGGGCATATTCGGCTGCTCTGATGGGAAATGTGGCCCCATGATCTACGGCTCCCATGGAATCAAGGGCGGCCCCGCTCTGGGTGTGCTCCCCGGCCTGGACGGCCCCTTCGGGCTGCGGCCGGAAGCGGAAGCCGGCGACGGCGTGCCGGCCTCGCTGACTCTGTTGTGCCCGCCCTGCCCCACAGGACCGGGTCGCGACCAGGGCCGGACGACCGCCGTGTCCGGGAACGGTCTCATTGCGACGGGCACCACCGGTCGTGTCCTCACCACGCGGCCGACCGCGTCCTCGCGGGAGAAGAATGAGGGGCTGGACGTGGATGGCCTTCACTGAGGGTGATGTGCCGGCGGACGCCAGGCCGGCAGACACCCCCGCGGGCGGGTCGGGAGAGCCGGCCGGTTCAGCCGAGGCGCCGGTGGTCGACGGGCGGGTCCGAAAGACGATCGACCGCATTGTGCACGCGGTCCGGAACGGCGAGGACAAGGAAATCGACACCTTGTTGGCCGACCTGGCCGCCGTCGCCGGCACCACCGACCTGCTGAACCTGCGCGAGCGGCTGTACCGGCCCCTGTAAAGGGATGCGTTCACGCACGGAGGAACAGGTCACCACCGTCCACCGCCGACCGGACACCGCTCCAAGGCGAGCCGGGACGACGGGGCACCTCACGGCCCTCGGCAAGCCACTGCCGCACCACCGCGTCATAGATCGGCACATCCGATACCTGCCCCCACTCCATGAGGAGCCGGCCGAAGACCCACACAGGAGGCGAAACGGTTTTCTCCATGCCCAGGCAACGAACCCGCATCCCCGACGTGGCGGCACGTGACTGTTCCGTCATCTCCACACACCCCTGAACGTGACCCGTCGAGTAACGGACTCTCTCTCGCACACCTTTCGACCTACCCACTCGTGCGGGTGCGGCCACCCCGGGATCGAGCGGTGCGCCGGCCGCCGTCGCGGGAGTTCGTTGACGCTCCATCAAGATCTTCAGGTTCTCTGACCGTGAGACAACCTCAGTAACGGTCGCTCGTCGCAGAGCAGGACAAGGGGAAATGCGCGTGCGCGGCCGCGCGGTCGGCCCGGTCAAGGGGGGGTGAGCGGGCGGATCAAACGTCAAGTGGGCGCGCCATCGGGTCCACTCGGTGGCTGGCCTGGCAGCCGCGGTGCGGTCCGGGCTCCTGCGGGCTGTGTGCCTGCTGTCGTCCGTGGGCGACGACGTCGTACGACCGGCCCCGCACGGCGGTGGTGGTGCGCAGCTTCTCCCGCACCGCCGCACCGCCGCACCGCCGCACTGCAGCGGGATGCGGTGGATCTCCCACTCCCCCGCATCCTGGCCCGAAGCCCGGGGCGCAGCCGGCTCGCCGGGATCGGCCGGGGGCTGCCGGTCCGGGTCGGGTGCGGGGACGGGCGGCTCGCCGGGATCGGCTGGGGGCTGCCGGTCCGGGTCGGGTGCGGGAGCGGGCGGCCGGGGGGGCGGGGCGGTCGGGCAGGGACCATCGGGCGGTGTAGAGGCGGTAGCCGACCTACAGGCGGCGCAGGTCTCCGGGGAAGAGCGTCACTTCGCCGTCGTGCCATCGGACGATCAGATCGGAGTCACCGTTCTGCTGGGAGCCGGTGTGGAAGGTTCCGGCCGCGGCACCGACCGCGTGCTTCCAGAGTCCGGCAGAGCCCAGTTCGCTGCGGCCTCCCCTGTCCGGTTCCTCGTTGGCTCGGTTGAACAGCCGGCTGACCTCACCGTCGAACTGTGATGAGTAGGAGGTCGTTGGCTTCGTTCATTTTGCCTTTCAGATGTCCCCGCGGCGCGCCTGGACGGCCCCTCCGCCGCTGGCGATCTCTCCCATGTCGCGTGCTAGCAGGATTCCGACGCGGTCCAGCTGCTTTTGTCGCCGCACCCCTCTTGGTGTGGGTTGTTGGCTCGATGTTGTTGCAGGCGACGAGATGCGGGGAGCGCGCAGGCCGTTTTCGGCCATATCGCTCAGTTCCGCCTAGCGGGTAACCGCTGCCCCTTGGGCGGTGTGCACGGCGCGCCGGACGAGATCGACCCGTCGTTCATGAACTCAACGCCCGGCGAGCTGGCCTCATTCGAGCCAGTCGATAATCGGCCATGGTAGCTGAAATAATTTATTGCATGGAAGGTCGCACACCCTTCCTGCTATTGCAGGACTCTATTCGCCAACGCCTATGCGGAATGCCTGAATTCGGGTGGATGCCTGTCTCAAAGATGACTTCTCGGCGAGATCGACATGTACGCAAGATGTTCCCGTCAACTCAAGCGACAGCGCGAGGAGACAATCCGCGACCACTAGTAGACGGGGAATGAATTGAAGAAGCCCGGGAAGATCACTCTTGCCGCAGTCTCCATTTTGACTGCCGCTGGAGCTCTCGTCTCTGCCGGACCCGCCACTGCGGCTACCCCGGCAGCCCCGCAGTTCCAGGTGTTTACGGCGGCCGAGGGAGCCACCCCTCCGGCCGCGCTCATCGGCCCGCACGGTGAGAAGCCGACCCAGTGGGGTGTGGCCTCTTTCAACGTGTCGACGGCCCCCAAGTCGGGTGTCGCTGGGATAGCCGCCCAAAGCGTCGGCGGCGGCACCTGGAACTACGGCACCACGGCCCAGTGGAATGGCAAGAGGTGCTACTCGAACTACATCCACCCGACCAAGAAGCACTCGGCCAGCGTGGCGTTCGCGGGCGGGGTCGACAAGGACATCAGCGAAGCTGACATCTGGGCCACGGCGGGGATCACCGCCGGCGCAGCGTACACGTGCAACGCCTACTGGGGTCTCTACTAAGCTCCGTAGCGTCACACTTTCGCCTTCTCTGAAGGTCTGGCCAACCGTACCTTTTGCGGGACGGCCAGGCCTTCGGGTCTTTCATTGGCGGCCTAGCGGTGTGAGCAGGG
This sequence comes from Streptomyces sp. A1136, assembly GCF_004795055.1. Taxonomy (GTDB): domain Bacteria; phylum Actinomycetota; class Actinomycetes; order Streptomycetales; family Streptomycetaceae; genus Streptomyces. The sequence goes on from NZ_SSBJ01000023.1 coordinate 12,297, forward strand.
ACCCGGTAAGGTTGCGCGCACCCTTCGTCCGATGTATCGAGGTCCCACCCGTGCGTTCTTTTTTATCGGCTGTCGCGCTAACCCTCGTTGGTGGTGTGATCGTCGGAATCTCCGGCCCCACTTTGGAATCCACTGGCGGGCATGCGAGTCATGCGGCAAGTGTCACGCTCGTAGCAGGCTGGACATACGCCCTAGTGGCCTTCGTTTCCGGGCTACTGGCTAACTCGAAAAGGCGCGCGGCCGTAATGGGGTTCGCGTCCCTTGTGGTTACCGTCTTTGCCTACTATGTGACGAAGGCAATGCAAGGCGACTTCAGGCAGCCCGATTTCAGCCGCCCGAGTTCAGGAGCCCTAAGTTTTGCATGGGGCGATTTTCTTTCCATGCTCGCCTTGTGGTGTGTGTTCGCCTTGCTTCTGGGGCCTGTCTGCGGGCTCGCGGGGCACTGTGCACGTACAGGGCCCTTCCGCCTTCCCTGCCAGCTGCTTGTGCCAGTCGTGGTGATCTGTGAGACCACCATGCGTCTCTCCGCCGAAGCGGATAGGCAGGAAGGGTTGGTAGGTACCACCTGGAGTGTGACCCGTGGGCTAGCCATAGCGGTGTTCTTGGTTCTCATTGGCATCGCCGCAGTGAGCACCTGGCGCCGACGAACTACCCAAGCCCAGACCTGACAAGCTGCTGCGAAGTCGCTGTGACGAGGCCCGCTCCCGAGCAGAGCGGGCCTCCTGTGCCATGCGCTAGGGCCCGGTTGAGGACCGGGGTAGCCCATGCCGATCTGGCTCACGGGCAGGGCCCGATGCCCAGTGGTCCGGGGGGGCGCCTGTGGCTAGGGGACGTCGCCGCACGCCACACGAACCGGCCAACACGCGCCGACGACCGGAACACCCCCTGGCTCACCTGGAACGGGGCGTGCGCGGCTCCCGGGGCAACGCCGGCAACCCGACCAGAGCGCGCCACCTCGACCGGCTCCCTCTCTCAGGCGTTGCGGGGTTTGCGGCCGGCTGTCCTATTCGCCGCAGTCTCCTTCGCGGATGACTATGCGCCCCCGACGCCCTCGACGTTGGCCACCATCTTGCGCAGTACCTTGAGCGCGGCGACGTATTCTTCGTCGCTGATGCCCTGGTGGACCACGGCGCGTACCTCGGTCGCCAGCTCACGGAGCCGCGCTCTGGCGGCCTCCCCGGCATCCGTGAGGTGCAGGCGCTGCCCGTCGTCGATCCGGAGCCAGTTGCGATGGAGCAACTGGTCGACGACCCTGGCGATTTCGTGTGGCCCGTCGGCAAGGTGCGTCAGTTGCGCGACGACCTCCTCGCGGCTCGGCGGTGTGGCACCGCCGTTCACGCGGTTGAGTACCCAGTACTGCGACTGCGTGACGTCGATCTTGGCCATGGCATCACGCAGGTGCCGGGTGACGGTCGCATGGGTCAGGCCGCACCAGTAGCCGACCGGTTGAACGGCCAGCATGTCATCGGTGGCAACCGGGTTTGCCGGCGCCTGGTCAGTGATAGTTCCGGTCGGTAATTCCATGATCACGACGCTACATTCCCCCGCCGCACCGAACAATCGGAATGCGCATCCACTGCACATCGCCTCAAGGCTTGCCCACGCTCTCACCAGGAGGCTTGCCTCAAGAATGTCCCGTGATCCACGAGGCCCCGCGCCGCATCCCCTTCAGGGGCGGTGTCGGCGGCCGCCCGCCGTCCGGGCGGCTGCCGACACCTTGACACCGGTCAGTGGTGGCGTCGGCCCCAGGACCCGGTGTCGACCGTGCGGCCGTGGTCATCGCGCAGCGTCGCGGTGTCGCGGTGTCGCGGTGTCGCCTTGGTTGTCCCAGATGTGGTTTCGGCGGTTCTGGAACAGGTCGGTGCGGATGTCGCGGCCGCTGCCGGTGTGGGTGCGGATGCGATCACCCACGGAATCCTGGACAGGCGCGACCCGTTGCTCTGGCTCGCCGAGAAGACCGGCAAGACCGGCAAGACCGGCAACATCAAGCACGCCGCCGCCGTCCGCAAGGCCGGCGGCGAGGGCGCCGAATACCCCGAACCCGTCCAGGACGTCTCCGGTCCGGGCACCGCGCTGATGGAGCCGGACCTTCTCTGCACCAGCTTGGTGGCGTGGGCACGGGCTTCAGTACCGGAATGGCCGAGTCCCCGTCAGGGACCACGCGCGTGCGAACCGGCCGGAGCGCACCGTCAGGAGGTCGACGCCGCCGACAGAGGTACCGTCAGCCCTGTTTCCGGCCGTCCAGAGAAACGCTACGTACCCTCGCGCGGGGTCGACGACGGGCTGCCGGTGGATCGTGATGGCGGGCGGTTCGTTGGTCTTGGCCTGCCGCTCGATCAGCTCGGCCAACTCGGAGGGGCCGTGCGCATCGCCACCCGGTCCGGCGCCCGAGAACAGGGCGAAATCGGCCGTCACCACGTCCCTGGCCCGCTCGGTCCGTCCGTTGCGAAGCCGAATCCACTGGTGGCACAGGTTCTCGATCGTGGCCCGGTCGGTCCGCGAGGCCGCATCGGGTGCTGGATCTGATTGTTCACAACGCCGCTCCGCCACGAACGTCCAGTTCTCCCGTATGCGGTCGTCCCTGAGAATGTTGACGTCGATGCCCGTCAGTACCTGACCGTCGGCCTTCCTCACATCCCACAGGTAGGCGAATCGGTCACCGGCGTCGACCAACACTCGCGGGCTGAAGACGTTCACGTGGCGCGCGCGGTACCCGGTGACGAACTGTTCCTGCTCGTGCGGGCCGACCACCGTGTCCAGGCCGGCTCCGTGATCCGACCACTGCACGCAATCCTCGGACATCAGGCCGTACGCCAGGGAGGGGTCCTCGTTCCACATACGGCACCACGTGATCATGCGCTTCTCGTTGTCCATGGTGAACAGCATTGGGGCCCATCGCGACACCGTCCTGTCGGTGTTTCAGATCACAGAGCGAAAGGTTCGGCATCCAAGCGCTTCAACTCGGCCCTCCACTGCGGTTCCCGGGACGCCACTCGTTCGTCCGACAGTTCCAACGAGGTGATCCGTCCGAGCTGGAAGCCTCGGACCGCTGAACGCAGCCGGCACCACGCCGCCAGATACCAGCCACTGGGTCCCCATAGGAGGCCCAACGGCTCGACGTCGCGCGTTGTTGCCGCGCCGGCCCGGTCGGTATAGGTGAGGTGCAGGACATGTCCGGAGACCACTGCCCCGACGATGATCTCGCTCAACATGTCGCTCTGACCGGGCGCGTGGTCCCCGACCCGGTATACCAGCCGCGCGAGCGCTTCCTCCCGCTGTCGCACGTCGGCGGGCAGCACCGCCAGCACCTTCCGACCGGCGCGATGTGCGGCTGCCGCGAACGGCGTGGACGCCGCTGTGCGAAGCGCGACGCTGACAGCGAGGGCCTCAGTGGCGCTGAGTGTCACGGGCGGCAGCGTACGGTCCCGGTCCAGGCTGTATCCACCAGCCCGACCGGGGTCACTGCGGATCGGCAGGCCCGACTGCCTCAACGCTTCGAGATCCCGCTCCACGGTGCGCACGCTGACCTCGAACCGCCGTGCCAGCCACGGAGCACTGCGCGGCCGGGGCGCCACCGCTCGAAGCTCCTCGACCAGCGCATACAGGCGATCGGTACGGTTCACTGCCCCAGCCTAACCGCAGCCACCGAGTCGAGCCGATCCCCGAGTCAGTGCAGTCAACCGACCGGCCGTGTGCGCGCTACGGCGCTCCCGCGAACCCGTTGTGCGAGGCGTGTACGGCCGCGTAGGCGGGCGCAGTACGGGGTCCGAACGGTGTCTGTCTGCCGCCCGACCAGCCGCGCCTGCGGACGCTGGTCAACTACCTGGGCGGCGAACTCGGCCGCGCCGAGCGCGCGCTGAACGCGGCCGAGGAGGCCGAGGCCGCCGCAGCACGACGCCGACCGCCCGCCGAGCCGCCGGCGTGGTTGGTCGAGCGCGAGATCGGCACCGGCCGCCCGCCGAGCCGCCTCCACGTCGGAACGTGCCGGGACACCGGCAAACGCTGCGCTCCCGCCACCGCCGACCAGATCCGCGACCTGCTCGCCCGGGGCATACCCGCATGTCCCCAGTGCCGCCCGGACACCGCACTCGGGGTGCTGGAATGAGGGCCCGGCAGCAGGGTGGAGGGATGAGCCCCGCCAGCGCATCATCGTCTACCCGCCCGACGCCCAAGGCGGGCGCCGCGTCCGCTGCGACGGCGAAATCCTCGGCCGCGCCCTCGGCCCCGGCGATCTCACGGAGTTCCTGCGCCGGGCCGGCCTCGACCCCGACAGCGTCCGCCTGGACGATCCTCTGCTGATCGAGTGGAGCGGCGGCGGACCCACCGTGTGGAGTCCGGACACCGACGAGGAGCAGGCGCCGGGGGCGCAGCCGCCGGTACTGCTCGCGCGCGTTTGTCGCCGCAGAGACCGTGTCCCCACGCAGTTCGTGTCGCTTTAGGACAGGGCCGTGAAATTACGGTTGCGCTGCTGGTGGCAAGGGGGTTAGAACGGCGTTGTTGCCCAAGATGAGTCGTTGGGAGGTCCGCGGCCCGGTCACTCAGGTTGGCGCGGTAGCCCCGGGGGGAGAAACACCAGATCGATGACTATGCTCTCGCTGCCCTTCAGCACCGAACGGCTCCTTTTGCGTATGTTCACGCCGGACGACCTCGATGACTTGTACGCGTACCAGGGCCTCCCCGAAGTCGCTCGCTACCTCTACCGGGAGCCGCTCACTCGTGAACGGTGCGCGCAGAGCCTGACGAGGCGCGCGGCCGGCACGGCGTGGGCCGAGGACGGCGACGACCTCGTGGTCGCCGTCTGCCCGGTCGGCGAGGCAACGGTCGTCGGCGAGGTTGTCCTGAAGCTCACGAGCGCGCGAGCACGCCAGGTCGAGATCGGCTGGATCTTCAACCCAGCGTACGGCGGCCGGGGTTACGCGACCGAGGCCGCGCGTGCGACCGCCGCGCTGGCTTTCGCCGAGTTGGGCGTACACCGGCTCTTCGCCCGCCTCGATGTACTCAACACCGGGTCGGTGCGCGTGTGCGAGCGCCTCGGCATGCGCCGGGAGGCGCACCTTGTCGAGAACGACCTCGACAACGAGCGCTGGGGCAGCGAGTACGTCTATGCGACGCTTGCCCGGGAGTGGAACGCCGATCGGGCTCAATGAGAAGTTCAGGTAGTGCCGCTTGAGGGGCTTGGTCAAAGGTCGGCCATTCCACCAGCTGGTTCTGGCGGACCACCTGACGTGGAGCGGTGCCCCGGTGGAACGACGTTGTCTGCTCAGACGAGTCGTTCACCACGGGAGCTCCGCTGTCCGGTCAGAGTGTCATCAGCCGCGAGATCGCGGTAGCCGAAGGTGTCTTCGCTCCTGGTCATCTGGGTGAGTTGACGCAGATCGTGCCGTTCGAGATGGTCGATGAGGTCCTCGCCGAGTGCGAGGCGGTGCAGTAGCTGCTGCGGAAGCTGCCCGCCCGGGTGGTGGTCTACCTGCTGCCAGCCGCGGCGCTGTTCGAGGAGTGCGGCTACCTCGCGGTGTGGTCCAAGCTCAACGCTGGTGGGGTCCCTGCCGGTACCCAAGGTCACCGGCACTGCGCTGTGGCACGCCCGTGCCCGGCTCGGGGTGCGCCCGATGCGCGCGCTGTTCGACCTGGTGGGTGGGCCGGCGTCCGCGATCCGCACCACGGGCGCCCGCTGGACCGGGCTGCTAGTGGTCTCCATCGACGGCACCTATCTCGATGTCCCCGACGACCCGGCCACCCGGGCTCGCCTGGGCAAGACCTCCAACCAGTACGCCGCCTCCGGCTACCCCCAGATCCTGCTGGTGGCTCTGGTCGCCTGCGGAACCCGCGCCGTCATCGACGCGGTCCTCGGCCCCCGTACCCGTGGCGAGACCAGTTACGGCAAGCGCCTCGCCCGTTCCCTGCAGGCTTTGATGATCGTGCTGCTGGACCGCGGCTCCTCCTCCAATACCTTCCTCGAAACCGTGGCCGGCACCGGAGCGGCGTTCCTGGGCCGCCTGTCCGCAGCCCGCAAGCCACCAGTCCTGCGCCGTTTGCCCGACGGATCGTTCCTGTCGCGGATCGGCACGCTGGAGGTCCGCATCATCGAGTGCGAGATCACCATCGCCACCACGGCCGGACGCACCACAGGGGTCTACCGGCCGGCCACCACGCTCCTGGACCACCGCCGCCGCCCCGCGTTCGAGCTGGTCAAGCTCTACCACGAGCGCCGGGAGGTGGAATCCGCCTACTTCGCGATCAGGAAATCCATGCCCGGCCGCCGTGTGCTGCGGGCTCGGACCATGGCCGGTATCGCCCAGGAGGTCTACGCCCTGCTGACCTTCTACCAGCTGATCAGGATCGCGATCACCGACGCGATCCCCGACGCCGACCCGGACCGGGCCGGCTTCAGCATCGCCCTGCAGACCGCCCGTGACCAGGTCATACAAGCCACGGGCGTGATCGCCGGCACCGTCATCGACCTCGCCAGCGCCATCGGCCGCGCGGTCCTGGACCGGGCCATGCCCGCCCGCCGGCTCCGCCTCAGCCCCCGCGCGACCAAGCACCCCCTATCCCGCTACGCGTACAAGAGCCTGCGCGTCGACCGCCGCACCTACAAGGCCACCTTCAGCATCGACATCCTGTTGACAAAGCCAATCAGCCCGTAGCTTCACGCTTTTGCCGCCCGCTCCCGAGAGGCGTCTTCGCTATCCCCGGCGGCTGCGTGTTCCTGACCGAGTGGCCCTCGCCGGCGTCATGTATGTGCTGCGGACAGGGTCGCGTGGCGTGATGTTCCCGCAGAGACGGTGGGCTGCTCCGGAGTGACGGCTTCGCGCCGGCTGCGGGACTGGACCGAGGCCGGCATGTGGCCCCGCCTGCATGCCGTCCTGCTGACCGAGTTGCGCCGTGCCGGTCTGCTGTACCCGGACGACTGCTCCGTGGGCGGGTCCCACGTCCGGGCTCTCAAAGGGGTGGCTATGACGACTTCTTGGGGAGTCGTTTGTCAAGGAGCTCGGGAGGCGTGTGGCCCGGTGTGCAGTGATCAACATCGATGAGTTTTGATGTCGATAGCGTGTGCGATCGCGGGTTGCGGGGGTCTGCTTCATAGTCCAGCTGTGGACATATCCGATGAGGGACAGCCGCTCGATCCCATCTGGCTTGAGATCAACAACAATGTGTGTGGTGGCCTGGCAGGAGCCCCGAGTGCGTCGTTGGTGGCCGAGCGGTTCATCGGGGCCGGCTGGAGTTCCAGATCAGGCTCGTCGTGGGAGTCGTATGAGGTCGAGACCAGCTGGTGCCGCATCGAGGTCGACCCGACTGACGGAGACACGCTCCTGAACGGAGTTGTCGATCCTCAACGGTTCGAGGGTCTGGCTGCGCTGCTGCGGCCAGGGCGGCGAACGCGGAGAGGAAGAAAGCCCGTTTGAGCTGCTTGTTTCCTCTCCGGGAGGGTTGTTCGCCGCGGATCGACGAGCCGGAACTGCGGGTCGCCGGGGCGAGGCCGGCGTAGGCAGCGAGGTGGGCGGCGGACGGGAACGAACTGCCGTCGCCGACGTCGATGAGGATGCGGGCTCCGGTCCTGACGCCGATCCCCGGCATGGACGTCAGGACCTTCGAAAGAGGGTGGCTCTCCAGCAGTTCCTCGATTCGGGCCGCGATGAGTTTTCGCTGGTCAAGCACCGCCTGAAGAGAACTGGCGAGGCTGGGGACGATCAATGCAGCCGCGTCCGTGCCCGGGACGACGACGGTCTGCTCGTCCAGAGCCGTGAAGATGTCCTCGACCAGCCGCTCAGCCATCCGCGGCGCTTTGGGACGTATCAAGGTCACGAGCCGACGCCGTCCGGCCTTGCGGATCTGGGCTGGGATCCGAACTGGTCGAGGAGCTTGAGCACGGCCGGGTGCTGCACTCGCGGCCCCAGGACCCGTTCCAGCGACGGATGGATCTGCGTGAGGAGGCCGCGGAGGCGGTTGCTGATGCGGGTTGCCTCGCCGGCGAGGTCGTCGTCGAAGCCGACGATCATCTCCAGCTCGGCGATGGTCTCTTCCTCGAGGTCGACCGAGCGGAGCGTGTGGGGCATGGCGCGGGCGGCGTCGGCGATGACGAACGCGTCGCGGGCATCGGTCTTGGCCTCGCCCGGGTAGAGATCGGCGATCCGCCTCATCGTCAGTCCGGGCAGATAGGCGACCGGGCAGCCCATGTCCCGGGCCACCGCCAGCGGCAGAGCCCCGATCGAGGCCGGCTGATCGACCACGACCAGCACGGTCCCGTGCTTGGCCTGCAGTTTCCCGAAGACCTCGCGGAGCTTGGGTTCGCTGTTGGGTAACCGCTTGTCGAGGGCCTTCTTCCCGGCCGGGGTGACGGCTGTGGCGTGGTGTTCGCCTTTGCCGACGTCCAGGCCGAGGAAGGCGCCGATGCCGCTGATGTCGATCACGTGCGTCCTCCGGTCGTCCCCATCGCCCGGCCGTCCCACGGCACCGATCGCCACATCCACATTACGAAGAGCCTCCCGACCTGCGGAAAGGTCGGTGGTCATGCCCCTAATCAGCGGTCTGTCGATGCCTCCGGTGCCGGTGACACCACCCCCCAAGCCATGAACTCGACAGGGGGAGAAAGTCATGCCAACTCCAGAGGCCGGGCGCCCCATTGCGGGGCCACCAAGAAGGTAATGGGGGGGGTAGAACTCGCGGGCGTAGGCCAGGAGCAGGCGTGTGCGCCGGTCGGCTGCTCCCGGGCCTGCTTCGCTTCTTGGAGAGCCAGGAGCAGGGGGTCGGTCTCCATGCCGAGGGCCCTGGCCTTGAGCTCGGCGGCGTAGTCCTCCCGCCGGCGGTCCATGTCCTGGCGCATGTCGATGAGGACGTCGTCCGGGTCAGTGTTGTCCGGCTGGGGCACCGGGTAGAGGAGCGCGGGCCGGTCGGCCGGGGAGCCGACCGGGGGCCCTGTGGTGACAACGGTACGGATCGCGGGCGCCGCCGGGGATGGAGTTCGGAGTACAGGTGGGGTGGTGGAAACTGCACCCCGCACGAGATCGGCAAGATCGGCGCTCGAACGGGCCGTGGGAAACTGGGCCGGTGCTCGCTCCGAACTCCCGGGAACTACGACGTGAGGCGCCGACCGGAGCGGTCGGCGTCCTGACAACCCTGCGGGCGCACGTGATGGTGCCGCTGCGCGGCGCGGCGCTCGCGGCCTTGGGTCTGCTGGGGCTGCCGGCCCTGCTGCCGGCCGCGGTCGCGGTGGGTGTCGGCGCGGTGGGTGCGCTGGACCTGTTCCGGCGTCTGCCCCGGTTGCGGCGCGAGCTGGCCGGGCGGTGGTCGGAGGTGCCCGTCGACGATCCCTACCTGCCCGAGCCGCCGGAACCCCGGCAGCGTGACAGCGGGCTGTACCGCGACGGCAGGCAACTGTACGCCTCGTACGGCTCGGCGGTGCGCCGCAGGCGGATGCGGCAGGTGCGGCGGGATCCGGCGACGAGACGGGACCTGGCCTTCCTGCTGTTCGACCCGTTCGTCGGGGTTCCGTTGGCTTCGCTGCCCGGGGCGTTGGTGGCCGGTGGTCTGTACGCGGTGGTCGCGGCCCTGTGCCGGGCGGCCGGCGGTATCGGCCTGCCGGGGACGGCGTGGGCCGGTGCGGTGGTGGTGGCCGGGGTCGGGCTGCTGTCGCTCGGGACGGGGCTGACGGTCGGGCCGCTGGTGCTGTGGGTGCACGGGTGTTGGACGCGGCTGCTGCTGGCCCGCCGGGTCGCGCCGGCGGTGGTGTCCGACGGGGGTGCGCTGGGCCGGCGTCTGCGGATGCTGGGCGCCGGGGCCTTCTTTTCGCTGCTGTCGGCAGCCGGCGCGGTGCTGGCCGTCGTCCAGGTGGTGGCGCTGGTGGTCGGGGTGTGCACCGGGCTGGTGCTGCTCTTCCCGAAGGCCGTGGGGTTCGCCCGCCGCTTCGTCGTGCTGAGCCGGCGGCTCGCCGGCGACTGGCTGGGTGTGGAGATCCAGGCGCCCTATCTGCCCGCTCCGGAGCCGGTGCGACGCGGGGCCGACGGCTACTACCAGTACGGGCGGCGGCTGTACCGCACCCCCTACCTGGTGCGGCAGTTGCAGCTGATGCGCCACACCTCGGGTGATCCGGCGGTGTGGCGGGACCTGCTGTGGTCGGCGGTCAATCCGTTCGTGGCCGCCGCGCTGCTGGCCGTGCCGCTGGTCGTCGTCGGGTTCTCGGTCTTCGGGCTCGTCGTGCCCGGGGTGCTGGACCTGGTGGCGGACGGCACGGGCCCGTACAGCTTCTGGGACGCGGCGCTGCGCCGGCTGCCGGTGGGCGGTGCCCTCGCGGGCGTCCCGTGGGCGGCGATCGGGTTGGGCGCGGTGCTGGTGGCGGCGGTGTCGTGGGTGGCGCCGTACGCGCTGCGGGCACACGCCCGCTTCGCGCTGCTGCTGCTGCGGCCTACCCGGCACGCGCAGCTGGCCCGACGCGTGGAGCGGCTGACGGAGACCCGGGCGGACGCCACCGGGGTGCAGGCCGCCGAACTCCGCCGCATCGAACGGGACCTGCACGACGGGGCCCAGGTGACGCTGGTGGCGATCGGGATGACGCTGCGGGTGGTGGAGCGGCGGCTGGGGCAGGAGGCTCCGGAGCTGCGCGAGCTGGTGGCCGAGGCCCGCCGGCAGTCGTCGACGGCCCTGGCCCAGCTGCGGGACCTGGTGCGGGGCATCCACCCGCCGGTCCTCGCGGAGCGGGGCGTGGGCGACGCGGTCCGCGCGGTGGCGCTGGACTACCCGCTGGACGTCGAGGTGACGGTGGACGTTCCCGGCCGCCTCGAGGCTCCAGTGGAGGCGTGCGCGTACTTCGCGGTGTGCGAGGTGCTCGCGAACGCCGCCAAGCATTCCGGGGCCTCCCGGGTGCGCATCGACCTGCGGCACGCCGACGGGGTGCTGCGGATGACGGTGGGCGACGACGGCCGGGGCGGGGCCGATACGGCCAAGGGCACGGGCCTCGCGGGCGTGCGCCGCCGGCTGGGTACATTCGACGGAGATCTGTTCGTGAGCAGCCCGGTGGGCGGCCCGACACTTGTGACCATGGAGCTGCCATGCGTGTTGTCCTCGCCGAGGACCAGTTCCTCCTGAGGGAGGGAATGGTGCGGCTGCTGGAGTCGTACGAGTTCGAGGTCGTCGCGGCCGTCGACAACGGACCGGAGCTGTCGCGGGCGTTGACGCGGCACCGGCCGGACATCGCCGTGGTCGACGTGCGGCTGCCGCCCACGTTCACCGACGAGGGGCTGCAGGCGGCGCTGGCGGCCCGCCGGGAGATTCCGGGGCTGCCCGTGCTGGTGCTGTCGCAGCACGTGGAGCAGCTGTACGCGCGCGAACTGCTGGCCGACGGGCGGGGCGGGATCGGGTACCTGCTCAAGGACCGCGTCTTCAGCGACGAGGAGTTCGTCGACGCGCTGCGCCGCGTGGCGGGCGGCGGGACGGCGATGGACCCCGAGGTGATCTCCAAGCTGGTGGCGCGGGGCGAGCACGGCGGGCCGTTGAGTTCGTTGACCGAGCGTGAGCTCCAGGTGCTGGAGCTGATGGCGGAGGGGAGGTCCAACGCGGGGATCGCGCGGGAGCTGCACCTGAGCGACAGCGCCGTCAGCAAGCATTCGGCGAGCATCTTCACCAAGCTGGAGCTGACGCAGGACAACAGCGACAACCGGAGGGTCCTGGCGGTGCTTGCGTACCTGAACGCCCCACAGAACTGAGGGGCGATCGCCAAGGGGTGGAGTTTTCTGCACTGCAGGTGTGCTCACAGCTCCATTCCGGCGCCCTGGGTCCGGCCCGTAGTTTCGTGTTCAGAAGGCGGGCCACGCGGTCCGGACAGGGACCAGGCCACGGGTAAGGGAGTCAGACGGTGACGACGGCGGAGCAGGAGCAGCCCGAACAGCAGCAGACCGCGACGAAGGCCAAGGGCAAGGACCCGAAGGCGGATCTGATCCGGACCGCGTTCATGGAGGTCGGCGTCCCCCTCGGCCTCTACTACGGCCTGCGCGGAGCCGGCCTGGGCCAGTGGCTGTCCCTGTTCATCAGCGGCGCCGTGCCCCTGGCGCAGCTCGTCTACAAGATGGCCACCGAACGCCGCGTCTCGACCGTCACCCTCTTCACCCTGAGCATCATGGCCGCCGGCACCGCCATCACACTCCTCACCGGTGACGCCCGCCTCCTCCTCGCCCGCGAGAGCTACCTCACCGGTCTGCTCGGCCTTTGGATGATCGCCACCCTCTTCGCCAAGCGGCCCTTCATGTTCACCACCATGACCAAGATGCTGCCCGAAGAGACCGCCCGAACCTGGCACGCCAACTGGAACAACCACGCACGCTTCCGCAACGTCATGCGCTGGATGTCCGTCGCCTGGGGCGCCGCCTTCCTCATCGACTCCGCCGCCCGCATCCTCATGGCCTACACCCTCCCCGTCGACCTCGTCCCCGTCCTCTCCGTCATCCTCCTCATCGGCATGCTCATGACCGTCGTCAAGATCAGCAAGACCTACGGACGCCGCATGATGGCCGAACTCGCCTGAAGCATCACCGCCCTTTGGCATGCCGCGAGCTTTATCGGTACCCATGGGAGGACGCTAATGGCTTCCTTTGGGTCCGGCACCCAGCGCCGCAGCCCTATAGAACGGGGCAGGTCACCCCATCAGCATCGCGCCAGACGTCCGCTCAGAAGCACAGCAATTCACTCGAACGTGCGTTTGGCGCGAACTTTCGACGGGCTCGCCTTGTCTACCGAGGGACGAGGGGCCGGAGGGGTACCGAAAGCTACGGGCGACCAGAAGTCGGGGAACTTGATGCCGGCTCACTCAGCCCCTGCTCATCGTGGACGGCGTCCCTCGCGGGCCCTCGACTCCAAGGGGTGGATGCCACCATCACTGCCCACGAGCAACGGAATCCGGTCATCGAGGTCATCCGACTGGATGAAGAGCTTCTGCCGTGAGGCGCCACAGTTGTCCTCAGCCATGCCGGTCGACGGTTCGGTGCCCGGCGCCAGGGACAAGATTTCGAGAACCAGCTCCAGCCTTGTGGTCGGTGGCCATGACCGCATCACGGCCACCGACCACATATGTAGTCACCACTACGAGGTGGTGAGTTTTGTCCCTGGTCAAGACGCGTTGAGGACCTGTACTTCACCGATGGCGAGGCCTGGCGGGTGGTGGCGAGGGTGCCGGTCTGTCCGGCGCCGGACCATTGGATGGCCCATGTGGTGGTGGCGGTGACGGGGTAGCAGCCGACGGGACCAGCAGCCGTGAGCACCCGCATCCCGCGCAACGCCACGAAGCTGTGACGGCACCTGAACGGGCCCTGGACCGACTGACCGGCACCTGGGTGCCGCTCCCCTGAGCCACCCCGACAACACCACAACCGACGGTTAAGCCGCCGTAACCCCGAAGGAGAAACGCCATGCCTCACCAGCAGTTACACAGCCCTGAGCAGGAACTCGTCTCCGCGAAGCGAGGCCTCGGCCTGCCCGTCATCGTCGCCATCTGCGGGTCCACCCGCTTCATGAACGAGATGACCGAGGCGGACCTCCAGGAGACCGTCGCCGGCCGGATCGTCGTCCGCCCGGGCTGCAACCTGAAGGAGCCGCACCCGCTGTGGGCCGACCCGGTGGACGGCAGCTATGCGCGGTGTTCAACATCACTCCGGAGACCGGACTCCACTACACCCGCTTCTTCCACCCCGACCCCACGGACAGCGACGACGTATCCGGCTGCAACATGGAGACATCGTGACCGACCACCACGCTCACCTGCTCGCCGCCATCGTCGAGCTCGGCGGTGAGTTGCAGCTCCCAGCCACCCGTAACGGGCGCTTCTGGGGAGCGGTCATCCCAGAAGGCTGCGCGGTCAGCGCCGGCCGCCGCCGATGCGGCGGTCGTCGGCCAGTGCGGTAAGCGGGCCGAACTCGCGGGCAAGCTGGTTCCACGTCAGAACCTCGCCACAGCGGGCCGGGAACTCCTTCGGATTGAACTCGGGCATGGTCCAGGTGCCAGTGCCCCGGTCCCGCAGCCACAGGTCCCCGTCACCGTCGACCACAGTCGGCGGGACCGGTACGGGCTCGGCCTGATCGGTGGGCTCCCAGGTGACCCGGCCCGGGTGGGAAACGCGGCGCAGCTCGGTGGTGGCCAGCCGCGCGGCCAAGTCACGGGTGGACTCTTCGGCGTCCTTGACCGACTCGAGTCGGAATGCGTCGTCAAGCACGGGCAGGGCTGGATTCTTGCTGCGCTTTGAGCTCATACGCTGACTACCTCCGGTGGGGGGCGTCACATCCGTTATGGCACCCCGTAGAGGAACACGGTATCCGAGGCGGGAGCCGGGCCGGCTACGACCACTGTCCAGGCGGAGGCGCCGGCACACCGGGCGGTGGGGCAACGAACGCCCAGGTTCGGGCGCCGAGTGCTCAGTATTCGCGAACTCAGGCGCTTTCGTCGGTGACTACATCGGGGAGTCCACCCGCTCGGAGATCGATTACGCCCGTGCCCTGGGCAAGCCGATCCGGTACACCCTTTCCGAGGTCGACCCGTACGGCTCTGCCCTGCCGGAGTGCGACTACGAGATGCGGTTCCCCGGATCCCTCGTCACCATCACCCTCGCGTCGGTGCAGCCGGTGCGTGGGCTGCACGTCTACGAGATTCCCACGGGCTTCCGGGAGGGGGCCGACGGGGCCGCCAACCCCTGGCGGCTCGGCCACGTCTCCGGTCGTGGGCTCGCGGCCTTCCCGTCCCGGGACGACGCCTTGCGCGGTGCCCGCGAGATCGGCGACATGACCGACTGGACCCGCACCCCCGAGGAATCCGCGCCGACCCCTCCTTCGACAAAGAGGAGTACGTCGACCGCATCGTCTCGCGGACGAACGGCCTGCCCTTCCCCGGCGCCCGGAAGGGGGCGGAGCTGTGACCCGCTTCCACGAATCCGCCGGCACCACCGACGACCGGTGGCGCCGCACCGTCGAGCACCGGGCCGCCCTCGCGGCAGCGCTCGCCCTGCGGGTGCGGCACCTTCCGCAGGCGCTCCGCCAACCGCTGCCGGACGCGCTGAAGCTGGACCCGACGGTCACCGTCGCCCTCGCTCTCCAACGGCCGGCCGACGCCGGCCCGGACAACGACACGAACAGTGGCGAACACCCCGAGGCCGCCCACCAGAAGACCGGACAGGTGGGTATGAAAACCCACGAGGAGGCCCGGCTGGCCCGATCTCGCGCCCGGAACGCTCATCGTCGCCGTCGGCGCCGCCACCTCGGGCAAGTCCACCTTGGCCGCCGTCTTCCCCGTGGACGCGGTGGTGTGCCTGGACGAACTGCGCCGCGAGACCAGCGGGGGCAACGCGGGCGACCAGCCGGTGACCCCGGCGGCGGTAGCCCGCCAGAACAGCCTCCCCGACGAGCACCTGACCGCCGGCCACACGGTGCTGATCGACTCCACGAACGTTGAACCGCGGGTGCGCGCTGACCTTCTGGAGCTGGCTCGTCGGCACGGACGCCCGGCCATCGCGATCCGCTTCACGACTGACCTGGACACCTGCCGGAAGCACAACGCGCGCCGGCCGCGGGGGAGGTCTCGGACGAGGTGCTGCGCTGGCAGCACTCCCTGGCGTAGGACGCCACGATGGACGCCCTCCTTGCCGAGGGGTTCACCAACGTCCTCATCTCCGCCGGTGACCTCCTGCCCGAGGTTCGCTTCGCCTGCTGCACCTCCCCCGACGGCGTCCACGCGTATTTCTGGGCGGTCGCAGCCGAGGACTACGAAGGCCTGCTGGCCGCGTGGGGCCGTGACGAGGAGCTGCGGGTGGCTGCCTTCGAGGCCTTCGCCGACCCTCGCATCGGACCGGGTCCACGACCGATATCAGCGGAGGCTGAAGGACCTATCGCTCGCTGATCAGGGCTTTGTGATCCGACTGACGGTCCGGCGCTTCATCTGCGGGTCGGGGGACTGCCCGCGCCGGACGTTCGCCGAGCCGTTCTCGCGGCCGGCCGGCCAGCCAGCTCGGCTTCGGCGCGGGACGGATGACCTTGTTACGCAGGGTCATGGCACGATCCACTGTTCAGCACGCCGCGGGTGCTGGCGTGGACAACTTCGCGATCCGCCGCGACCAGACCTACTCCACCGTCTTGACCAGCGTCAAAGACCATCGCGTGGTCGATGTGCTCCCGACGCGTGAAGCCGGGCCGCTGGCCGCCTGGCTGATCTGCCACCCCGGCGTGGAGATCATCTGCCGGGACCGGGCGGGCGCCTACGCCGAGGGCGCCCGGCGCGGTGCCCCCGACGCTCTGCAGGTCACTGACCGGTTTCATCTCCGGCCCTGGTTGAGTCTCCCGTAGGGGGAGACATCAAGCTGCGGGCCATGGACAGCGACGCGCTCTATTCCATCGGAGAACTATCCCGCCGGACCGGCCTGACGGTGAAGACCATCCGGTTCTATTCCGACAAGGGCATCGTCCCGCCAACCGACCGGAGCCCGGCGGGATACCGGCTCTTGGGTGGAGCTCGCCGGACTCTGCCAGAACGCAGACTTCCGTCTCACGATACGCCGCACAGCTGAAGACCAGGCGGAAGAGCCTTTCCAGCAGGACGTCAGCACCCTGCACGACGCTCTCAACCAAGCGATGCGTGAACGAATCGACGAAGCGGCATCCTCCGGCCTCCTGCCGGCCTCCGCCAAGGGCGCATCCTTTACAGACGCACTGGGCGGCCTCTACGCCCACGCATTCGAGCGTGCCGGCGAAAGCGATCTGCGCCGCTGGCTCCTCGCCCGCCTGCAGACAACCGCCAACCCACACGCGGAGCGCTACTGGCAGCTCCTGGCCATGATCAATGGATGGCCGCATCACCAACGCTTGCTCCCGTTTACTCCTGGTTCACCACCGTCTTCGCCAAGAGCGATGACGACAATCGCAAAGGTCTGATGCAATGAGGACGCGCGACCTGAAGTTCGGCCTGTACGCGGATGAGCAGGGGCTGGCATGGGTCAAGAACTCGTCAAGGACGCTGTGGGCTCCCGGAGCGCCCGGATCAGCGGTGAGACCGTCGCACACACATTTCCCGGGAGCGAGCCGTCAACCGATGACGTGTACGACATTCTGGCGGAACAGTGGGCCGTGGAACATCCTGCTCAGAGCAGCGACGCACGGCAACTGATCGAGCTGCGCGTCCACTTGATGTGTTCCCTGCGGACATGGCGGGCGATCCGCAAGACAGTGATCAAGACTTTGTGTCCAGAGGGAATGGCCCCCCACACCTGCCGTGTTCCATGGATGGCGGCGTGAAATGGTCCGCGGTGCCCGGTGGCGCACAAAATGGCCGCCATGTAAATCGCGGCCACACCGATTCGGACCCGCAGGCCGTATCACCGCGGGGCAGGACTGAGGCAGACGGCCTGGTCTAGGTCCTGTCCGACGGATCATGTTCAGCAGGGCTCGGTTAGGGTGGCTGCATGTCTTCTGCACTTGTTGTTGGTTACGACCCGCAAGCGATACCTGGCGTTGACGGAGAGGCTCTTCGTGCGGCGCTCGACGCGGAGCTCGCCCGGTTCGGTGAGCACGGCATCGACGCGGCCATGACGCTGGTCGTGTTCGACGAATCGGCCGAGTCCACCCTCGTCGCATCGTTGACCAAGCAGCCGTGGGATGTCGTGGTCGTCGGCGCCGGGATCCGCAAGACCGAGCCGCTGCTTCCGCTCTTCGAACAGATCGTGAACCTGGTCCGGCGCCATGCGCCCCAAGCCGCGATTGCGTTCAACACCAGTGGCGGGGACAGCGTCGAGGCGGCACAGCGATGGCTCTGAATCCCGGCTGCCCGATCACGTCCTGAGCCACAGTCGGATCGCGGCAGCGGTAATGGTGCCCTGGAAGACGTAGGCGCGCTTGTCGAACCTCGTGGCCACGGCCCGGAAGTTTTTCAGGGCGTTGATCGTCCGCTCCACTTCGTTCCTGCGCCTGTAGACCATCCTGTCGAAGCCGGCGGGCCGCCCGCCTTGGCTGCCGCGGCGCTTGCGGTTGGCCCGCTGGTTGTTCGGCTCGGGGATGGTGTGCTTGATCTGCCGTCTGCGCAGGTAGCGGCGGTTGCGGCGCGAGGAGTACGCCTTGTCACCGCCGAGATGGTCCGGCCGGGTGCGGGGACGCCCGCCGCCGAGGCGGCCGACACGGATACGTTCCATGACAGGGATGAGCTGCGGGGCATCGCCCCACTGGCCCGGAGTGATCAGCAGGGCCAAGGGGCGGCGCCCGCCTTCCCCAGCCAGATGGATCTTGCAGGTGAGGCCGCCCCGGGAGCGTCCGAGTCCCTCGTCAGGGCGGTGCTGCCGGGGCGTGCGCCTTTCCCCGGCACCCGCGGGGACCTCCTACGAGCTCCGGCGGCGTGCTGGTGAGCCCGGCAGGTGGTGGAGTCCACGGACACCATGGACCAGTCGATGCGGCCTTCCGCGTCGGCGCCGGCCAGTACGGCTGCAAAGATCTTGTCCCACGTGCCGTCCGCCGACCAGCGTCTGTGCCGCTCATACACGGTCTTCCACTTGCCGAACCGCGCAGGCAGATCCCGCCACGGCACCCCGGTGCGCTGCCGGAAGCAAATACCGTTGATCACCCTGCGATGACTCTCCCAGCGCCCGCCCCGCTGCCCGGATTTCGGCAGGTGCGGCTTGCAGCTGCACCCACTCCTCGTCCGTGAGATCTCCCCGCTCCATGAACATGCCAACGACTCAAGCCTGAGGGAGTCACATGATCCGCCGGACAGGCCCTAGCCATCAGCGCTGGGCGGATCGTCACCGCCCCGGCTGACGCCCACGTCCAGGTGCGAGTCGTACAGCGTTGGCGAGGTCGTGACAAGGAAATCGCTGGCGCTCCCCCGGGACCGTCGGCCTGAGGAACTGTGCACCCCAACCTTGCCGTTCCGCCGAAGAGACAAGCCCAGCCGGGCACACCGGAGCGCGATTGCTGCCGATACCGCTGATCTGATGGAACCGGGGAAACACAGCGAAACCTCCCGCAGTAACCCTCTGCGACTACTCCCCAAGATCTGTGCCAGAACCCCGTTCTCGTGGACAAAACTGCCCAACCCACCCAGCAGGTTGAAAAGGCTCATTGGGTGCCGTTGGAGGCAAAGGCGTCATGTTCGGATTTCGTCGGTAGGAAGCGCGTGGCGCCTGGATCTGCCGAGCGCCCGTGTCGCCGTCACAGTCGACCGACGGCTACCCCCATGGTGTTGCCGGCGCCGACGGTGATGGGGGTCACGGCGTTGGTTGCGGTGTTGATCGCGAACACGGTTCCCTGGGGTGTCCCGTTGCCGTAGGAGCCGACCACATAGGCGCTCTTTCCGTCGGGGGTGAGGCCTACCTCCGACGGACGGAAGTACCTGCCCGACCCGGTGGACGGCGGGATGTCGCCGATCGGGATGGTCTTGGTGACCTTGTTGGTCTTCAGGTTGATCACGGACACCTTGCCCTGAATGATCTTGTTGTCGACGCCGACCACATAGGCCCGCTTGCCGTTGGGGCTGATCGCCAGCCCGCCCGTACCGGCACCGGGGATGGTGCGGACGATCTTCTGCTTCGCAAGGTTGATGACCGAGACGTTGCCGCTGTTGCCGGTCGCGTAGAGGCGCTTGCCGTCCGGGCTGATCGCCATGCCGTTGGCCGCTTCGTTGAGGCGGATGGTGGCGATGAGCTGGTTGTCGGCGGTGTTGATCACGGACAGGCTGCCCTTGCTGTCGGCCACGTAGAGGCGCTTGCCGCCGGGATCGATCGCCACCTGGTCGGGCCTGCTGACCTTGATGGTGGCGGAGGCTTGGTTGGTGGTGGTGTCGATCACCGACACCTTGTCCCCGTCGAAGGGGTTCTGGACGGCCACGTAGACGTGCTTGCCGTCCGGGGCCATCGCTTCCCCGTAAAGGCTGTCGGGAGAAAGCTCGTCCTTGTCGTACAGGATGTCCGTGACGCTCTGCTTGGCGATGTTGACCGCCGACACGTACCTGAAGGCGTTGGTCACGTAGAGACGGGTGTTGTCGGGGGTGATCGCCACCTGGTCGGGGCCACCGCCGACGGCGGTGGTCCCGAGCCCCTGGACCTTGTTGGTACTCGTGTCGATCGGGTACACGTGGCCGTCGAGGCTGGTGACGTAGGCGTATTCCTTCTGCTGCGGCGGCGGCTTCGGGCCAGCCGTGGCAGGCACGGGCGCCAGGAGTGCCAGCCCTGACGTGATGGCCACCGTGATGGTTCGCCGTACAGCGGATCGCTGAAAGTGCACGTGGACCTCCGGATCGACGTGATGGTCTCTCGTGCCACCCGGTGTACCGCCGCAACTGACCAGTCGTCAGCGGATCTGTACGTCAGTCACCCGGAAGAGTGCCAGCCTGAGCAGCACGCGACGGGGGATGGCACTGGGCCTTCGGCCGTCACCCGGAGTCGCGCACCGGCGGAAGCGAACAGCCGCCTATCTCCCCGCCCAGCCCGGTCAGTTCGAAGACCCCGGATCCGATTCGCGGAACTGCACAGACGAGCCTACGAGAGCCGTATGCGCTGGGCACTGGTCTCCGGCGCGGCAGGCGCCCTGACCCACCTGCATCTCCGCCCGTGCGAACTCACAGTCCCCCTGCACCTGCTCGAGTGCGCCGAAAACGCCTACCCCAGTGCTCTCACCAGGCTGCTGGCCGGCGACCTCAGCCCCCACATGGGCGGGCCCCCGGAAGCCGCGGAAGCACAAGCGGGTCCTCCAGGAAGCGGAGCGCCGCAGGCAGACACCCGGATCACCAGCCTCGTCCAGGCCGTCCTCACCCTGCATCTGACCAGCTCAGAGAGAGCATGGAAAAGGCTCACTGTCTACGGACGCTATCGGGTGTGGCGGGACACCGGTGTCTTCACCGCCCTGTTGGAAGGCCTGATCGCCGAGGGTGCCCGCGTCGGCACGACGGACTTGTCGCTGGTCAGCGTCGACTCCACCACGGTCCGCGCTCACCACGACGCCGCAGGGCTCCGCGTCAGCAAGCACCTCATGTCTGCTCTGGAACAAGCCGCGCAGGAGCAGGAGACAGCCCGACAAAAAGGGGCGGCACGGAGGAACAGAACGGACAGGCCGGGCGTCGGCGCCTCCGACGCCGACGCAGCCTCCGCCTGAAGGAGGCCCTACTCGGCAGGTCCCGGGGCGGGCTGACCAGCAAGATTCACCCCGCCGCGGACCACAGATGCCGTCCGCTCGCGCTGGCCCTGACCGCCGGACAGGCCGGGGACCGCAGTTCATCCCCGTCCTGAAGAGGGTGAGAGTCCGCCTGCCTGTGGGCCGTCCCCGCACGACGCCCGGCGCGGTCGCCGCGGATAGGGCCTACTCGTCCCACCGGCAACCGCTCCTACCTGCGCAGACGCAGCATCAAGGTCATCCCCGAGAAGAAGGACCAGGCCGCCAACCGCAAGAAGACACGAGGCGGCCGCCCCGTCAGTCACGACGCCGACCTCTACAAACAGCGGAACATGGTCAAACGCCTGATCAACAAGCTGAAGGCCTGGCGGGGCATCGCCACCCGATACGACAAGACACCAGACAGCTCCACCTACGCGCCACAATGATCTCGATCGACGACCTGCTGAAAACCACCCAATGATCACGACATCACACAGGCCCTGAGGCCACCTTTTCGATGCGCTGTTCGGGGCCGCTGTTGAGCGTGGCATCGAGTTCCTTGGCCAGGTACTTGGGGCTGCGGGCGATCTTGGAGACGCCTCCGTAGCAGGGGCCCGGGTGCCGCGCCGCGTCCTATACGGTCACCACGCGCGTTGTGCACGGTGGACTTTCGATGCGTCGCAGCCCTTGCAGCCGCCTAAAATCACTGGGGTGACGGCAAGCACTCATGACATCGAAAAGGCAGCCGGTGTGCTGCGCGCTGGCGGCCTGGTGGCCCTCCCGACCGAAACCGTCTACGGCTTGGGCGCCAACGCCGAGGACCCTGTCGCCGTCGCGCGGATCTTCCAGACCAAGGGACGACCGCCGTCCCACCCGCTGATCGTTCACATCGCCGACGCGGAGCATCTGGACGACTGGGTCGAGACCGTGCCCGCGGCGGCGCGCCTGCTGGCCGATCATTTCTGGCCCGGGCCGCTGACGCTGGTCCTGCGGCGCGGCCGGCGGGTGCCGCTGGAGGCGACCGGGGGGCTGGAGACAGTGGCTGTCCGCGTGCCCGACCACCCCGTAGCCCGCGCGCTGCTGACGGCTTTCGGCGGTGGCATCACGGCCCCGTCCGCCAACCGGTTCGGATCGGTCAGCCCCACCACCGCGGACCACGTCCGTGCGGAGCTGGGTGATGCCGTCGACTTCGTCCTGGACGGCGGCCCCTGCCAGGTCGGCGTCGAGTCGACCATCGTCGACGTCACGAACGAGACGCCGAGCATCCTGCGGCCCGGCGGTGTGACGCGCGAGGACCTCGAAGCAGTGCTGGGGTTCCCGCTCGCGGTGCCCTCGACGAGTCGTGTCCGGGTGCCGGGCCAGCACCCCTCGCACTACGCCCCAAGGGCGCGGGTCGTCCTCGTCGAGCCGGAGAAGGTCGTGACCGAAGCCGAGCTGGCGCAGGAGCTGGGGCACCAGGTGGGCGTCCTTCTTCCACCCTCCTTCGCGGGCGCTACGGTCAAGGCCCACGCCCTCGTGGCCCTCCCCGGTTCGATGGACGCCTACGCGCGTGGGCTGTACGGGTTCCTGCGCGAGCTCGACGAGCGGGGGTGCGACCTCATCGTCGCGGCCTTGCCGGTCGAGGAAGGCCTGGGGCTCGCGATCGCCAACCGGCTCCTTCGGGCTGCCGGGCCCCGGCCCCCAGCGTGACGTCCACTTCGATCAGGACGTGGTGGGCAATGCCGCGTCAAGGCCGCGGGTGGCGACGAGCTTCGCGCTGCCGTCGGCCAGTCGGTAGGACAGCCCCACCACGGCGAGGCGGCCTGCGGCGACCGCCTCGGCCAGGACGCGGGAGCGCTCCAGCAGCAGGTCCACGGTGTGCTCAATGTGCTCGGCCAGGATCTCCTCGGCGCTCTCGCGTCCGGCGGCGCGGGCGGCCAGCACGCTCGGGGTAACCCGTTCGACCACGTCACGGACGAAGCCGCCCGGCGTCTGCCCGTTCTCCAGAGCGGAGCAGGCCGCGGCGACAGCACCGCACGAATCGTGGCCGAGGACGACGACCAGCGGCGCGTGGAGCACACTCACGCCGAACTCGATGGAACCAAGGACTTCCGTGCCGGCGACATGTCCCGCGGTGCGGACCACGAACAGGTCGCCCAGGCCGCGGTCGAAGATGATCTCAGCGGCCAGCCGGGAGTCGGAGCATCCGAACAGCACCGCGAAGGGCTGCTGGGACGGTGCGGTCTCCGTGCGGCGGGTGGCGTCCTGGTTCGGGTGCTCGGGGGCGCCGGCGACGAAGCGCTGGTTACCGGCCATGAGCAGGTCGAAGGCGTCGCGCGGCGTCGGGTTGTGGATCTCCGTCATGGCGGCAGCCTACGAGGCGGCCCCAGCCGTCGCACCACCTGGTCCCGCCGGGGCGGGCGACGCCTGGCGAGGTGGGCGGTGCGGACCAGCTTCATCGGGCATGGGCGTCACCGAAACCGAGCCACAATCTGGGCCATTGTCAAGCCCCGCGAATCTGTCCAGCCACGAAACGGTAGTTCCCGAGAACTGGACCCCACCGCACGCCACGCGCACAGTTGCCCTCACCCACCCGCCCCGGCCCAGACGGGCCACCGACGCCCAGGACGGTGTCCAGCAGTCCGACGCTGACGTGACGCCCTCCTTCTGGGCCGCCCTCCTCACAGGCATCGGCGCACCACTCGCCATCGGCGCAGCACTCTTTTGCCGATCCCCTGCCTTCACCGGACCGGGGCTGCGCACCCGAACGACGCTGCCGGATCCACCGCAACTCAGGCGATCGTTCCGCCGCCGTCGACGTAGACCGTCGAGCCCGTGGCGTACGGGTTGTCGGCGAGGAAGAGGACGGCCGAGGAGACGTCGGCGGGGTCGCCGACGCGGCGTACGGGCAGCCGGGCGGCGGCGGCCTCGTACATGGCGTCGCGCGCCTCGGTGTCGAGGCCGTCCCACAGGGGGGTGCGCAGCAAACCGGGCGAGACGGCGTTCACGCGCAGGGGAGCGTACTCCAGGGCCAGACCGCGCACGAGCGCCTCCATGGCCGCGTTGATGGCGCTCTGCAGCGCGGTGGCTTTGCCCGGGCGCTGCGAGAGGTAGCCTGCGACCAGGGTCAGAGATCCCGAGGGATCGACGGACACGGAACGGGCGATGCGGTAGGCGCCCCAGAACTTGCTGTCCATGGCGGCGTAGGCGTCGGCCTGGGTGAGGGTGTCGACGCGGCCCATGGGGGTTTCGGCGGCGGACACGACGACGTGGTCGAAGGTGCCGGCTGCCGCGGCGAACTGCTCGACCTCGGTGTCGGAGCGAATGTCGAGCGCTTGGGCGCTGGACTTGCCGGCGAGCGGGGCCAGTTCGGCGAGCGCTGCCTTGAGCTTGTGCGGAGAGCGGGAGGCGATGATGGTCTCGGCGCCGCGGGCGGCGAATGCGCGGGCGGTGGCGAGGCCCACACCGGAGGTGCCGCCGACGATGAGGGCGCGCTGCCCCTCGTAGGTGTTCATGAGTGATCTGTCTCCAGTTGTGGTGGGAGGGCAGGGGCTTCGGGCGTCATGCCGCGGTCGCGGTTCCGGGTAGTTCCCCGGACCGGGTCCGGGCGTAGGAGGCCCGGTCCAGTTCGGTGATCTGTACGGAGATGTCGCAGGAGGTTTCGCGCAGGGTCCGCGCGAAGGCCCGGGTGAGGACGGCGAGGGCGGTCTCGGCGATGGCAGCCCTCGTCTGAGGGGACTTGCCGGCGAACGTGCGTACGTCGAGATTGACGAAGGACTGTTCGCGGCTGCCGTCGCCGATGGCGTAGGAGTCCATGCGCACCGCGCGGCTCTTGAAGTCCTGGAGGCGGAAGCCGCCGGCGACGGCGAGCGCGGTGTGGATCTCGGCGAAGACGACGGCTGCGTCGAACGGGTCGCGGGCGTTGGACGAGTACTCGAGGGCGAGGTGCGGCATTGGCGTGCCTTTCGGGAGGTGAGGGCCGTCAGCGGGCGATGGAAGCCGCCGGGGCGGGGGCGGCCGGCACGGGGGCAGCGGCCTTGCGGATACCGGTTGCGCTCAGCACGGCGGCGACGGCCAGGGCGACGACGGCTGAGGCCAGGGCGGCCCGCAGACCGGAGAGGAAGTGGCCGGAAGCGGCCTGCCCGACGAGCAGTCCCATGGCGGCGACTCCGATGAGGCCGCCGAGCTGGCGGGAGGCGTTGAGGACGCCGGAGGCGATCCCGCCGTTGGCCGGGTCGACCGCGCCGAGCATCGCGTTGGTCATGGCGGGGACGACCAGGCCGATACCGAAGCCAGCGACCAGGAACTGTACGACCAGGGCCGGGTAGGAGCCGGAGCCCACTGCGGGCAGGACGGCCAGGTAGCCGAGCGCGGCAAGGGTGTTGCCGGCGAGCAGGACGCGCCGGGCGCCGTGGCGCTTGACCAGCGGGCCGCAGGCCAAGTTGGCGGCCATGATGGCGGCGGTCATGGGAAGGAAGGCGAGGCCGGCGGTGATCGGCGAGTATTCCCACACCTGCTGGAAGAAGAGGCTGAAGACGAAGATGAGGCCGTAGAAGGCGAAGTTGAGCAGGACGCCGATGAGTGAGGTGGCACTGAACGCGTGGCGTCCGAACAGGTGGAGCGGCAGCATCGGGTCGGCGCTGCGGTGTTCGACGGTGAGGAAGGCGATCAGCGCGGCGGCGAAGACCGCCAGGCAGGTGACGACCAGGGCGGACCCCCACCCTTGGGCGTTGGCCTCGATGATGGCGGTGGTCAGGCTGCCGAGGCCGATGACGGCGAGCAGCTGGCCGGGCAGGTCGAGGGAGCGTCGGCGGGAGCGGTCACGGGCCGGAGCGGGCTGTGCGTACAGCTGGGTGAGCAGGATGCCGACAGCGGCGATGGGGAGGTTGACGTAGAAGATGGAGCGCCAGCCGAGCCAGTCCACCAGCAGTCCGCCGACGACCGGGCCGAGGGCGAGCGCGAGGCCGCCGGCGGCGGCCCAGAGGCTTACGGCGCGGGTGCGGCGGGCGGGGTCGGGGAAGTTGGTGTTCACGAGGGACAGCGAGGAGGGCACGATCATGGCCGCCCCGATGCCCTGGAGGACGCGCGCCGCGATGAGGGTGATCAGGGACGGGGCGGCGCCGCAGGCCAGTGAGGTGAGGGCGAAGATGGCGAAGCCGAGGATGAAGATGCGCTTGGGGTCGAAGCGGTCGCCCAGGGCTCCGGCGGTGAGCAGGAAGGCGGCGAAGGTGAGGGTGTAGCCGTTGATCACCCACTCCAGGCCGGAGAGGCTGCCGCCGAATTCTCCGGCGAGGGCCTTGGTGGCGACGTTGACGACGCTGACGTCGAGAATGACGACCACGAAGCCCAGGCAGGCGGCGAAGAGGGTCGGGCCCGGCCGGGCCGCGGCGGAGGGGTCATGGCGACTCATGTGCTCTGCCTTTCATTGAATGGGGGCGGGGACGGGGCTGGGTACGGGTCCGGGCGGCGGCGTACCGTGCCGGCCAGGCCGTTCCCAACGCCGGGTGTAACTGCAGTGCGGCCGGGGGCCGCAGCAGATGGGGCCCTGGCAGGCATCACGGGATCGTGCCTGCACACATAGACTGTTCGCTGAAGAACGAACACCAGAGAGTGTACGCATGGCAACGAACACTCTGCAATCGGTGCCCGGTGTGATCCGGACACCCCGACGGGACGGAGAGCCGCCATGGCGGCAGCACACGCGCAGTCCGCGCCAGAGAGCCGGCACCCGGCCGCGGCACACGACGCGGCGGCAACGAGCCACCGCGTGCCGCCGGTCCACACCGACCCTCGCGAGGTGCCCCTGGAGGCTGCCCTCCTCGCGCTGGCCGACCCGGTCCGCCGCACACTCGTAAGGGAACTGGCCGGGGCCGGTGACTGGCAGCGTTCGTGCGGGAGTTTCGACGTGCCGGTAACCAAGGCGACCCTCAGCCGGCACTTCGCGGTCCTGCGGGACGCCGGGCTGCTGGAGCAGCGTGACGCCGGGGCCAAGAGACTCAACCGGCTGCGGCGGCCCGAGTTCGACGAGCGCTTTCCCGGGCTGCTCGAACTGGTACTGGGAACGGATTAGGGTCCTCGGTGGGCCGCAGCACACGGTCGTACAGCGCTGCGGCCACTGCCGACGCCACGGCGGGGTCCGTGGCCGGAACGCCGTAGGCCACGGAGAGCGACATCGACCCGGCGAAGGTCGCGACGTGCAGGACCAGGCCGTAGTTGGCTCCCGTACGGTTGACGACCGTACGGAATTCGGTGACCCGCGCCGCGTGCGTACCCAACGCCGGGTCGACCACCCCCACGTTCGTGATGCAGACCCCCGGGGCATCGGTTCCGGCGGCCGCCACCTCCACGGCCCGGCGGATCGCCGAGTGGTCCCGCCGAGGCGGCCGCCAACGCGCGTCCGCGTCCCGCAGCGCGGCGCCGTAGCGGCGCGCGGCCGTGGCCGGGCCGTTGGTGTCCAGTGCCACGGGTACGCCGACCACGTTGATGAAGCAACCGACGTCCGGGAGGGCGGCCGGCCCCGGGTACCGCCCGCGCAGGGAGACCGCGGTCAGGAGCCGGACCTCCGGTCGGCCCGCGACCTCGGCATAGGCCCTGGCGAAGGCAGCGCCGAGGAACTGGTTGACCGTCACCTCGTGCGCGCGGCACCACGACCTCAGCGCCGCACTCTGCTCCGGGCAGAGCGCGAGGGGTACGAAGTCGGCCGTGCGCTCGGCCCAGGGAGCGACGGATGCGAACGGAAGGGCCGGCAGCGGCCGGATCTCCTCGGGCACCGGAGATCCGGTGGCGGCACCGGGCGCACGGTAGTCCAACCCGTCGGCGTTCGGCGGGACACGGCGTACGTCCTCGTACGGCCGGGGATGCGCTGACACCCCCGCCGGAGTCCTGGGCGCCGGCCCGTCCAGCTGATCAAGGAGCGCGCGCAGTAGGGCCCCCGTGGAGTGTCCGTCCGAGATCGCGTGGTTGCGGGTGAAGTAGAGGTGGGTCCGGCCCGGTGCGCCCTGCCCCTCCGTGGCGCCGGAGCTCGGCTCGCTGACAGCGCGCAACCGCCACAGAGGACCGCCTGTGGGCAGGATGTCGTTCAACTCCTGTCGAAAGACGTCGTCCGGCGTGTGCGACGGGCCGAGCAGGCCGTACCCCAACTGGGCTGGCTGCAGGTTCGGTTCCTCACGGAACCACAGCCCGTCCCGGCGCTCCTCGATCCGCAGCCGCAGGACCGGGACGTCCTGCACCCACCGGCTCACCGCCCGCTCCAGCGCGCCGGCGGGCAGGTCGCCACGGAGCGAGAGCAGGGTCGTGACCTGTGAGGTGCCGCGCATCAGGGCGTGGGTGTACGCGAACGACGCCTCGATGTCACTGAGCCTGCGGGGCAGACCCGCGGCGCTCACCGACCCCACTCCTGCCCCCGGGCTACGCCCGGCCGCGTCCACGCCAGGGAGTGGGACATCCGGACGCCGTGGCTGCTCACGTCGATGGTGACGCGGTCGCCGTCGGCGGCCCGGAAGCCGCCGTGGAAGCTGCTCCGGTCGGCGCCGATGTAGACGTAGTGCACGCGGCCGGGCCGGTGCAGGGCCCGGTGGGCGAAGAGACGATCCATGATCGCGGCCACGTCATAGTGGATGGCGTCGGTTCCGGTGGTGAAGGCACCCTTCCATGCCGTGGCGCCGTTGCGCTCGATGACGACCTCGCCGGCCGCCGTGCGCGGCGGGGCCCCCAGGTGCATCCAGGGGGCAATGCCCGCGTCGCACAGCTTGGCGTAGGAGAGGTGGCCGGCGTGCTGCTTGAACCGGCCAATGTCCGTGAGGTCGTTGCCGAAGGTGTATCCGGCGTAACGTGGCGCGCCGTCCTCGTCGCCGACGTACACCAGAACGACCTCCGCCTCTTCACACACGGCAACCGCGTCCGCGGGGACGGAGAGGGGCTCGCCCGGCACCTTCAGGGCGTCACCGAGACCCTTGACGAACCAGTTGGGCTGGTCCTGCGCCGAGACGTCGATCTTGACGTTGTGGGTCATCATGAAGCCGCTGACCAAGGCATCGCCGACGTGTTCGGGCAGCAGGGGTGGCCGCATGCGCACCTGGTGACGCGCGTCGGCCGGAACTTCGACCACGGGTCGCTCCGCCAGCAGGGCGGTGAGGGCCGCGGCGCGGTCGTCCTCGTCGCGGGTCCGGGTGAAGAGGGCGGCGGGGCAATCGTCCTCGCGCAGGCGGTTCAGGCGCAGCGGCGCGTCGTCGGAGGGGACGCCCAGTCCGATGTGGCGGGCGTTGTCAAAGGTGCATTCGAAGAGCACTGTCACGGTGGGATCTCCTGTCGGAAGGCGGATGGAAGGGGCGTGAGGGGGTCGATGCCGGGGATCAATCCATGAGGATTTCGACAAGAACCGGCTTGCGGTGCGCCTTCAGGTGGGCCACTGCCTCGCGGATGGTCGGGGCGACATCGCCGATCTTCTCGACCCGAGGCAGGGCGTGGACTCCGTACGACCGGGCCATGGACACGAAGTCGACGGGGTGGTCGTAGAAGCTGGTGGCGATGTGCGCGCGGTCGATGTCGCGGTCGCGGTGGCCGGCTATGCGCTCGGCGTGCTGAGTTGAGTTGAGGTAGAGCCGGTTGTTCATGACGACGACCAGCAGCGGCGCGTCCTGGGCGGCGAGCGTCCACAGCGCGCTCGGCGTGTAAAGGAAGTCGCCGTCCGCCTGGAGGTCGATGCAGAGCGTGTCGTCCTCCCGGTGGGCAAGGGCCGCGCCAACCGAGGCGCCCAGTCCGTAGCCGAGTCCGCCGCCGCCGTTGAGGCCCAGGTAGCTGCCGGGTCGCTCCAAGGGCCACAACTTCTTGACCCAGCCGTCGATGGTCAGGCTGCCGGTGTTCGTGAGGACCCATTCCTCGTCGCGGACGGCCCGGTGGATCTCGTCGAGGGCGCCGGCGACATGGATGTGCTCTCGGTTCTTGAGCTCTTGGGACTGGAGCGACCACTGCGCACGGGCGCGGGTGTGGACGGCGGCGAGGGTCTCGGTCCGCTCGGTACGGCGCTCGGTGAAAGCCTCCGTGGCGAAGGGTCCTGCCGGATCTTCGGCCAGGGAGCGCAGGGCAGCGATCGAGGCACCCGTGTCGGCGGCGATCGACCGGTCGACAGGCACGAACTGCTGGTAGTCAGCAGCCCACTTGCTGGTGAGGAGTTCGTTGAATCCGATCGTGACGAGCTCGGCGCCGTTGGCAGGCGTGCCCTGGTTCGTGAGGGGCAGGAAGGCGCCGAGTGCTCCGACGAGGTCCTGGACTTCCAGGGCGATCACCAGATCGGCGTCCGCGAGCACCTCTGTGCCCGTGTGACTGACGTTGAGCGGGTGGGTGTTGGGGAAGTTCAGACGGTTGCCTCGGTCGACCACGGCCAGGCCCAGTGCCTCGGCGAGGGCGACGAGCGGGGCCACCGTCCGAGGGTCGCGCCCGGAGAAGTCGACGATGAGTACGGGCATGCGGGAAGCGAGCAATCGTTCGGAGAGGTAACCCAGCGTCTCCTGGTCGAGCGGAGGCAGCCGGGTGGGTTCGGTCGCACCCGCGGGGAGAAGACGTACCCCTTCCCGCAGGGGCTCCTCTTGGGTGTCGAAGTCGAGGGCGACGAACACCGGTGCATGCATCGGTGTGTTCATCAGCTTGAAGGCCCGGGTGAGGGACTCCACCGTGGCGCGCTGGCCGATGGGCTGGTCACACCACTTCACATAGTCCTTGACGACGGACTCGATGTTCTGCGAGGTGTGGATCCAGTCGATCCAGGGACGCCGCTTTCCCGCGTCGACGGGGCCGTTGCCACCGAGGATGAAGAGCGGCACCCGGTCGCACCAGGCGTTGAAGATGGCCATGGAGGCGTGCAGCAGCCCGACATTGGCGTGGACGAAAACGCCCATGTGGCGTCCGCTCGCCTTGTGGTAGCCGTGGGCGATCGCCACGGCGATCTCCTCGTGGCATGCCATCACGATGTCTGGTGCGATACCCGCGTTTTCGGCGTGGACGAGCGAGTCGTGGACCCCGCGGAACGAGGCGCCGGGGTTGAAGACGACGGTGTCGATGTCCTGCTGGTGCAGGAACTCGACGATCAGGTCGGAGAAGTATGTGGTCGTCATGCGTGTTCCTCAATGCGTTCGGTACGGGGAGCGGCGCCCTCGTCTGCCGCGGGGTGCCAGAGCGGGTCGCCCTCGATGCGGCGCGCCACCGCCCAGCGGTCGGCGTGGTCGTTGAGGTCGAGTCCGAAGCCGTGGCCGGCCGGAGGTGAGATGGTGTTCGTCACCCGACACACGGCGGGACGCGGCGAGACGATCATCTCGGGGAAGAACCGGTCGGATTGGCCGGCTTCCACGGTCAGGGCGTCGCAGTGACGGAACGCGAGCGCCCGTCCGGCATTGACGAGTGGGCCCACTTCGGCGACTTGAACGCCGATCTGGAAGCCGAGGCCCTGCGCGCGGGCGAAGGCCGCGAGCCGGGCGGCGGCGACCGGGCCACCGTTCTTGGCCACCCGGATGTTGAACGCGTCGCAGGCACCGTGGGCGACGGCTGCTCGCGCGTCGTCGAGGGTGCAGACGGATTCGTCCAACATGATCGGGAGGCCGACGTCCGCGCGCAAGCGGCCGAGGGCTTCCCAGGCGCCCTTGGGCAGGGGCTCCTCGACGAGTGTGGCTCCGGCGTCCCGGAGGGCCCGCACGTGCCGGGGGGCCTCGTCCCCGCTCCAGCTCATGTTGGCGTCCACCATGATCGGGACGGTGTCCGCGAGCTGTGCGCGGAGCCGCGCCACCGTGCGGACGTCCTGCGCCATGTCACGCGATGCCTTGATCTTGACGAAGTGGAACGGGCCGCGGGTGGCGAGGAACTCGTCGGTGTCGAGGCTGAGATCGAGAACCTGGGAGACCGGCAGGGACCCGGGACGTTCGGCCACCGCGTCCCGCGGGCCACCGGGCACCAGGTCCACGCCGGGCAGCGCGAGCCGCTTGCCGAGCAGATCGAGCAGCGCGGTCTCCAGCAGACACAGCAGGTTGTTCCCGCCGCGCAGGCCGAACGTGTCGGCGACCCCTTCGCGCAGGAGCCGGTCGAGAAGGTCGGCCGGATCCGTATGCCGCAAGGTGGCGGCGACGTCCTCAAGGGGCAGGCCCTGCAACTCGGCCGAGACGGAGTCCGTGGTCTCACCGGTGACGTACGGTCGCGGAGCGCATTCCCCTATGCCCCGCATGCCGTCGACTTCCAGGCGCAGGACGAGGCTGTCGGAGGCCGATCGCCGCCGCGCGGGGTGGTCGAAGGCGACCGTCATGGGCAGCCGGACCCGGTACAGGTCCGCCGATGAATGCTCAGGCATTGCGGTCGAGCCCCTGCAGCAGGGTGAAGGCGGAGGCCCAGTCCACCAGGCGGGCGCGGACATCGGTGTAGAAGAGATAGTGCTTGTCGGTGGCGAACTGGATGAGGGCTCCGTCACTGGCGGTCATCCGCAGGAAGGTGCGCTGCGCGTCGTCGAGGTCCACGATGGGGTCGCTGATGCCGGAGACGAAGGCCGCCGGGACCGATGGCAGTGTGCGCTGCGGGACCGTGTACATGCGCTCCAGCTGGAGCAGGGTCGCCCGCGAGCGGCGGGTCAGCAGCCGGACCGCGAGGTCGTCGTTGTCGATGAAGTGCCGGTGGCGCGCCTCGTCGGTGAAATCCGCGGATCTCAGGCCCGCGTCCCACAGCTCGGTGCTGGTGTCGGCGGCGAGTCGCTGCCGCTCCTCCTCACTGTGCGTGGCGTGCAGCTTGCCGAGCCAGGACGAGCAGAAGACGGCCGCGTCGTAGCGGGTGATGAAGCCGGGGTGGTGCATGAGGGCGGCCATGAAGGACCCGCCCAGGCAGTGGCCGAAGAGCGAGAGCGGCACCTCGTCGCCGATCAGGGTGCGTACGTGCTCGAGGGCGACCGTGTAGTCGCCGAGGACGGTCTGTGCGTCGGGGAGTTCGTGCCGGGGGCCGCCGCTGATGCCACTGCCGCGCCGGTCGAGTACGAAGAAGGCGATGTCATTGTCGGCGAACTGGGGTCCGACCTCCCACAGCCAACCGGCGTGTGACTGCAGGCCGTGGAAGTAGAACACGGCACCCTTGACGTCCCCGCGCGGCCGCCACAGGTGGAGGGCGAGATCCGTGCCGTCGACCGGCAATCCGATGATCTCCCGGCGGATGTTCTGCGGCGGCCTCTTGGTGTCGATCATCTGTGTCTGAGTCCCCTTCAACGTCGGGCGACTGCATCGACGAAGTCGATGTCGCTCTGGAACGGCTTGTACTTGTACTGAGTGGCGTTCCCGGCTTGGCGGCGGCTTTCGATGTACGCGGAGATGGCGTCGCGCGGGACGCTGACCACCTCCAGTGGCGCGAGCCGTCCGCTGTCCCGCTTGGACGCGTACTCGATGTTGATCTCGTGCAGGGCGCTGTCGACGGCCGTGGACAGCGCGCTGTCGAGCCCGGCGGAAGGCTCCGGTACCTCGGCGACGACGACATAGCGGGGCGGAGTGCCCCAGCGCGGGCCACACATGTAGAGCCCCGTACTCAACCCGCTGGTGGCCAGGCCCCGTGTGATGGCCTCGGTGACCTGGGCCTCGGTGATCTTCTCGCCGGTGAAGGAGTGGAAGATCCCGTCGCGGTGTACGAAGTGCACCCACGGCGTGCCGTCGACAACCCGGTCCACGTGGTAGACGTCCCCGGTCCACAGCCGGTAGAGGCCGTTGCCCTGCGACATGATCAGGTGGTAGTCGCGGCCCTGCTCGACCTCGTGGACCAGCAGGGTCTCGATCCGTTCTCCCGAGTCGACCAGCTCGCCCAGTGGCACCTCGGCCGGCACGAACTCGAAGAACGCCTGGCCGACCGCCAACGGCTGGCTGTGGAGCGAGTCGTCGACGGGGATGGTGGTGACGCCCTCGGTGCCGCAGCTCATGAACGGCAATTTGGCGACGCCGGGGAACACCGCGTCGAGTTTGGCCGCGTACAGTCCGGCCGAGGCCGAAAGCCAGCATGTGTAGAGGGTCAGGGAGGGCCAGAGGTCTTTCAGCGTGAAGTCCGCTGTAGCCAGGACCCGTTCCAGGTGCGCGGCCGCCTGCTCGTCGGGTGCCGTGTACGGTCGGCCTTCGAGGGTGCCCTCGCGCAGGTCGCGGACGAGCGCCGGGCCGTGCGCCGCCACGAGGTCGCGCATGGAGATGAGGGTGCTGGGGTTGATGGAAGAGATGTAGTGCAGGTCCTTGCCCACGAGGTGGCGCAGTCGGTGGTACATGCGGCCCTCATGGCCGGTCGGCACGTCGGGTCCGAACCAGGGGGATTCGAACCACGGGGGGTTCCAATCACGGCTGTTGATCTGGGGGTGGCGGTTACTGACGGCCTGGTGCCCAATGCCGTGCACGAAGTCGAAGACGTCCTCGCGGACGGTCTGGGTGTCGAGGGTGGCGTACGGGTGGGCCAGGAGTTCGGGGTGGTGCTCCAGGTACGTGCCCCACATGGCCTTCATCGCGGGGATGCGGTAGGTGAGAAGCCAGTGGAGGGTGTAGGGAACGCGCTTGGGCACTCCGGTGGTGCCGCTGGTCTTGAGCCAGCGCACGACCGGGCTGCAGGTCAAAGTGCCGCCCTTGGTGCGGGTCTCGCGCTCGATCTCGGGGACGAAGTCCTCGTAGCGCATGATCGGCAGGACCGAGCGGAACCGGTCGTGGTCGGAGGCGACGGCGTCATAGCCGTGTTCGCGCCAGTGGAGGGATCCGGCACTCATGTCGATCACATCGGCCAGTACGCGGCGCTGGGCGGTCTGCGGGTCCTTGAGGTCCAGCAGCAGTTCCTGACGGGCCTGCCGGCACTCCTGTAGGAACGGTTCGCGGCGCTCCTGCCAGTGCTTCTGCCAATGGGGTGTGTCCACAACTGCTCCCGGAGGGGTCTGGATCCGAAGCCGAGCGGCCCGGAAACGGTTCGAACGTCATGGGACGGGTGAGGGGAGAGCGACCGCGCGGGGTCAGCGGTCGATGTAGGCCATCATTCGGTCGTTGTAGCGGGGGCCGGCGACCTGGCCGGGGCGGACCATCGTGTCAATCGCGGCCAGCGTCTCTGCGTCGAGCTTGACCCCGGCGGCGACGGTGTTCTCCTCCAGGTAGGTGCGCCGCTTGGTGCCGGGGATCGGCACGATGTCCTCCCCCTGGTGCAGCGCCCAGGCGATGGCCAGCTGAGCGGGGGTGAGGCCACGGGCCTGGGCGATCTCACGCACGGTGTCGGCGATCGCCGTGTTCTGGTCGTAATTCGCCCCCTGTAGACGCGGGTCGTGGTGGCGGAAGTCATCCTGCGGATAGTCCTCGGCGCGCAGGACGCCGCCGGTGAGGAAGCCCCGGCCAAGCGGGCAGAAGCCGACGAGTCCGATGCCGAGTTCGCGCAGTACCGGCAGCACGTCGTCCTCGAGGTTGCGCTCCCAGACGGAGAACTCGCTCTGTACGACGGAAAGGGGATGGACGGCATGGGCCCGGCGGACGGTGTTCGCGCCGGCTTCGCACAGGCCCAGGTAGCGCACCTTGCCCTGCTCCACCAGTTCGGACATCGCCCCGACGACCTCCTCGATGGGGACCCTTGGGTCGACACGGTGCTGGTAGAGCACGTCGATGTAGTCCGTGCCCAGTCGCTTCAGCGAGGCTTCGACGACCTCGATGATGTGTGATGGCCGACTGTCGGCCTCGGCTGTCGTGCCGTCCTTGAGCTTCATGGGGAAGCCGAACTTCGTGGCGATCACGGCCTGCTCGCGGCGGTCCTTGAGGGCTTCGCCCAGCAGGACCTCGTTGTCGTAGGGGCCGTACGCCTCGGCCGTGTCGAAAAGGGTGTAGCCCAGCTCCAGCGCCCGGTGCACGGTGGCGATGGACTCGCGGTCATCGGTCGCGCCGTACCACTGGCTCATCCCCATGCAACCGAGGCCCAGTTCGGAGACCTCCAGACCTTGGCTGCCCAACTTCCTGAACTTAAGCATGCGTCACTCCTCATTCGCGTGGTCGGTGGGGTGAGGGGCCGACCTGGGCGGGGGAGGCCAGATCACGCCCCTCACGAACCGGAACTGAAGCACAAACATGTACTGCGATTCAACTGTTTACTTGAGATCAGACTCACATCGACGGTCTGCGATCGGCGCGCCCGGACCAGAACGGGATCGCCCTCCAACTCGCAGGTGAACAAGGCGTTACGGCGCGGGGCGCCGGAAATCGCCGTGCGTGCGGTCCGTAGTCAAGCTTTAACGCCACCTTCACGGGTGGACTGGAGAACAACATTGGTGCTGCGTGTATTTTTGAACTGCTCACTCGTCAGGAAGGGCTCGCAGTGGACACAGTTGGCGCGATCGCAATCGTTGGCATGGGTTGCCGCTTC
Source organism: Streptomyces sp. A1136 (assembly GCF_004795055.1). Taxonomy (GTDB): domain Bacteria; phylum Actinomycetota; class Actinomycetes; order Streptomycetales; family Streptomycetaceae; genus Streptomyces. The sequence goes on from NZ_SSBJ01000023.1 coordinate 48,734, forward strand.
CCCGGCGCGGCAGGGATCGACGCGTTCTGGCGCCTGCTCGAACGCGGCGGCGACGCGGTTACCGCTGTCCCCGGGGACAGGTTCGACGCCGAGGCGCTGTACGCGGGTGAGGACCCCGCACCCGGCCGACTGAGATCGCGGCACGGTGGCTTCCTCGACGACCTGTTTTCTTTTGACGCGGGCTTCTTCGGCATATCGCCGCGCGAGGCCCTCACCATGGACCCGCAGCAACGGCTTCTGCTCCACGTGGTGTGGGAGGCCCTGGAGGACGCCCACATCCCGCCTTCGTCACTGGCCGGTAGCGCGACCGGTGTCTTCGTCGGTCAGGCCACCGCCGAGTACGCGGACACGCTGGGCTCGACCGGCTCCGGTGACATCCGTGCGCTCGCGGGCAGCGGACTGCGCGCCGTCACCTCGGGGCGGCTCAGTCATGCCCTTGACCTGCGCGGACCGAGCCTGACCCTGGACACGGCATGCTCTTCGTCGCTCGTGGCCGTGCACACCGCCCGCCAGAGCCTGATCGCCGGCGAGTGCGAGCTCGCGGTCGCGGCCGGGGTCAACGTCATCCTCACCCCGCGCGACGCCATCGCTTACTCGCAGGGAGAGATGCTCTCGCCCGACGGCCGCTGCAAGTTCGGGGACGACTCCGCCGACGGGTTCGTACGCAGCGAGGGCGTGGGTGCCGTCCTGCTCAAACGCCTGTCCGACGCGGTCGCGGACGGCGACACTGTCCACGCGCTCCTGCTGGGCAGTGCAGTCACCAATGACGGCCGTGGCAGCGGACTACTGCTTCAGCCCGCAGTCTCCGGGCAGGTCGAGATGCTCAGAGCCGCGTGGCGCAACGCCGGGATCACCGGGGCGCAGCTGGATTACGTCGAGGCGCATGGCACCGGCACCACGGTGGGCGACACCGTGGAACTGAGCGCTCTGGCCGCAGCGCTGCGCGAGGAAGAACCGGCGGTAGCCGGACGGCCGGTGCTGACCGGCTCCGTGAAGAGCAACATCGGGCACACCGAGGCCGCCGCCGGGATCGCCGGCTTCATCAAGACCACGCTGATCGCGCGTCACCGTACCGTGCCGGCTTCCCTCCACGTGACCACGCCGCACCCCCTCCTGGCCGACGACGGATTCCCGGTGCAGGTGGTGCGCGGCACCGCTCCGCTGGAGCCTCGGGGCGAGCGAGCCGTGCTCGGCGTCAGCTCCTTCGGGCTCTCCGGCACCAACGCCCATGTGGTGATCGGCGAGTACACGGCTGCGCTGCCGCAGGATGGGGTGGGCGACCCACACGCGGAGGCGGAGCCCTCCGTCGTGCGGACGCCGGACGGGGCGGAGCTGCTCGTGCTCACCGCACGTTCGCCTGGATCCCTGCGCCGCCTGGCTCTCCGGTACGCCGCCCACTTCGAACCAGGCGGTGACGGCCGGCCCTATGCGCTGCGCGACCTGTGCCGGGCCGCTGCGGCCGGCCGGGATACGCACCCCTTCCGCCTGTGGGCGGTCGGCGCCACGCACGACGAGCTGGCCCGGACGCTGCGCGATCTGGCCGCGGACGAGCCGACACCCGACGGGGGCATCCACGAAGCGGGATTCGCAGGCCCCCGCCGGGTGGCCTTCGTCTTCCCCGGCCAAGGGTCTCAATGGGCCGGCATGGGAAGGGAGTTGATGGGCTCTTCGACGGCATTCCGGTCGGCGATCGAGGAGTGCGATGAGGCGGTGAAGGACGAACTCGGCTGGTCAGTGGTGGAGCTGCTGCGTGACGGCGGTGAAATACCGGGAGCCGTAGAGGTGGCACAACCCGCACTGTGGGCGGTGGAGGTGGCTCTGGCCGCACACTGGCGTGCCATGGGCGTGGAACCGGACCTGTGCCTGGGCCACAGCATGGGAGAGGTGGCCGCCGCCTGCGTGGCCGGGGCGCTCTCCGTTCGTGACGCGGCGCGGGTGATCTGTCGCCGCAGCACCCTGATGCAGCGGCTCTCCGGCCGGGGCGCCATGCTCGCCACCGAACTCTCCGCCGATCGGGCACGGGAAATCGCGGCGGCATACGGGGACCGCGTGTGCGTGGCGGTGGAGAATTCCCCCCGCGCGACCGTGCTGGCGGGTGATGTCGCCGCCCTCGCGGAGATCGGCAGGCTCCTGGAGGAGTCTGGCATGTTCAGCCGTCCGGTCAAGGTGGACGTCGCCTCCCATTCCCCGGCAATGGACGAGCTGCGCGAGGAGCTCCCGGCCCGGTTGTACGAGCTGCGGCCCACCATCCCGGACATCGAGCTGTTCTCGACCGTACGGTGCGCCCGCGTTCGGGACGCCGGGCTGGACGGGACCTACTGGATGGACAACCTTCGGCTGCCAGTGCGGTTCGCGGAGTCCGTTCAGCAGGTGTGCAAGTCCGGTGAGGTCGTGTTCATCGAAGTCAGCCCGCACCCTTTGCTCTCCGAAGCGCTGACGGATTGCCAGGAAGCGGCGGGCGTTCCGGCGTCGGTGGTGACGAGTCTCGCCAGACGGCGCAGCGAGCCGACGGCGATGGCGCGCGCTCTGGGTCGTGCCTTCTCGCTGGGAGCCCGGGTCGACTGGCGGCGTTGGTACGGCGTGCTCCCCGCAGGTGTCAACCGGGTGCCGCTGCCGCTGTACGCGTGGGACACCGAGGAATTGCGCGTCCGCACAGGGCCTGCGGCACCTGCGGCAACCGAAGTCGCCGTCAAGGCGCCGAGCGATTACGCCCGGCGGATCCGGCTGTCCCGGCTCGGGTCGGCGGCTTACGGGGAAGGGGTGTCCGTGGCAGGGCGCACTGTGGTGCCCCCGGTGCTGTACCTCGGGGCGGTGGCTGAGGCCGTGCGGGACCTCGCCGGCGACGGACGGGTGAGCCTGGAGCACGTCCGCATGCGAGGTGCCGTGTCGCTCCCGGCGGTGGGCGAACCCCACGGCGGACGCGCCGAGGTGCGCATCGCACTGGAGCCGGAGGGGGGCGGGGCCGGGTACCGCTTCTCCGTCGATGTGAACCCGAACCCGGCCGCGGGTGAAGGTTGGGGTGAGGCTGAGGGGCACGGGGTGGACCGTCGGGACGGCAACGTCCGGTGCGTGACCGGCATCGCCCGCCCTGGAGGCCGGCCTGGTGGCGCTGACCTGGACAGTGCGCTGACGCGGTGTGGCGAATACGTGCCGGCCACCGAGTTCTACCGGCGGGCGGAGGGGCGCGGATTCACCGTTTCGCCGGCACTGCGCATGGTGCGGCAGTTGTGGTGCCGGGAGGGGGAGGCAGTTGCGCGCCTTCACACCGGGGGGCGCGGCTCAGGAGCCGGTGGGGCTGCCCTGGAGGCAGGGCTGCTGACCATGCTGGCGTCCTGGCCGCAGTACGGAGCCCCCGAGGATCGAGCCAGGGTGTACTTTCCCGTCTCGTTCGAGAGCGTGTTCTTCGAGGCGGATCCCGCCGGGGAGTTCTGGAGTACGGCAACCTTCTCGCCGGTTCCGGGAGGTGAGGGGGCGCGCGGTGACGTCGTGCTCAGCGGGCCCGACGGCCGCGTACTGGCAGAGTTCCGGGGCATCGCTCTGGTGCGCTGGGAAGCGGTCGGGGGGGCGATCACACCGGAGGGCGCCCGAATGGGAGGGGCGGCGAGGGATGGTGGGCCGGCCTCACCGGTTCCGGGCGCCGCGCCGCCTACCGCCGGCGCGGGACAGGATGTCTACGCCCGGATCGCGGAAGTGCTGGGCAGCAGTGCCGAGCGGCTGGACCGGAGGAGGTCGCTGGTCGACTTGGGCCTGGATTCCCTCATGGCCCTGCAGCTGCGGCGTATCCTCCAGGTCGAATTCGGCCTGGAGGTCACCGTGGGGCGGCTACTCGGCGGTGAGAGTGTGGCGGCCCTTGCGGGGGCGGCGACCCAGCTACGTTGAACTGCAATGTATAGATGGACTATGGTGCAACAATTGGGGGGGCGCGGCGTGCCGCCCACGCGGCCGGGGGAGCTCGCCACCCGTCAGCGGGACCAAGTATCACGCCCTTTCGGGCCGCAGGAGGAGAACCCATGACCGTCGAGCCCACACCCGTACAACCACCGGGCAGGCGCGAGCGCAGCAGGCGGCGCGTGCACGAGAACCTGTACACGGCGGCTCTCCAGCTGTTCGCCGAGCAGGGGTATGAACGGACGACCATCGACCACATCACCGAGCGCGCGGATGTGGCCCGAGGCACCTTCTTCAACCACTTCCAGCGCAAGGAGGACCTCGTCACGACGTGGGCCGAGCACCGCCGGAAGAAGCTGGAAAGTGAGATGGGCGCGTCGCTGGTTCTGGAGGACCACGTAACCGTGCAACTGGAGCGGTGCATGGCTACGCTGGCCGCCTTCAACGAGGCGGAGGAGGACCTCACCCGGGTGATGCTCACGGCATGGGTGAAGTCGGGCCAGCCGCTCCTGGAGGAGCCGCACTATGCCGGATACGTCTTCACCCAGGTGATCTCGGCGGCCCAGGTCCGCGGCGAGGTGGCCTCCGACGTGGACCCGGTGGTGGCCGGAAACCTCCTCCGCGACGCCTACCTGGGGCTCCTCTACCGTTGGACCCAGACGGCTGAGGGCAAAGCCCCGCTGCGCGCAGAACTGCGAGCCCTCCTGCGGATCACTCTGACCGGAGTCCTCTCCTACACGCAGCGCGGATAAGCGTCGCTCTGGTAGGCCGCCCCAAGGGCGGCCCCGGCCAGACCTGGTCCATCGTCAAATGGACACCTCTCCGCCCAAGCCCGGCACCTACCTGACCGAAACCGCCCTCACCGGCCTGTTCGGGCCCCCTCGACACCATCTTCGGAAGCTGACCCCACCCACCACCCCAGGCCCTCCCCGCAGCGCGGGCCCGGGGCGCAGCGTGCGCGGCTCGTGACCGGGCCGGGCGCGGGCCGTGCCCATCGGGGTGAACACCCCGCCGGGTGTCTCCCGTCCCGCCACCCTGGAGACTGACGGCGATGGGCCGACGCGAAAAGGGGTGAGAGACCGCCGCGGTCGTGCCGGACGCACCCGCAGTCCTCCCCCGCGCCCGAGACGGCGTGGTGGGTGACCCCGCCGGCCCGCGTCGTCCACTCTCGTTCCCGTCAGCCACTACGAGGGTATGTTCGACGTCCCGCCCGACATCCTCACCCTGTCGATGGTGCTGGTGCAGCGCGTCGCAGCAGCCATGCGGACCACCTCGGGGGCCACGGGTGTCAACATCCTGAGCGCCAGCGGTCCGGGATCGGAACAGTCCGTGCCCCACCTGCATTTCCATGCCGTTCCGCAGTGGATTGACGACGGGATATCCACATGGCCGACGGGACACTCCCGTCGCCACTCCACCGGCGACCTTGGCACGAGGCTCGCCGACGCACTCGACCGAGATCAGAAACCCAGCCACAGAAGCTGAGCCAGAACCCCTTCTCGCCTACAAAGCCTACAAAGCCACCTACGGGACGTCGCCGCGCCACACGAACCGGCCGACCCCGCCGGCGCCGGCGTCCGCTTCGGCCGGCTCGTACCCGGACCGGCCGTGCTCCGACATCAACATCGCCCGTACACACGACGATCCACCCACCACGCATCCACCCCACACCCTCCCACCGCCAGGCCGGAGTCCGGCGGTGATGCGCCGGCCGCCTTCGGACGGATGAACCCCGGGGCGGGTGCAACGGCCGGTGATCCGGCGGCGCGGGGTCAGCCGGTGCGGGGCCGGTAGACGCGCACCGTGCGGTGCGCGATGGCGAACCCGCGAGGGGGCCCTGAGCGACACGGTCCGGGAGTGCCGGGCCGCACGGGAACCGCCGTCTGCGGAGGTTCAGGCAGCTGGGCCTACGGCGTGCCGGTGTCTCAGGCCTGGGACATCAGGGATTGCGCCAACTGTCGGCCCTCCGCCCGACAGGGCGCCGTACCGCAGGTGGGCGGGAATCTCACCGACGGCGCCCGCCCGGACGGCGGCCATCGCCTCGTCGATGCCGACGATCACCGTGTTCGACTTCGGCGCCAGGGCCAGGTGCACGGTGGCCTGCGCCAGGGCGAGGCGGGCCTCGGGCATTCCGATCAGCTGGACCGTCTGTGCCGCGGCCACGGCGGCCTGCAGCGCTGTGCCGAGGGTGAGCGGGAGCCGGTCATGCGCTACACCGGCGGCCGGAGTCCGGGAGAGGAGTGAGGTCGGCACGCTCGCCGCCTCCGAACTCGGGGCCGGCCGCTCTCGTGCCGCCGGTGACAGCTGCCCAGGGGCTCGCCCACGCGTCGTCGCCGCCCCGGCCGCGGTTGCTTCCGGGGAGAGGCGCCTTCGCCTGCGCGGATGAGGTCCGACCGCCGGCAGCCACCGCGCCGTACGTATCGCCGTTCCCGGGCCGCCGTTCCCGCCCTCCGCGTTGGCGCCACCACTGCCCCGCCGCCCTGCACCCCGCCTCGGCGCCGCCTCAGTCGCGGGATGCGTAGCGGTCCAGGCTCTGGGCCACGGACGCGGTGACGGCTCCGTAGACGAGGTGGGGAATCACGTCGGCGGCCCAGTCCACCGCTGCCCAGGTGCGGGGGTCGGAGATGCCCAGGACGACGATCGGTCCGTCGACGGCAGCCATGGCCCCGAGGCCTACGATCGCGGTGGCCGGCAGCGGTCCCGGCCGCCAGCCGAGACCGCGAGCGATTCCCACGGCGGCACCGATCCCGATCCCGACCAACAAGCCGCTCAGCGCCCCCAGGCCGGTGAGCCGGTTCGCGCGCCGGTCCTCGTCGCCGGGGATGGACACTCCCGCCTTGGCGGCCAGGACCTCGACGCTGTGCTCGGGAACACTGCTGGCACCACGTCCCCGGACCACCATGTCGAGGTAGGTGACCACGTTGAGCGCTGTGGTCCCCGCGGCGCCGGCGGCGGCTCCCCCGAGGAGACCCCGGACCACGGCCCTCACGACAGGTGGCCGATCTGCTTCATGGTCATAACCTCCGGGTGCAGCGGGAACAGCGGCGTCTGTTGACGCTAGGGCCAGGTGTGCGGAATACGTCTGTCAGCGCGGACCGGATGGGAGAGTTGCCCTCGCGCAGATGACAGCGGATCGGCCACCTGGCGGCTGACCCGTACACGGCCCCGGCCGGGAGGGACCGGCGCGCCGTGGTCCGCCGCCGGCCGGGCCGGTGGCGGCCGTGAGGCGGCGCCCATGGCCTCGCCGCCTGTGGCGGGAACCCGGCCGCCGGGCCACGTCCTCGGCGCCGACACTGCCGCGCGCCCGGCTGAGGGCCCTGCCCGGCCCGTCGCCGCTGTCGGTCCCGTGCCGGTGCCCGTAGCGATCGATTCAGGACGCTGTCGGCGCGGCGGGAACGGTGCCCCCGATCCCCTTTCGGTCCTCGGACCCCGCGAACGCCGGGGCGCGCCACCGCCCGGCCCGGTCCCGCCGTCGGAGGGTCGCGGTACGGCGCCGTCGGTGTTTCCGGTTGCGCCAGGTGGTAGCCCAAGGAGGTCGCGACGTGCTCGACCGCCCGCCCCCTGCTGCGCTGGGTTCGGGTCAAGCCGGCGCGCCGTAGCACCGCAGCGTGCCGGCTCGCTGCCGCGTTCGACACGCCGAGCAGTGATGCCGGCTGCCGCCCGGTGACTCCCCCGGACGTGACGACGCATTCGAGCGCCGCCGCTCTGCCGGCGCCCAACAAGGATCGCAGCGCCGCTTCTTGGCCCGGCTCGGTACGTGGAGCGGGTCCCGCGGGGATCCGGAGGGTCAGGTGGTCGTCGGCCGGCTCGGCGAGGGTGACCTGTGGGCTGAGGGCGACTGGCTGGATCCGGAGCGAGCGGCCGGTCGAGTTCGAGGTCCGCGTCGAAGGATGTCGGCAGTCCCAGACGGGAAGGTACAGACGGCTTGCCCTGATGTTCAGCCGGAACGAACAGTGGAGACCCTGTGACTCTCAAGCACGTGACCGACGCTTCTTTCGACGAGGACGTCCTCAAAAGCGACAAGCCTGTCCTGGTCGACTTCTGGGCCGAGTGGTGCGGGCCCTGCCGCCAGATCGCCCCGTCCCTGGAAGCCATTGCGGCCGAGCACGGAGACAAGATCGAAATCGTCAAACTCAACATCGATCAGAACCCCGCAACCGCAGCGAAATACGGCGTCATGTCCATCCCCACCATGAACCTCTACCTCAACGGGGAGGTCGCCAGGACCATCGTCGGCGCCAAGCCGAAGGCCGCGCTGGAACGAGACCTCGCAGACTTCATCGCCGAGTAACGCCACTGTCCACAGAGAACCCGGTCACCCGACTGTGACCGCCCCGCGATCACCGGCCAGAGCCTGCACTCATCTGATGCCCGTGTCACCGCCCGCGGACTGTCGACCCTTGCGAGGCCGGCCCCGGCCGTACTCGTCCCGTCACGGAACCGGGGCCAGTCCCGCGCACTCCTCAGCACAGCTTGAAACTACCGGCCGCAAAGACAGCTTGAAACAAACTGTGACCAGCGGGACCGCAGTGTCGGCGCTGCATGCTGCCGGCACTGTGGTTCCGCCTGCGCGCTGTTTCTGGTCCTTTGTCGTGAGCTGAGGATCTCCCGCGCCGTCAGTACGTCACCGTGATCCGCTGTGCTGGGCCGTCCACGCTGACCGTTCCGCCGTAAGGGATCACCAGTTGGGGATCGGTATGTCCGAAGTCGACGTCGAACACCGCCATGGTGTGCGGGGCGTACGTCGCCAGCGCGCGCAGCACCGCTTCGCGCTGCTCAGCGGCATAGCGTCGCTTCTCCTCCGCTTTGTTCGGCTGCTGGAAGGACCACGCTTTGGCACGGCCCATCAACAGGGCCGAGAAGCGCGCCAGCAGGCCCCGTTCTCCCATGTTGCGCAAGATCCGGAAGACTTCCTCCCCGCTCGGCATCTCCTCCGACGTCTCCAAGAACAGCACGCCGCCCTCGTAGACGGCTGGGTCGCGTGCGATCTCGCGGTCGGCCATCAGCAGCCATGACAGGATTTCCAGATTGCCGCCCCAGGCGCGGCCTTCGACGCGCTGGTCGGGCTGGTGCCAGATCCAGCCGTCGGCGGGCTGCGAGTCCGGCTCCCTGTCGAAGGTGGCCGGGTCGGCCCAGTCGCGGTCGGTGTCGCGGTAGCGCGTGGCGGGGCGGAGTTCGTACGGGCCCGGTGTGAACAAGGCCGCGCGTACCGAGTCGGCGGTCATGGGGTGGAGTGCGTAGGGGCGGCCGAGTTCGGTCATCAGGCAGGCCCCGTGGTAGGCAATGATGCCCAGGTTGTGCAGGAAGACCAGCAGGTTGGTGTTGTCGCTCCACCCGAAGAAGGGCTTGGGGTTAGCGCGGATCAGCTCGCGGTCCAGCAAAGGAAGCACGGTGATCTGGTCGTCGCCACCGATGCTGGCCATCACCGCCCTGACCGAGGGATCGGCGAACGCGGCGTGGATGTCGTCGGCGCGTTCCTTGGGCGTGGATCCCATTTTGCGAGTGGACGGGTACTCCACTGGTTCGAGGCCGAAATCCTCACGCAGCCGCTTGAGCCCCAGCTCGTACGGAAGAGGGAAGAGCTCGGGCAATCCGGACGAAGGGGAGATGATCGCTATGCGGTCACCGGGCACAGGCTTTGGAGGATATGCAGGTGAGGTCATGACCGTCAGGCTAGAGGTCTGATCGACTACTGATCATCTTCATTTCAGACGGGAATTCTCCGTTCATCGACTTCGAACAGGGGCCGAAGTCATCCCCTGACGAACGATCTACTTCGTGGTCACGCCAGCCCTTTGACCTGCGTCTTCAGGTTGGCGGAGGCTCATCGCCCGACGAGTCGCCTGCGGCCCTCAATGGAGAGCGGTGCGTTGGCATGGGTGCCCATCAGATGGCGGCGAGGTTGTTGAGCAGGTGGCCAAGCTCTGCCGGCGCCTGAATGTGGGCCAGATGGCCCTGGCCGGCGAGTTCGTGGACCGCGGCGTGAGCGACGTGCTGTCGCACATCGTCGAACGACGTTCCGTAGGGGGCGGTTCCGCGGTTGCACTGGCCGATGATCAGGTCCACTTGATCTGCCTGTCTCGCCATCACATCCGGAGGCGGCGCCGCGTTGAGCGCGCCGAGTTCGGCGTACAGCGGTTCGCTCAAGCGACGCAAGGCCGCCCAGCCGTGCTGATCGGCCTGAAGATCCTCGACATGCGCAGCGGAGAAGCCGGAAATCTGCCGATTGACGATCTCGACGCAGCGATCCCAGTCCGCCGTCTCCGCTGCGCTCTTCAGGTCCGGCACTGCATGGCGTCCGAACGGCCGCATCACCGGTTCGTAGGCGAGCACCTGGGGAATCGGGCGATCGTTGGCGGCCAGCAAGGTGATCAAGCCGCCGTAGCTCCAGCCGAAGAGCGCCCTCGTGCTGTCGAACTCGTCAAGGACCACGCCGAGGTCCTCCACCTCTGTCCGCAGCGAGTAGGAATCGGTCAAGGGCCCCGAGGGAGTGCGCCCCCGACGGTTTACGACTACCACTGATTGCCAGGCCGCGATGGCGTCCACGACCTGACGCCAAGAGAGCGCATCGCTCATGACGCCCGGGACGATGACGAGGCCCGGAGCATCCGGCTCCCCGTATACATCGACCGCGACCCAGCTGTCCCCGTCGACTGCAAGCTTCTTCTGAATCGTTCGCTCCATAAATCTATTATGGAGCGAACGATCTACAATGCAAGCGTGACCGAACGCAACCGTGGACGCCCCCGAGCCTTCGACCGCGACCGTGCGGTCCTCGAAGCCGCTCGCCTCTTCTGGCGACGCGGCTACTCCGGCACCTCGACCCGCACCCTGACCGCGGCCCTCGGGCTCTCCACGTCCAGCCTCTACGCCGCCTTCGGCAGCAAGGCCGGACTGTTCGAGGAAGCGGTGCGGACCTACGCCGAGCGGTACCGCGAGATCTACCAGCAGGCTGTCGCCGAGAACGTCATCCAGACCGTCATCGAACGCATCCTGACCGACTCGGTCCACGAGTTCACCCAGCCAAGCGGCACGCACCCGGGGTGTCTCATCAGCAGTGCCGTGATGACCGACAGCACGAGCACGCTCGATACCAGCGCCTACGTCGCCGAACTGCACAGCTCGAACGAGCAGGCCCTCCTCGTGCGCATCGAGCGGGCGATCCAGGACGGGGAACTGGCCGCGGGCACCAACGCAGCGGCCCTGACCGGGCTCATCCAATCCGTCTGGCACGGATTGTCAGTGCGGTCCAACGTCGGTACTGCTCGCGAGGACCTGCTCGCGACGGCGCGACTTGCTCACCAGCTGATCTGCCAACAACTCACGTCACCAACGTCCTGACCCGCAACACCTAGGGCGGCGATCTGGCGTTGGGCGTCGACGTCGTGTGCCAGTGGTCAGGAAAACGTGGGCTCGTCTTGTCATCCGGCGCCCGAATCGGCTCAGGGAAGGTCCACCTCGTCCAGCTACCGCCCGGGGGTGGTTTTCGGGCCGTCGCCAGAGTCCGTGCGCTGGCTTTCGAACCAGTCGCTTCTCGGGAAGCCGTCCGTCTTGGGCTCGTACACGATCTTGCCGTAGAGGCCCTTCTGGCAGATCCGGGAGTGGTCCGCTGCGGAGAGAGTCAGTCGCGTTCGCTCCTGGGCGGGTTCGGTGCACCACTGCCGGATCCCGAGGTAGCTCCGACCCTCCGGGGATCTGGTGTCGCCGTAGACAATGCAAGTCAGCCCCTTGAGGAGGGTCTCGGGGGCGAGGGACTTCTCGATGCCGGCGGGATCTGTGAAGGTAGCGGTCCAGGCATGCCTGCCCGCTGGTGAGTTGGGCTTCCTTGGGGAACTGTCCGTCGAACGCGCGGCCCGCGTGGGCGAGACCCGCGCCATCCCCATGAGCGAGGGCGAGGTCCGGGCCGCGCACGTCAACCCGAAGACGCCCCGGCTCATGGTGCGCTGGGACGGATACCAGTGGTCGGCGGTCGGCCTCGCAAAGGACTTCGCCGCCGCCCAGAGAATCGTGCACCCGGACCAGTCGCCCTCCCTCCCCCTGCCGGGCGGCCCGGTGCCGCACAAAAAGCCGGGCCAGTTCACCGAGGGCCGCACCTTCTACGAGGGCGACATCGCGGACGGCGCGCTGATCGACCTGATCTTCTCCGAGCACCCGGACATCTCCGCCGTGGTCCACTGCGCGGCTCTGATCGTGGTGCCCGAGTCCGTCGCGGACCCGATCGGCTACTACGAGGCGAACGTCGGCAAGTCCCTGGCCTTCGTCGGCCACCTGCACCGCAACCAGTGCGACCGCGTCATCTTCAGCTCCTCGGCGTCCATTTACCAGGCCGAGGACGGCTCCCCGGTCAACGAGGACTCGCCGCTGGCCCCACAGAGCCCCTACGCGCGGACGAAGGCACACTGCGAGGAGATGTTCGCCGACATCTCCGTCGCCGGGCCCCGCGTGCTGTCCCTGCGCTATTTCAACCCGGTCGGCGCCGACCCGGAGCTGCGCACAGGTCTACAGCTCAAGCGGCCCAGCCACGCGCTGAGGTGTCCTCATCCAGGCCCACCAGGAGCGCCGCCCGTTCCCGATCACGGAAACCGGCTACCCGACCCGTGACGGCACGGGCATCAGGGACTACGTACACGTCTGGGACCTCGCCGCGGCACACATCGCCGCGATCCGGCGCTTCGACTCGATCCTCACAGAGAAGAAGCGCTCGATCGCGATCAACCTGGGCACCGGCAGCGGCACGACGGTGCGGGAGCTGTGTGCGGCTTTCAACAACATCGTCAGCACGCCGCTGCGGACCATCGACGCCGCCCCTCGGCCCGGCGACGTGGCCGGCGGATACACCAAGAGCGACCGGGCGGCCGAGCTTCTGGGGTGGACGCCGAAGCTGTCCCTTGAGGACGGAATCCGGTCCGCCCTGGACTGGATTCCGGTGCGCGACGCAATGCTGACGGACTGACCGTCCGGGGTCGCCTTCACCCCTCCTGCGGGTTCGGGTTGGGTGGAGGCCGGCTTCGAGGGCGAGGAGGTGACCCAGGGCCGGCCCGAGCCACGCGGCACCCCACCGGTGGTCCGCCGGGGCGTCGCGGTATGCGGTGTGGGGGAATTTCGAGGGCTTCCAGGAGCTGGTGAGCGGCGATTCCGACCTCGTCGTTAGCCTCGTCGCGGTGGGAGGTGGGTATGGATCAGGCGGTCTTCGAATCAGTCCGGTACTCCGTGGTGTGCCAGGACTGCGGTGCGGAGCTGGAGTGCTGGGGAGTCCAGGCCCTGGTGAATGGCCGGTTGCGTTGGCACGTCGAGTCGACCTGTTCCACTTGTGGCTTTGTCCCTGAGACTTCAGGAATCTCCATCGCCAGGTCACCCTCCTGCGACCCGAGGCACCGAGGATCGCGGGAGCATGGTCGAGGACAGCTTCACCGCCCTGGACGAGCAGACCGTCACCGTGCCGGGCACGGAGGCGGCCGCCCTGATCGTCCCGAGCCTGGCCGGACCCCTGACCGCCGTCCTTGACCAGCGGAAACTGCCGGCTGGGCGGATCGAGGAGCTGCTGGAGGCTCACCCCCTCTTTTTTACAGGGCAAGCACCAACCCGGGCCCTGGCCGCGCGGCCGGGTCGCCCGGGCCGCTGGAGGGCCGAGGCGTAGTGTGCCGGGTGTGATCGAACTGAACTTCCCGTCGGGGGGCCGGAGTCGTCCGGCGAAGTCATCCGTGGCGCTGGCGCTTGTCCTCGTGGTCGTCGAGGGGGTCACAGCGTTCGTCCGGGTCGGTGCGGTGGGGTTCTGCTGGATGGTGGGCGGGACTATCGCCCTCCTCGCCCCGCTTGTCCTCCTGTCGCGCCGGAGTTGGAGCAGGGTCGGGGCCGACGGAATAACCATCTGTTGGGGTCTGGGGCACGGCCGCACATACCCCTGGCACGAGATCCAGTGGATTGACGTGCGCGAGACCAAGGGCCAGGGTTCGTCCTCGCACGCGGTCCGAATGTTCCTCTCGGGCGGCCGGCGTCGTTCGTTGCCCGGGCTCTACCGCAGTGACATGCACCCCGCCCCCGACTTCGACGAGCAGTTCCAACGGGTCGTCAACTGGTGGGAGCTGAGCACGGACCAGACCGCACGGGTTCGGCCGTCCGAGCAGTTCCGAGACCGGCTGACTCCGACCGTGGTCGGACTGGTCGGAACCATTGCCATTGTCGTCGTGATGTTCGCCGCTTTCGTGATCGTAAGGCAGCTCTAGGCATCTCGTTCAGCCTCGGGGCTCGATGAAGTGGGTGAGTGTCTCTGTCGGCCGGCAGACACTTGAGGACGAGTGGGTGATGAAGAAGCGGTGGGCGATGACCCAGCCCTGCTGCTTGTCGAGGATGGGCGGTGCTTCATCACGGCAGACGTGGCGCAGGTAGCGGCGGCGACCGGTGCTCCTGCCGTCAGCAACGCCGGTGAGGCGACGAGCACGGCCGGCGGGCCCAGAGCCCTCACGCCCGTGAGCTTGGCGTGTGGGTCGGCTTCAGGGCTCGCCAGTCGCGGGACGCGTCCCACGTCATAGCGGACCGCGGTCCGCCGGTTTTGGGACCCGAGAGGTCGTCCAGGACCCGGGCAGCGGGCCGCGTTGAGGGCTGCGGTCGGTGACTCCTGGGCGCGTTCGTCGATCGCTGCGGTGACGGTCTCCAGCGTCCCTCGGACCCGTGCTCGCGGCACGGAAGATGCCTGGACTCGGCCCAGTCCACGGTGTGGGCCTCCCCCATCGAGCCACCAGGCGTACTCGGCCCGCACAGCGGTCGCGCGCGGTCGACGGCGGTGGTCTTGCCCGTCGTGGACGTTCCGGTGCTGCACGCCACGAGCGCGACCGCCGACAACGGAAGCCGCGGTCGCCCCCTGGACGACCGCCCCTCGGCTCTGCTGCCCTGGAGTACTCCCGCACGGCCGTCCCGGGCAACGGCCCGCCTCCCGCCACCCGCCTCGCGGTACGGCAGCCAAGGATCAGTGTCCGCGCGTCGGTCGGCCCGCCGGGATGCAGCACAATCGACTGCGGTCACCTGCGTGCCGATGACGAAGACCGCCGGCTCCGAGCAGGGCGCTTCCGCGCGGCGCATGCGATTCTCTACCCGGAAGGCATCATGTCGATCCCCCCGCAGTCCCCGCAGTACCCCGCCGGACCGCCGCAGTTCCAGCCGTACCAGGCCCAGCCATACGGCCTCGGCTACGGGGATACGCCGCCCGGGTGGGCGCCGGCCGGCCTGGCGAACATCGGCGCCCGGTTCGGTGCCCGGGTGCTGGACGTCATCTTCTGGTACGTCGGGTACTTCATCGTGGCCTTCCCCGTGATGATGTGGATGCGCGCGGGCGGTGGCGCCCCCGCGACAGCCCTGCTCAGCGTCTGCCTCGTCGCGTCGTTCGTCCTGTACTTCGCGGTGTCCATATGGAAGTTCGGTTCGACGCTCGGCAAGCGCATCTGCGGGGTTCGGATCGTGCGCCGACAGACGGCCGCCCCCATGGGGTTCTGGCGCGCCGTCGGGCGCGAGGCGTTCTGGCTGGTGGCCGTCGTCATGCCCGTCCTCGGTCTGCTCAATCCGCTGTGGTGCTGTTGGGACAAGCCGTACCAGCAGTGCCTGCACGACAAGATTGCCGACAGCATGGCCGTCAGGCGCTGAGATCGCAGGGGCCAACCGGTTCTCCTCAATGCGGTACGCAGATGGCTCCTCCCCTTCCTGACAGGCCCCTTCCACCCGCCGGTGCCGATCGTCACCCCGACCCCGTCCGAAGCCCGGCCTCCCCGTGATGGCCGTGCCGATGTGAACAACGTGCGCGGGGACGGCCCGGTGGCGGACTCAAAGGCTGCCGAACCACCTCATCGCCGCCGGGGTGCGTGCAGGAGGCGAATCGAACCGAAGTATTGGCGCGGTGGGATTCACGCAGGTCAAAGACCTGCCATGACCGGTCCTCGGGGCCGTAGGCGAACACGCTCACGGTTGAATGGGCTCTGCCGGGGGCCGGGCGGGGTCACAGTGGGTGCGGGCGAAGGCACCGTCGGCACGGTGGACGACGTCAGGCTGCGGAGGTGCCGGCCACACGCTCAACGAATGCTCCTCAACCGGGTCGTTCGGGCGTGCGCCGACACGCCGCCTTCACGGGCGACGAGCCTTTCCGCATCCGCGCCACGAACCAGGCCCCGAGGGGGGCGGACAGCCCCGGGCGACCGGGCGTTGCGGTACGTCGTGTGGTGGTGAACTTCGACTCGGGCCAGCCGGGACGGCCGTCGATCGTTGGAGGCGAGCAGGTTCCCTGCTGCGTCACGGCGACCGTCCCGGTTGCTGTGCGGATACCCCCGAATCCTGGTTTCCACCAGGTACCGGGCCACCGTCATCCAGCCTCACGACTGCGTTGTGCCGGGCGATTACCAGCGATACCAGCGGCCGCTGCCGCCCTTGGGACGGGCGACGAAGCCGATCAGCCACAGCACCAGCACCGCGATGGCGACCCACCAGAGGATCTTCACCGCGAAACCGGCACCGAACAGGATCAGAGCGAGCAGAAGAACGAGAAGCAGGGGAACCATAGTTATCAACCTCCGAAGCACCTTCTGCCCGACCGCTCCCCACCCATGCAGCCGATTTTTATGTGTTTCTTATGCCGGCAGGCGGGCAGGAGAACGCGCTCATATTCGTGGCGGTTCGCCAAAGCCCCGCCCACGGCCTCCTCTCCGGGCCTCGGCGCGCCGCTTGGCGGAGGCCGGCCATCGCGCGGGCGCCACGGCGGCGCTGCTCGCGGTTCTGCCCGCCCCGCAGCCCCGCCACGGCCTGATTGGACCTGATGGGCGCATGGTTCCTCGCCGCGGGATGCGACTACCGAGCCGTGCGACCCGCGATGCCGACGAAACGGGCTGCGCTGCGGGGTTTGGGGCCGACGGTTGTGAGTAGGAGAGCGGTCACGACCAATCCGGTACTTCACGAGGAGGTCCCCATGTCGGGCACAGAGAAGAGCAAGGCGCACGCCGAGCAGACCAAGGGCAAGGTCAAGGAGACCGTCGGACGCGCCGTCGGCAACGACCGTATGACCACGGAAGGCCGCGCCGACCAGGCCAAGGGCAGCGCCCGCCAGGCCAAGGAAGACACCAAGGACGCCTTCCGCCACTGACCACCTCACAACAAGACCGCTGTGCACCACCGGGCCCCGACCCTCTCCCAAGGTCGGGGCCCGGTCATGACCGTCACAGGGAAGGGGGGACGTCGTTGCTGACGACAGTGTTCTCACCATCTGCGAGAGTGCGCTCCATCCGGTTGTCCCTGCCGATGGATTCCACCCGCTCCCGCGCCACTGCAAAGGTCGGCGGCTCCTGCACCTGGATCCGCGCCGGGATGGAACCGGGGCGTCGGCAGACCAGGCTTACGACGCCATGAAGCGGCCCGGGGCGGTCGTGGTGGTCCGGACGAGGTCCTGGCGCAGCGCGTGCCACCACAGGTCCTCCTCGTCCGGTCCGGTCAGGAAGTGCGCGGCCGGCAGGGTGTGCGAGGTGAGGCGGTCGGTCTCCTCCTGCCAGGCGAGGGTCGAGGCCGCCGGTATCGCCGTGTCCGCGGCGCCGTGGTAGACGAAGATCGGGCACCGCAGCCGTCGGTGGGAGTCGGGTCTGAGGTAGCTCTCGCTCGCGTGGAGTTCCGCCCGGATGGTGGGGAGGAAGAGTTCGAGGAACTCCTCCTCCCCCTCCAGGTCGGGGCTCAGGCCGCCGATCCCGGCGAGTTCGGTGAGCAGTTCCGCGTCGGCCATCGAGCGCCAATTGATCGCCGGCAGGGGGGTGGAGGGTGCCCGCTGGCTGGCCGCGAACAGGGCCTCGACCGGCTTTCCGGACGCCTCCAGCCGCGCGGCCACGTCGTACGCCACGAGCGCGCCGTAACTGATCCCGGCGAACGCCAGGCGCTCGCCGGCCGCGATCCGATCGGCCAGCGACCGCAGCGTGTACTCGCTCACCGCGGCGACGTCCGGGAAGGGCTCGTCGAAGAGCCGTCCTTCCCGGCCCGGCAGATTGGGCAGGACCAGCTCGACGCCGTCGGGCAGGTCCTCCCGCCAGTCGCGAAAACGCCTCAGCCCGCCCCCCGCGTGCGGAAAGCACACGAGGGTCAGGGTGTGCAGGCCTGACATGTGACACCTCTGTTGTTCGATGGTTGACCGACTCGGAACGGCTCGGGTGCGCTCAGCGGCGCGCGCCGACGACCGCCGCGGGGCCGATGCAGGCGAGCAGCTCGTCCAGTGCCTCGTAGAAGCCCTCGATCTCGGCGACCTCGTTGTAGAGGTACGCGGAGACGCGCAGGATCTCCCCGCCGGCCAGGCCGGTGACCAGCGGCTGCGAGCACATGTGACCGCTGCGCACCATGTAGCCGTACGAGTCGCTCAGCATGCGGGCGACGTCGCCGGTGGGGACGCCCTCCTCCAGGCGGAGGCTGACGAGGCCGATGCGGTCGATGAGGTTCGGTGATCCGATCAGGCGGACGCCGGGGCGAGTGATCGCGCCGCCGACCAGTGCCCGGGCGACGTCCCGCTCGTGCTTCTGGAGTGCCACGGGGTCCAGGGCTTCGAGGTAGCGGATCGCCGCGCCGGCTCCGATGACCGAGGCGATGGCCGGCGTACCGGCCTCGAACTTGTACGGCGTGCGACGGTCGACGCTGCCGTCGAGGTCCACCCAGTCCACCATGCCGCCGCCCACCGTCAGCGGGCGCAGCGCGGCGAGGAGCCGGCTGCGGCCGAAGAGGACGCCCACCCCGGTGGGGCCGAGCATCTTGTGCATCGAGAAGGCGACGAAGTCGACGTCCAGCTCGCGCACGTTGAGGCGCTGGTGGGGCAGGGACTGTGCGGCGTCGAGGACGATGACCGCGTCGGTGGCGGAGCGGATCTCGGCGATCAGTTCCGCCACCGGGTGGATGGTGCCGGTGACGTTCGAGCAGTGGGTGAGCGCGACCACCTTCGGCCGGTCGCGCAGCAGCTCCCGGAAGTGCTCGCGATCGAGCCGGCCGTCGGCGTCGACGCGGGTCAGGGCGAGGCGGCCGGCGCGTCGCCAGGGCAGCATCTGGGAGTGGTGGGCGTCCATGCAGCCGACGATGTAGGCGTCCGGTTCCAGCTCCAGGCCCTGCGCGACAAGGTTCAGCGCCTCGCTGGTGTTGCGGGTCAGGACGACCTCGTTTGCCGCGGCGCCGATGTGGGACGCGATCTGCACGCGGGACGCCTCGTAGGCGTCGGACGCCTCCTCGGAGAGCCGGTGCTTCCCGCGGTGGATGTTGGCGCCGTTGGTCTCGTAGTACTCGGTGATGGCGCGGATGACGGCGTCGGGCTTGAGGGTGGTGGCCGCACTGTCCAGGTAGGAGATCCGCTGCCCGTCGATCTCCCGGCGCAGGGCGGGGAAGTCGTCCCGGTAGCTGTTTCGCACGATCATCAGGCACCTTCCGCGGAGATCTGGGAGACGACCGGCTGGAACTTTCCGCTCCGCTCGCCGGCGATGTAGTCGACGGCCTCGAACCGCACCGGGTTCGGGGCCAGGGCCTCGGTCAGCCGCTGTTCGAGCGCGGTGCTCTGCGCCTCCCGCGCCGCGGCGTTGGGGATGTACCGGAAGGTGCACGCGCCGGTGCGGTCCTGTTCCAACTTGTAGAGGTCGATGCCGGGGGCATCGCCCACCAGGGCGTCGACGGCGCCGGGCGTGACGAGCCGGCCGTCCGCCAGCCGGATCATGTGGGTGGCCCGGCCCTCGATCCGCACCAGCGGCAGGTCGCTGCCACAGGTGCAGCGGCCGCCCAAGGGGGTGAAGTGGTCGCCGGTGGCGTAGCGGATGCGCGGCACCAGGCCGTCGTCCACCGTGGTGACGTACATCTCGCCCGTCTCGCCGTCCGCGACGGGCAGGCCGTCCCGGATGAACTCCATGTGGAAGTCGCGGTTGTTGACGTGGCGGTTGCCGTGGTGGCACTCGAACCCGAGGTAGCCCAGCTCGGACATGCCGATCATGTCGCCGACCGGCAGGTCCGGACCCATGAACTCCTCGATCTGGCGCCGCGCCACCCGGGTCATGAGGGTGTACCCGCACACCATGTGCAGGCGGCGGGGCGAGGTGATGGCGCGTCCCAGCTTGCGTGCCCACCGGGTCAGGAACGCGAAGTGCGTGGGGTCCACCACCAGCAGGTCGGGCTCGTACAGCTCGATCTCGTCGAGGGCCTTGACGATCTGCCACTCCGGGGTGGCCAGGAGGTCGTGTGCCACGGTCAGCACGAGGGTGCCGTCCGCGAGGATCCGGTCCTCCATGGTGGAGAAGCCCGTCGCACACTCGACGTCCGAGCAGTTCGGCGGCGCGAAGCGGCAGATCCTGGGGCGGCTGCCGGGGCGCCAGAGCTCGTCGAAGCGCCGGTTGACCCCGAGGGCCGAGGCCTGCCGGCGCGCCAGGTCGTAGGAGAGGATGGCGCTGTTGAGCCGCTCACCGGAGGTGCCGGAACTCTGGAAGCGCATCACGTGCGGCGAGTTGAGGGTGTATCCCTTCGCGAGCACGCCCGCGGGGAAGTTGCGCCGGTAGTGCGGCTTGGAGGTCGGCGGCAGCCGCAGGAAGTCCGCGGGTTCCCGAATGTCCGACGGGAGGAGACCGCTGGCCTCCATGTGCTTGCGGAAGAAGACGGTGTTGTCGTAGGCGTAGGCGATCTCTTCGCGCACCGCCTCGAAGGTGCTCGGCTCGCTCATGCCATGGCCACCAGTACGGAGCGGTCGCCGGAGTAGGGGTTCCGGCCGTGCGAGAACTGCTCGTTGTCGACGATCATGACGTCGCCCGCTTCCCAGGGCAGGGCGATCTCCTCGGCGGCGTAGGCGGCCCGGACCTGGGCGAGGTCCTCGGGGTCCAGGGGGGTGCCGTCGCCGTACAGGGCATTGCGGGGCAGCTCGTCCTCGGCGAAGTTCGCACGCAGTTCGCTCTCGACGTGGGCCGGCAGCGAACTGACGTGGAACAGGTGCGCCTGGTTGAACCAGACGGTCTCTCCGGTGGCCCGGGCCTTGAGGGTCGCCTGTACCACGTGGCGGGTGCGCAGGCGCTCGCCGCCCAGCCACTGCGCCTCGATGCCGTGCCGTGCGCAGTAGGCGTCGACCTCGGCGCGGTCCCGGGTCTGGAAGACCTCCTGCCAGCTCAGGTCCATACCGTGGCCGAAGTTGCGGACGTACATGACGCCGTGGCGCTCGAAACGCTCGCGCGTGGCCAGGGGCAGCCGGGCGTGGACACGGGCGCTGTCCGCGACGGGGGTCTCGCCGCCCGTGGCGGCCGGGACGACGCAGGTGAGGAAGAGCGTCGCCGGCCAGGAGTCGGCGTAGGACATCTCGTTGTGCTGGGGGATGGTCTGGTCGGCCGGGTACTCGGTCGACGTGAAGACGTTCCCGTCGACGCGACGGCGCGGCGTGGAGCGGTTGTCGTAGTCGCGCAGTCCTCCGTCGAGGCCCGTGACGAGTTCCGCGAGGCCCGCGGCGTCGAGGGGGGCGAAGCCGCGCAGCAGCACGGCGCCGTGCTCGTCCCGCAGCCGGGCCAGGGTGGGGCCCGAGGTCGACAGCCACTCCCGGGCGTCGAGTCCGGGCACGGCCGGTGTGCAGCACACGGCCCGGGTCCCCTCGATCAGCGGAGCGGTGCGCACCAGCGCCTGGCTGCTGACCGCGACGGACCGCCGCGCTCTGGTGAAACGGTCGCTCGGACCGGTCCCGCTGGTTCGGGTCAACACGCCTGTGTCTCCTTCTTCTCCAGGAGCTGGTCGATGAATTCGGCGAGTTCGGATACGACGGGGAACTCGAAGAGGTTGCGCAGTTTGAAGCCCACCTTGAACTCGTCCCGCACCTTGGCGACGAGCTGGGTGGCGAGGAGCGAGTGTCCGCCGATCTCGAAGAAGTCGTCGTCGGCGCCGACCTGCCCGAGGAGCAGGAGCCGGGCCACCATGTCGGCGACGGCCTTCTCGGTCGCGGTGCGGGGCTCGACGTAGGTCGTGGAGCCCTGGGTGTAGAAGCCCGGCTCGGGGAGCATGGAGGCGTCGATCTTGCCGCCGCCGGTCAGCGGGAAGGCGTCCAGCGCGACGAGGTGGGCGGGCAGCATGAAGTCCGGGAGGCGCTCGGCCAGGAACTCGCGGAGCCACTCCGCGCAGCCGCGGCCGCCTTCGCTGTCGATCAGGTAGCCCACGAGGTGGGCACCCGTGCTTTCGCCCGCCTCGACGACGAGGCTGCCGGTCACCCGCGGGTGCCGGCGCATGACGGCTTCGATCTCGCCGAGTTCCACGCGGAATCCGCGGAGTTTGATCTGGCGGTCGACGCGGCCGAGGAACTCCACCGTGAGGTCGGGCAGGAGGCGCACCTTGTCGCCGGTCCGGTACATCCGCGCGGAGGGGTCCGTCGCGAAGGGATCGGCGACGAACCGTTCCTTCTGCTCCTCGGTCGGGGACAGGTAGCCCTGGGACACGGAGGAGCCGCCGATCCACAGCTCGCCCGGGACGCCGACCGGCAGCGGCCGGCGCAGGGGGTCGAGGACGTAGGCCCGCGCGTGCCGCATCGGCGTGCCGAGCGGGACGCTGGAGGCCAGCGCGGCGAGGTCGTCCGCCGCGGAGGCCCGCCCGCACAGGACGCCGACCGTCGTCTCGGTGGGCCCGTAGTGGTTGTAGAGCCGGCAGTCGCCCAGGTAGCCCTCGAAGAGGTTGTACCAGCCCCAGCCGAACGGCTCGCCGCCCGCGACCAGTGCCTGACGCGGCATCAACCGCTCCGGCGCCTCGGCCACGGTGAAGACGGCCTCCAAGTGCGAGGGCGTGATCTTGAGGAGGTCGTAACTCTCCGAGGAGAGCAGTTCGGCGAGTGCCTGCGCGTCCGCGGAGACCTCGGGGGCGACGACCAGCAGTGCGCCGCCGGTGAGCAGCGGCGGGAACAGCGCGGTGTTGCCGAGGTCGGTGCCCAGGGTGCTCAGGGCGACCGAGTCGACCGGACCGGTCAGCTCCAGCCGGTCCAGGACGCCGTCCAGGTAGGCGGCGAGCTGCCCGTGGCCGACCAGCACGCCCTTCGGCGTACCGGTGGATCCCGAGGTGAAGATGACGTAGGCGGGGTCGTCGTCGGAGGTGGCGACGTCCGGGCGGGCCTCGCCGCGGCCGGCGCACACCGTCAGCTCCGCGTCCAGGAGGACGGTGTCGCACTCCTGCGGGAGGGCCGGGGCCGTCTCACGCGTGGCCACGACGTGGCTGAAGCCCACGGCGTCGACGACGGCGGAGCGGCGCTTGACCGGCAGGTTCGGGTCGATCGGCACGTAGCCGGCGCCGGCCTTGGCGATGGCCAGGATCGCGACGACGGCCAGGTCCGAGCGCTCCAGGCACAGGCCGACCAGTGCGCCGGGGCGCACCCCGCGCCCGAGGAGCTCGTTGGCGAGCCGGTTGGCGGCCAGGTCGAGGTCCCGGTAGGTCCAGGTGCGGGTGGCCGTCCGCAGAGCCGTCGCGTCCGGGGTCCGCTCGGCGGTCCGCTCGACCTGCCGGTGCCAGTGCTCGGCCGGCCGCCGCGGCGGCTGCTGCGGGTTGGTGGCCGCCACGAGGTCACGGGCGGCCTGCTCGTCCAGCACGGCCAGGTCGGACACGACGGTCGCGAGGTCGCCGGCGAGGGCCGCCAGGGCGGCCCGCAGGCAGACCATCAGCGCCTCGGCGCCGCCCTCGGCCATGCCGAGCCTCTGGTGGCGCAGGGCGACGCGGATCTCCCCGTCCGCCGCGCGCACGGCCAGGGTGACCTTGCGGGCGTCGTCGGCAGGCTCGATCCACGGATCGCGGAAGACCGGCGCCGTCCCCGCGGTGAACGCCGCGCTCTCGTGGAACGAGAAGCCCGGGATGCCGGCGATGTGCTGCCCTGCCGGGTCCATGGAGGACTCGTCGGCCTGCTCGAAGGTGTCGAGTTCCAGGTCCACGGAGCGCAGCAGGTCACCGAGGGTCGTGTCGTCCGCGATCGGGGCGAGGACCGGTACGGGGGTCTCGAAGAGACCGATCGAGGTCTGCATCTCCCGGAACGGGCGGCGTGCCAGCAGCGCGTTGACGGCGAGGCGCTCCGGCCGGCCGGCCGCGTGCCACAGGCCGGTGAACCAGCCGGTCAGCAGGACGGTGGGCAGACCGCCGGCGCAGTCCCGGCCGAGGAGGCGCAGCCGCTCGGCGAGCGGCCCCGGCACGGTCCATTCGAGGGTGGCGCGGTCCGTGTCGTCGGAGAGCAGCTCCAGCGGCAGGTTGAGCGGGGGCAGGGCCGCCAGCGCGGCCGCGCGGTCGGCGGCGAGTTCGCGCTGGCGCGGGCTCGGCGCGCCTTCCTCGGTCTGCCACTGGGCGTAGTCGGCGTACTGGACGACGTCGTCGCGGGTCCAGGGCGAGCCCTCCAGCCGCGCGGCGCAGGCGTCCCTCAGGTCCCGCAGGAAGATGTCGGCCGAGACGGTGTCCATGCTCAGCCGCGGGGCCGACACCACGAGCGAGTGCCGCCCGTCGGTGTGGGTGAACACGACGAGGTGGACGGCGCCGGCGGCGTCCCCGGTCCCGGCCGCCCCACGGGCCTCCTCGCGGACGAGCGCGGTGAACGCGGCGTCGTCGCCGGAGCGTTCCGACACGAGGACGCGCGGCTCGTCCTCGATGACCATCAGGACGGCGCTGTTCTCACCGAGCACACGGCGGTACGCGGTCCGCAGGCTCTCGTGCGCCGCCACGACGTCCCGCGCCGCGTCCGCCAGCACGGACGGGTCGAGGGCGGCGCCGAGGGCCACCCCGGCGACCCTGCGGCCGCCTTCCCCGCCGTCGAGGCCGAGGACGTGCTGCTGCTGCTTCGACAGGAGGAAACCCTCCCAGGTCTGGGTCATCGGCTCGGCTCCGGTTCGATCCACAACTGCCCCTTGGTGTACTTGTTCCATGTGTCGACTGCGTCCTGACCGAGGTATTCGGCGGCGATCTGCCAAAAACCCGCGTACTCGGCCGGGAGGTTGAGGTGGGAGTGACCGACCTGCTGCGGCATGTGCGCCAGGACGTCGCCGAGCTTCAGGCGGAGCAGGTCCTCGAACTGCTCCCGGTCGAGCGGGATGTCCTCGCCGGTCCTGCGGTCCTTCAGGGCCGGTTGACCCTTCGGACGCATGATGTTGCGGAAGCTCTTGCCGAGCGACGCGTAGTTCATGACGGAGAAGCGGTAGATCATCTCCTCCACGCGGGGCCCGACGACCGCGCGGACCTCGACGCGCTTGTCCTGGGGGATGGACTCGACGTTGTCGTTGTGGAGCCCCTCGGTCCCGTAGACGCCGTGGAACAGGCCGGCCAGGCAGACGTGGTCTCCCGCCTTCATGTCCCGGAGGATGGCGCACGCCCGGAACATGTGGTCCAGGAGCGTCTCGTCTTGGTGCGCGACCTTGTGCAGCCCCAGCCGCACGAGATCGTCCCGGTACTGCTCTGTGTCAAGCATTGGCATTTCCTCGGTTGTCTCGTGTCCGCCGGCGCCCGGGCGCCGGCGGACGGGTGGTACTCATCCCTCGCGCACCGACACCCGCTGCGCGCGGACCTCCCTCCAGGACCGCGGCTTGCGCGACTCGTCGCGGCCTTCCCACAGGTCTTCCAGGGTTCGGTTGATCTGGCTGATGCGCGTGTCCGGCTCGGTGGACAGCAGTTGCACGAGAGCGCGCAGGCAGCGCGTCAGACGGCGGACGGTGGTGTCGGAGAAGAGGCCGACGCGGTAGTCGATCCCGCCCTCCATGCCCCCGTCCCCGGTGGCCACGAGCGTGAGCTTGATGTCGTGCACCGACAGCAGGAACTCGGCCTCCAGTTCCTCGACGGCCACGCCGGGCACGTCCCAGTCGGGCAGCGGGACGTCCTCCAGCAGGAACCAGGTGCGGTACACCGGCGCCGATCCGCCCGCGCGGCGCTCGGGCCGGACGGCCTGGACGACGTGGTCGAACGGGACGTCCTGGTGGGCGTAGGCCTCCAGCGCGCTCTCGCGGACCTCCTTCAGCACGTCGGTGAAGGAGGGGTCGCCGGTGAACCTGGTACGGATGGCGAGGCTGTTGACCAGGAACCCGATGGTGTTCTCCAGCTGCGGGTGGCCGCGGTGTCCGGCCGGCACGCCCACGACGATGTCCTGCTGGCGGCACCACCACTGGAGCAGTACCTGCCAGGCGGCGAGATAGCCCATGAACGTGGTCGCGCGTTCGCCCGTGCAGACCTCCTTGAAGGCGGAGGCCACCGCGGGTTCGACCGCGAGGGGCGCACGGGCCCCCTCGATCACCCCCGTGTCCTCGATGTCTCCCTCGGTGGGCAGCGCGAGGACGGGCAGGGGGGCCGCCAGCCGGCGGCGCCAGAAGTCGATCTGCTCCTTGAACGCGCCCGACGCGGCCTGCTCGGCCTCCCACAGGGCGACGTCGGCGTAGCTGACGCCGGGCTCCGGAAGGACGGACGCGTTCCCGGAGCGGTAGAGCGCGCTGATCTCGCGGACCATGACCGAGGTGGACCAGGCGTCCCACACGATGTGGTGCACGGAGACGACCAGGACGTGTTCCCCGGGGCCGACCCGCAGCAGGCGGACCCGGAAGTGCGGGCCGCTGGTGAGGTCGAAGGGGGTACGGGTCTCCTCGGCGATCACCCGCTCCGGCGCGAGCTTCACCGGGTCGGCGCCGACGTCGACGACCTCGAAGTCCAATCCCTTGCCGGAGTCCGGGACCTGGCGCGGCACCTCCCCGGACGCCTCGAAGGACAGCGACAGGACGTCGTGCCGGCCGACGAACAGCTCGAACGCGCGGCGCAGGGCCGCGACGTCCAGCGGACCGGTGAGCCGGAACGGCTGGACCAGGTTGTACGTGGTGCTGTGGGGCGAGACCTGCTCGTGGAACCAGAGCCGTGACTGCGCGGCGGTCAGCGGGACCGGCGCACCTGCCTCGGCCCGCCGGACCGGGCCGGCCGGGGTGGCGGCCGCCGCCGCGCCGCGGGCGGCGTCACGGACCGCTTCGATGGCGACCGCTATCGACTCCAGCTTCGGGTTGTCGAAGATCACCCGGATCGGGATCTCCACCTCCAGCGCCTTACGGAGGTGGACGACGGTGCGCATGGCGGTGAGGGAGTCACCGCCCAGCTCGAAGAAGTGGTCCTGCCGGCCGACCCGTTCGACTTGGAGCATCTGCGCCCACACCGCGGCGACGATCTTCTCGACCTCCGTCGCCGCCTCCTCGAAGGCGGTGGGACCGGCCGGTTCCTCCGGCACCACCAGCGCCTTGCGGTCGACCTTGCCGTTGGCGGTGAGCGGCAGCTCGGGGATCGCGACGACCGTCTCGGGCACCATGTAGGCGGGCAGCTTGGCGCCGAGGAACTCCCGCAGGTCCGCCGGGACCCGGCATCCCTCCTCGGGGACCACGAACGCGACCAACCGCTTGGCTCCTTGGGGACGGCCGTGGACGACGGCCGCCGCACCGCGCACGTCGGGGTGCTGGAGCAGCGCCATCTCGATCTCCCCCAGCTCGATCCGGTACCCCTGGATCTTGACCTGGAAGTCCTCACGTCCGAGGAACTCGATCTCGCCGCCGGGCAGGAACCGGCCCAGGTCGCCCGTCCGGTACAGGCGCTCGCCCGTCACGGGGTGACGCACGAAGCTCGCGGCGGTCTTCGCCCCGTCGCGCAGGTAGCCCTCGGCCAGGCCGACGCCGCCGATGCAGAGCTGACCCGGTACGCCGGTGGGGCGCGGTCGGAAGCTCTCGTCGAACACGTGGAAGGTCTGGTTGCGCATCGGGCGGCCGTACGGGATGGACGGCCAGTGCGCGGGAACCTCCCCCACGGGGTGGAGGATGGACCAGATGGACGCCTCCGTCGCGCCGCCGAGGCTGACGATCTCCGGCGTCCCGAGGACCCGCCGTATCCGCTCCGGCAGGGTGACCGGGAACCAGTCGCCACTGAGCATCACCAGCCGCAGCGCGTCGCTGGTGACCCCGCTCACCGCCATGTGCTCCACCAGCAGCTCCATCAGCGCCGGTACGGAGTTCCACAGGGTGACGCCGGCCCGCTCGGCCAGCTCCAGCCAGACCGCGGGGTCGCGGTGCGAGCCCGGGTCGGGGACCACGACGGCGCCGCCGACGGACAGCGGCCCGAAGATGTCGTACACCGAAAGGTCGAAGCTGAGCGACGACAGGGCCAGGGTGCGGTCGTCGGCGCCGACCCCGAAGCGGTCGTTGACGTCGACGACCGTGTTGAGGGCTCCGCGGTGACTGATCATCACGCCCTTGGGCACGCCCGTGGACCCGGAGGTGAAGATCACGTAGGCGAGGTCGCCGGGGCCCGTGGCGGGGCGGGGCGGCGCGTCCGTGCCCGGGTCGGAGGCGAGCGCGTCCACGACGGACACCGTGCCGTCGGGACCCAGCGGGCCGGTCATCCGTCCGGCGACCCATGACTGGGTCAGCACCGCGCGGACCTGTCCCTGCTCCAGCAGGAAGCGGATGCGCTCCTCGGGCAGTTCGGCGTCGACCGGCAGGTACGCCGCGCCCGACGCCAGGATGCCGAGGACCGCGGCGCTCTGCTCCCAGCCCTTCTCCATGACCACGGCGACCAGGTCGTTCGGGCGGACGCCGAGCGCGTTCAGACGGGCGGCGATCACCCGGGCACGGCCGGCCAGTTCCCCGTAGCCCAGCGTCCGGGTCCGCGTGACCACGGCCGGACGGTGCGGGTCGCGCTCGGCGAGGGCGAAGAACGACTCGTGCAGCAGGCCTTCCGGCAGGTGGCCGTCCGTCCGGTTGTACGCCTCGCGCTGCCGCGCCTCCTCGGCCGGCAACAGCGACGGCAGCCTCGTGCCCCACCGTTCCTCGTCGTCGGCGAGCCACTCCAGCAGCTCCAGCGTGGCCCGGTGGACCGAGGCGACCAGGCCTTCGGGGAACAGGTCGTCGACCGCGTCGATGTCCAGGACCAGGGAGCCGTCCGATTCGAAGACCTGGGCGTCGATCCAGACCTGCGGTGTCTGCGAGATGCTGAACACCTCCTCGCCGAGGCCGGTGTCCTGGCCGTGGTCGAGGAAGAGGCTGGTGAACACCGCCGGCATGGCCGCCTCGGGACGCAGGCGCTTCATCTCGCGCAGGACGCGGACACCGCTGAACAGACGGTGGTCGATGTCGGTCAGCAACTGGTCGCGCACCGCACGGGCGCGCCCGGCGAACGTGTCGGTGGCGGCGGTGTCGATCTCCAGCAGGGTCACGGAGGTGAAGTCGCCGACGACCGCGTCGACACCCGGGTGGAGCGGCAGCCGGTTGGCCATGGGGAGGTTGAGGGTGAACCTGCGGTTGGTGGCCCAGGTCGCCACCGCCTCGCTGTACGCCGCGATGAGCAGCGCGGTGGGGGTGATGCCGCGACGGGCGGCGGCCGCCTTGACCCGGTCCCAGCGCTCCTGGTCCAGCGTTCCGTTCACCCGACTGAAGCGGGGCGTGTCGATGGTGCGCGGGTCGCGGGCCAGCGGCAGTTCGGGGGCGGGGGCGAAGTCCGGCAGCCGTTCGCGCCAGTACGCCGCCGCACGCCCGTACAGGTCGCTCTCCTCAAGGCTCCGCTCGGCGAGGACGTAGTCGCGGAAGGAGAGCGCGGGTTCGGGTAGGTCGAGGTCCGGGTCGCGGTACAGCTCGGCGAGTTCGCCGAGCAGCAGGTTCGAGCTGCGGGCGTCGGTGATGAGGCCGTCGATGCTGTAGTGAAGACGCGTGCGGTCGTCGTCCAGGCGGCTGGCGCGCAATTCGAACAGGGGCCACTGCTCGGGGACGAACACCTGGTGGGACATGGCGTCGCGGGTGGCCGTCAGGGCCGCTTCCGCCTCGTTGCGCGACAGCCCGCGCAGGTCCTGGGTCGCGATGAC
Organism: Streptomyces sp. A1136; assembly: GCF_004795055.1. Classification (GTDB taxonomy): domain Bacteria; phylum Actinomycetota; class Actinomycetes; order Streptomycetales; family Streptomycetaceae; genus Streptomyces. The sequence goes on from NZ_SSBJ01000023.1 coordinate 78,429, forward strand.
GTAGTCGGGGACCTCGGCGAGGATCTGCTGCTCACCCTGCGGGAGCACGACCGCGCGGAGCATCCCGTGGCGCCGGATCAGGCGGCGCAACGCCCGCTCCAGGCGGGGCAGGTCGAGGTCGGTCGCCTCGAACTCCTCGTAACCGTGCATGCCGACGTTGCCGATGTCGAAGACTCCGGTGCGGCCGATCCAGTAGGCCTGCTGCACGTCGGTCAGCGGGAAGGGCTCCGCCTCGGCGCCGGGGTCGGGGACGATGACCGGGAGCGCCTCCGGCGCCTTGTCCCGCTCCCCGCCCCGGGCGGCGTCCACCGCGCGGGCCAGACCCCGGATGGTGGGCTCTTCGATGAAGGTGCGCAGGGAGACCTCGACGCCGAAGAGGCCCCGCACGCGGGAGACGAGCTGGGTGGCGAGCAGCGAGTGCCCGCCGAGCTCGAAGAAGCCGTCCTGCGGGCCGACGGCGCGGACGCCCAGAAGGTCTTCGAAGACCTCGGCGACCTGCCGCTCGACGGGGTCCGTCCAGTCCGGTGCGGTCAGCCGCGCCGGTTCGGCCCCCTGCCGCGCCGCCGTGGTGTCCTGCCCGGTCTCGGACCCCTCCGTCTCACGTACGGACTCGGAGCGCGCCGTGGGCTCCTCCCCGGTGCGACAGCCGCAGGCACCGGCCGCGGCGCTCGGCGGGTCGACCCAGCACCGCTCCCGTTCGAAGGGGTAGGTGGGCAGGACGGTGCGACGCGCCCGCTCCCCGCCCGACAGTCCCTCCCAGTCCACCTCGACTCCCTCGGACCAGAGTTCGCCGACGGCGCGCAGCAGGTCCGGGCCGTCCTCGTCCGCCGCGGCGGGCAAGGACGCCACCGCGTCGATCCCGGCGGCGCGGGCCAGCCGGGTGAGCACCCGCCCGGGACCGGCCTCCAGCAGCACCGCCCCGGTGTCACGAACGGCGGCCAGGGCCCCGTCGAAGCGGACCGTGCCGCGGATCTGCCGAGCCCAGTACGCCGGGCTGGTGGCTTCCTCGTCGGTGATCCAGGTCCCGGTCACGTTCGACACGAAGGGGATGCGCGGCGCCGAGAGCACGACGCGGGCCGCCTCGTCGGCGAAGGCGGCGGCCGCGTCGTCCATGAGCCGCGAGTGGAAGGCGTGCGAGGTACGCAGGCGCTTGGAGACGACACCGCGCTCGGCGAGCCGGGCCTCGAAGGCCGTGACGGCGTGGTCGGGACCGGCCACCACGCACTCGCGCGGGCCGTTGACGGCGGCGAGGTCGACCCCGTCGAGCAGCTCGGCGACCTGGTCCCGCGGCAGCGGGACGGCCGTCATCACGCCGGCCGGGGCGGCCTGCATCAGCCGGCCGCGCGCGGCGACCAGGCGCAGCGCGTCCGGCAAGGACATCACGTCGGCCAGGCAGGCCGCGACCAGCTCGCCGACGCTGTGCCCGACCATGGCGACGGGGCGCACGCCCCAGGACTCCCAGAGCCGCGCAAGCGCGTACTCCATGACGAACAGGGCCGGCTGCGCGAGCGCGGTCCGGTGGATCCCCGCCTCGTCCTCGGGCGTCCGCCCGTCGAGGCCGAGCACCGGGCGTACGTCGACGCCCGTCAGCTCGTGCAGCAGGGTCGCGGCCCGGTCGGCCTCCGTCCGGAACACGGGCTCCAGCTCGTGGACGGCCCGACCCATGCCCGCGCGCTGGGCCCCCTGTCCGGGGAAGGCCAGGACGGTCTCGCGGCCGCGGGGGGTGTCGTCGGTGCGGCGCCTGGTCACCGGTCCGGCGGTCAGCGACTCGACGGCCCCGGTGAGGCTGTCGGCGACGACGAAGCCGCGTCGGGGAAGCTGCCAACGGCCGCGCTGCAGGGTGTACGCGACGTCCTCAAGGCGCTCGTGCGGGTGCTCCCGCAGGTGTTCGGCGAGCCGGTCGGCGGCCTTCGCCAGCGCGGTGGGGGTGGCGGCGGAGAGCGGCAGGAGCTGTCGGGTGCGGCCCGCGGGGAGCGGGGTGCGGGCGGGCGCCTCCTCAAGGACGACATGGGCGTTGGTGCCGCCGATACCGAAGGAGCTGACGCCCGCGCGCAGGCGCTCGCCCTGCCACGGCGTCAGGGCCGTGTTGACGTAGAACGGGCCGTCCTCCAGGCCGAGTCGCGGGTTCGGTCGCCGGAAGTGCAGCGAGGGCGGCAGCTGCCTGGCCTTGAGCGCGAGGACCACCTTGATGAGGCCGACCACGCCGGCCGCCGTGTCCAGGTGACCGACGTTGCTCTTCACCGAGCCGAGGGCGCAGCTGCCGGAGGGGGCGTCGCCGAAGACGTTCTTGAGCGCGGCCACCTCGATGGGGTCGCCGAGCGCGGTGCCGGTGCCGTGGGCCTCGACGTAGGAGATGGTGGACGGGTCCACATCGGCGACGGCGAGTGCCTCCGCGATCACATCGGACTGGCCCTCGACGCTCGGCGCCGTGAAGCCGACCTTGCGCGCGCCGTCGTTGTTGACGGCCGAGCCGCGGATCACCGCGTGGATCACGTCGCCGTCGGCCAGGGCGTCGTCGAGCCGCTTGAGCACCACGACGGCGGCGCCGCTGCCGGCCACGGTGCCGTCCGCGGCGGCGTCGAAGGCTCGGCAGTGGCCGTCGGAGGACCTGATGCCGCCCTGTTCGTGGCGGTAGCCGCGTCGCCCGGGGATCACCGTGGCACCGCCGGCGAGCGCCACGTCGCACTCGCCGCTGTTCAGGGACTGGCACGCCGTGTGGACGGCGACGAGCGAGGTCGAGCAGCCCGTCTGGACGCTGACGCTCGGCCCGCGCAGGTCCAGCTTGAAGGAGATGCGCGTCGGCACGAAGTCCTTGTCGTTGCCGAGCGACGTCTGGAACTCGCCGACCCGGGCGACGAGGTCGCCGTTGGGCAGCAGGTTGTGGTGCAGGTAGGCGCTCTCGCCGACGCCCGCGTACACGCCGGTGACCCGGTCCGTGGCATCGGAGGGGTTTCCGGCGTGTTCGAGTGCTTCCCAGGCGCATTCGAGCAGCAGCCGGTGCTGCGGGTCGAGCATCTGGGCCTCACGGGGGGAGAAGCCGAAGAAGGCGGCGTCGAAGCCCTCCATGTCGGCGAGCACGCCGAGCCTGGGCACGTAGTCGGGGCGGGCGGCTTCGGCGGGGGTGACGCCGGCGGCGCGGAGTTCCTCGTCCGTGAGCGTGGCGACCGACTCGACACCGTTCTTCAGGTTCTCCCAGAAGGCCTCCGGGGTGTCCGCGCCGGGACATCGCAAGGCCATTCCCACGACGGCGACCGCACCGGCGGGCAGCACGCCGTCGTCCGTGATCTCGTTCGTCATTCCTGTCTCCAAGGTTTCGGGAGTCACCGCGCTGTCCTCCGCGGTGTCCGTGCGCGCGTTTGCGCCTTGCGTGCGGCCGCCCGACGGCGTCCCGCGTCTCCGGTCGTGGTGGGGCCCTCCCCGCCGTCGGCGAGGTGCCGGGCCAGGCCGCGGACGGTGGGGTGCGCGAACAGGTCCACCACGGGCACCTGCCTCCCCAACCGCTCCCCCAGCCGGGCCTGCACCCGCAGCAAGAGCAGCGAGTGCCCCCCGACCTCGAAGAAGTTGTCCTCGGCGCCCACTTGGGCGACGGCCAGGACCTCGGCCCACACGGCGGCGACGAGCCGTTCCATCTCGCCGTGGAGGGGGGCCCGCGCGGTGGCGCCGCCCGCCGGGGCGGGAGGGGGCAGGGCCCGCCGGTCGGTCTTGCCGCGCTCGCCGCGCGGCAGGGCGTCCATCAGGACGAGCGCCGCGGGCACCATGTACTCCGGCAGCCTGCGCGCGAGGTGCTCGCGCAGCTCGTCCGCCGTGGCCGTACCGCCGAGCGCGGCGTACCCGACCAGGACGGGCTTGCCGGGCACGTCCTCGCGCAGGACCACGGCCGCGTCCTTGACCTTCGGGTGTGCGCTCATGGCGGCCTCGATCTCGCCGAGTTCGATCCGGAAGCCGCGGAGTTTGACCTGGTGGTCGGTGCGGCCGAGGAAATCGAGCGTGCCGTCGGCGGCCGCCCGGACCCGGTCGCCGGTGGCGTACATGCGTTCGCCGGGCGGCCCCCAGGGGTCGGGCAGGAACACCGAGGCCGTCCGCCCGGGGTCCGCGAGATAGCCCTGGGAGACCCCGGGGCCGGCGAGGTAGAGGTCGCCGTGGACGCCGGGGGGGACCGGCCGCAGTCGCTCGTCGAGCACGTACGCGCGCACACCGGGCAGTGGTCTGCCGATCGGGACGGTCGTCCCGCCGCCCGGGGCGCCGGGGGCCGGCTCGTGCAGGGTGGCCGTGATGGTGGTCTCCGTGGGCCCGTACGCGTTGAGCCAGCGCACCGCGGCGGGCGTCGCGGCCTGCCACTCGGCGAGCCGGCGGGCGTCGACCCGCTCGCTGCCGACGACGACGAGCCGCAGGGAGGGGCAGTCCGCCACCGGGTGCCGGTCGAGTACCGCGACCCATTCGTGCCAGTAGGAGGCGGGCAGGTTGAGCACGGTCAGCCGCTCCCGCCTGGCCAGCGTGGTCAGTTCCGCCATCCCCGGTACCGGCCCGGCCGGGAGCATCACGACGTGCCCGCCCCTGATCAGGGTGGCGAACAGTTCCTCGGCCGCGACGTCGAAGCCGAGGGACGCGAACTGCAGGACCCGGTCGTCGGGGTGGAGGCCGTAGCGGTCGGCGACGGCCCGCAGCGTGTGGGCCAGGTTGGCCTGGCTGACGCACACCCCCTTGGGAGTGCCGGTGGTCCCCGAGGTGTAGAGGACGTAGGCGGTCGCGGCCGCGGGGACCGCGTGGGTTCCGGTGTCCTCGGTGGGCTGCCCGGTCCCCGCGGCCGGACCGCCGTCGCCGAGGGCTTCCTCGACGGTGACGAACGGGAAACCGCCGCTCGCGCGGCCGGCGCTCGCGGCGCACCCCAGGACCAGGACCGCCCCCGAGTCGGCGACGACCCGGTCGAGGCGTTCGCGCGGGGCGCCGGCGTCGACGGGGACGTAGGCGGCGCCGGCCTTCATGACGCCGATCAGTGCCACCGGCCAGTCGGGGGACCGTTCCACGCACACCACCACGCGGCTGCCGGGACGCACCCCGCGGGCCCGCAGATACCGGTGGAGCCGCTCCGACCGGGCGGCGAGTTCGGCATGGGTCAGCGAGCGGCCGTCCTGGCTGACGGCGGTCCGCCCGCCCCAGCGCTGCGATGCCTCGGCCAGCAACCCGAGCAGCGTGGCCGAAGGCTCGGCGGGCTCGCTCCGAGGGCCCCCGACGAGTGCGTCCAGCTCGGCCCCGTCGAGCATCGACAGCTCGTGCAGCGGGGCTTCGGGCGTGGCGAGGGCGGATTCCAACAGAGCCGTGAAGTGCCCCGCGAACCGCTCCACGGTCGCCCTGTCGAAGAGGTCGACGTCGTATTCGACGAGGCCGCGCAGGGCCCCCGTCTCCAGCGAGGACTCCTCCCAGACCAGGGTGAGGTCGAACTTCGCGACCGGGGCGACGGACTCGTGGACCGCCATGGCCAGCCCGGGCGCGAGGGCGACCTCCCCGGGCACCTTCTGCATCGCCATCATCACCTGGAACAGGGGCGTGCGGCTCGGGTCCCGGGACGGCCGGACGGCCTCCACGACCTGCTCGAACGGCACGTCCTGGTGGTCGAAGGCACCGAGGGCGCCCTCCCGGACGGTGGCGAGGAACCCGGCGAACGTCTGTTCCTCCTCCCAGCGGGAGCGGAGCACCAGGGTGTTGACGAAGAACCCGATGAGGTCGTCGAGTTCCGGTCGCACCCGGCCCGACACCGGGGTGCCGACGCTCACGTCGCGCACCCCCGCGTACCGACCCAGCGCCAGCGAGAACACCGCGAGCAGGGTCATGAACCGGGTGGTGCCGAGGCGACCGCTCACCTCGCCGAGCCGGGCGGTCAGTTCGGCCGACAGACGCACGGGGATCGTGTCGCCGACGTGCCGGGGGACGGCCGGGCGGGGGCGGTCGGTGGGCAGGTCGAGGGCGGGCGGCGCCCCGGCCAGACGGTCGCGCCAGTAGGCGAGTTGTCCGGAGCGGGCCGGGCCGTCAAGGAGGGCGCGCTGCCAGACGGCGTAGTCCGGGTACTGCGCCGGGAGCGGCGGCAGCGGGTCCGGGCCGCCGTCGGCCGCGGTCCGGTACAGGGCGGTGAGGTCGCGCAGGAGCACACCGACCGACCAGCCGTCGCAGACGGCGTGGTGCATCGTCACGAGGAGTACGGAGCGCCGCTCTTCCACGCGCAGCAGGCGGAAGCGGGCGAGCGGTCCGGCGGTGAGGTCGAAGGGGAGCGCGGCCTCCTCCCGGGCGCGGTCGTCGGCCGCCGCGGTGCGCTCGGCCTCGGGCAGGTGGCCGAGGTCCTCGGTGGCCCACGCGACGTCCCCCGCCGGGTCGACCACCTGTACGGGGTCGCCGCCGGGTGTGGCCTCCAGGCGGGTGCGCAGCGAGGCGTGGCGCCGTACCAGGGCGCGCAGCGCGCGGCGCAGGGCGGCCGGGTCGAGGTCGCCGGTGAGGGTGAGGACGAGGGAGACGTTGTAGAGCGGGCCGCCGGAGGCGAGCCGGTCCAGGAACCACAGCCGTCGCTGGGCGAAGGAGAGCGGCTGGGGAGCGGGGCCGGCGGGGGAAAGGGGCGGGATCGCGGCGGCTGAGCGGGCCGCGGCGGCGCGACGCGCGAAGCCGGACACGGTGGGCGCCTCGAAGACGTCCCGCAGGCCGAGTTCGGTGCCGAGTCCGGCGGCGACACGGCCGACGGCCTGGGCCGCCAGCAGGGAGTTGCCGCCGAGCGCGAAGAAGTCGTCGTCGGCCGAGACCTCCGTCAGTCCCAGGAGTTCCGACCAGACGCGGGCCACCAGCTTCTCGGTCGCGCCGCGGGGCGGGACCAGGGTCGCGGAGCGGACGCGGTCCCGTTCGACCGGTTCGGGGAGTGCCGCGAGGTCGGCCTTGCCGTTGGGCGTCACGGGCAGCTCGTCGAGCAGCACGAACCAGGTGGGGACCATGGCCGCGGGAAGCCGGTCCGCTACGAAGGACCGCAGGGCACGCGGCTCGGGCCGCTCCTGTCCCGTGGTGACGAGGTAGGCGGCGAGCGCGCGCCGGTCGCCGTCGCCCTTGAGGACGACGACCGCCTCCCGTACGCCGGTGTGGCCGCGGAGCACGTTCGCGATCTCGTCGGGCTCGATGCGGACACCGCGGATCTTCACCTGGGAGTCGGCTCGGCCGAGGTACTCAAGGGTGCCGTCGGCTCGCCAGCGGGCGATGTCCCCGGTGCGGTAGAGGCGTTCGCCGGTGTTGAACGGGCTCGGTGTGAACCGCTCCGCGGTCAGGCCGGGGCGGCCCACGTAGCCGCGGGCCAGGCCGGGGCCTCCGATGTGCAGTTCGCCGGGCATCGCGACGCCGGCGTGTTCACCACGGCGGTCGAGGACGTACAACTCGGTGCCGGTGATCGGCCGGCCGATCGGGATCCGGTCCTCCGCGGCCGGGGTGCCGACGTCGTGGCGGCTCGCGATGGTGGTGCCCTCGGTGGGGCCGTAGGCGTTGACCAGTCGAACGCCGGGGGCGGCGTGGCGTACGGCGCGCACCCGCCGCCCGTCCGCGGCCTCACCGCCGAAGAAGAGCGTGCGCAGGGGCGCGAACAGGGCCGGGTCGGTGTCGGCGCACTTGTGGAAGACGGCCGTGGTGAGCAGCATCGAGGTGATGCCGTCGGCCTCGATTCGCCGGCGCAGGGCGGCGGGCGCCAGCACCTCGTGCTTGGGGACGCCCACCAGGCGGGCGCCGTTCAGCAGGGTTCCCCAGATCTCGAAGGTGGCCGCGTCGAACGAGGTGTTGGCGACCTGGCCCACCACGTCGGAGGGACCCCAGCCGAGGTAGTCGGTGTCGCGGACCAGGCGCACGATCCCGCGGTGGGTGATGGCGACGCCCTTGGGACGGCCGGTCGAGCCCGAGGTGTAGAGCACGCACGCCTGCTGGTCGGGATGCGCCGGCACGCGCGGGACGGGCGGGACGGACCGCGCCTCCAACTCGTCGATCCGCACCACCGGGGCCTCGCCCGCGAAGGAGACGTCCCGGTCGGCGATCACCAGACGGGTCCGGCTGTCCCGCACCATGTAGGCCAGCCGCGCGTCGGGGTGGCCCGGGTCGAGCGGGACGTACGCCGCGCCGGCCATCAGCACCGCGAGCATCGCGACGACCAGCGCCGCCGAGGGCTCGACGGCGAGTCCGACGGTGTTCTCGGCGCGCACCCCGCGTTCGTGGAGGGCGTCCGCCATCCGCTCCGCGCGGGTCCGGAGCTCTCCGTAGGTCACGGTGCCGTCGGCGAAGACCAGGGCGACGGCGTCCGGATCGGTTCCGGGGCGGTCGAGGAGGGCCTCGACCACGCCGAGGTGGGTCGTGCGGCCCGGCGCGGTGCCCCAGGCGGTGAGCAGGGCCAGTTCTTCGGCGGTGGTGTGCCGCAGCGCGTGGAGTGGCGAGCCGGGGGCGGCCAGCGCGTTGTCCAGCAGGGTCGTGAAGTGTTCGGCGAATCGTTCGACGGTCGCCCGGTCGAACAGGCCGGGGTCGTGGGCGAGCACGCCGGACCGGGAGCCGTCGGGGGACGGGGCGTCCCACAGCAGTGCGAGATCGGCGGGCGGGGCGGGGCAGGCGGCCCGGGGGCCGGTCACCGTCGGGTAGGCCGGTGTCCGCGTCGGGGCGTCCCGCTCGTGCCGGTCCGGGGCGGCCTGCGCCAGGGCCTCGCGGACCACCGCGAGGAAATCCGTGAACGGGAGGGACTCGTCGGCGTGCGCGCGCAGGGGCAGGACGGTACCGGGGGCAGCCGGGGCCGGGACGCCGACGACGACCTCCGCGGCGCCCGTGCAACGGGCGACGAGCAGCGCGAAGACGGTGGTGAGCACGGTGAGCCGGTCGGTCCCGAGACCGTCCGCGACGCGCCGCAGACGTTCCTCGACCGGACGGCCGAGAAGGAGCGCGACCGAGTCCTGTGGTGCGCGGCGTCGGGTGGGCCGCCGGCGATCGGTGGGGAGCCCGGGTGCGGAGGGCTCCTCGGGGAGCCGGTCCCGCAGTGATGCGTTGGCCGCCACGTGAGGTTTCTCCTTCGATGGGCATGGCTCGCCGGGGACGGGAACCGGTGGTCCGGTTCCGTCCCGCGGCGGGCGGGGCTTGCCTGGTGCTGTGGCCGGGAGGGTGTGTCCCGGTGTCCGGTGCGCCGCGTCGCGGGGCGCGGCTCGCACGGGCCATACGTGCGTGGCCCGAGACCTCGGCGGGCGGGGGCGCGGTCCCGTCGACCGGACGGGACGTGCCGAGCGGACCTAGCCGACGGGGTTCGGCTCCGCCGCTGATTCCGCCGGGTGCTCCAACTCGCGCATCCGGCGCACGGGGGAGACCAGCACGATCAGCGAGGGGACGAAGAGGCCGATCGCCGAGAGCACGATCGTTTCGCGCAGTCCCAGGGTGGTGGCCAGGGCGCCGCCCATGAGGGAGCCGAGGGCGAGGGTGCCCCAGGAGATCGAGCGCACGGTCGCGTTCACGCGGCCCTGCAGGTGTTCGGGGGTGATCGCCTGGCGGAAGCTGATGACGGTGACGTCCCACACCGGGATGCCGAAGAAACCGATGAAGGTCGCGACGCCGGCCAGCACGGCGGCGCCGAGGGAGTTACCGTCCACGGTGGATAGGAGGAGGAAACCGAAGGCGGGCAGGGCCACGGCGCCGATGAGGGTGGGGCCGACGCCGAGCCGGGCGGTGAGCCGCTCGGACAGCAGGGCGCCCAGGAGTCCGCCGACGCTGCCGACGGCGACGATCAGGCCGACGGCCGCCGAGCTGAGTCCCGCCTCACGGACGAGGTAGAGGAAGTAGACGGCCATGACCGAGCTGAAGAACAGGCTGAGGAAGAAGACCGCGATGGTGCACCAGCGGAGCAACGGGGTGCGGCCGACGAGGGAGAACCCCTCGCGCAGCGAGGCCCAGACCGACTTCTTCCCCTCGGCGTCCGGGTCGGCCGGGGGGGCGGTGTCCGCGGGCATCCGGGTGAGGGCGAGCGCGGACACGAGGTAGCTCACGGCGTCCACGGCGATGACGGCGGGGGCGCTCAGGATCCCGATGAGGCCGCCCGCGATGCCGGGGCCCGCGACTTCGGCCGTCGAGGCGGATGCCTGCAGCTTGCCGTTGGCCTCCATCAGCCGGTCACGGCCGACGAGCCCCGGCAGGTAGGACATGTAGGAGATCTCGAAGAAGACGGTCATGGTGCCCACCACGAACGTCACGACGAGCAGTTGCGGGACCGTCAGCGAGTCCAGGGCGTAGGCCGCGGGTATCCAGGCCAGTGCGGCGAAGCGGATCAGGTTCGCGGCGATCAGGATGGGCCGCCGGGCCCGCCTGTCGACGAGGACACCGACGAACAGTCCGAACAGCAGGAACGGCAACGATTCGAGCGCGCCCAGCAGACCGGCCTCCATCGGGGTCGCGTGGAGTACGACGACCGCGGTGAGGGGCAGTGCCACGTAGGTGATCTGGGTCCCCAGGAAGGAGACCGACTGACTCGCCCAGAAGAGGGCGAAGCCCCGGTTTCTGAAGACGGATCCGGGCGAACGGGTTGCCTCCACGGCAAACCTCCAGATTCGGCGGGAGGGGACGACTGCGCCGGCCGGTCGGCCGGCGGTCGGGCGTGAACGAGCGCGCGGCCCGAGGCGTGGCGTGTGCCGGGTTTCGTTCAGCCCAGGGAGGCGACCAGGCTCAGCGGTCTCATGTCCGTCCAGTGCGCGTCGACGTAGGCGACGCAGTCGGGACGGTCGGCAGGGCCGTGCACGACGGTCCAGCCGGCGGGAACCCGGGCGAACGCGGGCCAGAGCGCGTGTTGGCCCTCGTCGTTCACCACCACGAGGCAGCGGTCCTGGGGACCTTCGGACGGATCCGTCATCGGGTCGTCTCCTGCGTCATCGGGTTTCTCCTCGGGTCGACCGGAAGCGAGAGCCGCACGGTGCGTGCCGGAATCGGCGTCGCGGGCCGCGCTGATGACAGCACCTTTCCATGATGGACAGAAGTTTGGCAATACCTTGCCAACATCGTGCCTGCCGGTTAGCGTGACGCCTTGTCCGGCTCGGACAACACTCCGGCAACGCGGTGTCGATCGCCCCTCATCCACCTGCTCCGTCAGCGGGCAAAGGCGCGCCCGGCACCCGGCCGTTCAATGACTCGACGCTTTATGGGGGAACTCCGACATGCGATGTACACGCCGAATCGCGGCCGTTCTGGGTCTGCTCGCCGCCGCCTTCGCCATCGGCCAGATCTCGGACGCCTCTCTCACCTCGGCGCCCGCCCACACGGTCTCGCTGGCGAGTCCGGCGAGCCCGGTGATCGACTGGCCGTGACACTGGCCGTCATCCGCTCTCGCGGTTGGTGACCGGGCACCGCCAGGCTGCCGCACCCCATTTTGTCAAAAATTGACAAGCGTTTCGGTGGTACGCAGACTGTCAGTGGCTCAAGGCGTAACGGTGGGGGAAGGTGCGCGGAACAGCGCCTTCCCCCATTCCGCATCCATCCGCAAGGGAAGGTTTCAGAGGTGGCCGATCAGTCCCAGTTCGGCAGGCGGCTGCGCGCTCTCCGGCGGGAACGGGGACTCTCCCAGGCGCAGTTGGCCGACGGCACCATCTCCCCCGGCTACCTTTCCCGTCTGGAGTCCGGCACCCGCCCGCCCACGCCGAAGGTCGCCGCCTACCTCGCCGAACGGCTCGGCGTGTCCGTGTCGGCCTTCGACGTGCCCGCCGCCGCGGCCCAGGCGCCCGTCGAGGACCTGGTCAAGGCGATCACCGCCGAGTGCGGAACCGACCCCGTCGCCGAACTGCTCGGCCGCGCCGTGGAGCATCCGGCCGGTCTGCCGCTCCCGCTGCGCTGGCTGGCACTGTGGTCCCGGGCCGGCATCCGGTCCGAGGACGCCTCCGACGAGCAGCTCCTGACCGCGGGTCAGGAGCTGTTGCGCACGGCGGAGGAGAGCGGGATCCCGGAACTGCGGGCCCGCTCCCTCGTCTCCCTCTCCCGCCTCCACCGCTCGCTCGGCGACATCAAGACGGCCCACGACTTCGCGGCCGAGGCCTATGCCGTCGCGGTCGACCGGGAGCTGCCCAAGGCCGACGCCGTGCGCGCCCTCATGGTCCTGATCTCCACGGAGGCCGAGTCGAGCAGGCTGCACGAGGCCCTCAAGCACGTGGCGGACCTGGAGTTGCTCTCAGGCGGCACCCCGCGGAACATGCGGGTCGAAGCGCTGTGGACCGCGGCCGGCGTGTACGTCCGGCACGGCAACCACCCGGCCGCCGAGGCCCGGTTGCTGGAGGCCATGGAGCTGAACGGCAGCCGGGACGACCTGTGGCTGTGGATGCGGCTGCGCTTCGCCGCCGCCTCGCTCTACCTGCAAATGCACCCCTGCCGGCTCGCCGAGGCCCGCCGCACCCTGGAGGAGGTCGAGCCGGCCCTCGCCCTGGTCGGCACCGACACGCAGTACCTGGAGTTCCGTACGATCATGGCCCACACGCATTTCCAGGCCGGTGAGATCGACGAGGCCCGCGAGCTGTGCGAGAAGATCGGTCGCGAGGCACTGAAACTCGAATACCGGGACCGGGTCCGGTTCCAGGTGCTGCTGCACCTGATCGAGATCAGGTCGGGACAGCTCACCACGGGAGTGCGCGCCATCGAGGCACTGGCGCGTGAGGCGCACGAGACGGCGAACATGGACCTGGCAGCGGAGATCTGGAAGAACCTCGCGGAGACCCTCGCCTCCGCGCGCTCGTCGTAACGTCGGTGACGCGGCCCGGCGGGAGAGGGCCGGCGGTGCACCCCGCGAGTCTCCCGCGACGACGGCATCGGGACCCGGCTCGCGCCGGGTCCCGATGCCGTCGTCGCACGCGGACGCCGCTCACCCCGCCGCCCTGCGCGGCGCGAGCAGCACCGCGCAGGCGACCAGCGCCAAGGCGGCGAAACCGAAGCAGGCCCACAGGCTGTAGGGGCCCGACCAGAAGTCGCCCGGCGCGGTGCTCCGGATGCCGGTCACCACCGCCACGCCGAGCGCGCCGCCGGCCTGCTGACAGGTGACCAGGGCTCCCGACGCGGTGCCCTGGTTCTCCGCGGAGGCAGCCGCGCCGGCCAGCAGGACCGCCGCCGGGTAGGCCACGGCTATGCCCGCCCCGACCAGGAGCGCGGCGGGCAGCAGGTGCGTGGCGTAGGAGCCGGACGGCACCGTCGTGTACACCAACTGCCCCGCCGTGATCACCGCGAGCCCGCGGAGCAGCAGCGACGTCGGCGGCCTGCGGTCCGCCAGCCGGGCCGCGCGCGTGGACAGGAGGCCCACGGCGATGCCCTGGGGCAGGAAGGCCAGGCCGGCCGCGAGCGCCGAGTACCCTTGCCTGCCCTGCAGATCGGTCGCCACGAGGAACATCGCGCCCGTGATCGCGGCGAACGCCCCGCCGAGCGCGACGCAGGCCGCGGCCATGCGGCGGTCGGCCAGCAGGGCGAGCGGCAGCAGCGGCGAGGCGGCCCGCCGCTGCACCGCGAAGAACATCAGGAGGCCGAGCAGCCCGGCGCCCGCGACTGCGAGGACCTCGGCGGTGGAGCCCGAGCCGACCCGCCCGACTCCCTGGACGAGGGCCGCCAGGCCGCCGGTGACCAGCAGTGCGGAGCCGTAGGGCAGAGGACGGCGGGCAGCGCCCGCTGTGGTGTCCGGGGGCCCGAGGACACGGCTGCCGAGGACGATGACCAGGATGGTCATCGGGACGTAGAGGACGAAGCCGCCGCGCCAGCCGAAGCCCTCCGTGAGCAGGCCCCCGGTGACCACGCCGAGGGAGAAGCCCGCCGCTCCCATCGCGCTGAAGACGCCGAGCGCACGATTGCGCGGGGCACCCTCGGGGAAACTCGCGACGATCAGGGACACCGCCGCCGGCGCGGTGATCGCGGCGCCGGCGCCCTGGACGGCCCGGGCGGCGACGAGGGAGAGCGCGCCCTGGGCGAGGGCCGCCCCGAGGGCGCCGGCGCCGAAGACCGCCACGCCGGCCAGGAACACCCGCCGCGCTCCCCACCGGTCCGCGCAGGTGCCGCCCGCCAGGAGCAGGCCCGCGTACGCCACCAGGAACGCCCCGGCGACGAGCTGCAGTTGGTCGGGGCGCAGCGCGAGCCCGGTACGGATCGCGGCGAGTTGCACGTTGATGCCGGACAGGCTCATGCCCTCGAAGAGCACGGCCGCGCACAGCACCAGCAGGGCCGTCCAGGCACGCCGGTCGAACAGGAAGGTACCGGTGGCCGCCGGGGAGGTCGTGGTCATACGCGTTCCTTGAGTGGGGGATGCGACGGTTCGCCGCCGGGGCAGGGGCCCGCGCCGGCCGGGGCGGGCCGGGCGAGGAGGTAGGCCGCCCGGAGGTCGTCACCGTCGTACCGGTGGCGGGCCAGGGCGCGCAGGACGTCGTCGGCGTTCACGGCCACGGTGTGTTCCAGCGCGCGGAACAGGGGGACGTCCGACACCGAGTCCCCGTACGCGACGCAGGCGTCACGGCTCAGGCCGAGCCGTGACCGGAGGCGTTCGACGGCGACGACCTTGTCCGCGGGGGTGAGGATCGCGGCGGGGTCGGGCGCGGTGCGCAGCGGGAGCGGGGGGAAGACGGAGGCCACCACCTCGTGGACACCGAGCGCCGTCAGCCGGCCGGCGAAGAAGTCCGGGGACATGGTCACGGCGACCGCGTACTCACCGCGCCGCCGGATGTCCGCCAGGACCTCCGGCAGCCCCCCGATCCACGGTGCCGCGGCGAACGCCGCCGCCACGGCACCGGGGGTCAGGCCCGCCCAGAGTCGGCACACCGCGGCGGCGAAGCCGCGCGTGTCGAGGGTTCCGGCGGCGAACTCCGCCTCCAGGCGGCGAAGTTCGGGCAGGCAGTCGAGCCGACGGGCGATCTCCAGGCTCGCGGTGCTACCCCGCAGCAGCGTGCCGTCCATATCGAAGACGTGCAGCCGGCTCACGGGACCGCGGGGTGATCGCGCACGGCGCCGTCCGACGGGTAGACGGTCCACCCGGCGGGGACGGGCTCGCCCCGCCAGGCGGCGAGCAGGGCCGCGCTGGCGGGGAAGAGCGGAGCGGGCAGGTCGTCGGGCGCCGCCCACACCCACCGGTCGAAGACCTCGGGCTCCGACGTCGTGGGCGCGGCGGCGGACGGGTCCACCCGGGCCAGCACGCCGGCGGTCACGTGCGTGCGCCCGCCGCCGGTGTGCAGCGCGACCGTGAAGACCCGCGCCTCCCGCACGTCGCCGAGGCCGCACTCCTCCGCCGTCTCGCGTACCGCGGCCTCCTCGAAGGTCTCCCCGGCCTCCACCGAACCGCCGGGCAGGCACCAGGAGGGGGTCTCCCCCGACTTGATCCGGTGACCGATCAGCACGGCCCCGTCGGCCCGTACCACCAACGCGCCGACGCCGACGACGGGTCGGGGGCGCTCCCTGGAAGCCGCGCTCATCGTGCGCCGTCCAGCTCGCGCAGCACGGAGGCAGCGGCGTAGTGACCGCTGATCATCGCCGCGACGATGCCGCGGAAGAGACCGCACGCGTCGCCGGCGACCCACGCGGGGGCGTCCGAAAGCCGCAGGTCGCCATCGACCTCGGGGTACCACCCCACGCCCTCCAGGGTGGGCCCGATCAGCTGCGTACCGCTGTCCTTGATGTCCGGGAAGGCGTCCGCGAGGCGGGTCAGCCCGCGCACCATGATCTCCCGCAGCTCCGGCCCGTAGACACGGTCGAAGGTGGCGACCGCCTCCGGCTCGCCGGCTACGAGCTCGGACATGAGGACGGTGAAGTGGGACGCCTCCTCCCCCATGGCGGCGAGCGCCGGAGCCGTGACCCGGCGCGCCACCTCCTCGTCCAGGACGCGGGTGTTGAAGCCGACGTTGGACCGCCCGGTCGGCGGGCAGTCGGAGCGTCCGGAGACCGTCCACAGGCCCTGCGTCTCGGTGAGGGCGGCCTCGCCGTCGCGGCAGGCGCAGAAGGTGCGCCACTCCACGCCGCCGTCCTCCTCGCAGAAGCGGAGCTTGGGGTCGAGCTGCTTCATGTCCCGGAAGAACGCCCGGTCGGCGGGTTGCTGGATGCGGAAGCCGACCTCCAGGCGGCGGAACGCGTGGGCCTCGGTCAGCGTGTTGAGGCCGAGCGGACCGAACCGGCCACTGGCCAGGAGCAGCCGGCGCGCGACGAGCTCCGACTCCTTCCCGTCGGTGTCGCGCACCACCAGCCGGAACTCGTCGGCGACGGGGTCGTAGGCGGTCTTGACGACTTCGGTGCCGGTGATGACGGTGGCGTGGTTGGCGTCGACCATGGCCTGCGTGAGTCGTAGGCGGGCCTCCAGCGAGAGGTAGTCGGAGGGGTAGTCCTTGAGTACCCACTCGCCGGAACCCACGGTGTAGGCCGTCGGGTCGGACGGGAACGGCGGGGTGTCCAGGCCGTAGGAGCCGAGGAGTTCGCAGGTCCAGTCGTACGCCGCACGGAGGTCGTCCGTACGGGGCAGCGTCCACAGCTCGCTGGCCGAGGGGAAGAAGGAGAACTTGCCGTCGGAGAAGAGGCCGGCGCCGCCGTGGCCGCGGGTCAGGTCCCGCGCCGCGTAGCGGTCCCGGTCCGTGACGGGCTTGCCGCCGTCGACGAGCGCGACGCTGTACGGGGTTCCGGCGAGGCGTTGGGCGGCGGCGAGTCCGGCCGGGCCGGCGCCGACGATGACGAGGTCGAAAGTGTTCACGATGCTCCAGACGGGACAGGGGGGACCGACCGCGGCCGGGCAGCGGGAAGCGCGCGGGCGCGGCAGTGCGTGCGGAGGGGTGTGGTGCGAAGGGACGCGGAAGCGGTCCGCGGGTTCGAATGGCGCCGCGGTGGGCCGCCCTTGATCAGTCGAGGAGTTCCTCGAGATCGGGCAGGCAGTCGCCGCAGCCGGTATTGGCGCCGGTGGCGAGGCGCAGCGCGGGGATGTCGCGGACGCCCGAGCACTTCGCCGCCAGGATCACGCTCTCGGGAACGTGGGCACACAGGCAGATCAGCGGGTCGTCCGCAGGACACAGTGTCATGACCGGTCCTCCGTGGCCTCTCGCAGCAGACCGAGCGCCCGGTCGAGCACGTCCGCCATGACGTCGAGGTCCTGCTCGTCGATGACCAGCGGGGGATGGATGTTGATCACGTCCGGGGCCATCCCGGTCGAGGCGACGATCAGCCCGGTGTGGGGGTCGGCCGTCAGGCACAGTTGCCGTAGGGCGGGTGCGTGGTCGCCGGTCAGCACCAGGCGCGCCGCGCCGCCGAAGGCCCGGAAGTCACGCACGAGATCCGGGTGGGCGGCCCGCAGCTTCCGCAGCCGTGCCGTCATCCGCTCGGCGAGCCGGTCCATGTCCCCGGCCGGGTCCGCCCAGCCGTCCCAGCGGTCCAGGACGGCGCGGGTGACTCCCAGGGCGTGCGGGATGCCGATGTAGGTCGAGGAATGGCTGCCCGGCCGGTACGTCGCCGGGTCGGCGAGCGGTTCACGGGCCCAGACGGCGCTCAGCGCCGCGGCGCCGTTGGTCAGGGCCTTGCTGGCGACCACGACGTCGGGGGTGACACCCGCCCGCTGGAATCCCCAGCGCGGGCCGGTCCGGTGCATACCGGTGAAGATCTCGTCGGCGATCACCACGGCGCCGTTTCGACGGGCGTGGTCCACGGCCGCGCGCAGCAGGGTGTGGTCGGGTTCGGCCATCCCGCCGACGTTCTGTACGGATTCGAAGACGAACGCGCTCACCTTGCGGGAGAAGCCGCTACCGCCGACGCCGGAGAGCTCCGAACCCCAGCGGGTGGCCGCCGCGACGCAGCCCGTCGTGCATCCCTCGGCGACGCGGGCCGCGGCGTGCGGGCAGCGTCCGCAGTCCGGGCTGGGCAGGCGCACCACCTCCAGGCCCCAGGCCGCGAGCAGTTCGCGGTAGCGAGGGCTGGAGCTGAGCATGCTCGTGACGCCGGACCTGCCGTGGAAGGCTCCTTCGAAGACCACGACGGTGCCGGGTCCGACGGCGCCGAACGCGATGCGCAGGGCCGTCTCCATGCCTTGGGCGCCGCCGAGGTCCAGTTCCACCCGGCCCGGGGCGCCGACGGCCTCGCCGAAGAGCCGTTCCAGCCGCTGGAGCACCTCCAGCCGCAAGTCGGACTCGCAGAACGACGGCAGTGCGGGCATGTCCTCGCAGTACGCGAGCGCGTCCCGGAGTATCCGCTTGTCATAGCCCCAGGCGACGGTGCCGTTGGCCGCCTCGGCGTCGAGGTGGCGTCGGCCGTCGGCCGCGTACAGGTAGCTGCCCTCGGCGCGGATGAAGCGCGGCACGTGGGCGGCCCGGTAGATGAGGTTGCCGGCGCCGGCGTAGGGGGGGACGGTGGCGGTCATACGGCCACCGCCCGCCGCGGCGCGTCGTGCGCCGTCCCGGTGCGCCAGGCGTCGGCCCGCGTCGTGGGAATGATGGGAAGAATCCCTTCCTCGTTGCAGTGGATCCAGCTGGTCAGCACGGTGAGTACGTCCCAGCGGGCGTCGGTGTCCGGGAGCGGGGCGGTGCGGAGCACGCGCAGCCACTCCTCGACGTGCGCGGGGTCGGGCAGGTCGCGGGCGCAGGCGCCCCACGGTCCGGCCAGCGCGGCCAACCGGGCCAGGCAGGCGGTGACATCCAGGTCGTGCGCCGGGATCTCGGCCTCCGCGGTGCGCAGCAGCTCGGTCACCGTCTCCCCGGCCGCGACCGGGTCGGCGGCCTCGGTGCCGAGGAGCGGACCCGCGCACCAGGACCAGCCGGTCTGGTACGAGAAGAGCTGCAACTCGCGCGCGACGTCGACGGGTTCGTCGGCGGTGTGGATGAAGTTCAGCAGTCCGTTGACCCGCCCGATCCGGGTTCGCAGGTCCGTGCTGCGCGCGGCAGAGGGTTCGGCGGAGCCCTTGGCGGCGGTCAGGCGCACGCTGGCCGGCACGTCGCGTGCCGCGTCGCGGTCTTCGAGCAGGACGAGGAGGGCGGGCCCGGAGGACAACAGCGGGTCCACCAGGGCGATCCGCTGGGCGGACGCGGCGTTGAACTGGTAGCGCCACAGTTCGCGCACGAGCAGCGGGTCGAAGCGCAGGGTGGTCGCGGCGACCGGGTGCCAGGCGAGCGACCTCAGGATGTCGAGGATCGCCTCACAGCGGCGTCCGGCCACGGCGTCGGGCTTCAGGACGACGAAGGTGTGTCGGTGGAGTGCGTCGGTGGCGATGACCGGGGCGAGGGCGGCGAGCGCCTCCCGCATGTAGGGGTCGTGGCGGTAGGCCTCTGCCTTCCGGGGATCCCGGGTCAGGGTGTCCAGGGCCCGGGGGCCGATGGCGGAGTGCGACACGGTCTCAGCTCCCCTCGCGTACGGGTGTCGTGTCGAGTACGGGTGTCGTGGTCAGCCGCATGCCACCCAAGGGCAGGGGGGTGCCGTCGGCGAGGACGACGCGGCTTCCGTCGGGGTGGGTGCCGGCGGCCAGCGCGAGCGATCCGGCGGCGAAGGCCCGCACGGTCCACTCCAGGCAGGGCCGGTCGCTGAGGCGCTTTTGGTCGAGCTCCTGGGCACGGGCGTCGACGCCCGGCCGGACGGGGACGGCAGGCCCCTGGCACAGGATGGCTCCGCCGTCGTGGGTGCCGTCGACGAGGAAGCAGGAGGTTCGGGTGGTGGGGTGACCGAGCCGCATGGCCGCGGCCACCGGGTCGTTGCCGATCAGCACCCGGCGGTGCTCGCGGTCGAGGACGGTGAGGTCGCCCGGGTGCTGGTTGATCATCCGGCCGTGGTGACGGGTGAGCAGGTTCCCCTCGATCCAGCGGTGGTAGGCGAGGACGACGAGGTCCAGCGCACCGTTGTCGCGTTCCCAGGCGGCCATCCGCGCGTCGAGCCCGTCGTGCCACAGCCGGGCCCGTTGCCGGTAGGCGGCACGGGCGTCGGAGGTGGTGGCCGCCGAGGCGGTTCCGCAGCGGGCGTCGAAGTCCCCCGGCCATGCCTCGATGCCGTGTTCCCGGGCGAGGGCGAGCGCCGGGGACCGGGTGCCGTGTGAGGCGACCAGGGCCACCCGGAAGCGGCCCGGCTCTCGGTGTTGCAGGTCGATCAGGGTGCTCAGGTTCGCGCCGGTGGCCGAGACGAGCATGCCGATCCGCAGCGGTCCGTCGTCGCCGACGCGACGCCTGAGGAGGGGGACGGCCCCGGCGGTCGGCATCAGGCGGCGTCCGCGACGGCGAGGGAGGCCCACTGGGCGTGGGTGGCCGCGAGCATGCCGTCGGGCACCTGGCTCGCGTCGAGGGGAGTGAGCCCGAAGGCGCGGTGGGCGGTCCCGGCGGCCAGGTCCCAGAGGCCGGCGCCCGTGAGGTCGTGGTCCATGGCGTTGCGCACCTGCCGGGCCAGGGGCTGCGAGCCGGCCGCGACGATGCCGCCGTCCTGGTACCACAGGCCGTTCTCCTCACCCTGGGTCAGGTCCTGGCCGCCCAGGCGCGCGGAGTCGCAGCGGTCGGTCATCATCATGGAGTTCTCAAGTCCCATGAGGTTGACCGCCCGGGAGGCGATGGCCAGGTCGACGTGCTCGCCGTCGAAGTTGATGCAGGCGGCGATCCGGCCAGAGGCGGCCTCCCGCATGATGGCCGCCGGCACAGGGCCGGCGATCTCGTCCATCGCGTCCAGGGTCCAGCCCGGCAGGTCGTACGAGGCGAGGGTCGCCTCACGGGCCTCGCGGGCCCTGGTGGTCCGGAACGCGTGCCGGATGTTGAGCGGCATGTCGTTGAAGAGGTGGTCGGTCACGACCCGCGCCCCGGCGCCGTTCCACTCGGCGTCCCAGGCGATGTCGACGATGTCCTTCACCAGGTGCGCGCTCAGGCGCGGGTCGGTTCGGGTGAAGTGGCCGAGCGCGGGCCGGACCCCGTGACCGAGCAGCATGGGGACGACCCAGTCGAACCCGGGGTGGCGGGCGTACGTCTGGCCGTGGAAGTCGGAGGCGGCCGAGAAGGCGTCCGGCGAGAGGACCATGTAGCACAGCCCGTACTCACCGAGACGGGCCAGCCGTTCCCATTCCGAGCGGGTCGGAGCCCAGACGGTGTCGGCCGGGGTGCCGCCGTGGCTGGAGAGCAACGGGCCCTCCAGCGCGACGCCGACGACGTGCGGGATGCGGCCGGCGCGCCGCATCGCGTCGTAGCGGCGCATGAACCTCTCGAACTCGCCGAGCCGGTGATGGTGCAGGTACAGCGTCGGGATGCTGAGGACCCCCTCCCTGGCGCAGATCTCCTCCAGGAGTTCGAGGTCCAACAGGGAGAACTCGGAGAAGTCCACGCCGGCAAAGCCATGGCAGTGGACCTCCACCGGGAGCAGCGGGGTGTGGGTCTGCTCGGCGGGGCCAGACGGGTTCGCCATCGATCATCCCTCTTCGTGTTCTTCTACGGAGTTGTCAAGAAACCTTTGACAAGAGTTGCCTGAGTGGAGGACTGGGCTGACAATACCATCGCCTCACACGCAGGCAAGGGCGTGCCCAAAATCGACATAATCCCAGGTGTTGGCAGCTCGTACCGCCTTGGCAGAGTTGTCAATGAACCCTCTTTTCACCTTGACTGCGTTGCCAACATTGCCTACGTTGATCAGGCAAGCACTGTCAAAGGAGTCGGAGGAGAGCCTGTGCGGCACCAGCTCGTGGTCTTCGACAACAGCGGCGTCCTGGTGGACAGCGAGTACCTCGCCAACCGCCTCCTCGCCGAGATGCTCACCTGCGAGGGGGTGGCGACGACCTTCGTCGACGCCGTCACGCACTACCTGGGGAAGTCCCTCGCCGACGTGTTCGCCACGGTCCGCCGGCGCACCGGCACCGACCTCCCCGAGGACTTCGGCGCCCGGTTCCACGCCCGCCTCTTCGACGTCTTCGAGCGGGAGCTGACGGCGATGCCCGGCGTCCACGCGGTGCTTGACGACCTCGATGCCCTGGGCGTGCCATACTGCGTCGCCTCCAACGACACGGTGGACCGGGTGGGCGTCACCCTCGGGCTCACCGCGCTCGCCCCGCGGCTGGCCGGACGAGTCCTGGGCGCCGATCTCGTGGCCCGGCCCAAGCCCGCCCCCGACCTCTTCCTCCTCGCCGCCGAGCGCTTCGGCGTCGCTCCCGGCGAGTGCCTCGTGATCGAGGACAGCCCCCGCGGGGTCGCCGCCGCCCGCGCCGCCGGTACGACCGTTCTCGGCCTGGCGACCCTCACTCCCCGCGCACGGCTCGCCGACGCCCACCGTGTGCTCGGCTCCCTGTCGGAACTGCGCCCGCTGCTTCCGGCCCTGTGCACGGCACCCGACTTCCTGGAAGCCCGCTGATGACCGACGACCGCCGCCTCGGCCTGCACGTCCTCGACCTCGACGGGACCCTGCTGCGCTCCGACGCCACCCTCAGCCCGTACGCCCGCGACGGGCTCAACGCCCTGCTGGACGCGGGCACGGCGTTGACCGTGGCCAGTGCCCGCAGTGCGGTGGCCATCCGCGAACTGCTCGCGGGCGTCCGGCTGACCCTGCCCGTCATCGAACTGAACGGCGCCTTCCGCACCGACCTCGCCACCGGACACCACCTCGCGCACGCCACCCTCGGCCCGGCGGCGGCGACCACCGCCCTCGACGCCCTCGCCCGACTGGCCGCCGAACCCGTGCTGACCACCTGGGACGGCTCCGGCGACCACCTGCTGTACGGCCCGTGCGCCGACCCGGCGACCGCCTGGTACATCGCCGAGAAGCGGGCGTACGCCGACCCGCGGCTGGGCGCGTACCGGGACCCGTACGCCGCGGTCGCGGGGGTGCGGACGGCCGCCCTCGTCGCCTTCGTCCCCGACGAGGAGGCCGAGGCCGCCACGGCGACACTCGAAGCGGCGCTGACCGGCGCGGCCGGCGTCATGGCGGCGGCCAACCGCTACGTCCCCGGCTGGACCGAGATCCAGATCGCGCACCCGGAGGCCGAGAAGGGCCTCGCGGTGCGCGGGCTCGCCCGGGACGCCGGACTCGCCGACGCCCGGCTGACCGTCTACGGGGACCACCTCAACGACCTGCCCATGTTCGCGGTCGCCGAGCGCGCCATCGCCCCCGCCAACGCCCATCCGCACGTACTGGCCCGGGCGTCCGTCGTCACCGCCGCCAACGACGAGGACGGCATCGTCCGGTACCTGCTCGACGGGGCCCCGCCGTGCTGATCGTCCTGGAAGGCATCGACGGCAGCGGGAAGACCACCGTGGCAAGGTTGGTCGCGGACGCCCTCGCCCCGGACGGCGCGACCCGCGCCGGAAAGCAGGACGTCGGCGCCGCCGACCCGACGACCGAGGCCCGGTCCGCGGCCCTGCGCGACCTCATCTGGTCCTCCCCCGAGGGGCAGGGGGACACCTTCGGGGCCGCCCACTGGATCCTGCTGATCGCCTCCTGGTACGCGGGCCTCGCCCGGCTCCGGGCCGACCTGGCGGACCCGGACACCGTCACCGTGATGGACGGCTGGTACTACCGCAACATCGCCAAGACCCTCGTGCGCGAACCGCTGGACCCCGGCTGGGTCGAGTCGCTCTTCACGCCCGTGCCGGAACCCGCGCTGACCGTCCTGCTGGACGTCGAACCCGACGTCGCCTGGTCGCGCCGTGACACGTTCAAGGAGACCGAGCTCGGCCGCTGGGACGGGTACACCGGCCCGGCACGCGAGTCCTTCCTCGGCTACCAGTCGGTCGTCCGCCGCGAATTGCGGCGGATGGCGGCCGAGCGCGATTGGCTCGTCCTGACCCCGCACACGAACGATCCGCCGGCACGCACCGCGGCGGCGGTGACGGCCGCGGTGCGCGCGCTGAGGAGAACCCCATGAGCCCTACCCGCGACGTGGTCGGCACCTCCGACCTCGACATCTTCGCCTGCGCGCTCGCCGGCGGCGCCGACGTACGGCCCCCCGTGGACCGACCCGACCTACTGCCCGTCGCCACCTCCCCGCTCGCCCTGCGCATCCGCAGGACCTACGAGGAGACCCGCTCCGCCGCCGGCCGCGACGTCGGGGAACCGCCGGTCTCCCGGGGCGGCCCGCTGCCCGAACCCCTCCCGTACCAAGGAGAAACCGTGATCGACTACCTCGACCAGCTCACCGTCGACTGGTCCGACTTCGAGAGGGCGGGTGAGATCACCCGCGATGTCGTCCACCGCCTCGCGGACGACAAGGAGTCCCTGCGCCGACTCGTCTACGGCGTGGAGGACAAGCCGGAGCTGCTCGCCATGTGCGAGCGCCACCAACTGCTCGACTACATCGTCTTGTACGACGCGCTGGACCGCGGCATCCGGCTACGCCTGCACATCTCGACCGAGGACCACTTCGATCGCCCCCACGACCACCGGTTCTCCTTCTCCAGCCGCATCGTGACGGGGGGCTACACCCACACCTGGTACCACATGGACGGCGACCCCTACGCCGGCGGCCCCGACCCGGAAGCGCGCCAGTACCTCAACCGACACAACCCCGACCCGCGCGCCGAGGGCCTGCTGGACCGGCTGACGCCGCACATCGTGCGCCGCGAGGAGCCGGGCAGCTGCTACACGCTGCACCACAGCGCCATCCACACCACCTTCACCACCCCCGACACCGTCTCGCTCTTCCTGCGCGGACCGGTCGAGAAGGACCGCTCCGTGATCATGGACAAGGCGGAGGGCACGTTGTGGTGGCGCTTCGGCCGCGAGAACGAGCCCGAACAGCGGCGCGAGCAGAAGGCCATGGGCCTCGCCGCGTACCGGCAGATCCGGGAGCGGCTGGAGAAGCTCGGCGTCATCTGACGTCCGACACGCCCCCTTGCCCATCGGCACCGGACGACCGGTGCCCTCCACAGGAGACCACCACCACGATGACCATCGAGACGGCAGATCGGGTACACGTCAACAACACCGTCGTCGAACTCTTCGACAGCGTCGGCCCCATCGACTGGGAGGACCTGCCCGCCGCGGCGGAGCTGACACAACGGCTCATCCGCGAGTTCGCCGCGGACAAGGCCCTGTTCCGCAAGCTCCTGCTGGCTGTCGAGCACGACCCGTACCTGTGGGCCAAGTGCGAGGAGGACTTGGTCGAGGACAAGATCGTGCTCTGGGACGACGTGGACAAGGGCCTGCGCATCAGGCTCCGGATGTCCACCGACCACCAACAGCAGCTCGCCCACAACCACCGCTTCTCGTTCACCAACCTCGTCCTGCGCGGCACCTACCTGCACCGCAATTACGTGGCCCGCAACGGCTTCGACGAGAACACCCTGCCGGACGACGTCCAGCCGCAGATGCTCCACGAGGACCGTGCGGGCGAGTGCTTCACCATCCACCACAACGCGCTCCACTCCACGCCTTTCACCGAGTTGGGCACGATCTCCCTCGTCCTGCGCGGCAATCCGGTCAAGGACCGGGCGCCGGTCATGTTCAAGGAGGCCCGCGGCCGTGACGAGGCGCTGCGTCGGTTGCAGGACGCCCCGGACCCCGGGCGCGGCGAGCTGTCGGAGATAGAGCCGGACACGGCCGAGGTCGGCACCATGTTCTGGCGCGTCGGTGAGGACCGCGAGTCCGACGAGCGCCGTGCCGAGCGTCGGATGACCAAGGAGAAGTACCACTACTGGTGCCGCCGGCTGGAAGAGCTGGGGATCATCTGAATGGCCATCCGACGGGTCACCCCGGGGCCGGGGGCAGTGCGCTACGGGCTCATCGGGCCCGGCTCCCACGCGCGGGAGAACCTGCTGCCCGCCCTGGCCGAGCTGGACGGCGCCGTGCTGACCGCCGTGGCGGCGCGGCGGCCCGAGGCCGCCGCCGAGGCGGCCCGGCGCTGGGGCGCGCGGCTGTGGACCGACGACTGGACCGATCTGGTCGAGGGCGACGGCGGCCCCGCCGTCGACTGCCTGGTCGTGGCCGGCTCCCCCGCGCTGCACGCCGAGGTCCTCGGGCGTGCGCTCGCCGCGGGCGTCAGCGTCTTCGTCGAGAAGCCGCCGGCGCCCGACACCGCCACGCTTGAACGGTTGGTCGCGGCCGAACGGGCCGCGCCGACCGGGACGGTGGCGTTCGTCGGCTTCAACTTCCCGTACGGGCAGTCCTACCGCAAGCTCCGCGACACGCTGCGCCCCCACGGGACGCTGCGCACCCTGGACGTGCGGATGGTCTCGGCCAAGCCGATGTCGCCCGTCTGGGGCAGTGCCACGGTTGAGGACAGCCTGCTTCAGGGTCTGGGCACCCATGCCGTCGACCTGGCCCTGCGGGAACTGGGCGTCCCCGACCGGATCACCGCCCGGCGCGCCGACATCGACGCGCGCAGACGCGCGTTCAGGATCCTGCTCGAATACGCCGACGGGCGACTCGCCTGCCTCCTCGTGGGCAACTACTCCAACCGCTTGGAGTACCGGTGCGAGCTGGTGACCGACGAGGGTGTGGTCGGCGGCCTCGACCACTTCAACACGCTGACGGTCGCCCGCCCGGCGACGGCTCCCGGCGCCGGCTTCCTGGACGGCAAGGAGACGCTCCGCCACGACTGGCCGGGCCGCCGCGGCGGATACGGCCGGACCGGCTACGCCACCGAACTGGAGAGCTTCCACCGGAGCGTAGTGCGGGGCGGACCCGGTGACTCGCCGCTCTCGTCGTGCCTGGACGTGTACCGCGTACTCGACGAGGTCCGCCGCCAGACGGGGGTACTCGCGTGACCCCCGCCTCCCCGCCCCTGGCGGGGCGCACCGCGCTGGTCACGGGCGGCGGCAGCGGCATCGGCCGGGCCGTGGCGATCACCCTCGCCTCGCTCGGCGCCCGGGTCGCCGTCAACCACCCGCCCGGCACCGCGCCGGACCCGCAGGACGGGGCGCGCCTGCCCGACGACAGCTTCGCGGTGGCGGCGGACGTCCGCGACCGGGAGCAGGTGGCCACCATGTTCCGTACGATCGGCCGACGCTTCGGCGGCCGGCTCGACATCCTCGTCAACAACGCGGGCGTGTTCCCGCGCGCAGGGGTCCTGGACATCGACGAGACGGGCTGGGACCTCGTCCTCGACACCAACCTCAAGGGCGCGTTCTTCTGCGCCCAGGAGGCGGCGGCGTTGATGATCCCCGAGCGTTCGGGCCGGATCGTGAACGTGGCGTCGAGCGCCGCGCTCACCGGGTCGCCGAAGGGTGCCCACTACGCGGCGAGCAAGGCCGGACTCATCGGCCTGGGCAAGTCGCTGGCGCGTGCGCTCGGCGGGTACGGCATCACGGTGAACACCGTCGCGCCGGGTGTGACGCGGACGGCCCAGCCGGGCCTGGACGAAGAGGGTTTCGAGGCCGAGGGCCGGAAGATCCCGCTGGGCCGCGTGGCCCGCGCGCAGGACGTGGCGGACGCCGTCGCCTTCCTCGCGGGTGACGCCGGCGGGTACCTGACCGGTCAGACACTGGGCGTCAACGGCGGGACGGTGATGGTCCCGTGAGCCCGTTGCCGGCCGCGGCGGCCTCCGTCCTCGCGGAGCTGACCGAACAGGCGGGCGGCCCGCCGGAACGGGTGCGGGCCAAACTCTCGCCGGTGCTGCACCCGTGGCTCCGCCGCTTCGTCGAACTGTCGCCGTACGTCGTGGTGGCGAGTTCGGACGGGAACGGTCACTGTGACGCCTCCCCCCGCGGAGGCGCTCCCGGCTTCGTCCGGGTCCTGGACGAGCGGACGCTCTTCCTCCCCGAGGAGTCCGGCAACCGCCTGTTGCAGACCTTGCGGAACCTGGAGCGGAGCCCCGGGGTCGGGCTCCTCTTCCTCGTCCCCGGTCTGCGGGAGACCGCCCGGGTCAACGGTCGGGCCGAACCGGTGGCGCGCAGCGATCCTCGGTGGGAGGCCCTGCCCCTCGACGCCGGGGAACGGGAGCGCCTGGCCTGGGGGTCGCTCGTCCACGTCGAGGAGGCCTACTACCACTGCGGGCGCGCGAGCCGGTTCGCCGACCTGTGGGACACCGGCCGGATCAACCGCAACCAGACGGATCCGCCGCTGGGCAAGCGGCCGGCCGCGACGGCAGGAGGGGAGAATCATGTGCGGCACGGTCGGTCTGTTCATGGGGTGTTCGGCGGTGAGCCTGTGCCCGAAGCAGGCGCTGTTCGCCCGACGGGATGACGGGGGCGCCACCGACGGGGGCGGTACCGGCGAGGACGGGGCCGACGAGGGCCGTACCGGCGAGGACGGGGCCGAGACGTACGTCAGCCCGTTCCGCACCTGGTACGAGCGGGCCACCGTGCGTTCCTCCGAGCGGCGCCGGCTCGACCCCCTGACCGACGGTCAGGACTTCTTCGCCCCGGAGCTGGTGCCGCTGGCCTCCCATCCGTTGATCGCGGGGCTGCGCGGCGAACGGCCCGACCTCCACCGCGAGGTACTCGTCCGGCACCTGTACCGATACTTGGACTTCACGGCGAAGCTGGAGCACCTGGTCGTCAACCGGACGGTGCTCGGCATCGCCCACGGCACGATCGGGGTGCGGGTGCCCGAGGCCATGCGGCTGGACGCCTTCAAGATCTACTGTGACGAGGCCTACCACGCGCTGTTCTCGGCGGACCTCGCGGCCCAGGTGCGCGAGGCGACCGACGTCCGCGCGGACCTGGCGCGGGTGCCGTACTTCATCACGCGCCTGCAGCGGTTCCTGGAGGAGACGCCGGACGACCTGTCGGCACTCACCGAGATCCTGTTCGTCATCGTGTCGGAGACGCTGATCACGGCCCAGCTCGCGGAGATGGGCAACGACCGCAGCGTCGCCCCGGCGGTCCGCGAGACGGTGCGCGACCACGCGTTGGACGAAGGCCGCCACCACGCGTACTTCGCCATCTTCCTGCGTCACCTGTGGGGCCAGCTGACGCCGGCCACCCGCCGCCGCGCGGCGCTTCGGGTGCCGCGGTTGATCCGCATTTTCACGGACCCCGACGTCCCGTCGGTGGAAAAGGAGATCGTCGGTTACGGGCTCCCCCGTGACGACGCCAAACAGATCGTCGCCGAATTGTTTCCGGATGCGTCCGTCACCGCGTACGCGAAAAGCGTGGCGCAACAGACGGTCCGGCATTTCGCGTCGGTCGGGGCACTGGACGACGAGCAGGTGCGCGCGGAATTCGCGGCGTACGGACTGCTCTGAGGCAAGGACGGAAGGACAGGCTGATGAAACATCTGATCACCGCCGAGGACGGCCCGCGCCTCCTCGGTCTCCTGCGCGAACAGGGGCTGCTGCCGGACGGGTACCGATGCGTGTACGCGGCCGGCTCGTTGGTGCGCGGCTGGGGCAACGAAACGAGCGATCTCGATCTCTACGTGGTGTCCGACGCGCCGGGGGCGCCGGAGGGCGTGGAGGACTTCCACCCCGTGGCCCTGACCCCCGACCGGGTGCCCGTGGCGGTCCCCACCCTGGGGGACCGGCGTGGGGACGTCGAGTACTGGTCGGCGGACCAGGTCGGGCAGGTGCTGGCGAAGGTCTCCTGGGAGGCGTACCGCGGCGAACGCGACGCCGGCGCCACCGTGAGCCAGGTCGAGCGCGACGCCCTGGTCAAGCTGGGCCACGCGATAGCCCTCGACGGTGCCCCGTGGCTGGAGGGGGCGCAGCGGCGACTGCGGTCCTCGGCCTTCGGCCGCACGATCGCCGCCCGGAGCCTCGACCTCGCCGACACGTTCGCCGAGGACGCGCTGGGCCAGCTCGGCTCGGGGGACGCCGAGAGCGCGGTGTTGACCGCGAAGCTCGCCTTCGGGTACGCCGCGGACGCGCTGCTCGCCCACCACGGGGAGTACGGGACCACCGCCAAGTGGCGGTCGAGGAAGTACCGGGCCGCGGCGCCGGCCGTGCTGCCCTTCGAGCGGTACTGGCGGATCGAGACCATGCGCGACTACGACCCCGGTGACCCGGGCCGCTGGATCGAGGACGTCATCGGCTGCGTGCGGCGCGTCTCGATGGAGGTGGAGGTCTGATGGCGGCGCAGGTCCCGGGCCACAGCGTGCCCCGGCAGAATCTGGAGGTCCGTATCCGGTCCACCGGGGGCACCATCCTGCTCGCCCGGTACGACCAGGCGTACGAGCTGCCCGAGGTGGCGGCGTTCATCTGGCGGCGTGTCAACGGCACGGACCGGGTCGAGGACATCTCCCGGGCGGTCGCCGAGCATTACGGCATCGACGACGGCACGGCCCTCGCGGACACCGCGGAGATGCTGGAGTGGCTGCGGGACGAGGAGCTGGTTCTGCTCGCCCACTGACCCGGACCTCTTACGAATTCTCGCCCGACACGGCGGGAAAAGCCGTTCTCGAAATTCGAGAACGGCTTGGAGGCGTTTCCCGAAATTCCCCGGGAAATAATTTTCCGAGCAGGGTTGCAATGGCTCGGAAATTCCGCCTAACATCAGCACATGACGCCGCACCGGATGAGCCGGGGCAGCGAAAGCCATAAAAATGAGGTGTTTCATATGAAGCAGTACAACAAGCCGCAGGCGAAGAAGGTCGACTTCTCCCGCGTGATGATGAACAACCGCTAATTACCAGCGGACCGGGGCGCCTCTTCACCATCAGAGGCGCCCCTTGTCTTTTCATGAACAGTTTTCTCCGGATTTTCATCCATGTTTTCACCCCCCACCGGAAAGGAACGGGAGCATGTGCGGACTCGGCGGTCTCGCTCGCATCGACGGGCAGGACCTCGGTGTCGAAGCCGACGCGATCCTGGCGACCATGGCCCGCACGCTGGCGCACCGCGGGCCCGACGAGGAAGAGTTGCTGCGTCGCGGGAACGTCGGCATGGCGTTCACCCGGCTGTCCCTGGTGGACCCGGAGAACGGAGGCCAGCCGCTCTACAGCGAGGACCGGTCGATCGTCCTCATCGCCAACGGCGAGGTCTACAACCACAAGGAGCTGGCGGCCACCCTGCCGGCCGGGACCCGGCTGCGCACCGGCTCGGACTGCGAGGTGCTCGTGCACCTCTACCAGCACAAGGGCCTGGCCTTCCTCGACGACGTCCGGGGCATGTTCGGACTCGTGCTGTGGGACCGGCGCCGCGACGTCCTGCTCCTCGCGCGCGACCACTTCGGGGTCAAGCCGCTCTTCTACACCCGTGACGACCGACGGATCGCCTTCGCCTCCGAGATCAAGGCGCTCTTCGCCGACCCGGCCACCCCGCGCCGCGTCGACTGGGACGGCGCCCTGGTCAACCCGACCGTGACGTCCGCGCCCTCGCTGGACCTCGGCGCACCCGCCACCTACTTCGAGGGCGTGGAGTCCGTCCCGGCCGCCACCATCCTCGAAATAGACCTGCGCGACGGCGCCACCCGGCGCCACTCCTACTGGTCCCTGCCCGACTTCGACGGGGACTCGACCCGTACCGACGAGCAGATCATCGGCGACTTCCGCGAGCTGCTCGCCGACTCGGTGCGGGCCTGCGCCACGGCGGACGTGTCCATCGGCCTCTTCCTCAGCGGCGGGGTCGACTCGGCCGCGGTCGCCGCCCTCGCCGCGGACACCACGGACCTACGGACCTTCTCCGTACTGAGCGGCTCGACCGTGGTCAACGGCGACGCCCGGCACGCCCGCATCGTCGCCGACAAGCTCGGCGTCGCCAACCACCAGATCCGGTTCGACGCCTCCCACGTGCCCACGGCCGACGAGTGGAAGCGGCTGCTGTGGCTCACGGAGATGCCCACCTGCAGCCCTGAGCAGTACTACAAGCACGAACTCCACCGGTACGTACGGGCCGAGCACCCCGAGATCAAGGGCATGCTGCTGGGCGCCGCCGCCGACGAGTTCTGCGGGGGCTACTCCACCACCACCGCCGGCGACGCCGGCTGGCACGCCTTCGAGGACGCCCTGACCGGTATGGCCCGCCGCGGCCGCTTGGACGACGGCCGGTCCCGGCTCGCGGCCTGGTGGGAGGGAGCCGAGGGCGGCCTGCTGACCGACGCCGCGCTCGACCTGTCCCGCGCGCTTCCGGGACGCGACCCGTACGGCGCGTTCGTGGCGGCCAAGATGCGCGACGTCGAGCAGTTCAACTGCTGGCACGAGGACCGTACGGCGGCGGGCAGCGGCACCGAGGCCCGCGTCCCCTTCCTCGACCGACGCCTGGTGGAACTCGTCGCCTCGATCCCGGCGGCCCGGCGCGAGCGCCTGCTGTGGGACAAGGCCATCGTCCGCCGGGCGGTCGCCGACCTGCTCCCGCCCGAGGTGACCTACCGCCCCAAGGTGCCCTTCTTCTACGGCGAGGGGGTGCAGCACACGCACCGCCCCTTCATCGAGATGCTCACCCGTGACGGCTGCGCCCTCGTCGAGGAGGCCCTCGCCACCGCGCGCGGCAGGGAGATGCTCGACGCGGACCGCGTCCGCGCCCTGCTGCGACGCCTCTCGGACGCCCCGCTCTCCGCGCACGTGGAGCGGCTCCTCCCGCTGCTCAACCTGTGCCTGCTCGACACGATGGTCGCCGAACTCCCGCCGCCGCTGGTCGAGTCCGCGGTGCTGTTGCCCGCGGTGCGCCCCGCCCACCCGTTCACCGACTGGGACACCGAGGCGCCGCGCATCGAGGAACTGGTCTTCGCGCCGTCGCGCTGGGCCCCGGAGAGCGTGCTCCGTCTGGCGGACCACGTCGAGCTTCTCCGCGACGGCTCCGGCACCGCGTACCTCGCCGTCGAGGGCTCCCTGGAGTACGTGCTCGACGCCGACGCCCCGTGGACGCTCCTGTTGCACGCCCTCGACGGCACGCGCACCCTCGCCCAGGCCTGCGCCGGCGTGGAGACCCCCCTCGAAGCCTTCCGGCAACTGCTTGACGACTCCCTTGACCTCGGGCTGCTGTCCCTGCGCACGCCGGCCGGGACCGGGACACCCACCCCCCACGAGTGAGGCAGGAACCCTTGATGACCACCGACTTCGCGATCGAGGCCGTGGACCTCGCCCGCTCCTACCGGACGCGCACCGGGTGGCTGAAACCCCAGCGCAAGACGATCGACGCCGTCCGGGGCGTCTCCCTGACCGTGGGACGGGGCGAGCTCTTCGGGCTGCTCGGCCCCAACGGCGCGGGCAAGACCACCACGATCAAGATGCTGAACACGCTGCTTCTGCCCACCGGGGGCAGCGCCCGCATCCTCGGGTACGACGTGGCCCGGCAGCCACTGGAGGTGCGTCGGCGCATCGGCTACGTCTTCGGCGGCGACCGCGGGCTGTACGAGCGGCTTTCCGCGCTCGACAACCTCCGCTACTTCGCCGAGCTGTACGGGGTCGAACCGCGCGAGCAGCTTCCCCGGATACGTGAACTCCTGGAGCGGGTCGGCCTGGAGGGCCGGGAGAAGGAACGCGTCGAGGGGTACTCCCGCGGCATGCGTCAGAAGCTCCACATCGCACGGGGCCTGCTGCACCGGCCCGACGTCCTGTTCCTGGACGAGCCGTCGATCGGGGTGGACCCGGCCGCCGCGCGCGAACTGCGCCGGATGGTCGCCGACCTCGTCGAGGGCGGCACCACGGTGCTGCTGACGACGCACTACATGGCGGAGGCGGACGAGCTGTGCGACCGCATCGCGGTCATCGCCTCGGGCACCGTGCGGGCCGAGGGCACACCCGACGAACTCAAGGACCGGGTGCGCAAGGTCGACGTCCTGGAGATCGAGGTCCACGACGCGGTCGGGGAGGAGCACCTGCGGCTGCTCCGCGACACCGAGGGGATCGAGCGGGCCACCGTCGAGACCAAGGGCACGATCGACGTCGTGACCGTCCACGCCCGACCCTCCCACGAAAACCACGCCTCGGTGCGGGCCGTGCTCGGGGACGTGCGCGTCGGCAAGGTGACCACCCGGGAGCCCACGCTGGAGGACGCGTACCTGTCCATCGTCGGCGACGCGGTGACGGAGGGCGGCGAGGGATGACGACCTACAGCACCTCCCGCGGCCCGTACCGCTTCTGGCGTCTGATGGCGGTGGGCCTGCGCACCCACGTCCTGCACCTGTCCCGCTCCGGCGTCGAGCTGGTGATGGCCGTCTTCTCGCCGCTCGTCTTCGCGACTTTGGCGGTGTACCTGTTCCGGGCCGGCGACCACCCGGACCGGCTGCTCCAGGCGGCGGTCGGCGCCGGTCTCATGGGCGTCTGGTCCGCGGTGCTCTTCGGTGCCGGCGGCGCCATCCAGGAGCAACGGTGGATGGGGACGCTCGAGACGTTGGTGTCCGCGCCGACCCGTTTCTCGCTCGTCCTGCTGCCGATCACCTTCGCCACCGCGCTCGTCGGCCTGTACTCGCTCGTGGCCACCGTGGTGTGGGGCGTCGTGCTCTTCGACATCCCCTTCACACCGGCGTCGCCGTGGCTGCTCGCGCCGGCCATGCTGGTGTGCGTCGTGGCGCTGGGCATGATGGGCATTCTCATGGCGGCCACGTTCGTCCTCCTGCGCAACGCCAACGCCCTGGCCAACGCCCTGGACTACCCGGTGTGGATGTTCTCCGGCGTACTCGTCTCGACGGCGTCGCTGCCGGCGTGGACGCGCCCCGTCACCTGGGCGCTCCCCACGAGTTGGGCCGCCCGGGCGGTACAGGCGGCCACGAGTGGCGGCGAGGTCCTGAGGCCGTCGCTGGTGGCCCTCGGCCTCGGCGCGGGCTATGCGGGCCTGGCCCTGATCGCCCTCGTCTGGGTGGAACGCCGCGCCCGCAGCGCGGGCACCCTCGCACTGACCTGAGCGCCGGAACACAGCGGAGACACAGCGATGACTGCACTGACGCGCGCCTTGCGCCTGACCTTCCACGGTGGCGGACTGTCCTACCGTGCCCTGTTCAACTGGACCACCCCGCCCATGTTCATCGGCACCCTGCTGGTGAGCCCACTGTTCCAGATCTTCTTCTTCGTCCACGTCGGACGGACTCTGGGCGTGGCCGACGACCGCTTCTACCTGCTGGGCAACGCGATCCTGGCGACGAGCGTGCCCTGCGTGTACGGCGGGATCATGGCCGTCGCCAACGAGCGCAGGTACGGCACGCTGGGAGCGGTGCTGCTCAGCCCGCGCTCCCGGGGCCTGATCTGGGGCGGCAGGGTGCTTCCTTACGTCCTCAACGGGTTCGTCGTCATGGTCTTCATGATGGGCGCGGGCTCCCTGGCACTGGGCCTGCCACTGCCGGCCTCGACCCTGCTCGGACTCGCGCAGGTCTTCGTGGTGGCCGCGGCCTCGTGCGCCCTGTTCGGCCTGACGCTGGGAGCGCTGGCGGTGCGCGTCCGGGACGTGTTCGTGATCTCGAACGCCGCTTTCACGCTGTTGATCCTTTTCAGTGGCGCGAACCTGCCTCCGGCGGCCATGCCGTCCTGGATGAACGCGATCGGTTCGTTCCTGCCGCTTTCGCACGCCATCACCGCGCTCCGGGCCCTGTTCGAGGGGGCCTCGACCGCCGGAATCCGGTCAAGTCTCGGCGGGGAGGCGGCCGTCGCCCTGGGCTGGGCGGCGGTGGCCTACGGATTGCTGCGCTTCTTCGAGTGGCGCAGCCGCGCGAACGCCGCATTGGACGTCATGTGACCCGCGAGATACATATCCTGCCAAATCTTTGACAAGTTTTGCCGCAGCATGAGGGATTGGTTTAGCCTCTCTCAAGCACGCTTCGAGCGGGTGTCCACTTGCACGGGGTTTCAATGCGCGCCTTTCGGCCGGCCGATTCGCGCTACTCAGGGGGGTTTCAAGATGAGGATGCTTCAATATGCGATCGGCGCTCTCGCCGCACTGTGCGCGGTCGCGACACTGGCAAGCGGGTCCGCTTCCGGGCAGGGCGGCCCCTTGACGGCGTCGCGGGGGGCAGGCGGCACCGCGGTCATCGACTGGCCGTAACGGCCGGACGAGAAGGATGCCGGACGGCCGGAAATTGCCGACTTGGGCAATATTTGCCAGAAGGTATCCCGATGTGAAATCATACGGGGGTGGGTCATTGGCGACCCACCCCTTTCGGGTTTTGGGTCCTATATCTCGGGAAGGCAGAGATGATCTTTCCGACAGAGGTGCGACGTGCTTGAGCAGCCTGGGTTCGGCAAGCGGCTGCGGCAGCTGAGGCAGGAGCGCGGAATTTCCCAGGTGGCACTCGCCGGAACGGGAATGTCGGCCGCTTACCTGTCGAGGCTGGAGTCCGGGGGCCGACGCCCCACCGCGCGGGCCGTGTCCTATCTGGCGGAACAGCTCGGGATTCCCGTCGAGATGTTCGAGGACGACCGCCCCGAGGACAGCCTCACCGAAGTGGTCGCCCTGATGGCCGCCGTGCCGGAAAGCGACTTCGACGCCGGTACGGGCAAGCTCCTCGCCGAAAGCCTCGCGGCGGCCGGCGACGCCGACGACCTCACCCGCTGGCACGCGCTCGCCCAACTCGCGCGGGTGTACGAGGTACTGGGTGATTTCCGCAAGGAGCGCGAGACCCTGCTCGAACTGAACGCGCTCGGCGAGAAGTTGGGCCGTGCCGCCCTCCAGAGCCGTGCCCGGATCCGGCTCGCCCGCTGCGAACGCGACCTCGGCAACGTGAAGGCCGCTCGCGACGCGGTGACCCAGGCCCTCGGCTTCAGTGACGAGCGGCGCGTGCGGGTCTCCGCCTCCGACTCGGTGCGCGCCCGGCTCCTGCTGGCCTCCTGCCAGGCCGAACTCGGCGACCTCGCCGAGGCCGCGCGGCTGGTGGACGAGGTGTGCGAGTCGCTGCGCGGGTCGACCGGCCCACTGGCGGCCCAGGCGTTCTGGAGCGCCGCGACGGTTGCCGCCCGACAGGGCAACGACGCCCGCGCCGCGGAGTACCTGACGCAGGCCATGGTCGCCATCGACAGCCGCGACGACCTCACCCTGTGGATGCGCCTCAGGCTCGCCGGCGCGTCCCTGTCCCTGGCGTCGGATCCGCCTCGCGTGAGCGATGCCGAGGAGTACCTGGCGGCGGCCGAGCCCGCGATGAAGCTCATCGGCAGTCCCCGCCACCTACAGGAACTGCGCTTCCTCCAGGCGAAGCTGGCCTTCCACCAGGACCTGCCGGACCGCACGGCGGAACTGCTCGCCGCGGGCGAGGGCGACAAGAACCTCCTGTCGTACCGCGACCAGGTCCGCTACGACGTCCTGCGCAACCTGGTCGCACTGCGCTCGGGGGACCGGCACGCCCTCGACCACCTGCGGGACATCGCCGGCCAGGTCCAGGCCTGCAACATGCCGGACCTGGCGGCCGAGGTGTGGCGGACCGTCGCCCAGAACGCGATCTGAGTCCGACGCCCGGTCCCGGCGCGACGGCCCCGACCCCGACCCGGTCAGCGCCCGGTGAACGCGCGGGCGTTCTCCTGAGCCCACTGGCGGAAGGTGCGGGCGGGCCGGCCGAGGAGCGTCTCCGTGGTGTCGGCGATGGCGGCGGGACGGTGGTCGGCGGCTTCCCACAGGTCGAGCAGTGAGGAAGCCATCGGCGCGGGCAGGTAACCGCTCATCTGCCGCTCGGCCTCGGGGCGGCTGATCTGCTCGACCGGAATCTCACGGCCGAGGACGTCGGCGAGGACGGCGAGCTGCTCACGGAAGGAAAGTGACTCGGGACCGGTCAGGGTGAGCGAGCGGCCGGTGAGGCCGTCACCGGTCAGGGCCTCGGCGGCGATGTCGGCGATGTCCTCGGGGTGGATCAGCGCAAGGTGCGCGTCGGGATAGGCGAGCTGGACGGGCAGCGACCGGCCGATGGACTGCGCCCAACCGAAGGAGTTGCTCGCGAAGGCATCGGGGCGCAGGAACGTGTGGGCGAGGGTGGAGTCCGCCAAGGCTCGCTCGATCTTGAGGCTGTGGCTCGCGAGCGGGTCGTTCTCGGCGTCGGGTCCGAGGACCGAGGACGAGGAGAGCAGGACGACGTGCTCCACGCCCGCGGCTTCGGCGGCCTTCACGAAGTCATGGATGCCGGCGGGTTCGGGGTAGAGGAAGACCCGGCGCACCCCGCTGAGCGCCGCGGCGAAAGTCTCGGACCGGTCGAGGGCGAGTTCGGCGGTCTCGACACCGGCCGGGACGGTCAGTTCGGCGGGCTGGGCGCTGGCGGCACGGACGGTGAGGCCGGCGGCGTGCAGGCGGGCGATGACCGCCTGACCGACCTGGCCGCGGGCGCCGGTGATGAGGATGGTCACGAGGTCTCCATTCGTCGGGGGTTTGGGTACGTCGGGTATGTACGCTTACGTGTAGGTAATTTCGTACGGAAAGTCTGGTTCCCCACAGGGGCATTCGGCCGGTCCGCCGGATGCCGTGGGATCAGCCGGTACGGGCGCGGAGCACGACGCGGGCCCCTCGTCCGAGCAGGCGGGGCAGTTCGCGGTCGCGGACGAAGAAGTGGCCGCCCGGCAGGGTGCGCTGGACGGTGCGGTCGCTGGTCCAGCGTGACCATCCGGCCAGGGTGGCGGCGCTCGCGAGCCGGTCCTCGGCGCCACTGACGGCGAGCAGCGGTACCGCGACCCGGCCGGCGGCGGCGCCGCGCAGGGCCAGGGCGAGGCGCAGGTCGTCCCGGAGCACGGGCAGCACGCAGCGGTGCCAGAGGTCGCCGGGTTCGGCCCCGGGCGGCGCGGCGCCGAATCCGTCGAGCACGCGCAGGAGTTCCGCGTCGGGCAGCTCGGCGCAGCTCGCCAGGACGGCCGGGGTGTCGGGTGGCGGGCATGCGCCGATGGCGAGCAGTGCGGGCCGTGGCAGCCCGGCCTCTTGGAGCGCGTGCGCGACGGTGTAGGCGACGGCGCCGCCGAGGCTGTGGCCGTACAGCACGTACGGCACCTCGGGTGCGTCCGCCACCTGCTCGAACAGTGGCCGCAGGTCGGCGAGCAGTGCCTCGCGGGTGGTCACCCGGGGTTCCCCGGCGCGTCGGTCGCGCCCGGGCAGCGGCCAGGAGATCGTCTCGGCCTCTCCCCCGGTGTACCGGTTCCAGCGCCGGAACGCGGACGACCCGGCCCCGGCGTGTGCGAAGCAGTGCAGTCGTACCTTCATGTGCGCCACCTCTCTGTTGTCCGCCATCCCGCCGCCACCCTCTCGGGGTCTGCCGGGGGTCGGCTCAGGACGGGCTCGGACAGCGGCGTGGTGGGCGGTGGCCCGCGCGGGTTGTGGCGACGCCGCCGCTACGCCGCGTACAGGTCCAAGTTCGACGGACACACGGAAGGCCCTTCGGAGGAACTCCGAGGGGCCGATGTGTACGGGCACGGAAGTGGCCGTGTGGTTCGTCGGCCGGTGATCGGACCGGTCATGCCTGGGTCGGCGCGCCGGTGTTCGCCTCGTCCACCAGGACCGCCAGCAGCGCGGCGATCTCGGTGACCGAGTTCTCGCGCAGCAGGTGGGTGGTGCGGACCGGAATCCGCAACGCGCTCTCCAGCTTGCGCTGCAGCGCAAGGGCCGTGATCGAGTCGACTCCCTGGCTGTAGAGGGGACGCGTCCGGTTGATCCGATGGGCGGGCGGCACGTCCAGCGTGCTCTGGAGCTCCTGGCAGAGGTAGGTCTCCAGCGCACGGCGACGGGCGTCGCCGTCCCCGTCCGTCGAGGAGAGCAGTTGGGGCATGTCGGGAAGGGTCCCCGCCCGGTCCTTCAGGTGTTGGTCCAACGCGTTCGCAGACTTCGCCGCCATGGTCTCATCCCTTCATCGGGTGTGTTGGCTGGTCCTCGGGGCGGGGGCGGGGCTGGGACCGGCGCAGCGCACGCGGTTCGGGTCCCGGCCGCGGCCCGTCGCCCGCCGACCACTTGAGGTTGAACTTCCAAGAGCGCAGCCGCCAGCCGTCGGGGGTGCGCACGGCCTCGCCTTCCGAGTACCCGCCGATGTCGAACCGGCCGCCCGGGTCGGGACCGTCGTGGAGGTGCACGTGCGAGGCGATCAGGTGCACGCGCAGGAGTGCCGCGTCGCCCTTGAGGTCGATGCCGTAGTTGGCGGCCAGGTGGTGCGTACGGTCGAACTTGGCCTTCTTCTCGAAGTGGAAGCGGGCCAGTCCGTCCAGTCCCTCGAATCGGCCGACGGGGAACTCCAGCCGGCAGTCCTCGGTGAAGACCGATCGGGTCCAGGCGTCGTCGAAACCGTAGTCGTCCTGCGTGTCGAGCAGCGTGACGTAGCGGTCGACGAGCGCGACGATCTCGGCTCGGTCGGTCAGCACACGCACCTGTGCGCGCAGCTCGGCGACCTCCTCGTCGGTCACGGTCATCTGTTCTCTTCCTCCTGTTCCGGTGGGGCTCGGCAGCGGACGCGGGATCGGGGCGCGGGGCGTCACCGGGGAGCTCGGGCGCTCAGGCGGCCCGGCCGCCGGAGACCTGCCAGCCGCGCGGATCGCGGTGGGCCGTGCCCCGGTGGTCGGGGCGGGGGCGCCAGCCCGCCGCGGGCTTGCCTTCCTGGAGCCCGGGGCCCGTCGCGGCGAGGGCCGCGGCGCGGGCGAGCAGCACGGTGGTGAGGGCGGCGATGTCCAGGGCGGTGGCCTTCCCCTTCACGACACGGATGACCAGTGCCGTGTCCTCGGAGGTCGGGGTGGACGCGTCGGCGGCCGGCGCGGACGCCGTGGGCACGTCCGCGGCACGCACGGTGGCCCCGCTCACTGGGGCGGGTTCCCGTGCTTGCGGCACACCATGTCGGCGTGCTTGTTGCGCAGCATCGCCAGGGACCGGATCAGCACGTGCCGGGACTCGCGGGGGTCGATTACGTCGTCGACGAGTCCGCGCTCGGCCGCGTAATAGGGGTGCATCAGCTCGGCCTGGTACTCCTTGATCTTTTGCTGGCGCACCGCCTCGGGGTCCTCGGCCGCGTTGATCTCGCGGCGGAAGATGACGTTCGCGGCGCCCTCGGCGCCCATCACCGCGATCTCGTTGGACGGCCAGGCCAGCGCGAGGTCCGCGCCGATGGAGCGGGAGTCCATGACGATGTACGCGCCTCCGTACGCCTTGCGGAGCACGAGGGAGATCCGCGGCACCGTCGCGTTGCAGTACGCGTAGAGCAGCTTGGCGCCACGCCGGATGATGCCGTTGTGCTCCTGGTCGACGCCCGGCAGGAACCCGGGGACGTCGATCAGGGTGACCAGCGGGATGTTGAAGGCGTCGCAGAACTGGACGAAGCGGGCGGCCTTCTCGCTCGCGTCGATGTCGAGCACGCCGGCGAAGGAGGCGGGCTGGTTGGCGACGATGCCGACGACCTCGCCGTCGAGGCGGGACAGCGCGCAGACGATGTTGGTCGCCCACGCCGGGTGGATCTCGAAGAACTCGCCGTCGTCGACGATCTCCTCGATGACGCCGCGGATGTCGTAGACCCGGCTCGGGTCGTCCGGGACCAGTTCGAGCAGCCGCTCGGTCCGCCGGTCGGCCGCGTCGCCGCCCTTGGCGGACGGCGGCAGCTCGCGGTTGTTCGCGGGCAGCATCGAGAGCAGGAAGCGGACGTCCTCCATGCAGCTGTACACGTCGTCGTACGCGAAGTGCGCGACGCCCGAGGTGGCCGCGTGGACGTCGGCGCCGCCGAGCCCGTTCTGGGTGATCTCCTCGCCGGTCACCGCGCGGACCACGTCCGGGCCGGTGATGAACATCTGCGAGATGTCGCGGACCATGAAGACGAAGTCCGTGAGGGCCGGGGAGTACGCGGCGCCGCCGGCGCAGGGGCCCAGCATGACGGAGATCTGCGGGATGACGCCCGATGCCTTGGTGTTGCGCTGGAAGATGCCGCCGTACCCGGCGAGGGCGGAGACGCCCTCCTGGATGCGGGCGCCCGCGCCGTCGTTCAGGGAGACCAGGGGGGCACCGGCCGCGATGGCCATGTCCATGATCTTGTGGATCTTCGTGGCGTGGGCCTCGCCCAGCGCGCCGCCGAAGATCCGGAAGTCGTGGGCGTAGACGAAGACCGTACGGCCCTCGACGGTGCCCCAGCCGGTGATGACGCCGTCCGTGTAGGGTCTCTTGTCCTCCAGGCCGAAGCCG
Source organism: Streptomyces sp. A1136 (assembly GCF_004795055.1). Lineage (GTDB taxonomy): Bacteria > Actinomycetota > Actinomycetes > Streptomycetales > Streptomycetaceae > Streptomyces. Next base: position 120,205 of record NZ_SSBJ01000023.1, read on the forward strand.
CTCGCCCGGTGCCGGCGCAGCTGCTCGACCTCGTTGAAGGAGCCCTCGTCGAGCAGCAGCGCGATGCGCTCGTGCGCGGTCAGCTTGCCCTTGGCGTGCTGGCGCTCGGTCGCCTTCGGGTCGGGTCCGCGGCGGGCCTCGTCCTTGATCAGGCCGAGTTCTTCCAGCCGTTCGTGCGAGGTCCAGTGTCCCCGGTGCTCACGCTCGGAGAGGTCGGACCAGGCCTGGATCTTCGTCTTCTCGTCGGTCGACATAAGTGGGTCACGCTCCCGAATCAAGTTCCTTGGGTCGTTCTGTCACCGGCGCGATGTGCACGGTGGCGCCGGTATGGGGGCACCGGCGGGCATCCGGCGGGCTCGGCCGCGCTGTCGGCCCGCGGCAGCGGCTGGGGGTTCACGTCGACCCGGAGGGCGGCCTCCATCCGACTCCGGAACTCCAGGGCCTGACGCACGTACTGGCCGGACGGTTCAGCGGCGTCGCGCCGTCACCCCGGTGACGCCGACGAGCAGCCCGAGCGCTCCGATCGCCGTCACCAGGACCAGCGCGGGCCGGCACGCCGCGAAGGACTCGGCGGCCGAGGCCCCGGGGACCGCTTCGTGGCCGGCGAGCAGGGCGGCGACCAGCGACAGCACCAAGGCCGCGCCCATCTGGACGGCGGTCTGGTACAGACCGGTGGCCGCCCCCCGTTCGGCGGGCGCCAGCTGCGAGGTCGCCTGCATGTTGAGCGCGGCGAAGGACAGCACGAAACCCGCCCCCACCAGCAGCAGGGTGGGCAGCAGACTCTCCGCGTAGCCGACCGGCCACGTCTGACGCAGTTGCAGCACGTAGCCGACCAGGGGCAGGAGCGCGCCGGCCGCGATCAGCCGGGGCGCGCCGTAGCGCGCGACGATCCGCCCGGACAGCAGCGCGGTCACCATGAGCGGCGCCGCGGCCGGTACGAAGGCGAGCGCCGTGCGCAGCGGTGACCAGCCCGCGAGGGTCTGGAGCTGGTAGGTGGCGACGAACAGCAGCCCCAGGTACGAGCCGTTGAGGGCGGCTGCGCCGAGCGCCGAGCGCACCATCGCGGCGTTGCGGAACGCCTCGAACCGCACCAGCGGATCCGCGGTGCGGCGTTCCACCACGACGAACGACGCGAGCAACGCCGCGGCGACGCACAGCATCCCCGAGGAACGCGGATCGGCCCATCCGTGCACCGGCACCGCGACGATGCCCTGCACCAGAGCGAGCAGCCCACCCAGGAAGGTGGCCGCGCCCGCCAGGTCGTGGCCGCGGGGGACGGCCCCGCCCGGCGGCGTCGTGTCCGGTGTCGGGCCGGGGATCAACCGCAGTCCGAGCAGGAACAGGACGAGCACCACCGGGGCCGGGAAGGCGAAGGTGAGCCGCCAGCTGAATCCGGTGAGCCAGCCGGACAGCAGGAGACCCGCGGTGAAACCGCTGGCCCCGAAGAGGGTGTAGACGGACAGCGCCCGGTCGCGGGGCGGCCCTTCGGGGAAGGTGGTGGAGATGATGGCGAGCCCGGTGGGCGCGGTCAGCGCCGCGCAGAAGCCCTTCACCAGCCGGGTCGCGACGAGCAACCAGGGATCCTCGGCCAGTGCGCCGACCAGGGACGCCGCGGCGAAGCCGAGGAGGGCGGCGAGATAGACCCGGCGCCGTCCCAGCAGTGCGACGATGCGGGCGCCGAACAGCATGAGCCCACCGAAGCCGACGGCGAAGCCCGTCATCATCCACTGCACGGTGGTCAGCCGCAGTGAGAGGTCCGTGGCGATCGAGGGCAGTGCCACGACCGCCACGGACACTTCGAGTGCGTCGATGAGCATGTTGCCCGCGAGGACGAACAGCAGCCCCCACAGCCTGAGGCTCCACCGCTCGACGGGCACCGGGGTGACGGTCTGCGGCGGGCGAAATGAGCTCTTCACGGTGCTGCGCTCCAGCTCGTGGGGGTTGTCGTACGGGGCCTCGTGCCGCGCGGGGGACGAGCCCGCGGCGGGTGGCGCGCCGGCGGACGGCAGTCAGCCGAGCAGCGTGCCGCCGCTCGCGTCGACGAACGAGCCGGTCACCCAGCGCGCGTCGTCGGAGGCGAGGAACGCGATGACGTCGGCGACGTCCTGCGGTTCACCGATCCGGTTGAAGGTCGACAGGCCCGACATGGCCTCGACGGCCTCCGGGATGTCGAACAGCGGGTTGCCGTTGCGGGTGATACCCGGCGCCACCGAGTTGATGGTGATGTTGCGGGGGCCGAGGTACTTCGCGTAGTGCAGCGCGAGCATCTCGACCGCGCCCTTCGTCATGGCGTACGCGATCTCGTCCGGGTTGGCGAAGCGGGTCAGCCCGGAGGAGATGTTGATGATCCGGCCGCCGTCGGGGATGTTCGTGAGCGCCCGCTGGATGATGAAGAACGGGGCCTTGGCGTTGACCGCGACAAGGCGGTCGAACTGCTCGGGGGTGGTGTCCTCGGGCTTGACCCCGCCCATCACACCCGCGTTGTTGACGAGGATGTTCAACTCGGTGGAGCCGGTGCGCTCCTTGAGGCCCTGCTCCAGTCCGAGGAACAGCTCGTGCACGTCGCCCGGTACGCCCAGTTCGGCCTGGACGGCGAAGGCGCGCCCGCCCTCCTGCTCGATCCCGGCGACGACCTCGGCCGCGGCGTCCGCGCCGGTCGCGTAGTGGACGGCGACGAGCGCGCCCTCGCGTGCCAGCCGTTCGGCGGTGGCCCGCCCCATTCCCCGGCTCGCGCCCGTGACGAGCGCCGTCTTGCCGGTCAGGTTGCCCATGTTCCTTCTCCTGCCGTTGTGTTGGTCGTACGAGTGGTGCGGCGCGGTGCGCGCGGTGGCGGGCGCGGTACTGCTCCCGGCCGTACGGGCCGGCCGGCCTGCCCCGTCCTGCCGGGCCCGCTCGCTCTGCGCGTCGGTGACGAAGAGGCGGCCGAGTTCGGCCGCCAGGCCCCGCGCCGAGTCGCCGGCCCAGGCGACGTAGCCGTCGGGCCGGACCAGCAGGGCGGCGACGCCCGAGAGCGGGCCGTCCGTCGGGGGCGCGGCGGTGACGGTGTCCAGCGTGCGCTCCCACGGGGCGGCGGCCTCGGCCAGTTCCTCCCGCAGCGCGCCGTCGTCGGTCAGCACGAGCAGCACCCCGCGCGCCGCGCGCAGCAGCGCGAGGGTGCTGACGGGACGGGGTCCCTCGCCGGCGGCGGTGGGGTGCGCGGGCCGTTTTGGGAGCAGGTGCGCGTGCGGCAGCCGCGCACCGGCCAGGGGGTGGCGGCCGGGTTCCGGACCGGCGGCGGTATCCGCGAGCGGATGGCCGGCGCCGGCCCCGGCGGCCGTGGCGGCGTAGCGGATGTCGAGACCGCTGATCATGCCCGCCAGGTGGGTGCGTACGTTCTCGTGGGCGATCAGCTCGCCCATGACCGCCCGCAGTGACTCCGTCTCCGGGCCGCCCAGCAGGAGCCGGGCCTGGGCCCGGATGTTGGACAGCACCCGGCGGCCGACGCCGTGGCGTTCGTGGTGGTAGGAGTCGAGTAGGCCGCCGGGCGAGCGCCCGGTGGCGGAGGCCGCGAGTTTCCAGCCGAGGTTGGCCGCGTCCTGCAGACCCAGGTTCAGGGCTTGACCGCCGATCGGCATCTGCTGGTGCGCCGCGTCCCCGGCGAGCAGCACCCGCCTGTCGCGGTAGCGCACGACCTGCCGGGAGGCGTCGCCGAAGGCGTTGACCCACAGGGGGGTGCCGTGGGAGATGTCCTCGCCGGTGACGTGGTGCCATGCCGTGGTGATGTCGTCGAAGTCGGCGGCTCCGGCGCGCGGCGGACGGCCGATCTGGTGGACCATCACGCGGGTGACGCCGTCGCCGCGGCGGGCGGCGATGGCCAGGCCGCCCGGGAGCCGCTCGAAGCGGCGGTTCCTGATCTCGATGCCGTCGATGTCGGCCCGGATCAGCTCCCGTTCGGCGGACTCGCCGGGGAAGTCGAATCCGCCCAGGCGCCGAACGGCGGACTGTTCGCCGTCGCAGCCGACGGCGTAGCGGGCGGTGACCCGGATCGGCCCGGCGGGGCCCACCGCCTCGACCTCGACGTGGTAGGGGTGCTGGCTGATGCCCGTGACCTCGTGCCCGCGGCGCAGCTCGGCGCCCAGGGCCAGGGCCCGGGCGCCCAGCAGTTCCTCGGTGCGGACCTGGGGCACCTTCCACTGTCCCGGGTAGGGACCGGGCAGGCTCAGGTCCAGGGGTATGCCGCCGAAGTGCCCCATGGGTTCGTGCGGCGGAGTACCGAGCTCCGCGAGTAGCCCGCGCTGGTCGAGGAGTTCCATGGTGCGGGCGTGGAGGGTGGAGGCGCGGGACTCCGTGGTGGGGGCGTCCCGCTGCTCCAGGACGATGACGTCGGCGCCGCCGAGCCTCAGCTCGACGGCGAGCATCAGCCCCACCGGTCCGGCGCCGACCACGATGACATGGGTGTCAACGGCGGGTGCGACGGGCACGGGGTCAGCGCCTCGCTTCGGCGTAGCTCTTGGCGTAACCCAGCGTCGCCCGGCTGTTGGTGCTCAGGGCCGTCTGTACGTACTCGCGGGCCTCGGCGACGCCTGCGTCCGGTCCGAGGATCTTCTCGATGTTCTCGGCCCGCAGTACGACGGTGTGCTGGGAGGACGCGGCGACACCGGTGTCGGTCTCGCGGAAGGTCCAGTAGCCGGTGTGCAGGTTCATCAGCGCGGGCAGCGTGGTTTGCTTGTAGGCGATCTTCTCGCCTTCCAGGCAGACCCGGTACGACTTCGTGGTGTGCACGGAGCCGTCCTTGGCGCGGGTGTCCATCTCCAAGGTCTGGAGTCCGGGCACGTCCTCGGTGAGGCGGACGACCGCGACGTGCGGCAGGCGCTCGGACCACAGGCCGGCCTCGTTGATGAAGTCGTACACGTCCTTGGCGGACCCGTCTATCTCCACGGTGTCCTCGAAGGAGAAGGTGAGCTCCTCGGAGGCGGTGGCGAGTTCGACGTTGGTCTTGAGGGCGGCCAGTTCGGAGCGCGAGTTGCGGTCGACGGCCTCCTCGATCCACCGCAGGCCCGCGGGGTCGTCGTCGACGGCCGTGTAGTCGTGCAGCAGCCGGATCCGGGACTCGTTCTCGCCGATCGGCTCGATGATCCAGGTGCCGCCCATGGTGGCCACCGGCGGGGTGGACACCTGCTGGCGGAAGGTGATCCGAAGGCCCTCGGGGTCCAGGACGCGGCGGGAGGTCCAGTTCTTGGCCTCGCCGTTGGCCGTGGCCCAGATCCGGATGAGTTCCTCGTCGCCCGTGCGCTCCAGGTGGTCGACGTAGATGGTCGGCGGGAAGATGCGCGGCCAGTTCGCCACGTCGGCGATCAGTCGGTAGACGGCGGCGGCGGGGGCCGAGACCGTGATCTCGTGCTCCACCTCGCGCGGGCCGGACTCAGACATGCTGGGGGCTCCTTGGGGTCTCAGGGGTGATCAGAAGTTGCCGAGGCCGCCGCAGACGTTGAGCGCCTGTGCGGTGATGGAGGCGGCGGTGTCGGAGGCGAGGTAGCCGACCAGGCCGGCGACCTCTTCGGGGGTGGAGTAGCGGCCGAGCGGGATCTTGGAGGTGAACTTCTGCATGATCGCGTCTTCGGAGGTGTCGTACGCCGCCGCGTAGCCGGCCCGCACGCGCTGGGCCATCGGCGTCTCGACGTACCCGGGGCAGACCGCGTTGACGGTGATCCCGGTCGGGGCCAGCTCGTTGCCCAGGGCCTTGGTGAAGCCGACGACGCCGTGCTTGGAGGCGGAGTACGGGGCGCCGAGGACGACACCCTGCTTACCGGCGGTGGAGGCGATGTTGATGATCCGGCCGCGGTCCTTGTGGCGCATCCCACCGGTGGTGAGGGCGGCACGGGTGAGGCGGAAGACGCTGTTGAGGTTCGTCTCGATGACGTCGTTCCACAGGTCGTCCTCGATGTCGGCGGTGACGCCGCCGCCGCTGCGGCCGGCGTTGTTCACCAGGACGTCGACTGTGCCGAACCGGTCCACGGCGGCCTGGACGAACGACTCGACCGCTTCCGGGTCGCGCACGTCGAGGGTGGTGCCGTCGACCTCCAGGCCCTCCTCCCGCAGCTGCTTGACGGTGGCGGCGACGTTCTCGGCGTCACGGGCACCGATGAACACGCGGTGGCCCTGACCGGCCAGCAGTCGTGCCACCGCGAGGCCGATTCCGCTGGTGGCCCCGGATACGAGGGCGACCCGCTGGTCGTTGTTGGACATGTGTACTACTCCCCTTGGCTGAGCGACGTGGGACCGGAGGGACCTGCCGACGCGTACCGGCCGTCGGCCGCGGAGGTCTCCGCGGCCGACGGCCGGAGGTTCGTGCGGGCTCGGGTTCCTGTGTGGTGAGAGATGTGGCGAGGCTGCGGTGCTGCCTGTTTCGAGGGAATCAGGCCGCGACCGGGGCGACGGGCGCGAGGTGTTCGTTGACCGCCGCGACCAGGGCGCGGGGCGTCTTGGCCTCGCCCATCACGGAGTCGTCGAGCGTGATGGAGTACTCGCGCTCGATCCGGCCGCAGGTCTCCAGCAGGGCCAGCGACTCGTAACCGAGGTCTTCGAACTCGGTGTCGAGGATGTCGCCGTTCAGGTCGACGTTCTCGTCGGCGCCGGCGCCTTCGAGCAGGATCCGCTTGAGGTCCTCAAGTGTGAAGTGCTGAGCCACGTGTCGGGCCTTTCTCTCGGTGTCTCGTGATGGATCGCCCGTGCGGGTGCGCGCGGGCGAAACGCCCGCCACCGCGCACCCGGCCGGAGAGCGGGGTGCGGGGCGGCAGGCGCCGTCTGAGGTGCCGGATCGTCGTCGGCTAGCCGTGGGCGCGGACGACCACGGCGGAGTTGAATCCGGCGTGGCCGCGGGCGAGCACCAGGGCGGTGCGGACGTCGACGACCCGTGCCTGGCCGGTGACCAGGTCGAGGTCGTAGCCAGGGTCCGGCGCGACGTTGGTGGTCGCCGGGATCAGGCCGTCCCCGATGGCGAGGAGCGCGGTGGCGACGTCCAGCGGCGCGGCGCCGGAGTACAGGCGGCCGGTCATCGTCTTGGGCGCGGTGACCGGGACGCCGTGCGGGCCGAACACGTCGGTGAGCGCCGCGGCCTCGATCCGGTCGAGTTCCGGCACCGCGGCGGCGTCGGCGAAGACGACGTCGATGTCGCCCGCCTCGACGTCCGCGTCGGCCAGGGCGATCTCGATCGCCTTGCGCAGGCCGGGGGCGCGCTCGCTGCCGGGGGCCGGATCGAAGGTGGAGCCGTAGCCGGCGATCTCGCCGTACACCTTGGCGCCTCGGCGGCGGGCCGCGTCGGCGTCCTCCAGGATCAGCATCGCGCCCCCCTCGCCGGGGACGTGACCGGCCGCGTGGGTGTCGAAGGGCAGGTAGGCGCGGTCCGCGTCCTCGACGGTGGAGAGCCGACCGCCGGCGAGCTGGGCGACCCATCCCCAGGTGCAGATCGAGGCGTCGATGCTGCCGGAGACGATGAGCGGGGTGCCCTTGCGGATCTGGCGCCGGGCGTGGGCGAGGGCGTCGAGGCCGCCCGCCTGGTCGCTGACCAGGACGCCGCTGGGTCCCTTCATGCCGTTGCGGATGGAGATCTGGCCGCTGTTGACGGCGTAGAACCACGCGAACGACTGGTAGGCGCTGACGAACTGGCTGCCCTGGCTCCACAGCTTCTGCAGCTCGCCCTGGCCGAACTCGAAGCCGCCGGAGGAACTGGCGGTAACCACGCCCATGTCGTACTCGGGCAGCTCGGCGGGCGTGATGCCGGCGTCCTCCAGCGCCCAGTCGGTGGCCACCAGCGCGAGGCGGGTCATGTGGTCGGTCTGGGTCAGCAGCCGGCTGGGCAGATGCTCGGAGGCGTTGAAGCCGGGTACCTCACCGGCCAGCCGGGCCGGGTACCGGGTGGGATCGAAGCGGGTGATGCGGCCGATGCCGCTCTTGCCGACCCGGGTCGCCGCCCAGTAGTCCTCGGTGCCGAGCCCGTTCGGGGCGGCGATGCCCAGTCCGGTCACGACCACCTTTTGTGTCGTGCTCATGCCAATCCTCTCTCCGGTCGGGCGAGCACCATCGCGCTTTGGAACCCACCGAACCCACTGCCGACCGTCAAAACCGTGTCCGTCTTCCACTCACGCGCCGTCAGGGGCACGTAGTCGAGGTCGCACTCGGGGTCGGGGGTGTGCAGATTCGCCGTCGGAGGCACGACGTTGTTCTCCATGGCCAGCACGGACGCCGCGATCTCGATCGAGCCGATCGCGCCCAGCGAGTGCCCCACCATCGACTTGATGGAGGAGACCGGGGTCCGGTACGCGTGGTCGCCCAGGCTCTTCTTGAAGGCAGCCGTCTCGTGCCGGTCGTTCTGCTTGGTGCCCGAGCCGTGCGCGTTGATGTAGTCGATGCTTTCGGCGTTCAGCCGGGCCTCGCCCATCGCCACCGAGATGGCCTCGGCCATCTCCAGACCGTCCGGGCGCAGGCCCGTCATGTGGAAGGCGTTGCACCGCGAGGCGTAGCCCGCGATCTCCGCGTAGATGTGCGCGCCGCGCTTCTTCGCGCTCTCCAACTCCTCCAGCACGAACACGGCGGAACCCTCGCCCAGCACGAAGCCGTTGCGGGTCCCGTCGAACGGCCGCGAGGCGTGCTCGGGGTCGTCGTTGCGCGGGGTCGTGGCCTTGATCGCGTCGAAGCAGGCGAGCGTGATCGGGGAGATCGGCGCGTCCGAGGCACCCGCGACCATCACGTCGGCGGAGCCCTCGCGGATCAGCTCGACCGCGTGGCCGACCGAGTCCAGGCCCGAGGTGCAGCCGGTGGAGACCACCGTCGAGGGACCTTCGGCGCCCACCGCCCACGCGACCTCGGCCGCGAACGAGCTGGGCACGAGGTAGTTGTAGAGGTGGGGGACCGCGTACTCGTGGTCGACGAGATCCAGCCGGCCGCCGTCGCTGACCACCCGGTATTCCTCGTCGAGGCCCATGGTCGCGCCGACCGCGCTGCCGATCGTGACGCCCGTCCGGTACGGGTCGAGCCCGCTCAGGTCGAGACCGCTGTCCGCGACCGCCTCACGGGCGGTGACGACGGCCAACTGGGCGGCCCGGTCCATCCGGCGGATCTCCTGTGGGCCCAGACCGTGCGCTTCGGGATCGAAGTCGATCTCGGCCGCGACCCGGGAGCGGAACGAGGACGGGTCGAAGAAGGTGATCCCGCGGGTCGCCGTGCGCCCCTCGCTGAGCAGGCTCCAGAAGTTCTTGGCACCGACGCCGCCGGGAGCGGTGACCCCGACGCCCGTGATGACCACGCGCCTGGCGCTCATGCGCGGCCGTCCCAGTCGTAGAAGCGGGTGGCGAGCGCGTCGGCGGGAGAGCGCCAGGTCGCCGGGTCGTACGCCTCGATGAACGGCTTGAGGTCCTCGCTGATCCGCTGGAAGCGCGGGTCCGACTTGGCGCCCTCGATCAGCTCACCGCCGTTGTCGGTGTCGAAGTCCTGGAGGTGGAAGTAGAGGCCGCGGTAGGCGAAGAGTTGGCGGCGCCGGGTGCCCATCAGGTGCGGCATCTCGGTCTCGTCGAACTCCTTGAACAGCCGGGCCACCTCACTTTGGTTGCCCGAAGCCATTCTGGCGACGATCAACGAGCTGTGCATGTTCGTGTCTCCTTCAGCGGTACGCAGGCTTGCCTGGGGAAGTCGTGACGCAAGGGGGGCCAATGTCGCGGGAGACTTTGGCGAAACGTTTCAGCGTGCGGGGCCGAACCAGCGCTCCAGAGCCATCGGCAGGTCGGCGTGGCTACCGGGCGCCGCCCACGCCACGTACCCGTCGGGGCGCAGGAGTACGGCCGTGGTGCCCTCCAGGGGGCTGCCCGCGGGCAGGTCGGCCGCGGCGGCCGTGATCACGTCGACCCGGTCCTGCCAGGGGGTGGCGCGGCGGCGCAGCCCGGCGTTGTCGCTCAGGTCGAGCAGGACACCGCGGGCGCGCTGGAGCGCGTCCGTGCTGCTGTGCACCAGCTTGTCGCCGGTCAGCCTCACGTCCGGCAACCGCCGGCCGAGCAGCGGGTGGGAGCCGCCGTCGATGTCGTAGCGGATCTCCAGACCGCTCACCATGGCGGCGAAGTGCCGGCTGACCTCCGGGTAGGCGATGAGCTCGTTCAGCACGTCGCGCAGCGGCTGCACCTCGGCGCCGGACAGGAACAGCAGGCCCTGGGCCCGCGTGTTCATCATCAGCCGTTGGCCGACCGGGTGCCGTTCGGCGTGGTAGGTGTCGAGCAGCGCCTCGGGGGCCCGACCGCGGACCACCGCGCCGAGCTTCCAGCCGAGGTTGACCGCGTCCTGGATGCTGGTGTTCATGCCCTGGCCGCCTGCCGGCAGGTGGATGTGGGCGGAGTCGCCCGCGAGCAGGACCCGGCCGCGCCGGTACTCGGTGACCAGACGGGTGGCGTCTCCGAAGGAGGAGACCCATACCGGCTCGGCGTGCGAGATGTCGTCTCCGGTCAGCCGCTGCCAGGCGTCGGCGACCTCCTGCCAGGTCGGCGGGGTCTCGCGGCGCTGCGGCGGGGTACCGCGCTCGCAGACGATGAGTCGGGTGACGCCGCCCGGAAGCGGGCCGACCATGACCATGCCGCCGGGCAGCGTCTCACCGATCATCCGCGGCGGGAGGCTGATGCCCTTGACGTCCGCGAGGAACATCTCCAGCGTCGAGGCGGTGCCGGGGAAGTCGAAGCCGGCCGCCTTGCGGATGGTGGAGCGACCGCCGTCACAGCCCACCAGGTAGTCGGCGCGCAGCGTGTGCACCCCCGACGGCCCGCGGACCTCGACCTCGACGCTGTCCTCCTTCTCGGTCAGGGACAGCACCTCGCAGCTGCGCCGGATGTCGGCGCCCAACTGCGTGGCCCACTCCTCCAACACCGTCTCGGTGGCCGACTGGGGGATCGTCTTGGCGGCCTGGTGGGCCCCGTCGAGAACGGCGAAGTCGACCGGTAGACCCCCGAAGTGGCCCACGTTGCTGACCTCGATGTCCCCGAACCGGGGCAGCAGGCCCCGCTGGTCGAAGATCTCCATGGTCCGTGCGGTGAAACCGAGGCCGCGTGACTCACCGGTACGCGCCGCCAGTTTCTCCAAGACGATGACGTCGGCCCCCGCCAGCCGCAGTTCACCGGCGAGCATCATGCCCGCCGGTCCTGCGCCCACGACGATCACTTGTGCGTCCATGTCTCTCCTCGCATGCGAAACCCGCCCTTCAGGCGGGGAAGGACGGGTCTTTTTGCAGGGTGGTGGGGCGGTGAAGCCGCCCCACCGAAGGTCACCGGTAGAACCGGACGATCCCCTGGTTCGCCGTGTGGGCGGCGGCCGCGTACCGGGGGTCCGGGGCGATCGTGTGGTGGCGTACGGCCACTTCGGCGAGCTTGATGGCGTGCTCGTCACCGATCGCGGCCGCGGTGGCGAACACCTCCTCGACCGGGGGCGCGACGAATTCGGCCCCGTCGGTCCCCTCGACGGGGGCAGCACCGAACCAGCCGAGCATGGCCCGGCTGACGTCACGTGCGACCAGGTACGAGGGCTGGCGCTGGGACTCGGGCAGGTGCTCGATGACGAGCCGGACCGCGGCCGGCCCGGTGACCGCGTGGATCAGGGGGATGGGGTGGCGCTGGGCAACGGTCGCGTAGATGCCGGAGTACTCGGCGACCAGGTCGTCCAGCGCCCGCGCGGCGCGGGCCGGCTCGTCCCCGGTCGGGTCCGGGTCGATCGGGGGCGCGTCCTCACCGGCCGTGGCCTTGCCCGCGTGGCCCGAGAACCGCGAGGCCCAGTAGCCGAGTCCCTGGGCGAGTTCGTCGAGCTGGAGCCGGTTGTCGGGCCCCGCCCCGACCACGGCGCGCACCGCGTGCGCGGTGCGGATCACGCCGTGGGTGAGGACTCCCGACATGCCCGGCAGCAGCCGGGGCCACCATCGGGCCAGAACCTCTTTCCACGCGTCGTCGGCGAGTTCACGCTCGAACATCGCGGTCCAGTCGGCCACCCGGCTGAAGTCACCGAGCGCCGCCCCCCAGTCGTCGCGGTCGGTGGGATCGATCGTCCAGCGGGTCTCGGGCACGTCGTGGTAGGTGCGCACCCGCAGGTTCGACTCGACCCAACCCGGCACCTCGTCGGCGTACCCCATGGCCGCCAGCGCCTCGGCCGCCATCGGCGCGTGGTTGACGAGGGAGGTCCCGTGCTCGAACCCCACCCCCCGTAACCGCTGGAGCGCCTCGCTCATCGCATCGCTGTACGTCAGTGCTGCCAACGTGCATCAGTCCTTGATCTCGCAAATGGTGGCTCCGGAGGTAAGCGCCACCCCCACCACCGCGGCCAGGTCCTTGACGGTCCCGGATCGGTGCGCGTTGAGCGGCTGCTCCATTTTCATGGCCTCAAGGACGACTACCAAGTCTCCTTTTTCCACGAACTGGCCCTCTTCCACGGCCACCTTCACCACCGTCCCCTGCATCGGGGAGGCGAGGACGTCGCCGGAGGCGGCCGGACCGGACCGGCCCGACGAACGTCTGCGCGACGTCCCTCCGACGAGCGCCACGGGCCGGCCGGTCGCCTGCGGGACGCCGAAGGCGGCCGGGAGGGTCACCTCCAGGCGCTGCCCGCCGACCTCGACCACCACCCGCTCGCGGGCGGCCTCGTCGGCGGCGTCCTCGCCCGTGTTGGCGTAGACGGGGATGTCGTTGACGAACTCGGTCTCGATCCAGCGGGTGTGGACCTTGAACGGGGTGCCGTCGGTCGGGGCGAACGCCGGGTCCACCACCACCGCGCGGTGGAACGGGATGGCGGTGGCCATGCC
>NZ_SSBJ01000237.1 GCF_004795055.1 Streptomyces sp. A1136
GCAATATGGCGCCGCCGCCGGTGGCCAGGACGATGTCCTGCTGGGCGCTCAGTTCACGGATGACATCGGCTTCGCGCTTGCGAAAACTTTCCTCGCCTTCGATTTCAAAAATCACGGGGATGGTTGTGCCGGTGCGCGACTCGATCTCGTGATCGGAGTCGACGAAGCGCTTGTTCAGTTTTTTCGCCAGGGCGCGCCCTATCGTTGTCTTGCCGGCGCCCATCAGGCCGACAAGAAAAATGCTTCCGTTCATATACGATTTTTCGCTGCGGGATTGTCCGGATAGCTGGTCGCTGGAGGCCGCTGTTGTTGGTTTTTCGGCCCGCCTTGTGCAACCAGCTGCAACGGGCGATTTTACCGTCTGTTGTGCCGTTGTCGGGGAAATATCGGGAAAAACATGGCTTTTGGGGCCTGCTAACGCAGGAAATTGCGGTCTGCGACGATTTTAGGCGTGAGGAAGATCAGCAATTCCGTCTTGTGGTCGATGCGGGCGCTATGTTTGAAGAGATTGCCCAGTATCGGGATGTCGCCCAGCAACGGCACCTTGGAAACAGTGTTTTATTCGGTCTGCGTGTAGATGCCGCCGATGACCACGGTGCCGCCGTTTTCCACCTGCA
>NZ_SSBJ01000238.1 GCF_004795055.1 Streptomyces sp. A1136
GTCCGACCGCATCCTCGTGATGACCGACGGCGCCATCGTGCATGCGACTGATGCGGCCGGCGCCGACCGCGCCGAATTGGGACGCTGGATGGCCGGGCGCGGTCAACATGCGGAAGCATCAGCACATCATATTCAACTGGAGACCGCATGATCACCGTCGACGCCATTCCCTATCCTTACCAATTCGACAGCCGTCACACGGCGCTGGTGGTGATCGACATGCAGCGCGACTTCGTCGAGGAAGGCGGCTTCGGCAGCGTGCTCGGCAATGACGTGCGGCCGCTGACGATCATCGTGCCGACGGTGGCGAAGCTGCTGGCGCTGGCGCGCGAACAGAACATGCTGGTGATACACACGCGCGAGTCGCATTTGCCGGATCTGTCCGACTGTCCGCCGGCCAAACTCAAGCGCGGCAATCCCACGCTGGGCATCGGCGATGAAGGCCCGATGGGCCGCATACTGGTGCGCGGCGAACCGGGCAACCAGATCCTGCCGCTGCTGGCGCCGCAAGACGGCGAACTGGTGATCGACAAACCCGGTAAAGGAGCGTTCTACGCCACCGACCTGCATGCCCAATTGCAGGCGCGCGGCATCACGCATCTGCTGTTTTCCGGCG
>NZ_SSBJ01000239.1 GCF_004795055.1 Streptomyces sp. A1136
AGCGGTTCGCTGCTGGAGCTGGCCGAGCAACGCGGCCTGAATCCTGAATCAAGCTGCCGCGACGGCCGTTGCGGCACCTGCCGTACTCGCGTGCTGCAAGGGGAAGTGACTTATGCGAAAACGCCGGAGTTCGCAGTCGCGGAAGATGAAGCGTTGATCTGCTGCGCCATGCCGGCGCAGGGTTGCACGACGCTGCATCTGGAGCTGTAATCAGCCCTCGTTGCAGCCTCGATGCCTGGTCAATGCCTGGGTCAGTGCATCAGGCCAGATGCTTGCGCAGCGAAGCGGTCAGCGCACCGCAGGATTCATCGGTGCCGACCGTGATGCGCAGGAACTGATTGATGCGCGCGCTGGTGAAGTGGCGCACGATGATGCCGTCGCCGCGCAGCTTGGCGGCGAGGCCGGCGGCGTCATGTTGCGGATGGCGCGCGAAGACGAAGTTGGCGGCCGACGGCAGCACCTCGAAACCGAGCGCCGTCAGTTCACCGACCAGCTTGCCGCGGCTGGCGATGACGGCGTTGCGGGTGCTGTCGAAATGCGCGTCGTCTTCCATCGCGGCAGTCGCGCCGGCGATGGCGGTGCGATCCAGCGGATAGGAGTTGAAGCTGGTCTT
>NZ_SSBJ01000240.1 GCF_004795055.1 Streptomyces sp. A1136
CTTCACCGAGATGTTCCACCAGATTCACCTGGCCGCTGAACTGTTCGGAACCGCCGGTGTTGTCATGAATGTGTTCGGCGCGCAGGCCGAGCGTGACCTTCTCGCCCACCTTGGCGTTGCCGGGCACGACGTCGACGCGCACCTTGCGCCCGCCGGTCACCGCGACTTCGAGGCCGTCTTCTGCGACGGCAGTGACCAGGCCGGGCAGGAAGTTCATCTTCGGCGAGCCGATGAAGCCGGCCACGAACAGGTTCTGCGGATGCTGGTACAGCTCCAGCGGCGTGCCGGCTTGCTGGATGTGACCGTCGTGCATGACCACGATCTTGTCGCCCAAGGTCATCGCTTCGACCTGATCATGGGTAACGTAGACGATGGTGGCGGCCAGCTGCTTGTGCAGCTTGGCGATCTCCAGCCGGGTCTGCACGCGCAGGGCGGCGTCGAGGTTGGACAGCGGCTCGTCGAACAGGAACAGGCGCGGCTTGCGCACGATGGCGCGGCCGATGGCGACGCGCTGGCGCTGTCCGCCGGACAGTTCGCGCGGCAGGCGTTCGAGCAGGTGGTCGATCTTGAGGATGCCGGCGGCGTGGCGGATGCGCTCGTCGATATCGGCCTT
>NZ_SSBJ01000241.1 GCF_004795055.1 Streptomyces sp. A1136
GCAAACGGTTGGCGTAGCTGCCCATCTGCACCATCTCCAACGCGTCGCGCACGGCGACCGTCATCGCCGCCTTGTCCATCTTGCGCATGCGCAGCGGGTAGGCAATGTTTTCCCACACCGACAGGTGCGGGAACAGGGCGTAGCTCTGGAACACCATGCCGATGCCGCGCTCGCCGGCGGCCGTGTGGGTAGCGTCCTTGCCGTTGATGAACAGCGAACCGCCGCTCGGCTCGACCAGGCCTGCAAGTATCTGCAGCAGTGTGGTCTTGCCGGAGCCGGACGGTCCCAGCAGGGTCAGGAACTCGCCGTCCCTGACGTCGAGGTCGGTCGGCGACAGCGCCGTGACGCTGTCGTAGTGCTTGCTGATTGCACGTGTTTGCAGTCTGGCAGTCATAACTTGGATCGCTATCAGGAAAGTAACCAGGCGTTGAAACGGTCCGATACGGCGTTGCGGTTCTTGTGCCACCAGAGACCGCTGGGAGGACGCATCAAGGCGATGTTGGCGGGTGCTGTCGGCAGGATGGCGGCACGCGCGGCGGGGATGTCCTTGTAGGCTTCCAGTGCGGTCGGCCCGTATGCCAGCGTGTCGGTAAAGCCGCTCTGGCGCTTGG
>NZ_SSBJ01000242.1 GCF_004795055.1 Streptomyces sp. A1136
TTGATGACTTCCGGCAAGGAAATCAGGCGCAGCAGGTTAGCCACGGTTACCCGGGACTTGCCCACAGCTTCGGCCACCTGTTGCTGGGTCAGCTGGAATTCCTGCTGCAAACGCTGCAGGGCCACCGCTTCTTCAATCGGATTCAGGTCTTCGCGCTGGATGTTCTCGATCAGCGCGATGGCGACGATGTACAGCAGCGTGGCGAAGCCGAAGGCCTGGAAGGTGCGGAAGGTCTCGGCTTCCACCTGGCGCGAGGTGTACGACAATTCGGCGAGGCCGATGGCCATCGTCAGCGAGGTGTTCTTGAGGATGTTCATGTATTGGCCCAGCAGGGGCGGCAGACCAATGCGCACGGCCTGCGGCAGCACGATGTAGCGCATCACCTGCAAGCGGGTCAGGCCGATGGCGGCGCCGGCCAGCGATTGCGTGGATGGCACACCGCGCATGCCGGCGCGGATTTCTTCACTGACGTAAGCGGTGGAGTAGAGCACCACGCCGATCATCGCCGCCAGGAATTCAAACGATGGCCAGCTCAGCGTCAGCACACCCAGCAAGCGGATGCTGTGGGTGGCGTTGAGCCACTCCATCGCGCCTTCGGGGAACAGGCTTG
>NZ_SSBJ01000243.1 GCF_004795055.1 Streptomyces sp. A1136
TGGGCGCGCGTGCCGACGACGACGAACCGTCCGTCGCCGCTGACGGCCGCGCCGCCTCGCTCCCCGGCCCCCGTCGCCGGGACGGTCGGCGAGACGGGCACCACCGAGACCTGCACCGAGCCGGCCGAGACGTGGCCCCCGGCGTCGACCGCCACCACCGTGAACCGGTGGGTGGTCCCGTTGGTGAGGAGGGAGACGGTCGCCTGGGTGGCCGGCGCCGTCGCGGTCGCCGGCGGGGTGCACGTCTTCCGCGGGTCGGCGGCCGGCCTGGTCACGGGCAGCGGCGTGCAGGCGGTCAACCGGACCTCCGCCGGGGTGCCCGGTGACGCGCGGCGGGCCGAGCAGTTCGGCATCGAGGTGGCGCTGACGGACGCGAACGCCGACGGCCGGGCCGACCTGGTGGTCGGCGCCTCCGACGCGGACGGGCTGAACAGCGGCTCCGTCACCTACCTCCCCTCCCGCGGCGCGAGGGTGGCCGCGCCCGGTGCCCGGCTGGTGCTGCCCGGCCAGGCCGGCCTGCCCGTGACCCGGGGCCTGGCCTTCGGCGCCCACTTCGCCCGCTGATCCGCCGCCGAGCACCGGTTGCGCGGGGCCCCGGGGCCCCGGC
>NZ_SSBJ01000244.1 GCF_004795055.1 Streptomyces sp. A1136
GGCAAGTCCAGCCTGGCCAACGCCCTGGCCGGGCGGACCCTGGCCGAGACGCGGGAGATCCGCGAGAGCGACGGCCGGGGCCGGCACACCACCACCGCGCGCGAGCTGCACCTGCTGCCCGGCGGCGGAATGCTCGTGGACACGCCGGGGATGCGGGAACTCGGCCTCTACGACGACGCCGAGGGCGTCGACACCGCCTATGCCGACGTCGCCTCGCTCGCCGCGGAGTGCCGGTTCCGGGACTGCGGGCACCGCTCCGAACCAGGCTGCGCCGTCGCTGCCGCCCTGGACGACGGCTCGCTGGACCCGGGCCGCTATCGCGCCTGGCGCAAGCTGCAGGCGGAGGCGCGCCGGCAGCTGCTCCGGGTCGACGCCCGGGCCCGGGCGCAGGAGCGCGCGCGGCTGCGCACCTTCTCCCGCGCGCTGCGGGAGCAGCCCAACCGTCCGCGCTGACCCGGGCCCTGGGTAGTTTCGCCCCGTGCGCGTGGTCGTGATCGGTTCCGGTGCCCGGGAGCACGCCCTGTGCGTGGCGCTCTCCTCCGACCCCGCGGTGAGCGCGCTGGCCTGCGCACCCGGCAACGCGGGCACCTGCTCGGTCGCGGAAC
>NZ_SSBJ01000245.1 GCF_004795055.1 Streptomyces sp. A1136
CGGCCGCATGATGGAAGCCGAAGAAGCGCATCGCCTTGGCATGATCCATCACCTGGTGCCGGCCGCCGAAGTGATGAGCAAGTCGCTCGCCATTGCACGTGAACTGGCCTCCAAGCCGCCGGTTGCCATGCGCCTCGACAAGCAGCGCTTCTACGAAATCACCGAACCGAGTTTTGTCGACGCCATCGCCGCCGGCCGCCGCATCCAGGGCGAAGCCTACGCCACCGGCGAACCGGCCCGCATGATGGAAGAGTTCTTCAAGAAGCGCGGCCGCACCATCGGCGCCTGAACAAGATCCGGCATCACATTGCAGTTCAGAGACGCACACGGAAGTACAGGGAAGTACAAGGCACCACGGCAGTCGCAGGTCGGCAATTCCTCTAACAACCACTTATGGGAGTACGTATGACTCAGCAATTCAACAATCACCGCCGCACCGTCCTGAAAATGGCCGGCGCCGCAGGCATCGCGGCTGCGGGCGTCACCGGCGTCGCGCCGTCGGTCATGGCGCAAACCAAGCAACTGGTGGTCGCCGATCCGGGCGGTCCGTACACGGCCGCCTATCGCAAGGCCTTCTACGATCCGTTTGAAAAAGCCACCGGCG
>NZ_SSBJ01000246.1 GCF_004795055.1 Streptomyces sp. A1136
CGACGGGCTGGAGGCGCTCAAGGCCGACCCGCCGGCCAAGGCGCGCGTCGTGCCGCTGTCGGTCGCGGGCGCCTTCCACACCGACCACATGGCCTCCGCCCGCCGAGAGCTCGAGGGCCTCGTGGCCGGCCTGCACCCGGCCGACCCGAGCCGGCAGCTGCTCTCCAACGCCGACGGCCAGGCCGTGGGCACCGGTGCCCAGGCGCTGGCCCGGCTGGTCAGCCAGGTCACCAGCCCGGTGCGCTTCGACGCCTGCCTGGCCACGATGCGCGAGCTCGGCGTCACCACTGCCGTCGAGCTGCCCCCGGCGGGCGCGCTCGCCGGGCTCGCCAAGCGCGAGTGGAAGGGTGCCGGCATCGACGTCCTCGCGGTGAACGGCCCGGCCGACCTCGACCGCGTCCGAGAGCTGCTCGGAGGTACCGCGTGACCGACCCCGGCTACGACTGGCGGGTCGTCGTCGCGCCCGCGCGCGGCACCGTCACCCCCGCTGGCGTCGCCGTGGGAACCCGCCTGCCGGCCGGCACCCCGCTCGGCTGCATCCGCAGCCGCCGCGAGGAGGTCGACGTCTCGGCGGCCTACGACGGGGTACTGGCCGAGTGGCTGG
>NZ_SSBJ01000024.1 GCF_004795055.1 Streptomyces sp. A1136
CGGTGTCGTTCCGTTACCAGCGATACCAACGGCCACTGCCACCCTTCGGACGGGCGACGAAACCGATCAGCCACAGCACCAGAACGACGATGGCGACCCACCAGAGGATCTTCACCGCGAAACCGGCACCGAACAGGATCAGGGCGAGCAGAAGAACAAGAAGCAGGGGAACCATAGTTATCAACCTCCGAACCGCCTACTGCCCGACTACCCTCCGACCATGCGTTCGATCTTTAAGTGTTTCTTATCCGCGAGGGTGGGCAAGAGAAGCCGTCGCGTTCAGGGGTCGACGTACTGACGTACTCGATTTCGTCCTCATCCCGGCGGCACTTACGTAATCAAGCCGATCACGGCGGTGACGAGGTTTGCGATCGGGGCTCCGACGTCGCCGACGAAGTCGACCGCCTTCTGAAGCGAGTCGCCGAAGACCTGGAGCACATTCCTGCGCGGTGTGCCGGACAGTGCTTCGTCCTGGAAGGCGGTGAGGTCCCTGCTCACCTGTTCGGCCTCCTCGGAGGGCAGCTTGCTCGCTGTCAGTGCTACGGCTTCCGTGAGCTGCTTCAGCAAGGCTTTGGCTTCGTCGGGCAGGTTCGAGCCGTCGATCCGGTTGAAACTGTTCGTCACCACGTTTCCGCTGCCGATGACGCCGTGGATGTTTCCGCCTGCTCGTGTGTGGAACTCGTTCACGGTCCCGCCTTTCCCCGCCACCACGATCCGGTCCGCGATGTAGACCGGCTGCGACCCGCCGTCTGGGGTGGTGTTGCTGTCCAAAAGGGCCTGTCCGCGGGTGACGTTGTCGATTTGGGCCACGTCCCGCGCCCTGTTCGTGGTCAGCATGTGTGTCATGGTCCGCCATTCGTCCGCGGCCACGAGTTGCTCCGCCTCGTATGCGGCAGCCAGGATCGGATCCTGGTCGAATCCGTACTTCCGCGGGCTCGTCAGCAGGTCAAGTCCCCGATTGAGGAAACGCGACACCGCCTCGGTGTTCCTGCCGTCCTTCGCTTGTCTCATGAGAAAGCGGAGTACGAGTCGCACACACTCGTACTCGGTGTGGAGGCGGAGCAGATGGACCCGGAGCCGCCGCAGGGCGTCCCTGTCCGGATTCGGGCCCGTCCGTTCGATCAGCCAGACCCCGACCAGTGTTCCGCGGTAGCTCGCACGGCAGTGCGCCAGGCATACCCCGATGTCCTGCCGTAGGTCCACGACCTTGGCGTCCGGCGGCCGCTGCGCCTCCTTGGACGTGTAGTCGGCCAGTAGCAGCGGCCGGCCGGGGTGGAGCCAGGAACGGTCGGCGGAGGGCGTGGAGGTCGGGAGTCTGGTGGTCGCCCGCAGGATGTGCGCCGTGAGCGGCGCTCCAGCCTGTCCGAGATGGCAGTTGTTGCGACGGTCGCCATCGCCGCTGGACGTAACGGCGATGGGCAGGTCGAGCCAGTTGATCAGGAGTGCGACGAGGTCCTGGCCGGGAAATCTCGCCCGCCCCCGCCTGCCTGACCTGCCGCCCGCGACGGCCAGCTCGAACCGGATACCGACAAACCCGTCCGTGATCAGCCTCCTGTAGGCGCACGCGAAACCGGATGTGCGCTCGTCCCCGGACAGGAGGGGGAACTCCGAGAAACTCGGCGGGAAGCGGAACACGCTCGTGGCGTCGCAGAAGACACCCTCACCAAGCCAGGGGACCAATCCACCCTGCTTCCGGTGGCGCACCGGCCCGGTCGATCTGACGAATTCGCCCGACTGCGCCAGTGGCCAGCACGGAACATCGAGTCGGCGAGTCTCCCGGGCGAGGAGAGGACGCAGGTCGGCGATCGGGAATTGTGTTACCAGGAACACCCGCGATCACCTCGTGAAGGCCGCTGGGCTTCCCTCGTTGCCGAACGCGGAAGGAAGCCCGCCGACGGCGTCCTATCGGATTTGAACCGATAACCTCCGCGTCCACAGCACGGGGCTCTGTCTTTTGAGCTAAGGATACTTTCGGCCGGAGAGCGTAACCCTGCCGAGGTTGACAACCAGGGGAAGGGTTCCGATTTCTCCCATGAAACAACCGTAGCTCCCCGGCGGAGCCCCCGGCGACCTCACGGCCTTGTCAGTGCTTCCGGTCCCTCGCCCGTGCTCCCGCGCGAGCGAGGACCTCGAACGGTTCCCTGTCGCCTGGATGGCGGCGGTCGATCGGCGCAGGATGGGAGAGGGGCTCCCGCCTGCAGCTTTGCCCCGGAGGTGGCGCGATGAACCGCGCGGAGGTTGTGGTACGGCGCGTCGACGGGTTCCAGCAGCGCCACGCGATCGCGGGATTGCCGTTCGCCGTCATGCAGAAGTTCGGCAATGACCAGGCGGGAGGCAAGGCCACGTTGATCGCCTGGTACGGGATGTTCGCGCTCTTCCCGCTGCTGCTGCTGTTCTCGACGATCCTCGGTTTCGTGGCCGGCGGGCATCCAGCCCTGGAGCATCGGCTGGTGAACTCGGCGCTGGCCAACTTCCCTGTTCTCGGCAGCCAGTTGCGCAGTTCCGCGCACCCGCTGCGAGGCAGCGGCATGGCGCTGGCACTCGGTGTGCTCGGCGCGATCTACGGCACCCTGGGGCTCGGTCAGGCATCCCTGAACGCGATGAACACCATATGGAACGTTCCCTTCAAGCATTGGCCGGGGTACGTCAGCCGGCAGCTGCGGGGGTTCACGGTCCTGGCACTGCTGGGGTTGGCGATCTTGATGTCCACAACCCTGGCCGGCCTCGGCTCGGGGCTCGGGGTGCTGGCCGGCCCATGGACCTTGGCGGTGGCGGCGGTGGTCAACTTCGGGGTCTTCCTCGCCGCTTTCACCATGCTGACCGCGGCCACGGTGCGCGTACGCGACGTCCTGGTGGGCGCGGCGCTTGCCACCGCCTTCTGGCAGGCGCTACAGGCCGCCGGCACCTTCTACGTCCGTCATGCCATCGCCCATGCCACCGACGTGTACGGCTTCTTCGCGATCGTGATCGGGCTGCTGTCCTGGTTGTACATCGGGGCCAGGCTGACGTTGCTCGCGGCGGAGATCAACGTGGTCCTGCGCTACCGATTGTGGCCGCGCTCGATGACCCAGCCCCCGTTCACGGCCCAGGACAAAGCCGCGTTCGTGCTGCTGGCGAAGATGGAGGAACGCCGACCGGAGATGACGGTGGGCGTGTGGTTCAGCGCCGAGGCGGACCGGCAGCCGCTGACCGATCCGCCGCCATCGGACTCGGCGTACGCTCACGGCCCGACTCCCGTCGCTTCCGGCTCCGACGGGCCGCATGAGCACCGGTCCGCCGCCGACCTGGCACTGGCCCGCGAACTCTTGCGGAACGCGACGCGACGCCTGGCAGCCGACGCGTGCAGGTTGGCCACGGCTCCGGCGGCGGCACGTGAGAAAGGGATGGCGAGCCGGATCGCCGACCTGCGCAAGGCCGCACAAGCCGCCGCCCGCGCCGGCGTCCCCGCCGCGTTGATCACCGCGGACAGCGGGTTGGACGCCGCGACCATCCTGGAGTGGACCGCCGTACACCGACGGGGCGGCCACCCCCGGCCTTCGCCGGAAGCACCTCACTCCAAGACCCGATGACCCCCTCCCGGCGCGGCCGATCAGGCGTCTAAGGTCGCGCCCATGCCGAGGACCACGCCCCGCGCCCTGTCGATGTCGAGGCGCTCTTCCCGGATCTGGCCGCCTTCCGGGGCACGACGACCCGGCTCCACCCCCGGCCGGGCAGACCAGACCTGCCGGCAAGCTCGGTGGGCGGGCCCACGCTGTGGCCGGCGGACGAGCCCTGGCCGGTATGCGGGGAGGCTCATGCCCGTGGGCGGGGTCGGGGCCCGGCCGGCCTCCGCCGCTACCGGCAGGTTCTGGCCTCCGCATGGTCCCGCGAGCAGGCTCCCGGCCCTACGGACGAGGAACGGGACCTCTTGGTCGAGCTGCATCGGGAGCACCCTATCCCCGGGGCGTCCGAGACCGACCCGCTACCGCTGATCGGCCTCGCGCAGCCGTACCGGCGGGACCTGCCCGACCTGCCGGCGGGGCCGGGCGACCGCGACCTGCTCCAAATTTTCTGGTGTCCCTTCGACGCGCACGGCCCCGGCGGGTCCGACGGCTTCGTGCCCGAGCCCTGTGTGCTGCATCCGGAGCAGGTCGTCACTGCGCCACTCCCACGGCGGTCACCGTGGGCCGCTGGGGTGAGCTCAACGTATTCGCCTGTCCCGAGCTCGGCCATCCGCACCGTTGGAGCATCCAGTGGCTTGTCGCGCCGTTGGAAGACGAGGCGCGCGCCCAACGGCGCTGTCCACGAGCCCTTGCGGTGGCCGCTACGGCCGTTCGTACGGGGAGGGCACGGGAAAGTAGGCCTCCAGGAAGGCGGTCACCGCGCGGTGTTGGTCGCTGGGTGAGAGTTCGGAGCCGGCGTCGTCCGCCAGGCAGATGGCGTCGGCCGAGCGCGAGTGGAGCAGGTCCGGCAACTGCCGGATCTGCTCGGACCTGTCGGTGGCGATGAAGGCGTGCGACAGGTCGCCCTCGACGGCCCGGCCCTCGGCGAGGGCCAAGTGGGCCGCGAGGGTGACCGGGGCGACGTCGGCGGCGCTGCGGAACACCGAGCGGGCGACGGATTCGAGGAGGTCGGGCAGACGCGCCTCGACGGCGGCGTACAGACTTCGACTGAGCGGGTAGGGGGCGTGCGCCAGGATGTAGGGGTAGGTACGGCCCGCGGCGCGCTCGACGGCCTGTCGGGTGGCCTTCTGCGAGGCGGTGAAGACGTCGTCCTGGTCGTCGGTGTCCGGGTGCGCCGGGGGTACGGCCCGCTGGTCGTGGAAGACCTTCGGCAGTCCGGACGCGAGGAAGTAGTCCTGGGGCTGTTGCTCGCGCCCCAGGAAGATGTCGTCGTTGAAGTAGAGGAAGTGTTCGGCGAGTCCGGGAACGCGGTGGAGCCGGCTCTCGATGGCGTGGGAGTTGAACACCGGCAGCCCGGCCGGGTCGGCGAAGAGGTCCTGATGGTCCACAACGGTGATCTGTGGGTGCTCGGTGGCCAGCCAGTGCGGGACCTGGGCGTCGGTGACGATGAAGATGCGTCGGATCCAGGGGGCGTGGGCGGCGATGGAGCGGAGGCAGTGGCGGAGCTCGCCGCGATCACGGTACCGGTGCTCGGCCCGGTCGGTCGTGGCCGCGGCCGAGTCGGCGGCGGCCTCGTCGCGGCGGCGACGCCACTGCGGGTCGGAGGAGTCCACCCAAGTGATCACGGCGTCGATGGGGAAGGTGATGTCGTGGGGGAAGCAGCCCGCCAGCGCGTCGAGGACGGGGTAGCCGCGGTCCCCGATGCGGCGCGTGACGGAAGCCGTCATGGAGGGCACCCACCAGCCGTACGGTGTCGGGCGAAGTGAGGCGACCCCGCCCGCCCCGGACCCGGAGGGCTCCCAGAACTCGACGTCACAGCCGTGATCGGCCCCGTATCGGAGGGTTCTGCCGGAGGTGACCACCGGCTGGTGGACGCGCAGACCGGTGACTCTCGGGTGCTGCCCGTCGTCCGGCGTCGAGGTCGGTGGCCCCTGATCGACCTCGGCGTCCGCAACGGCGCCGAGCAGCGTCTCGGCAAGCACGTCTGCCGGCTCGCCCGCGAGCCCGAGCAACCGGACGTAGACGAGCTGTCCGGCGAACGCCCCGGCGAGTGCCCGCAGGGCGCGCGGGCGGTCCCCCGGAGAGATCGCCACACGATGGACCAGCCCGCCGTCCGGGACCAGACCGTAGGGGACGCGGGCTGCCTCCAGTGCCTCCGCGACCATCCGGAGGTTCGCCTCACGGGCGGCGGAGGGCAGGAGGTCATCGCGTACACGGGCGAGGCGTCCCCGGTCGCGGACCACTCCCGGCAGGCTCTCCAGCAGTTCCTCCTCACGGGTCCGGTGCCCCGCGGCTCCCTCTGCCGCGGGAATCCCCTCTGCCAGGGCCGGGGCCGGCTGGGTGGGAATCTTCAGCAGACGCAACGTCGGGGTGACCACTCTGCGGAGTCCGCCGGGGAGCGGGATGCGAACAGGGCGGTTCATGGGGACTTCCACCTCACGTGAAGGCTGTACAGCGGCCCGCCGAGTAGAGGGTGGCCGTCTGGCCGGGCATGGAGCGGGGTGACAGATGTGGTCCAACCTTCCACTACCGTTCACGTTCGGCACAAGGGTCTCGGGTGGCCGTGACGTCACACCGCGGAGCGCCGGCGACGACCGGCGGGCTAGGCCCCCGTACCGTCCCCCGCACCCGATCGCTGCCCCGGCAAAGGCCGGCGGGGGCAGGGGCCACCGGCCTTGGGACACTGCTCTGAAAATGGGTAAATCCCTGATGAAAGGATTCATCACCATTCGGGGGCTTCGGTCGGCGCCCGGGAGTCAGGAGGGGCTCCATTGGACCCGTGGTTGATCTGGTTGATCGCCGCTGCGGTACTGGCTGTGGCGGAGGTCTTCAGTTTGACCGCGGCACTGGGGCTGTTGGCGGGAGCCGCGGCCCTCACCGCCGCCTGCGCCGCGCTCGGGCTTGCCGTGCCCCTGCAGTTCGTCGTCTTCACGCTGGTCGCGACGCTGAGCCTGTGGTTCGTGCGTCCTCTCGCCGTGCGCCACCTCCAACCGCCCGGGGAGCGGTTCGGCGTGGAGGCACTGGTGGGCAGGGCGGCCTACGTCGTCTCGGAGGTGTCCGCACAGGGCGGCCGGGTCCGTATCGGCGGTGAGGAATGGACCGCCCGCGCGTACGACGAAACGCTGGTGATCGCGCCGGGAACGACCGTCGACGTCATGGAGATCAGCGGCAGCACCGCGCTCGTCTATCCCCGGGAGTGACCATGGAAACATCGGCGGCCCTCATCCTCGGCCTGCTCGCCGCGCTCCTCGCCGTCTTCACCGTCCTGCGGGCGGTGCGCATCGTGCCTCAGGCCCGTGCCCGCAACGTCGAACGGCTGGGCCGCTACCACCGCACGTTGACACCGGGCCTCAATGTCGTCATCCCGTACATCGATCGCGTCTATCCCGTGATCGACCTCCGGGAGCAGGTGGTTTCCTTCAGACCCCAGCCGGTCATCACCGAGGACAACCTGGTCGTCGAGATCGACACCGTCTTGTACTTCCAGGTCACCGACCCGCGAGCGGCCTCGTACGAGATCGCCAACTTCCTCCAGGCCGTCGAACAGCTCACGGTCACCACTTTGCGCAACGTCGTCGGTTCCATGGACCTGGAGAAGACGCTCACCTCGCGGGACACGATCAACAACCAGTTGCGCGGCGTCCTGGACGAGGCGACGGGCAAGTGGGGGCTGCGGGTCAACCGGGTGGAGATCAAAGCCATCGACCCACCGCAATCGATCAAGGACGCGATGCAGAAGCAGATGCGTGCGGAGCGGGACAAGCGGGCCGCGGTCCTGGCCGCCGAAGGACAGCGCCAGTCCCAGATACTCACGGCCGAAGGGGACAAGCAGTCCGCGGTGCTGCGGGCGGAAGGCGCGCGCACCGCCGAGATCCTGAGAGCGGAGGGCCAGTCCCGCGCCATCGACGAGGTCTTCCAGGCCGTCCACCGCAATGATCCCGACCCGAAGCTCCTGGCCTACCAGTACCTTCAGGTCCTCCCCCAACTCGCCCAGGGGCCGGGCAGCACCTTCTGGGTGATCCCCGGCGAGCTCACCTCCGCACTGGAGAACGTCTCCCGCGCCTTCAACCAGGTACTGCCGAAGTCGCCTGCCACCCGGGACGTCCCCGCGGCCGAGGACAGGACCACCCAAGCCGCCAGCGACGCGGCGCAGGCGGCGGCAGCCGCGGCCAAGGCGCTCGCCGACGCCGCCGAAGCCGACACCGCGCCGCAGCAGCCCTTGCAGTAGCAGGGGCTGCGGGGCCGGCCGCCGGAGGGTGGTGCGGCGCGTGGTTCAGTGGCGCGGCTCCGATGGCTCGCGCGTCCGATCCGGCTCGCGCCTCAGGACTCCCGTAGGCGGACGGCGAGGGCGGCGATGTCGTCGTCCAGGCGTCCCCTGCTGTAGTGCAACAGGTCGCGGTGAAGTGCCGTGAGCAGTTCCCGGGGCAGTGTCGCGGGCTGGCGACGCATCCAAGCCGTCAGCGGGAAGAACTCGCCGTCGCGGGCTCGGGCCTCGGCGATCCCGTCGGTATAGAGAAGCAGCAGGTCACCCGGGGCGAAGTCGAAGGTGTCGAGGTAGTAGCGATCACCGATCAGCTCGGCGAGGCTGAGCAGTGGCGACGGGGTACCGGGATCGAGGACGCGCAGGTTCCTGCGGTGCAGCAGCAGCGGCGGGGGGTGTCCGCAGTTGAGGATGTCGATACGTCCGCCCTCGTGCGGGATCTCGACGAGAAGGGCGGTGGCGAAGCGCTCCATCGGTCCCTCGGGGGGAAAGGCCGCGTTGTACCGGGTACTGCTGGCGTCCAGCCGGCGTGCGACGTCGATCAAGTCGGGCTCGCCGTAGGCCGCCTCCCGGAAGGCGTTCACGATCGCCGCGGCCGCCCCCACCGCGGGCAGACCTTTGCCGCGTACGTCACCGATGAGCAGCCTGACCCCGTACGGCGTGTCCACCACCTCGTAGAAGTCTCCGCCGATGCGGGCCTCCGCCGCGGCCGCCAGGTACAGCGACTCGATCTCGACGTTCCCGAGGCGGCGCGGCATGGGGCTCAGCACCACCTGCTGCGCCGCGTCGGCGACGAGCCTGACCTGGAAGAGGGTGCGCTCCCGCTGGAGCCGGACATGGCTTCCGTACGCGGCGGCCACCGTGACGGCGATGATCCCGGCGGCCGTCCACCAGGTTCCCAGGTCGGGGAAGACGAGGCTGAGGCCGATCATCAGGAAGAGGCAGACCGTCCCGAGCAGGACCGTGGGGAGCACGGGCCACATGGCGGCGGCGAGGGCGGGCGCTGCGGGCAGGAGGCGACTGAAGGCCAGTTCCGGCGGCGTGGAATATGCCAGGCTCGCGATGACGACGGTCAGGATGACCGGCGACAGCCGCACAAGTCTCCCCTGGCCGCGGCGCCGGCGGAGCAGGGGCCGCCCGGATTCGATCACACTTCAGAATATCGGCTTAATCAGGGCATAGCGCCCTGAAGGATCAAAGCCGCCCACCCACCCCGGAGCCACTTGCCGGGCGCCGGCCCAGCCTGCCGGGGCTGGCCCCTGTGCGGCAGCGTTACGACGGGGACCGCCGACCGGCCGACTCCGCGCCACGGCCGCGTTGTCGTTCCCGTAGGCGCCGTCCACCCGCGCCCCGGGCACGTTCGAGGGCGCCCAGCCGGCGCCGGCCGAGTCCGCGAACCCGAAGTGCACGCCGCGGCAGCCGACCGGCCGTCCAGCGGTGGCTGGGCGATGGCCCGCGCCTTCGCCGATCCCGGCCGCCCCGTCGAGGAGGGACGTACGCACCTGCCCGGGCCGTGGCGGGCGTCGGCGCCGGAGGGTGGACGCGGCCCGCACCGCCCGGGAGGCGGCCCTGACGGTTGACTCTCCACCCGCTGGAGACCGGAGAGTGGGTGTCATGAACGGCACGACGTCCCCGCACTCCATCGGCAGTCTGTCGACCCGTACCGGCGTGCCGGTACGAACGATCCGCTTCTACTCGGACAGCGGACTGCTGCCCCCGACACATCGCACTTCGGCCGGCTACCGCCGCTACGACGACGCGGCGCTGCTACGGCTCCGGACGATCTGTGTCCTGCGCGAGCTGGACGTCGATCTCGCCACCATCCGCCATGTCCTGGGCGGCGGCCTCTCCGTCGCCGAAGTGGCCGCCGCGCACGCCGACGCCACTGAAGTCCAGATCCGTGTACTGCGCCTGCGGCGAAGCGTCCTGCGCCACCTCGCCCGGCGCGGCTCCAGCCCAGAGGAGATCTCATTCATGCACCGCCTCACCAGCCTCACCACCGGCGAACGACACCGCCTGATCTCAGACTTCATCGAGGACCTCACCGCCCGGACGAGCTCCCCCGGCCCCGCGGCCGCCGCTTTGCGCACGGCCGTCCCCGAGCTGCCCGACGACCCGTCGGACGAGCAGCTCGCCGCATGGGTGGAGCTCGCCGAATTGATGGGCGACGACGGCTTCCGCGCGCGCATGGCGGAGGTGGCCCCCGCGCCCGCGGACGAAGACGTCTTGCCGGGCGTTCCCGCCGAGACGGCGGCCGAGCTCATCGCCTTCGCCGGGCAGGCGGCCGGTGCCGCGATGGAAGCGGGCGCCGACCCCGAGGGCGAGGACGCCTCGGTGGTCGCGGACGGCGTGGTGGCGCACTTCGCCACGGTGCTGGGCCGCCCGGCCGGCCCCGAACTAGGTGAGTGGATGGCAAGTCGCTTCGAAGCGGGGCACGACCCGCTGACCGAGCGGTACTTCCGGCTGGTCTGGACGGTCAACGACTGGCACGTCGTCCCCGGCCACCTGCCCTTCCAGCCGTGGTTGGTCAAAGCCCTGCGCCACCCCCGGCCGAACGACCAGGCTCGGCCGCCGCGAAATGACCGTTGAACCGGTCCGGGCCGGCGGCGGCCGGCGTCTTCCGGTACTTCACCGGTCGGCCGAGTACCCGATCCGCGCGGCAGGGCAGGTCGTCGTCCGGTCAGCGAGCGAACCTCGCGATGGCGGCCGGGGTGACGGGGGTGAAGAAGTTGACGAGGTTGCCGTCGGGGTCGCGGAACAGGAGTGCGCGGTTGCCCCAGGGCATCGTGGTGGGCTCATTGACGAAGTCCTCCACGAAGCCGGTCAGCTTCCGGTGCACCGCGTCCACGTCGTCGACGAGGAACTCGATGATGACGCTGCGGTTGTCGGCCGGGCGGGCAGAGCCGGGCGCGAACAGCGGAACGGTACGGGTGCCGGCGATCGCGAGGGTGGCCGAGGCGGTCCTCAGCTCGGCGAAATCCTCGGTGGGTCGGCTCGCCGGCACTCCGGTGGCGCGCTCATAGAAGTCGACGAGGCGGGCGACATCGCCCGTGATGATGCGGATCGAGACGAAGTCCATGGGTTCTCCCCTGGTAGATCGGTGCTTACGACCGCACGCTACGACCGATACCGGACACAATCCGCCCGGTATCCGCGCGAGACTTGCGACCATGCCCCGACCCATCGCCCGCGTGCTCACCCTGCTCGAACTCCTGCAATCCGGAGGCACCCGGACGGTCGGCGAGCTCGCCGACCGGCTCGATGTCGACGAGCGCACGGTGCGGCGGTACGCCGACCACCTCATCGATCTCGACGTGCCCGTCGAGTCCGTACGAGGCCGCTACGGCGGATACCGCCTCGCCCCCGGATACCGGATGCCTCCGCTCATGCTGAGCGACGACGAAGCGCTCGCCGTGCTGCTCGGCCTGATCGCGGGTCGGCGGGCCGGATTGACGACGGCCACCGGCACGGCGAGCGAGACGGCGGCGGCCAAGGTCAGGCGGGTGCTGCCCGAACGGCTCGGCCGCAGGCTCGACGCGGTGCTCGACTCGCTCGCCTTCACGGCCCCGCCCGGTGAGTCGATCGCCCCCGAAGCCGAGGTCCTGCTCGCGATCGCCGACGCGGTGCGCCACCACCGGCCGGTCTCGATCCGGTACACCGCCGCCGACGGCCGGCGCAGCGAACGCGCCCTGCACCCGTACGGGCTCGTCGCCCACTCGGGCAGGTGGTACGTGACGGGCGAGGATCCGGCGATCGGCGGGGAACGGACGTTCCGCCTGGATCGCATCACCGGTGCGAGGACCCTGACCGGCGTGTTCGAACCTGTTGCGGGACTCGACCCGGCGGAGCGGCTTTTGGCAAGCCTCGCCGGCGCCCCGTACCGCCACGAAGTGTCCCTGCGGGTCCAGGCGACGGCCGAGCAGATCCGGACCCGGCTTCCCGCAGGCATCGCGATCGTGTCGGAATCACCACCCGCAAGCGGCGCGGGCTCGGACGCGAAGCAGTGGTCCCGTGTCGAGTTGCGGGTGGAGCGGCTCGACTGGCTGCCTGCCGTGCTCGCCTCGCTGGACCGGCCGTTCGTGATCGAACGGCCGGATGAGCTCCGCGACCTCGTCGAGGCGCTCGCCGGCCGCCTCGCGGACTCTGCCCGACGCGAACCGCCGCACGCGTGACGAACCAGTACGCCGCCCGTCCCGGTCGGCCCCGAACAGCCGGATAGGGGCCGTCGGACTGTCGGCTCGATCCACAGGTCGTGGTGCTGGAGCCCGTGACGGGTTCCAGCACCACCTGCCGCCGTGGCTCGGCGTCAGGTGGTGCTGGAACGGTGCCTCTGGGACGGGCTTCGAGTCGGCGCGGCGTACGGGTCGTGCCGGCGCACGTACACTCGGGCCATGAACCGCACGCGACGCGTCACGGGAGAGTGCCTGCCGCAGGCTGCCCCTGTCACGCGTGCGGCCGGCGCGGGCCGGTCGGGCGTCAGCCGCCGGACCGCTGCCGACGGACAGGCCCCGACGGTCGGCCGCGGCGTCCTGCACGGCCACGGCTAGCGCACTCCCGCGCGGCCGCTCCTTCCCGCCACACCGCTTGCCGCGAGGTCTCGACGACCGACCCCGACCGGCCCCGGTCGCCGCGCGGGCGACACATCGCCTCCCACCCCACCACGCGGTTCCGACGTCCCGTCGGCGCTGCCGCCAGGCGAAGGCCGCACGCCGGGCCGTAGCCGTCTTCGAAGGGACCACTGTGAAGTTGAGCGGGTTGTTGACCGGCCACGAGCACCACGTCATCCAGGGCGACACGGAGTCTACGAGGATCACCGCGGGCACCACCTTCGACGTCGAGCGAGTGGTGCCGGGCTCGCTTTTCATCGCCGTACCCGGCCACCGGGGCGGCGGACCCGCCTCCATCGCCGCGGCGCTCGCGCGCGGGGCGGTGGGTGTGCTCGTCGACGCGGCGGGAAACGCCGCCGCGTCCGCCGCACGGGAGCTGCTGCCGGCGGTGTGCATCGTGCAGGTGCCCGACACCCGGAAGACGGCCGCCGTCGTATCCTCCCGCTACTTCGGCGAGCCGGGTCGGCACATGGACGTGGTGGCGGTGACCGGGACCAATGGGAAGACTTCCATCTCCTACATGGTCGAGTCGCTGCTGAGGATCTCCGAGGGCGCCTCGGTGGGCGTGATCGGTACGTCGGGCAGCCGCATCGGTGACGCGGTGATCCCCATGCCGCCCTCGGTGCTGACCACGCCGGAAGCGCCCGACCTCCAGTACCTCCTGGGCCACATGCGGGACCAGGGCACCGGCAGCGTGGTGCTGGAGGCCACCTCGATGGCCCTCCAGACTTACCGGATGGACGAAACGTTCGTCGACGTCGGCGTGTTCACCAACCTCACCCAGGACCACCTGGACGACCACGGCACGATGGCCCACTACACGGAGGCCAAACTGCGGCTGTTCCAAGGGCTCTGCCGGCACGCGGTGGTCAACGCGGACGACGCCGTGGGCGCCGACATCCGCACGATGATGCCAGACGCGGTGACGACGTACGGCCTCGACGAGGAGGCGGACTTCCGGGCCACGGACCTGATCGCCGACGCGTCGGGCACTCGGTTCACCCTCCGCCACGACGGTCGGGCGTACACGGCGGCGATCCCGGTCCCCGGCCGCTTCTCCGTGTCCAACGCGTTGGCGGCCGTCGCGGCGTGCCACGTATTGGGGCACGACCTGGAAGGACTGGTGGCCGCGCTCACCCACATGCCGCCGGTACCAGGGAGGTTCGAGCGGTTCGTGACACCCGCCGGCACCTCGGTGATCGTGGACTACGCGCACTCGACCGACTCCCTCGACAAGATCCTCACGGCCATCCGCGGCTTCGCCCGGGGCCGGGTCATCACCGTCTTCGGCTGCGGTGGGGACCGCGACACCACCAAGCGCGCCGAAATGGGGCGTATCGCCGGGACCCACTCCGACCTGTGCGTCCTGACCTCGGACAACCCCCGTACCGAGGACCCCGAGGCGATCCTCGACCAGATCGCTCCCGGCATCCAGGCCACCGGCACGCCGTACGAGCGTTGTGCCGACCGCCGCCGGGCCATCGCTCACGCGCTGTCCGCGGCTCAGCCCGAAGACATCGTCCTCATCGCCGGAAAGGGCAGCGAGCCGTACCAGATCGTGGGCGAGGACCTGCTGCCCTTCAGCGACATGGCGACCGTCCGCGACCTGGCGTCCCGCCTGCTCCCTTGACCACGCGAGGCCGCAACGGCCGGGGTGTGCGGCGTCTCGCGCGGGTCACGTCGCGATGGTGGCCAGGCCCGCGATGCCGATGAGGTAGATGAGCACCGCGGCGACGCTGTCGATACCCATGCGGGCGTACTGGCGGCGCGGGCGGAAGATCAGCCCTGCCATGTAGACCACGGTCAGGATGATCCCGAGCGCCGTGAGGTAGATGTCGGTGTGGTGCGCGGCCGGCAGGACCGGTTTGTCGGAGATGACGCCGGCGAGGAGGAACAGGACGGGCAGGAAGGCGTTGCCGCCGAAGATGTCGCTGATGGCGAGCTGGTAGTCGCCCAGTTTCGTCGAGGTCAGACCGGTGCTGATCTCGGGCAGGGAGGTGGCCGCCGCGAGCACGGTCGCGCCGAACAGTACGCCGCTCAGGCCTTGGCGGGCGAAGAACTCCTCACCGCTGCGTTCGATCACGACACCGGCCACCAGGGTGGCCAGCGCGGAGACGCCGAAGACCAGTGCGGCGCGGGCGGTGCTCACACCCTTGTCGCTGGCGGCCTTCTCCTTCTTGCCTTTGGAGTGGCCCCGCGGTTCGGGCTGGCTCTCGGGGGCGTCGCCGCCCTCGCGCCACGGCAATCCCCGGCCCGCCCGGTCGAGGAGGAACAGTCCGCCCACCCACAGGCCGGCGATGGCGACCGAGGCGGGGGCCAGCCGGGCGGCGTGCAGCTCCGCGGGGAGCTGGGTGCCCATCACCACGACGGCCAGGATGACCACCACCAGCGCCCCCTCGAGAACCAGCAACAGACTGGCCGCCAGCCGGGTCAGCGGCGCACGCGGGCGGACGCCGGCGGCGTCCAGGACGGCCAGGACCACGGTCTGGATGGCGATACCTCCCAGGATGTTGCCCACCGCCACATCGAGTTGGCCGGCCAACGCCGCACTCACGGTGATCGCGATCTCCGGGAGGTTCGTGGCGATCGCCAGGAGGATCAGACCCCCCAACGCGCTTCCCAGACCCAACCGTTCGGCAAGCACGTCGGTGGTGTCCGACAGCTTGATTCCCGCGAACCAGATGACGGCCGCGCTGGCCACGAACAACACCGACAACACCGGCGAACCCAAAGATCCCATACCGCCTGGACTACCCGCGCGTCCATGCCCTAACCAGCGGCCACGCCGGACGACAACGCCTCACACCAAAGGCCGGTGCCGTCGGCATGCCTGCACAGCGCCTACGGGGCATCGGGAGCGGCGGCTTCCAGGTCGGCGATCGTGCCCGACATGATCGTCCGCACGTGCTCGGTGATGTGTTCCGCGGGCCAGTCCCACCAGGCGACCGCCAGCAGTCGGGCGATGTCGCGGTCGTCGTAGCGGGTGCGGATCAGACGGGCCGGGTTGCCGCCGACGATGCCGTAGTCGGGGACGTCGGCGGTGACCACGGCCCCGGTGCCGATGATCGCGCCGTGACCGATCCGCACCCCGGGCATGACCGTCGCGCCGTGGCCGAACCAGACGTCATTGCCGACGACGGTGTCCCCGCGGTTCGGCAATCCCGTGAGCAGGGCGAAGTGTTCGGACCATGAGCCGCCCATGGTCGGGAAGGGGAAGGTCGAGGGGCCGTCCATGCGGTGGTTGGCGCCGTTCATGATGAACCGCACTCCGGTACCCAACGCGCAGAACCTGCCGATGACCAGCCGCTCGGGCCCGTAGTGGTAGAGGACGTTGCGCGTCTCGAACGCGGTCGGGTCGTCCGGGTCGTCGTAGTAGGAGTACTCCCCCACCTCGATCAGCGGGGACTTCACGAGCGGTTTGAGCAGCACCACCCGCGGTTGCCCGGGCATCGGGTGGAGCACCGTCGGATCCGCGGGTACGGGCATGGCTCGGGCTCCTCGTCGGTCGGGGTCGTTTCCGAACCATGATCGCCAAGCGGGGCCGTTCCGGGGAAGCCACACGGCGGGCGGGCGCCCCTCGGGCCGGTGTGACGCCGCGGCCCGTGCCCCCGGGCAGGCCGCGGCGTCCCGCCTGAGCTCGGCGGTCTCAGCTCACGCCGCCGGGAACCAGACCGTCCCGTTGCCGCCGTGCCGGGTGAGGGTGCTCTCGATGATGCTGCCGGGCTGGAAGTAGCGCGGGGGCTGCTGTAGGAAGCCCGAGAAGGAGTCCAGGGACGTGGCCTCACAGACGCCGTCGGTCTGGATGCAGAAGCGCTCGACGGGGACGCCGGGGAACTCCTGCGGTCCGGTACCGGGAGAATAGGCCACGAAGGGAATCACGGTCCCCTGGGGCACCAGGTGCCAGAATCCGGTGCCGGGCTGCATCGGGTCGGAGTAGAGCATGCCGTCGACCTGTGAGCGGGGCACAGCGGTGCCGTTGTCGGCGATCTTCCGGAGCAGCAGATCACCGACCCAGGCGCCCTGCGGGGAGCCCGCGATGGTCAAGTGCGCCGCGGGGTCGGCGCGGTAGGTGCTCTCCAGCGCGGCCAGGGCGTTCCGGTAACCCTGGTTCACGCCCTCGCCGAAACCGGGGGTGCCCCAGGGGGCCGGCTGGTCTACGGCTCGTGTGCGTCCTTCGGATCAGAGTGTTCGAGCCATCCCGGGTGAGGATGCGCCTACCCGGCCGCGCCCGCAGGTTCGTCATGCTGTTCTCGGCCGGACCGTCGGGCGGCTCCGTCATGGGCTTCGGCTGCGGTCTCGAGTTCACCGCGGAGGCCTTCCTGACCCGCGGGCACCTGACGGTGAACACCACGGTGAGCGGCGACGGTCGTCAACTCGCTGGTGTACGCGGTCACGTTCGGGTTGGCGGGCGGCCGGGTCGGGTCGGGTCGGTCGCGTTCGTAGCAGGCCCTGTCAGGCCGAGGCGTCCCAGGCCATCCGCAGGCCGTCCAGCCAGGCCGGCGGCAGTTCCGCGGCGTCCCACTCCTCCCGCAGGCCCTGCGGGGCGGCGACGAGCCGCTCCAGCACGGCGATGCCGGTGGCGGAGTGGACGAGCGAATAGCGGCCGTGGAGCGTGATGGCGCTGCCGGGCCCGTATTCCTCGAAGAGCCGCTCCAGGCGGGGCCGGTGCACCGAGGCGAACTCCGTCAGTCGCCCGGCGTATCCGGCCCGCTGCCGGGGACTCATCGTGCCGAGGACCGCGACGAGCACCTCGTCGGTCACCTCCGGATCAAGCTCCGAGTCCGCGGTGAACGACCGGTACAGCGGTGTCAGCGCCACTCGGGCCCGTTCCACCTCCATGCGTCCGGCGCGCGGGTGCTCCTCGGCCGGACCCTGCCGACCGTCCGCGCCCACGACCCGCACCAGGCTCCGCTCGGCCACATCGCCGAGTTCTTCCAGGAGGCTCTCGGCCCCGTCGAGCCAGCCCGACTCGTACGCCGCGCCCTTGTCTCCCGGTGCGCTCCGATCGCCGCCGCTCAGCTCCTTGTGGGCGAGGGCCAGCGCTCCCGCCTCCAGTAGCCCGATCAGTTGCCGCGCGTCGTCGGAAGGGACTCCCGCCCGCGCGAGGAGCCGCAGCAGCGTCGTCCTCGCATTGTCGACGCTCGCCTCGTCCGGCCACTGCCGTCCCTCGTCGGCCGTGCTCATCAGGTCCTCCCTCATCGCTCGGATGGTAGCGCGGTGGGTGCGACGGATCGTGCCCCGTACGGTCCAACGTCCAACGTCCGACGGCCGGCCCGCGCTCCCCGCCCTCCCCGAGCACGTCCGCCGTCCCGACGCGCGGCGCACCGAGCCCTCGCGGCCCCGGCCGGGGGCGTCAGGGCCGCCCGTGGCGGGTGGCGGCTGCCCCCGGCCGGGGGACCGCACGCCCGGCACCCGCGCGTCGTCCCGTGCGGTTGCGCGAGGCGATGGACGTGTTGAGGGCGGTGGCGAAGGCGCACCAGGCGGCGTAGGGCAAGAGCGCGGCGGCCGCGCGGGCGTCCGTGCGGGCGGTGCGGCGGAGCAACTCCGCGTTGCTGAGATCCAGCAGCAGGGTCCCGGCCAGGCCGGCCCGCGGGCTGCGGAGGCCGAAGAACATCCAGGTCCAGGCCGCGTTCACCGTGAGGTTCACCCCGAGGCTGACGGCCAGGCGGCGCCGCGCCGGCCCCCGGGCCCGGGTCAGGGCCCGGCCGCCGGCCCAGGCGATCGACGCGTACAGCGGCGTCCACACCGCGCCGAACGCCCGGGGCGGTGGCTGCCAGGACGGCTTGCGCAGCCCGCGGTACCAACGGCTCTCGGCGTCCACCGCCCGCGCTCCCAGGACGGCGGCCGCGGTGACCGCGGCCGCCGTGAACGCGTACGTCCTCTTCGGCGTACGCCGTGCGTCTTCCTCGTCGTCCATCAGCGGCTTCATGGTCATGCGTCTTCCCTCGGTCGGTGCGTGGAAGCGCCACGGGATTCGCTGCGGGCGGCGGCACGTGGCCGTGGACCTCCGAGAAGCGAACCCGCGGCGTGCCGGTGCCCACGGCAGGGGCCCTCGCCCGGCGGCCGACGCCGGGCGGGGCCAGGTCCGGACGGGGCACCTTGCCGGACGGGGTCCGGTGCTAGTCCGTCGCGCTCGGTACGGCCAGCGGGTCGCGTGGAGCCTTCTTCTTCTCGGCTTCGAGCCGTTCTCCGAGCTCGGTGAGCCGGTTGCGTCCCATCGCCTTGCGGACGTCGGGGAACCAGTCCTGCTCCTCCTCCTCGACGTGGTGACGGACGTTCTCCATCAGGACGGTCATCTTGGCTTTGAAGCGCTCGTCCGAGGCGTCCATGCCCTTGAGCTCGGAGAGCATCCACACGACGGCATGGTGCTCCTCGATGCTTTCGAGAATGTGATCGGTGGTGTCGGGGGCGGCTTCGCGGGCGGCCGGATAGAAGATCCGCTCTTCGATCCAGGCGTGCACGGTCAGTTCCTCGATCACCTCGTCGACGATCCGGCGCCGCTCGGTCAGATCGTCGTCGCCCGTCTTCTCGAACCGCTTGAACAGCTTCTCGACCGTCTTGTGGTCGTCGCGCAAAAGCACGATCGCGTCCATGTCCGTCTCCTCCCGCTGTGGTCCGCGTGCACCGTCGGCGTTCCGGGCACGGGCACCACCATCACCCGGCGCGTGACCTGGGCCGCGCCGTTGCGTGCGGAACGCACGGGAGACCGCCCGCCCGGACCAGCCGCACCCGGACGGGGCGCACCGGCGCAGGCGCCGGTTCCGCGCGGACGGCGTTCACCACCCGATCGGCATGACGCGCGGCCCGCGCACCAGCATCTCGGTCTTCCACGTGAGGTCGCCGACGACCTTGAGCCCGGGGAAGCGCAGGAGGAGCGCGCCCAGGGCCTCCTGGAGTTCCATGCGGGCCAGCTGGGCCCCGAGGCAGTGGTGGACGCCGTGCCCGAACCCGAGGTGCTGGTTGGAGGGGCGTCGGATGTCGAGGACCCCTGGGGCGGTGAAGCGCAGCGCGTCGCGGTTGGCCGCGCCGGTCGCGACCAGCACCGGGTCTCCGGCCTTGACGAGGGTGCCGCCGACCTCGATGTCCTCGGTGGCGTACCGGGCCTGGCCGGCGCCACTGCCCAGCGGCACGAACCGCAGCAGCTCCTCCACCGCGCCCGCGATCAGGGCGGGGTTCCGGCGCAGCAGCGCGAGCTGGTCCGGGTGGTCGAGCAGGGTGAGGACGAAGTTGGGGATCTGGGACGCGGTGGTTTCGTGCCCGGCGACGAGGACCGCCACGCACAGGTCGATGAGCTCCAGCTCCGAGAGCCGGTCACCGTCGCCGTCCCGAGCTTCGATGAGCGCCGTCATCAGGTCGTCCTGCGGGGCCTGGCGGTGGAGGTCGATGAGCCCCGCCATGTAGGCGCGCAGTTCCTCGCGGTTGGCGTGGAACTCCTCGGCCGTCAGCGAGCCGGTCGAGAGCGCGGCGTCGCTCCACACCCGAAAGCGCGGGCGGTCCGCGACCGGTACGCCCAGCATGCGGCAGATCACGGCGACGGGGATGGGCAGTGCGTAACGGTCGACGAGGTCGACCGGGGGCCCTGCCGCCTCCAGCTCGTCGAGCAGCTCGGCGGCGTACGCGCGCACTTGTGGGCGGAGCCTCTCGACCTGCCTGACGGTGAACGCCTTGGCCACCAGGGTCCGCAGCCGGGTGTGGTCGGGCGGGTCCATGCCCAGGATGCCGCTGTCGGCGCGGCCCTCGGACTGTCGGGGCTCGTCACGGGTGTTGCCCGCGGCGCGGCTGAAGCGCGCGTCGCCCAGCACGAGGCGGGCGTCGGCGTAGCGGGTGACCAGCCAGGCCGGCTCGCCGTACGGCATCCGCACGCGTAACAGGCCGGGACGGTCGCGTACGCGCTCGTACTCCTCGGCGAGCCGAAGTCCCTCGGCGGTGTTGAAGGGGTAGCTGAGGGTGGGGGTGTCGGTGTTCGTCACTTCGGCCTCCCGGGCGCGGGTTGTAAGCAGCTGCTTACAACCTAGGACGGGCTTTCCGACCGGTCAACGACGCTTTGTGGCCGTTATCCTGACGGGCCCTCGGAGAGGACCATCAGCGTGGACGAATCCCCCCGGCCGCAGCCCGCGGAGCGCTCCCGCAACGCCGCGGCCACCCGCCTCAGGCTGCTCGAAGCGGCCGGTGACCTGTTCGCCGAACAGGGCTACGAAAGGACCACGGTCCGGGCGATAGCCGAGCGGGCCGGGGCCAACCAGGCCCTGTTGTTCCGCTACTTCGGCTCCAAGCACGGGCTGCTGACGGAGGTCGTCGCACGTGGGGACCTGGAGCAACTGCACGCGACCGCGCCGGAGGACCTGTTCGAGACGGCGCTGCGCTCCCTGCTCACGCGCAGCGCCGCCGGGACCGACCGCTCCTTGGAGGTGTACCTGCGATCCGTCGGGAGGGGAGACGAGGCGACGGGGACCCTGCGGGAGCTGGGCGACTCGTACCAGAAGGTGTTGGCCGGCCTGGCCCCCTCCGACGACGGGGCCTTGCGCGCGGATCTCGCCATGGCCTGGCTGCTGGGGATCGGGCTCATGCGGACGGTCGTGGCCCGCGAACCCCTCGCGGGCGCCGACCCGGATGCGGTCTGCCGGCTGGTCCTCGCCTCCCTCGACCGCTTGTGGACCGCGCCGGCGGACGGACCGCACCCAGCCGAGGCCGGTGACGCGGGTGGCGAGGGGGGCCGGTGACGCGGGCGCTGCGGGGACCGGCGCCGAGGCCGCGCGCCCGGGCGAGCCCGGGACGGACTGAGCGGCGGTCACTCCGCCGTGCTCCACGTCCGCGAGCCCGGGTACGTGGCACACGACACGCCCCGGGTTCGCGACCTCGTCCGCCTCAGACGCCGACCGCCTCCTCCATCTCCTCCTCCGCTGCCCTCTCCCTCTCCTTCTCGTCCTTCTCGTCCTGCTCGTCCTTCTCGGCCCCGCGCGGGTGGGTCGGCCGCGGAAGGGCAACGGCCCCCTGAGCGGCCCGGCGGCGTTCGAAGAGCCCGGCCGCGGCCGTGAGAACCAGGCCGAGGAACAGCCAGAGCAGAAGGGTGCCCACTTGGCGGGAGAGGCCGTCGCTGCCGAAGTAGACCAGGCCGCGCAGGCCGTCGACGTACCCGGCACCGTTCCAGAAGGCGTGCAGGGAACCGAAGAAGCCGTTCTGCAACTCGGGGCGGAACAGGCCCCCGGAACTGGTGAAGTTGAGCATCACGAAGAGCACCATCATGGTGAGCGTCGTCCAGCGCTTCAGGAAGGTGTGCAGTCCGACTCCGACGAAGAGGATGCCCGCAGAGTAAAGCCAGCTCAGGCCCCAGACTCCGGCCAGGCCGTGGTGGGCGAGGTGGAAGACCGGCCCGGCCAGTAGCGCGCCGATCGCGCTGACGACGCCGGACACGCCGACGGCGAGCAGGGCGCGACCGCGCATGCGCAGTGCGGCGCCCGCGCCCCCGAGGACCGCCACCGAGGCGTAGGAGCCGATACTGACCGCGACGAGCAGGAAGAACAGGCCCTGACCGGTCGGGTCGTCGTCGACGGTGCGGACGACATCGGTCACCTTGAGCGGCACGCCCTGTCGGGCGGCGACCGGAGTGAAGATCTTCTCGGCCACGGTGGCGCTCGTGTCGGAGGCGGCGGTGGCGACGATCAGCTCGGGCGCGGTGTCGCTCGGCAGGTAGGCGGCTGCGATACGGCGGTCCTTGAGCTCGTCCACCGCGTCGGCGCGGCGGGCGAGCATGCGTACGTCGAGGGCGTCGCCGGCGTCGTTCTTGACCGTCTGCGCGAAGACCATGGCGCGGGGCCCCTCGCCGACGATGGCGACGGGCAGGTGGTGGGGCTCCGGCTGGACGAAGGCACCCATGTAGGCGAGACCCATGCCGAGACACATCAGCAGGGGGGTCAGGAGATGGGTGAGCACGTGGCGGAGCACCGGGTCCGCGGCGTGGTGGTGTACGGATGTGCGGCCGGACATACGACAGGACCTCCGGTTTAGGCTCGGGCTGCGGGGCAGTCGGCCGAAAAATAGTTGGCTTATACAACTTCTCTTCCAGTTGTACTATACAACTAGACGCGAAAGGAGTCGGAGTGACCACGGACACATCGGACACCCCCCGACCTGACGATGAGCGCCGGACGGCGGCCGTCGAGACGATCCAGCGCGAGATGACCGCCTTCGCCCGACGGGCGAGATCCGCGGCCGCCCGGATGCACCCGGAGCTCTCCCTGGTGTCGTTCACCCTGCTCAGCCACCTGGAGGAACGGAAGGGCTGCCGGGCCTCCGACCTTGCCGGCCACTACGCACTGGACAAGTCGACGGTCAGCCGCCAGATCGCGGCAC
Organism: Streptomyces sp. A1136; assembly: GCF_004795055.1. Lineage (GTDB taxonomy): Bacteria > Actinomycetota > Actinomycetes > Streptomycetales > Streptomycetaceae > Streptomyces. The sequence continues at coordinate 22,821 of NZ_SSBJ01000024.1, forward strand.
TGGAGCGGGCGGGACTGGTCGTACGGGGCGCCGACCAGGACGACCACCGGGTGCACGTATTGGAGCTCACCCCCGAGGGGGCCGCCATCCTGGCCAAGACGACCATGGAGCGGAGGGCGATGTTCGACGAGCGACTCGCGGACTGGGACCCCGTCGACCTGGACCGCTTCGCCGCCTACCTGCTGCGCTACAACCGGGAGCCGGCCCCTCCGCACGACGTGACACCCGGGGCCGGAGAGGACTGAACCCGCCCCGCACACGCGCCGGGAATACACCCGAGCGAATAGTTGCTATATACAACGGAACTTCGGCGCCGCCGTGCGCCGCGCGACCCCCAGGAGACCCACATGTCGGACCAGCCCTCGGAAAAGCCCGCCCAAGTCGTCGCACGGCTGCGCGCCACCTTCGACACCGGCCGCACCAAGCCCCTGTCCTGGCGCACCAGCCGGCTCGAAGCCCTGCGCGAACTGCTGACCGAGCGGGGAGACGAACTGGCCGCCGCGCTCCACGCCGACCTCGGCAAGAGCCCGCAGGAGGCCTACCGTACGGAGATCGACTTCACCGTGCGCGAGATCGACCACACGCTGGAGCACCTGGCCGACTGGTTGCGGCCGCAGCCGGCCCCGGTGCCCGAGCGGCTGAGCCCCGCCGTGGCCCACACCGTGCAGGACCCGCTCGGCGTGGTCCTCGTGATCGCCCCGTGGAACTACCCGGTCCAGCTGCTGCTCTCCCCGATCGTCGGCGCGCTGGCCGCGGGCAACTGCGTCGTGGCCAAGCCCAGTGAGCTGGCGCCCGCCACCTCGCGCGCGGTCGCCGCGCTCCTGCCGCGATACCTGGACCGCGACGAGGTGGCCGTGGTGGAGGGCGCGGTCGCCGAGACCACCGAGCTGCTCGCGCAGCGGTTCGACCACATCTTCTACACGGGCAACGGCACGGTCGGCCGGGTCGTGATGCGCGCGGCGGCCGAGAATCTCACACCGGTCACCCTCGAACTCGGCGGCAAGTCCCCCGCCTTCGTGGACCGCGGCACGGACCTGGGCGTCGTGGCGGCCCGGTTGGCAGCCACGAAGTTCATGAACGCGGGCCAGACGTGCGTCGCGCCCGACTACGTGCTGACCGACCCCGGGACCGCCAGGGAACTGGAGAGGGAACTGGCCGAGGTCCTGCGGACGATGTACGGCGACGACCCGGCGACGTCCCCGGACTACGGCCGGATCGTCAACGAACGGCACTTCGACCGGCTGACCGGCCTGCTCGACTCCGGTCGCACCGTCGTCGGCGGAACCCACGACCGCGCCGACCGCTACATCGCCCCGACCGTCCTCGCCGAGGTGGCGCCGGACTCCCCCGTCATGCGCGAGGAGATCTTCGGCCCGATCCTGCCCGTGGTCGAGGTGGCCGGACTGGAGGAGGCCATCGCCTTCATCCGCGACCGCGACAAGCCCCTGGCGCTGTACGCCTTCACCGAATCCGACACCACGCGCGAGCGCCTCACGCGGGAAACCTCCTCGGGCGGCCTGGCGTTCGGACTGCCCGTGGCCCACCTCACCGTGTCGGACCTGCCCTTCGGGGGCGTGGGCGAGAGCGGCATGGGCAGCTACCACGGCCGCTACTCCCTGGAGACCTTCAGCCACCGCAAGGCCGTGCTGGACAAGCCCCTGAACTGACGGTGGGGCGGTTGGCGGCCCGATCCCCCACCGGCGTCCGGCGCCGGTGGGGCATCGGATCAGTGCGGCAGCGGAACCGGTCGGGCCGGATGGACGGGCCCAGCCGGGGCACCAGCGGGGCATGGCTGTCCTTCGAAAACTCGCCCGTCCCCTGCTGGCCGCCCCGTTCGTCACCGGCGGACTGCACACCCTGCGCCACCCCGAGGCCGCCGCGGAATCCGCCCAACCCGTCGTCCGGGCGGTCGGGAAACGCATCCCGGCGCTGTCCGGCGACCCGCTGAAGCTGGTGCGCGTCAACAGTGCGATCCAGGCCGGGGCCGGCCTGCTGTTCGCCACGGGGCGCGCCCCGCGCCTGGCCGCGCTCACGCTCGCCGCGACTTTGGTACCGACCACCCTCACCGGAAACGCCTTCTGGACGGTGGAGGACCCGCAGGAGCGGGCACGGCAGCGCTCCCGCTTCCTCACCGACCTGTCCGCCCTGGGCGGCCTGCTCATCGCCGCCGCCGACACCCACGGCAAGCCCTCGCTCGCCTACCGGTCCCGGCACGTACTCGACCACCGGCACCCGGTACGGGCCGTACACCGCCCCGTCGAGGCGGCCGCGGCGAGCACCGCCGCACGGGTCAAGGCCGTGGCGCGCGGTTCGCGCTGAGCGCGGCGGCGGACGACCTGCCGGCTCCGGCGCGGGGACGGGACACCTCCCCGGTCGGAGCCGGCCCTGACCACCCGGGTCAGCCGACTTGGCGGCGCACCAGTTCGTAAAAGGGCCCGTCCGTGTCGGCGAGCAGTTCCGCGGGCGTGCCCTCTTGGGCGATTCGCCCCCGCGACATCACTACCACCCGGTCGGCGTCCATGATCGTGGACAGCCGGTGGGCGATCACGACGCGGGTGCACCGCTCGGCGCGCGTCGACTCGATGACCACCCTCTGGGCCGCGTTGTCGAGTGCGCTGGTGGCTTCGTCCAGGAAGAGGATGCGCGGCTTGCGGACGAGGGCCTGGGCGATCATCAGCCTTTGGCGCTGGCCGCCGGAGACCGTGCCGCCACCGTCCGAGAGCACGGTGTGCATGCCCATCGGCATGGCTTTGATGTCCTCGGCGAGGCCCGCCCGCGCGGCGGCATCCCACGCCTCCTCCAGTGAACAGGGCTCGGCGCCGCCGATGCACTCCAGGATCGAGCCGGACAGCGGCTGCGCGTTCTGGAGCACGACGCCGCACTGGCGGCGCACCGCCGCCCGGTCGAGTGCGGCCAGGTCCTGGCCGTCGTAGAGCACGCTGCCCGAGGTGGGCGCGTCGAAGCCGATGAGCAGGCGCAGCAGGGTCGATTTGCCGCAGCCGCTGGCCCCGACGATCGCCACGAACTCCCCGGGGCGGACCCGCAGCGACACGTCGTCGAGGACGACCGGGCCGTCCTCGGCGTACCGGTAGGACACGTTCCGCACCTCGACGGCGCCGCCGAGCGGGCCCGGCCGGATGCCGGAGCCGCTCACCTCGGGGCTCGCGTCGAGGATCGGTTTGACCTCCTCGAACATCGGCTGCACGGCGGCGGCCGACAGGAGTGCGCCGGTCAGTTGCGTCACGGCGGACAGCATCATCGTCACGGCGGTACTGAAGGTGAGGAACCCGCTCGCGGACATGCTCCCCCGGGCCGGCCCGGCCAGCAGCATGAACATCACCAGCGAACACACCGGCAGGCACACCGCGTTGAGCACGGTGACGGCGTTCTTGATCCGGCCGATGCGCTGCTGCAACTCGCGGGTCCGGGCGAACTCGCGTGCCCAGGCGGCGTAGGCGAAACTCTCGGCGGCGGCGACGCGCAGCTTGGGCAGACCGCGAAGGGTCTGGAACGCCTGGTTGCTCAGCTTGTTGCCGAGTTTCACCAGCCGCCGCTGGTAGCGCAGTTGCCACAGGCCCAGCCCCAGGAAGACCGCGGCGATGACGAGGAGCATGGCGACGGCCGCCAACGCCAGCGGCACGCTGTAGACGAGCAGCAGGACGAGGTTCATCGCGGCGACCGCGACCGCTTGTACGGACACCGCGCCGATCCCGGAGATCGCACGGCGGATGGAGCTGATCCCCATGGCGGCACCGGCCAGTTCGCCGGTGGAACGGCCCGCGAAGAAGGTCACCGGCAGCCGCAGCAGCCGATCCCACACGGCGGGCTGCAAGGTGGCTTCGATGCGGCCCTCGATCCGCAGGACACTGGTGTTCTGCAGCAGCATGAACGCGGCCGACACGACGCTCGTCGCGATGAGCGCCAGGGCGCTCTGCACGATGAGGCCACTCTCGGCTCGGGGGACGTACGCGCCCAGCACCCGGCCGGTGGCCAGCGGGACCAGCGCCCCCAGCCCCACCGCGACGAGGCCGCCCAGCATGAGGGCGCGCAGGTCCTTGCCCGTACCGCGGAGGCTGAAGCGGACCAGCGCGAGCAGGCTCGGCTTGCCGTCGGGCAGCGGGCGGCACAGCATCACCGCGCCCGGTTCCAAGTCGGCGGCGAGGTCCTTGCCGACACGTTCGCGGCGGCCGGTGGCGGGGTCGACGGCCGTGTATCCGCCGCGTCGCCACAGCAGCGCGACCGGTGCCTGGTCCTTCGCGCGGCGGCCCACCAGGGGTCCGCTGTCCTCCCGCCACCAGCGACCGGCGAGTTTGACCGGTCGGGTCCGGATGCGGGAGGCGAGCGCGATGCGTTCGAGGGGGTCGGCGCCGCCGTCGGCCGCGCCATCGGCCGTTCCCGAGGAGGCGGGGGCGGTCGCGCCCGGTTCGGACAGGGTGACACCGGCGTCGCGGGCGACCAGGCGGCACACGGCGGCAGTCGCGTCGTCGCTCGCGGGGCGGCGCGGGCTGGTGCTCTTGCCGGCGCGGCCGATGGAGGCCAGCAGGGCCCGGTCCGCCTGGGTGCGGGCGGCCTCGCCGGCCTCGATGCCGGCGGCCGTCCGGTCCTCGTGGGCCCGTTCCAGCTGCTCGATCCACCGGTCCAGGGCGTGCAGCAGCCGGTACTGCTGATCGACCATGCCCTGCCACATCGCCCCGTCGACGAGGAGCGTGCCGGCCATGCCGTGGCCCTCGTAGGCCGCCCCGTATTGCACGCTGCCCGGCGTGATCTGCATCCACAGCACGTCGTCGTCGCGGCCCGGGCCGGTGCCGGGTCGGCTCTCCAGCGGTGCCTGGTAGAGCGCGCGCAGTCCGCGGCCGACCCCGAGCGCGAAGGCCTCTTCGAGGGGGCTCAGTGCCCCGCCGGCGAAGCCGGGGGCGCCCTGGTCGGTGTACCACCCCCATGAACCGTCCTGGGGGCTTCCCGTGCCCGCGTGCTCGGGGCGGAAAAGTTCGCGCAGCTCGATGCGGCGCAGCCGGCAGCCCTGGAGGGGCCGGCCGACCAGGGTGTGCGCGCAGCCGTCGGCGGGGCCCAGAAGCAGGGCGCCCTCCTCCAGCCTGCCCAGGAAGTGCCAGTTGCCCTCCAACGCGGCGTCGACGGCGAACAGGTCGAGCGCGCCGTCCTCGACGAGCCACAGCACGAGCGGGCCCTCCAGGGACATGCTGCGCAGACCCGTGCAGTCGACCGGGGAGCCGACGGCGCCGAGGGCGGTCACGACGGGGTCGGGTACGGCCTGGGTCGGTGTCTGCCACATGGCGGTCATCTCAGTGCTCCTTGACCAGTGCGGCGTAGGCGCCCTGCCGGGCGAGCAGGTCCTCGTGCCGTCCGCGTTCCACGACGGTTCCGCGGTCGAGTACGACGATCTCGTCGCTGTCGCGGACCGTGCTCAGCCGGTGCGCGATGATCACGCAGGCGCAGCCTCGGCGGCGCAGGCTGTCCATGACCGTCCGCTCGGTCGTCGCGTCCAGGGCGCTGGTCACTTCGTCGAGGACCAGGACGCTGGGCCGGCGCACCAGGGCGCGGGCGATCTCCAGGCGCTGGCGTTGGCCGCCGGAGAAGTTCCGGCCGTCCTGCTCGACTCGGCTGTGGATGCCGCCGGGGCGGCACGCGACGTCGTCGTACACGGCGGCGTCTTGAAGAGCGGTGATCACCGCCTCGTCGGAGAGGGAGGGGTCCCACAGGGCGACGTTGTCGCGGACGGTGCCCTCGAAGAGGAAGACGTCCTGGCCGACGAAGGACACGGAGGCGGCGAGCGCTCCGCGCGGGATGTCCTCCAGCCGCATCCCGTCGATGCGGATGGCGCCTTCCCAGACGGTGTGGAGGCCGGACATCAGCCGCGAGACGGTGGACTTGCCGCTGCCGGAGCCGCCGACGAGGGCGACCTGCCGGCCGGGTCCGACCGTGAGGGAGAAGTCCTTCAGCAGCGGGGCGTCCAGCGGGTTGTAGCCGAAGGTGACGTGCTCCAACTCCACGTGGCCCTTGAGCCGTCGGGTGGCGGCGGGGGGTTCGCGCCGCGAGTACAGCGGGTCGACGGGGAAGTTCTCGACGTCCTTGAGGCGGGCCACGTCGGCCGCGAAGTCCTGGATCCGCCCGGCGACACCGCCCAGGCGGGTGATCGGCGCGGTGAAGCTGGTCACCAACGCCTGGAAGGCGACGAGCAGGCCGACCGAAAGGTGGCCTTCGACCGCCCGCAGGCCGCCGATCATCAGGATCAGGGCGCTGTTGAGCGCCGCCAGCGTGGGTGCGACGATCGCCAGCCACGCGCTGGGCACGCCGAGCCGCTGCTGCACGTCGAGCGTGACGGCGTGCCGGCCCGCCCAGCGGCGGAAGAAGCCGTTCTCGCCGCCGGTGGCCTTCATCGTCTCGATGAGCTGGAGGCCGCTGTAGGAGGTGTTGGTGAGCCGGGCGCTCTCCGCGCGCAGTTTCTGGGTGTCGGTGGCCCGCAGTCGCATCGTGATCCGCAGGGCCACCACGTTGAGCAGCGCCATGAGGATGCCGACGAGGGTGAGCCCGGGATCGTAGGTCCACAGCAGCACGGCGTAGAGGACGACCACGACGGCGTCGACTCCGGCGGCGGTCAGGTCCCGTGCGAGGGTCTCGGCGACGGCGTCGTTGGACTGGAGGCGTTGGACGAGGTCGGCGGGGTTGCGCTGGGAGAAGAACGTGACCGGCAGCCTCAGCAGGTGCCGCAGGAAGCGGGCGCTGCCGAGGGTCGAGGAGATGATGCGTCCGCGCAGCAGATTGGCCTGCTGGAGCCAGGTGAGCACCGCCGTGAGGAGGAGGGCCACCGCCATCGAGGCGAACAGCGCGCCGAGCAGGGAGGCCTGTTGCCCGATCAGGAACATGTCGATGTACGTGCGGCTCAGCGCGGGCACCGTCGCGCCGACGGCCACCAGCAGGAGGCTCGCGAGCACGGCGGCGAGCATGGAGGCGGAGGTACCGCGCAGCCGGGCGGGCAGGGCGCCGAGGACGCCGGGCTTGCGGCCTGAGCGGCGGAATCCCGGGCCGGGCTCGAAGGTGAGGACGACGCCGGTGAAACTGGTGTCGAACTCGTCCATCGGCACGAACCGGCGGCCCTTGGCCGGGTCGTTGACGTACACGCCCCGGCGGCCGAAGCGGCGGCCCATGCCGTCGTAGACGACGTAGTGGTTGAACTCCCAGAAGAGGATGGCCGCGGGCCGCACGCCGGCGAGTGCGGCGAGGTCCATCTGCATGCCCTTGGCCTGGAGACCGTAACCTCGGGCCGCCCGCAGGAGGTTGGCGGCGCGGGAGCCGTCGCGGGAGACCCCGCACGCGATGCGCAGCTCTTCCAGGGGGACGAAGCGGCCGTGGTGGCCGAGGACCATGGCCAGTGCGGCGGCCCCGCACTCCACCGCCTCCATCTGGAGCACTGTGGGGGTCCGGACCACCCGTGGGGTGCGCCCCTTGGGGGCGGGCGCGGGCCTGCGCCGGGAGGAGCGGTGTCCGGGGGTGGGGGTGGTCGCCGGGGCGGGGGCGGTCACGGGAACAGCCAATCGACGGGGCGCTGCACGGAGAGGTGGACGGCGCCGGTGACCGATGTGGTGGAGTCGAGGGTGTACGGGGGGCCGTCGGTGGAGGACCACCGGTAGCCGGACCTGGTCCGCGTGGTGCGGTCGAGCTCTACGAGGACCGAGACGGGGTTGCCCTGTCGGGTGAACTGCGCTGCGAGCCCGGTGTCGCCGAGGAATCCGCCGATCCGCGCCGGGGTCTGCGGCGTGCGACCGACCTCCTTGACGCGCCCGCGCAGTACGCCGTACCGCTGCTGCGGCACGGACTGGACGGTGAGGTCGACGGTGGCGCCGACGGGGATGGCCGCCCCGCTCGCGGCGGGTACGTACAGCACCGCGACCAGCGGGTCGTCGGGGCCCTTCACCCGCTCCACCGTCGCCACGTCCGCGCCGGCCGTGACCACCGCTCCGACGCGCGCGAGGAGCGCGGTGACCCGCCCACCGGCGACCGCGCGTACGGTGCGTTCGCCCTGCTCGGTACCGACCTGGAGCAACGGGGCTCCGGCGGCAAGCAGTTGGCCCTCCTTGGCGTGGACGGCGGTGACCTGTCCGGCGAAGGGGGTCTGCAAGAGGTAACTGCCGTCGGCGTGGGTGAGGATGCCGGGTGCGCCCAGCTTGGAGGACACCGATCCGGTGAAGGCCCAGAAGGCGGCAGCCGCCATGACGACGACCGTGACGGCCAGGACGAGCCGGCCCTGCGGACGCGCGAACCGCACGGGGAGATCGAGCTCCTCGGGCGATTGCAGCTTGGAGAGCGCCTTTTGACGGAACTGCACGGACTGGGACTCTTCCTTCGACTGCCTTCGGCACACGGGGTGAACCCCGGAACGGGCGCGTTCCGGGGTTCACTGGTCGAGCGGGACCGCTCAGAGACCGGCGACACCCGCGCGGACGCCGACGATGCCCTCGACCTGGCCGGGCAGGGCCAGCGCGCCGTGGACGGTCTGCAGGGAGGTCACGGTGCCGAGGACGTGCTGGACGTCGCCGGTCACGCCGCCGAGGAGGCCGCCGCCGAGGGCGATACCGCCGGAGATGGCGTCCAGCTCGTCGTCGGCGATCTCGCGGGTCTCGATGTCGTTACGCATGGGAGCGCACCCTTCATTCGTAAGAGAGTGTTTTTCACGGGGGGTGTGGGCAGGCCGCGACAGGGCGGTCCGACCACCTGCGCGAGGGCCTCGGCCGGCATGGGACGCCGTTTCCGAAACCGCTGCGGTGCGCCGATGTAAGCACGCCAACGGGTGACCGGGCGAACCGTGTTGACGCCGTCAGACGGGTAGGGCAACCGGTGAGTAGGGAAGGATTTTCGAATCACCCCGAAGATCACCACACGCTCCTCACAAGATCGAGTAACACATCTGCGCCACGTGCGAACTTCGAGGGAAATAAGGGGCATTGCCGGAGAAATCACCCTGCCGATATCCGACATGTCGCCCGGCTGCACAAAGGGAGTCATCCACTCCACTCTCACCGTGTGAAGATTTTCGACAGCTACCCACAGCGCCCGGCCCGCCACTGAGCGCTATGGCCGCGCCGGCGGCGCGCACCTCCCGAGCCCCGCCCCGCCGCCGGGCCGGCGGGCCCGGACGCCGGGGCCGCCGCAAACGGCGTGCCCTCCCACCTGCCCGCGGTTACCCTGCTTCGTCGGAACAGGTCACGGAGGACCCCCATCATGAGCAGCACCACGTCGTCGTTTCCCGAGCGGATCGAGCTTTCGGCAGAAGGCCTCATCCTGCGCGACTGGACGGAGGCGGACCTGGCCGCGATGCCGGACCTCTTCGACCACCCAGACATCGCGTACTGGACACCGATCGTCTCTCCCTTCGACGAGGCGGCCGCCCGCGCGCGCCTGGACCGGGACCGGAAGCTCCGGGCGGAAGGCACGACGATCCTCCTCGCCATCACCGTCGACGGCGGGGCCCCGCTCGGCGAGGTGATGCTGCGGCGCGCCCCCGAGGGAACCGAGATCGGCTACGCGGTCGGACCGGCGCACCGCGGCCGAGGGCTGGCGTCGCGGGCCGTGCGGGTCATGGCCGCCTACGCCTTCGAGCAACTGGGCGCGGAGCAGGTGATCCTGGAATTGGAGGCGGAGAACGCCGCCAGCGTCGCCGTGGCCACCAAGGCGGGCTTTCGACTGCTCGACGTACCGCTGATCACCGGTGAGGAGAAGGGGCGGCCCTACAGCCTGCAGACGTGGGGCCTCACCCGCTCCTGAGACCTCCCGCCGTCGGCGCCGTACCGCCCGCGGCCTTCGCCGCCCGCCCCGCTCCCGCGCCGTTGTCCTACCCGTTCCGTACGCTGGCAGCATGCGCACGCGCCCCACTTTGAGCTGGACGCCCACCGAGGACCTGCCGCCGGGCACCACGGAGCCGCAGCCGGTCGCCGATGCGCTGCGGTCCGGCGGTGTGCTGGTGCTCAGCGGGGCGGGCATCTCCACGGAGTCGGGCATCCCCGACTACCGGGGCGAGGGCGGGAGCCTGAGTCGGCATACGCCGATGACGTACCAGGAATTCACCGCCAGTGCCCATGCCCGGCGCAGGTTCTGGGCCCGCAGTCACCTCGGCTGGCGCACGTTCGGCCGCGCCCGGCCGAACGCCGGACACCGGGCCGTGGCGGCCTTCGGCCGGCACGGTCTGCTCTCGGGCGTGATCACCCAGAACGTCGACGGTCTGCACCAGGCCGCCGGGAGCGAGGGCGTGGTGGAACTCCACGGGAGCCTGGGGCGCGTCGTCTGTCTGTCCTGCGGCGCCTTCACCTCGCGTCGGGACGTCGCCCGGCGGCTGGAGGAGGCCAACGCGGGCTTCGAGCCGGTGGCTGCGGGACTGAACCCGGACGGCGACGCCGACCTCACGGACGAACAGGTCGGGGACTTCTCCGTGGTGCCCTGCTCCAGGTGCGGGGGCGTCCTCAAACCGGACGTGGTGTTCTTCGGCGAGTCCGTTCCGCCGCCGCGGGTCGAGCACTGCCGCGACCTGGTGGACGCCGCCGAGTCGCTGTTGGTCCTGGGCTCCTCGCTGACGGTGATGTCGGGGCTGCGATTCGTCCGCCAGGCGGCCCGGGCCGGGAAGCCCGTACTGATCGTCAACCGGGACCCGACCCGGGGCGACCGGCACGCCGTCACCCGGGTCGCGCTCCCCCTGGGGACGGCTCTCGCCGAGGTGGCCGGCCGGCTGGGCGTCCCGGTGGACGGGCACGGGGCGGGGCCGACGCCCCGGCCTTGAGGAGGACCCCAAGGCCGGCGGCCTCAGCCAGGCGCGGGACTCCGCGGCGCGGTGCGGGCCCGCTTGCGTCCCGGTCGCGTCAGGGCGCCATCTCGTACGCCCCGGCCAGCGCCTCCACGCGCGCCCAGACGCGCGCCGAGCGGTCCGCGTCGACCACCGGGCGGCGAACCGCCCCGAGCGCCCAACTCTGCTGCTCCGCCGTGGCGGAGTCCTTGCCGTACAGCTCCACCGCGTGTGCGGAGAAGTCGCGCACGAGGACTGCGAAGAGTTCGTCGAGCACGTCCTCGTCCAGACCCGACAGGCGCGCCTGCTCCAGGATCAGCTGGCCGTGCACGACCAGGGCGAAAAGCTGTCCCACGGCCAGAAGGAGGTCGAGGTCACGGCTCTGCTCCTCGTCGGGGGCGGCGGTCCGCACGAACTCGCACAGGGCGTCGGCCTGCTCGCGGAACCGGCCGACGTTGGGCAGGGCCGCGTACGCGTCGAAGGCCGGGCGCCAGTCGTGGAACCGTACGGAGCCCAGACCCCGGGCAGGCCCCTGGCGGAAGAGGAACGCGTCGTCGGCCGCGTCGAGGCGGGTCGGCACGGGCGCGTACTCGGCGGGCTCCAGCAGGTGGTTGCGCATGAACTTCAGGATCAGCGCGAGGTTCACGTGGACCGTGCCCTCCAGCTTCGGCAGGCTGCGGATCTCCACGGCCGCCTGGGCGAAGTAGGTGTCCTTCTCGAAGCCCTTGGCGGCGATGACGTCCCACATCAGGTCGATGACCTTCTCGCCCTCCGTGGTCACCTTCATCTTGGTCATCGGGTTGAACAGCAGGTAGCGGCGGTCGTCGGGACCGGCGGAGCGGAAGTAGTCCACGGCGCGGTCGCTGAACAGCTTCATCCCGACGAGGCGGACGTATGCGTCGGCCAGTTCGCGGCGCACGTGCGGGAAGGCGGTGACGGGGCGGCCGTAGAGGATGCGGTTGTTCGCGTGGGTGACGGCCTCGTACATCGCGTGCTCGCAGATGCCGATCGAGGCGGTGCAGAGGTTGAACTTGCCGACGTTGACGGTGTTGAGGGCGGCGTCGAAGGCGGCGCGGCCGGTGTGCAGGACGTCCTCGGCGCGGACCGGGTAGTCGTCGAGGCGGAACTCGCTGACGTACTTGGACGAGTCGACGACGTTCTTCACCAGGTGGTACGCCGGGTGGCGGCTGTCGGCGGCGAAGAAGACGTACCCGTCGGGGCCCTCGACGTCGGTGCGGCGGCCGAAGACGGACACGAGACCGGCGGCGTTTCCGTTGCCGATGTAGTACTTGGACCCGCGGGCCCGGAAGCCGCCGTCGCCGTCGGGCTCCAGCAGCATGTCGGTGGAGTAGATGTCCGCGCCGTGGGTCTTCTCGGACAGACCGAACGCGAAGACCTCACCCTCGTCGAGGAGCCGCGCCGCGCGGGAACGGGCGGCGGCGTTGTCGCTCTGCCAGACCGGACCGAGGCCGAGGATGGTGACCTGCCAGGCGTACCAGTAGTCGAGGCCGTAGAACCCGAAGATCTCGTTCAGGGCGGCTATCCGCGCGGTGTCCCAGCGCTTGTCCGGCCGGTCGTCAGCGGCCTCGGGCGTCGGGGTCAGGAAGCTCGCGAAGAGGCCCTCCTTCGCGGAGAACGCGAGGAAGTCCGCGAGCCAGGCACGGGAGCGGTAGTCCTCGATCAGCTTGCGCTTGCCGCGGGCCTCGAACCAGTCGACGGTGGCCCGCAGCAGCCTGCGGGTCTCGGGGTCGAAGTGGGCGGGGTCGTAGGTGTGCGGGTTGAACAGCAGGGTGTCGGTCATGAGGGTTCGCCTTCCGGGCCCGGGTGCGGTCCGGGCCCTGTCGATGGATGGGGGCGTCGAGGAACGGGGGCCGGAATGGGGGCGGGGTGGGGGGGGCGGGATCGGTGGCGGCGCGGCCGTGGCACGGTCGGCGCGGCCGGTCGGCGTATCAGGAGATCCGGTGGAGCGTGGCGAGGACGTCCTCTAGCCAGGCGAGCATCATCCGCTCGTAGGCGATGCCGCCGCGCAACACGACGTGTTGCAGCTCCTGACCGGCGTCCGGCGTGGTGGGCGCCGCGGGGCCGGTGAAGTCGCGCAGCTCCCCCGCGAGGTAGTGCGTGAGGCGGTCGGCGTGCGCCTGGTGGTGTCGCTCGACCTCGCGGATCAGCGCGGCCGGGTCGTCGAAGGCCGCGCCACGGATCTTGACGGCGATCTCGTGACGGACGCTGTCGGGCTGGACGGGGTCGCGCAGCCAGGCGGAGAGCGCGGCGCGGCCGGCCTGGGTGACGGAGTGTTCGTTCTTGTCCGGCCTTGCCTGCTGGGGAACCGCGCGGACCTCGGTCCAGCCGTCGATCTCCATCCGCTTGAGCACGCGGTAGATCTGCTGGTGGGTCGCGGTCCAGAAGTAACCGATGGACCGGTCGAACCGCCGGGCCAGCTCATAGCCGGAGCCCGGCTGCTCCAGCAGGGAGACGAGGATCGCGTGCTCAAGCGCCATACTCGAATCTTGATATGCAACTCGTTGCATAGACAAGCGTCACCGCCCCGATGAGACGCGCCTCACCCCTGGCGACGGCCGCCCGTCATGCGCACGGGATTCCCGCCCCCTCGCTCGTGGCCTATCCGCTCAGTCCCACGACTCCCCAGCCCTGCCCGGCCGCTTCGGACAGGACGCGGTCCCAGTCGTCCAGCAGGTCGGTGAACTCGTCGAAGTCGCGGATCCATCCGTGCGGGGTGGCCGCGTACTCCTGGAAGGCCTGACGCAGCCCGCCCAGCCGTGGCCGTATCCGCTCCGACATCGCGGCCAGTTCCTTCACGCTGTCCGGCGAGCGCGCCAGCAGCACTCCTCGGGTGACGGCGGGGTCGTCGCAGAAGACGCCCGGATCGACGTGCTCCGCCTCGCCGTCCATTCCTCCCCATACGAGCCCCAGCAGCAAGGCGTCCAACTCGGCGCGTAGCGACGGATCGGCGTGGTCGCGTACGGACTCCCAGCGCTCCCCCGCCCAGAAGTGGGCCTTGAACGAGCCGAGGGTGTTTCGGAACTCGTAGACGGAGAACGAAGCGCGGTGAGGTCCTCGTGGCCGATGCCACTCGCCTTCGCCCTTCGGCGCGTCGTCATCCCACAGCCCGGTCTCGTCGGCGTACCAGGCGTCCCTCAACCTCGACAGCCTCCCCCTCTCGGGGACTTCGCCCAGCCAGGACCAGTCCGCGATCAGCACAGTCATGTCCAGTCCCATGCCGCCGAGCGTACCGACCCCCCGTGCGGCAGGCCTGATCGGGCACGGCGCGGTCCGGACGACTTCGTCACTCTCCGGCCTGAAGACCGCTCCAGCCGTGTTCCAGCAGGTCGAAGACGCGCGCGAGGGCCTCGCGGGGGTCGGCCGGCAGGTCATCGCGTGAGCGCACCGCGCGGGGGGCTTCGAGCGCGAAGTGGGCCAGGGCGGTGCAGGCGGGATCGTCCGCGGCGAGGCCGCTCTCCTCGGCGATGACCCGGGCGAGCGCGGCGGTGTGGCGCATCCACATGGTCTGGGCGTAGTCGCGCAGGGCCGGGGTGGCGTTGACCAGGTCGGTGAAGGCGGTGAACCGGGCGTCGTCGCCGCTGTGGGCCAGCCGGGTGCGCAGAGCGTGTTGCCGCAGGGCCGCGGGGATGGACTGCCCTTTCGGCCGTTCGCGGACGGCGGCGAGGAGAGCCGCCTCCCGGTCGGTGTCCTCGTCGAACACGAGCGCTTCCTTGACGGGGAAGTGCTTGAAAAGCGTGGTGGTGGAGACGTCGGCCGCGTCGGCGATCTCGCGGATGCCGACGTTGTCGTATCCGCGCTCCACGAACAGGCGCAGGGCCGCGTCGGCGAGGGCCTGACGGGTGGCGGCCTTCTTCCGCTCGCGGCGGCCCATCGCGGGTGCCGGAGCGGTCGGGGCGTCGGTCGTGGTGTCGGGCATGACCACACCCTACCGTTTGGTTGCCCAGATCCAAAAGTTGACTCGTTGCACTTATTTACTGGTTGTGCTTTTCTGAGACGGCGGCCCCGAGGTCGCCCATGAACCGCTCCACGACACGGACGGAAGCCCACCGTGAACGCCACCCCCGCACCCCGCATCGCCATCATCGGAGCCGGCCCCGGCGGCCTGACCTGCGCGCGCATCCTCCAACGCCACGGCATCGGCGTCACCGTCCACGACCGCGACGCCGGCCGGCCGTTGGTCGGCGCTCCGACCGTCCGCAGGGTGTGGCCCCAGCGCACGGTGCTCGGTTCGAGGGAGTCGAGGATGTGGTCGTCCCCGTCGCGCTGGGCGAACAGGCCTCGGTCACCGTCGGCGGCCCGACGCCCGCGACCAGGGCGGCACCCTAGACCTCCACGCCGACAACGGGCAGGTCGCCCTGCGCGAAGCCGGTCTGCTGGACGAGTTCTTCCGACTGGCCCGGTGTCATGGAGGGTGAGGCCATTGGCGGTGATCCAGTCGGCCGGGACGCGCTGGACGATGTAGACGCGCCCGCTGTACCGGGGAGTGGTGGGGGAGAGGGCGCGCCGGACCCTCGACCAGGCGAGGTGGTGGAAGCGGACGGTGCCCGTCGGGTCCATCTGGCGCATCTCCTGCCCCTCTGGACATCCGCGCCCTCCTCGCGGACCGCTACCGCGACTGGTCGCCCCTCTTGCGCAGGCTGATCACGGACAACGACGGGCTTTACGTCGACCGCCCGATATACGCCCTCCCCGTGCCGCACACCTGGGAGCACGACCCGACGGTGACGCTGGTCGGCGACGCCGCCCACCTCATGCCGCCGCTGGGCGTCGGCGTGAACCTGGCCATGCTGGACGCCTGCGAACTCGCCCTCGCCATCGCCCGACACGACACCGCGGGCGATGCCGTACGCGCCTACGAGGAGACGATGCTGCCGCGCTCGGTGGCGATGGCACGGCTGCTCGACGGTGGAGCCGAGGAGCTGCTGTCCACCGAGATGCCCGACTTCGCCCACGAAGCCGCCCATTGACGAACTCCCGCGACACGCTGCGTCATTGCAGTACCTAGGCGTCTTAGGTTATACCTAGGACTCCTAGGAAATGTCGATCGGCAGGAGGGGACATGGCGCGGGCCGGACTGACGGCGGAGCGGGTGACGATCACCGGCGCCGAGTTGGCGGACGAGGTGGGGTTCGAGCGGGTGACGATGTCCCAGGTGGCCCGGCGGCTGGGGGTGAAGGACGCGAGCCTCTACACCCACGTGCGCAATCTGGAGGATCTGCGCGGGCGGATCGCGCTGCTCGCGGCGGACGAGAAGACCGCGCTCATCGCGGAGGCGACCGCCGGTCGGGCGGGCAAGGACGCTCTGGCCGCGTACGCCAACGCCTGGCGGGAGTACGCCCACCGGCACCCGGGCCGCTACGCCGCGACACAGAGCGCCATCCGCATCGACCCCGAACTGGTCTCGGCAGCCCCGGGGCCACGGCGCGCGGTCGAACTGACCTACGGCATGCTGCGGGGCTATCGACTCCCTGAGCCCGATCTGACCGACGCCGTCCGGTTGCTGCGCAGCACGTTCCACGGGTTCGTCGCCCTGGAGGCGACGGGCGGGTTCGGGCACGAGCGTGCGCCGCAGCAGTCCTGGGTCCGCGCCCTCGACGCCCTGCACACCCTGCTGGAGCACTGGCCCGCGTCACGAGATGGAGACCCCGCATGACCGACCCCGTCACCGGCAGGCTGCGCGTACCCGGCGCGACCCTGCACTACGAAGTGCGCGGCCGAGGCCCGATCCTGCTGCTGATCCCCGGAGGTACGGGCGACGCAGCCTCACTGGCCGGCGTCGCGGAGGACTTGGCCGTCGAGTACACGGTCGCGACCTACGACCCGCGCGGCATGTCCCGCAGTGCGTTGGACGACCCCGGCGCCGAGCAGCGGGTGGCCGAGCATGCCGATGACGCGTTCCGCTTGCTGGAACTCCTTTCCCCCGGGGAGCCCGCCCGGGTGTTCGGCTCCAGCTCGGGCGCCATCACCGCGCTGCACCTGCTGACGACACATCCCGAACGCGTGGGACGCGTCGTCGCGCACGAGCCGCCTTTGGTCGAGGTCCTCCCGGACGCCGCCGAACACCGCGCGCTCATCGCGCGCGTACAGGAGACGCTCCGCACCCGAGGGCTCATGCCGGCGATGGCCGTGTTCGCCGCAGGCCTGACGAAGGAGGGGAACACGGAGGCCACGGAACCGGGCAACGGGGTCGAGCTGCCGCCCCAGGCACCGGAACGGGTCGAGCGGATGATGGCCAACCTGCCCTACTTCATGGGCCGTATCGTGCCCGGTTTCATGTCGTACAGCCCGGACATCCGGCGGATGGAGGCTCTGGCGGACCGACTCGTACTCGCCGGGGGCCAGGAGTCGCGCGGTGAGTTGCCCTACCGTCCGGCCGCCCTCATGGCCGAGCGCAGCGGCACCGAACTCCTGCACTTCCCCGGCGGACACACCGGCCTGACCACCCACCCCGCCGAGTTCTGCGAGCTCCTCCGCAGCACTCTCCGCTCGTAGCCACACGGCCGGCCACGCCCCGACGCCTGCCGCAGGGCCGAGGCCGTGCCCGGTCGGCGGTGCGCCTGGTCGATGCGGCCCTCCACGTGGTGCGAGCGCGGACGACAACAGGGCGGTGGCCCGCCCCTTCCCCGACGTCGGGGAAGGGGCGGGCCACCGCCCTGGATGTCATCACTACACGGTCGCCGAGCGGCTACCAGCGATACCAGCGGCCACTGCCCCCCTTCGGACGGGCGACGAAGCCGATCAGCCAGAGCACCAGCACCGCGATGGCGACCCACCAGAGGATCTTCACCGCGAAACCGGCACCGAACAGGATCAGAGCGAGCAGAAGAACAAGAAGCAGGGGAACCATAGTTATCAACCTCCGAACCGCCTACTGCCCGACTACCCTCCGACCATGCACGCGATCTTTATCGGTTTCTTATCCCGGCAGGCGGGCAGGAGAGCGCGCTTGGCGCCCGCACATGTCTTGGGGCGCCGCCGGGACCTCGTGGGGTGAGGGCGCGTCAGCAGCGCTCGCCCGGGCAGACGAGGTCCATGTCCGGAGAACACGCACGTCCCACGAACGCACTGTTCCGTTCCGTCGCCGGCCCCGGGGCGGCCCCACACGGGGCACGCCACGGGCGGCGCGCAGGGTTCGCCAGGCGCCTGCGCGGCAGGCTCCGCGCGTACCGCGACATCGCTTTCCTCTCCACCCACATCCCCGGTGACGGCGCCGAGGCGGGGCCCGGGGAGGAGTGCCTGCTCCTGGTCCACGGCCGCAAGGTCGTCGGTCAGATCCACTACCGGATCTGCGCCGCCTGCGCGGAAGGCGTCGTCACCGGCCTCGACCTGGACGGGCACCTCCATTCCACCGGGATCGGTACCCGGGCCCTGTCGCACCTCCGCTCCCGGTACCCGGGAACCACTTGGCGCAGCACCCTCACCCTGCGCACCACACGCGACCTGTTTCGACGCATGCGCATCCCCGCCGCTTCGGCCGATGTCGTGTGCGCGCACGCTCGGGCCGGGCGGGACGCGTTGCAGCCGACGAGCTGACCGTCGGCCCGCGCGCGTCATCCGGGACGGGCGGGTTACGCCTACGACCCCTGGGCATCGTCGCCGCGTGCGGGAAGTCGATCCGTCCTTCCGCCGGGAAGCCGTGGCGGTGTCCGTGCGGGTCCCAGCGCCAAGCGTTGCTGCTGAGCGAGGCCGCCAGCGCTTCCGACCGCGCCACTCTACGTTCCGGCCGCCCGAGTGGCCGGTCAGCGGGGTGGCTCGTCCCCCGGGGCGAGGACGGTTCGGCAATCGCGCCAGGCTTCGGCGCTCAGCAGGTCCCGGAGTCGGGTGAACAGGCCGAGCAGGTCGCTGCCCCACCTGGCGCGGAACGCGGCGTCGAAGTGGGCGATGTCCAGTTCGTTGGCGGCCGACAGTTCGGCGAAGTCCCGGCGCGGTTGGGGCCCCGGGTCGACGGCTCGGCCGGTGAACCGGTCGTGGAAGACGGCATCAGGCCGTCCGAGGAGGGGGTAGGTGGCCTTCCGGTCGCATGAGGCGTACAGATACACGATCGCCTCCGCCTCGTCACCGATGACCGCCGCCAGGTCCTCGCGGCGGTCCGGAGGCAGCAGAGGGGTGGGAAAGCCGTCCGTGCCGTAGAACGCGTGGCACAAGCCCGCGAGTCGGAGGACCGGGCGGGCGTTCCACGCGGCGAGTCGCGCCTGTACCCGGTGGAGGTGGGCGAGGAGAGTGCCCCCGGGGTGGGCGATGTCCTCGGCGCCGAACTCGCGCAGCAGGGCGAGGGCCTGTTCGACCGCAGGGGGCCGAGCGGGAACGGTGGGCACGGGGTCGGTGTCCTTTCTGCGGCGCGGCGCGGCGGACGGGAGTCAGGACGGTTCGGACGGCGCGGACGCCTCCCACGCGAATCCGTCCGGGTCGGTGAAGGACCCGGCGGTGCTGCCGAGGACGATGCGGTGCGAGCCGGTGCCGTCGGCCGGGACGCCCACATCCTTCGCCAGGCCGGAGCGCTTGTACAGCGCGAGCTTGACGGGACCCTCGCCGCCGGCGAATTCGGTGTACTTGCCGCCGAAGCTCTTGGCCACGGTCAGCCCCCGGTCGACGTAGAACTGCTTGCCGGCCTTCATGTCCCCGACGCCGAGCAGGAGCACGACCTCGTCGATCTCGCGCGTGGCCGGGCCGGTGTCCTTCCTCGCCGAGGTCGCGACCTTCCAGATCGTCCCGTCCGGCGCCTGGACGACGCCGCCGTAGCCCCACAGCGACTTGGCGGCGGGCTTGAGCACCCTGGCGCCGGCGTTCACGGCGGCGTCGAGGAAGCTGTCGACGGTGGCCCGACGGGACACCGTGAGCGCCAGCGTGAAGCCGCGGAACCCGGTCGAGGGGGCTTGGGAGGCCCGCACGCCCACGTAGGCGTCCACCCCGAAGGCCGTGTGGAAGCGGTGGGCGGCCTCGGGGTCGGCCACTTCGAGGGTGACGGACGAGAGGAAGGCGGTGGATGCGGTGGATTCGGTGGTTGTCATGACCCTCACGCTAGGGGCCGCTCGACCGCCGGCGCTTCTCGAATCCTGATCGGTCTGGTCACCTGCTTCGCCACGCACGCCGGCATCCCCTCCACCGTGACCGCGGCCCCCGTCTCGGAGCCGGCCGGGTCCGAGACATCCGTGCCGTCGGCCGCCGCAGCGGCCATGCGGCGGCGGAAAACCCCTGGTGGCATCCCGACCAACTCGGTGAAGCGGGTCGTGAACGTGCCCAATGACGCGCAGCCGACCGCGAAACAGACGTCGGTGACACTGAGGTCGCCACGTCGCAGCAGCGCGGTCGCGCGCTCGATGCGGCGCGTCATCAGGTACGAGTACGGCGACTCCCCGTAGGCGGTCCGGAACTGCCGGCTGAGGTGCCCGGCGGACATGTGCACACCGCGGGCGAGCGCCTCCACGTTCAGCGGCTGCGCGTACTCCCTGTCGATCCGGTCCCGGACGCGGCGCAGCCGCGCGAGATCGGTCAGGCGCTGCGCATCGACGCGTGCGCGCCGCCACTCGGGCTTGCACATGCGGTCCCTCCCCTTCCTTTCTTGTTCCGGCCTGTCCGTCGACGCCCGCGAGCCCCCGGGGCAGGGGCCGGGGCAGGCACTCCGGGCGC
This sequence comes from Streptomyces sp. A1136, assembly GCF_004795055.1. Lineage (GTDB taxonomy): Bacteria > Actinomycetota > Actinomycetes > Streptomycetales > Streptomycetaceae > Streptomyces. The sequence continues at coordinate 43,255 of NZ_SSBJ01000024.1, forward strand.
CCGCGGGGGTCTCAGCGGACTTCCTGGATGCGGATCAGGTTCCCGGCGGGGTCGCGGAAGGCGCAGTCGCGGACACCGTACGGCTGCTCGGTCGGCTCCTGGACGACCTCGGTGTCGCCGGCCTGCACCTTCTCGAAGGTGGCGTCGAGGTCGGTGGTGGCCAGCAGGATCCAGCCGTACGTGCCCTTGGCCATCATCTCGGTGATGGTGCGGGACTCGTCCTCGGTGATTCCCGGGTCCGCGGCCGGCGGCGCGAGGAGGAGGGAGGTGTCGGGTTGACCGGCAGGGCCGACCGTGACCCAGCGCATCCGGCCCTGCCCGACATCGCTTCGGACTTCGAACCCGAGAACGTCCCGGTAGAAGGCGATCGCCGCGTCCGGGTCGTCGTGCGGCAGGGTGGTCGTGTGAATGGTGAGGTCCATGACGAGAGGTTAGAACCGTTGCCGCGTAAGGCGCTTGTCGATTCCTGATCGAGCCGTCCGCCGCACACGCCCCTCCCGCGCCGGCATCGATATGGCATACGCGGCGCATTTTGATGCACCATGACGTATGTGCGGTGCTTGATCGTCGCTTCGCCTCGCAGGTAAGGAGTGCCAGGTGGCCGTCGTGATCCTCCAGCACACACCAGGGGTAGCCCCCCACGCCTTCGTCGTCGCCACCGAAGCCGCCGGGCTGGACCTCCGCGTCCACCGGGTGTGGGCGGGCGACCTTCCGGGCGACCTCACCGGGGTCGACGCGCTGGTGGTGACGGGCGACCCGGACGACCCGCGTGCGGACGAAGGCGCCACCGCTCGCCACGCCGAACTCACACTGCTGCGCGCCGCGCTGGACGCGGAAGTGCCCGTGCTCGGCGTCTGCCAGGGCGCCCGGCGGCTGGCCACCGCGGCGGGTGGGGCCGCCCCTTTCCCGGTGGACCCGCGGCTCGGCTGGGCGCCGTTGAAGGTCACTTCGGCCGCCGCCTCCGATCCCCTGTTCGCCCGCCTGCCCGGCCGGCCGTACGTGCCTCGGCGGAACCGCGACCGGCTGGAACTCCCGCAGGGCGCCGTCGTCCTGGCCTCGGACGACCGCCACGCCGTGCAGGCGTTCCGTATCGGCGCCGGCGCCTGGGGGCTGCGGTTCCCCCTGGAAGTCGACTGCGCGGCAGCGGACGAGGAGACGGCCACGGGACCGACCGCGCCGGAACCGTGGTGGGGCCGGGTGCCGGCCCGGTTCGTGGCCCTCGCGGCGGCTCGCGCCGGGACCACGGCCGTCCGCGCCTTCTTCACCCAGCGGGCCGGGGCTTGGGGCGCGGGAGGCCCCACCAGACTCCGGTCTACGAGTCCGCCGTCGCCCGGATGGGGTTGAGGCGCGGGCAGACCGCCTTGGATCCGGGCTGCGGTACCGGTCGCGCGATGCCCGCCCTGCGCGCGCCGTCGGCGGCGAAGGCCGCGTCCTCGGTGTCGACGTCACCCACGCCATCCTCACCGCGGCCGCCCGTATCGGCCGTGGCGAGTCGGGGCGGTTCCTCCTGGCGGACTGCACCCGCCTCCCCCTCGCCACGGCGTCGGTGCACGGCGTCTTCGCCGCGGGACTCCTCGACCACCTGCCCCGCCCGCGCGCCGCGTTGCGCGAGTGGGCACGGGTAGCCGCGGCGGACGCCGCCCTCCTCCCCTTCCACCCGGCGGCCCGCGCCGAGCGGGCCGCCCGCCACGGCCGCCCCCTCGGCCCGGACGACCTGCTCGCCGAACCGAACCTCCGGCCGATGCCGGACGCGACGGGTTGGCGGCTGACGGTCTACGACGACGCCGAACACCGCTTCCTCGCCCGCGCCGTCCTCTCGGGATGACATTCCCGCGCTCGGCCGGCACGGGGACGCCGGGACCGTGCGGTCCCTTGCGCCCCTGATCCGCGCCCGGCCGGGCGAAGGCGGCCACCGACGGGCCGTCGCGGGACTCGACGGGCCGGCCCGCATCGGCAGCGACACGGCGTTGACGCGTCTGCCGAGGACCGTTCGTACGTCGACGCCGGGGATCAGGTGGTCCGCCGTCACCGACTCGGCCACGGTCGACCCGCCGCACTTGACGGCTGCCGAATTGTGGGCGTGGCCGGCGTCGTTCGCCGCCCGCGCGAGCCCGCGGCCCTTTCCCGCCTGGGCAAGCGGGTGCCCGCCGTCAGCGAGGAGGAGGCCGCGGGGGCCCGACTCATCCGCTTCGAGGAGGTCAAGGTGGCCGTCGGCAAGCTGCTCGGGATACAGAAACGCGGCCGGGAGCGGGGGCGAAGCACAGGACGCGGGCGTGGAACGGTGGTTCTCGCGCCGCCGGTCGGTGACCCGGACCCGACCTTCGTCTCCGAGGTGCCGGCCGACTTGGCGGAAGCTGACGTCATGAGCCGGCCGCCGCCGGTCGCGTGCGCGCGATGCGGGCTCACCGGCCGAGCCGGTGAGCCCGCGGAACGGCCGGGGAGCGGCTCGCGAGTACCGCGACACCGCTCCCCGGCCGTTCGGACGTCCGTACCGGTCAGATGCGGCCGCCGGTGAGCCGTGAGAGCGGGCCCCGACGGCGCAGGCCCGAGCGGCGGCCCAGGGTGTAGGCGGTGGTCACGGCCGCGGCGCCGGCGGTGGCGGCCCCGGCCGCGATGGCCTTTCGGGCCCGGATCGCGGTCCAGACCCAACCGGCCCGGCCGACACTGCCGCGCACCGCCTGGGCGGCGGCCGCGGTCTTCTGGGCCAGTGGTGCGGGCAGGGCGGTGAAGGTGCTCGTGGTACCGCTCGCCGCGTCGGAGGCCGCCTTCGCGCCCTCGCGCGCCGCACCGGCGGCCCGCGAGCGGGCCTTGGTTCCGTTGGAGGAACTCGCGGACGTGGAACTGCTGTTGGTGGACTTTTCCGATTCGGTCATGTCCAGCGTGTGACCGGATCGCCGTACGATAAACCCCTCCGTACGGGTAAATCAGCGGCGGTCACAGGAGCTTCCCCAAGGGACCGAGGTCGATGTTGAGGTCCTCGGGCCGCAGTCCGAAACGACTGCGGAGGAGTTCCATCCGGTCTTCGAGGAGCATCAGCGTCAGGCCGAGGCGCTCCTCCTGGTCCTCCGAGAGACCGCCGGTCTCGACCCGGCGCAGCGCTTGGCGCTCCATCAGCTGTCTCAGCAGCTCGATGACGGTCAGCACGAGGCGGGCCAGGTCGCGTTCGACGGTGTCGGGGTCGAGGTCCACCCGCTGCGGGCGGCTCATGGCGTTCCTTCCGTCCATGGTGAGGGGACGTTGTCGTTCACCGAGCTGATCAGGGCTTTGAGGTCGATGCGTACGAGGTCGACATCGGCGATGCGCAGGGTGATGTCACCGGCGAGGACCACACCGCCCGCCAACAGGCGGTCGAGGAGATCGACGAGGGCGATGTCCTGGTCCCCGATCATGTGGACTCGGCGGATGGGGCGGGTGCGGTCGTATGGGTGAAGGAGTAGGGCACCCAGGGGCCGGTGACCTCCACCCGGACGCCCGGGGGCAGGTCGTCGGCCGCCGGGACGCGGTCGAGGAATGCCTGGCGGTGGGCGGTGGGCACGAGGTAGGCGGCGTTGAGGACGTTCTGTCCTGGAGCCTGGGAGAGTTGCTGCTGCTGGGGCGGGTGGAGCACCGCCCCGGACGCCTCGCCGGTGAGCCGTTGATGGAGGGCCTCCGCCGCCCGCCGGGCCTCGCCGGTGCGGTCGGCCTCGGCGCGCCGGTGGGCCAGGCGGCGGCGCAGGTAGTCGCGGCCGGAGGGGGCCGGAGCGGCGCCCGGGCCCGACTCGGCGGGCGGGGTGTCGGGCGAGGCGGGCTGCGCGGCGGGCTGGGCGTAGAGCTTGACGCCCCACTCCTCCGCGTCCGTCACACGTTCCAGCGCCTCGCCGAGGACCTCGTAGGCGTCGGCCAGCATCCGCCGCACCCCGGAGCGGCCCCGGCACAGGGTCGCCAATCGGAGGGGCACCGTGGTGGTCCGGTGGCCGACGTGGGCGACCACGTCGTGGTGGGCCCGCGCCACGTCGGCCAGCCAGTCCAGGTCTTCCAGGTGCGCGCGCAACGGCTCCTCGTCGAAGTCGACCGCCTCCACCGGTTCCACGACTGCCGCGAGCCCCCGGTACTCGACCAGTCCAAGGCCGCGGCCCAGACGGGCCCGGGCGTCGAGTGCCAGGGGCGGGGACGGCGGCGGCGCGCTCCGCAGGACGGTGTAGACGTAGAGAAGTTCGTCCGTCACGGGAGTTCCTCCTGGCGCGCTTCCAGTTCCGCGACGCGCCGGCGCAGTTCCTCGTTCTCCTTGCCCAGTTCGCGGTGTCGGGCCTTGGAGGAGAGGGCGGGGTCCTGTTCCCACCAGTCGATCCCCATCTCCTTGGCCCGCTCGACGGACGCGACCACCAGGCGGAGCTTGATGGTGAGCAGTTCGATGTCGAGGAGGTTGATGCGGATGTCACCGGCGATGACCACGCCCTTGTCGAGGACGCGTTCGAGGATGTCGGCGAGGTTGGCGCCGGAGTTGTCGTCGTAGGACCGGGGCAGGCCGGAGGGCATGCTCATGCGCGTCGTCGGTTTTCCCGGCGGCCGCGCGGCTGGGCGGCTTCCGGCTCGTCCTCGGGCTCGGGCGCCTCTTCCGTTTCCTCATCCGGTTCCTCATCCGGTTCCGGTTCCGCCTGGTCGTCGTCGGCGGAGGCGTCGGCCTCGTCCTCGTCCTCGTACGCCTCGTCCTCGTAACCGTCGTCCTCGTAGGCGCCCTGCTCTTCCCCTTCCTCGACCTCCTCCTCGTCCTCGCCGTCGTAGACGTCGTCGTACGCGACCTCGTCGGCCTCCTCGCGCTCCTCCTCGTCGTCCCGGTGCGGCTCCACGAGTTCGCCGTCGCGGATCTCGCCGCGCCAACCGTCGGGCGCGGCGCCCTTGACGGTGAGGTAGCGGGCGTAGTTCTTCAGGTCCAGGCGTACCCGCCGACCCTGGGCGCGCCAGAGATTGGCGGTCTTCTCCATGAGGCCCTGCGGGTGGTATTCGACGACCAGCAGGACGCGGGTGAGGTCGACCGCCAGCTCGTGGAAGGTGACCACGCCGCGCGTGGTGCCCTTGGAGCCTTCGGAGGTCCAGGCGATGCGCTCGTCGGGCACCTGCTCGGTGATGTGCGCCGTCCAACTGCGTTTCGACCAGAAGATCTTGGCATTCCACTTGCTGGTGGTCTCGTCGGCGGCCTCGGCACTGGTGACCGCTCGCGTGAAGTCCGGGAACTCCCGATACCGCGTCCACTGGTTGTAGGCGTCCTTGACGGGTACGCCCACGTCCACCGATTCGAGGATGACGGTGGGACGGCCACCGCCGGGCTTGCCGCCTCGCCTGCCCAGCCGGTCGCGCACCGCCTCCGTCGTCTTGTCCTTGGCCTGCTTCGCCCCGGCTTCGATGACCGCCCGGAGGGGGCCGCGCCCCTTGCCCATCCTGCGGGCGCCGTCCAGGGCCATGGCCTTGAGTCCGGGACTGCTGCCGTCGGCCAGGGCGTTCAGGTGTGCGGTGGAGCGGCCCATGGCCCGGCCGGCGCCCGCCAGCAGGCGTTCGGCCTGGGCCATGAGGTAGGCCTCCAGCTCCTGTTTGGCCCGGTCGGCGGCGGGGCTGTCCTTGAGCCGTGCCAGTGCGGTCTCAGGCATCGCGGTCACCGCCCCGGCTGCCGCGGCCGGCGGACCGCTTCGCGGCGGTACGTCGGGCCGCCGGCTTGTCCGTATCGGCGTCGCTGTCGGTGCTCTTGCGCTTCGTCCCACCCGGGCTCTTGGCGGTGGACGCCGCGGTACGGCGGCTGCCGGTGCGGCCGGCAGTCTGCTTGCGCGCCGACCGCTTGCGCGCCGGACGCTCGTCGGCGCCGTCCTCGTCGCCCTCGTCATCCTGCGTCTCGTCGGACCGGTCGGCCTGGTCCGCCTCGTCGGCGGCGCGGCCATCGTCGGCCTCGTCGGTGTCGCGGTCCTTGTCGTCCCGACCGGTCAGGCCCGCGAGGCGGTCCTGTACGTCCAGCGTGCGGTCGTGGAGCCGGTCGGCGACCGCTTCCAACCGGCGGTCGACCAAGGCGCTCGCCGCCGCCGAGCCCACCCCGCGCAAGTCCGTGCGCAGTTGCTCGCGTATCTCCTTGAGCTGGGGGCTGTCGCCCAGGCGGCTGCCGATGAACGACGCGACCGAAGCTCCGTCGGGGGCGAGTTTCCGGCCGAGTACCAGGGTCGTCAGACCGAAGGCCAGCTTGGCCTTCTTGGTCCGGCCCAGCACATAGCCGGCGCTCACTGCCAGTCCCATTGCCATGCGGTTGTTCATTGCGGTCGCATCCTGTTCTCCAGTCGGGCCAGGAGCTCGTCCTCCCGGCGGTCGAATTCGGACTCGTCCATACCGCCTGCCTCGAAGGCCTCCACGAGCCGGGCGAGTTCGCGCTGGACCACGGCGGGGTCGTAGTACTGCCGCTCCGCTTCCGCGACGACCTGGCGCAGGACCCAGCCGGTCCCGCGCAGCGGCGCGGCGGGGAGCAGCAGCACTTCCTTGAGCAGGCCCACGGCCCTCAGCCCGCTTCGGCGAAGCTGTACGGGGGCAGCGGTCCGGTCGCCTGTACCTGGAGGTGTTCGTGCTGCTCGTGCAGGCCGCGGACGGCCGCGAGGAAGTCCTCCCGACGCTCGCGGTCCACGAGGAACGAGAAGTTGGCGAGCCAACCGGTGCCCTCGGGGCCGCGGCGCACTCCTTCGGCCAGTGGGGCGAGGGTCTGCTCGATCAGTGCGGCGTCGGTTCGCTCCCGCTCCGAGACGGCCCGGGCGACGAGTTCGCCGAAGGCCAGCTTCTCCTCGTGGGTGCCGCCGCCTGCCGCCCGGTTGGCCTGGTGGCGGGCACGGAGTTCGGGATCGGCGGCCAGTACGGCGTACAGGACGGCTTCCTCGTGGTGATTGGCCTTGACGTTGTACTCGTCACGCCCGGCCAGGAGGCCCAGGCGCTCCAGGTAGGCGTCGTGGTGCTCGCTGAGGACCGCGCCCACGGCCTCGTCGTCGGGCGAGACGCCGCCGAAGCGCATCGGCAGGACGGGCCCACTCACCTGGGCCTGGATCACGACCCGCTGGTGGGCGAGGAGGTCGCGCCGCTTCGCCTTCAGTTCCGCGGGGGCGTCGCTGACCAGGGCGACCAGTTCTCCGGCCCGTACGGTTCGGACCGGCAGGGGCGGCTCGCCTATCCCCTCGATGCTGTCGGGCAGCTTCTGCGAGGCCCGCGTGATGCCATAGACGTAGGTGCTCATTCCTTCTCCTCCCGACGGGTGGTGGTGCGCCGGCGCGGCCGGCTCTCGCTCTTCTCCTCGGAACCCTCGTCACGGGCCTGGCTGAAGGCGTCGGAGATGGTCTGCGCGGCGCCGCTCAGGGCGCCCTTGGTCTTGCCCCGCGCCCCTGACTCGGTCATCTCGCCGACGAGGTCGGGCAGGCCCGGGCTCTTGCGGGGACCCGCTTCGAGGTCGAGTCGGTTACAGGCTTCGGCGAAGCGCAGGTAGGTGTCCACGCTGGCCACGACCACGCGTATGTCGATCTTGAGGATCTCGATGCCGACCAGGGACACGCGGACGAACGCGTCGATGACGAGGCCGCGGTCCAGGATGAGTTCGAGTACGTCGTACAGGCCGCTGGAGCCGCCGCCACCGGAGGCGGCGGGCGCGGGCTGGGCAGGAACGACAGTCATGTTTCCGGTTCCCTTCTCTAGGGTGGGGCCGGGTGTGCCGCCGGGTCAGCGACGGTCCGCACGACCCCTTTCGTAGCGGCGGGTACGCCGGTAGCCGATGAGTTCGCCGTCGCCGTCGACTTCCACGTCGTACGAGGCGAGCAGCGTCATGGTGTCCGGAACGCGGGGCAGTTCGACGATCTCCACCTTCAGCTTCCAGGTGCCGTCTTCGACGCGCTCACAGGAGCTCACCGCCTCGGCGGGCAGGCCGAGCAGCTGGGACAGCTGCTGCATCGCCGAAAGAATCACCGCTGCCGGGCGCGGGGGCTTCCCCCCGTCCGCCTTCTTCTCTGTGTCGTTGTCAGATGTGTTGGCCATGACTTCCTCCCTGCCGCGTATGACCGACTGCGCCGGCCTCAAACCGGGTGCGATCCAAGGTGAATTGGAATGTCGGATTTCGTCGTTTTGGGATATCGCCTGTCAGGAACCGTTGCCCGCCGCCGGACGAGAAGCCCCTCGTCCGGACGACGAAAACGGCTCCACCCTCGGGAAGGGGGAGCCGTTTCGCGCAGAAGTGCGTGGGGCGCTCACGCGTGGCTGTGGTGGCGCCGGTTGCCCGTGACGAGGCGGTAGACGGCGAGCAGGATGACGGATCCGATGATGGCGGCGATCCAGGTGGAGAGATCGAAGAAGCCGTCGATGGAGTCGACGCCGAAGATGACCTTGCCGAGCCAGCCGCCGAGCAGGCCGCCCGCGATTCCGATCAGCATGGTGATGATGATGCCGCCCGGGTCCTTGCCCGGCATCAGCGCCTTGGCGATGAGACCCGCGAACAGGCCTATGAAAATCCACGCCAGAATGCCCATGATGCGTCTCCTGCCTTGATGGATAAAGCCGTTGTCAACGACCCGTCTGCACCGCGGGGACGGTTTCAAACGCCCCGACATCCTGATCGTTTCCGTTCGGCACGACAGGCGCGGGGGAGGATCAAGGGGACGTTTCCGGGCAGTGGAGTCGCCGGCGGCCCGCGCCGCGCAGGGCTTCGCCGCCCCGGTCGGGCCCTGAGGCCCAGTGAAGGAGAACCCGATGTCTGTGCAGGACCTGCGTCACCGGCTGGAATCGCTGCGCGAGCGACTCGACGAGCAGCCGGCCCTCGCGCCGAGGGAGCGCGAGGAGATCCGGGCGCTGATCGACAAGATCGAGGACCGGCTCCGGACCGGCGACACCACGTCGCATTCCGGCCTGACCCACGGCGTGAGCCTGTCGGCGGAACGCTTCGAAGCCGACCATCCCGGGGTCGCCGGGGCACTGCGCGGCATCGGTGTGGCTCTGGCCAACATCGGCATTTGAGCGCCGGGCTTCGGTCACCCCTCGGCGGTCAGCGGGAACAGCCGGCCATACCCGTCGATCCCCTCGGCCAGCGTCCCGGCGGCCCGGAGCGCGGCCCACAGCAGTACCTGGTTGGCCGCCAGTACCGGCCGGTCCATGGTCCGTTCCATGCTCTCCACCGCCCCGACGGCGCGGAACCCGTTTCCGCCGACGACCACCGCCTCGGCGTCCGACGGCACCTGCCTGACGACCCGGTCGTGCAGTTCGGCCGGCCGGATCAGCCGCTGTCCGCTGGGGAGCGGGCACGGAGCGGCGTACACCACGCCGAAGCCCGCCGCTTCGTAGTAGGCCCGACCGAGGTCGTTCAGTTCGGCGCTGAACCACGGCGGGTCGATCAGGGCGATGCGCTCCACTCCCAGGGCCCGCAGCGCCTGCGTGACGGCGGAGCAGGTGCCGACCACCGGCAGGCCGTGCGCCCGCCCGGACAGCCGCTCCAGCATCGCCGCCTCGGCGTCGGCTCCCGTGACGTAGGCCGAACTGGTGAACGCGAACGCGAGCACGTCGACGGGCGCGGCGGCCAGCAGTTCCGCCGCGTCGTCGACATGGGGAGGCTCCGCGAAGGCCCGTACGGGAGCGAGCGGGATCATCGGGTCCATGGCGCCGCCCGGCCGCATCGCGCCGAAGGGGACCCTGGCCGTATGAAGGCCGACGTCGTCGGGCGCCATGGCCCGCAGCTCGGATTCGGGCCCCACATCGGCATGCGGGGTGAGCACTCCGATGCGCACCCGTGTGTCCCAGCCATCGGGTCGGTACACCCGTTCGTCCTCCGCGTCGAAGCATCCTGGTCCGGTCGGCCCCCAGTCTCTCCCCGGCACCCGCCGATTTCGTGGAAGCGCCGCGCCGCCGGGCGTGTGGCCCCGGGGCGCTCGCCATGACGGTGTCTCCCGGCCGCATCGCGGCTCAGTGGACGGACAGCCCGCCGTCTACGAAGATCGATTGGCCGGTGACGTAGCCGGAGGCGCGGCCGGCCAGGAACACCGCCGCCCCGGCGAAGTCCTCGGCCAGACCGTTGCGGCCGACCATCGTGCGCGCGGCCAGCGCCGCCACCTTCTCCGGATCGGAGGACAAGCGCGCGTTGAGCGGGGTCATCACGAAGCCGGGCACCAGCGTGTTGCAGGTGACGCCGTACGGCGACCACGCCTCGGCCTGAGAGCGGGCCAGCGATTCCAGCGCGCCCTTGGAGACCCCGTAGGCGCCGCTCTGGACGAACGCCCGGTGCGCCTGTTGGGAGGTGACGTGGATGATCCGCCCGAAGCCCCGTTCGGCCATTCCGGGCCCGAACCGCCGGCCCAAAAGGTAGGGAGCCTCCAGGTTCACCGCCATCGTGGCGTCCCACACCTCCTCGCCCAGCTCGTCCATCGGCGGTCGCAGGTTGATTCCGGCGCTGTTGACGAGGATGTCGGGCTCACCGAACACCTCGGCCGCCTGCTCCGCCGCCGCCCGCACCCCGTCGCGGGTGCTCAGGTCGGCGCTCACCCAGGCCGCCCGGCAGCCCTCCGCGGCCAGCTCGTCTACCGTCGCGGCCAGTTCCGACTCCCTGCGCGCCACGACCACCACGCTCGCCCCCGCTCGGGCGAGAGCACCGGCGATGGCCCGGCCGATCCCGGAACTGCCGCCCGTCACGACGGCGACCCGGCCTTCCAGCGAGAAGAGTTCGCAGAGGTAGTTCTGTGAGGTCATGCGCCTACCCTAGACGGCCCCTCCTCGGCGTGGTGTGGGGGTGAAGTGGCGTCCGCGGCGCACACGTTCGGGGGAATCGCCTGGTCGAACCGGTCGGGGCCGTGCAGGATGATGACGACATGACCTTTGCCCGAAGAAGAGCCGAGTTGTTCGACGGTGTGCAGTACGACCGCCGGTTCAGCGGTCCCTCGACCGGTGACGAGAAGAGCATGCTGCTGGGCTTCCTCGCGGACCAGCGCGCGACGTTGCAGTTGAAGTGTGCGGGCCTCGGTGCGGAGGTATCCCGATGCTCCGTCGAACCGTCCACGCTCTCCCTGCTCGGCCTCGTCCGGCACCTCGCCGATGTGGAGCGCCGATGGTTTCGTCGGGTACTGGCCGAACAGGACGCCCCCGCGCTGTTCTCCTCCCCCCACCAGCCCGACGGGGACTTCGACCACGCGTCGTCGACTCCCGCCGACATCGCGACGGCTTGGCAGGCGTGGCGGGACGAGGTGGCCTTCGCCGACGACTACGTCCGCCACGCGCCGCACCTGGACGTCCAGGGTCAGGACACCTGGCGCGGAACGGTGTCCCTGCGTTGGGTGCTCATCCACATGGTCGAGGAGTACGCCCGGCACAACGGACATGCCGACCTGCTCCGCGAGCGGATCGACGGAGCACGCGGGATGTAGGGGGCGTGTTCACGGGGCCTGCGTCGGGGTGAACTTCGTGAGGATCAGCAGGGTGTCGACGAGGTCCTCGGCCGGGGCGCCGGTGGCCAGGCGGCGCAGTTGCTGTCCGAAGACCAGGGCGACGGCCACGCCGGCCAGACGCTCGGGGTCGGGCACTCCGAGTCGGCCGAGGATGCGGGCGGCCAGCAGGTCGTACGCGGCGAAACACTCGGCGGCGGCGGCGCGCAGCCGTGCGTCCCTACCGGCCTGGACGTACAACTCGAAGGGCGCGATGTGCCGGCTGTCGAAGGCGTTGCCGCCCGCGACCTGCGCCACCACCTCGGCCGCCTGCCCGATGTCGAAGCTTTCGTCGGTGCAGGCGTCGGCGAGCGTCGTGAAGTGCCGGGTCTCCTCGGCCACGAAGTGCAGCAGGCTCTCGCGGAGCAGCTCGTGCTGGGTGGTGAAGTGGTAGGTGACGGAGCCGAGGGAGACCCCGGCCTGCTTCGCGATCCGACGGTTGGTGACGGCGGCGATGCCGTCCTGCCCGATGATCCGCAATACGGCGTCGATGATGCTCTGGCGGGTGTCGGAAGCATGGGGCATGTCGGCATTCTGCCCCACCGGCCGATGTGAGTGCCCTTGCGGGGGCGGCCGGTTGGGGCGCCCGGGGTGTGGACAGTGGGCGGGGCGATCCCTACTGTTCGTTCGAACGAACAGTAGAGGGTCGCCGCACGGGAGAGTCGTCGTGGACATATCCGGATCGAACGTTCTGCTCACCGGGGCCACCGGGGGGATAGGTTCCGCCCTGGTCGGACGTCTGACGGCGGAGGGGGCCCGGCTGACCGTCACCGGGCGGCGGGAGGAAGCCCTCAAGGCCGCCGCGGACGCCTGGGGCGCGCGTACCGTGGTCGCCGATCTGGCCGTCCGGTCCGATGTCGTGCGGCTCTCCGAGAGTTGCTCCGACGCGGACGTCCTCGTCGCCAACGCCGCCCTCCCCGCCAGCGGCGACCTCCTGGACTACACCGAGGAGCAGCTCGACCGCGCCCTGGACGTCAACCTCCGTGCTCCCATGCAGTTGTCCAGGCTGCTCGCGGCGCCGATGGTGGCCCGCGGTCGGGGCCACATCGTGCTGGTCGGTTCCATCTCCGGGAAGGCGGCGACCAAGTCGACCTCCCTGTACAACGCGACGAAGTTCGGCCTGCGTGGCTTCGCCCTCGCCCTGCGTCAAGAGCTCCGGGGTACGGGAGTGGGGGTGTCGCTGGTCCAGCCCGGCTTCGTCCGCGACGCGGGGATGTTCGCGGCCACCGGTGCCGACACGCCGAACGGCATCAGGACCGTGACACCCGGCCAGGTCGCCGACGGCGTCGTACGGGCGGTCCGCGGCGACCGCTGCGAGGTCAACGTGGCGCCCCTCGAACTGCGGTTGCTGAGCGCGATCGCCGGGCAGTTCCCCGGCTTCGCCGAACGGGTCCAGGCCCGGGCGGACGTCGACGGCTCCGTGCGACAGATCGTCGACGCGCAGCGCTCACAGCGGTAGTCGCCGCCGGTCCCGCGCCGTCGTGCGGGACCGGATCACGGCCCTGCGTGACGACGCCCCGCACGTGACGGCGGTCAGCGCCGGCCAGGTCGGCGAACCCGTGCGTCGAAGCGGCTGCCCGGGTCGGTCGTCGGGTCCGGCCCGGGCAGGTCCGCCGCGGCGGACCTGCCGCCGGCGCGGTCCTCGGTCTCCGCGCGGGTCACCGCCTTCCCGACGCCTGCGGTTGCGCCGGCTGAGCGCCCCCACCGCGCCCATCAAGGCGCCCGGGAGCGCGCCGGCCACGAGGACCCGCAGCAGGTCTTCCCTCGAAGACTCCCCTCCGCGTCAGGTTCACCGTCGCCCGGGCCACCCGCGAGGCGTCGCACGAACCCAGGTGCCTGATCCACCATGAGCGGGGAGACCATCGACGCGCGGACCGACCGACTTTGGACGAATCCGACCCGGACGCTCACGGGGCGACGGCTCGCCCACGACCCGGGCCGCGACCATCCGGCCGGGGGTGGAGCCGGCCGGGGCGCGGAACTCGCGGTTGAGATGGGCCTGGTCGTAGAAGCCGCAGACGGCGGTTGCCTCCGTGGGCTGCGCGCGCTCGCGGGTGGGCAGTCCCACGGCCCGGTGGAAGCGCAGTACGCGGGCGGTCGTCTTGGGCGCCAGACCTGTCTGTTCGGTGAATCGGCGGACCAAGCAGCCCTGGCCCCGACCCACTTCGCTCGCGATCCGGCTCACCGGGAGCGCCCCGCCGGCGTGGGACGGCAGCCGCCGGGCGTGGGCCACCTCGGGCGCCGGACGGGGCCGCGCCGGAGTCGGGCCGACAGGGCGAGGTCAAGCAGGTCGAACCGGGTGCCCCCGGCCGCGGTGTCGGTCGGTTGCCCCACCAGCGCTTCGGCCTGCGGCCCGAGGAACGACCAACCGGCCGTCCTCCAGTCCGGCGGCCGGCGAACCGGTCACCTGGTGGTCCGTGGTCTGCTCACCCCGCCGGCCGGACGTGGGCGAAGGGGCCGCCCAGGCTGTCGCGACGACGACGCGCCCGGTGGGGACCACCCGCACCCGGCAGGGCCAGGCCGCCGCCTCCCGGCAGCCACCGTAGTGACCCTCGGCATGCCGTTCCCCCCTCCCGCGCCGACGCACCGGCATCCTGGAGAAGGCCCGGGCGGACCGAGGGGCTCGGGCTCCCGGCGCCAGGGCTCGGGTGCGGGGGCTAGGGACCCTCAGGTGTCCGGATCGGCGGCGGCGATGGCCGCGAGGGCCGATCCCGGGTCGCGTTCCACCGCGAGGTCACCCAGGGTGACGACCCCGACGAGTTCCCCGTCCCCGGTCTGCACGGGCAGGCGCCGCAAGGCGTGGCGACGCATGAGGTCATTGGCCTCGTCGACGCCGTCGTCGGGCTTGATGGTGATCGGTTCGGTGCTACAGATGTCCCGCACCGTCGTCCGGGCGGGGTCCCGGTTCTCGGCCATGGCGCGTATGACGAGGTCCCGGTCGGTCAGGATGCCGCGCAACCGACCCTCGTCGACGACCAGGACATCCCCGATGTCGGCGTCCCGCATCACGCGCGCGGCCTCCGCCAGTGAGGTCAGCTTGTCGACGGTCACCGGCTTTCCCGTCATCACCTCGTGGACTCGTCGGGTCATGGCTCCTCCCGCTGCTGCAAGCGGTTCCTGCCGGGCGCCTACCCTCGCCGGTCGGGCGCTACGCCCCCGACCCCTCCCCCACCCCGTCGGCCCCCGGCGGCCCCTCCGACCTGCTCCGGTCCTGCCGGCGGCGGAGTCCCGGCCCGGTCCGGGCCTGCCCGCGTGGGGCGGGGCGGCGGTGTACGCGTGCCCGTGGTCGCCGGACGTACGGCGAGGGACTACGGGCTGTCTCCTGTTGGGCCGTCCGGGCGGAAGCGCCGTCCGGCGACCGTCCGGCGGGGAAGGACACAGGTGGATCACGGCCGCACGGACGAACAGGAATCCGGGCGGCCACGTGCATCCGACGGCGTATCGGCCGCCGAACCAACGAGAGCGCAGCCGCCCACCCGACGGAGGACCGCAATTGATTCCGAAGGCCGTTCTCGAACACGCACCCGCCTCGGCGCGCGCCGGGTCGGCGGGCCCTGCCCGCGACCGGGTGGACGCGGACGTGCCCGCAGCGGTGCGAAGGGAACTCGAAACCGTCCTGGACGCCCTGCTGGCCCGGGCCCGGTCGCTCGATCCGGTCTTCGCCTCCGACGTGGCCGAGCGTCTCGCCGCCTTCACCCTGCGCGGCGGGCGCCGCAACCGGTCGAGGTTCCTGTGGTGGGCCGCCCGTGCCTGTGGGGCCGGCGAGGACCTGACCCCCGCGCTGCTGCGGGTCGCCGCGGCCCTCGAACTCATACAGGCGTGCGCCCTCGTCCACGACGACGTGATGGACCGCTCCGCGCTCCGCCGGGGCGGCCCGTCCTTCCACACGCAGCTCGAAGCGCGGTACGCGGACAGGTGCGAGACTCCCGGCGCCTTCGGTGCGTCCGCCGCCGTCCTCGCCGGTGATCTGGCCCTCGCGTGGGCCGACGACCTCGTGGCCGCCGCCGACCTGCCCCGTGGGACACGGGACTCCGTGCTGGAGATATGGCGGCTCATGCGGACCGAGATGGTGGCCGGGCAGTACCTGGACCTGTACACACAGGCCACGGGTACCCGTTCCGCCACGCTGGCCCTGCGCACCGCCTGCCTCAAGACGGCCCGCTACACGGTGGAGCGGCCGATGGCCCTGGGTGCCGCGATGGCCGGGGCGGAGGCCGCCACCGCGGCGGCGCTGGGCGCGGCGGGGCGCTGCGCCGGGGTCGCCTTCCAACTCCGCGACGACCTGCTCGGTGTGTTCGGCGATCCGGAGGTCACGGGGAAACCGGCGGGCGACGACATCCGGGCCGGGAAGAACACCTATCTGGCGGCGCTGGCGCTCTCCCTGGCCGCCGCCGGGCCGGACGCGCGCACGGCGCGCCTCCTCGACCGGTCCCTTGGTGACCGTTTCCTCACCGAGGACGGGCTGGCCGAGGTCAGGGAGGTCCTTCGGGCCACCGGTGCGGTCGCCCGCGTGGAACGGCGCGTCCGGAGACTGGCCGCGACCGCCGAGCGCCACCTGTCCCGGGCGGAGCTGCGCGGCCCGGGACAGGTGGCGCTGGTACGGCTCCTGCGCGAGGTGGCTTCCCCGCTTCCCGCCCGGGAGGAGGGCCACCACCTCCTCGCGTCGCCCCCGACGGCGGCGGTTCGGCGCGCGGGAGGCGGCCGATGAGGACCGTCACGGGACGCACGGACCACGTGGTCGTCGTCGGGGCCGGTCTGGCGGGCCTCGCCGCCGCCCTGCACCTGCTGGGCGCGGGGCGTCGGGTCACCCTGGTGGAACGCGCCGCGGTGCCGGGGGGCAGGGCGGGACGCCTGGAGAAGGGCGGCTTCCGCTTCGATACGGGACCGACCGTGCTGACCATGCCCCACCTGCTGGAAGAGGCCTTCGCGGCCGTCGGCGACAGCGTGGCCGAACGGCTGGAACTCACGCCCCTGCACCCCGCCTACCGGGCTTCCTTCGCGGACGGCAGCACGCTGGACGTCCACACCGGCGCGGAGGCGATGGAAGCGGAGATCGAACGGTTCGCCGGGAGCCGCGAGGCGTTGGGGTACCGGCGGCTGCGCCGCTGGCTCCAGGACCTCTACCGCGCCCAGATGCGGCGGTTCATCGACACGAACTTCGATTCGCCCCGGCAACTGCTCCACCCCGACCTGGCCCGGCTGGCGGCGCTCGGCGGCTTCGGCCGCCTCGATCCCGCCATCGGACGCTTCGTCAAGGACGAGCGACTGCGCCGGGTCTTCTCCTTCCAGGCCCTGTACGCGGGCGTCCCGCCTGCCCGCGCCCTGGCCGCCTACGCGGTCATCGCCTACATGGACACCATCGCCGGTGTCTACTTCCCCACGGGGGGCATGCACGCCCTGCCACGGGCCATGGCCGAGTCCGCCGCCGACGCGGGCGCCACCCTGTTGTACGGGCAGGACGTGACACGGCTGGAGCGACGCGGCGAGAGGATCACCGCGGTCGTCACCGACCGGCAGCGCATCGCCTGCGACGCGGTCGTCCTCACCCCCGACCTGCCGGTGGTCTACGGGCTCCTCGGCGGGGCCCCGCGACGCCCTCTGCGGTTGCGGCACTCCCCCTCGGCCGTGGTCCTGCACCTGGGCACCGACCGCACCTGGTCCCGGCTCGCCCATCATTCGATCTTCTTCGGGTCGAAGTGGAAGGAAACCTTCCACGAGGTGACACGGTCGGGACGACTCATGAGCGACCCCTCCCTCCTGATCACCCGGCCCACCGTCACCGACCCGTCCCTGGCGCCGGCCGGGCGGCACAGCCACTACGTCCTGGCGCCGTGCCCGAACACCGACATCGGCCCCTCGGCCGAAAGGTGGGCCGTGCTCGGACCGCACTACCGGCGGGAACTCCTCGACGTACTCGAACGCCGCGGCCTCACCGGTCTGGAGGCCTCCGTCGAAGAGGAAGCCCTGGTCACGCCGGCCGACTGGACGGCGCAAGGCCACGCCGCGGGCACTCCCTTCTCCGCGGCGCACACCTTCGCCCAGACCGGTCCCTTCCGCCCGCGCAACCTCGTGCGGGGCACGTCGAACGCCGTCCTCGCCGGCTGCGGTACGACACCGGGCGTCGGCGTGCCCACGGTCCTGATCTCGGGCAAGCTCGCCGCCGCGCGCATCACGGGCACGGGGGCGCGCCCACTCCCGCGGGCCCGATCCACCGAGAACGGAGCACCGGCGTGACGCGACGCGAACTCGACGCGGCCGGCATCACCGAACCGGCCCTGCGCGCCGCGTACACCGCCTGCCGCCGCCTCAACGCCCGGCACGGCAAGACGTACTTCCTCGCCACGCGCCTGCTGCCCGCCGACCGGCGCCCGGCCGTCCACGCCCTCTACGGCTTCGCACGCTGGGCGGACGACATCGTCGACGACCTCGGCGACGCCACGGAGGAGCAGCGCTCGCGGCTCCTGGGCGACCTCACCGCCTCCCTCGCGACGGCCTTGACCGGCGGCCGTACCGAGGACCCCGTCGTGCGGGCCTTGGCGGACACGGCCGTGCGCTACCGCATCCCGACCGTCCACTTCACCGACTTCCTGGCCTCCATGCGCAGCGACCTCAGCGTCACCGACTATCCGACGATGCGGCACCTGCGCGAGTACATGCACGGCTCGGCCGCCGTGATCGGCCTGCAGATGCTGCCCGTCCTCGGCGCGGTCGGTCCCCCGGAGGAGGCCGCGCCGTACGCCGCCGCTCTCGGCGAGGCCTTCCAGTTGACCAACTTCATCCGGGACGTGGGCGAGGACCTCGACCGCGGGCGCGTCTACCTGCCGTCGGACCTCCTCGGCGCGCACGGCGTGGACCGCGACCTGCTGCTGTGGAGCCGCGGGACGGGGCGCGGCGATCCGCGCATCACCAAGGCGCTCAAGGCCGCCGCCGCGCACACCAGGGGCGTGTACGCGCGGGCGGAGCCCGGCATCGGACTGCTGCAGCCCGCGAGCCGACCCTGCGTCCGTACCGCGTTCGTGTTGTACGGGGACATCCTCGACGCCGTCGCCCGCGACGGGTACACCTCGGTCCACCGGCGCTCGACGGTGCCCCGGCGCCGGCGCGCGGTGATCGCCGGACAGGGCCTGGTACGCGCCGCCGCCGCCCGCCGACGCCTCTCCGGCGCGCCACCGCGGCGGACGCCGGCCCGACCCGCGCCGACGCCCCCGCCGGCGCCGGGGGGCGCGGCGCGGAACGTGACGGAGGGGGCACGGTGACCACGAGACGCACCCGCCGCGGCCGTTACCCCCTCAGCCTCCGCCGGGCGCCCGTCCCCTGGGAGCGGCAGGAACCCACCTGGCGCGCCGCCGCTCCCCGGGCCATCGGCGCGTCGCTGGAGCGTGCGCTCGCCCGGCCGTCGGGCAACTGGTACGTGCTGGGCGCCTCCTGTGACATCGGGCCCGAGGAGCCGCACGGATTCACCGTGGCCGGCGAGGAGATCGTCGCGTGGCGCGACGGGCGCGGCCGCCTGGTGGCCGGCTCCGGGATCTGCCCCCACCTGGGGGCCCCGCTGGCGCAGGCCCGGGTCCACTGCGGAACGCTCGTGTGCCACTGGCACGGAATGGCCCTGGACGGCGGCCCCTCGGCGGGCTGGACCGCCTACCCGGCCCACGACGACGGCGTCCTGTGCTGGGTCCGGCTCGACGCCCACGGGCGGGAGGAGCCGTTGCCGCTGCCCGTCGTGGCCCGGCGCCCCGACCTCGGCCACGCGGTGGCCTGCGTCTACGAGGCCACCGGGATCTGCGAGCCCGAGGACATCGTCGCCAACCGCCTCGATCCCTGGCACGGCGCCTGGTTCCACCCCTATTCCTTCGTCGACCTGCGCGTCCTGGAAACCCGGGGCCCGTCTTCGACGTCGTCATCGTCGTCGTCAGGGGACGAAGCCCTGGTCGTCCGGGTGTCCTTCCGCCTGACCGACCGGATCGTCATTCCCGTCACCGCCGAGTTCACCGCCCCCGAGCCCCGGACCGTCGTCATGCACATCACCGAGGGCGAAGGCCGGGGCTCCGTGGTGGAGACCCACGCGACGCCCCTGGGGGCGGGCCGGGACGGCCGGCCCCGGACCAGGGTGACGGAGGCCGTTGTCGCCGCCTCCGAGCGTCCCGGCTTCGCCGTCGCCCGGGCCGGCGCGGCCCTGCTGCGGCCGCTCATGCGCCGGACGGCGGCTCGGCTGTGGAAGGACGACCTGGCCTACGCCGAACGCCGGTGGCACCTGCGCAGCTCCGGCCGGTTCCCCGGCTGACGTCAGGCGGGGGAGCGCGCGCCGACCCGCTCGTCCTGTCCCGGGGTGCGGCCCAGCCGCGCCAGCGTCCGCAGCGGCGCGGACCGCCCCCGTCGCGGCACCGTCCACAGCGTCTCGCCCCGTACCCCCCACTGCTCCAGCAGCGCGTTGGCGGCGAGGAACCCGCTGGTGGCCGCCCGCTCCATCAGCGCGACGGGCAGCCCCGTACGGACCATGTCGCCGGCCACCAACAACCGCGGATCGGGAGTGCGCACCCCGGGACGGGAGGCGTAGCCGCCGATCTCGAACAGCGGGCAGTCGTCGCGCCATTCGTGCCGTACGTCGACCGTCCCGGCCTCCCGGGTCTCGCCGTACACCGAGTGCAGCTGCTCCACCAGCCGTGCCTCGACCGCCGAACGCTCCCGGGCCGGGTCCACGGCGTAGGCGTGCAGCTCCACCACCGAGCCGCCGGTCCGCAGCGTCCACCGGTGGGCCTCCCCCTCCCAGCGGTCGAGGACGCTGACGTTGTCCAGGTCCCCGTATCCGCTCGTCCCGAGGAAGCCCGGCCGCTCGGGCCGGACCGGACGGTCAAGCCACAGCCGTGAGACGAGGAACGGCGCGGCGGTGCGGAGCCCGGCGATGTCCTCGCGCCACCTCGCGTCGCCCAGGTCCTCCGAGGCCGCCACGACCCGACGCAGGCCCTGGACGTCCATGGCGAGGACCACGGCGTCGAAGCGTTCGTCCCGGCCGGCCACCCGTACCTCGAAGCCGGCGGCCCCCGCCGGGCGGACCTCCTCCACGGCCGTCGCCGTACGCACCTCGGCCCCCAGCGCGGTGAGGTGACGGCCCAGCGGCTCCCACAGGGCCTGCGGAAACGGCTCGCGCGGCACGTCGAAGAGCAGGCCCTCGGCGGACCCGAGGAAGTAGATGTGGAACATCAACACCAGCTCGGCGGCCGACAGTCGGTGCGGGTCGGCGAAGAAACTCCGGGAGAACACCTCGAACGCGAGGTGGTGCGCGGCGTCCGGGAACCGGATGGCGGCCAGGAACTCCGCGGCGCTGACCCCGTCGAGCCCGCGGTAGACCTCGGGCACCGCCACGTCCAGCAGCGGCAGCGCGGCCCGCGCGTCCATCCTCGTCAGATCCCGCCAGCCGAAGGACGGGCTGCGGGCGACGAACCCCAGCGCGCTGAGCGGAGGGGTGCGGGGTACGCGGGCGAAGCCGTCCTCGCCACCGCCGCTGTGACGCAGGGGGTAGTCGGGCAGTCCCACGAGACCGTGCAGGCCCGGATCGGTCCGCCTCAGCAGCGCGCGCAGGTTGTAGTACTGGCGGAAGAAGGCGTGGAACCCACGGCTCATCGTGGCGGGCGAACCGTCGCGAAGACGGACCGGCCACCCGGCCAGTCGCCCTCCGAGTCCCGGCTCCCGCTCGAACACGGTCACCGCCACCCCGCGTTCCGCCAACGGCACCGCCGTGGCCAACCCCGCGATGCCGCCGCCGACCACCGCGACGCGGGGCACGTGCCCGTCGATCCGCTCCCGGCCCGGGCGTCCGGGCATTTCGTGGGCCCGCCGGTCCTTTCCGGGGAAGCGGGACTCCCGGCCCTTGGACGTCATGCCACCGGCCCTTCGCGCCTCGGGGCCCGCGCCACGAACGTGTGGGTGATGCCCGCCTGCCATCCGGCGAGCGGCAGGGCCCGAACGTCGACGAAGCCCGCCCGGCGCATCCGGTCCGCGAACCGCGGGGCCGTGTCGAAGTCGATGACGCTGCGCCACAAGTGGGCGTACAGCGCCGCGTTTCCCGTCGCCCGGCCGAGCGGCATCACCACGCCCCGACACACGGCG
This sequence comes from Streptomyces sp. A1136, assembly GCF_004795055.1. Lineage (GTDB taxonomy): Bacteria > Actinomycetota > Actinomycetes > Streptomycetales > Streptomycetaceae > Streptomyces. The sequence goes on from NZ_SSBJ01000024.1 coordinate 64,794, forward strand.
CTCCAGACGGCCCGGTGCACCGCCCGGCCGCTCAGCGCGTACTCGTGCACGGCGATGCGCCCGCCCGGCGCCATGGCGGCGAGGACTTCCGCCAGCGCACCGTCGGTGTCGGTGACGTTGCGGAAGAGGTAGGCGGCGAAGACGGCGTCGAAAGGGCCGTCCGCCGCGGCGTCGCCCAAACGGTCCGCCGGCGCCTGGATGAAGGAGACGTTGGCAGGCCACCGCTTCGTCGCGGCCCGCTCCAGCATTCCCGCCGACGCGTCGACGGCCGTGATCCCGCACCGCCGGGCGCCGGCGGCGAGCAGCGCGGCGGTCGAGGCGCCCGTTCCGCAACCCAGATCGAGCAACCGGCTGCCGGGTGGCAGCGACCGGACGCCGAGGCGGCGGGCCGAGCGGCGCAGTTGGCTGTGGTAGCCGGGATGGGCACCGACCAGGAGGTCGTAGGTCGACGCGGCGTGGTCGAAGGCCGCGGACAGGTCGTCGTCGCGCAGGACGGGGAGGGTGTGCATGGCGTGCGGGGTTCCTTCCATGGGACGGCCGCGCAAGCGTCCTCGGCGGTTCACGGGCGCGTCCGTCGTCGCAGCAGGGGCAGTTCCAGCAGGGTCAGGAGCATGGGTGTGATCGGGGTGCGCAGGCCGAGCAGGAAGTCCTCCCGCCAACTCGTCGTTCCGTCCAGGAACCTCAGCAGACGGTCGGCCGGCACGGTCCGGAAAAGGTCGGTGAAGAAGCGGGCCCCGTCCATCCGTCCCGTCGTGAGGGCCCGCAGCAGCACCGCGTCCATGGCCAGCGGACGGGCGCCGTAGGGAGCGGGGGCGATCGGGTCGTGACCGCGGCGCAGCGCCGAGTCGATGGCGCGGGTCTGGCGTTGGATCGCGGCGAAGGTGTAGCCCGTCGAGGGCCGGGTCGCACCGCCGGCCGCACCGATGGGCACGACCGAGCGGCCCCGCCTGCGCGGGAAGCGGGAGTCGGTCATGGGGATGACGCCCGATTCGGTGCCGGTGACCGTGAAGGCGCCGAGGCCCAGGACATCGCGGCAGTAGTCCCGCAGTTCCCTGTCGTAGGCCGCTTCGGGCAGCACGCTCGGCGAGAACCGGGTGTACTCCACGAGGGCTTCGCACCGGCTGAACGGCAGCACGTAGGCGAAGGCGAGGCCCGACGGGGGTTGCGCGGTCCGGAAGTCCATCAGATGGGCGTAGGACGGATCGAAGGCCGGGGTCGGGGTCCGCACGAACCACCCCTTGAAGTGCTGGAGCAGCGCGGTGCGGGACGGGGGCAGGGGTCGCGTGGGGCGCGAGTCGAACACCCACCGCGCGCGAATCGTGCGCGGACGCCCGTCCGCGTCGTGCCCGAGCGCCTCCGCCCCGCCCGGGCGGTCGCGCACCGACGCGACATCGACCTGGAGGCGCTCGCAGCCCCGCTCTTCCAGCGTCCGGCGGGCGGCCTCCTCGAACCGGGCGGAGCGCAGCATCTTGTACCGCCACGCCCCGAGTCGCGAGTCGGCGGGGCGGCCGTCGGCGCCGGTCACCCTGAGCCGGTCCCAGCGGCCGGTGAGCAGCGGGTCGTGCTCGCCCGGCCCCTCCTCCCAGAAGCACCAGGTCCGGTCCGGTACGCGCAGGGGACCGGGGCAGGCCTCCAGGACGACCACCGAGGGTGGTGGCGTGGCCCACGCTCCGGGGGCGCTCAGCCGCATGGCGAGGCTCAACCCGGCGGCGCCCGCCCCGATGATCACCACATCCGGGTCCTCGTCCACGCGTCCCGACCCTCTCGCTCCGCCCACACCGACCGCTGCCCCCGCTTCCCTTCCCCCCGTCCGGCCGTCGTGGATGCACCGGCTCGCCCATGTGGCCGCGTCGTCGCCCGTGCTGCCCGTGGCTCGGGTATCACCGTGAAGGGTGGACCACGGGAGGACGGATGCGCCGGTGCGCCACGAACATGACGTGCGGGCGGCGTGAACTGGAAGGCGGCTGGTGTACGTGGGACGACGGGATCGCCGGGATCACCATCCCGGACTGGAGACGGCGAGGGCGGCGATCGGTGCGCTGCCCCCTCGGTGGACGGCGGCGTCGGAGCGGGCGGCGGGCGGCCTGTGGAGGCTGCCGAGGGCGGCCGATGCCGTGGAGCACGCCCTGGGACAGGGAGGGGAGGCACTGCGCGAGCGCGGCTGGGTGATGGTGCGCGCCCGGGTGGCGGAGGAGATCGACTCGGGGCGTGACTGGACTCGGGAGGCCGCCGTGTGGCTCGCGCGGGGCGAGGCGTCATGGCGGGAGTCGGCCCGGGTGACGGGTGACCTCGCCTGGCGGGCGCGGGCGGAGGGATTCAGCGCCCTGCTGTTCCTGGACGCGGCCTACGTGAGGTCCCTGGATCCGGGCACCGCGTTCGGGCGCGCCCTGTGGCACGCGTACCTGACGACACTGCGGTACGACTTCCGCTGCGTCGCCATCGAGGAGTTCTTCGCCGGGCTGCCCTCCGACCGAGGCTCGCAGGACCCGTACACCGACGCCCTGCGCGCCTTCGCCCTGCTCGGGCGCTCACGGACGGAGGGGCTGGAGCTGATGGAGGCGGTGGTGGCCCGGGCGGGCGGCGAGGACAAGGTGGTGCACGCGTTGCTGCACGGCCTGTGGCTCGGGGAGAACCTCCCCCGACAGGCGTCGCTGATGCTGGGGCTGTTGGAGACCTCCGCCTTCTCGGACGGCCTGCTGGGGCCGGAGGCACTGTTCCGCAAGGCGGGGGCGCTGCGCAGGCTGAAGCAATACGAGCCCGCCCTCGCCGCCGTGCAGAGCGCGATCGACTGTCTCGATCCCGGCGAGGTCGTCGTGCACGCCGACTGCGTCCGCGAACGGTCCTTGATCCTGGCGGAACGGAGCCTGCACGCCGTCGCGGGCGTCCCGGCCGAGCCCGACGGCGGTGAGCGGCTCGCTCCCCGACCGCGTCCCTGAACCGACCGCTCGAAGAGGAGGACAGCTCACCGGCCGTGGGACTGGCGCAGGGTGCGTACGGCGAGGACGGCCGCGCCGCGGGGTCAGCCGCGCCGGCGCAGGGTTTCGGCGACCGCGGTGTTGGCGACGACCACGACGGCCCACACGAGCGCGAGGGTGTGGTGGTCGAGGGCGTACAGGGCGACGGCGCTCCCGCCCAGTACCAGTGCCTTGACCGTCAGGACTCCGGCCAGGGGCACGGCGAAGCGGGCCTTCGGCGCGGCGAACAGCCCCCAGAGCACGACGGCCACGGCCACGGTCCCGGCCGCGAGCAGCACTCCGGTCAGACCTCCACCGCCGAACCGGTAACCCCACCAGGCGAGGATCGCCAGGGCGACCAACTCCACGAGGAAGGCGAGCCCTTCGTTGGCCGTGAACCAAGGCCGGCCGCCGTACGCGGGCAGGGCCGGTTTCCGCTCGGGCATGATCGCTCCCCCGGTGACTCTCGGATCGGCAGGATAGGTGACGCGAGGTCGTCCCGGTACGACACGGACGTGCCCGATCCGACCGGCCCCTGCTTCCGGTCGACGTGCCGGCTCCGGCTCCCGGGTGGGTCGACGCGTGTGGGCCGTCGGGGGCGAAGTCGCCCGCGCCCGCGTGCGCCTACCGCCGGGTCACCGGCCGGGCGCTGAACAATCGCCGTGGTCGACACACGGCTGTGCCGCGGCACCGAGGGGAACGGAACGATCGATGGACACTTCGGGACGGCCGGATCGCAGGACCGTGCTGGCCGGCGCGTTCGCGAGCGTCACGGTCGGGCTTGCCGGGTGCACGACGAAGAGCGTCGCCACGCCGGCGACCGGCCCTTCGTCGACGCCGCGGCCGACCACGCCCGCCGCGGCGTTCACCCGGCTGATGGAAGGAAACGAGCGCTGGGTGAGCGGAGACTTGCAGCACCCCGACCGCGATCCGGACCGGCGTCAGCTCGTGGCGCAGTCACAGGAGCCCTTCGCGTCGGTCCTCGCCTGCATCGACTCCCGCGTGCCGCCCGAACTCCTCTTCGACACCGGGCTGGGCGACCTGTACGTGATGCGCACCGGCGGGGAGGCGATCGGCCCGGTGGTCACCGGTTCCGTCGAGTACGGGCCGATGACCAGCGGCACTCCGCTGATCGTGGTCCTGGGACATCAACGGTGCGGGGCGGTGGAGGCGGCGTACAAGTCGCTGCGGGACGGCAAGCCGCTGCCCGGCAACCTACAGGCGATCGTCAAGGCCCTGCAACCGGCGTACGAGCAGGCGGTGAGGCAAGGCGGCGCGGACCCGGTCGAGACCATGGCCCGGGACCAGGTCACGCTGACCGCGTCCGCCCTGCGCTCCAACCGAGACCTCGCGCCGCTGGTGGCCAAGGGCGCCCTCGCCGTGGTGGGCGCCTACTACTCGCTCGACACGGGAAAGGTGGAGGTCCTGTCCGGCGAGCCCCGGTAGGGCGCCTGACGGCTCTCCCCGGGCGTACGGCGGCCGACAGGTGTGGGGGCCCTCTTGCCCGGGCACGGGCGACCGACCTACGCTCGCCGACATGCCGCAGGAGAGGGAAGTCACCGAGCCGGCCGAGGTGTTGCGCGCGTCGTACGGAGCCTTCGCGGCCGTCGTCCGGTCGATCACGGACGAGCGGTCGTGGCTGCCGACCGGCTGTGTCGGCTGGTCGGTACGCGACCTCGTCTTCCACTGCCTGAGCGACGCGCAGCGTGGTCTGGTGGCGCTGCACACGCCCGCCGAGGGGATGCCGGACCGGGACGCCGTCACCTACTGGGCGGACTGGCGCCCGGGGACCGTGGGCGCGGCGAACGGCCGGCGGTACAACCGCGTCGTCGCCAGCATGTTCCTGCACGTCGAGCAATTGTGCGAGTTGTACGCGGAGACCGCGGCCGCGGTGGTGTACGCCGCGGCCGGCGCCGCGATCGACCGGCCGGTCGCGACCCAGGGCCACGTCCTGCGCGCCGGGGACCTGATCCGCACGCTGGCCGTCGAGGCGACGATCCACCATCTCGATCTCGTCGTGTCCCTCCCCGACGCACCAGGGCCCTCGACCGGAGGGCTCGGTGAGGTGCGCCGCACCCTGGACGGGCTGCTCGGCCGCCCCGTGCCGGTGGCCTGGGACGACACGCGATACGCGCGTGCGGCGACCGGGCGCGCGCCGCTGACCGACGCGGACCGGGACCGTTTGGGTCCGGACGCCGCCCGGTTCCCCTTGTTCGGATAGAGCGGCCACTCGGCCGTATACGGGCGAACCGCCGCGCGTGGTAGGCGAATCGGGCGACCGTCGGGATAGTGGACAGCGGCCGAGGACCCTTCCCTCAACGGAGGCGTGGATGAAGCGCGTTGTGTCCCTGATCGTATCGACGGCTCTCGGGGCGGCTTTGACGATCGCCGGCGCCGGCCCGGCGTCCGCGGACCCCTATGACTGCCGCACCTGGTACAGCTCCGGCACCACCGCGGCCGGTACCTGCACCAACGGCACCGGCGAATTCCGTGTATACACCAAATGCGTCAGGACCCTGGCGAAGGACTACTACGTATACGACCCGACGTGGAACCGCGTGGGTACCACCAGTACGGCCACCTGCTACAGCGGGGGACGGGCGACCGGCGCGGGCATCCAGGTCCACTGACCCGACGGCCGGGCCGTCCGGAGCGCATGGAGCGGACGGGCCCCCGCGTCACGGAGGGTGACTCCCGTCACTTGAGGGACGGATGGGACATGTCTTCCGGGGCACCGGGCACGCGCGGTGGTTCCAGTTCACCGCGGGCCCGCCGCGGTGCCGGAACCGGAGGTACAGCGCGCCGTGTCGGAGCAACAGACCATTCACACAGCCGGGACGTGGCGGTCCGCGGTCGCAGGAGCCACCAGGGAGGTCCTGGATCCGGCGGACGCCACCGTACTCGCCGTGGTCGCCGAGGGTGACACCGCCGACACGGACGCGGCCGTCGGCGCCGCCCGGGCCGCCTTCGACGACGGACCGTGGCCGGGTACCCCGGTCGCCGAGCGCGCGGCGCTGTTGCGCCGCACCGCCGACCTGCTCCGGCGCGACCGTGAACGGATCGCCCTCCTGGAGAGCCGGGACGCGGGCAAGACCCTCGAAGAGGGCCGCGTGGACGTGGACTGTGTCACCGACGCGTTCCGCTACTTCGCGGACCTCGTGATCGGGGAGGGCGCCGGCCGGGTCGTGGACGCCGGATCGTCCGACATCCACAGCGTCGTCGTCCACGAACCGGTCGGGGTGTGCGCCCTGATCACGCCGTGGAACTACCCCCTGCTCCAGGCGAGCTGGAAGATCGCACCGGCCCTGGCCGCCGGCAACACCTTCGTCGTCAAGCCGAGCGAGCTGACCCCGCTGACCACGGTGGCCCTGATCGAGCTGCTGGTCGAGGCGGGCCTGCCCGCCGGGGTCGCCAACCTGGTCACCGGAGCGGGCGATCCGGTGGGCGCGCGCCTCGCCGCCCACCCCGACGTCGACCTGATCTCCTTCACCGGCGGTCTCACCAGCGGCACGAAGGTCATGCGGGCCGCGGCCGACACCGTCAAGAAGGTCGCGCTCGAACTGGGCGGCAAGAACCCCAACGTGGTGTTCGCCGACGCCTGCGCCACGGACGAAGGCTTCGACACCGCCGTCGACCAGGCCCTCAACGCCGCCTTCATCCACAGCGGCCAGGTCTGCTCGGCCGGCTCCCGGCTGATCGTCGAGGAGTCGCTGCGCGAGCGGTTCGTCACCGAACTCGCCCGCCGGGCGGAGAAGATCCGCCTCGGCCGCGGCACGGACCCCGGGGTCGAGTGCGGCCCGCTGGTCTCGGCCGCCCAGCTCGAACGGACACAGTCGTACGTCGCCTCCGCGCTCGCCGAGGGCGCGGTGCTGCGCGCCGGCGGCGAACGACCCGAGGGCCCGGGGTACTTCTACCGCCCGACCGTCCTGGACCGCTGCGACCGGCGCATGCGCGTCGTGCGCGAAGAGGTCTTCGGGCCGGTCCTGACCGTGGAGACGTTCCGTACCGAGGACGAGGCGGTCGCCCTCGCCAACGACACCGAGTACGGCCTCGCCGGTGGCGTCTGGACGGCGGACCAGGGCCGCGCCCGCAGGGTGGCCGGGCGGTTGCGCCACGGCACCGTGTGGATCAACGACTTCCACCCCTATCTGCCGCAGGCGGAGTGGGGCGGCTTCGGCAAGTCCGGCATCGGGCGCGAGCTCGGCCCGTCGGGACTGGCCGAGTACCGCGAGACCAAGCACGTGTACCAGAACCTCGCCCCGCGCCCCGTGCGCTGGTTCGCGGGCTGACGGGGGCAGGAGAGACATGACCGGCACCACGCACCACCATGACCGTCACGAGCACCGGAACGAACACGCGGGCGATCTCGCGAACCGGCACGTGGACGAGCACGAGTACGACTACGTCATTGTCGGCGGGGGCACCGCCGGCTCCGTGATCGCCTCCCGGCTCACGGAGGACCCTAGCGTCACCGTCGCCGTCATCGAGGGCGGTCCGAGCGACGTCGACCGCCCCGACGTCCTCACCCTGCGCCGCTGGATGGGCCTGCTCGGCGGGGAACTCGACTACGACTACCCCACCACCGAGCAGCCGCGCGGCAACTCGCACATCAGGCACAGTCGGGCCCGCGTGCTGGGCGGCTGTTCCTCGCACAACACCCTCATCGCCTTCAAGCCGCTGCCGTCCGACTGGGACGAGTGGGCCGAAGCCGGCGCCGACGGGTGGCACGCGGCCGCCATGGACCCGTACTTCGACCGGCTCCTCAACAACATCGTGCCGGTCGGCGAGGCGGACCGAAACGCCATCGCCCGCGATTTCGTGGACGCCGCACAGGACGCGCTGGGCGTGCCGCGGATCGAGGGCTTCAACCGTAAGCCGTTCCACGAGGGCGTGGGTTTCTTCGACCTCGCCTACCACCCCGAGGACAACAAGCGCTCGTCGGCGTCGGTGGCCTACCTGCACCCCGTCATGGGCGACCGGCCGAACCTGCGGCTGCTGCTGGAGACCTGGGCGTACCGGTTGGAGTTGGACGGGACCAGGGCGCGCGGCGTCCACGTCCGCGCCAAGGACGGCGGCCGGTCGCTGATCACCGCCCGGCGTGAGGTGCTGGTGTGCGCGGGCGCGGTCGACACCCCCCGGCTGCTGTTGCACTCCGGCATCGGTCCGCGCCGTGACCTGGAGGCGCTCGGCATTCCCGTCGTCCACGACCTGCCGGGTGTCGGCGAGAACCTGCTCGACCACCCCGAATCGGTGATCGTCTGGGAGACCGACGGCCCCATCCCCGAGAACTCGGCGATGGACAGCGACGCGGGGCTGTTCCTCCGGCGGGACCCGGACTCCCCCGGGCCCGACCTGATGTTCCACTTCTACCAGATCCCCTTCACCGACAACCCGGAGCGGCTCGGGTACGAACGCCCGGCGCACGGCGTGTCGTTGACCCCCAACATCCCCAAGCCGCGCAGCCGGGGCCGGCTCTACCTCACCAGCGCGGACCCCGAGGTGAAACCCGCCCTGGACTTCCGTTACTTCACGGACGACGAGGACTACGACGCCCGCACCCTGGTGGACGGGATCAAGGTGGCGCGCGAGATAGCCGCGACCGAGCCGCTCGCGGGCTGGCTGCGCCGTGAGGTCTGCCCGGGACCCGAGATCACCGAGGACGAGGCCCTGAGCGAGTACGCCCGTTCGGTGGCGCACACCGTCTACCACCCCGCCGGCACCTGCAAGATGGGCGCCGCCGACGACGAACAGGCTGTTGTGGAACCCGACTTGAAGGTGCGCGGCCTCGACGGCCTGCGCATCGCGGACGCCTCCGTCTTCCCGACGATGCCGGCCGTCAACCCGATGATCGGAGTACTCATGGTGGGCGAGAAGGCCGCCGATCTGCTGCGGGGCGGTGAGGTCCGATGAGCGCTCCCTCGACCGTCGCCGCCGTGCCCGGCGCCGACTCCCCCGTCTTCTCGGTCGACGGGCTGTGGAAGGTCTTCGGGCCCCGGCGCAAGGCCGTCCGGGTCCCGGGCTCGGAGTACGCCGCGCTGCCGGCGGCCGAGCTCCGCGAGCGGACAGGCTGCACCGCCGCCGTCCGCGACGTCACCTTCGACGTCCGCAAGGGCGAGGTGTTCGTCGTCATGGGCCTGTCCGGCTCCGGCAAGTCCACCCTGGTGCGCTGCCTGACCCGGCTGATCGAACCGACCGCGGGGTCGCTCTCCATTGACGGCGAGGACGTCCTCGCCATGGACGCCGGCCGGCTGCGCGAACTGCGCCGGCACCGCGCCGCCATGGTCTTCCAGCACTTCGGCCTGCTGCCGCACCGCACCGTGCTCGACAACGTTGCCTACGGTCTGGAGATCCAGGGCGTGAGCCGCGTCGACCGGCGGGCCAAGGCCGCCGAGATGGTCGCCAAGGTGGGCCTCGAAGGCCTTGAGGAACGCCGGCCCGGTCAACTGTCCGGCGGCCAACAGCAGCGCGTCGGCCTGGCCCGCGCCCTGGCCGCCGACCCGGAGGTCCTCCTGTTCGACGAGCCGTTCAGCGCACTCGACCCGCTGATCCGCCGGGAGATGCAGGACGAGGTGGCGAGGCTCCACCACGACGAGGGCCGCACCATGGTCTTCATCACCCACGACCTGACGGAGGCGCTGCGGCTCGGCGACCGGATCGCGCTGATGCGCGACGGCCGGATCGTGCAGTTGGGCACACCCGAGGAGATCGTGGGCTCGCCCGCCGACGACTACGTACGGGACTTCGTGCGCGACGTACCGCGCGAACAGGTGATCACCGTTCGCAGCGCGATGCGCCCCGCGGTGGCCGACGAGGCCGACCACGGCCCCGCGCTCGCCCCCGCGGCCACCGTCGTGGAGGCCATCGAGGCCGTCGCCCGCAGCGGCGGGCCGGCGAGGGTCGTCGACCGCGGTCGCTGTCTCGGCGTCGTCGACGACGCCGGGCTGCTCGCCGTGGTGGCGGGTCTCCCGACGCCCGACGGCCGGGGGGTGGCCGCATGACGCCCCGTGCCCGTCACGCCGCCCTCGTCCCCGACGACGGGCGGTGGTGCCGATGACCGGGACCACCACACCCGTGCGCGAGCAGGGACCGCCCGGCCCGACCCTCGCACCCGCGGGGCCCACGGGGCCCGGCGGAAACAGACGGCCCGAACGCAGGCCCCCCGCCGTCGCCTCCCCCGGCGCCCGTCTGCGGGCCCTGCTCCAGCGCCACGGCGCCGGCCGCCGGGTCCTGCCCCTCGCCGTCGTCGCCCTGGTCCTGGCGCCCCTGGCGATCCTCCTCCCCGGAGCCGCGGGCTGGCCCGGCTCGCTGGCCGTCGACCTGTCCGGGCCGCTCGGCCGGGCCGGTGACTGGATCATCGACAACCGGGACCACCATCCGCTCTTCCTCTACTTCTTCGGACACGTCAGCAACGCCGTGGTGGTGTCGGTCCGCGCGGTCTACGTCGTGCTGCTCGCCGCCGGCTGGACCGGCGTCACCGCCCTGGCGGGCCTGGTGGCCCTGCGCCTCGCGGGCGTCCGGCTGGCCCTGACCTGCGTCGCCGCCTTCGCCGCGTGCGGGCTGCTCGGCATGTGGGTGCCGACCATGCAGACCCTGGCCCTGATGGTCGTGGCCGTCGCCGCGTCCGTCGTGTTCGGCGCCCTGCTCGGCCTCGCCGCCGGGATGTCGGACCGGGCCGACCGCGCGCTGCGCCCCGTACTCGACACCATGCAGGTACTGCCCGCCTTCGCGTACCTGCTGCCGATGGTGCTGGTCTTCGGCATCGGCGTGCCCGCCGCGGTCCTGGCGACCGTGGTGTACGCGGCCCCGCCGATGGCGCGGCTCACCGCGCTGGGGCTGCGCGAGGCCGACGCAGGAGTGCTGGAAGCCGCCGCCTCGCTCGGCGCCACGGGACGACAGCGCCTCCTCACGGCCCGCGTCCCGCTGGCCCGACGACAGCTCATGCTGGGTGTCAACCAGGCCGTCATGATGGCGCTGTCGATGGCCGTCATCGCGTCAGTGATCGGCGCCGGCGGCCTCGGCGACCGCGTCTACCAGGCACTCGCCTCCGTCGATGTCGGTGCGGCGCTCGCCGCCGGCATCCCCATCGTGCTGCTCGCGGTGGTCCTCGACCGGACCGCGGACGCGGCGGGCGACCGGATGGGCGCGGCCCAGGTCCCGACCGCGGAGCGGCATCCGCTGCGACGCGTGTTCGCGGGTTGGTACGGGTGGTCGCTGACGCTCCTCGCGGCGGTCGCCGTCGCCGTCGTGGGCCGCATGGCGGGCTCCTCCCTGTGGCCCGCGTCCTGGACCGTGCCGATCGCGGAGCCCGTGAACAGCGCGGTCGCCTGGATGACCGACCACCTCTACTCCGGAGTGCCGGTGGTCGGCGGCACCGCCGACTGGGCCGCCCGCTTCACCGGCTGGGTCCTCGACCCCCTGCGCTCGGGCCTGCAGGCCACTCCCTGGTGGCTGCTCCTGGCGCTGGTCGGCGCCCTCGGACTCCTCGTCGGCACCTGGCGTACGGCGCTGACCGCCGTCCTCGCCTTGGCCGCCATCGGGGTCCTCGGTGTGTGGGAGCCGTCCCTGGACACCCTCTCCCAGGTGCTGGCCGCCGTCGCCGTGACCCTCGTACTCGGTTTCGCCGTCGCCGTCGGCGCCGCCCGCAGTGCCCGGGCGGAGCGCCTGCTGCGTCCGGTGCTCGACGTGTGCCAGACGATGCCCCAGTTCGTCTACCTCATCCCGGTGGTCGCGCTGTTCGGGGTCGGGCGCGCGCCGGCCGCGGCCGCCGCAGTCGTCTACGCGCTGCCCGCCGTGGTGCGCATCACCACCGAGGGCCTGCGCGGGGTGGACCCGGCGGCCCTCGAATCGGCCCGCTCGCTCGGCGCGACGGGCACCCAGCAACTGCGCCACGTCCAACTCCCGCTGGCGCGGCCCGCGTTGCTGCTCGCCGTCAACCAGGCGGTGGTACTGGTCCTCGCCGTCGTCATCATCGGCGGCCTGGTCGGCGGTGGCGCGCTGGGTTACGACGTCGTGCTCGGCCTGGCCCAGGGCGACCTGGCCACCGGCCTGGTCGCGGGCGCCGCGATCGTCTGCCTGGGCCTGGTTCTCGACCGCGTCACCCAGCCCGCGAAGGAGGCCTGACATGCGGATCTCCCCCCACCACCGCCGAGGACCGGTCCCCGGCCGGCGCGCGGTCGCCGCGCTCGCGGCCGCCGCGTCCCTCGTCGCGCTCACCGCCTGCGGGGCGGCCGACATGACCCGCCAGACCTCCCCGTACGCCGCCGCGCGGGGCGCGAAGACGGTGACGCTCTCCGTCCAGTCGTGGGTCGGCGCACAGGCGAACACCGCCGTCGCCGCCTATCTGCTCGAACACGAACTGGGCTACCGCGTCGACACCGTCCAGGTGGACGAGGTGCCCGCGTGGGACGCGCTCAGCCAGGGCAGGGTCGACGCCATCCTGGAGGACTGGGGACACCCGGAGCAGGAGAAGCGGTACGTCGAGGGCAAGAAGACCATCACGCCGGGCGGCGATCTGGGCGTGACCGGCCACATCGGCTGGTTCGTCCCGACGTACTTCGCCAAGGAGCACCCGGACGTCACCGACTGGAAGAACCTGGGCAAGTACGCCGACCAGTTGCGCACCGCCGAGAGTCGCGGCAAGGGTCAGCTGATGGACGGCTCGCCCTCGTACGTCACGAACGACAAGGCGCTGGTGAAGAACCTCGGCCTCGACTTCGAGGTCGTCTTCGCCGGGTCCGAGGCGGCGCAGATCACCCAGATCAGGCAGTTCGCCAAGGAGCACAAGCCGTTCCTGACCTACTGGTACGAGCCGCAGTGGCTGTTCGAGCGGGTTCCCATGACCGAGGTGAAGCTGCCCGAGCACCGGGAGGGCTGCGACGCCGATCCCGAGAAGGTGGACTGCGCCTATCCGCGGACACCGCTGCGGAAGTACCTGAACACGCGCTTCGCGGAGAACGGCGGAAAGGCGGCCTCGTTCCTGAAGAGGTTCCACTGGAGCGTCGCGGACCAGAACGAGGTGTCGTTGATGATCGCCGAAGAGAAGCTCACCCCGGAGCAGGCCGCCCGGAAGTGGGTGGAGCGCCACGAGGCGGTGTGGAAGCCGTGGACGCGGTGATCCACCCGCCGCTCTGACACGTGCCGCTCCCCTGGGGACCGAGGCCGTCGCGACCCCCGCGGGTGCGACGGCCTCGGCGCCGTTCCCGCCCGGGGCTGTCGCCTCGCGACGCCTGCCGCGTCGCGCGGGTACATCGGACTCACGCCGGTTCGCGGCGCCCGAGGCCGCCGCCTTTCAAGGTGGGGCGACCGGTGAACGACCGTGGGAAGGCCGCGAGCAGGTCACCGATCGGCTCGCCGCGGCCCTGACCGGCCCCGACGCCCGGCTGCGGGCCGAGCTCGTCGCCGGTCAGCTGTTGGGCCTCGGCGCCACCTTGAGCCTGCACCGACCGGACGGCGCGAGTTCGCACGCGAGCGCCGAACGGCTGGCCGACCTCTACGCCCCCCGGGCTCCAGCGGCTCATCGACGGCGCCTGACGCCGCCCGGCCGGGGCGCCCGTCCGCTCGCCGGCCGCGATCGTCACCGCCGGGAAAACACCTCCCGGCCCACGGCGACCAGCCGAGGGCGCATGAAATCGGCGCGCCGAAGCATGCGGGTGGGATGGAATGCGTGATGTACGAGGAACGCACCGGCCGGTCGGAGACCGTCGAGTGCGGCCTGGAGGAAGAGACCTGCCGGCTGGTCCTGAAGCGGCTGCGCGAGTTGGCTGACGGCGAGTTCGGATGGGTGCGCCTGGTCGATCCGGCCGAGTCCGAGTTGGTGCGCCTGGCAGAGGAGCTGGGCCTGCACCCCCTCGCGGTCGAGGACGCGGTGCAGGCGCGGCAGCGCCCCAAGCGCGAGCGCTTCGGCGATGTGCTGGCCGTCGCGCTGAAGACGCTGTGGTACCTCGACGCGGACGCCGCGGTGGAGACCGGGCAGCTGATGGTCTTCGTCGGCCCTCGGTACGTGCTGACCGTGCGCCACGGTCCGGTCGATCCGGCCGCCGAAGCGGCCCGCCGGCTGGCGGCCGACCCCGGCATGCTGCGTTTCGGCCCGCTGTCCGTCCTGCACGCCGTCCTCGACGTGGTGGTGGATGCCTACGGCGACGCCGCGGACAAGGTGCGGGCCGCGCTCACCGGACTGGAGGACTGCGTCTTCTCCACCTCCCGCGTCGACCACACCGAGGCGATCTACTCCCTCAAGCGGGAGGTGCGGGAGTTCCGCGACGCGGTGGCGCCCCTCGTCCCCGTCCTCCAAGGGCTGCTCGCCGGCCCGGGCGAGGGCGGCCAGGGCCACCCGCCGAAGATGCTGCCCTACTTCCGCGACGTGGCGGACCACCTGGGCCGTACCGACACCGAGGTCCGCTCCCTGGACGAGCTGCTGACCTCGGTCCTGGACGCCCAACAGGCGCGGGTGGGCACCTGGCAGAACGACGACATGCGCCGGATCTCGGCCTGGGCGGCGATCTTCGCGATCCCTACGATGGTCGCCGGTGTCTACGGGATGAATTTCCAGCACATGCCCGAGCTGGGCTGGAGCTACGGCTACCCGCTCGCCCTCGGCCTCATGGCACTGGGGTCCGGACTCCTCTACCGCGCCTTCCGCCGCAACGGCTGGCTCTGATCCCCGCTCGGCGGGCCCGGCGGATCGTGTCCGGGCGATCCTCGGTCCCGCGGGCCCTTGACCTCGACTCGACTTGAGGTCCGAGGATGATCCACATGACCGACGACACCGCGGACATCAAGGCCATCGAAGAGGTCGTGGCCACCGTCGCGCGCACCCAGCGCTCCAAGGACGTGGAGGGTTTCCTCGCGCTCTTCCACCCCGACGCCCTGTGGACGACCGCCCACGGCAGGGTCCTCGTGGGTTTCGACGCGATCGCCGAGTTCACCCGCGCCGTGCTGCCCGCCGCGAGCCGGGACGGCGCGGTCACCTACGAGGCCGTGCACATCCGCTTCCTCCGGCCCGACGTGGCGGCCGTGAAGGTGCGCCAGGTCTACCGGTCGGCGGAAGGCGATACGGAGGGCGCCCCGCTCTACGTCATGACCAAGCAGGGCGACGGGCGGTGGTTGCTGCACGCGTGCCAGAACACCCGGGTGCACGCCGGGTAGCGGGCGGCCGGGCGATCCGCGCGCGGCGGGGAGCTGTGGGTTGGCTGTGAAGCGACGGTCGGGGAGGGACTGGGTGCGGGAGGAGTGCCGACAAGTTCTATATTCGTATGAACCATCCACACGCGGCCCTGCTGCGGTGAGCAGGGGGGACGATAGCGATGGCCGACACCGACACCGACGCCGCTGCCCACAGCCGGACGGAGTCCCGGAACAGCCGCAAAGAGCGCAGGAAGGCACAGACCCGCAAGCGCCTGGGCATAGGTGTGGCCGTGCTCGCCCTGGGCGGGGCCGCGGCCACCGCGTACGCCTTCACCACGGGCTCCCCGGGATCGGCCCGCGGTGACGCCAAGCTCGCGGCGCCGGGCGCCGCGGCCAACGGCGCCGCCGCCGCGAAGGGGTCGGAGCAGGACTGGGACGGCAAGGTCAAGGTCCTCGGAGACGGTTCCACCTCCTACACCGGCCCGCAGCCGGGGCAGCTCAAGCCCGAGCGGCTGGGGCCCGGCGAGAAGCCGCCGCAGTTCGTGGTGTTCTCCTGGGACGGCGCGCTGGAAGGCGACGACCACCTCTTCTCGCACTTCCGCCAGGTGGCCCGCGAGAACAAGGCCCACATGACCTTCTTCCTCACCGGCATCTACCTCCTGCCGGAGAGCAAGAAGTCGCTCTACCACCCGCCCCAGCACAATCCCGGCGCGTCCGCCATCTCGTACCCGACCGTCCCGCACGTGAAGGACACTCTCGGCCAACTGCGCGCCGCCTGGAGCGACGGCGACGAGATCGGGTCGCACTTCAACGGTCACTTCTGCGGGCCCAAGGGCGGTGGGGACTGGAGCCCCGTCGAGTGGAAGAGCGAGATCGACCAGACGTACTCCTTCGTGAAGAACTGGAAGACCAACACGGGCTTCACGAAGGAGGCGCCGCTGCCCTTCGATCCGGACCGGGAGGTGGTCGGCGGGCGCGCGCCCTGCCTGGAGGGCCAGAAGAACCTGCTGACCGCGATCAAGCCGTACGGCTGGCGCTACGACGCGAGTTCCTCGGGGGACTTCCAGCTGTGGCCGTCCAAGCTGGACGGGATATGGAACTTCCCCCTCCAGCTCGTGCCCCTCCAGGGCAAGGAGGTGCAGGTCCTCTCCATGGACTTCAACTTCCTCTACAACCAGTCCGGGGACAGCACCCAGGGCGACCCGACGAAGTTCGCGGCGTGGCAGGCACAGACCCGCAGCTCGTACCTGAACGGCTTCAACCGCGTCTACAACGGCAGCCGGGCGCCGATGTTCATCGGGAACCACTTCGAGGACTGGAACGGCGGCATCTACATGAAGGCCGTCGAGGACGTGATGAGGGACGTCTGCCCGCGCCAGGAGGTGCGCTGCGTCTCGTTCAAGGAGCTGTCGGACTGGCTCGACGTCCAGGACCCCAAGGTCCTGGCCCAGCTGCGGATGCTCGACCCGGCGCAGTCGCCGGACTGGTCCGCGCTGATCAAATAGACCCGGGCCCGCCGCCGGCGGTGCCCGGACCGCCTGGTGGCCTGGGCCCGCCCCCTACTTCACGGCCTTGATGTAGTCGGACCACAGGCGCAGCGCCCGATCGCTGCCGGGCGTGTTCTGCGGATCACCGCCGAGGCCCGTCAGCGGCAGCGGGATCAGGTCGGTCAGCGCCATCCGGTACACCACGACCGCCGTGGACTCGTGCTCGGTGGTGCCGACGAACCAGCCCGCGGTGTTCGCGGCGGTCGTGCCGGTCTTGGCCGCCGCTCCGGGGTGCGCCTTGGCCACCGCCTTCGCCGACCCCTCGGTGACGGCGGAACGCAGGGCGTCCGTCACCGCGCGGGCCGTCTCCGGCTTCACGGCCCGGACCGGCTTCGGCGCGTCCAGCGGCACCGCGGCGCCGTTGCGGCTGACCGAGCGCACCGAGTAGGGGTCGGTGTGCATGCCGCCCGCGGCGAACGTCTCGTAGGCGCCGGCCATGCGGATCGCGCTGGGGGTCGAGTTCTCGCCGAGCGAGAACGTGGGTACCCGCGGTCCGAGGCTCGATCCGAGCAGGCCGACGCGCTCGGCGAACGCGTCCACCCGGTCGAGGCCGACGTCGAGGCCGAGCTGCATCATCGGGGTGTTGACCGAGTTGGCGACGGCCTGGCGCAGGGTCACCTGACCCCAGTTGCGACCCCCGTCGTTGCGCCCCTTCACCACCTTGCCGCTGCGGTCCCAGTACGGGCCCTCGGGCGTCTGGACGGTCACCTGGTCGTTGCCGTCGTAGGGGGTGGAAGGGGAGACGGGCGTGCGGGCCTTGCCGCGCGTGCGCTGCACCCCTTCCTCCAGGGCGGCGGCGTAGACGAACGGTGTGAACGCCGTGCCGACCGGGATCGTCGTCGCGTTCGACTCGTTGAAGCCCTGCTTGAGGTAGTCGGGGCCGCCGTACACGGCGAGCAGCCGCCCGTCCGGGGCGACGCTGGCCGCGCCGATCTTGGCGTGTTTGTCGGTGTCGGGGCGCTTTTCGGCGTCGAATCCCTTCTGCGCCTCCTGGACGGCGGCGGTCAGGGCCGTCATCCGGGCCTTGTCGAAGGTCGTGTAGATCTGATAGCCGCCGAGGTCGAACTCCGCGTCCGGGATGTGGCCGGTCTTGACCGCGTAGGACTTCGCCAGATCGACCAGGTAGCCGGTCTGCGCGCCGGGGGTGCCCGGCTGGGACGCGGCCGTGGGCTCGGGGAACTTCGTGTAGCCAGCGCGCTCGGCGCGCGAGATCTGCCCGGTGTCCACCATGCGGTCCAGGATCCAGGACCACCGCTCGACGGCCCGCGCGTGGTTCTCCTTGCCGAGCGCGGGGTCGTACAGCCCGGCGCCCTTGAGGAGGGAGGCCAGGAAGGCGCCCTCGCTGGCGTTCAGCTGGGAGACGTCCTTCCCGTAGTAGGCCTGGGACGCGCGCTGGATGCCGTACGTGCCCCGCCCGAACCAGCTGGTGTTGAGGTAGTCCTCCAGGATCTGCTTCTTGCCCGTCTGGTTGTCCAGCTTCAGGGCGAGCAGGATCTCGGTGAACTTCCGGGAGAGGGTGCGGTCCTGGCTGAGGTAGGCGTTCTTCACGTACTGCTGCGTGATGGTGGAGCCGCCCTGGGTCTCGCCGCCCGTCACGGCGGCGCGCAGGGCGCGCAGGACTCCGGACGGCGAGACTCCGGGGTCCGAGTAGAAGCTCGCGTTCTCGGCCGCGAGCACGGCGCCCTGCACCTTGGGCGGAACCTTGTCCAGCGGCATCTCCTGCCGGCTGACCCAGCCGGTGCGGGCCATCGTGGAGCCGTCCGCCCAGTAGTAGACGTTGTCCTGTTGCCGGGCGAAGGAATTGAGGTCGTCGGGTATGTCCGTGGTGGCGTAGGCGAGTGCGACGAAGCCCGTCATGGCGATGAACGCGTACAGGCCGGCGCCCAGCCACTGGCGCCACGAGGGCGCCCATCGGCGCCATCCGGTGCGGCCCGGCCTGGGGTAGTCGGGCCGAAGGCGTCGCAGCCCTGTACGCGCGGCGGCGACGGCCGGGGCGAGGGCGCCGAGCCGGCCGGCGCCGGCGCGCGCGAGGACGCCCAGCCTCCCGGCCCGCGCGCGGGGTCGGCGGCGCGTACCGGCCGCGCCCCGGCGGCCGGACGCGGTCCCGCCCGTGCCTTCCGGCGCCGCCCGCCTGCCCCGCGACCGACCACTTGCGGCCGAATCCTGCCTGCCCACTCCGAATGCCCCCTGTGCCGTGCTTTCCCACACACCCTAGATGCCCTTGCTGTGAGACCGGCAGGTGGTGTCCGAATCCGACAACTACTCTCCGCGGGGCTCCGTTCCCGGCGTGAAGCGGAGGCAGGGCCGCCGCCCGGGCGCGGCGACCGCACCCGGGGCCGCCGGCTAAGCGGAACGCGACGAAACCGTCGCCCAGTTGTGCGAAGATGCCGTCCCCCGGTTCGTGCGTACCGGGTGACAAGGGGAAACACAGTGATACCTAAGAGGTTCAGGCCCGCCGCCATCGCGGCCCTGACCGTGGCCCTGGCGTCCGGCAGCATGCTCGCCTACTCGGCGAACGCGGGCACCGGCCCCGAGGCGGCCGACCGAGCCACCGCCGATACCTTCGCCCGCATAGCCGACGATGTGCTGTCCCAGCGCAACCAGGCTCTGGTCGAGGATCAGCCGGGGCACCGCAATACCCGCCAAACCTCCGCGAAAACGCGGTTGTCGGCGCAGGTGAAGAAAGACGAGGACGCGACGATCTCTTCGTTGCGGTCCCGCAAGACACGGCTCGCGGAGCTCGGCGAGGCCTACACGGGCGCCGACAGCAGCGTCCACGTCGACCAGGCCACGGTCACCGGTGGGAAGGCGACCGTCCAGGTCACCGAGCAGACCACGCTCGTCTACAAGAAGCTGCGTGGTGACGAACCCCCCACCACCGACTTCCGGACGCGCTACGAGCTCACCCTCACCAGCAAGCGGGGCGGCGCCTGGGAAGTGACCTCGATCAAGTCCCAGGACAGCGGCCCCGTCGCGATCAACGTGCCCGTGGCGACCGAGGCCAAGATCGTCAAGGACGACGGCAACCAGTACCCGGACGGCACGCCCGCGTCCACCAAGTACCCCGCCCCGGCCAAGCCCAAGGCCAAGACCGGGGGTGCGTACGACTACGCGGCCATGGCCAAGTACGCGGAGAAGTACTGGAGCAACTACAACCCGGCTTACCGGAAGTTCACCGGCGCGGGGGGCGACTGCACCAACTTCATCAGCCAGGCCCTGAAGGCGGGCGGCTGGAAGGCCGTGCCCGGCTCCTCGTCGGACTACCGGAACTGGTGGTACGACGGCGCCCACCAGTCCGACTCCTTCGTCGGGGCCAACGAGTGGGCGTGGTTCACGCTGTCCAACCAGCGGGCCGCCAACCTGGCCGACGTCTACCAGGCGGACGTCGGCGACATCGTGCAGGTGGACTTCAACAGGGACGGGTCCAAGGACCACTCCATGATGGTGACGTACCGCAGCAGCGCGGGAATGCCCTACCTCACCTACCACTCCACCAACACGTACCGGAAGTCCCTCGCGAGCATCATCGCGTCCTACCCGAACGCGATCTACTACGCGTACCGCACCTGACGGGTGCTTCCCGGTCCTCCCGTCGCGCGACCGCGCGGCGGGAGGGCCGGTCCCCAAGAGTCCCGCTTGAGGGACGATCCAGCCGGGGTGTCCGTGATCGCGGTCCCGGGTAGGGCCCCGAAATGAGCTCTGTGAACCCCGCCAAGGGGTACTCCCGCGACAGTCGTTACATCACCACCCGGATCACCGCGGACGGACGCGACGGTTTCCCGGTGGAGCCCGGTCGTTACCGTCTCGTGGTCAGCCGCGCCTGTCCCTGGGCGCACCGCGCGATCATCGTTCGGCGCCTCCTGGGGCTGGAGAAGGCCCTGCCCATGGCCGTCGCCGGGCCGACGCACGACAAGCGCAGTTGGACCTTCGACCTCGACCCGGGGGGCCGCGACCCGGTACTGGGCATCGAGCGGCTCCAGGAGGCGTACTTCGCGCGTGATCCCGACTACGACCGGGGCATCACCGTGCCCGCGATCGTGGACGTGGCGAGCGGCCGGGTGGTCACCAACGACTTCGACCAGATGACCATCGACATGTCGCTGGAGTGGGCGGCCTACCACCGTGCCGGGGCGCCGGCGCTGTACCCGGCCGAGCTGCGGCCGGAGATCGACGCGGTCAACGAAGAGATCTACGCGGACGTGAACAACGGTGTCTACCGGGTCGGCTTCGCCGGGTCGCAGGAGGCGCACGCCACGGCCTACGAGCGTCTCTTCGCCCGCCTCGACCGGCTCTCCGAGCGGCTGGAGCACTCCCGCTACCTGGTCGGCGAGACGATCACCGAAGCGGACGTGCGGCTGTTCACCTCACTCGTGCGCTTCGACGCCGTCTACCACGGCCACTTCAAGTGCAACCGGCAGAAGCTCTCGGAGATGCCGGTGCTGTGGGCGTACGCCCGCGACCTGTTCCAGACCCCAGGCTTCGGGGACACGGTCGACTTCGATCACATCAAGAAGCACTTCTACATCGTCCACAGCCACATCAACCCGTCCGGGATCGTCCCCGTCGGCCCCGACCCGTCGGGTTGGTTCGCCCCGCACGACCGGGCGGAACTGGGCGGCCGCCCGTTCGGTGACGGTACGCCGCCGGAGCCCGTCACCGCCGCGGAGGCCGTCCCGGCCCATCACCCGTGACCGGCGGGTAGGCTGCTCGCTTCGATCGCACCGGTCGACCTCACGGTCGTCCGGTGTGCGGGAGCGGGGGTGTGGCGATCATGTTGGGCAGGAGGTCGTTGGGACGGCGGTTCCGGTGGCTCTGGACGGCGTACGCGGTGAGTACGGTCGGTACGTGGCTGGCGTTCGACGCCTTCCCCTTGATCGCGATCCGGGTACTGCACGCGGGGACGACCGAGGTGTCGGTACTGGCCGCTTCGGGACTGGCCGTGGCCGCGGCCGTCGCGGTACCGCTCGGCCCGTGGGTCGAGTTCCGTCGCAAGCGACCGGTCATGGTGACCATGGACCTGATCCGGTGCGCGGCGTTGCTGAGCGTGCCCGCCGCGTTCGCGCTCGGCCGGCTCGGCTTCGCCCAACTCGTGGTCGTGTCGGTCGTCGTCGGGGCGGCCGACATCGCCTTCACGGCGGCCGGCGGCGCGTGCCTGAAGGCATTGGTGCGACCGGAGGACCGCCTCGTCGCGAACGGGCGGTTCGAGTCCACGACGTGGACGGCGACCGTGCTCGGGCCGCCCCTCGGCGGGGCCGCCATCGGGCTGTTCGGTCCCGTGATGACTGTCACGGCCAACGCGGTGAGCTACCTCCTGTCGGCGGTGGCGATCCGCGCGATCGGCGGACGGGAGCCGCGGCCCGCGCGACCCGAGGCGTCGCCGCGGCTGCGCGCCGGCGACCTGCTCGACGGGTGGCGCCACATCCTGGCCGACGCCGTGCTGCGGCCGCTGTTCTTCAACACGGTGCTGGTCAGCGGCCTGATCATGGCGACCATGCCGCTGCTGGCCGTCCTGATGCTCGGCACCCTCGGATTCACACCCTGGCAGTACGGCCTCGCCTTCGCGGTGCCCTGCGTCGGCGGACTGATCGGCTCGCGCCTGGCGTCCCCGCTCGTCAACCGGTTCGGGCGGCGCGGGGTCTTGCTCACCACCGGGGCACTGCGGGCGTGCTGGTCCCTCGGCCTGGCCTTCATCGGCCCCGGCACGGCCGGGCTGGTGCTCGTCATGGTCGTGGAGTTCGGACTGATCACCTGCATGGGGATCTTCAACCCGGTGTTCGCCACCTACCGGCTCGACCGGACTCCCACGGACCGGGTCGCGCGCACCCTGTCCGCGTGGTCGATCACCAGCAAGGCCTCCATCGCCGCGCTGACCGCCCTGTGGGGCCTGCTGGCCGCCGTCACCGGCCCCCGTACCGCCATCGCGATCGCGGGTCTGCTCATCATGGCGACGCCGTTCCTGCTCCCCCGGCGCGAGGACCGCCCGCCGCGGCTCGCACCGAAACCGTCACACAGCCGTACGTCCTGAGCGGGACCTCTCCCGGGTGGGCCGTGGACCTCTCGCGGGTGCGTCGGCTCAGCCGCGGGCCACGGCTCAGCCGGAGACGTCGAGCTGGTGGTCGGCCCAGACGTAGGTCTCGGGCAGCAGCTCGGTGACGGGGACCGCGCGGAGGCGGTCCCCGTTGCCGACGATCACCTCCAGGGCGGGGAAGTAGTCGAAGAGGACCTGGCGGCACCGGCCGCACGGGGGCACCACCCCCCGGTCGCGGTCGCCCACGGCGACGACGGTGTCCAGCTCGTAGGCGCCCTGGGCGGCTGCCGCGCCGATCAGGACCAGCTCGGCGCACGGGCCGCCCGTGAAGTGGTAGGCGTTCACGGCGGTGATCACGCGGCCGTCACGGGCACGCGCCGCGGCCGCCATCGTGTGCTCGTCGCCCCGGCACCGCGTGCGGGCGACCTCGGCCGCCGCCGCGACGAGTTCATGGTCGACGGGACGGATGGGCGTGGTCATCTTCTCTCCTTCGAAGCCGTGCCGGGGCGCCTGGCGGCCCCCCATGGCGTGGCCCCGGCGCGAGCCGGGCCGAGGACGGGTATATCCCATCGAAGCGGTACCCGCGCACCGAATATCGGGCGCGCCGCCCCGCCCCAGGGCCTCGGCACCGCCGGTCGACGTTAAAGAGTTCGTCAAGCGAGGGGCAGGGCAGCACACTCACGGCGTGTCGAGAGATCCATTGCGCAAACACGCAAAGACGGAAGGGCGATTGCGCCCGGCCGACGGCCCTCGAAGAAGGGAGACGCCCACTCCGCATACCCGGACATTGGGCAGCAAATTTCCCGCGTGATGGAACTCATGTTGTGTGCATCGCCATTGTTCGTCGTGGCCGAATTTGCACATAGTTGCCAGTGCTACGCCTCTGCACGTGGTGTCCGGTGCTGCGCCGGGTCCGCGGGCAGGGACGCGTCGATCACCCACCGACAGCACTGCCACGACTGGAACGGACCTGGCATGACTCGCCGACCCCGCCTGATGCCCGACGCCTGTCGGCAGCCCGAAAGACCGTGTGTCCCCGGCGCGGCGCCTCGCGCATGAGGGCCCCGCACGAGCGGTTGCGCGCCGGCCTGGCGGCCGGGGCGGCCGGGGTCACCCTGTTGTGGGCGGCTCAGGTACGGCCGTCGGCCCGGCCCGACGAGCTGATCGGGGCGGCGGCCCACCTCTCCGGGCTCCTCGCCGGCTACGGAATCCTCGCCATGCTCTTCCTGATGGCGCGCGTACCGGCCGTCGAGCACGGGGTGGGGGCCGACCGCCTCGCCCGCTGGCACGCCTTCGGCGGCCGGTGGGTGCTGCTCCTGTGCGCCGCCCACGGGCTGTTCGCCCTGCTCGTCCACGCCCTGCGCACGGGAACCGACGTACTGACCGCCACCGGAGCCCTGTTCCGCTACCCGGCAGTCGCGGCCGCGTTCGTGGGAGCGGCCCTGTTGGCCGGCGTCGGCCTGTGCTCCGCCCGAGCCGTGCGCCGCAAGGTCTCCCACGAGGCGTGGCGGGGGGTGCACCTGCTCACCTACCTCGCCGCCGCGCTCGGCTTCGTCCACCAGCTCGCCGGCCCCGACGTCGGCGTCACCGCCTTCACCACCTGGTTCTGGGCCCTGCTGCACACCGTCGTCGGCGTGCTGCTCGTCTGGTACCGGGCCGTCGTCCCGGCACGTCAGGCCCTGCGGCACGGATTGCGCGTGGCCACCGTCGAACGGGAGGGCCCCGGCGTGGTCTCCGTGACCATCCGAGGGGGCGAGCTCCGCGAACTCCGGGCGGAGTCGGGCCAGTTCTTCCGGTGGCGCTTCCTTCGCAGAGGCCTGTGGCACACCGCCCTGCCGTTCTCCCTCTCCGCGCCCGTACGCGACGACTGCCTGCGCATCACGGTGAAGGCGCTCGGCAGCCACTCCCGGCGGGTCCGCGGGCTGCGCCCCGGCACGCGAGTCCTCGCGACCGGCCCGTTCGGCGCGCTCACCGAACGGCGCCGCACACGCCCCAAGGTCCTGCTCATCGCCGGCGGCATCGGGATCACCCCGATGCGTGCCCTCTTCGAGTCCCTGCCCGCGGGCCCGGGCGACCTCACCCTGCTCTACCGCGCGGGCGACGCCGATCAACTGGTCCTGCGGGACGAGCTGGAGGCCATCGCGGCCGACCGCCAGGCCGCCCTGCACTACCTGGTCGGGCGCTCCGACGCCGCCTACGATCCGCTGGCCCCCCAGGCCCTGCGCGCACTCGTGCCCGACCTGTCCGACCGGGACGTCTACCTCTGCGGGCCGCCCGGCATGGCCGATGCGACGACCGCGGCGCTGCTCAGGGCGGGCGTCCCCGCTGCCCGCATCCACTCCGAGTGCTTCACCTACTGAGGATCGAGGTCGTCCGATGAACCGGTACGCGGCGTCCCAGGAGCCCTTCGACCACGCGGACACCGCCGAGCCGTCCGGGCCCGGGCGTCCGCGCCCACTGTCGGCCGCGTCGACGGCCCCGCACCGCCGGGCCGGCCGTCCCGCCGCGGCCCGGCACCGCAAGAGCCGGCGGTCCCGGTGGCTCGTCGCCGGGCTCGGCCTGGCCAGCGCGCTGACCGCGACGCTCATCACGCTCACCGTCCAGCCGGCCGCCCCGGCGCCGGGCGCCGGGCCGAGCCCGCAAGCCCGGCGCTGAGACCGAGCCGTCTCCCTACGTCAGGGCCGGCGCCGTACCGCGCTGCCCGCCGCCCCGTTCGCCTGGCCCTGCCCCCGCACGGCCGGCCGTGCGGGGGCAGGGGCGGGGGCGCCGTCAGTTCCAGGGGTCGGTGAACGACCGGCCGGGCACCGGCTTGGCGATGAGCGCCACGGCGATGAAGAAGTTGACCTGACCGATCGCGAACATCAAGGTGGCGAGCGCCTTTGCGTCGTAGTGCTCCGCCGCCCGCGCGTACAGCTCGTCGGAGACCCTCTCGCCGTGCGCCGAGGGTTGGAGCACTGCTTCCACGAGTGCCAGAGCGGCCCGCTCGGCACCGGTGAAGTAGGGCGAGTCCTGCCAGGAGACGACCGACGTGATGCGCTCCTGCGACTCCCCGGCCTTTCGCAGGAATCCCGTGTGCAGGACGGTCAAGTAGGTGCTGCCGACGATCTGGCCGGCGCGCAGTTGGACCAGGCTGATCGTGCGGCGCGGCAGCGACCCGTTTCCGGTGGCCTTGAACAGCGCCGCCGATACCGCCGCCAGCTCGGGCACGAGCTGCCCGGGGTCCTCGGTCATCCGCGGAACCATCGGGACCTCGGCCGTTGTCGAACGTGTCTCCATCATCGTCTCCTCATGATTTCCCAGGTGCTCTCACCGCCTTGACGGACCGCGTCGTACGGACGTGACACCGCGGGGGAATCGAGTGCGTCGGACGCCGTATCCCCTGGAGGACCGACATGATCCGGACAGCCTGGATGGACGTTCGATGAACCGGACGCGACCGACAGCAGGTCAGCGGGCCTCGTTCGACCACCGGAGGGCTCGTCACACTGTGTTGACGGCCGATCGCGGAGGGCACACCGACGCTCTGAGCTGCCTGAACGACCGTTCGGTCGCCGATAATCGAACGCGATGTCTGTAAATCGGTCATCGATGTGCATGCGCCCTTCACACAAGACAGACTCTGGAGCGTCCAGCCCGCAGAACGCAGCCAACTGCTGCTTCTGACCTTCGAATTGAAAGAGAGTCACGTCGTGCGTCACCGCATCGCTGCCGTCTCCGCTGCCGCCCTGCTCACCATGGCCGGCGCCACCGGCATCGCGGAGGCCAAGCCCGCCAGCCTGTACGCCCCGTCCGCCGTGGTCCTCACCATCGGCCAGGGGGACAACGGTGCCACCGTCGTCAGGGCGTCCACCCTGAGCTGCGCCCCGACCGCGCAGGGAACGCACCCCGACCCCAAGGCCGCCTGTACCGCCCTCGCCGCCACCGCCGGCGCCTTCGACACTCTCCTTGCCGCCCCGGACTCGAACCGCGTCTGCCCGATGATCTACGACCCGGTCACCGTCACCGCGGACGGGGTCTGGCAGGGTCGCCGGGTTTCCTGGAAGCACACCTTCTCCAACTCGTGCGCGATGTCCGCGACCTTCAACGGGAACGCCCTCTTCTCCTTCTGACCTCCCTTCCGGCCCCGCGCGGTCTCTCGCGCGTCAGCCCCCGCCCCTGCCCGGGACGGAGGCTGACGCACGCGCGGTGTCCACGGCCGCCGCGCCGCCCCGGTGCGCGGTGGCGGGCGGCTCGCACCACCGAGGCCCCGCGTACCCTCTGTGTGTGTCAGCCTCCCGCCTCCACCGCGTCGCCGTCCTCGTCCTCGAAGGGGCGAAACCCCTGGACGTGGGCATTCCCGCGCAGGTCTTCACGACGCGGGCGAGCATGCCGTACGAGGTGCGGGTGTGCGGCGCGGCGCCCGGCCTGGTGACGGGCGGCGACGGCCTGTCGTACTCCGTCTCCCACGGACTGGACGCGCTGGCGTGGGCGGACATCGTCTTCGTCCCCGGCTACCGGTTCCCGGACCGTGACGACCCGCCGCCGGCCGTCATCGAGGCGCTGACCGCCGCCCACGCCCGGGGGGCGCGGCTCGCCGCCATCTCCACGGGCGCGTTCGCGCTCGCCGCCACGGGGCTGCTGGACGGCAAGCGCGCCACGACCCACTGGCACTACGCGCGGGCGCTGGTGGCGAAGCATCCGCTGGTCCGGCTGGACGAGAACGTGTTGTTCGTCGACGAGGGCAGCGTGCTGACCTCCGCCGGCGCCGCCTCGGGGATCGACCTGTGCCTGCACATCCTGCGCCGCGACCTCGGGGTGGCCGCGTCCAACCACGCGGCCCGGCGCCTGGTAGCGGCCCCGTACCGCAGTGGCGGTCAGGCGCAGTACGTGCCGCGCAGCGTGCCAGAGCCGCTCGGCGAGCGGTTCGCCGCCACCCGCGAGTGGGCGCTGCACCGCCTCGGGGAGCCGCTCACCCTGGAGGCGCTCGCCGAGCACGCGGCGGTGTCGCCCCGCACGTTCTCGCGGCGCTTCGCCCAGGACACCGGGTACACGCCGATGCAGTGGGTGATGCGCGCCCGGCTCGACGTGGCACGTGAGCTGCTCGAACGGTCACAGCGGAGCGTCGAGCAGATCGCCGCCGACGTCGGGCTCGGTACCGGGGCGAATCTGCGGTTGCACTTCCAGCGCATCCTCGGCACCACCCCGAGCGAGTACCGGCGCACCTTCACGCGGGGCGCGTAGCCGCCCGGCAGCCGGGGGCCCGGCGAGATCCTTTTCGCTCGGGCGCTTTTGGCGAGATCCTTGCGAACCGTGGCAATCTCGCCGCTGTCATCGGCTGATGCCGGGGGCGAACCTGGAGGCGAACAGAGAAGGGGACACCGCTCATGACTCGAATCGCCATCAACGGTTTCGGCCGCATCGGACGCAATGTGCTGCGCGCGCTGCTCGAACGTGACAGCGACCTCGAGGTCGTCGCCGTCAACGACCTCACGGAACCCGCGGCCCTCGCACGGCTGCTCGCCTACGACACCACGTCCGGCCGGCTCGGCCGCCCCGTGAGCGTGGACGGGAACGTCCTGGTCGTCGACGGCCACCGCATCACGGTGCTCGCCGAGCGGGAACCGAAGCAGTTGCCGTGGGCCGAGCTCGGTGTCGAGATCGTGCTGGAGGCGACCGGCCGCTTCACCTCGGCCGAGGCGGCCCGCGCCCACCTCGCCGCGGGGGCGAAGAAGGTACTGGTCAGCGCGCCGTCGGACGGCGCCGACGTCACGCTCGCGTACGGGGTCAACCACAAGGCCTACGACCCGGCCCTGCACACGATCGTCTCGAACGCCTCGTGCACGACCAACGCCCTCGCGCCGCTCGCCGCCGTGCTGGACGAACTCGCGGGCATCGAGCACGGCTTCATGACGACGGTGCACGCCTACACGCAGGAGCAGAACCTGCTGGACGGACCGCACCGCGACGCCCGGCGGGCCCGCGCGGCCGCCGTCAACATCGTGCCGACCACGACGGGCGCCGCCAAGGCGATCGGCCTGGTGCTGCCCGGCCTCGACGGCAAACTGTCGGGCGACTCGATCCGCGTGCCGGTCCCGGTGGGCTCGATCGTCGAACTCAACACCACCGTCGCCCGCGACGTGACGCGCGACGAGGTGCTGGCCGCCTATCGCGCCGCCGCGGAGGGACCGCTGGCCGGGGTCCTCGAATACTCCGAGGACCCGCTCGTGTCGTCCGACATCACGGGCAATCCCGCCTCCTCGATCTTCGACTCGGCGCTCACGCGCGTCGACGGCCGCCACGTCAAGGTGGTCGCCTGGTACGACAACGAGTGGGGCTTCTCCAACCGTGTGATCGACACGCTCACCCTCCTCGCCACGCGCTGACCCGCGATGCCGGGGACGCACCCGACCCGGGTGTGTCCCCGGTTCCGCGGCCACGGCGGAGGTAGGGTGGAACGCTTTATCACGTTTCAAACCCTCGGGGTTGCGCCGCGACTTCCTCGGCTGTGATGCAGGCAGGAAAACCTTCCGCGCACCGGACGACACCACGCGCCGCGCCCGCCGCCGCGCCGCGGTCCGGGCCACGGGCACCGTCCTGCTGTTATTGGTGTGCGCCCCGCCCCTCGCGGTCCAACCCTTCGCGGTCCAAGCCCTCGCGGCCCCGGCCGGCGCGATGGCCCCGGTCGCGGCGGTGCGGGCCGCGGAGCCCACACCGCCGCCGTCCGCCGCGTCGTCGGCGCCGAAGCCCGTCGATCCGGCCGCGCTGAGATCAGCGGTGGAGCGGGCGGCGAAGAAGCTCATGGTGCCCGGGGCGGTGGTCCTGCTCCGCACACCGCAGGGAACCTATCGCGTGGCCGTGGGCACGGCCGCGCGGGGCGCGACCCGACCGCCGGCACGGCCGACCACTTCCGGGTCGCCTCCAACACCAAGACCTTGACGTCGGCGCTGGTCATGCCGCTCGCCCAGGACGGCAGACTCCGACTCGGCGACCCGGTGTCCGCCTACCTCCCCTCCGTGCCGGGCGGCGACCGCATCACCCTCGCCGGCGACGGCCACGTCAACCTCTCCCTATCGTGCGCATCCACGGCGACGGTGGGGCCGTCTTCCGTGACGATCCCCGCTGGGCCGAGCTGATCGGCCTGTTCGGGGAGGCCGGCGGGCCCGCGGCGCGGGCGATCGTCGTGGTGCGCGCCCGGCGGATCGCCGATGTGTGCGGCCACGCCGTTCCGCTCATGGAGTACCAGGGTGAACGCACCCTCCACCAAGAGCACTTCCGCCGCAAGACGGACGAGGAGTTCGCAGAGTACTGCGAGAAGAAGGACTTCATCGAGACGAGCCTCGACGGGCTCCCCGCCCTACCTCTGCCTCTTCCTCCGCGCACGGTCTGACACGACGGCCGCCGCGCCTCGGAACGGCCGTGTCGGGGACCGCCCGCGTCGGCGGGCGGTCCCCGACGGGCTCACGCGGCTCGCGCGGCCCTTACGGTCACACGGCGGGCGAGCGGTCACCGGGGGTGTTGCACAGCGCCCAGATCACGAAGACGCCGATGATGATCGAGATGATCGCCCAGAAGGGCGTGTAGGGCAGCCACATGAAGTTGAGGATGATGTCGCATCCCGCCAGCACCACACCGGCGACCCGCGCCCAGAGCATCCTCTTGAGGAGTCCGACGCCGACGATGACGAGGACGATGCCCAGGATGAGGTGGATCCAGCCCCAGGACGTCGTGTTGAACTTGAAGACGTAGTTTCCGAGGCGCGCGTAGACATCGTCGTTCGCGATGCCGGTGATGCCCTTGATGATGGCCAGGACGCCGTCCACGAGGAGGAGGACGCCTGCGAACATGGTGCCGCCGGCGGCCCAGGCCCCACGGGTGGTGTGGGGCTCGTACCCGCGGGACGCGCGTGCGGTGGGATCGGGGGTCGAAGGCTGTGCCACGACAAGCTCCTTCATCGGGCGGTGCGCCGGAACCTGGCGCGGCTATCAGCATCCGGCCGTGGTGGCTTCAGGGCATCCGGGTCGCGTCCATTCGGGTGACGCCCCCAAGGGGCACCGCTCTCGACTCCCCCGGCGGGGCGGCTCACGTCCTGCGGCCGTCAGCCGCCTCCTCCACCGCGCGCAGGACGAGCCGGAGCTCCGCCTCGTCCAGCGCTTCGACGACCTGCCGGAGCCGGACGGCGCACCCGCCGACGAGGGAGGCCGCGACCTCCAGCACCGCGACCTCGCTCCTCGATGCCCGCCGGGACCACCCCAGGGTGAGCATGAGGCGGCCGAGCGCCTCCCAGTCCACCGACCGGTGTGCGCCGGAGCGTTTGATCATGGGTCTGTCGGCGGCGGTCTCCAGCGTGCGGTCCTCCATGAGGCGCCGCAGCCAGGAGCCGTCGTCGTACGCGCCGAGGAGTCGGGTCGCGGCCCTGACCCCCGCGTCGTCCGTTTCCCGCAGCAGGCTCTCCGCGAGCTCGGGACCAGTCATGCTCTCGGCCGTCACCGGCTTCTCCGATACTTCCGGGTTCGCGGGCCGGGACCAGCCCGGATGCCACTCTCCCGGACGGGGCCCCGGTCCGGCGCGCGCCCACGCCGTAGGTCCGCCCGGCCGGCCGATTCCACTGATGGACCGCCGGAGGGACCCGCACAAGTCCGGCGCTCCCCCCGCCGGACAAAGCCGAACCCCCGACGCCGACGCTCTCGGGACACCCCGTCCGCTCAGGCGTCCCCGCCGGCCCGGACGACCGGGTCACCGAGGCGCACCGTGCCGGGCTCCAGGACGTCCAGGTAGACGCCGACGCAGGACAACCTCCCCAGGTCGAACACGGGTATCCGGTGGTCGCGGGCGACGGCCCGCATGAGGGCCGGGTCGGACGGCAGTTCGTCGTGCCCGAGCGCGGGTACCACGCATCGGGGCGTGGGCACCACGACTCGCAAGAGCGCCTCGCCGACGCGCAGGTGCCCACCGGTCCACTCGTCCTCGGGGTATCCGGTCCCGTGGGGCGTATCCACGACGAGGTTGGGGCGGAAGCGACGGGCGTCGACGTCGCCGCCGGGGTGCACCGCTCGCAGCCGTCGCAGGGTCGAGGTCGTGACGAGGTGGATTCTCCCGAAGTCGAGGAACGTCCCCGGCGCGACGCGGCCGGTGGTGACGGTCGCCCCGGTGGCGTCCGTGGAGGCCGTGTCGCGCAGCCTGTCCGGGATACCGCCTTCGTACTCGGGCACGGCCCGCTCCAGGGCCGCGCCGTGCCGGGGCGGGGTCCGCGACAAGGCGACGTCCCGCCCCAAAAGCGCGGACAACGCGGCGTCCAGGTCGGGCCGTCCGGCGGGCAGGACCGTGCCGTCGGGCAGTTCGACCACGACCGTGTCGGTGCCGATCGTCCGGCTGCGGCAGCGCAGGAGGGCCCCCCACTTGCGGGGGTGCTTGGCGCTCCCGACAGCGCCCGTCCCGTCGATCGCCGCGACCACCCGGTCCCCGTGAAGCCCCCTGCCGGAGACCTCCGCCGCCGTCAGTGCCTCTCCGAGCATGGACTTGACCGGATACCGGTACAGCGCCGTCACAGTTCCCATGGGGAGAGTATCCGTCGGGTACGGCCCTCCACCGCGGGGGCGCCTTGAGGAACAGCCGCTGCCCGGCCGTGTCGAGCCGGTGGTGGAGGTCACCGGTGCGTGAGGATGGGTCTCTCGCCGGCCGGTCCAGCCCCCGCGTTGACCGCCGCGGGTCGGGTGAGGCGTTTCCAGCTGGCGGGGCTCCATGGCGCGCGGGTCGCATTGCTCGCGACCGGCAGGGCACCCGACGTCACGAGCAGGCAGCCAGCAGAAGGAAACACCGACACAGGAAGAAGGACGGACGTGTCCGGCAGCGAAAGCGAGAACCCGGTAATCCCCTCCCCGACCCCCGCGCCGAGTCGACCCAGGTCGAACCGGGACTGGTGGCCGAACCAGCTGGACCTTCAAGTTCTCCACCAGCACTCGCCCAGCTCCAATCCGATGGGCGAGGACTTCGACTACGCGCGGGAGTTCGCGACGATCGACCTCGACGCCCTGAAGCGGGACGTCTTCGAGGTGATGACCGCCTCCCAGGACTGGTGGCCGGCAGACTACGGCCACTACGGGCCGCTCTTCATCCGCATGAGCTGGCATTCCGCGGGCACCTACCGCATCGCCGACGGCCGGGGCGGTGGCGGCGCCGGCGCCCAGCGCTTCGCCCCCCTCAACAGTTGGCCGGACAACGCGAGCCTCGACAAGGCCCGCCGCCTGCTGTGGCCGGTCAAGCAGAAGTACGGCCGGAAGATCTCGTGGGCTGACCTGCTGGTCTTCGCCGGCAACTGCGCTATGGAATCAATGGGGTTCGAGACGTTCGGGTTCGGCTTCGGACGCGAGGACGTCTGGGAGCCCGAGGAGATCTTCTGGGGCCCGGAGGACACCTGGCTCGGGGACGAGCGCTACAGCGGCGAGCGGGAACTCTCCGGCCCGCTGGGCGCGGTGCAGATGGGGTTGATCTACGTCAACCCGGAAGGCCCCAACGGCAACCCCGATCCCGTCGCCGCCGCCAGGGACATCCGCGAGACCTTCGGGCGCATGGCCATGAACGACGAGGAGACCGCCGCGCTCATCATCGGCGGCCACACCTTCGGCAAGTGCCACGGCGCGGTCCCCGCCGAGTACATCGGCCCGGAGCCCGAGGGGTGCCCCATCGAGCAGCAGGGCCTCGGCTGGAAGAACACGTACGGCAGCGGCGCCGGCCCCCACTCGCTCACCAGCGGGCTGGAGGGCGCGTGGACGAACGAACCCACGAAGTGGGACAACGGGTACCTGGACAACCTGTTCCGCTACGACTGGGAGCTGACGACCAGCCCCGCCGGTGCGAAGCAGTGGACGCCCAAGGACCCCGCGGCGCAGGGCACGGTGCCCGACGCGCACGATCCGTCGAAGAGGCACGCTCCCATGATGCTGACGACGGACCTGGCGCTGAAGGTGGACCCGGTCTACGGGCCGATCGCGAAGCGTTTCCACGAGAACCCCGACGAGCTCGCGGACGCGTTCGCCAAGGCCTGGTACAAGCTGCTGCACCGCGACATGGGCCCCCTCTCGCGTTACCTCGGCCCCTGGATCCCCGAGCCGCAGTTGTGGCAGGACCCGGTGCCCGAGGTCGACCACGAACCGGTCACGGACGAGGACGTCGCCACCCTCAAGCGCACGATCCTGGACTCCGGACTGTCCGTCTCCCAACTGGTGAGCACCGCGTGGTCCTCGGCGGCGAGCTTCCGGGGCACCGACAAGCGGGGCGGCGCCAACGGGGCGCGTATCCGGCTGGAGCCGCAGAAGTCGTGGGAGATCAACGACTCGCCGGAGATCGGCGAGGTCCTGCGGACGCTCGAACGGATCCGACAGGACTTCAACGACGCGCAGACCGGCGGGGTGCGGGTCTCCCTCGCAGACCTGATCGTCCTGGGCGGCTGCGCGGCCGTGGAGCGGGCCGCGAAGGACGCGGGGTACGACGTCACGGTGCCGTTCGCACCGGGCCGCACGGACGCCTCGCAGGAGCAGACCGACGTGGAGTCGTTCGCCGTGCTCGAACCGAGGGCCGACGGGTTCCGCAACTACCTGCGGGCGGGCGAGAAGCTGTCGCCGGAGACGCTCCTGCTGGACCGCGCCAACCTGCTGAACCTCACCGCTCCCGAGATGACCGTCCTGGTCGGTGGCATGCGGGCGCTGGACACCAATGTCGGGCGGTCGCCCCACGGGGTGTTCACCCGACGGCCGCAGACGCTGACCAACGACTTCTTCGTCAACCTGCTCGACATGGGAACGGAGTGGAAGGCGTCGACCTCGACCGAGAACGTCTTCGAGGGCCGGGACCGCGCCACCGGCGAGCAGAAGTGGACCGCCACCGCCGTCGACCTCGTCTTCGGTTCGCACGCCCAGCTCCGGGCCACCGCGGAGGTCTACGCGTGCCAGGACGGGGAGGAGAAGCTCGTGCGTGACTTCGTGGCGGCGTGGGACAAGGTCATGAACCTCGACCGGTTCGACCTCGCCCGAGCCGAGCGCGCCCGGGTCCAGCCCGCGTGAGTCGGATGTCCGGGCCGGCCGCCCCGCGGCCGGCCCGGACCGCCACGAGGTGAAACCGGCCGGGAGGGCGCTGTCGGCGCCCCGGCCGACCGTGGTGTACCAATTCCTTCGTGAAGGAACAGAAAGCCGTCTCGACCGTCCGCGTGTTCATAGCGCTCGCCCCTCCCGACGACGCCAAGGAAGAACTGGCTCGTGAACTGGGTCCGGCCTACGAGGCGTACCCGCGCATGCGGTGGAACCGCATCGAGGACTGGCACATCACCCTGGCGTTCCTGGGGGAGCTCCCCGTCTCCACCGTTCCCCTCCTGCGGCCGCCCCTCGCGGAGCTCGCGGCCCGCAGCCGGCCCGTGGAACTGGCTCTGCGCGGGGGCGGCCACTTCGACGAGCGCGTGCTGTGGAGCGGACTCGAAGGCGACCTCGACGGGCTGCACCGCCTGACCGGCGAGGTCCGGCGTGTGGTGAGGGAGTGCGGTGTCGCCTTCGAGGAGCGGCCCTTGCGCCCCCACCTGACGTTGGCCCGGTCACGGCGCGACGACCCGTCAAGTGTGGTGAAGGCCGCGGGCGAACTCGCCGGGTTCGCCGGACGGCGGTGGCACGCCGAGCGGCTGCACCTCGTCGGAAGCAACATCGGCCGCGGCCCGGGCCCGATCCACTACCGAGACATCGAGGCGTGGGACCTCCGCGGCGGCCGGTGACCCGGCGCCGCTGAACCGCCGGGCCGACTACCGGACGTGCGCGGGCCGGGTGCCGGGCTCAGGGCGCCGTGCCGGCCGGACCCCGCTCGCCGGACCGTTCGACCGTGGAGACGACGCGCACCACCGCCGGTGCGGCGGGGGCCGACCCGAAGCCGAACCGCACGGGCGGGACGACCGGAGCGAGCGGGCCGAGGTCCACGCCGTCCAGGCTCGCCGCGGCACGGACGATCGGTCGTAGGTCACGGGCCGCGTACCACTGGCGGCAGTCGGGGCGCGAGCTGCCTCGGGTGCGTACGCCGGGCAGCAGGCGGGCGGGCACATCGATCAGGGCCGCCCACGCCGGCCGGCGCGCGAGTGGCGCCGGGACGGCCCCCAGCGCGAGGCCGAGGACCCCCCTGCGGCCCACGGTGAAGCGCAGCGCCAGGGGCCCGGCGGCGACGTCCCATGCGGAGTCCGCCCGGTGCACGCTCACGGGCACGGTGCGGACCTCGTCGAAGTGGTAGACGCCCGCCACGTACTCGGCGGTGCGGTCCGTGGGCGCCAGCAGCAGGCGCTGTCCGTCGGCGCCCTCCAGCATCACGTCGCTGAAGGTCCCGAAGGGCGAGCGGAGCCAGTGGCCGACCACCACCCGGGTGCCGGACCCCGTACCGACGGCGGCGATCCAACCGTCGAACGTCAACCGCTCGTGTCTCACCCGGGTCGTATGCCCGTGTCACCCACGGGGCAAGCACACGACCCGGGCGGGGCCGGCTCCCGGGCACGCGGGAAGCCGGTGCGGCGGTGTCCCCGGGAGGCTCGCCGGCCGGCACTACCGCTGGGGGACGTCCTTGACGAACACGATCCCGTCGCAGGCGGGCAGGTGTGCCGGATCGAACGGGGCGTAGCCGAACCACGGGGACACCCGGTGTGCGGGCGCGGTGTCGCCGAGGGCGGCGGCCAGCCGGCGGGCGTCGACGACGCAGCGGTCCCGCGGGAGCGCGTGGAGGAGCCCTTCGACGGTGTCCGGCGCCGGGGTGCCCACCCCCCGGTGCCGGATCGTGCCGAGGGCCGTCGCCACGAAGGCGTACTCCGCACCGAGCCGGGCGCTCAGGAGCGCACCGGCGCTCCACCACTCCAGCGGCGCCCCGCCCATCCGCATCGCGCTCTTCTCCCGTTGGAGATGGGCGTTGTGGGCGTGGACGAGCACCGGGCCCCGTTCGGCGAGAGCGAGGAGGTTGTCGGCCATCATCAGGTCGCGCAGGCCCACCAGCCGGCTCATGCGGGCCGGTGAGGCGTCGGCCGTCCAGTGGTGGTAGCGCAGCAGGCCGATGGCGGTACGGCCGTAGAGGCGCGCCCGCTCCAACTCCTCCGGGGAGCTCGCCTCGACCAGGTGCGGTGTCTGCGCGTCGAGCAACGCCACCAGGTCGTCGGCGAGCAGCCGCAGCCGACCGGCCTCGACCGACTGTCCCACGGACCGGGCCGGGTCCGTCATCGCGGCGGGATCGGTCCACCGTTCGTCGGCGCCGAGCAGGCTGTCGAGGAACCCGGCGGTGCGGGGAAGCAGTTCCGGGTCCACCCGGGCCGCGAGGAAACCGTGGAGCGCCGTGAGCGCCTGCCGGGGGCTCTCGGCGCCGGTGATCTCCAGCGGGCCGTCGAACCCGGCGAAGCGGAGCCGCTCGGACGCCGGCCGGCCGTCGTTGTGGGCGCGCATCCAGCGTACGAGTTCGCGGTTGGCCGCGGAGGCGCCCCAGCCGTGGCTGAATCCCCGCTCCATGACCTCGTCGAGGGTGCCCGTGCCCGAGGTGACGTAGTCGTCCACGATCAGGCCCCGCAGGCAGTCGCTCTCGATCGTGATCGTCCGGTAGCCCTCCTGCTCGACGAGTTGCCGGAAGAGTTCGTTGCGCAGTTCGAGCAGGGCGTCCTCGCCGTGCGTGGGTTCGCCGAGGGCGAGCAGCCGTGGCCGGTCCGCGAACTGCTTCATGACGGCGGCGGCATCGAGGGTGTGAGTGGTGTCCTGGAGGTCTATTGCCATGCCTTCAACGGTATCGTTGAAGGTTCGGTTGAGACTTTTCCGCGCTACCTTCGGCTCTCTAGGGCGAAACTTTCAAAGGGGTGGTCACCTGCGACCGATCGATCTGGCACGTGGGCACGGTCTGTCCACCCAGGCCGTCAGGAATTACGAGGAGGACGGCATCCTCCCGGCCGCCGATCGCACACCGAACGGCTACCGCTCCTATACGCGGCTGCACGCGCGGGCCCTGGCCGCGTTCCTCGCGCTGGCGCCCGGGCACGGTCATGGGACGGCGGCGTCGATCATGCGGGCCGTGAACCGGGGCGCCCTCGACGGGGCGTTCCGTCTCATCGACGAGAGCCACGCCCGGCTCATGGAGGACCGCCGGACGCTCCACGCCGTGGAGAGCGCCCTGCGCGACCTCACGGCCGGCGCGGCGTCCGGACCCGACGCGACGCTCCCCGGGCCCGGCGCAGCCGGTGGACCCCGTCGCCCCCGCGGCACGTTCATCGGGCCGCTGGCCGAGGAACTGGGTATCCGGCCCGCGACGCTACGGGCGTGGGAACGCGCCGAACTGGTGCGGCCCCGGCGCGATCCGCTCACCGGATACCGCGTCTACGACGAGGCCGACGTCCGGGACGCCCGGCTCGCCCACCAGCTCAGACGGGGTGGCTACCCACTGGGGCGGATCGCCCCGCTGATCGGCCAAGTGCGGGCGGCCGGTGGGCTGAAGCCGCTGGAGGCAGTCCTGCACGACTGGCACAGCCGGCTGTCCGCCCGTGGGCGGTCGATGCTGACGGGAGCCGCGGAGTTGGAGGCGTACCTGCGCGAGCGCGGATGAGGCCGGGCGGCGGATGCCGGGGCCGGCGTCACCCCCGCCGGCGTCGGCCCGGCCGGCCGACGGGGGATCAGCCCGCCGGGGGACCTTCGCCCCCCTCGCCGTCCTGCGCCGTCTCGAAACCCTTCAGCGCGTCCTTCAGCGTGGTGAGGGTCTCCTCCGCCAGATCGCGCAGGAAGGCGGGGCACACCCAGGCGTCCAGGGGCTCGTCCTCGTCGGCCGCCCCGGCTGCCTCGTCCTCCTCGTCCTCCTCGTCCCACCCGTGGTCCTCGGCCATCTCGGCGCGTCCGCCGGGGCTGCGCAGCAGGTAGCCGACACGGGAGGCGTGATCCGGATCATCGGTGTCGGGGTGCTCGTCCGAGTCATGGGCGCACGGACCGTCGGGCAGCGACGCGACGGCTTCCTCCACGCCCTTGACCATGGCCTCCGGTACCGAACGGTCGGTGATCCTCTCCGATGCCGCGTACCAGCAGGTCGCGTTCATCGTCACGAGGAAGCCGGCCAACACCCCGCGGGTCGGCCGGGACGGAAGGCAGCCGGCCTCGTCCGTGAGCACCTCGTGGGGATCGTCGTAGGGGTAGTCGTTCACTATGCCCGAAAGGACATTGATGGAACTGCGGTGGTACTTGGGGGCTCCCGCGGGTACGCGCCGGACGGTGAACGGGGCGATCACGTCCTGCGCGAGGCGGGCCCAGCCCGCCACGTTGCCCGGACACAGCGCCCGCTCGACGTCCAAGTCCGCGGCGGCCGAGGGGAGTTCGCCCAACAGCCCGGTATCGCCGGCCCAGATCTCGTCCTCCAGCGCGTCCATCTCGCTCTCGTACGGATGACGGTCGTGCGAACAGGGCCGCTTCCCCAGCGTGTTCACCGCGGCGCTCAACGCGTCGAGGGCGGCGCGCTCGGCGGTCCGCCCGGGGCGCCAGGCGAGGTATCCCGACATCGCCACGAGAGCGCCCACCCACACGTGGGCCCGGTCCCCGCCCGGGTCGGCGAGGAGCCTGCGCGAGCACTCCAGGACGAGGGGGTCCGCTTCGGCCGCGGGGGACGTGTCGTGGATCTGTCGACAGGCGTCGGCGAGCCGGTCGACGGGGAGGTCGGCGATTTCGATCATGAACGGTACGACGGCCCGGGTCCCCCGTTCGGTTCCCGGCCGTCGGCGGTTCGGCCGGCCGTGCCGCGAACGGCCGCGGCCAAAGATCATCGGGACCGCCCGGAGGAGACACCTCGACCCCGTCCCGTCAGTTGTGCCCGGCGTACCGATGCCCCACGCGAAGGCAGGACCCAGGCGCATGAACATCACCCGTACCCTCACCCGCGCCGCGATCGCGGCCGCGCTGGCGACCGCGCTCGGGAGCGGTGTCACCACGGCCGCCGGCGCCGCCCCGACCACCGGGCACAACTCCCCCACGGCGTCGGCACGACACGCGGACGACGGGGGCTGGACCGGCGAGGACGGGCTCTCGCTGAGCCCGGCCGACAGCCGGCGCGTCGACGCGTACACGGAGAACGCCCGGCGGGCGGAACGCGCCATCAGCCCCCGGGTACGGGCGGTCGCCCGGCTGGCGGGGGCGCAGGTGATCGGCTTCGAGAACCGGCTCAAGTCCCCCGACTCCCTCAAGCGCAAGGTCGCCACCTCGCTGAAGGAACGCCCCGGGCAGAGCGCCGACTCCGTGCTCGCCACGCTCGGCGACGCGGTGCGCTACACGCTCCAGTGGGGAGACGACCGCTACACCGACGGAGTCGCCGAAGCCTCGGAGGCGCTGTCCGCGTGGGGTGACGACAGCACGAAATGGTCCAACACCTGGGGGCGCGCCACGGGGTACAAGGGGCTCAACACCGGCTGGCGGGCAGCGCGTTCCGGACAGCTCTTCGAGGTCCAGTTCCACACCCCGGCCTCCAAGTGGGCCCAGGAAGCCACCCACGAGCTCTACGAGGAGCAGCGCCTTCCGGGTACGGCGCCCGAGCGGAAGCGGGAGCTCCAGGAGCAGCAGGACGCGATCTTCGCGTCGGTTCCCGTCCCGCCGGGCGCCGACCGGCTGACCGCGCCCGTGTCCCCGGCCCTGGTACCGGTGGGCTGACCGGGCGACCCGACCGGCACTCGTGGTCCGGACGCCTCAGACGTCCTCCAGGACCGCCCGGATCACGTGCCGGGCGTTGTGGGCCATGGCGGGGTTGGTCTTGCGGTAGCAGGGCAGCGCGATGAGCGCCTGGGAGAGTGTCCGCCCCCGGCCCCTCGTCCAGGTCGCGTCGTCCACGGCCAGCGCCTCGCGGAAGGTCTTTCGGCCCTCGGGCGGCAGCAGGTTCCACGCGGGAAACAAGTCGCAGGCGGGATCTCCCGTCCCCGTGCACCCGAAGTCGATCACCGCTGCCAGCCTGCCGTCCTCGACCAGGAGGTTGCCCGGCATGAGATCGGCGTGCAGCCATACCGGCGGCCCGTCCCACGAGGGGGCGCGCAGTGCCTCCTCCCATACGGCGGTGACGGCGTCGCAGTCGACACCCTCCTCCGGAATCCCGCGCAGTTCCCGGATCGCGGCCATGGTGTCCGCGTCGAGCGTGGCGAGCGGGCCGCCCCGGTGCGCCTTCGGCCCGGCCGGCAGCCTGATGCCCCGCATCGCCGTCACGAACGCGGCCAGGTCCTCGGCGAGCGACACGGGCTCGTCCAAGGCGCCCTCCTCGGGATGCCGCCCGGCCAGCCACCGGTACACCGACCACGACCACGGGTACCCCTGTGTCGGCTCCCCGACCCCGAGCACCTCCGGGATGCGTGTGGGCAGGTGGGGCGCGAGGCGGGGCAGCCACGCCCGTTCCGTCACCAGATCCTCGACCCCGCCCCGTACCAGCGGCAGCCGCACGACCATGTCATCGCCCAGCCGGTACACGGCGTTGACCGTGCCATCGGAGGGCCATCTCTCGACCGGCAGCCCCGCCCACCGGGGGAACCGTGCGGCGATCAACCGTCGCACGAGGCCGTCGTCGACGGGGTAGCGGCCGGGATGCATCTGACCTGCGCTCATGGCGGTCATCCGACCACCGGCCGCCGACGGGCGTCAAACACCTTTCCGATCCGCGGGATTCGGCTTCGGCAGCGGGCGGGGAGGGGCTTTGACGACAGGCCTGGTTTTGCGTCCAGCGTTGCGACGCCTCTCCGGCGCACGTGGAGGTGACCAGGCCGCTGGTCATGCCCAGGTCGAGGCACCCGCCGCCGTAGTCGCGGAGGCTGCCGCCGGAGCCCGTACGCCACGAGCGCGTGGCGCCCTGCGCGCAGTCGCCGACGAAGACGGCCTGGTTGAGCCCGTTGGAGTAGAGGCACTGACCGCTCTGCTGGTTGACGAGTTCGAAGGTGCCGTCCGACACGCTTCACGGTCCAACGGGCCGTCGCGTCCGAGCAGTCACCGTTGTCCGAGGCGCCGAAGACCTGGGTGATGCACCTGCCGTTGTCGCCGTTGCGGTAGCGGTGGGTGCCGGAGGCGGGGGGTGGGGCGGCAGGGGACGTCGCGCCACCGGCCCCGCCGCCCGGATTGCCCGCGCCACCGCCCGGGGTTCCCGAGCCGTTCTGCGGGCCGGTGCCCGTGCCCGGCCCGGGACCCGGGCCGGGGGCGGTTCCCGTGCCTGGGGCGGTGCCTCCCGCCACGCCGGTCTGGGTGCCGCCCGCCCCACCCTGCCCCGTGCCGGCGGCGTCACCACCTTGCCTGACGCCCGGCTCCGCCGTGCGCCCAGTCGATCGGTAATGGTTGCTCGCGAATTTCGTCCTTTACGGACCGCTGACGGCGCGGCCCGGGCGGTGGACGTGCGGAGCGGCCGTTGCGGTGAATTTGCCGAAGGCGTGGTGGCGGCGGCGTGTCCCTGCGGAAGGGATGGTTCTCGGATGCTACAAGGCGCCAGTTTCCATGCCTGCCGGCGTGTCGACGCGCCGCAGCGCGTAGAGGGAGTACCTCCATGTCGTACCGACTCGTGGCCACGGCCACCCTCATAGCCGCCGGAAGTGTCCTGTCGGTGCCCGCGGTCGCGGCCGCCGCCGATCAGGACACCGCCTTCGTCAAGACGGCACACCAGGGCAACCTCGCGGAGATCGCCGCAGGCAACGACGCGCAGAAACACGCGACGACGGCGTGTGTGAAGGCGGTGGGCTCCGTGCTGGTCCGCGACCATGGCAAACTCGACGCGGATCTGCGGGCATTGGCGGGCAAGCTGAACGTCGAGCTGCCGCCGTCCCCAACCGCCGAGCAGCAGAAGGACCTCGCCACCGTGCAGGCGAAGGCCGGCACCCCCGCCTACGACGCCGGTTGGCTCACCGTCCAGGACGCGGCACACGTCAAGACCCTGGCACTGATCGACAAGGAGATCTCCTCGGGCGGTGACGGCGACCTGGTGGCCGGGGCCCGTGCGGCCCGCCCGGTGGTGGCCGCGCACCTGGAGATGGTTCGCGGGGGCACCTGCCACCACGACAAGGAAGCCTCGATGATCGGCGCCGGCAACGGCGGGCAGTTCGCCGCCCGGGGGAACGGTCTCAACGCCATCGGCGCGGTGGGTCTCACCGGCGGGATCCTCGTGACGGCCGGTGTCACCGTGTGGCTGGCGCGCCGCCGTCCCACCGGATTCCGCTGAGTCCGTGCGCCCTCGTCAGGTCATCGTCGCGGGCGCGGTGACGACCTGCGGTTTCGTCCTGGCGGCCGGCTGCCTCCCGCCGGCCGCCCCGCACCGGGTGGGTGAAGGCGTCCTGCCCGCCGCCGCGAACACCTTCGCGCGCGCCGCGACCGATGCGCGTACGCCCCGGCCTTCGCCGCCCCGTTCCGTCCGGGTCCGCACGGTTTCGCGACCGAGGTGGCGCCCGTGGCCGCCCGCCCGGACGGCAACATGGACCTCCCCCGCCGGGGCTCGCAGGGCGGATGGTTCGCGCTGGGCGCCGCACCCGGCGCGGCGCAGGGCACCGTGCTGGTCGCGGGTCACGTCGACACCGGTGAGGGGCTCGGCGCCTTCGCCGCCCTGCACGCCCTCGCCCCGGGCAGCCGGATCGAGATCACCGGTACCGGCGGACGCCTCTACCGCTACCGCGTCGTCGCACGTCGGACCTATCCCCGGACGCGGTTGCCCGCCGACCTGTTCGGCCCCCGGGGCGGCCACCGGCTCGTGCTGGTCACCTGCGCGGGCGCCTACGACCGCGAAGCCGGTCGCTACGCCGACAACCTGGTCCTGTACGGCGTGCCCGACCCCTCCTCATGAGGCCGGTCGGGCCGACCCCGTCTCGCCGGCCAGGTGCTGCTCCAGCCAGTCCGCGGCCGCCCGCCGGTAGAGGCGGCGGTTGTCCGCGCGGAGGAACTCGTGTCCTTCGTTGCGCAGGGTCAGCAGTTCGGCCGGCACCCCCCGGTCGCGCGCGGCGCGGACGAACTGCTCCGATTCCGTCGGGGGCACGTTCGTGTCGTGTTCGCCGTGGACGGCCAGCACGGGGGCCCGCAGCCGGTCGATGCGGCTCATCGGGGAAAGGGTGCGCAGGAGGTCCCGGTCCCGCTCGGGGTGGCCGTACTTCGCCGCGGCCGACTGGGCGATCCACGGCTCGGTACCGCCGAAGAAGGTGGCGAAGTCCGACATGCCGCAGACGGCGACGCCGGTGCGGAAGAGCTCCGGGTGCCAGACCAGGGAGGCCATGGTGAGGTAGCCGCCGTAGGAGCGGCCCATCACCGCCAGCCGCAGGGGATCGGCGTAGCCGCGGGCGACCACGTGGGCGGCGCAGTCCGCGACGTCGTCGATGGCCGCGAACCTGCCCGCTCCGAGGTCGGCGTCCACGAACGACCGTCCCCAGCCGGAGGAGCCGCGGACGTCGGGCGCGAACACGTCCATGCCCCGGCCTAGGAGTTCGTGGTAGAGCGGGCTGAACACGGGCCGTTCCTGCTCTTCGGGTCCGCCGTGGAGGTGGATCACGCACGGCGCGGGACGGCCCGGGTCGCGTTCCGGAGCACGGTAGTACCAGCCGCCGAGCACCAGCCCGTCGCGGGCCCGGCAGCGCAGGGGCACCGGGCTGACGGGGGGCCGCCCGGGGGGCGCCGCCTCCTCGTCACGTGCCGTCCAGCCGGTGCGCAGCGGGGCGAAGCCGCCCGTGAGGTCCCAGACGCCGGGCCTGCGCCGGGACCCGGACAGGGCGGCGAACAGCCCGCCGCGGCCCACGGGTGCCATGCGGGTCACCACCTCGTGCGGCAGTGCCGACCGGTGTGGCGGTCCCACGCCGTCGTCGGAATCGGACGGCGGCAGGGCGACGCTCTCCAGTTCGCTCGCGCCGTGGACGTTCCAGGCGAGCAGGGCCCATCCGCCGTGGTCGGGAAGGCTCAGCAGGTCCAGCGCCGTGTCCCGTCGCTCGGCGGCCACCGACAGGTCGCGGAGCACACCCCTTTCGTCCAGCCGGGCCCTGAGGAGCGCGGCGAATTCGCGGTCGGCGTCGCTGCGCAGCCACACGACGCGCGAGTCGGCCGAGAGCCTGCCGATCCAGGGGTCGCCGTCGGCGACGGGCAGCCGGAAGGTGGTGCGTCCGGAGGCCCTGTCGAGCAGGAGGGCCTCGCGGCGCCCGCGCGGCCCGCGCCGCAGCAGCGCGAAGCGGCCGTCCGCGCCGATGTCGCAGACGCGCAGGGAGGCGGCGCCCGCCTCGCT
Organism: Streptomyces sp. A1136; assembly: GCF_004795055.1. Taxonomy (GTDB): domain Bacteria; phylum Actinomycetota; class Actinomycetes; order Streptomycetales; family Streptomycetaceae; genus Streptomyces. The sequence continues at coordinate 109,640 of NZ_SSBJ01000024.1, forward strand.
GAACAGCAGGGAGGGCGCTTGGGCGCCGTCCGGGTCGAGGAGGTAGGCGGCCAGTCCCCCGCCCGGGGCCGCTCCCCCGTCGGCCGCCGCCGGCGACGCCGCGGCCAGGACGGTGAGGTCCGCCGCGTACGGGGCCGGCGCGACCGGGGACGCCGGCCCGAGCAGCGTCGCGCGGCCGTCGCGTTCGGTCCATGTCGCCCCGGCCGGTCCCTCGGGTGCGGCCGGGCCGGCGTCCTGCGGGAGGTGACCCGCGCCGCTGTGGGCGCCCGGGACGTCGGACGGCTGGGCGACGGTGACGGCCAGCGCCGTCCCGTCCCGGGTCCAGCAGCCCAGGTGGGCCGAGGCGCCGGGTTCGGCGCCCGCGAGGACCCGACGGCCGGTCCCGTCCGGGCGCACCACCAGCACGCGCGTGTGCTCGCCGCCCCCCGGCGCGGAGGTATAGGCGATCCAGCGGCCGTCGGGCGACCAGGACACCTCCGTCACCGGGTCGGGGTCGGCGTCGAGGATGTGCGCTTCGCCGCCGTGGGCCGGGCCGCTCCACAACTGCGGCACGCCGGCGCGGTCGCAGATGTACGCGACGTGGTCGCCGCCGGGATCCGCCGAGGGGTACCAGCAGCCGTGGGCGGTGAGCACCGTCGGCGGGTCCGCCGCGCGGGTGTCGGCCAAGTGGACCGTGGCGGGGGCCTGCCCGGATGCCTGGGCCGGGGCCCGCGTGGGGGCCGGTCCGGGAGCCTGGGACGCGGCCCGGGCGGGGGCCGGTCCGGCCGCCTCGGGTCGGGCCTCGGCGCCCGCCTCCCCTACCCCCGTGGCGGCGGAGGCCTCGGCGGCCGGACCCGGCTCGGAGGCCGAACCCGGCGCCAAGGCGTCGGCGGGTCGGGAACGGTACTGACGTGGGGAGCGATCCAGGGGCATGTCCGCCTCTTCGAGGGCTTCCGGGGTTGTCACCGTTCAGTGTGTGTCGATGCCGTGGGTCTGCAACCAGATCTCCAGCGACGCGACCTGCCACAGGGTGCTCGCGCCGCGTTTGGTGCGGTGCCGGGCGGGGTCCGCGAGCAGCTCGGTCACGCGGCGCCGGTCGAAGAGCCCGCGCCGCCGCGCCTCGGGGGCGGTCAGCGCCTCGCGTACGCGGCCGAGCACCGGCTCGGCCATGTGCCTGACCGCCGGTACGGGAAAGTATCCCTTGGGGCGGTCGACGACCTCGCGCGGCAGGACGCGCCGGCCGATGTCCTTGAGGACTCCCTTGCCGTCCTGGGCGAGCTTGAGTTCGGGAGGGCAGGCCGCGGCCAGTTCGACCAGCTCGTGGTCCAGGAACGGCACCCGCGCCTCCAGGCCCCAGGCCATCGTCATGTTGTCGACCCGCTTCACCGGGTCGTCGGGCATCAGCGCGTGCACGTCCAGGCGCAGCGCGGCGTCGAGCGTGCTCTGGGCGCCGGGGTCCGCCATGTGGGTGCGGACGTAGTCCCGGGAGGCGTCGTGTGGGGGCGTCACGTCCGGATGCAGAAGGGCGGCGACGTCGTCGTGGGGACGGTCGAAGTAGACCTCCGCGTACGCGTCCGGCGCGTCGGGACGGGCGGCCGCGGCGATCGGCGGATACCAGTGGTAGCCGGCGAACACCTCGTCGGCGCCCTGGCCGCACAGCACCACCTTCACGTCCTTCGCGACCTGTTCGGCCAGCAAGTGGAACGCCACGGCGTCATGGCTGACCATCGGCTCGTTCATGGCGCCGATCGCCGCCTCCAGCGCGGCCGGGAGCCGGTCGGACGGGATCATGTACTGGTGGTGGTCGGTCGAGAACCGGCGTGCGACCAGGTCCGAATAGTGGAACTCGTCGCCGTCCTGCCCGTTCTCCGACTCGAACCCCATGGCGAAGGTCGCCAGGTCGTCGTGGCCCTCCTCGGCGAGCAGCGCCACGATGAGGCTGGAGTCCAGCCCTCCGGAGAGCAGGACGCCCACGGGCACGTCGGCCACCGTGCGCCGGCGCACCGCCGTGCGCAGGGCCTCGTGGACGGCTTCGCGCCAGCGCACCGGATCGCTGCCCAGTTCGGGGCGGCGGGTGTACGAGGGCTGCCAGTAGAGGTGGTCGTGGTGGGTGCCGTCCCGCTCGACCACGCGGACGGTGGCGGGCGGGAGCTTGCGTACGCCGGCGAGCACGGTCCGGGGGGCCGGCACCGTGCCGTGCCAGCTCAGGTACTGGTGGAGAGCCACCGGGTCGAACGAGGTGTCCACGCCGCCGCCCGCCAGCAGGGCGGGCAGCGACGAGGCGAAGCGGAGGCGCTCGCCGTCCTGGGTGAGGTAGAGCGGCTTGATGCCGAGCCGGTCACGGCCCAGCACGACGCGGCCCGTGTGGTGCTCCACCAAGGCGAAGGCGAACATCCCGATCAGGTGTTCGACGCACGAGTGTCCCCATTGACCGTAGGCCTTGAGGAGCACTTCGGTGTCGGAGTCGGAGAAGAAGCGGTGCCCGAGGCCTTCCAGGCGTCCGCGCAGCTCGCGATAGTTGTAGACGCACCCGTTGAAAACGCCGGTGAGGCCCAGCCGCGGGTCGGTCATCGGCTGGGCGCCGCTCTCCGAAAGGTCGATGATCTTCAGTCGACGGTGGCCGAGGGCAACAGGGCCCTGCGACCAGGCGCCTCTGCCGTCGGGACCGCGGTCTTCCATCTCGTCGGTCATGCGTTCGACCGCGGCGAGGTCGGCCCGCCCGCCGTCGAAGCGCACTTCCCCGCTCAGGCCACACATGAGGCACCCCCCGCTCGACTCGCCCCTCGGGGCCGCCGCGTCAAAGCGGCCGCCCGTTCGCCCGGGGTCCAGGCCACCTCCACCATGTGCGTTCACTCCCGTTGCCCTGCCGGTCCACGCCACGCGACGCGCACCGAACAGGCGATCGACGTACCAGGCGCCTGCCCACGTGCGCGGCGCTTAAGCCCGGCTTCGATCTCCGCCCGCCATCAGGCCCCGGTCAGGCAGAAGGGGTGCCCGGCCGGGTCCAGCAGGACCCGCCACCTGCTCTCGTCCGGCTGGCAGGCGGACTTCGTCGCGCCCCACCGCAGCAGCAGGACCTCCGCCTCATCCAGGTCCTCGACCTCGAAATCGAGGTGGATCTGCTGGGGCACCGTCTGGTCGGGCCACCGGGGAGCCACGTAGCCATCGACCCTCTGGAAGCCGAGGAAGAGGCCGTCCCCGCGGGTCAGGCCGGCGAAGTCCGCGTCGGATCTCCCGTGCGGTTCGAACCCGGTGGCCCGGTGGTAGAACTCGGCGAGCGCCTCCGGGTCCGCGCAGTCCAGGGTGACGGCGGTCAATCTCATCTTCAGCGGCATGGCGCTCCTTCCTGCGTGCGGTATCCGGCTGCGCGGGCCGCTTGGACGCCGGGGCGACTGTCCTCCACGACGGCGCAGGCGGCCAGGTCCACGCCCATTCGTCGGGCGACGTGCGGGAACAGGTCGGGCGCGGGCTTTACGCGGGAGACCTCGCCGGCGCTGAAGACACGGCCTTCGAAGCGTGCGCGCAGTCCGGTGCGGCCGAGGGTGTGGCGCCTCTTGTCGTGGGAGCCGCTGGAGGCGACGCGCATGGGCAGGGTCAGCGCGTCGAGCGCTTCGGGCAGACCCTCGACGGGGGTGAGCCCGGCGTCCACGGCTTCGCGGTGGAGCCGCTCGAACCGCTCCGACCGGATCGCGGCCGTCTCCCGGCCGAGCCGGGCGGCGATCTGTTCGCCGATGTCGGCGTGCGAGCGACCGACGAAGCGGCCGACGACTTCTTCCCGGGTGAGCGGCCGGCCCAGCTCCGCGCCGAGCGCGACTTGGACGCGAACGGCGATGCGTTCGGTGTCCACCAGCACACCGTCGCAGTCGAATATCAGCAGTTCCACCGGCTTGATCACCCCGGCAGCATAGGCGCCGACCGCCCGGAGCGGTGAGGCGCGGGCGGCGTCGGGACGCTCCGGTCCCCGGGTACGCACATCGGCTGATCTGTACTGCCGAGTGGGCTGACGGGAGGCCCTCGAAGTGCCACGATGATCCGTGCTTCAACAGTGTGCCGGTCGGGACGCGGTGAGAGCGGCGCCAGCGTGCCCGGGGACCGGCCCCAGCTACGAAAGGGCGGGCGTCCCATGCGCGTTACACCCCTCGTACCCTCTTTAGGAACCGACCGGGACTCGTCCGCGGACGAGCAGGTGCGGCTCTACTACAGCGGCAAGACGCAGGACATCATCCAGAAGTACGGTCCGGGTCCCCGCGTGCACTTCCATGTGGGGCTGTTCCCGGACGACTCCCCGCCCCATACCACCGTTCCACAGGGCGTGTTGAAGCAGCACCTGCTCGACGCGCAGGAACGGATAGTCGAGCACGCCGCCCGTTCCTGGGGGGCGTACGAGACTCCCCCGCGACGCGTCCTGGACATCGGCTGCGGGCTCGGCGGCACCTCCCTCTACTGGGCACAGGAGCACGGCGCTTCGGTCACCGGGCTCACCGTCGCCGCCGAACACGTCCCGATCATCGGGCGGTTCGCCCGTCAGGCTGGTGTCGCGCACCGGGTGCGCCCCCTCGTGGCCGACGTGCACGAGCTGCGCGACTCCCGCGCGTACGACGCCGTCTACGCCAACGAGAGCAGCGGGTACACCGACCGGGCGCGCCTCTTCGAGGTCGTCGCCGAGGCGCTCGAACCGGGAGGGTGGTTCGGCCTCCAGGAGCACTTCGTGTGTCGCTCCGAGTGGCTCGATTTCATCGACGGCTACTACAGAACACGGCTGGGAACACGCTCCGAATACCTGACGGCGGCCGAGGCGGCCGGCTTGGAGTTGGTGCGGGACGAGGAGGTGACCGACTCGGTCGCGGAGTTCTGGGTGCAGTCCATGGCGTGGAACACGGCCGAACTCGACCGGCTGCGCGCGGGCGGCGAGCCCGGCGCCTGGAGCCGCGAACGGCTCCAGCAGTCGACGCTCGCGCACAGCAGGCTCTTCCGGCTGTGGCGCGACCACGCGATGGAGACGCGGTTGCTGTGCTTCCGCAAGCGGGGCGGCCGATGACGGCGCCACCGCGTCCCTCACGCCTCGGTCCGCGACTGCCCGCCTTTTACTGCCCTTTGGAGCGCGACCTCGTCCATCCAGAGGCGAAGCAGGTGGAGGCGCGGGCGGTCGAGTGGGTGGACTCCTTCGGCCTGTACCCGGACGCGGTCGAGCGCGCGTGGGGTCTGGCCACCCACAGTGCGGACTTCACCTGCCGCATCATCCCCGAGGGGAAGGTCGAGGCCCTGCTGCTGTTCGCCGAGTGGAACTACTGGGCGAACGCCGTCGACGACTGGCAGGACTCGGGCTCCGAGGAGGTGGGGACGGGCGCCGTCGTCGAACACGGGGTACGGCTGTTGCGGACCATCGAGAACCCGGGAGCGTCCCTGCTGCCCGACGGCCCCATGACCCGCGCGCTGGTGGACCTGGTGAGCCGAACCCATGCCATGCTCAGCCCCTTCGAGCTGCGCAGGTTCACCGAGGGCACCCGCGACTGGCTGCTGGGGGCCGCGTGGCGGGCGGCGCGGGCCGAGGAGGGCGCCATGCCGGGGTTGAACGACTTCGCCGCCCTGGGACCGCTGGCGAACGGCACGCGCTTCTCGCTCACCTGGTCGGACGTCGCGCGCGAGGACCGGTTGCCGGCCGAGGTGCTGTACTCGCCCGCCCTCACCGCGCTCACCGACGCGGCGGGGTTCATCGTCAGCGCGGACAACGACCTGTTCTCCTACGACAAGGACGACCACCTGGAACCGCCCGAGGTGAATCTGGTCAACGTCCTCGCCCACCGGGAAGGCTGTTCCCCCGCCGAGGCGGTACCCCTCGCCGTGGCCCTGCGTGACAGGGTGATGGTCCTCTTCACCACGTTACGGGCGCGGCTGGCGGACGGGGCCGATCCCCGACTGCGCCGTCACCTGGCGGCGTTGGGCCACTACGTGGCCGGCTGCGTCGCATGGCAGGGCCGGGCGCCCCGGTACGCGACCCCGCGCAACCGGTACGGACTGCCGTCGGCCGAAGCCCGTCTCGCGGTCCGGTACGCCGACGTGCCGAGCGTCCCCGACCGGGAGGCACCGGATCTGCCGGCCCTCGCCTCCTGGTGGCAGTGGGTGGGCGACTGAGTGACGTCTCACCGGGCGGACATCGCACCGGACGACACCGAGGGCCCCGGCCATGTGGCCGGGGCCCTCGGGCCCGGATCGGATCGCCCGGCTCAGCGGCGGCCGAACAGGCGGCGCCACCAACCGCCCCCGCGCCGGTGCCCCGCCGCGGGGGCGGGGCCGGGGGCCACCGTCGGCTGCGGCGGGATCGGGACGTGCGGCGGGTGCTCGGAGGCCCGCTCCGTGTGGGGCGCGGCGTTCTCGACGGAGCGCGGCGTGAACCGTACCGGCAGGCCCAGGATGTGGCGCGACATCAGGGTGCCGCGCCACCGGAGCTCGTCCGCGCCGACCGCCAGTTGGAGGTCCGGCAGCCGGTCCAGCAGGACTTCGATGCCGGTGTCCGCGATGGCGCGGCCGATGTCCTGACCGGGGCATTCGTGCGGTCCGCTGCTGAACGCCAGGTGGGACCGGTTGCCGTGGACGGAGACGCTCGGGTCGGGCCGGATCTGCGGGTCGGCGTTGCCCGCGGCGAGGCCGAGCAGCAGCATGTCACCGGCCTTCACCTGCTGACCGCCCAGCAGGGTGTCCCCGGTCGCCCAGCGCCCGATGATCGTGTTGATCGGCGGATCGTCCCACAACACCTGTTCCAGGGCGTCGGGCAGCGTCATGTGCCCCCCGGACAGGCTCGCCCGGAAGCGCGGGTCGGTCAGGACGGTCCGCAGGGTGTTGGCGATCAGGTTGGCGGTGGTCTCGTACGCCGCGATAAGTACCACGCGCAGGTGCATCAGCACTTCCGTGTCGCTGAGGTCCGCGGGGTGCTCGATGAGCCAGGAGGCGAGGTCGTGCGCGGGCTTGACCTTGCGCTCCATCACCAGTTGCTCCAGCGTGAGCGTGACGTAGCGGTCGCTCTGGAGGGCCGTCTCCGTCCCCTGGAGCATGTCGCGCGCGGCCTTCACCAGGCGGGGCCCGTGCTCGTCGGGGGCTCCGACGAGCTGGGTCATCACCAGCATGGGGAGTTGGTCGGAGAAGGAGGCGACAAGGTCGGCGTAACCGTCGCCGGCGATCCGGTCGACGAGCTGGTTGGCGAAACGGGTGACGTAACGGCGGATGCCGCGCTTGTCGAAACGCTCCAGGGAATCGACGACGGCTCCCCGCAGCCGCTCGTGGACCGGCCCGTCGGTGAAGTTGCACACCGGCACCCAGGAGACCATGGGGCCGAGCGGGGTGTCGGCCGGTACCCGGCCCTCCTTCATGTCGCGCCAGCCCCGGGGGTCGCGGGCGAAGCGCGAAGGGGTCCGCGCCACGTCCAGGTTCTCCCGGTGCCCGAGCACCAGCCAGGCCGGGAGGTCCCCGCTGACCAGCACGGGCGCCACGGCCCCGTACTCGGCCCGCAGCCTCTCGTACAGCGCGAACGGGTCGGCTTCGGCCTCCGGCCCGTGGAGGCGGTGGAGGCCGCCGCCCCCGGCTCCCGCCGCGTGGGCGGGGCACTGGGGCGGAGGGGTGGGTTGGGTGCTCACATTGCCTCCTGGGTGGCTGCCTGGGAGTGCAGGTAGCGCATGAGGGTCAGCAGGACGTCGCGGGACGAGTCCCGCCGCCTGGCGTCACAGACGAGGATCGGGACGGCGTTGGGCAGGTCGAGGGCTTGGCGCAGCTCCTCCAGCGGGTGCTCGGGGGCGTCGGGGAAGGAGTTGACGGCCACGACGAAGGGGACGCCCCTTTCCTCCAGGCGTCCGATGACGTCGAAGCTGGTCTCAAGCCGACGGGTGTCGAGGAGGACGACCGCTCCGAGCGCGCCCTCGAAGAGACCGCGCCACAGGAACCAGAAGCGTTCCTGGCCGGGGGTTCCGAACAGGTACAGCACGAGTTCGTCGTTGATGCTGATGCGGCCGAAGTCCATGGCCACGGTGGTGGTGGTCTTGCGCGCCACCCCCCGGGTGTCGTCGACGCCGATACCCGCCTTGGTCATGGTCTCCTCGGTCGTCAGCGGCCTGATCTCGCTGACCGCGCCGACCATCGTCGTCTTGCCCACGCCGAAACCGCCGACGATGACGATCTTGACGGCGGCCGCCGCCGTCTGGGGGAGTATGTCCGCGGGGAGCGGCCCGCGGGGCGGGTCAGAGCTTTTGAAGTCCATCGATCACTGCCTCGATCAGAGCAAGGTCGGGTAGCTGGGCGGCGGGAACGGGCGGGCGGACGCGTACGCGCCGAGCGGCCATCAGGTCCCCGACCAGCACGGTGACGGCGCTCACGGGCAGACCGGCGTAGGCGGCGATCTCGGCCACCGACAGCGGCGCCTGGCACATCCGCAGGATGGCCGCCTGCTCGGGCTGCATCTCGGGCATGGCGGGCGCTCTGGCGACGACCAGGGTCACGAGGTCCAGGTCGACGGCGGTGGAAGGTCCGCTCCGTCCGCCGGTGATGACGTAGAGCCGTTCGGGACTGTTGTCCTCCCAGCTCGCGGGGGGCTCACTCACGCGGGCTGCCCGTCATGTCGGGGCGGGCTGCTGAGGTGGTCCCCCATCCGGGTCACCAGGTTGCGCATCTGGGCGCCCATCAGCCCCGCGTCGACTCCCTCGTCGGCGAGCACCGCCAGGTACGAGCCGTCGCCGGCGGCCATCAGGTAGAAGAACCCGCCGTCCATCTCGATCACGACCAGCCGCATTCTGCCCTCGGAACGGGGCAGTTCGGAGGCCACCGCCCCGGCGAGGCTCTGCAGGCCGGCGCAGGCCGCCGCCAGACGGTCCGCCGTGTCGGTCTCGGCCCCGTACTGCGCCACGCAGAGTCCGTCCGCGGACAGCACGATCACGTGCCGTGTCTGCGGCACGCCGGCGGCCAGGTCCTTCAGCATCCAGTCCATACCGCTTCGCTGAGTCATCACTGTTCATGCCCCTTTGGTCGCTGAGCCGGACGCGTCCTGGGCGCCCTGGGCGTCTTGGCCGGACGCGCCGGACAGTCCGCTGTGGAACGCCTCCAGCCACATGCCGGGGCCGGGGTCCTGCGCCGACTGCGGCTCCGCCGCCGGCGGGGCGTCGGGGAGGGTGGCCCGGTCCTTGCGGCGTCGCTGAGGCAGGCCCGTCGCCGTACGTCCGGTGGCGGGGCCGCCGGCGGCGACCGCGGGCCTCGGCACGGGGGCCGGTGTCGACCGGGGCGCGGAGAGAGCGGCGGACGAGCGGTCGACGGGGTGTTCGCGAGGTGCGGCGGGCACGGCCCTGGGCCCCGAGGAGGAACCGATGCCGTGGGCGAGGCCGGTCGCCGCGGATGCCGTGGTGATCAGGTGCTGCGGGACGATGACCACCGCGCGGACGCCGCCGTACGCGGAGGAGCGCAGGGACACCTGGAAGCCGTACGCCTGGGCCAGCCGGCCGACCACCGCCAGGCCCAGCCTCGGCGTCTCGCCCAGGTCGTTGAGGTCGATGCCGGACTGCGCCTGCGCCAGCATCCGCTCGGCGCGCCTGCGGGCCTCCTCGCTCATGCTGAGGCCGCCGTCCTCGATCTCCACGGCGATGCCGGACTGCACCTCGGCGGCCGTGAGGTGGACCCGGGTGTGCGGCGGCGAGTACCGGGTGGCGTTGTCCAGCAACTCCGCCAGGGTGTGGATCAGCGGCTCCACGATGGGGCCGACGACGGCGACCTCGGACACCGAGTGGAGTTCCACCCGCTGGTAGTCGATGATCCGGGACATCGCGCCGCGCAACACGCTGTAGAGGGTGACGGCCCTGCTCCACTGACGGCCGGGGCGCGCGCCGCCGAGGACGGAGATCGAGTCGGCGAGCCGGCCGATAAGGGCGGTGCCGTGGTCCAGGCGCAGCAGGTCGCCGAACACGTCCGGGTCGCGGCCGTGACGGTCCTCCATCTCGCGCATTTCCTGGGCCTGCTGATGGACGATCGCCTGTACGCGACGGGCGATGTTCACGAAGGCCCGCTGCGCCGAGTCGCGCAGGTTCTCCTCGTTGTCGACCGCGTCGATGGCCTGGGCCAGCACGGATTGCAGGGCGGCTCTGAAACGGGGTGTCAGGGCGGTGTCGTTGCCCCAGCGGTTGCCCTGTCCGCCGCGGCCGCCCAGGGAGTTGAGCACCTCTTCGGGCAACTCCCCCTTGCGCAGTCGCCCGATGGCCTCGCTCAGCACCACCTCGGACAGGCGCACCGCTTCGGTTTCCTGTCGGGACAGGGCGTGCCGCAGAGCCGCGACCTGGGAGCGGCGGGCGGAGAGCGCGCGGCCTCGGCGCAGCGCCTCGGCGACGGCCACGGCGGTGCACGCCGCGCCCAGGACGGCGCAGAGGGCGCGGACCGGTTCCGGGGAGGGGACGAGCCCCCCGACGAGGCACAGGGCGGCCACGGCCGCGATCACGGGCATCATCCGGTTCGCTCCCGCCTCGGGGCGGGCGGCTTCGGGTGGAATGTCTTTTTGCGCCATCGGCGTCCTCGAACCATCGAAAGTGGGGATCTTATGACCGGTGGGCGGGAGCATAACTACGCCCAACTTCCCGCATGGGTGCTTTCGTTGGAGTTCATCGGACCGGAGGACCCAATACGCGCCATCTCCGGGGCCGGATTACGGCGCGAGCCATGGCGCGTTCGTGTCGCGCGGCGTCAAAGGAGGAGGTTGAAGGCTTTCCCCGGCACAAACAGGCGAGCAAATTCGAACTTGCATTCCGCTCTATTTTCGGCCGCATTCCGTTGTTCGGATGTGGTACCGCGCACCGAATTGCGCTATGGACCCGAGGGCGCCCGCGCCCGGTGGCGGCCGCGCGGCGCGGTGGGCGGGATTGGTTCAGAAGGCGTACCGCACGCGCAGCCACGGCGTGCGGGTCGCGATCATCCGGCGCATCGACTCGACGGCGGACGCCTTGACCGGGCCCCGGTAACGCACGTTCCAGCCGCCGTTCTCCGACCGCTTGGGCTGCTGGAGGTCCTCGCGCCACAGCAGGTCCTCGGCGCGGGGGTGCCAGCCGAGGTTGACCTCGTGCAGATCCCGGTTGTGGGTGAGCAGGATGATCTCCGCTCCGGCCTGGTCCTTGACCCGGCGCGGCAGTACGTCGTCCATCGCGCGAAGCAGCTCGTCCCAGTCCTGCGCCCAGCCCGGACGGAGCACCACCGGGGAGAGGTTGAAGTGGACCTCGTACCCCGCGTCCAGGAAGTCCGCCGCCGCCGCGAGGCGCTCGGGGACCGGGGTGGTCCTGATGTCGAGGAGCCGGGAGTCGTCCGGCGGCATCAGCGAGAAACGGATACGGGTGCGCCCGCGCGGGTCGAGCCGGAGCAGGTCCGGGTTGACGAACTTCGTGGCGAAGGACGCCTTGGCGGTGGGCCACCGACGGAACGCGCGCACGAGATCGGCGGTGTTGTCGCTGATCAGATCGTCCACCGAGCAGTCGCCGTTCTCCCCGATGTCGTACACCCACGCGTGCTCGTCGCACTGGTTGGGTTCTGGTTTGGGACCGGCGGCCGCGATGTGCCGTCCCAGGCTGCCGAGAACGCGCTCGACGTTGGTGAAGACGGTGATCGGGTTGGCGAAACCCTTACGGCGCGGGACGTAGCAGTAGGCGCAGGCCATGGCGCAGCCGTTGGAGAGGCCGGGGGCGATCCAGTCCGCGGACCGGCCGTTCGGCCGGATGCCGAAGGACTTGCGCTCGCCCAGGACCAGCACCTCGCGCTTGACCCGCACCCACCGCTCGACGTTCCCCTCGTTGCCGTGCAGGTGCGGAATGCGCCAGTGGGAGTCCGTCTCGATGAGGCGGGCGTCGGGGAACCGCGCGATGATCTGCCGCCCGCGCAAGGAGTCGGCGGCGGCGGGCTCGGCGTGGATCTCCGCCACGTGGAGCAGCCTGGCCGCCCGCGGCCCGTCACGGAAGGGTCTGCGGCCGGGGTCCTCGGCGGGTGCGGCCGCCGCCGCGAGGTCGTCCATGGTGAACAGGCCTTCGGCGCCGTCCGGCGGTTCTTCGGGACGCTGACGCATGTCCACTCCGGGGGCAGGCACGGGGCTGGTGGTCCGCGGCGGGCGGGGTGCCAGGGGCGCCGGTCCGCCGGCCGATGTCATGACGTGTTCCCAGTGTACGGAGGCGGGCCGCCGTCCCGGTCGGACCGCGGCCATACGTAGGGGAGGTCGTCGGGCACGCCCGGGAAGTGGCGGTCGTAGAGCTCCGGGGCTTTGCGCAGCAACGCGGACTGGTGGCTCCGGTGGAAGGCGGGGTCGCCGAGCCAGGGCGGCAGCTCGCCGTCCGCCGCGAGTCGGCGCTGTTCGCGCGGGGCGGCTCCCGGGCGCCAGGCGAGGTAGCCGCCCAGCAGTGTGGCCGCACACGTGTCGGAGCGCCCCTCGGCGGTCCAGACCCCGCAGACGTCCAGGCCGTAGCGCACCAGCGCCTCCTCGTAGCCGGCCCACATCCGTACCGCCGGGTGGTGGCGCCAGCCGTATCCGGGCACCGTGAGGCCCCTGAAGACCTGGAGGGCCTCGACGCGCTGTTTGCCCAGGCGCCTGGGGTCGAGCACGGTCGCCGAATCGAGGAACCCCGGATAGGGGAGGAATGTCTGCATGGGGTGGATCTACCCCTGCGGAGCCCGGGCGCCTCCCGGGTCATCGCGCCCGGCGCGGGCCGTGCGCGACATCGGCGCCGGGTCCTCGACCGGGATCATCGACGCTCTTCGTCGTGAGGGCCCCGGTGGGCCCACGGGTGGCGCAGCCGGATCCAGACGTCCCTGGCCTGTCGCCCGGCCGCCGAGCGGCTCCCGGCCACCAGCCGGTCCGCCTCGTCCGCCGTCTCGACCATGGGGCCGGAGCCCCGCAACGGTTTGCCGGCGGTCTCGTGCAGGAAGAGCGTCGAGACGAAGCCGACGACACCGGCGACCATGAGGTAGTAGGCCGGGACCATGGTGTCGCCGGTCGTCTCCACGAGCGCCGAGGCGACCAGCGGCGTGGTCCCGCCGAAGAGGGAGACGGAGATGTTGAAGGCGAGGGACAGCGCCCCGTACCGCAGTCGGGTGGGGAACAGGGCGGGCAGCGTGGACGCGGCCGTTCCGGCGAAGCAGACCAGCAACAGGCCGAGCACGCCGCAGCCGACGGCGGGGAGCACGATCCCGCCCCGGCGGATCAGCAGGAACGCCGGCGCGGAGAGCGCCACCAGGGCGACGCTGCCGACCAGGAACACCGGACGCCGGCCCCACCGGTCCGAGGAGTGGCCGACCGTGGTGATGGTGAGGACCACGAGCAGCATGGTGGCGAGGACGAGCAGCTGCGCGGTCGTGTCGCTCTGGCCCAGGGTGACGGTCATGTAGGTCGGCAGGTACGAGGTCACCATGTAGTTGGTGACGTTGTAGAGCAGGACCAGTCCCATGCAGATGAGCACGGCCTGCCAGTGCTGGGTGAAGATCTCCTTCAGGCGTCCCTTGCCGGATTCGCGGGCGGCCTCGACGGGGTCCTCGTCCTCTTCGCCCGCCTCGCGCTCCGACGCCGCGTAGGCCGCCTCCTTCTTGAAGGCGGGGGTCTCCTCCAGTCTCATGCGCATGTAGAGACCGATCAGGCCGAGCGGACCCGCCAGGTAGAAGGGGATGCGCCAGCCCCAGTCCTCCAGGCCCGCGGTGCCCAGGACCAGCGTCAACACCGTGACCAGGCCCGAGCCCAGGGCGTAGCCGACGAAGGTGCCGAAGTCGAGCCAACTGCCCAGGAACCCGCGGCGGCGGTCGGGCGCGTATTCGGCGATGTAGGTGGTGGCGCCCGCGTACTCGCCGCCCGTCGAGAACCCCTGGACCAGACGGCAGACGAGGAGCAGCAACGGGGCGGCGACGCCGATGGACGCGTACGTCGGCAGGAAGCCGACGGCGAAGGTG
>NZ_SSBJ01000247.1 GCF_004795055.1 Streptomyces sp. A1136
TGGGCACCGCCAGCCAGGCGCAGCTGGAACAGCGCATCAACGACATGCTGTTTGCTCACTGATCTGCACTGATCCGAACTGATCCGCGCTGACCAACAAATACAAAGAAAGAGACACCGTCATGACCAAGAACAGCACACTCTTCGTGCGTCCGGAAATCGTCGTCGAGCCGAACCGCAACGCCGTCGCGGAAGTCCAGCGCCCGCTGTCGGCCTTTGAAGCCATCTACCGCATCAGCTGGATCCGCAAGACCGCGATCCTGCTGGTGCTGGCGCTGATCTGGGAAATCATCGCGCGTATCCAGGACAACGATTTGCTGTTGCCGAGCTTCGTGCAGACTGCGCACGCCTTTGTTGACGGCGTCGTCACCGGCGAGCTGATCGGCAAGGTGTGGATTTCGCTCAAGGTGCTGGTCAAGGGTTACCTGATCGGCATCGCGCTGGCGTTCGGGCTGACCACGCTGGCGGTATCGACGCAACTCGGCCGTGATCTGCTGAGCACGCTGACGTCGATGTTCAATCCGCTGCCGGCGATTGCGATGTTGCCGCTGGCCTTGCTATGGTTCGGACTCGGCGAGAACAGCCTGATTTTTGTGCTGGTGCAT
>NZ_SSBJ01000248.1 GCF_004795055.1 Streptomyces sp. A1136
CGTCACTGCCAGGCAGTCGGGCAGGGTAGCGGGGTCGATGGTCAGCGAGTTGTAACGGATCACGGTGTAGGGCGTGGGCAGGTCCTTGAAGATGTCGGTGCCCGTGTGCGAGATCCGCACCGTCTTGCCGTGCATGACCTGCTGCGCGCGCACGATGTCGCCGCCGTAGGCCGCGCCAATTGCCTGATGGCCCAGGCACACGCCCAGGATGGGCTTCTTGCCGGCGAATGCCTGGATCGCGGCGACCGAGATGCCGGCCTCTGCCGGCGAGCACGGGCCGGGCGACACGCAGATGCGGTCCGGGTTCAGCGCGGCGATTTCCTCCAGCGTGATCTGGTCGTTGCGCGCCACGCGCACGTCTTCGCCCAGTTCGCCGAAGTACTGGACCAGGTTGTAGGTAAAAGAATCGTAATTATCAATCATCAAAATCATCGTACACTCGTCTCCTCTCGGCTCTTCTTGCTCTGCTCGCTCCACTCAAGTGCTTTCCACAATGCTTCTGCCTTTTTCAATGACTCCGCATACTCTGCCTCTGGCATAGAGTCGATCACAATTCCCGCTCCAGCCTGTACATGCGCTAATCCGTCCTTGACTACCATGGTGC
>NZ_SSBJ01000249.1 GCF_004795055.1 Streptomyces sp. A1136
TCTGCAGGATCACCTCGCGGTCATCCTGCAGATGCTGGTGCAGCACGCTGTCGACCTGGCCCAGCAGCGTCTGCATGACGTTCTCCTGGATGTCCTGGCGAATCTGGCGCAACTGTTCGGCGCTGGGTTCCGGCGCAACGGCCGGTGGCGGCAGCGGCGTGCTGACCGAAACGGACACGGGCGCAGCGTCGTAAGTGGGCTGGTACTGCGGCTGGAAGGCCTGGATCGGCTCCGGCTGGAAATGCTGCTGATAGTCGGGTTGGTACTGCGGCTGATTGTGTTGCGGTTGGTTGTCATCCCACTGCAGCGCTTGCGGCGCCTGGTGTTCCGGCGCATTTGGCTGAGCGA
This sequence comes from Streptomyces sp. A1136, assembly GCF_004795055.1. Taxonomy (GTDB): domain Bacteria; phylum Actinomycetota; class Actinomycetes; order Streptomycetales; family Streptomycetaceae; genus Streptomyces. The sequence goes on from NZ_SSBJ01000249.1 coordinate 349, forward strand.
TGACCTCGGTCAGGAGCGGGATGCTGTTGTCGGCGGACGATTGGCTCATGATCTCAGTCGGCGACGAAGTGGCTGAGGGGATAACCGCGCTCTTTATAGAAGCGGTAACGATCGCGGCCGGCGGCCTTGTCGGCTTCGTCCGAGGAAATGATCTCGAACATGCGCTCGAAGCGGGCGAAATGTTCCGGGGTATTGCCCGACAGGTTGATCAGCACGTGATGGTGCGGCAGCTCAACGGCTTCGCTGTCAGATCG
>NZ_SSBJ01000250.1 GCF_004795055.1 Streptomyces sp. A1136
CAAATCCTGCCGCTCCTGCACGATCTCCGCCACCAATTCGGCGATGCGTTGCACGCGTGGCGAGCGGCGCAGGTCGGGATGTACGGTGAGCCACAACTCGCGCTGCCACGGCGGCTGGCCGCTGTCGAACTCCGTCAGTTCGGCGTCGCCGCGCGCGATGAAGTGCGGCAGGATGGTCAGGCCGAGGCCGGCGCGGCAGGCCTGGTGCAGCAGCGAAAAATCATTGGCCGTCATGACATACGGCGCACCGTCGGCGTACTGCGCCAGCCAGGCCTGGTGCGGACCGCCTTGCAGCGCTTCGCCGTAGCCGATGAATTCATGTTTGCTGCGCGCCGTGCGCTTCCAGCGCGCGTGGCCGTACAGGCCGTAGCCGGCGTTGCCGAGACGGCGCGCCATCAGGCCGGGATCGTCCGGACGCGACAGCCGCAACGCCAGGTCGGCATCGCGCCGGTGCAGGTTGGCGGCGCGGATTTCACCGACCATGTCGAGTTGGATGCCTTCCCAGCGCTTGTGTTGCTGCGCCATCAATGGCATCAGGAAATGGCTGGTCAGGGCCGGCGGCGCCGACAGCCGCACCGTGCCCTGCATCGCCGTCATGCCTT
>NZ_SSBJ01000251.1 GCF_004795055.1 Streptomyces sp. A1136
GCTCGATCTCGCGCAGCCCCTCGATCGGCGGGACGGCCGCGTCGGAGCCGGTGCAGACCGCGACCGCGTGCCGGGCGGTGAGCCGGGTCTCGGTGCCGTCCGCGTCGGTGACGACGACGGTCTTCTCGCCGTCCAGCCGCCCCGTGCCGCGGACCAGGGTGATCCCGGCGCCCAGCACCCACGCGGCCTGCCCGGAGTCGTCCCAGTGCGAGGTGAACGTGTTGCGACGTTCGAGGGTCGCCGCGACGTCCTGCTCCCCCGTGACGGCCTGCGCCGCCCCGGACACCGCACGCGCCTCGGTCAGCGCCTCGGTTCCGCGCAGCAGCGCCTTGCTCGGCATGCAGGCCCAGTAGGAGCACTCGCCGCCGATCAGCTCGGACTCGACGACGGCGGCGCTCAGCCCGGCGGCCCGGGCCCGGTCCGCCACGTTCTCACCCACCGGGCCCGCACCGATGACCACGACGTCGTACACGGCAGGCTCCGCAGCATGTGTCATACGCCCATTGTGTCCGCGGGTGTGGGTGTCGGCCACATGGGCAGGCGGAATAGCGCGAGTACGGGCACCGTTGTCCCGGACACGTCTCATACGGGCACAGGAAGA
>NZ_SSBJ01000252.1 GCF_004795055.1 Streptomyces sp. A1136
CCGGCCAGGCCATTGACCAGCGTGATCAGTGTGGCCGCAGGCGTCGGCAGCAGGATCGCCTTGATCCAGCCGGCGCGCACCACCAGGTCCCAGATGATGAACAGGGCGATCGGGCCGACGAAAGGCAGGAGCTTGCCGAAGGACGGCAGCGCACGGCGCTTTTTTACAACTGGAACAGGCTTGATTTCAGCCGCCGCAGCGCCTGCGGTGTCCGGCTTCGAGGCACCTTCAACAGTGAGGGAGTCAGCCATGATCAACCCTTGTAAAGAAGTGAATCCACCATCACGCGCGAGGCGAAGATGCCCTTGTCGACGAACAGGTCGTAGAACTTCTGGAAGTAGGAGACATCGCTGGCCTTGAACTCGTTGTAGAGCATGTAGGACGCCAGCGGCACTTCATTGGTGAGCGAACCTTCGATGGCGGTGTAGCCCTTGAGGTAAGGACGCGCCTTGTCGGGCGTCTTGCGGATCAGTTCGATGCCGCGCGTGTAGGCGGCGATGTATTTTTTTGCTTCGGCCGGATGCTTCTTGATGAACTCGGTGGTCAGCGCCGCCGCACCGCCATGCCATGGCGCGTTCGGATTGCCGAGGACGTACTTGG
>NZ_SSBJ01000253.1 GCF_004795055.1 Streptomyces sp. A1136
TACCTGTCACCAGAGAATCGCCGCGCTCAAGGAAGTCAGCCAGAATCTGTTCGCGTTCAGCGTCGCGGATGCGCTGCAGGACCACTTGCTTGGTGTCCTGGGCAAAACGGCGACCGAATTCCACGGACTCGATCGGCTCTTCGATGTATTCATCGACGGCGATGTCAGGAATCTGTTCCTTGGCTTCGAAGTGCAAAACTTCCTGGTCGGGCAATTGCAAACCTGCTTCGTCAGGCACCACGTGCCAGCGACGGAACGATTCGAATTCGCCGCTTTCGCGGTCGATCGACACGCGGATGTCGACTTCGCCTTCGTAGCGTTTCTTGGTAGCTTGCGCGAGCGCGTGCTCCAGTGCTCCGAAGACCACATCCTTATCGACGTTCTTTTCGAGCGCCAGCGCATCGACCAATAACAAAACTTCGCGACTCATGCTTTGCGTCTCCTAAAATCCACTTTCGGCACCAGGCGTGCCTTATCCACATCGGCGAGCGTAAAGTCCAACAACGCTGCCGACCCATCGTTTGCTTCAAATTCCAGTTTTAAATTCTCGCCCTCGGGCGCCCGCAAGATGCCTTGGAACGACTTGCGGTTGGCTGCGCC
>NZ_SSBJ01000254.1 GCF_004795055.1 Streptomyces sp. A1136
GGCCTCAAGGGCTCGTACGCGCTGACCGTCGAGCCCGATCCCGCGGGAGGGCCCGTCTACGCGGCGCGCACGCTGGCTCTCACGCAGGACGGGGTCCCGATGTTCACGGTGCAGACGCTGGCCGACGACAAGGGCACGGTCGCCGTCCCGGCGGCGGCCCAGGACCTCACGGTCCTGGAGAAGTAGGGCGGGCTCAGTCCTGGCCGTACCGCGGGTCGACCGACTCCGGCGCCAGGCCCAGGAGTTCGGCGACCTGCTCGACCTCGCGGTCACCCAGATCCGCGACTACGGCCGCCGCGACGCCACCGTCGTCGGCCGGCTGTTCGGCCTGCTGGCCGAAGTGGGCTGGCAAGCCCGCACCCCGACCCAGCGGAACGCCGTCGGCCTGCAGTGCCGGCTGCTCACCGAGCAGAGTCTCGCCGAGCTCCCCACCGGGCGCACCGCCGACGACGTGCACCGCTGGGCGGCCGCGGTGGACGCCGCGCTCGACGGTCGCTGGCAGTCGGCCGACGGGGTCACTCACCCACCGCGGTGACCCTTGTGAGGGCCGGCGTGGCCGGCACTCCTCGCGTTGCCGAGTACGGGAGCAGGACCGGCC
>NZ_SSBJ01000255.1 GCF_004795055.1 Streptomyces sp. A1136
CGTCGACGGGGAGACACCTCGCACGGCACTGTCGCCCGGGGGGCAGCAGGCGCCCCACGCGCCCCAGCCGCACCCGGGTCACCCCACGCGGGAGTCGCACGCCCTGCCCCCGGCGGCGGCGGCCGGGCACGCATCACCGGGCGGCACGGTCGGCTGGAGCCTCCTCCTCGAGCCAGGGCGGGTCGGGTTCGGGGTCCCACGTCCAGCTCGGGGGGCGGGTGACGCGGGAGACCCCGCTCGGCGTTCGGACGAGCAGTCGTCCGTCGGCGAGGAGCTCGAAGCGCCAGCCGCGGGCGAACGTCTTGATCCGGTGATGCCGCCGGCACAGGCAGCAGAGGTTCCAGCAGGCGGTGGCCCCGCCGTCGGCATGGGCGACGGCGTGGTCGATGTCGCAGCGCCCGGCGCGTCGCCGGCAGCCGGGCATGCGGCAGTGCCGGTCGCGCACCTCGGTGAATCTCTGCTGCGGAGCGGTGGGGCGATATCCATGGCTCGGTGGTGGTGGCCGCAATCCGGGGCCGTCCGCCGGCCGATCGGGGTCTCGGTCGTGGTGTCCGCCGGCCCGTGGCCTGTCACCTGGGGGCGAGGAGGTCGTGGGCCG
>NZ_SSBJ01000256.1 GCF_004795055.1 Streptomyces sp. A1136
CCATTCTAGGCTTCTTGCGCAATGCAATAAATAAGCATAATCTCGGCACTCCGATGCAAATTTGCATCAACAGCCTATTCACTTATCTTGCAGGGAAGCCATCATGGATTGGGACAACGCCCGTATTTTCCTGGCGATACAGCGCGCCGGCACCTTGCGCGGCGCCGCCGAACAGCTGCAGATCGACCAGGCCACCGTTGGCCGTCGTCTGAACGCGATGGAGAAATCGCTGGGCGCGCGGCTGTTTCTGCGCACGCCGGCCGGCTACGTAGCGACGCCCGCAGGCGACCTGGCCGTGGCCGCGGTTGAAAAAATGGAAACCGCCGCCGACCAGCTGCAGCGCCAGATGCAGGGCATCGACGAGCGCCTGTGCGGTGTCGTGCGCATCGCCGCCACCGACACCATGGCCAAACACGTGCTGATGCCGGCAATGCAACAGCTGGCGGCCGATCATCCTGCGATTCGCGTGGTGCTGACGACCTCGACGCAAGTCTCCAACCTGACCCGGCGCGAAGCCGACCTGGCAGTGCGCAGCCTGCGCCCGACCAGTCCCGACCTGATTTCGCGCCACCTGAAGCGGCTGGCGCTCGGCCTGTA
>NZ_SSBJ01000025.1 GCF_004795055.1 Streptomyces sp. A1136
GGCCCGGAAGTCGCGTGCCCCCGGCGCGGGCCTGGAGGACGAGGTCGGCATCGACGGATTCTCCGGCTCGCTCGACATGCCCGGCAGGGCCGGCACCGCTGGGTGACGCTCCGTGACGGCCGATCGGCCCCGGCTGCCGCCCCGGCCCCGGTCGCCACGCCCGCCCCCGCCGCCCCGGCCACGGCCGGTGACGAGGGCGCGTACGTGACCCCGCTGGTGCGCAAGCTCGCCTCGGAGGCCGGCGTCAACCTGTCCACGGTCTCGGGCACCGGCGTCGGTGGCCGTATCCGCAAGCAGGACGTCCTGGCCGCCGCCGAGGCCGCCAAGGCCGCCGCCGCCCCGGCTCCGGCCGCCGCCGCTGCCACCCCCGCCGTCCAGGCCCCGGCCGCGACGTCGGAGCTGCGCGGTCAGACGGTCAAGATGACCCGCATGCGCAAGGTCATCGGCGACAACATGATGAAGGCCCTGCACACGCAGGCGCAGCTCAGCTCCGTGGTCGAGGTGGACGTCACCAAGATCATGAAGCTGCGTGAGAAGGCCAAGGCCTCCTTCCTGGCCCGGGAGGGCGTCAAGCTCTCGCCGATGCCGTTCTTCGTCAAGGCCGCCGCCCAGGCGCTGAAGGCCCACGCGGTCGTCAACGCCCGGATCAACGACGACGAGGGCACCATCACCTACTTCGACTCGGAGAACATCGGCATCGCCGTGGACTCCGAGAAGGGCCTGATGACCCCGGTCATCAAGGGTGCCGGTGACCTCAACCTGGCGGGCATCTCCAAGGCGACCGCCGACCTGGCCGCCAAGGTCCGCGGTAACAAGATCACGCCGGACGAGCTGTCGGGCGCGACCTTCACCATCAGCAACACCGGCTCGCGCGGCGCGCTGTTCGACACGGTGATCGTGCCGCCGAACCAGGTCGCCATCCTGGGCATCGGTGCCACCGTCAAGCGTCCGACGGTCATCGAGACGCCCGAGGGAACCGTCATCGGCGTCCGTGACATGACGTACCTGACCCTGTCCTACGACCACCGCCTGGTGGACGGCGCGGACGCGGCCCGGTACCTCTCGGCCGTGAAGGCCATCCTGGAGGCCGGCGAGTTCGAGGTCGAGCTCGGCCTGTAGGGAACCAGCCGCGGCGGTAGCCGCACAGCTGTCGCGTACGGCGCCCCCGTCCGGAACCTTCCGGGCGGGGGCGCCGTCGTCCGTCCCGATGTCTTCCGGCCTTGTAACGAGCCTCACCCCGGGTCCCTGACCAGGAACGCATCGCGTCGGCCGACACCGCCGTATTGTCTACGCATCAGCCCCGCGCGGCCCCAGGAGATGAAGCGCCGATGATCACCCCACCCGTCGTGCACTCGCTGCGCGAGCAGATCCGCGAGCACATCGTGGAGGGGATCGTCAGCGGCCGCTGGAAGCCCGGCGAGCGGATCGTCGAGCGGCGGATCGCCGTCGAGCTGGAGGTCAGCCAGACGCCGGTCCGCGAGGCCCTGCGCGAGCTGGAGACGCTGCGGCTGATCGAATCGGCGCCGAACAAGGGGGTCCGCGTACGGAACCTCTCCGCCGCCGATCTGGAGGAGATCTACCCGGTCCGGGCCGGTCTGGAGCAGATCGCGGCCGAACTGGCGGCGCCTCGCCTGGCGGCGGACTGCACGGCGCTGGAGCCGCACGTGGCCGCGTTGTGGGAGGCGGACCGGACCGAGGACGGGACGGCGCAGGTGCGGCACACGGTGGGCTTCCACCGCGAGCTGGTGCGGGCCGCCGGCAACAGCGTGCTGCTGCACACCTGGGAGAGCCTGGGCATCGAGGTGTTCACGGCGCTGTCCATCCGCTGGCTCGGAACGGTGCAGAAGTCGTACGCGGAGGAGCACGCCGCCCTCGTGGAGGCCTTCCGCAACCAGGATCCGGACATCGGCGTGCTGGTGAAGCGGCATGTCCTGGGGTGTGCGCCCCGAGCCTGACCGGTTGAGTTGTCCTAGTTTGACCGGCACTGGGTGCCTATTTTCATGGCACCCGGTGCCGACTTTCGCCGGATCGACATTTCTTCGCCACATTCGTTTGATCGATCATCGATCAGCGACTTACAGTCATCGCGGACCCCTACCCGGGTCCGTCGACCCTGTCCTGCCCGTCAGGGATTTCTTCACCACCTCTCCTTTGTCCGGAAGGCGGCGCACACCGATGTCCGACCCCGTAGGAAAGCTTCCGAGCGAGCTCGACCAGCTCCCGGACCGCGACACCGAGGAGACCGCCGAATGGGCGGCCTCCCTCGACGCCGTCGCACAGGCCGCCGGTACGCGCCGCGCCGAATACCTGCTCCGTCGCACCCTCCAGCACGCCGAAGCCGCGGGCCTCGCCCTGCCGAAGCTGCTGGAGACGGACTACGTCAACACCATCCCCACCTCCGCGGAGCCCGAGTTCCCCGGTGACATGGAGATGGAAGCCAAGATCACCGCGTGGAACCGCTGGAACGCGGCCGCGATGGTGACCCGCGGCTCCAAGTACGGCGTCGGCGGCCACATCGCCACCTTCGCCTCGGCCGCCTGGCTCTACGAGACCGGCTTCCAGCACTTCTTCCGCGGGAAGGAGGCCGACGGATCGGGCGACCAGCTCTACATCCAGGGCCACGCCTCCCCCGGCATCTACGCCCGCGCCTTCCTCGACGGACGTGTCTCCGAGCAGCAGCTCGACAACTTCCGCCAGGAGTCCGGCGGCAACGGTCTGCCCTCCTACCCGCACCCGCGGCGCCTGCCCTGGCTGTGGGAGTTCCCGACGGTGTCCATGGGCCTCGGCCCGCTCTCCGCGATCTACCAGGCGCGCTTCAACCGCTACCTGCAAAACCGGAACATCAAGGACACCGCCAACTCGCACGTCTGGGCCTTCCTGGGCGACGGCGAGATGGACGAGCCCGAGTCGACCGCCGCCCTGGCCCTCGCCTCCCGTGAGCGGCTCGACAACCTGACCTTCGTCGTCAACTGCAACCTGCAGCGCCTCGACGGTCCGGTCCGCGCCAACTTCCGCGTGGTCCAGGAGCTGGAGGCCCAGTTCCGCGGCGCCGGCTGGAACGTCATCAAGTCGCTGTGGGGCTCCGCCTGGGACGAGCTCTTCCAGCTCGACACCACGGGCGCGCTGGTACGCCGCCTGCGCGAGGTACCCGACGCGCAGTTCCAGACGTACGCGACCCGCGACGTGGCCTACATCCGCCAACACTTCTTCGGCGCGAACCCCGAGCTCGTGCAGCTGGCGGCCGTCCTGTCCGACGCGAAGATCGCCGAGTGCTTCCACAGCTCCCGCGGCGGCCACGAGCCCCGCAAGGTGTACGCCGCGTACAAGGCCGCCCTCGAACACAAGGGCGCGCCGACCGTCATCCTCGCGCAGACCGTCAAGGGCTACACGCTGGGCGCCGGGTTCGAGTCGAAGAACGCGAACCACCAGATGAAGAAGCTGACGATCGACGAGTTCAAGGACATGCGTGACCTCCTTGACCTCCCGATCCCCGACAGCGCCTTCGCCGACGGCCAGGTCCCGTACGGACACCCGGGCGCGGACAGCCCCGAGGTCCGCTACCTGAACGAGCGCCGCGCGGCCCTCGGTGGCCCGGCTCCCGCCCGCAAGGTCCACCACGTGGCCCTGCCCGCGCCGGCCGAGCGTTCCTTCGCCCCGCTGCTCAAGGGCTCCGGCAAGCAGGAGATGGCCACCACCATGGCCTTCGTCCGGCTCGTCAAGGACCTGATGCGGGACAAGGAGACCGGCAAGCGCTGGGTGCCGATCGTCCCGGACGAGGCCCGTACCTTCGGCATGGAGTCCCTCTTCCCGTCCGCCGGCATCTACTCGCCGCTGGGTCAGACGTACGAGCCGGTCGACCGCGACCAGCTGATGTACTACAAGGAAGCCAAGGACGGCCAGATCCTCAACGAGGGGATCACCGAGGCCGGCGCCATGGCCGACTTCATCGCCGCGTGTACGTCGTACGCGACGCACGGCGAGCCGATGATCCCGTTCTACATCTTCTACTCGATGTTCGGCTGGCAGCGCACCGCCGACCAGATGTGGCAGCTCGCCGACCAGCTCGGCAAGGGCTTCATCGTCGGCGCGACCGCGGGCCGTACGACCCTCACCGGCGAGGGCCTCCAGCACGCGGACGGCCACTCGCACCTGATCGCGTCCACGAACCCGGCGTCGCTGAACTACGACCCGGCCTTCGCGTACGAGATCGCGGTGATCGTCAAGGACGGTCTGCGCCGCATGTACGGCGAGAAGCCGGAAGACGTCTTCTACTACCTGACGGTCTACAACGAGCCGAAGGTGCAGCCGGCGATGCCCGAGGGCGTCGAAGAGGGCATCCTCAAGGGTCTCTACCGCTTCAACACGGCGGCGGACCTGGCGGAGGCGGCCCCGGCCGCCGACTCGCCGAAGATCCAGCTGATGGCCTCGGGTACGGCGATCCACTGGGTGCTGGAGGCGCAGCGGCTGCTCGCCGCCGACTGGAACGTGGCCGCCGACGTCTGGTCCGCCACCTCCTGGGGCGAGCTGCGGCGCGACGCGCTGGAGTGCGACGAGGCGCTGCTGCGCGGCGAGATGCGCACCCCGTACGTCACGCGCGCGCTGGAGGGCGTCACCAGCCCCGTCCTGGCCGTCTCCGACTGGATGCGTCAGGTACCGGACCAGATCAGCCAGTGGGTGGAGCAGGACTACACCTCGTTGGGCACGGACGGCTTCGGCCTCTCCGACACCCGCGAGGGAGCCCGCCGCCACTTCGGCGTCGACGCGCAGTCGATCGTGGTGGCCGCGCTGGCCCAGCTCGCCCGCCGCGGCGAGGTCCCGGCGTCCGCCATCAAGGAAGCCCGGGAGCGCTACGGCCTGTAGGCCCCGCGCGGTACACCGGTGAGGCGGTCCGTCCCTTGGAGGGGGCGGGCCGCCTCGCCGTTTCCGTGTCGGGGCTTTGCGGCCACGCGGGGGGCGTTCACCGGCCTTTGGCCGTATGAGCGGTGGCGGCGCGGGGGTGGACCCGTGATGCTGGAGCCGTGATGGACGAGACGGAGTTCTGGGAGATCGTCGACCGTACCCGCGAGGCCGCCGAGGGCGACCCCGAGGAGCACGCCGAGCTGCTCGTGGAACGGCTGGCGCAGCTCGACCCGGACTCCGTGCTCGACTTCGCGCGGCACTTCGAGTCCCGGTACAACCGGGCGTACACGTGGGACCTGTGGGGCGCGGCCTGGGTGCTGCTCGACGGGGCGAGCGACGACGCGTTCGACTACTTCCGGTGCTGGCTGATCGGCCAGGGGCGGGAGGTGTTCGAGGGCGGGGTGCACGACCCGGACGCGCTCGCGGAGCTGCTCACCGACTTCGACGAGGAGATCGACGGGGACGGCGAGGAGCTGGGGTACGCGGCCGACGAGGCGTACGAGCAGCTGACGGGCTCGGTCGCGCCGGACCTGGGCATCGCGCTGCAGGCGGCCGAGCCGGAGGGCGCGCCGCTGGACTTCGAGGACGAAGCCGTGCTCGCGGAGCGCTTCCCCCGGCTGTGGGAGCGGTTCAGGAGCTGACGCTCAGTAGTGCGTGCCGCCGTCGATGCGGATCTCCGTACCGGTGATGAACGCGCCGTCCTCGGAACCGAGCATCGCGACGACGCCGGCGACCGTCTGCGGGCCGGCGAAGCCCTGGCCGAGGGCCGGGGCGAGCTTGGTGAACAGGCTCCAGTCGGTGTCCTCGGGCAGGCCCGGACCGTTGCCGGTGGTCATGCCGCTCTCGATGGAGCCCGGGGCGACGGAGACGAAGCGCAGGCCCTGCTTGCTGTACTCGGCGGCGAGGGCGTGCGTCATCGACTGGATGCCGCCCTTGCTGGCCGCGTAGGCGGACATGTAGGGGTGTGCGAAGGACGCCGAGGTCGAGCTGAAGTTGACGACGACCGGCTGGTCGCCCTCCAGCAGGGCCGGGAGGGACTCGCGGATCATCAGGAAGGTGCCGGTCAGGTTGACCGAGATGACCTTGTTCCAGAAGTCGAGGGTGGTCTGGTGGGTGTGCGCGGAGCGCAGGATGCCGGCGGCGTTGACCAGGACATCGAGGCCGCCGAGGGCGTCGACGGCGGCGCTGACGCCGGCCCGCACGGCCGCCTCGTCGGATATGTCGAGTACGGCGGTGGTCAGCCGGTCCGCGTGCCCGTCGGCGCCGGCCTGCTCGGCGGTGGCCTTCAGGCCGGCCTCGCTGACGTCCACGGTGTGGACGCGTCCGCCCTCGGCGAGGATGCGGTGGACGGTGGCCCGGCCGATGCCGGAGCCGCCGCCGGTGATGAGGACGCGACGTCCTTCGTAACGGTTCATGGGAGGAGCCTACCCGCGTAGTGACACGTTTTGCCAGAGTGTCAAAGCGTGCAGGCAGTGGGACTCCCGGGCGGTAGGCTTCACCCGTGAGATCCCCTCGTCCGTACACCCCCCAGGCCGGCCCCGGAGCGCAGTCGCTGACCGAGCGACGCAAGGCCGCCACGCAGCTCGACATCGCCCGCGCGGCCTGCGAACTCTTCGCCGAGCACGGCCCGGACGGCACCACCGCCGAGGACATCGCCCACCGGGCCGGTGTGGCGCTGCGCACCTTCTACCGCTACTTCCGCAACAAGCAGGAGGCCGTGGCCCCGCTGCTGGCGGGCGGCGGTGACGCATGGCGCGCGCTCCTCGCCGAGGAGGAACCCGGCACCCCGCTCGCGGAGGCGCTGGACCGTGCGGTGACCCGCTCGCTCAGCGACCTGCAGTCCGTCGAGGAGGGCCTGGAGGTCACCCGCGGCCTGCTCCGCGCGGCGGCGACCGACGAGGCCCTGCGGGGGGTCTGGTACCGGGTCAACCAGGACTCCGAGGAGCGGCTGGTGCCGGTCATCGCCCGGCTCGCCGGCCCGGACGCCGACCCCCTCGACATCCGCCTGCTGGCCGCGGCGGCGACCGACTCCATCCGGATCGCGCTCGAACTCTGGTCGGCGACCGACGCCCCCACCTCCGGCCCCGGCTCCCCGGCCGAACTCGCCCTGCGCTGCCTGCACGCCCTCACGGGCACCACCCCGCTCCTGCGCTGAGCCCGAGCGCCCTCACAGGAACCGGGCGGACTTCTCCCGGAGGTGGGCGGCGAAGAACGCCGGGGCGTCGGGGCGCAGACGGGCGAGGGCGACCATGGCCGTGACGATCACGTCCGCGACCTCCGCCTCCACGTCGTCCCAGGTGTGGGAGTCGCCCTTGCGCGGATTGCTGCCCTTGGCCCCGATGACGGCTTGCGCGGCCTCGCCGAACTCCTCGCCGATCTTGAGGATCTGTACCGTGACGCTCTCCTCGCGGGCCACCCCCCGCGCCCGGTCGTGCTCGTCGAAGCGGGCCGCCAGCGCGGCGACGGTCTTCCAGGAATCGTCCATGCGCCGAACCTAGCCGGGAAACGGCGAAGCCCCGGCCTTCTCCGTGGAGAAGGCCGGGGCTTCGGCGGCGCGGCTTAGAGGTCGAAGTACATCTCGAACTCGTGGGGGTGCGGGCGCAGGGCGATCGGGGCGATCTCGTGCGTGCGCTTGTAGTCGATCCAGGTCTCGATCAGGTCGGGGGTGAAGACACCGCCGGCGAGGAGGTACTCGTGGTCCTCTTCGAGGGCCTTGAGGACCGCGTCCAGGCTGGTCGGGACCTGCGGGACGCTCGCGTGCTCGTCCGGGGAGAGCTCGTAGAGGTCCTTGTCGATCGGCTCCATCGGCTCGATCTTGTTCTTGACGCCGTCGAGGCCGGCCAGCAGCAGGGCCGAGAACGCCAGGTACGGGTTCGAGGACGGGTCCGGGGCGCGGAACTCGACGCGCTTGGCCTTCGGGTTCGAGCCGGTGATCGGGATGCGCATGGCGGCGGAGCGGTTGCGCTGCGAGTACACCATGTTGACCGGGGCCTCGAAGCCGGGCACCAGGCGGTGGTAGGAGTTCACCGTCGGGTTGGTGAACGCCAGCAGCGACGGGGCGTGCTTGAGGATGCCGCCGATGTAGTAGCGGGCGGTGTCCGACAGACCCGCGTAGCCGGCCTCGTCGTAGAACAGCGGCTCGCCGCCGTTCCACAGGGACTGGTGGACGTGCATGCCCGAACCGTTGTCACCGAAGATCGGCTTCGGCATGAAGGTCGCGGTCTTGCCGTTGCGCCAGGCGACGTTCTTCACGATGTACTTGAAGAGCATCAGGTCGTCGGCCGCGGCCAGCAGCGTGTTGAACTTGTAGTTGATCTCGGCCTGGCCGCCGGTGCCGACCTCGTGGTGCTGGCGCTCGACCTGGAGGCCCTGGGCGTCGAGCTCCAGGGAGATCTCGGCGCGCAGGTCCGCGAAGTGGTCGACCGGGGCCACCGGGAAGTAGCCGCCCTTGTAGCGGACCTTGTAGCCGCGGTTGTTCTCCTCGGAACCGGTGTTCCAGGCGCCGGCCTCGGAGTCGATGTGGTAGAAGGACTCGTTCGCGGAGGTCGCGAAGCGGACGCTGTCGAAGACGTAGAACTCGGCCTCGGGCCCGAAGTACGCGGTGTCGGCGATGCCGGTGGACGCGAGGTACGCCTCGGCCTTCTTCGCGATGTTGCGCGGGTCGCGGCTGTAGGCCTCACCCGTGATCGGGTCGTGGATGAAGAAGTTGATGTTGAGCGTCTTGTCCTTGCGGAACGGGTCCAGACGCGCGGTGGTGATGTCGGCACGCAGAGCCATGTCGGACTCGTGGATGGCCTGGAACCCGCGGATCGAGGAGCCGTCGAAGGCGAGCTCCTCGGCCGGGTCGAACGCCCGAGCCGGGATGGTGAAGTGCTGCATCACACCAGGCAGGTCGCAGAAGCGGACGTCGACGAACTTGACGTCGTTCTCCTCGATGTACTGCTTCACTTCGTCGGCGTTCTGGAACATCCAACTCCTCCTACTCCCGACCCCGGGGCAGGGACGGGCTGTATAGCTCGTGGTGCGTCAGTGCGGTGCCGCACGCTGACCCGACCATAAGCAGACGGGATTTCTCAAGCATGACCCATTTGTTTCGCACAAGTTAACCAGGGGCCCGTCCAGGTCGCGTGGAGCGCCACCGGTACCGTGGTCGAGTGGACAACAGGCAAGCAATCGGATCGTGGCTCTCCGGCCCCCGCGCGGCCGCCGAGGACATGGGCGTCGACTTCGGTTACCGCGGCCAACGTCTCGGCCTGCCCCAGTCGGGGCCCGGGTCCGTGGCGCGGTTCGGGCGCCGGCTCGGGGCCGTGGCCATCGACTGGGTCGGCTGCCAGCTGATCGCCTACGGGCTGATCACGCACGGCGACCTGCGCGCCACGGGCAACTGGACGCTGGCCGTCTTCGTGGTCCTGTCCGTCCTGACGGTCGCCACCGTGGGCTTCACCCCAGGCAAGCGGATCGTCGGCCTCCGGGTGGTCGCGGAGGACGGCGGGCGCCTCGGCGTCGCGCGTGTGCTGCTGCGCACGGTCCTGCTGGCCCTCGTCATCCCGGCGCTGGTATGGGACCGCGACGGCCGCGGCCTGCACGACCGGCTGGCGCGCGCCGTCCAGGTGCGGATCTGACAGGTGCGGATCTGACAGGTGCGGATCTGACGATCGGGACGCGCGGGGCCGTCCGGGGGGTGACCACCTCCCGGGCGGCCCTTTCTCATACCCCGTGCGCCTCGTATGCAATGCCGACACGGGCGCGCCCTCGCGCCGGCCCCTCACCCGGCCGTGCGTGGGTGCCGCCGTCGCCGTGCGGCGGGCGACCGGATGTCCGAGTCGACGCCCCTGTCATCCCCGGTGGGCGGGCAGGACGAACCGGCGCCCCGGGTCGTGGCGGTCGAGCCCGGCACGGCCCTGCCGGGGCAGCCCGAGGGCGACCGGGGTGGAGCCGGAGGAGAACCCGCGCGACCCGCGGCGTCCGGTGCCGTGCGCACAGCGCAGAAGCGCCCGCCTACTGCGCGTAAGCGGGCGCTTCGGACATCGCGGCGAGGCGCGGTGCCGGGGGTCGCGGGCCGGGCGGGACTTCACGCCCTCGGCCCGCGAACTCCTGTCGGCGGTCAGCCGCGGGGCGGCCTCGGGCCGCCGCGGGCGCGGCCGGGGATGGGGCCCTTGGGGATCGGCATGTTGCTCATGAGGTCGCCCATGGCCCGGAGCTTGTCGTTGACCTGCGTGATCTGCGGGCCGGCCAGTACGCGCGGCAGCTTGAGCAGCGTCGTACGGAGCTTCTTGAGCGGGACCTCGCCCTCACCGTTACCCACGATGAAGTCGTGGACGGGAATGTCGGGCATGATCCGGGCGAGCTTCTTCTTCTCGGCCGCGAGCAGGCTCTTGACCCGGTTCGGGTTGCCCTCCGCGATCAGCACCACGCCCGCCTTGCCGACGGCCCGGTGGACGATGTCCTGGCTGCGGTTCATGGCGACGGCCGGAGTGGTCGTCCAGCCCCGCCCCACGTTGTCCAGGACGGCCGCGGCGGCGCCCGGCTGCCCCTCCATCTGCCCGAAGGCAGCCCGCTCGGCCCGTCGTCCGAAGACGATCGCCATCGCGAGGAACGCCACCAGGAGGCCCAGGATGCCCAGGTAGACCGGGTGGTCGATCAGGAAGCCGATCGCAAGGAAGACACCGAAGGTGACGATTCCCAGGCCCGCGACGATCAGACCGACCTTGGGGTCGGCCTTGCGCGTCATCTTGTACGTCAGGGCGATCTGCTTCAGTCGCCCGGGGTTCGCAGCAGTCTCTGCGTTTGACTTCCTCGCCATAGGGCGAAGTTTACGTGGCCTGCGGGGTCCGGGTCGCCGCGGCCTCCAGTACGTGTTCGGTTTCGACCCGGTCCTTCGCCCTGCGGCGGTCTTCGAGGACGGCCGTCCACGCGTTGCGGCGGGCGCCGCTCATGAGCAGCGATTCGATGCCGCGGAAGGCGTCGGAGAAGGTCGGGATGGCGATGGCGCGTACGGGCGCGGCCTGCATGATGTCGATCCCTTTCACGGTGCTCACAGTGCTCACGGAACGGCTCACGGAACGGTGCTCACGGGGAGGAACGGTGTGCGTCGGTGTGTGCGGTGCGTGGATCAATCGTCACTGAACGGTGTTACCAGGGCATGACCGGCCGGTCAAATGTGATCGACACGTTGTACAAGGCGACGCGGCCCGCCGGGCTCTCACGTAAAGAGCCTAGGGGCCGCGTCATCGCGGTGTTACCGATTGGTAGCCGCATGTGCGGGACTTCACACGGTCGGCGGTCAGACGTTCGCGCGCTTCTCCATCGCCTGCTGGTAGAGGCGACCCGCGCGGTACGACGACCTGACCAGCGGCCCGGACATCACGCCGGAGAAGCCGATCTCCTCGGCCTCCTTGGCCAGCTCCACGAACTCCGCCGGCTTCACCCAGCGCTCCACGGGGTGGTGGCGCGGCGAGGGCCGCAGGTACTGGGTGATCGTGATGAGCTCGCAGCCCGCCTCGTGCAGGTCGCGCAGGGCCTGGGTGACCTCTTCGCGCTCCTCGCCCATGCCGAGGATCAGGTTCGACTTGGTGACCAGGCCGTATGCGCGCGCCTTGGTGATCACGTCGAGTGAGCGCTCGTAGCGGAAGCCCGGGCGGATGCGCTTGAAGATGCGCGGCACGGTCTCCACGTTGTGGGCGAAGACCTCGGGGCGGGAGGCGAAGACCTCCTCCAGCAGCTCCGGCACCGCGTTGAAGTCGGGGGCCAGCAGTTCGACCTTGGTGTGGCCGGCCTCGCGGCCCGCCGTCTGCCCGTGGATCTGGCGCACGGTCTCCGCGTACAGCCAGGCGCCGCCGTCGGGCAGGTCGTCGCGGGCGACGCCGGTGATGGTGGCGTAGTTCAGGTCCATCGTGACGACGGACTCGCCCACGCGGCGGGGCTCGTCGCGGTCGAGGGCCTCGGGCTTGCCGGTGTCGATCTGGCAGAAGTCACAGCGCCGGGTGCACTGGTCGCCACCGATGAGGAAGGTGGCCTCGCGGTCCTCCCAGCACTCGTAGATGTTGGGACAGCCGGCTTCCTGGCAGACCGTGTGCAGCCCCTCGCCCTTCACCAGGGCCTGCATCTTGGTGTACTCGGGACCCATCTTCGCCCGGGTCTTGATCCACTCGGGCTTGCGCTCGATGGGGGTCTGGCTGTTACGGACCTCCAGGCGCAGCATCTTGCGTCCGTCGGGTGCGACTGCGGACACGACCGGCTCCCTGTGACTTCGATTCTTCGGCGTCCACCAGGGTACGCCCGTAATTTCGTACGCTCTTACGTCGGGCAACCCGAGGGCCGCCGGGACCATTCCCGAGCGTCAGCCGACCGCCGGCTCTATCTCCCTGGGCCGCAGCTCCGCGTGCTCCAGGACGTCCTTGAGGTGGCGCTCCACGACCGGGAGCACGTCGGCGATGGTGATCTCGCGACCCAGTTCGTAGGAGAGCGAGGTCACACCCGCGTCCCGGATGCCGCAGGGGATGATCCGGTCGAACCAGGTGCTGTCCGGGTTCACGTTGAGCGAGAAGCCGTGCATCGTGACGCCCTTGGCGACCCGGATGCCGATGGCCGCGAGCTTGCGGTCCTCGCGCCGCTGGCCGGCGTTGGAGGGGGCGTACTCGGGGCCGTTCAGCCGGGGGTCGAACTGCTCGTCGTGCAACCGGGGGTCGAAGTCCAGGCTGAGGCCGCCGAGCGCCGGGCGCTCCTCCACCGGGTCGCCGAGCACCCACACCCCGCTGCGCCCCTCCACCCGGGAGGTCTCCACGCCGAAGTCGGCGGCGGTGCGGATCAGGGCGTCCTCCAGGCGGCGGACGTGGGCGACGACGTCCACCGGCCGGGGCAGCTTCATGATCGGGTAACCCACCAGCTGACCGGGGCCGTGCCAGGTGATCTTCCCGCCCCGGTCCACGTCGACCACGGGGGTGCCGTCCAGCGGGCGCTCGCTCGGGTCCGTGCGGCGGCCTGCCGTGTAGACCGGCTCGTGTTCCAGCAGCAGGCAGGTGTCCTCGATCTCGTCCGCGAAGCGGGCGGCGTGGACGCGGCGCTGCTCTTCCCAGGCCTCGGTGTACTCGACGTAATCCGGCCCGAAGCCCAGATGGACAAACCGAAGGTCAGTCACCGCAGCGCCTCCTCGTTGAACCTGCTGTGTGCACGTATCGCACCAGCAAGGGTACGGCGGTCCCGGCGCGGCCCCTAAGGACCCCGGCGGCGGCCCCTCACCGCCCCGGAAACGGCCCCGGCAACGGCCCCGGCGGCCGCTTCGGCCGTCGCCTCCCCGGGGGCGGCCTATCCGGGTCCTCGTCCGCGCGCGGCAGCCGTCGGTGGCCCTCCGAATGATCGTTGACCCACCCGCACACCCCGCACGCGTACCGCCCGTCGAGCCCCGCGATGTAGGTGCCGCAACGGCGGCACTCCGCCTCCGTCAGCTCCGGCGCGGGCAGCGGGGCGGCGGACTCTGCGTAGTCGTCGGGGAACTGCGCCTCGGTGGAACGGCGGGTCATGGGTCGCAGCCTATGTGGGTGGAGGGGGTGCATCCGTAAAGGGTCATACCGGTTCTGCACACGATCGGATGAATGTGGGACAGAGCGGGCGGTAAGGACGGAGTTCGCCGCTACATTCACGCCGTTCACAGGGCCGGTGACTCCGGTCCGTCACGTCAGGAAACCGTGGAGCCGATGACGGAACGACCTGCCCAGCGTGTCCCCAACCGGCAGCTCGCGGCGCTGATCGCCGAAGCCGGATTCTCGAACGCCGGGCTCGCCCGCCGCGTCGACCAGCTAGGCCTGGAGCACGGTCTCGACCTGAGGTACGACAAGACCTCCGTCACGCGCTGGCTGCGCGGACAGCAGCCCCGGGGCACGACGCCCGCGCTGATCGCGGAGGTCTTCACGCGGCGCCTGGGCAGACGGCTCTCGGCGCAGGACCTGGGGCTGGACGCCTGCGCGCCCGTCTACGCGGGGCTGGAGTTCGCGGCCACCCCCGAGGAGGCCGTGGACATCGCCAGCGGGCTGTGGCGCAAGGACTCCGGGTCCCACGCCGAGCTGCGCAAGATCGCCTTCACCCCGGCCGGGCTGGTGGTCCCCAGCCGGGACTGGCTGATCGGCCGCGCCGACGAGCGGGTCGGACGGGGCCCGGACGCCGTCGCCGCCCGCGTGCCGCTCCAGGGCAGGGCCTCGGTGCCCCGGCAGCGGCAGATCGACCGCGGTCCGGGACAGCGGGTGACCGGCGGGGACATCGCGGCCCTGCGCTCGGTGGGCGAGCTGTTCCGGGCGCTGGACCACGCCTACGGCGGCGGGCACGCGCGTCAGGCCCTGGTGCGGTACCTGGAGCACGAGGCGGAGCCCATGCTCCGCGGCACCTACGGGGAGACCACCGGAAGGCGGCTGTTCTCCGCCGCCGCCGACCTGACCCGGCTCGCGGGCTGGACCTCGTACGACATCGCCGCCCACGGTCTCGCCCAGCGGTACTTCGTCCAGGCGCTGCGGCTGGCGCAGGCCGCGGGGGACCGGCCGTACGGGTCGTACGTGCTGGCCACCATGAGCCGGCAGGCGGTCTACCTCGGCCACGGACGCGAGGCGGTACAGCTGGCCCGGGTCGCGCAGCAGGGCGTGGGGTCGGGGCCGCCGCCGGTGGTGCAGGCGCTGCTGCACTCGGCGGAGGCGCGGGGACACGCGGTGCTCGGCGAGGTGAGGGCCGCGACGGCCTCGCTGGTGCGGGCCGAGCGGGCGCTGGGCGCGGCCCGGCCGGGGGACGACGTACCGCACTGGGCCCGGGACTTCGACGAGGCGCAGCTCGCCGACGAGTTCGGGCACTGCCACCGGGACCTCCAGCAGTACCGGGCGTCGGCGCAGCACGCGGAGCGCTCCCTGCAACTGCGGGCCCCCGCGTACGCGCGCTCTCGGCTGTTCTGCCGGGTGGTGCTGGCCACCGCGCGGCTGGGGCTGGGTGAGCTGGACCAGGCCTGCGCGCTCGGCGCGGAGGCGGCGCAGCAGGCGATGGAGATGCGTTCGGTGCGGGCGGTGGAGTACGTACGGGACTTCGAGCGCCGGCTGGAGCCGTACCGGGACGCGCCGGCGGTACGGACCTACCGGGACCGGGTCGCGGCTCTGGCGTGAGCCGTGACCCGGCCGGGAGCCGTGTTCAGGCCGCCGCCCGCAGCGGGCGCTCGGTGGCGGCCGGAACGGGGATGCCGAAGTCGCGCAGGACGGCGGCCGCGGCGCGGCGGGCGGAGTGCAGGGCGCCCTCCACGGTGTTGGAGTCCCGGTGGTCCCCGCACACGTACAGCCCGGCCAGCACGCGCACCGGACGACGCAGGTCGTACGGCGGCGGCATGGCGGGCACCGCCTCCGGGGTGTGGTGGACGGCGAGCAGCTCCCATTCCCGGGTGGAGGTGTCGTAGAGCCGGGCGAGCCGGGAGGCGACCGTCCGGGCGGGCGGCGGCGGCCCGTGCACGGTGGTGGTGACCAGGCCGCGTCCGGCGGGGGCGCGCGTCGGGTCGATCGCGCTCATCACCGTGGTGTGGGCGAGGGGCCACTTCGGGTCGGCGTCCAGGAGCAGCGAGCCGTCCCAGGGCAGCGCGGTGGGCGTCGCGTGGTGCACGACGGTGACCTCGTGGAAGTCCGGCACGCGCAGTCCGGGCAGCAGTTCGGCGGCGGCCCGGGCGCCGGTGGCGAGGACGGCGGAGCGGCAGCGGAAGTCGCCGTGCCGCTCGGTGGTGACCAGGTTGGTCGCCACCGAGCGCACGCGGACCCCGGTGTGCACGGTGCCGGGCGGCAGGCCGGCGGCGAGCAGCGTGGGCAGGGTCGCCGCGCCGCCCTCGGGGACGGCCAACCGGCCCCGGGCGAAGCCGCGCAGCGCGAGGTCGGCGACCCGGCTGGAGGTGGTGAGGTCCGGGTCGCGCAGCAGGGCGGCCAGGAGCGGACGCACCACGCCGGCCAGGGTGCGCGGGGGCAGGCCGCGTGCGGCGAGGGCGGCGAGGGCGGTGCGTTCGGGCCGGGCGAGCAGGCGTTCCTCGGGCTGGGCGGCGAGCCGGGCGAGGGCCGCGCTGAGCCGGGCCTGGTCGAGTGAGCCACTGGCCAGCGCGCGGGCGGGGGTGAGGGCCCCCGCGCGCTGCTGCCTGCCGTCGGCGCCGTGGACGAGGACGCCGGGCGCGAAGGTGCGCAGGGTGAGGGCGTCCAGGCCGGGGGTGCGGGCGGGCTCCGTGTACGAGGTGTTCAGGAGCTGGCCGACCCGGTCGAGCCGGAATCCGTCGACCGACGAGGTGGCCATCCGGCCGCCGGGGTCGTCGGCGGACTCCAGCACGGTGACGGTGACCCCCTGGGCGATCAGGTGGTGTGCGGCCGCGAGTCCTGAGACTCCGGCTCCTACGATGACTACGTCCGCGTGGTGTGCGCTGCTGAGCACGTGCCCCTCCCCGAGGTCGGCGCGGCTGTGTGGGGTCCTCCTTCCCCACTCCGGCTCCGGCAGAACCCAAGTCCTGTGGGGTATTGCGCACAACTCCGGTCGCATCGCGGTCGCACGTGGGTCACGAACGGTCGCACATGTGCGTCCGGCGCTACCCCCCGGGCCGCCGTGGCCGGGGTCGAAGCACGCCCTACCCGGCCAGTGCCGCGCGGATCGAGGCGTCGATGCCGGGGTAGCGGAAGACGAAGCCCGACTCCAACAGGCGGGTGGGACGCACCCGCTGGCTGCCCAGCACGTCCTGGGCGAACTCCCCGAGCAGCACGCGCATCGCCGGGGCCGGGACGGCGAACACCGCCGGTCGGCGCAGGACCCGGCCCATGGCGGCCGTGACCTCACGGTTCGTCAGCGGCTCCGGGGCGGTCAGGTTGACCGGGCCGGACAGCCGCGGGGTGTCCACGAGGTGGCGCAGGGCGGCGATCTCGTCGTGCATCGAGATGTGCGACCAGTACTGGCGGCCGCTGCCGAGCCGGCCGCCGAGTCCGGCGCGGAAGATCGGGAAGAGTTTCCCCCAGGCGCCGCCCTCGGCGGAGACCACCAGGCCGGTACGGGCGAACACGGTCCGCACCCCGGCGGCCCGGGCGGGCGCGGCGGCGGCCTCCCACTCGACGCAGACGGAGGGCAGGAACCCCTTCCCGGCCGGGGCGTCCTCGTCGACGACGCGGTCGGCGGTGTCGCCGTAGTACCCGATGGCGCTCCCGCAGACGAGCACCTCCGGGGGCACCTCCATCGCCGCCACGGCCCGGGCGATCGCGGCGGTCCCGAGCACCCGGCTGTCGCGGATCTCCCGCTTGTAGGCGGCCGTCCAACGGTGGTCCGCGACCCCGGCGCCGGCCAGGTGCACGACGGCCGCGCAGCCGGCGAGCCCGGCGGGGTCCACGTACCCGCGCGCGGGGTCCCAGGTCGCCTCGCCGTCCCGGGCGGGGGCGCGCCGCACGAGGCGCACGACCTCGTGCCCGTCGGCGTGCAGGGCCCGTACGAGGGCGCTCCCGATGAGACCGCTGGATCCGGTGACGGCGATTCGCATGGGCCCAGTGTGCGGGTCGGGGGCGGTGGCCGGCTTCGAAGGGGACCGTACGGCGTGCCGCCGGCCGGCCCGGCGCCCGTCCGCCTCGCGCCCGTCAGCCCGGGGCCGGACAGGCCGGCCACCCGTCAGCCGGTGTTGCCGAGCAGCGTCCCCACCGCGTACGTGACCGCCATGGCCAGCGCCCCGCCGCCCACGTTCCGCACCACGGCCCGCCCCGCCGGGGCGCCGCCCAGCCGGGCGCTGACCACCCCGCAGAGCGTGAGCGCCGCCAGGACCGCCGCCACCGTGACCGGCACCCGCGCCGAGGGCCCCGGCAGCACGATCGCGAGCAGTGGCAGCAACGCCCCCACCGTGAAGGCGATCAGACTGGCCCAGGCCGCGTGCCAGGGGTTCGCCAGCTCGTCCGGGTTGATCCCCAGCTCCACCCGCGCGTGCGCCCGCAACGCGTCGCGTTCCGTCAGCTGCTCGGCCGCCTCCCGCGCGAGCCGCGGGCTCAGCCCCCGGTCCGTGAGCAGCCCGGTCAGCTCCTCCAGCTCCGCCTCCGGCTCCTCCACCAGCTCCTGCCGCTCCGTCTCCAGCGCGGCCCGCTCGGAGTCGCGCTGGGAGCTGACCGACACGTACTCCCCCGCCGCCATGGACAGCGACCCCGCGAGCAGCCCGGCCACTCCCGCCTCGAAGATCGTCCCCCGCGCGGTCGTCGCCCCCGCCACGCCGACCACCAGGCCGGCCGTGGAGATGATCCCGTCGTTGGCGCCCAGCACCCCTGCCCGCAGCCAGTTCAGCCGACTGCTGATCGTCGCGCTGCGGGTGTCCGCCGTTTCCGTCACGGCACCACTGTCGTGCGCCGGCGCGTTCGGCACCACCCGGCGTGCGGCGCCCGTCCGGCGGAGCCAGGGTGGAGGGGTGATGCACGGACGCGAGGAGCCCGGCCGGCTCCGGGGCGCGCCGCCGCCCCGCTGGGCCCGGGCCGCGCCCCTGGTGGCCCTGGTGGTCTTGACGTGCGTCCAGTGGCTCACCCCCGGCATCAAGGAACTCGGCTATTTCCTGGCCGCGCTCCCCGCCGTGGCCGCGTTCTCCTACGGGGCCACCGGCACGGCCGCCTTCGCCGGCGTGGTCCTGGTCCTGCTCGGCGTGCACCGGCTGGGCGTCGGGCACGCCCGCGGGACCGACCTGGCCACGGTGGCCACCGTCGGCCTGCTCAGCGTGGTCATCGCCTGGGTCCGGCGCCGCCGGGACGCCCAGCTGGTCAACGTCCGCACGGTCGCCGAGGCGGCGCAGCTCGCCCTGCTGCCGCCCGTGCCGGAGCGGGTGGGCCGGGTGCGCTGCGACGGCCTGTACCGGGCCGCCCAACGGGGCACCCTGGTGGGCGGCGACCTCTTCGACGTGCGGGCCGGACCGTACGGGGTGCGGGCGGTGGTCGGCGACGTACGGGGCCACGGGCTGGCGGCGGTCGGCACGGTGGCCGCGCTGCTCGGCGCCTTCCGGGAGGCGACGCTGGACGATCCCGGACTGGAGGCGGTGGCGGCCCGGTTGGACCGGCGGCTCCTGGAGGACGCGGCGACCGGGTCCGAGGAGCACCCGGAGCTGTTCGCGACGGCGGTGCTGTTGGAGTTCCCGCCGGAACGGGACGTCGTGCGGATCGCCTCCTGCGGGCACCCGCCGGTGCTGTTGCTCCGGGACTTCGAGGCCCGCGAACTGGTCGCGGAACCCAGCCCACCGCTGGGTCTCGGTCTCGCGGGCCCGGCGCCCGCGCGCATCACGGAGGTCCCGCTGCTCCCGGGCGACCGGTTGGTCGTCCACACGGACGGGGTCACCGAGGCGCGCGACGCCGCCGGGCACTTCTACCCGCTGGCTGATCGGGTCCCGACGCTGGCGAGGGACCCCGAGGGGCTGCCGCGCGCGGTGTGGCGGGACCTGCTGGCCTTCACCGAGGGCGGCCCGGGCGACGACGTGGCGGTACTGGTGCTGTCGGCGGCGGAGGCCGCTGCGGCGCCGGACCCGTCGGTCCCCGCCCGTGGTCCCGGCCCGTAGGTCCCGGCCCGTGGGTTCCGACCGACGCCCGCCGGGCGGCCCCCGCCGCCTGGTGTCAGCCGCCGTCGCGGATGAAGGAGCGGACCATCCGGCAGGTGGTGTTGGACGGACGGTGGATGCCCACCCGGACCGCCATGGTCCGTATCTTCCGGTTGGTGGCGCGCTTGGCGTCGTACGTCCCCGTGTCGAGCAGGGATATCGCCAACCGCATCGCCTTGAGACGGCGGTTGTGGCTCTCGTACCACTCGCGCGGCAGCCCGGCCGGCAGTGGCTTCTTCTTGGGCATCGAAATGATCGCGGCAGCGGCCATCTACAGCCTCCCAAACGGTAGTTGGCTTCCTGTCGTGCTCCCTCGATTTTACGGGGGCCCACTGACAATCGCCCCTGGCCAGACGGCACCCGGATACCCTGGGGCGCATGGAGATCTGGATCAATCCCGCTTGTTCCAAGTGCCGCGCCGCGCTGACCGTGCTGGACGCCGAGGGCGCCGACTACACGGTGCGCCGCTACCTGGAGGACGTGCCGTCGGAGGCCGAGATCCGCGAGGTTTTGGGCCGCCTCGGCCTGGAGCCCTGGGACATCACCCGGACCTCCGACCCGCTGGCGAAGGAGACGGGCGTACGGGAACTGCCGCGCGAGGAGACCGAGGAGGCGCGCTCGCGCTGGATCGCACACCTGGCGGCGCACCCGAAGCTGATCCAGCGGCCCATCATCACCGCCGAGGACGGCACGGCGGTGGTGGCCCGCTCCGAGGACGCGGTCCGCGACGCCCTCTCCCGCCGCTAGGTTTTGCCCGGCCGGGGCGGCGGCCAGTCCGGGGCCGGGTCGGAGCCGAGGAGGGGCCGGATGGCGCCCACCACGGCTCCGACGCAGACGTCCCGCAGTTCGGCCCGGGTGCAGGTCTCCCGGGAGAGCCAGTCCACACAGAGCACCTGCACGAAGACGAGCCAGCTCCCCAGGACGCCGGAGACCGCCTCCCGGGCATCGGCGTCCGCGAGCGGTAGCGCGGTGAGCAAACCCGCGCGGAGGGCGTCCAGTTCATCGTTCATGATCGTCTGAATGACCGGGTCGCCGGCCAGGACGCGGTTGGCGGCCAGGACGGCGTGCCGGTTGGCGATGAAGTAGTCGAGGTGCGCGTCGAGGCCTTGGGCCAGTTGCTCGACGAAGGTGCGGTCCGGGTCGAAACGCGTCTCGGCGAGCAGGTCGTCGGCCGCCCGCCGGTACACGGCGGCGAAGAGGTCGTGCTTGCTCGCGAAGTGCCGGTAGAGCAGCGCGCGCGACACGCCCGCCCGCTCCGCCACCTCCTCCATCAGCACCTCGTCGTACGGACGGGCGGCGAACAGGCGTGCGCCGACGTCGAGGAGCTGGGCCCGGCGGTCCGCCGGTGTGAGCCGTTTGCGCTTGGGCGTGGGAGGAGGCACGCCCGCAGGTTACTTGACACACGTCTACCAGGCGCCGCTAACTTAAGTAGACACGCGTCAACCAAGGCTGAGGGGTGTGCGGCATGGGCGGCAAGGGCGGCAAGGCGAAGGCACTCAGGCTGCTCGCGCGGGCGATGGGGATCGCCTGCGTGGCGATCGGCCTGCTCCACGTCGTGGGCGGCAACGCGGCAATCCCGGGCGCGCAGGACGCGGGCGCGACCGTCGACAGCCTCGGCCGGTTCCTCGGTGCCGCTTTCGCGGGGTACGGGCTCACCTGGCTGTGGGTGGCCCGCCAGACGCCCGTGCCGGCGACGGCCGTACGCGTGCTGATCGGCGTCTTCCTGCTCGGCGGACTCGCCCGCGTGCTGTCGATCGCGGTCGCGGGGTGGCCCCACGGGTTCCAGGTGGCGCTGATGGTCGTCGAACTCACCCTGTCGCCTGTGTACTTCTGGCTGGCGGACGCGGACGAGGAGGCGGCCCGGTCGGCCCTGCCGGCGCGCACCTGACCCGCGCCCCCGCCGACCCCCTACCCTGGACCGAGGAAAAGGAGTACATAACCGCCTGATACGGCATAAAGGACCACCGCGATGGCATCACCGCAGGAACACGCCCTTCCGCCGCCCCCGGCCCGCCGCCGGGCCGCCTGGACGTTCAGCGGGGTGTACGGAACGCTCCTCGCCAGCGGGCTGCTGGCCGCGCTGGAGCGCACGGGTGAGCAGTACTCGCCCTTCTACGACGCCACCTGGGTCCTGGTCACCGCGGTGGTGGCGGCGCTCGCCCACGGTTACGCCCACCACATGACCAGTCATCAGCCGGGCTCCCCCGGGCACCTGTGGACGGGTCTCGGCCATGCCGTGTGGCAAGAGTGGCCCCTGGTGGCGGCCACCCTGCCCAGCGTCGCCCTGCTGATGCTCGCCGGACTCACGGGGTGGCCGGAGTACGAGGTGACCGGCGTCGCGCTCATCCTGAACACCGCGCTGCTGTTCGGCTGGGGGATCTTCGCCGCCCTGCGGGTCGGCTACCGGCGGCGCAGCGCGCTGTTCATCGGCATGGCGGACGCCGCGATCGGGGTGGTGATCATCGTGGCCAACGCCGTCATCAAATAGCCCCCGTGCCCGGCGCCGCGTCCCCCGGTCTGCCGCGCCCCAGGGCAGCTGCCTCAGGCCTCCGCCGCCGAGCGTTCCGCCTCCGCGAGGATCTCCGTCAGCCTCGCCCCGAACTCCGCCCCGCGCGCATCGGGCTTCCCCGTCCGGGCGGCGGTGACCAGCGCGTCCAGCGCCCGCCCGTACGCGCCGGGTACGTCGCTCCAGTCGGGCAGGGCGAAGACGCCTTCGGCGCCGCGCAGCTCCAGGCCGACCCCCGCCGCGGCGCGCGGCGCGCCCAGGCTGAGCACGGCCGTGCTGAGCGCGCCCGAGGTGTGGCGCAGGGCCAGTTGGACCACGTCGGACGGCCCGCGGGTGGCCGAGACGGCGGTGACGTCGCCCAGCACCGGGAGCAGTACGGACAGCGCGTGCGGCCCGACGTCCCACAGTCCGCCCTTGGTCTTGCGCCAGGGCGAGGCGGCGTAGGGGCTCGCCTCGCCGTCGGGCGGGAAGACCGCGCCGAG
The DNA here is from genome assembly GCF_004795055.1 of Streptomyces sp. A1136. GTDB lineage: Bacteria > Actinomycetota > Actinomycetes > Streptomycetales > Streptomycetaceae > Streptomyces. The sequence continues at coordinate 22,463 of NZ_SSBJ01000025.1, forward strand.
CCAGTGGGCGGAAGCGGTGAACCAGCCGCTCCGCCCGGCCTGCTCCTCGACCCAGGAGGCGGTCGGCTCCGCGAAGCGGAGGGTGAGGAAGACGACGGAGGCCACGCCGTGCAGCGCGGCGGCGTCGGCGACCGCCCGGGCCTCCCCCACGGTCGTCGCGACGGGTTTGTCGAGCAGCAGGTGGCATCCGGCGGCCGCCGCGCGCACGGCGAGCGGCGCCTGTACGTCCGGCGGCAGGGCGAAGGCCACGGCGTCACAGTCCGCGAACAGCGCGTCCGGGTCTTCGTACACCTTCACGCCGTGGACCCGCGCCAGCTCGGCCGCCGCCTGGGGGCGCCGGCCCCACACTCCGGCGAAGTCCGACCCGGCGTGGGCGGCGAGGGCGGGGGCGTGGGTGCGGTGCGCCCACGGGCCGGTGCCGAGCAGGCCGACCCGGAGGCGGGGGCCCCCGTCGGCGTGCGGAACGGGATCGACGGACGAGTTCAAATCGTACGAAATGCTCACCCGCCCAGTCTGCCGCACCCGAACCGGTGGCCCGCCCCCGACCCGCACAACCACCCCGAGCTGCGGTGTAAACCCCGGTAACACGGGGTTCACAGCCGGGCAACGGAAGAGAAATCGCGAAGGGGCACGCTGCGATCGGCAGAGTAGTGCCGCGACCCACGGCGAGCGCGGGGGCGGCGCCGGAGCGACGTACCGAAGGATGGGGCCCGTGAGCTACAAGGCTGAGTACATCTGGATCGACGGCACCGAGCCGACGGCGAAGCTGCGCTCCAAGACGAAGATCATCAGCGGGGACCCCGCCCCGCTCGCGGGCCCCGCCGAAGGGAGCGCGCTCCCGGTGTGGGGCTTCGACGGTTCGAGCACCAACCAGGCCGAGGGACATGCCTCCGACCGCGTGCTCCAGCCCGTCTTCTCCTGCCCGGACCCGATTCGCGGCGGGGCGAACGTGCTGGTGCTGTGCGAGGTGCTGAACATCGACATGACCCCGCACGAGTCGAACACCCGCGCGCTGCTGCGTCCCGTCGCGGAGAAGTTCGCCGGACAGGAGCCGATCTTCGGCATCGAGCAGGAGTACACCTTCTTCGACGGGACCCGCCCGCTCGGCTTCCCGGTGAACGGCTTCCCGGCCGCGCAGGGCGGCTACTACTGCGGCGTCGGCGCGGACGAGATCTTCGGGCGCGAGATCGTCGAGAAGCACCTGGACCACTGCCTCGCGGCGGGACTCGCCATCTCCGGCATCAACGCCGAGGTCATGCCCGGCCAATGGGAGTTCCAGGTCGGTCCGGTCGGTCCGCTGGAGGTCTCCGACCAGCTGTGGATCGCCCGCTGGCTGCTGTACCGCACGGCCGAGGACTTCAACGTCTCCGCGACGCTGAACCCGAAGCCGGTGAAGGGCGACTGGAACGGCGCGGGCGCGCACACCAACTTCTCCACGAAGGCGATGCGCGAGGACTACCGCGCGATCATCTCGGCGTGCGAGGCCCTGGGCGAGGGCTCCAAGCCGATGGACCACGTGAAGAACTACGGCGCCGGCATCGACGAGCGCCTGACGGGTCTGCACGAGACGGCGCCGTGGAACGAGTTCAGCTACGGGGTCTCCGACCGGGGCGCGTCGGTCCGCATCCCGTGGCAGGTGGAGAAGGACGGCAAGGGGTACATCGAGGACCGCCGCCCGAACGCCAACGTGGACCCGTACGTGGTGACCCGTCTGATCACCGACACCTGCTGCACCGGCCTGGAGCGGGACGGCCTCGCCTGACCGCTCCCTGACCGCTCCCGGCCCGCCGACCTCCCCGCGGTCGGCGGGCCACCGGGACGGATCTGCCCGGCATGCGATACGGAAAGCGGAACCGGGGCCCCTCAGCCGGGTTCGAAGACCCGACGTTTTGTTCGGTTCGGGGTGGTATCGCACGGTCGGTGCGACTGAATATGAGATTCCGATCCACCAAGTGAGACGCACTCTGCCCCGGACCCCGCACATCTGCTTGAATGACGCCCATGGCCAGCCACTCGCACACCTCGTCAGGTCGCAGCGACCTGGAGCCGTTCTGGCCGTCCCGTCAGAACCACGATTTCGACCGGGTGTGTTGCCGCGCGGAGAACGCGCCGGCCCTCTAAAGCCTCCGGGACCCCTCTACTCAGAACCTCCCCGAGGCCTTCGGTCTGCGCGGTACGACAACGACGACGTAGGTACGTCTCCTGCCGACCACTCCGCGTGAAAGAGCTGACCACTCATGGCGAACACCCGCTCCATCACTTCTGCCGCGTCCGCTGCGACCTCCGCCCCCCTGACCTATCCGTCCGGCCCGCGCCACCGGCTGCGCGCCGTGGACCGGGACGAGGTGGCCCGGGTGGTGGACCTGCTCCCGCCCGGCGCCACCTGGTTGCCCGCGCCCCAGCACTCGTTGCCGGCGCTACCCGGGCACCCGCCGATGGTCGGCTACCTGGTCCTCGTACCGGCCGATCAGCAGCCCCCCATCGCCTTCGCCCCGCATTCCGTTCCTCCGGCGAAGACCGCCCCCGCGACCCCGGAGACCACCGGCGACGCCCTCGTACGGATCGACCCGGCGCGGCGCACCGCCGAAGTCGACGGCCGCGTCATGGACCTGACGTACCTGGAGTTCGAGCTGCTGGCCCACCTGGTGGCGCACCCGCACCGGGTGCACAGCCGGGACCAGTTGGTCACCACGGTCTGGGGCTACGGCCATGTCGGTGACGGCCGGACGGTCGACGTCCACATCGCCCGCCTGCGCCGCAAGCTGGGCGCGGCCCACCGCGACGCGATCCAGACCGTACGCCGGGTGGGCTACAAGTACGCCCCCTGAGCCGGCGGGCCGCCGGGTGGGCCCGTACGCGCGAGGAGGCGCGTACGGGCCCACCCGCTCGTCGCCCTAGACGCCGGCCGGGCGGCGGCGGGCGGCGAAGCCGAGGAGTGCGTCGACCGCCAGGAAGGCCGTCAGGCTGATCCCCAGCATCGGCACGAACCAGCCCACCACCGCCGTCACCGCCGCGAGCGGCAACAACAGCGTCACGGGCAGCTTGCGCCACGCCCCGCACGGGTGGGCGCGACCGGCCGAGAACACGCGTTCCTTGGTCGGCCGCCGCAGCCACCACATCCGGTATCCCCAGAAGACGAGGAACATCAGCGCGACGGCCAGTGCCGCCAGGGCCAGTTGGTTGACGATCCCGAAGGTCAGGCCCATGTGCAGGTCGATGCCGAAGCGGGTCATCTTCGCGAGCAACGGGTAATCGGCGAAGCGCAGTTCGTCGATGACCTTGCCGTCGGCGGGGTCGACGGCGACGGAGTCGAGGTGTACGGGCACCTGCTTGTCCGCCTCCTTGATGACGTACCCCTTGCCCCCGGCGGGCAGCGTCACCCGGAGCGACTCGGTGACGCCGGCGGCCCGGGCGGCGGCCACGGCGCGGTCGATGCCGATGTCCGCCGTCGGCGGCTGCGGCGGCATCTCCATGCCGTCGGGCATGACGTGGCCCGCGTGCTCGCCCCCGCCCTCGGCTCCGGCAACGGCGGGCGCGTGCGGGGCGGACAGCCCGGCGGAGACGGACGGGGTGGCGCCGCCGAGGCCGTCCTGGAGCCGTCCGATGTGCTCACCGGCGTACTCCGACCAGGTCAGACCGGTGGCGGAGAGGGCGACGAGTCCCGCCGCGGCCCACAGGCCCACCGCCCCGTGCCAGGACAGGGTCCGGCGGCGACCGGTCGCGGCGCGGTCGGGCAGGACGAGGCGGACCCCGCGTGCGCGGCGGCGGCCGATCCACAGGGCGAGACCGCCCAGCGCCACCACCCACAGCCAGCTGGCGGCCAGTTCGCTGTAGGCGCGGCCGAACGCGCCCAACCGGAGGTCGGCGTGGAGTCCGCTCAGCCAGGCGCGCAACGGCAGGGCGTCCCCGGCGGTGGTGAGTTGCCCGCGTACGTCCGCCGTGTACGGATCGACGAACACGGTCAGGGTCTCGTCGTCCGCGAGGCCCGGGCTGTTCATGATCACCCGGGTGGTCGCCTCGGCGTCGGGCGCGGGCCACACGGCCACGACCTCGCCCTTCGGCGCGGCCTTCTCGGCCGCCTCGACCTGGTCGCCGAGCGGCAGGGCATGGTCACCGACGCGGGCGACGGTCAACTCGTCGGAGTAGAGGATCTTCTCGACCTGCCAGGAGCCGGCGTACAGCAGCCCGGTGGCGGCGGCGAGGAACAACAACGGGGCTATCAGCAGGCCGGCGTAGAAGTGCGTGCGCAGGAGCAGCGGTCGCAGCGCGGCCCAGGCTCCCGGGGTGCGCGCGGTCGGTCCGTCGGCGCGCGCGTCGGAGACAGGGGCGTCGGCCGTCCGCGTGGGATCGGCCTGGAGCTCGTCAAAAGACATGGGTGTCCTGAAAGTCGGCGAAGGCATGGGTGACGGGCCCCTGGCCTCGCCGCACGCGCCTCTCAGGCGGGGATGGACCGGCCGGGGGCCGTTGCTCGGGTGTCTCGCCGGACCGGGGGCCCGCGCCGGACGACGGTGTGGGCCGGCACGGCCCCGCGCAGCCGACGCGGCGGTTCGTACGGGGCGCGGTACCCGACCGGCGCCGGCTCGGGGGCCATTCGGGTCCGCAGGAGGACCAACGCGCGGGCGAGCGGGCGGGCCGCGAGGAGCGCGGCGGCTCCCAGGGTCGCGGCGAGCCGGAACACGGCCGCCTCGCCCCAGGCCAACCAGGCGGCGCAGAAGACCCCGGCGAGGACGTGCGCCGCGATCATGCCGAGGCCGCCGTGCCCGTGACCGGCCATGCCGGCCATGTCCGCCATACCGGGGGTGTCGGCGCCCATGGCGCTCATGTCCATGCCCGCCATGTGGTGGTGCGTGGGCATCGGCGCGGACGCGGTGACCGAATCCCGCCCGGCCGCCTGACTCCCGGTGAAGGCCAGGTGCAGCGCCCCTTGGGCGGCGAGCAGGGCGGCGGTGATCGCGAGCGGACCCCGCCGTCGCCCGGCGGCGAGCCAGGCGAGAGCACCGATCACCGCGAAGGAGGACAGAAACCCCGAAGCCGGGATATCCCTCCCGGACATGAACGAATGCCCTACCCCGCCCAAGGCGACGCACACCGCCGCGAACATCGCGGCCCGCAGGGCACGCATCGGCGCGCGGGAGTCAGACATGTCCGGCTCATGTTCCCATGACCCCGACGCCGCCCACGAGGAGGCCGTGTCGGATCATGGTCGGGTGAAACTGCCGCCGTGGTCGTCGCCGTCCTCTTGGTCGCCGTGGTCGTCGCCGCCGTCTTCCTGGTCGCCGTCCTCCCGGGCGCCGTCCTCCTGGGCGGTGCCGCTCGGGGTCGTCTACACCGGCGGGGTCCAGCTCGGTGCCCACGCGCTGGAGCGGCTGGGCCCGCGGACGCGGGACCGGGTGCTGCGCCGTTGCTCGACGAACGTCGACAACCTGGACGCGGGCCGCTGGGAGACCCTGCTCAGCAGTGCCTTCACGGTCGAGGAGCCCATGCCGCTGCCCTACGCGCTGCTGCTGGTCGCGGTGCTCGGGTACGCGGAGTACGCGCACGGCGCCTGGTGGACGGCGTCCGTGTTCCTCTTCGGGCACGCGAGCGCGACCCTGCTCGTGTACGGGGTGCTGCGGCGCGGGGCCGACCGCGAGACGCGCCGGGCCTTGGACGTGGGCACCAGCTACGGGTTCAACGCCGTGCTCGGCGCGCTCACCTCGGCACTGCCGCGCGGGCCCGTACGCGGCGCCGCCCGGGTGGGGCTCCTGGCCCTCGCCGCCCGACCGGTGCTCCGGCGCGGGCGCACCTTCACCGACGTCGGACACCTCGTCGCGCTGGGGATCGGCATCGCCCTCTCCCTGGCCGTCGATTGTCCTTCCGGGGTGAACCATCAGAAAATCGGCCCCACCAGACCCGTATGAAACGAGCCGGAGCCGCCCGATGACCGCCACCCCCTCCACCACCGTCGCGAACCTCCGCGACCTCGGCGGCACCCCGCTCGCGGACGGCCGCACCGTCCGCCCGGGGCTGGTGCTGCGCTCCGGCGCGCTGGACCGGCTCGACCCGGACGCCGATCCGGCGGTGGCCGGGCTGGGCATCCGCACGGTCATCGACTTCCGCACCGACGCCGAGCGCGCCGACCACCCCGACCGGCTGCCGACCGGGGCGCGGCTGCTGGCACGCGACGTCCTGGCGGACCGCCTCCGGGCCGGCATAGGGAAGGTGCCCCCGGCCGCCCAGCTCAAGGACCTGATGGCGGATCCGATCGTGGCCGAGGAGTACCTGGGCGGGGGCAAGGCGCAGGCCGTCTTCGGGGAGGTCTACCGGTCCTTCGTGAACTCGGCCTCCGCGCACGCCGCCTACCGGTTGCTGCTCACCGAGGCCGCCGATCCGCAGGCCGGCCCGCTGCTGTTCCACTGCACCGCGGGCAAGGACCGCACGGGGTGGGGCGCGACCGTCATCCTCTCGCTCCTCGGCGCGGACGAAGACACCCTGATGGCCGAATACATGTCGGTGAACCCGGCCGTCAAGCGGACCTTCGCGCCCATGATCGAGGGCTTCACGGCGGCCGGCGGCGACCCCGAGATCGCCCTGGCGCTGATCGGGGTGTTCCCCTCCTACCTCCAGACGGCGCTGGAGGAGGTCGCCACCCGTTTCGGCTCCATGGAGAAGTACGTGCGGGAGGGGCTCGGCGTCGCCGACGAGACCGTCGAGGCGCTACGGACCCACCTGATCGCCTGAGGGCGCCGGACCGCCGACGCAGCGCGGAATCGCCCGAACGGGTGCGCGGAAGCGGGTGACCATCCGACGATTCGTTCGTTCTGCTGAACGTGACTGCGCCGGATACCGCCACCCGCCCCCTGCCTCCCCTGACGCCCGGCCTGGAACAGGCCGAGGCCGCCATCGTCGAGCACTACCCGCGGCTGGTGCGGCTCGCCTACCTGGTGCTGCCGCCCTCCCTCGGGCGCAACCGACGGGTGCTCACGGCCCACTCGCTGACCCAGCGGGCACTGCCGCGCGGCCGCCGGGGGAGCGATGACGCGGTGCGCGGTGGGGTCCCGGCGCAGCGGGACGGCCTGGAGGGCCCCGAGTCGGGGTACCCGTACGTGCGGCTGCGCGTGTTGCGCGCCGCCCTGGAGGCGGGCGTCCCGTTCACCTTCCGGGCGCTCCCGCTGCGGGGGCAGTTGCCCCGGGTGCTCCCCCAGGTCTGGGGGCTGCGCCTGTTCCCGCGCTCGGGCGGGGCCGAGGAACTGGCGTTGGACCAGTGGTTGACCACCCTGAGCGGTCCCGGGCGGGCGGCCTGCGTGCTGCGGGCGCTGGAGGGGCTGGCGGAGCCGGACGTCCTGAGGGTGCTCGCGGACGCCGGGGTCGCGAACCCGGCGGGGGCGGTCGCGGAGTCCGGCGACCCGGTGCACGACGCCCTCTTCGCCTCCCCCGAGTTCGATCCGTGCGTGCTCCAGGCCCGGCCCACCGACCTCTTGCGGCGGCGTCGGTTCACCCGGGCCGGGATCGCCGCCGCGGCCGCCCTCGCGGTGTGCGGCACCCTGCTCGCCCTGCCGGGCGGGGGCTGGGGCTCGGACGGGCCCGCCGCCCCGCCGTACGCGAAGAACGCCGTGGCGGAGCAGGCGCTCGACCCCGGGCAACTGGTCCGCGTCCCGCCCACCCTCTGGCGCACCTCCTCCCGTACGGACTTCTCCGCCTGGCCGGCCCGCGGCGACCGTGCCGACGACACCGCGCTGCTGCGCCGGGCGCTCGCGGTGTGGGCCCGCCCCGGCCGCTCGGTGGTCGTCTCAGCCACCCCCGGGACCCCGTCGGGGCCGCCGATGGGCCCGCCGCAGCTTCTGTTCGCGGGGGCCGTGGACCAGGCCGTGGTGGTCCTGCTGTACGACGGTCTGCGCGTGGTCCGCTACGCCGAGCCGCGCGGCGGCACCGCCGGCGCCGCCCTCGACTTCGCCCGCACGGACGGGGCCTCCGCGGACTCCGCGACGGCTCTGGTGCTCAGCCGGGTCGACGGCAACGTCCGCTACCTGGCGGCCCCCTGGGTGCTCGGTGCCGCGCTGCGGGACCTGCTCAAGCCGGGCGAGTCGCCCTCGCCGTTGAAGCTGACCCCGGACGGGATGACGCCGCCGGTACCCGGCCCCGCCCCGACGGGCTCCTGTACGAGCTGGAACGCCCTGGCCCTGACGGGCGACGGCGCCACCCGGCTGGTGACGGACCTCGGTGAACTGACCCCGGTCCGACTGACCTCGGGCGCGCCGGGCGCCGAGCGCGACGTGACGGAGGCGGCCGAGCTGGGCGAGTGGTCGCGGACGGCGTGCCTGCTGCCCTCGGTCCGCTCGCACGGGGTGCGCACCGTCAACGCCTGGACGTACGCGAAGCAGCCGTTGCCCGAGGGGGACGGGACGGCGACCTGGCTGTGCAGCCGGGCCGAGACCTGGCAGGGCACCGCGGACCGGGTCCAGGCCCAGTTCCTGGCTCCGGGCGCGCCGCTCGCGGCCCAGGCCGCCAAGGCGGAGGGCTCCCCCGCGTGCGGTCCCCGGCAGCCCCGGGTGCTCGCGGGCGTGCTGTGGAAGTCGAAGGGAGGCCAGTGGTACGTCCTGGCGGCGGGCAGCGCCCAGTTCACCTCCCTCTCCGCGTCCGGGGGCGGGGTGAACGGGAGCGCGAACGGGAACCGGCTCGCGGTGAAGGCGGCCCAGGGCGCGCAGGTCGACCTCTCGGGCCGGCTCACGGACGGCACGAAGGCGGAAGCCCTGCGCTGACGAAGGCGACGGCCGCGCGGAAAATCCGGGTGCGAGGGCTTCTGCTCGCCCCTACCCCTCAGTACATTGACGCCATGTCTAACACGCCGCACGCGCCCGCCCCCGTGGCGTCGGAGCACCCGCGCCTGTACGAGCACACGGGCCTCCAGCCGCGGAACGTGTCCTTCTCCTGGGACGACACCCCCCTCCACTGGCTCCCCGGCGACCCGTTCGCCGGGCACACCATCAACGTCCTGCACCTGCTGCTGCCCGCGGGGGAGCGCTGGTTCGTCCACGTCTACAAGCAGGTGCTCCCGTACATCACGGACGAGCGGCTGCGCGCGGACGTCGTCGGCTTCATAGGCCAGGAGGCCATGCACGCCGCCGCGCACGACGACGTGCTCCCTCACCTGAAGCGACTGGGCCTGGACCCGACCCCCTACACGGCACAGGTCGACTGGTTCTTCGAGAAGCTGCTGGGCGACCGGACCCTGCCCCCGGGCAGGGCGCGCACGTGGTGGCTGATGGAACGGGTCGCGATCATCGCTGCGGTCGAGCACTACACGGCGTTCCTCGGCGACTGGGTCCTGAACGCCGACGAGCTCGACCGCCGGGGCGCCGATCCGATGATGCTGGACCTGCTGCGCTGGCACGGGGCGGAGGAGGTCGAGCACCGCGCCGTGGCCTTCGACCTGTTCATGCACCTCGACGGCGGCTACCGGCGCCGGGTGCGGACCTGGGCGACGGCCTTCGCGGCCCTGACGTTCCTCTGGCAGCGCGGCGCCCGCTTCTTCATGGAGAACGACCCCGAACTGCCGGCCGCCAAGGCCTCGCTGGGTCAGCTCTTCCGGGCCGGCCGGCAGGGCGTCCTCCCCTCGACGGGCTCGATGCTCAAGTCCATCCCCACCTACCTCTCCCGCACCTACCACCCCTCGCAGGAGGGCTCGACGGCCCAGGCCGTGGCCTACCTCGCCACCTCGCCCGGCGCGAACGGCGGGGGGCGGGCATGAGGCGCGCCCTGACGCTGACGGCGGCGGCCGGCGCCGCGTTCCTCACCCGGCGCGCGCTCCGCCGGCGCATCCGGCGCTCCCCCCTGTGGCCGCTGCCGGCGCTGGAGGTGCCCGTCTCGGGACACTCCCCGCGCCGGTTGCTGCGGGTCCCGGTCGTCGCGCGGAGCGAGCCCGCGGAGGGCGTCGTGCTGCTGACGTTGGAATCACCGGAGCTGCCCGCCTGGAGTCCGGGGGCGCACGTGGACGTCGTACTCCCGTCGGGGCTGGTGCGCCAGTACAGCCTGTGCGGCGACCCCGCGGACGCCGGGCGCTACACGATCGCGGTGCGACTGATCGAGGACGGTCGCGGCGGTTCCCGCGAGGCGCACGCCCGACTGGTGGAGGGCACCGCGCTGCGACTGCGGGCGCCCCGCAACCGGTTCCCCCTCGTGCCCGCCCCGGCGTACGCGTTCGTGGCGGGCGGGATCGGCATCACGCCGATCCTGCCGATGCTGCGGGCGGCCACGGCGGCGGGGGCCGACTGGACGCTGCTCTACGGCGGGCGCACCCGCGCGTCGATGCCCTTCCTCGCCGAACTCGCCGCCTACGGGGACCGGGTCACGATCGTCCCCGAGGACGAGGCGGGCCTGCCGGACCTGAGCGCGCTCGCCGCGACCCCCGCCGCCGCGGTCTACTGCTGTGGCCCGGAGCCCCTGATCGCCGCGGTCCTGGCCGCCGCCCCCGACCCTTCGGCGGTGCGCCTGGAACGCTTCACCGGCTCCGCGCCCACGGGCGCGGCGAAGCCCTTCACGGTCGAACTCCGCCGCTCCGGGCGCACGGTCGAGGTCGCGGCGGACGAGAGCGCGCTGACGGCGGTGCGCCGCGCGCTGCCCGCCACCCCGTACTCCTGCCAACAGGGCTTCTGCGGCACCTGCCGACACCGGGTGGTGGAGGGAGAGGTGGAACACCGCGACGAACTCCTCACCGACGCGGAACGCGAGGACTCGATGCTCCTGTGCGTCTCCCGCGCCGCCTCGGACCGCCTGGTCCTGGACGCGTAGCGGCGCCGACACCCCGCCGAGAACCACGCCGGTGTGGAAGTAGGGTGTCCGCATGACAACCGGGGTGCGGCGCAGGATGGGTGTCGAGGAGCGGCGGCAGCAGCTGATCGGGGTGGCCCTGGAGCTGTTCAGCCACCGCTCTCCCGACGACGTGTCGATAGACGAGATCGCGGCGGCCGCGGGCATATCGCGGCCACTCGTCTACCACTACTTTCCCGGCAAGCTGAGCCTGTACGAGGCGGCGTTGCGCCGGGCCGCGGACGAGCTGGCGCTGCGGTTCGTGGAGCCGCAGGAGGGACCGCTCGGGGCCCGGCTGCTGCGGGTGATGGGGCGGTTCTTCGCGTTCGTCGACGAACACGGGCCCGGCTTCTCGGCGTTGATGCGGGGCGGTCCGGCGGCCGGCAGCAGCCGCGCCAACGCGATGATCGACGAGGTCCGTCAGGCCGCGTACGAGGAGATCCTCAAGCACCTGGGCGTCTCGCCCGACGCCCCGCCCGCCCGGCTGGAGCTCGTCGTGCGGTCGTGGGTGTCGCTCGCCGAGTCCACCGCGCTGATCTGGTTGGACGGGCGGCGCATCCCGCGTTCGGAGTTGGAACTGCAGCTGGTGCACGACTTCGCCGCGCTGGCCGCCGTGAGCGCCGCCTACGACGAGGAGATGGCGCAGATCCTGGTGCGCATCCTGTCCGCGGAGCCGGCCGACGGGCCGTTCGGTGTGCTCGTGGGGCGGTTGGCGGCGCTGGTACCGGGCACCACGTGATCATGACGTGCCCCCGGCACCGCGTGATAATGCCCGCGTGATCATTGACGACGGGATGTTGTTCCGGCAGGCCGAGGAGAAGGACGCCGGCACGCTGGTGAAGCTGTACGACCAGGCCGCCCGGTGGATGCGCAAGCACGGGATCGACCAGTGGAAGCCCGGCGAGAAGGACGTGGCGCACTTCCGCGCGCGGATGCGCGACGGCGAGGTGTGGTTGGCGGAGGACGCCGACGGCCGGGTGGTCGGCGCGTACGAGCTGTGGTGGTCCGACGAAGAGGCCTGGGGCGTGCAGCCGCCCGTCGCCGGCTACGTGCACCGGTTGATGGTGGAGCGCGAGGCCGCTCCCCCGGGCGCGGGCCGACGCATACTCGAACACGCCGAGTGGCGGATCGCCCGCACCGGCCGGGAGCGCTCCCGGCTGGACTGTGTCTCGACCAACCCCAGGCTCCTGCGTTACTACCGGGGCGCGGGGTACCGGATCGTCGGGGAGTGCCCGTCCAAGCAGGCCGCGGACGGGCGGGTGTACGGCGTGATCCTGCTGGAACGGCGCCTGGACGTCTGAGGCGTCCACGACGGTCGGGGAGGCACAGCACCTGCCCACGCCACAACCGCACGAGGCGCTGTCGGGCGCGCTGGGGGCCGCGGGGCGTGGCGCAGGCCCAGGGGCAGCCGTCGGCGCCGGCACCGGCGGGCGCCCCGGTGGGCGTGCGCGGTACGGCGCTGCCGGCGCCGGCCTCGGTGGTCCGGGAGGTGGAGGCGGCGGCCGACAGCGGACGCTCACCCCGAAGGCCCGCTTGGTGTGTTACGCGGCCCGTGTGCAGGACGTCGGCCGGCAGTCGACGGTGCGCAACGGCGCGGTGGCCGGGACGACGGGGCAGGGCCGGCGCATGGAGGCGCTCGGCGTCCGGGTCGGGACCGGGCCGGTGACGGCGCAGGCCCATGTCGCGGACCACGGCCGGCTGAACGCGGTGAGCGGCAACCCCGTGTACGTGGGGACCACCGGACAGTCTGATGCTCTGATGCTGTGATGCTCTGATGCGGTGAACGCCGAAGCGGCGGTGCCGGTCCGTGGCCGGCACCGCCGCTTCGGCGGGCGTGGGGCGCCCGTCAGGAGCGGGCCCGGGTGAAGACGGCGACCGTGCGGGCCGGGGCCTTGAACTCGCCCGTGCCGGCGTCGTACGTCGCCTGCCTGACCGTGCCGTCGGCGCCCGCCGCCTGCACCGGGTGCAGGGCGTAGGCGGTGCCCGCGAGGGCCGCCACGCGCTGGGTCTGCGCGGTGGGGGTGGCGTTGAACACCACCACGAGGTCACCGGCGGTCATCGTGATCACTCCGGGCGTCTCGGCCGTCCCCGACAGGGGGAACGCCACGCCCGACTGGACCGCTTCGGCCGTGGTGAGGGCGAAGGCGGGTTCCGTCGTCCGGATGCGCAGCAGATCGCGGTAGGCGGCCGAGGCGCCGTCGATCTCCGCGCAGCCGGGGGGCGCGGTGGTCAGCAGGGGTTTCGCGTAGGGCCACTTGGCCCGGTTGTCGGCGGCGGGCGGCAGGCCCCGGCCGAAGCCGTTGCCGTCGTGGCAGTCCCAGTGGATGGCGTTGAACCAGTCGCCGCTGTCGAAGGAGTTGCGGTCCAGGGACTTGGAGCGCAGCAGGTCGGTCCCGGCCTGGGACAGCGACGGGCCCTGCGAGAGGGTGGTGACGGCCAGGGCCAGGACCTGCATCCGGGCCCGGTCGGCGGCCGCCGTCCCGGCCGGGAGTTTGTACGTCAGGGCGTCGGCCAACGATTCGTTGTCGTGGGCGTCCGCGTAGGCGAGGGCGTCGCCGGGGGCCGCCGCGTACCCGGCCGGGGCGCCGTTGTAGTCGAGCTCGGACCCCCTGATGTGGCGGCCGGTGCTGTCGGTGAAGGCGTAGGAGGCGAGATTGCCGGTCAACCCGACCTTGATCAGGTCCTGGTCGTGCAGGAGCCGGGCCCGCTGCTGTTCGGGGCCGCCGTTCGCGGCGGCCGCGTTGGGATCGGTGAACAGGCCGGAGGCGAAGCCCTGGACGCGCGGGTCCTCGTCGAAGGGGCCGCCGCCGCGGATCGCGTCCCGGGCGCGGTCGGAGAAGGTGGCGATGCCGGTGCCGGCCATGTTCTTCTGCGTGGCCTGGACGAAGCGGGCATCGTCGGCGACCTCGCCGAAGTTCCAGCCCTCGCCGTAGAGGACGATCCGTTTCCCGTCCACGCCGTCCTTCTCGACGGTCAGGGCGTCGAGGGCGGCGCGCACGGCCAGGATGTTGGCCTTCGGGTGGTGGCCCATCAGGTCGAAGCGGAAGCCGTCCACCTTGTACTGCTTGGCCCAGGTGACGACGGAGTCGACGACGAGACGGCCCATCATGGCGTTCTCGGGAGCGGTGTTGGCGCAGCAGCTGGAGGTGGCGACGCTGCCGTCGGCGAGCAGCCGCTGGTAGTAGCCGGGCACGATGCGGTCGAGGACGGACTTGTCGGACTGGCCCGCCGCCACCGTGTGGTTGTAGACCACGTCCATCACGGTGCGCAGCCCGGCGCCGTTCAGCGACTGCACCATGCGGCGGAACTCCACCGTGCGGGCGGTGCCCTCGGGGTCACTGGCGTACGAGCCCTCGGGCACGGTGTAGTGCAGCGGGTCGTAGCCCCAGTTGTAGGAGTCCTTGGCGGCCGCGGCCGCCACACAGGCCTGCTGTTGCTCGGAGTCGGGGGCGTAGACCTTGAGGTCGCAAGCCGGTTCGGTGCGGTCGGAGGGCTTCTCCGGGATGGTGCCGATGTCGAAGGCCGGCAGGAGGTGCACGTACGAGGTGCCCGAGGCGGCCAGTTCGCGCAGGTGCCGCATACCCGCCGAGGCGGTGTCGGTGAAGGCCAGGTACTGGCCGGGGTGGCTGGAGGTGCGGTCCGCGACGGAGAAGTCCCGGATGTGCAGTTCCTGGATCTGCGCGGAGGTGAAGGGCACGGGCGCGGGCTTGCGCAGGTCGCGCCAGCCGGGCGGCGCCAGCTTGGGGTCGGCGAGGTCCACGGCCAGGCTGTAGGCGGAGTCCGTGGTCAGGGCGGTGGAGTACGGGTCGGTGACCAGGTTGCGGACCACCTGGCGGACGGTGGGGGCCCAGACGGTGACGGCGTACCGGTACCGCTTGCCGGTCCAGCTCCGCTCGCCGCGCACCGACCAGACGCCGGTGGTGTCGTCGCGGCGCATGGCGACGGTCCGGCCGTCGAGTTCGAGGGAGACCTGTCGGGCGGTGGGCGCCCACACGGAGAGGGTGGGGCGGCCGTCCTGGAAGACGGGGCCGAGGGCGGTGGTGGTGGCGTACAGGTCGTCCAGGACCCCGGCGAGTTGCACTCCGGTCGCGGCCAGCACGGCGCCGTTCGCGGCGCGGGCGCTCGCGACGAGCTGCCCGCGCAGGGCGCCCCGTACGCGGTCGCGGTCGCGGGGGTCGATCGTGTAGGCGGCGTACGAGGCGAGGTGCGGGAACTTCTGCTTCTGGGCCGCGGTGAGCCGGGAGCGGCCCAGGCGCAGCCACTGCGCGCCGCCCTCGTGCAAGGCGCCGCCCTCGGTGGTGACGGCGCCTTCGCCGGAGGCGAGGAGCTGTACGGAGGCGGCCGCCTCGGGGGCGTTCCAGGCGACGGTGTCGCGGTCGATCCAGACCGCCTCGGCCTTGGTGAGGTCGAGGGCGGCGGCTGAGCCGGCGGGCTGCGGCAGGAGGTACTTCTCGCGTCCGCCCAGCATCCACACCTCGTGCCCGGCGGCCTTCAGGTCGAGGGACTGGTCGGTGGGGAGGTCCTTCTCGTCGCCCTTGTGGAGGATGTAGCTCAAGCTGGTGGCGCCGGCGCCGAGGGGGACCTCGTAGACGGCCCCGAAGGAGTCGGTGCGGACGGGCGGGAGCGGCTTGCCCCAGTCGGTGGGGGTGGCGGCCCCGGTCCACACGTGCAGGCCCCAGCCGTCGTAGGCGCCGTCGGGGCGCTGGTAGTGGAGGACCGCCTTGGTGGTGTCCTGGGGCGGGTAGGCGGGGCGGTCGGTGCGGGCGGCGTCCTGGCCCTGTTCGAGCCAGACCTCGCCGGACTTGGTCACGTCGAGGGTGCGGTCGGCGGCGACGTCCTTGGTGCCGTCCTTGTCGATGACGAGGTAGCCGAGGGAGGAGGCGCCGGGCTTGAGCCGGACGTAGGCGAAGGCGCCGTACGCGTCGCGGCCGGTGAAATCGTGCCCGGCGGGCCAGGGGGTCGCCTCGCCGTCCGCGAGGTCGCCCCACGCGTAGAGCCGCCAGTTCGCGTAGTCGCCGTCGGGCCGGTGGTAGTGGACGACGGCGTACTCGCGCTGCGTGGCGGTCGGGACCCCGACGGGCGGGGCCTGGCCGGCGGTGGAGGCGGCGAGGGCGCTCGCGGTGTGCCCGGCGGCGTCGATGACGACGGCCTTGTAGCGCAGTGGGGTGCCGGCGGGCGCGGTGACGTTCTGGGTGACCTTGTAGGGGGCGTGGTCGGCGGAGCCGAGGACCTGCCAGGGGTCGTTGCCGCTCTGGGCGGCGAAGACGACGCGGTTTCCGCCGCCGCCGGTGACATCGGCGCCGATCTCGACGGTGCCGGTCGCCGCCGCCGGGGCCTTGAGGGCGAGGGCGGGACGGCCGGTGGGGGCGGGGAGCGGGGTCGTGCCCTGGAGGACCACGGAGCCGAGGGCGGGGACGGTGACGGTGAGTTTCCCGGCGGCGTCGGCGCGCGGGGTGGCGGAGCCGCCGTAGAGGGTGCGGTACCCGGCGCCGGCCGGCGCGTCGAGCGTGACCGTACGGGGCTGGTCCCCGTTGTTGGCGGCCACCAGGTACTCGGTGCGGCCGCGGGTGTCCGTACGGGCGAAGGCGTAGACGGAGCCGTCGGAGAAGCGTTCGCTCTGGACGCCGTCGCGCAGGGCGGGGTGGTCCTTGGTCAGCTTCGAGAGAGCGCTGATCTGCTTGTAGAGGGGGTGCCCCGGATCGTAGGCGTCGCTCGCGTGGGTGCGGGCGGTGCCGAGCTGGTCATCGTCGAGGTAGTCGGCGATCCGGGTCGCGAACAGCGGCTGTCGGGCGTCCTTGTCACCGCCGGAGCCGGTGAAGCCCTGCTCGTCACCGGAGTAGATCACCGGGTTTCCCCGGGAGAGGAACATCAGCTCGTTGGCGAGCCGGTAGCGGTCCAGCCGTTCCTGTTCCCCGGCCCCGGGCCGGTCCTGTTCCAGGAAGGAACCGAAGCGGCCCATGTCGTGGTTGCCGAGGAAGGTCACCTGCTCGTAGGCGTTGGCCTTGTCGGTGGTGTACCGGTAGTCGTCGGCGAACACGGAGGCCAGCCGCCCCGCCGCCGCGCCCTGCGAGGCGTAGGCGCGGATCGCGTCCTGGAGCGGGAAGTCGAGCGTGGCGTCGAGGCGGCCGCGGGTCACGTAGGGGGAGGTGACGGCGGTGTCGGCGGAGTACACCTCGCCGAACATGAAGAAGTTCTTCCGGCCGTGCCGGGCCGCGTAGGCGTCCAGCGCGGTCGCCCACTGGGTCCAGAAGGGGGTGTCGACGTGCTTGACGGTGTCGATGCGGAACCCGTCGACGGCGAAGTCCGCGACCCACTTCTCGTAGATCTTCTCCATCCCGGTGACGACCTCGGGACGCTCGGTCCACAGGTCGTCCAGGCCCGAGAAGTCGCCCTGTTCGGCGGATTCGCCGGCGAAGGTCGAGTCACCGCGGTTGTGGTACATCGTCGGATCGTTGAGCCAGGCAGGGGACTTGAGGTTCTTCTTCGCCTCGGGGACGAAGGGGGTGCGGGGGAAGGAGCCGGGGCCGGTCGCCGGGAACTTCCGCTTCCCGTCGGCGTAGTCCTGGTCGTCGAAGGGCACCCCGTCCTTGGTCAGGTAGGGGAAGGCACCCTCCGACAGGTAGCCGGAGGAGCCCTCGCGGTAGTCGACGACGTCGGCGGTGTGGTTGGTGATGACGTCGAAGAAGACCTTCATCCCCTTCTTGTGCGCCGTGTCGATCAGCCGGCCCAAGTCCGCGTTGGTCCCGAAGTGCGGGTCCACCTGCGTGAAGTCGGTGATCCAGTAACCGTGGTACCCGGCGGAGGCGTCCTTCCCCGTGCCCTGCACCGGCTGGTTCTTGAAGATCGGCGCCATCCAGATGGCGGTGGTGCCGAGTCCCTTGATGTAGTCGAGCCGGTCCGTCAGCCCCTTGAGGTCACCGCCCTGGTAGAAGCCCTTGTCCGTCGGGTCCAGGCCGGTCTCCAGCCGGCTGCCGGTCAGCCCGCCCCGGTCGTTGCGCGGATCGCCGTTCGCGAACCGGTCGGGCAGGACGAAGTAGAACTGCTCCCGGGTCAGGTCGTGGCGGGCGGGCTCGGCCGCGAGTTTCGCGTCCGAGGGCGGGGGTGGTGGCGCCTTGGCGGCGGCCTCCGCCGGAAGGGCGGGCAGGAACGTCACGGCCAGAGCGGCCGCGAGCACTCCTGCGACGACGGGGCGTATCACTGCGGATCTCCTTGGAGGGGACGGGAAGGTCAGCCGCGCCAGGCGTCGGTCAGCGTGACCTTGCCGTCGGCGGGCACGGTGGCGGTGCGGTTGGAACCGCTCTCCCAGGTGACGTTCCCGGCCGCGTCCTTGCGCAGGTACTTGTACGCGAAGGCGGTCCCGGCCGGGAGGGTGACGTCGAGCTTCCAGACGGGGTAGGCCGCCGGATCGAGCTTGAGGGCGCGGGCGGTGTCCCAGGTGCCGAGGGAGGCCTGGTCACCGGTGACGAAGACGTTCTGGCCGGGGACGGTGGTGGCGGTGACGGCGAACGAGGCGCCGACGGCGGCCGGGGCCGCGGTCCCGGCGCAGGTGCGGGCGTCGGCGTGCAGGGCGAGCGCGGTGCCGGCCGCGAGGGTGGCGGTGAACCGGCCCGACGAGTCGACGGTGACCGGCCGCCCGCTCTGCACGTCGCAGTAGGCGCCGGCCGGCAGGGAGGTCTGGAAGGTCCGGGTCAGGGCCGAGCCCTCGTGGTTGATGGCGACGTACGCCTTCGTCCCGCGTCCGAAGGCGATCCGGTCTCCTCCGTCGTCCCACCAGTCGGTGACGGCCTGGCCGCGCGCCGCGTTGCGGAAGGCGACCATGGAGGAGATCTCCCGCCAGGCGTGCTGGCACTTCCAGCCGTCGGTGTAACACGAGTTCACCGTGCCGCCGTTGGGCGGACCGGCGTCCTTGTCGGTCCACTCGTAGCCGGAGTGGACGTCGGGAGAACCGTAGGGCCAGGCCAGCATGAACACGTTGGCGAGGGTGTAGTCGGAGCCGTCCTTGTAGTCGAGGGTGTCCCCGCCGCGCTCGGTGTCGTGGTTGTCGACGAAGACGGCCGCCTGCCCGGAGGGGAGGTAGCCCCAGGCCTCGCCGAAGTTCTTGAGGTACGCCAGGTTCTCGCTCTGGAACACCCGCTTGAGATCGCGGGCGTAGCGGAACTCCTGGACGTCGCCGTTGCCGAGGTACTCGGTGGGCGAGACCGCCTCGCCGGCGCCGTAGATCACCTCCTGCTTCCAGTAGGCGTTCGGGTTCGTCAGCCGGGACTTGATGTTCGCCAGGTCGGCGGCGGGCATGTGCTTGGCGGCGTCGATCCGGAAGCCGTCGACCCCGAGGGAGAGGAGGTCGTTGAGGTACCCGGCGATCCGGCCGCGCACGTACTCCTCGCCGGTGTCCAGGTCGGCCAACTGCACGAGTTCGCAGTTCTGCACGTTGGCCCGGTCCTGGTAGTTCGAGATCGTCGCCCGGCAGTCGTCCATGTCGGAGCCGGAGTACAGGCCCGGATAGCCGTACTTCGTGTACGAAGTGCCGCCCGTCCCGGTCCCGTCACCGGAGGCCATGTGATTGACGACGGAGTCGGCGACCACCTTCACGCCGGCGGCGTGGCAGGCGTCCACCATGGCCTTGAAGGAGGCCCGGTCACCGAGCCGCCCGGCGATCTTGTAGCTGACGGGCTGGTACGAGGTCCACCACTGCGGCCCCTGGACGTGCTCCTGCGGCGGCGACACCTGGACGTACCCGTACCCGGCGGGCCCGAGGCTCTCCCCGCAGGCCTTGGCGACGGAGTCGAACCGCCACTCGAACAGCACGGCGGTGACGTCCTTCCCCCCGGGCGGGGCGGCCACCGCGTGGGGAGCGGTCGCCGTCACGCTCGCGGCGGCGAGCACGGCGCCGGCGAGCAGGGCTCTGGGGATGCGCGGCGTAGTGGGCATGGGGGGGGTTCCTCCTGGCGGAAGAGGCGCAGAACAGGCGGGGAACGAGCATCGAACAGGCGGGGATTGCAGCGACCGTAGGTGCCGGACGGACCACCTGCAAGACCTTGCGCAAGAGATTGCAGAAATGTTTCCTGCGCGTGTCGCCCCCGGGAGCGCGCCCCACGTCCCGTCGGTCGGGTCAGGGGGGCCCGAAGCCCTGCCGCGCCCGCACTCCGGCCGTCGGCCTCCTCGAATATTCCGGAAAATCCGTCCCGGAATTTCCCCCATACCTGTCGCGGCAAGCACAGAATTGCGGACCGGGCCCGATGAGCATTTCCCCTCCCCAGGCGCATCCGCGCGTTTTCCCGCCGCCTACTCCGCCCTGCCGTGCTACTGTGATTTCAGTTGCAGTTGTGGTTCCCAAACTTTCAGCCTCACCGCCGGACCAAAATCCGGCGGAAGGCTTCTGTGTGCCGGAATTTTCCGGGAGGGCGATCATCGCGGCGACTTGAGATCCGCACAGTGCGGACTCTGGGCTGTGCCCCGAGGGAGATTCAACATGGCTAATGGCACCGTGAAGTGGTTCAACGCCGAAAAGGGTTTCGGCTTCATCGAGCAGGAGGGCGGCGGTCCTGACGTGTTCGCCCACTACTCGAACATCGCCTCGCAGGGCTTCCGTGAGCTTCAGGAAGGCCAGAAGGTGAGCTTCGACATCGCGCAGGGCCAGAAGGGCCCGACCGCCGAGAACATCGTCACCGCCTGACGCTGAAGCATCACCACGCAGCTGGGGCCCGCACCTTGGGGTGCGGGCCCCGGCTCGTTGCGTTACCCCCCGGCTCCGCCCGCCTGCGACGGCCCGCGCGAGCACGCACCGGGCGCCCGTCTTCCCCCGGATTTCCCGCCCGAAAAGCGGTCGCACCCCGGCATCCACGGCGGCGCCCCACACCACGGCATTTCGGCCGGCATTCGACGCCGCCACCGCCGTCCGCATTCCATCGGCTCGTTCCTGTGAATTCGCGCGACTATTTCGCCGCTGAATTTCCTCGACGCGTGCCGCCCCGTATCGAGGAAGGTTCAGCATGAACCGCACACGCACGAACGACCGCTCTTCCCGTACCCGCGCCGGCGCCGGCTCCGCCGGCCGCGGCAGCCGTTTCGGCTCCCCGGCTCCCGCCCGCTCCGGCGGCTCGGGCCGCCCGGCCGGCAGCGGCCGCCCGGCAGGCGCCGGCTACGGCCGCCGCCCCTCCGCGCTCCAGGGCGAATTCGCCCTGCCCGTCACCCACACGCCGGCGCTCCCGGCCGTCGAGGCCTTCGCCGACCTCGACATGCCGGAGCAGCTGCTGGCCGCCCTGACGGCCGAGGGGGTCTCCGTGCCGTTCCCGATCCAGGGCGCGACGCTCCCCAACACCCTGGCCGGACGCGACGCCTTGGGCCGCGGCCGCACCGGCTCGGGCAAGACCCTGGCCTTCGGTCTCGCGATGCTGGCCCGCACCGCCGGACAGCGCGCCGAACCCCGCCGGCCGCTCGCCTTGGTCCTCGTACCCACCCGCGAACTGGCGCAGCAGGTCACCGACGCCCTGACGCCCTACGCCCGCTCGCTGAAACTGCGGCTGGCCACCGTCGTGGGCGGCATGTCCATCGGCCGACAGGCGAGCGCGCTGCGCGGCGGCGCCGAAGTCGTCGTCGCGACCCCGGGCCGCCTGGCGGACCTCATCGAACGGGGTGACTGCCGGCTCGACCAGGTGGCCGTCACCGTGCTCGACGAAGCCGACCAGATGGCCGACATGGGCTTCATGCCCCAGGTCACGGCCCTCTTGGACCAAGTGCGCCCGGAGGGGCAGCGGATGCTGTTCTCCGCGACCCTGGACCGCAACGTCGACCTCTTGGTCCGCCGTTACCTGACGGACCCGGTCGTGCACTCGGTGGACCCCTCGGCCGGCGCGGTCACGACGATGGAGCACCACGTGCTCCACGTCCACGGCACCGACAAGATGGCCACCACGACCGAGATCGCCGCCCGTGACGGACGCGTGATCATGTTCCTGGACACCAAGCACGCGGTGGACCGCCTGACGCAGGACCTCCTGAACAGCGGCGTGCGGGCCGCGGCGCTGCACGGCGGCAAGTCCCAGCCGCAACGCACCCGCACCCTCGCGCAGTTCAAGACCGGGCACGTCACCGTCCTCGTCGCCACGAACGTCGCGGCGCGCGGCATCCACGTCGACAACCTCGACCTCGTCGTCAACGTCGACCCGCCGACCGACCCCAAGGACTACCTGCACCGCGGCGGCCGCACCGCCCGCGCCGGGGAGTCCGGCAGCGTCGTCACCCTGGTCACCCCGAACCAGCGGCGCGACATGGTGCGCCTGATGGCCGCCGCCGGGATCACCCCGCAGACCACGCAGGTCCGCTCGGGCGAGGCGGAGCTGAACCGCATCACCGGCGCCCAGGCCCCGTCCGGCGTCCCCGTCACCATCACGGCGCCGCCCTCCGCCCGCCCCTCCCGCGGTGGCGCGGCCCGCCGCGGTCGCCGCCCCGGCGGCAACCGTCGGTCCTTCGGCACGGCGGCGTAGCACCACTCACAGCCGTTCCGACAGTCCCCTCCCACTCCCCTGTGAGGTCCCATGCGCTGCGTCATCGCCCGTTTCCCCTTCGAGCTCACCAAGAACGGCGTGCTGGAGACGATGAAGGGCGTCAAGCCCGAACCGGTCAAGGGCGATTCCGTGATCATCGGGCGTCGCCAGTACCCCGTGAAGCAGGTGGGTGAGGTCGTCACCCGCCAGGACCGGCGCGACTTCAGCTCCGCCGAGGTCCTCCGGGCCATGACCGCGCTCGGCTTCACCTGCCGTACGGAAGCCGCGCCCCGCCCGGCCCCGAGGCTCACCCCCCTGCAAGCCGCCTCGGCCCTCCTCGGATCCCCGGCCTGACCCGTCGGGGCCGGGGCCTCGCCCCGGCCCCGACGGGCCGCGGTCACCGGGCAGCCGCGGGCGCGCGTAGTGATACGTCGCGCCCGCGGCTGTGTCACATCGCCACGCTCGGGGGCCCTCCGGGCTCCGCCCCGGACGCGGAGCTCACACCCCGGCGAGGCGGGAGACGCCGGGGCTCCGGGCGGGCCTCACTGGGACTCCGGCGCCTGGCCCGTCGAGCCGCGGACCACCAGTTCCGGCTGGAACACGTACTCCGTGCGCTGGACCGGGGTGCCGGCGACCGCCTCCAGGAGCGCTCCGACCGCTGCCGTCGCCATCGCGCGGACCGGTTGGCGGACCGTCGTCAGGGGCGGGTCCGTGAAGGCGATCAGCGGGGAGTCGTCGAAGCCGACCACCGACACGTCCTGCGGCACCCTCAGCCCTCGCTCACGCGCCGCCCGTATCACCCCGAGCGCCATCGGGTCGCTGCCGCACACGATCGCGGTGCACCCGCGCTCCAGCAGGGCGCCGCCCGCCGCGTGGCCTCCCTCGACCGTGAACAGGGTGCGCTGGATCAGGCCCTCGGTTTCCGCCCCCGGGACCGCCGCCAGGAACCCCTGCTCCTTGCGCGCCGAAGGCACGTACCGGGTCGGTCCGATGGCCAGCCCGATCCGCCGGTGTCCCAGGTCCTCCAGGTGGCGCACGGCCATGTCGGCCGCCGCCCGGTCGTCCGGGGAGATGAAGGGGGCGTTCACGGCCTCGTTGAAACCGTTGATCAGCACGAACGGCACGCCGCGAGCAGCGAGCCGCTGGTAGCGCGCCGGGTCGGCGGACGCGTCCGCGTGCAGGCCGGACAGGAAGACGATGCCCGTGACCCCCCGCTCCTCCAACTGCTCCACCAGTTCGTCCTCGGTGGCCCCGCCCGGCGTCTGCGTACACAGCACCGGCGTGTACCCGTGCCCCGCCAGAGCCTGCTCGATGACCTGGGCGAACGCCGGGAAGATGGGGTTGGTGAGCTCCGGGATCAGCAGCCCCACCAGGCCGTTGCTGCGGCGCTTGAGCCGCACCGGCCGCTCGTAGCCCAACAGGTCCATGGCGGCCAGCACCTT
Source organism: Streptomyces sp. A1136 (assembly GCF_004795055.1). Classification (GTDB taxonomy): domain Bacteria; phylum Actinomycetota; class Actinomycetes; order Streptomycetales; family Streptomycetaceae; genus Streptomyces. Next base: position 46,173 of record NZ_SSBJ01000025.1, read on the forward strand.
GTGCCTGGTGCCGGCCGCCACGCCCGCCCTGCCGTTGAGCACACGGCTGACGGTCGCCTCGCTGACCTCGGCCTGCGCGGCGATGTCCGTCAGCCGCAGCGGGGAAGTCACCCCAGCCACCACACCGCGCTGTTGGCGGGGAGGACATCCGGCTCGGTGAGGTCCGTGCTGGTCAGCAGCACCCGGCCCGCCGCCGGCATCCGTACGGCGTCTCCCGTCGTGTTGACCGTGCACACGAACCCGCCCCGCCGGAAGGCCAGGACGCCGGCCGGCGCGTCCAGCCACTCCACCGCGTCGCCCGCACCGAGCTCCGCCCGCTCGCGGCGGATGCGCAGCGCCGCCCGGTACAGCTCCAGCGTGGAGGAGGGGTCGTCGGTCTGCGCCTCGACGCTCAGCGCCGCCCACTCGGCCGGCTGCGGCAGCCAGCTGCCGCCGTCCCCGAAGCCGTACGGCGCCTCGGTCCCGGACCACGGGATCGGCACGCGGCAGCCGTCCCGGAGCCCGTCCTGGCCGTTCTCCTTGAAGAACGACGGGTCCTGGCGCACGGCGTCCGGCAGGTCCACCACCTCCGGCAGGCCGAGCTCCTCGCCCTGGTACACGTACGCGGAGCCGGGCAGCGCGAGCATCAGCAGCGCGGCGGCCCGCGCCCGGGCCAGGCTCCCGTACCGGGTGCGGTGCCGTACTACGTCGTGGTTGGACAACACCCAGGTCGTCGGCGCCCCCACCGGCCGCATCGCGTCGAGCGACTCGTCGATGGCGGCGCGCAACGCGTCCGCGTCCCAACCGGTGTTCAGGTAGTGGAAGTTGAAGGCCTGGTGCAGCTCGTCGGGGCGCAGGTAGAGCGCGGTGCGGTCCGCGCTCGGCGTCCACGCCTCGGCGACGCCGATGCGGTCGCCCGCGTACTCGTCGAGCACCGTGCGCCAGGAGCGGTAGATCTCGTGGACGCCGTCCTGGTCGAAGAAGGGCAGCACCTGGTTGCCGAGCAGCTTGAGCTGTTCGTCGCGGCCGAGGTCGGGCAGGCCGGGGGCCTTGACGAGGCCGTGCGCGACGTCGATGCGGAAGCCGTCGGTGCCCAGGTCGAGCCAGAAGCGCAGGATGGAGCGGAACTCGTCCTGCACGGCCGGGTGTTCCCAGTTGAAGTCGGGCTGTTCGGGCGCGAACAGGTGCAGGTACCACTGTCCGTCCGGCACCCGGGTCCAGGCCGGCCCGCCGAAGATCGACTCCCAGTCGTTCGGGGGCAGGGAGCCGTCCTCGCCCCGGCCGGCGCGGAAGTGGAAGCGCTCGCGCAGCGGGCTGCCCGGCCCCTCGCGCAGCGCCTGCTTGAACCATTCGTGCTGGTCGGAGCAGTGGTTGGGGACGAGGTCCACGATGATGCGCAGGCCCAGCGCGTGGGCTTCGCGGATCACGGCGTCGGCGTCGTGCAGGGTGCCGAACATGGGGTCGATGGCCCGGTAGTCGGCGACGTCGTAGCCGGCGTCCGCCTGCGGGGAGGCGTAGAAGGGGCTGAGCCAGACGGCGTCGACGCCCAGCTCCTTGAGGTAGGGAAGCCTGCTGCGGACGCCTTCGAGGTCCCCCATGCCGTCCCCGTTGGAGTCGGCGAAACTGCGCGGATAGACCTGGTAGATCACCGCTTCTCTCCACCAGCCGGGCCGCGTGGCGGTCGGGGCGGGGAGTGCGTCGGCGAGGTGCTGGGTCATGGTGTCCTTGGAGAGGTCGGGCCGGAACGGGAAGCGGGCAGGGTGGTCAGCCCTTGGTCGCGCCCGCCGTCATCCCGGCGACGAGGTGACGCTGGGCGAAGAGGAAGAAGAACGCCGCGGGGATGGCGATGAGGACGGAAGCGGCGCTCATCGCACCCCAGTTGGAGGTGTACTGGGTGACGAAGGTCTGCAGGCCGCCGGCGAGGGTGAGGTGCTCGTCGCCGACCATGAAGGCGGAGGCGTACGCGACCTCGCCCCAGGCGGTGATGAAGGCGTAGAAGCCGGTGACCGCGAGGCCCGGCTTGGCCAGGGGCAGGATGAGGCGCCAGAAGGTGCCGAACGGGTTGAGTCCGTCGACCCGACCGGATTCGTCGATCTCGATCGGGATGGTGTCGAAGAAGCCCTTCATCATCCAGGCGCAGAACGGCACGGCGATGGTGAGGTAGGTGATGACCAGGCCGATCGGCTGGTTGAGCAGACCGAGCTGTCCCATGAGGTTGTAGAGCGGGACGATGAGGATGGCCATCGGGAACATCTGCGTGATGAGCAGGGTCCACATCAGCGGCTTCATGCCGGGGAATTTGAACCGGCTGACCGCATAGCCGGTGGTGGCGGCGATGAACACGCCGAGGACCGTGGTGATCCCGGCGACCAGGACCGAGTTCGCGAACCAGGTGAAGAAGGAGGTCGACTCCACCAGGTAGCGGTAGTTGTCGAGGGTGGGTTCCTTCACGAAGTCCGTGGAGATGGCGAACTTCGCGGGCTTGACGGAGGTCAGGAGGACCCACAGCACCGGGAAGACGGCGATCACGGAGGCGACGATCAGGGTGAGGTGCAGGCCCGCCGAGGCGAGCGGGGAGCGCTGCCCCCTGCCGCGCGGGGCCTTGCCGCCGGCGTTCGTCGTGCGCGGGGTCGTCACGGTCGTCACCACACCTCTCCCTGCTTGCGCAGCGAGCGCCGGTAGACCAGCGCGAAGATCATGAGCAGGGCGAGGATCAGCACGCCCCAGGTGGCGGAGCCGGCGAAGTCGCGCGGGCTGGCCACGAAGGCCTCGCGGAAGGCCTGGGTCACGAGGATCTCGGTGGAGTCGCCGGGGCCGCCCCGCGTCAGCAGGAAGATCACCGGGAACATGTTGAAGGTCCAGATGGTGGAGAGCAGGATCACCGTCATGCTCACCGCGCGCAGTCCGGGCAGCGTGATGTGCCGGAACCGCTGCCAGGGGCCGGCCCCGTCCATCTCGGCGGCCTCGTACAGCTCGCCCGGGATGGACTGCAGCCCGCCGAGGAGGGCGACCATCATGAAGGGGACGCCGAGCCAGACGTTGACGGCGATGACGGAGACCTTGGCCCAGGTCGGGTCGTCGAGCCACGGGATCGCGGAGATCCCGCCGCCTTCGAGGAGCTTGTTGAGGATGCCGCTGTCGCGGTTGAAGAGGAACCGCCAGGCGAAGACGGACACGAAGCCCGGGACGGCCCAGGGCAGGATGAGCGCCATCCGGTAGGCGGCGCGGCCGCGGAACTCGCGGTTGAGCATGCCGGCGAGGGCCAGTCCGAGCGCGAAGGTGATCGACACGCACAGGACGGTCCAGGCGACGGTCCACACCAGCCGTTGCAGGAACACCGGGTCGGCGAGGACGTCCGCGTAGTTGTCGAGGCCGACGAACTTGTAGGTGGCCTCGATGTGGTTGGCGCCGATGGTGCGGCCGACGTTGCGTTCGTTGGCGTCGGTCAGCGAGAGGTAGACGCCCCGGACGAGCGGCCAGCCGATGATCACGCCGAGCACGAGCACCACCGGGGCGATCATGGCCCAGGCGTACCAGTGGGTGGCGAGGGCGCGCCTCGCTCCCCCGCGGTTGTCAGTCCTGCGGCTCCGGCCGCGGACGGCGAGGGCTTCGACGCCCTCGCCGTCCGCGGCCTTCGCCACCGACTGGCTGGTGTGAGCAGCCATCTTCTTCTCTACTTCCAGCCCTTGAGGATCTTGCGGAACTCGACTCCGGCCGCCTTGGCCGCGTCCTCGGGGGTCGCCGCGCCGGTGATGGCCTTGGTGTACTCGACCTTGAGCGGCTCGAAGAGGGAGCCGTTCTCCGGGATCCAGGCACGCTCGACGGCCTTGTCCACGGCCGGCTTGAAGAACTGGACCATCTCGCTGGACTTGACGTCCGGCTGCTCGTAGGCGGCCGTACGGGTCGGCAGCAGGCTCAGCTCCTTCGCGGACTGGACCTGCACCTCCTGCGAGGTCATGTACTCCACGAAGGCGTGCGAGGCGGCGCGGTTCTTGGAACCGGCGTAGACGGCGAGGTCGTGACCGCCCTGCGGGGAACCGGCCTTGACGGAGCCGGCCGGGACGGGCGCGACGCCGAGGTTGGTCTTGTCCTTGAACTGGTCGCCCGCGTAGGTGTCGGCCACGGCCCAGGGACCGTTGATCATCATGGCGGCCTCGCCGGACTTGAAGGCGGTCTGCATGTTGGTCCAGCCGTCCGTGGCGTTGGTGATCGCCGCGCCGGAGGTGACCAGGTCACGGGCCGTCTTGAAGGCCTTGACGCCCGCCGGGTTGTCGACGGTGACCGTCTTGTTCTTCGCGTCGACGAGGTCGCCGCCCTCGCCGTAGATCAACGGCAGGAACCAGTAGGAGTCGTCGCCGCGCAGGTACAGGCCGGCCTTGCCGGTCTTCGCCTTGATGGCGGCGGCGGCGGTCTTGACCTCCTCCAGCGTCTTGGGGGGCTCGACGCCGGCGTCGGCGAGCATCTTCTTGTTGTAGAAGAGGCCGAGGGTGTCGATGACCTGGGGGACGGCGTAGGTCTTGCCCTCGTACTTGCCGCTGGCCGCGGCCTGGGGCAGGAACTCGGCGTCGACCTTCTTCACCGTGTCGGCCGGGACCTCGTCGAGGTAGCCGAGCGAGGCGAAGTCGGCGACCCAGCCGACGTCGGCGCGGATCACGTCAGGGGCCTCGGAACCGCTGCTGAACGCGTTCTTGACCTTGTTCTGGGCGTCGCCGTAGGGCACGTTGACGTACTTGACGGTGACCTTCGGGTGCTTCGCGGTGAACGCCTCGGCGATCTTCTGGAAGCTGGCCTTCTCCGCGTCGTTGGAGGTGTCCCACCACGTCACGGTCCCGGAGAGCTCCCCGCCGGACCGGGTGTCGCCGCCGTCGTCCTTGGTACCACCGCCGCAAGCCGTCGCCGCGAGTGCCAGGGTCGCGACCAGCGCGGTGGCCGCTATGCCACGCCGCATATGAACTCCTTCGATGATCCCGGCCGCGCCCTCGCGGTCCCGAGTTGCCAGGAACGTAACAAGACTGAAAGCCGACCGAAAGACCTTGCGGCAATTTTCTGCAAGCGCTGGTGATCGTTACATCCGTGTGTCCGTACGGTTGCCGCGCCTTGCTGTTGGTTCGACCCACCTTCGAGTCGTCAGGCCCGCAACCAGGGGCCGTGTGCTCGCGTTGACCCCGATATGACCCATGAGCTGACCGCGTCCCGCCTTGCAAGCGCTTCCAGCGACGGGACCGCGAACGGCGGCTGGTGGCGCGATGCCGTCATCTATCAGGTGTACGTCCGGTCCTTCGCCGACAGCGACGGCGACGGCGTGGGCGACCTCCGCGGCGTGCGCGAACGGCTGCCGCACCTGGCCCGGCTCGGGGTCGACGCCCTCTGGCTGACCCCCTTCTACGTCTCCCCGCAGGCGGACGGCGGCTACGACGTCGCCGACTACCGCGCCGTCGACCCCCTGTTCGGTGACCTCTCCGACGCCGACGACCTCGTCCGGGCCGCGCACGAGCTGGGGTTGCGGGTCATCGTGGACGTGGTGCCGAACCACACCTCGGACCGGCACCCCTGGTTCCGCGAGGCCCTCGTCGACCCCGCGGCGCGCGCCCGCTACCACTTCCGGCCGGGGCGCGGGGCGGACGGCTCGCTGCCGCCCAACGACTGGGAGTCCGTCTTCGGCGGCCCCGCGTGGACGCGGGTCGCGGACGGACAGTGGTACCTGCACCTGTTCGCGCCCGAGCAACCGGACCTCGACTGGGACCACCCCGAGGTGGCCGAGGAGTTCGCCTCGGTCCTGCGGTTCTGGCTGGACCTCGGCGTGGACGGGTTCCGGGTCGACGTGGCGCACGGGATGGTCAAGGCCCCCGGCCTGCCCGACATCGGGCACGGCGCGCAGGCGACGCTGATCGGCACCCAGCCCCTGCCGTTCTTCGACCAGGACGGCGTGCACGCGATCCACCGCTCGTGGCGACGGCTGCTCGACTCCTACGGGGGCGCGCGGATCGGGGTCGCGGAGGCGTGGGCGCCGACCTCCGAGCGGCTCGCCCTGTACGTCCGGCCCGACGAGCTGCACCAGGCCTTCAACTTCCGCTTCCTGAACTGCCCGTGGGACGCGGCGGCGATGCGGACCGTGATCGACGAGTCCCTGGCGGCCACCGCCTCGGTGGGGGCGCCGACGACCTGGGTGTTGTCCAACCACGACGTCGTACGGCACCGCACCCGGTACGGGAGCCTGGCCCGGGCGCGGGCCGCCGCGCTGCTGATGCTCGCGCTGCCCGGCTCCGCGTACGTGTACCAGGGCGAGGAGCTCGGCCTGCCGGAGGTGGTGGACCTGCCGGACGCCGTACGACAGGACCCGGCGTTCCACCGCTCGGCCGGGCAGGAGGGACTGCGCGACGGCTGCCGCATCCCGTTGCCCTGGTCCGGCCAGGAGCCCCCGTACGGCTTCGGACCCGGCGGTACGTGGCTGCCGCAGCCGGCGGACTGGGCGGGGCTCAGCGTCGCCGCCCAGACCGGTGACCCGCATTCGACGCTGGAGCTGTACCGGGCCGCCCTGGAGCTGCGCCGCGCGCTGCCGGGGCTGGGTGCGCCGGAGGCCGGTGCCCTGACCTGGCTGCCGGCCCCCGAAGGGGTGCTCCTGTTCACCCGGCCCGGCTTCGCCTGCACCCTCAACAGCCGGCCGACGCCGCTCGAACTGCCCTCGCCCGGGCGGCCCGTGCTGTCGAGCGCGCCGGTGGAGACGGACGGGCGCACGGTGCTGTTGCCGGCGGAGTCGTGCACGTGGTGGGCATTGTGACGCGCGACCGGTACAGTCCAATGCCGTGACCGCACGGCTAGCCGACATCGCAGCCCAGGCGGGGGTCAGCGAAGCCACAGTCAGCCGCGTGCTCAACGGCAAGCCCGGTGTGGCCGCGGGCACCCGCGAGTCCGTGCTGGCCGCGCTCGACGTGCTCGGCTACGAGCGGCCCGTACGGCTGCGCCAGCGCAGCGCCGGCCTGGTCGGACTGATAACCCCCGAGCTGGACAACCCCATCTTCCCGGCGCTCGCCCAGGTGATCGGTCAGGCGCTGACCCGGCAGGGGTACACGCCGGTGCTGGCGACGCAGACGCCCGGTGGGTCCACCGAGGACGAGCTGACGGAGATGCTGGTCGACCGCGGGGTCTCCGGGATCATCTTCGTCTCGGGGTTGCACGCGGACACCACCGCCGACATGGGTCGCTACGACCAACTGCGCGGCCAAGGCGTCCCCTTCGTACTCATCAACGGTTTCTCCGACAAGGTGCGGGCCCCGTTCGTCTCCCCCGACGACCGGGCCGCGATGCAGCTCGCCGTGACGCACCTGAGCGCCCTCGGGCACACCCGGATCGGCTTGGCGGTCGGTCCGAAGCGGTTCGTGCCCGTGCTGCGCAAGATCGAGGGGTTCCGCCTCGGCATGCGCGAGCGGCTCGGTCTGGGCGAGGCCGAGACGGAGGAGCTGGTCCAGCACTCCTTGTACTCGTTGGAGGGCGGTCAGGCCGCGGCGGCCGCGTTGATCTCGCGCGGCTGCACGGCGATCGTCTGCGCGAGCGACATGATGGCGCTCGGCGCGATCCGGGCGGCGCGGCAGCAGGGGCTGCGGGTGCCGCAGGACGTGTCGGTGGTCGGCTTCGACGACTCCCCTCTCATAGCGTTCACCGATCCGCCGCTGACCACCATCCGGCAGCCGGTGCAGGCCATGGGGCAGGCGGCGGTCCGCACGCTGCTGGAGGAGATCGGCGGTACTCCGGCGCCGCACAGCGAGTTCGTGTTCCTGCCGGAGCTGGTGGTACGCGGATCGACCGCCTCGGGGCCGGGTCAGCGGCGGGCCACGTAAGGGTGCGGGGTACTCCCCAGGGCTGAGCGGCTGCGCCCAAGACCGTCCCGAGGGATGATCGTGGGCAGGAAGCCATCTGGCAGACTCTTTCCCCATGGGTGAAGCGAGCGTGAAGACACTGGAAACCCGGACGGACGTCTCGTCACCCCCCGTGACCGAGCAGGAGACCCGCCCGGGGCCGCAGGGCTCTCTCCTCGCCCGTCTGCGGTCGCCGCGTCGCCCGAGGATCTGGTTCGAGGTCCTGCTCATCGCGATCAGTTACTGGACCTACTCGCTGGTCCGCAACGCGGTACCGGAGCAGAAGGCGGCGGCGCTGGCGAACGCCGACTGGATCTGGAGGGCCGAGCACACGCTCGGCATCGCCGTGGAGCACAGCGTCAACCACGCCGTCAACTCGGTGACGTGGCTGATCGTGGGCATGAACTACTACTACGCCACGCTCCACTTCGTCGTGACGATCGGCGTACTGGTCTGGATCTACCGTTTCCACCCGGGTCGTTACGCGGCCACCCGTTTCGTCCTGTTCGCGACCACGGGCGTGGCGCTGCTCGGCTACTACTTCTACCCGCTGGCGCCGCCCCGGCTGATGAACGGGCAGCACTTCGTCGACACGGTGCTGGTCCACCACACCTGGGGTTCGATGGCCTCGGGGAACCTCAAGCACATGTCGAACCAGTACGCGGCGATGCCGTCCATGCACATAGGGTGGTCGCTCTGGTGCGGGCTGACGATCTTCGCGGTCGCGTCCGCCCCGTGGGCCCGCGTGCTCGGCCTGCTGTACCCGGCGGCGACCTTGGTGGTCATCGTGTCCACCGCGAACCACTTCTGGTTGGACGCCGCGGGCGGCATGCTCTGCCTGGCGTTCGGGTACACGGCCTCGGGCCTCTGGTACCGCTCCCTCCCCCACCGGCTGCCCCGCCACCCCCGTGCCACGGACCCGCACCCGGTGACGGCCGCGCTGGTGCACCGCTTCCGGCGCTAGGTCCTGCCGCCCTCTCCCGATCTCTCCCGGCTGGGCGCGCGGGGCGGACCTGCGCCGGCGCGCGTGCCGGGTCCGGGGGCGCGTGCTAGCCGCCGTAGAACAGCTCGTCCACCACCGCTCGTGCCCGGCGGGTGATGCGGCGGTAGTCGTCGAGCATGTCGCCGACCGTGCCCTCCGCGTAGCCGAGGTAGCGACCCACCGCGGCCAGTTCGCGCGCCTCGGAGGGGAAGGTGTCCCCCGCCCGGCCGCGGACCAGCATGACGGCGTTGCGGACGCGGGTGGCCAGCACCCAGGCCTCGTCCAGGATCTGCGCCTCCTCGGCCGGGATGAGACCCGCCGCGTGCGCCGCGGCCAGGGCCTCACGGGTCCGGGTCGTGCGCAGACCCGGCTCGTGCCAGGCGTGGCGCATCTGCGTGAGCTGGACCGTCCACTCGACGTCGCTGAGCCCGCCGCGGCCGAGTTTGGTGTGGAGGGTGGGGTCGGCGCCGCGCGGCATCCGTTCCGTCTCCATGCGCGCCTTGAGCCGGCGGATCTCGCGGACCGCGTTCTCGCCCAGGCCGTCCGTCGGGTAGCGCAGCGGGTCGATCAACTCGATGAACCTTGCCCCGAGTTCGGGGTCGCCGGCGACCGGTTCGGCGCGCAGCAGGGCCTGGCTCTCCCAGGTCAGCGACCAGCGGCGGTAGTACGCGGCGTAGGAGGCCAGGGTGCGCACCAGCGGGCCAGAGCGCCCCTCGGGCCTCAGGTCGGCGTCGATGAGCAGCGGCGGGTCGGCGGTGGGCAGCTGGAGCAGCCTGCGCATCTCGGCGATCACCGCTTGGGCGGCCTTCGCGGCCTCCTGCTCGTCGACGCCCTCGCGGGGCTCGTGGACGAACAGGACGTCGGCGTCGGAGCCGTAGCCGAGCTCGTGTCCGCCGAAGCGGCCGACGCCGATGACCGCGAAGCGGGTGGGCAGGGTTTCGCCCCAGTGGGACCGTACGGCGGCGCGCAGGGCTCCGCCGACGGTGGCCGCGGTGAGGTCGGAGACAGCCCGGCCGATCCGGTCGACGAGGGCGCCGTGGTCCGTTTCGGCGGGGCTGTCCTCCGTACCGTAGGAGGCGATGATGTCGGCGGCGGCGGTACGGAACAGCTCCCGGCGGCGGACCCCGCGGGCCGCGGCGACGGCGGTCTCCGGGTCCTCGGCCCGCCCGACGGCCGCCAGGACCTCCTGTTCGAGCGCCTCGTGCGTACGGGGCCGGAGGCCTTCGGGGTCCCCGAGCAGCGCGACCGCCTCCGGCGCGCGCATCAGCAGGTCGGGGGCCAGGCGCCCGGCGGACAGCACTCGGGCGAGGTTCTCGGCGGCCGCGCCCTCGTCGCGCAGGAGCCGCAGGTACCAGGGGGTGCGGCCGAGGGCGTCGGAGACCTTGCGGAAGTTGAGGAGTCCTGCGTCGGGGTCGGCGGAGTCGGCGAACCAGCCGAGCATCACGGGCAGCAGGGTGCGCTGGATCGCGGCCTTGCGGCTGACGCCGGAGGCGAGGGCTTCGAGGTGGCGCAGGGCGGCGGCGGGGTCGGCGTAGCCGAGGGCTTCCAGGCGCTGGCCGGCGGCGCGCGGGGAGAGCCGGGTCTCGCCGGGGGCGAGCTGGGCGACGGCGTCGAGCAGCGGCCGGTAGAAGAGCTTCTCGTGCAGGCGCCGGACCACGGAGGCGTGCCGGCGCCAGGCCTTGTTGAGTTCGGCGACCGGTTCGGTGCGCAGGCCCATGGACCGGCCCAGGCGCCGCAGGTCGTTCTCGTCCTCGGGGACGAGGTGGGTGCGGCGCAGCCGGTAGAGCTGGATGCGGTGTTCCATGGCGCGCAGGAAGCGGTACGCGTCGTGCAGCTGGGCGGCGTCGGCGCGACCGACGTAGCCGCCGGCGGCGAGGGCGTGCAGGGCGTCGAGGGTGGTGCCGGAGTGGAGGGTGGCGTCGCTGCGGCCGTGCACGAGCTGGAGCAGTTGGACGGCGAACTCGACGTCGCGCAGGCCGCCGGGGCCGAGTTTGAGCTCGCGGTCGACCTGGGCGGCGGGGATGTTGTCGACGACGCGGCGGCGCATCTTCTGGACGTCGGCCACGAAGTTCTCGCGTTCGGCGGCCTGCCACACGAGCGGAGTTATGGCCTCGATGTACTGGGCGCCCAGTTCGGGGTCGCCGGCGACCGCGCGCGCCTTGAGCAGGGCCTGGAACTCCCAGGTCTTCGCCCAGCGCTGGTAGTAGGCGAGGTGGGAGGCGAGGGTGCGCACCAGCGGGCCGTTGCGGCCCTCGGGGCGCAGGTTGGCGTCGACGGGCCAGATGGTTCCCTCGACGGTGGTCTCGGAGCAGATCCGCATGAGGTGGGAGGCGAGGCGGGTGGCGGCCTGGACGGCCTCGCCCTCGTCGGTTGCCTTCGTCGCGTCGCCGACGAAGATGACGTCCACGTCGGAGACGTAGTTGAGTTCGTTGCCGCCGCACTTGCCCATGGCGATGACCGCCAGGCGGCACCGGGCAGCGTCCTCGGGGGCGGCGGCGCTCGCGATGCGCAGGGCCGCGCGGAGGGTCGCGGTGGCGAGGTCGGCGAGTTCGGCGGCGGTCTCGGCGAGGTCGATGGTGCCGCAGACGTCGCGGGCGGCGATGGAGAGCAGGCAGCGGCGGTAGGCGATGCGCAGGGTGACCGGGTCGTGGGCGCCGGCGAGGCCGCGTTCGAAGTCGGCGAGGCCGGGGTGGAGGTCGACGGCTTCGTAGGTGACGAGGGCCTGCCAGTCGCGGGGGTGGCGGGCGAGGTGGTCGGCGAGGGCCTCCGAGGCGCCGAGTACGCCGAGCAGCCGGTCGCGCAGCGGTTTCGCGCTGAGCAGGGTGTCGAGGAGCACGGGCAGTTCGTCGGGCTGCTGCGCCTCGGCGAGCCGGACGAGCCCGAGGAGGGCGAGGTCGGGGTCCGCGGTGGCCCCGAGCGCGTCGAGGAGCACGGGGTCGGTCCGTACGGAGGCCAGCACCGCGCTCTCCAGCAGCCGGGCGGCGGCGGAGGGGTCGGTGAACCCGCTCCGCAGCAGCCGGATGAAGGTGCTGCTCCTGCGTCCCGGGACTGTCATCCCGCCGCCTCCCGCGTGCGTCGCTGCCGGGGGTGGCCCGGCCGGCCTGGGCCGAGCCTAGCCGGAGCGGGCGTGCGGCTCACCGGGGCGCGGGGCGCGCCGGCCCCACGCGGAAGGGGGACGCCCGCTTCCGGTGGAGGGGGGGCGACGTGAACAACCTCACAGGCCCGCCGGTGTACGCGCCCGTCGCCGCCGCGCCGCCGACGGGCGCGTCGGTCGCCCCGGCGTCTCGTCGGGACGCCGCCCACCGCGATGACCGGCGCAAACGTGCCTCGTGCGGGCGGCGCGGGGTGCCGCGTACTCAGGTCGGGGCCCGTGCGCGGACCGGCGACGGCGGGAGCCATAAGGTCTAAATCCACCCAAGAAGGGCAAGTCGCCTATTACGCCCCTAACGCCACATATGATGACGGAAGTTGGCCCACGGGTCGGGACAAACGCGTCCGCATGGCGGGCAATTGCCTCGATCGAACCCGCGCAAGGCACAATCACATCCGGTCGTTTTTCGGAAAGCACGAGTCATCGGCGACATCGATGAACCAAGTCGCCCGGATTGACCTCTCTTTGAGTGACCGCTTAGCGGTTCTTCCCGCCCGGAACGACCCCAAGGCGTGACCATGCCGATGACCCGCCGCCGCCTGCTGCTGGCTGCCGCACTGCTGCCCGTGCTGACGGTCGGCACCACCGGCGTACTCGCCATCGCCTCGGGCGAACAGACATCGGCAGAAGCCAGCCAGGAGAAGCACCCCGCCGCGCCCGTCATACCGGCGAGCACCACGACGGGCACGGTGGTGCAGATCGTGGCCCACCCGGACGACGACCTGTTCTTCATGAACCCGGACCTCAGCCGGTCCCTGACGGCGGGCGTCCCGCTCACCACCGTCTACCTCACCTCCGGCGAGGCCGACGGCCGCAACGAGGCCGCGGGCGGCGCCGCCAAGGACCCCGAGCAGCCCGCCGACCGCGCGCACTACGCGGAGGCCCGCCAGAACGGCATACGGTGCGCATACGCGCAGATGGTGACCGGGGACCGCACGAGCGCGTGGCAGCGCACGGTCATACCCACCGTCGGCGGCGGCCAGGCCGAGGTGGACGTCCTGGTCGGCCACCCGCAGATCAACCTGGTCTGGCTCCAGATGCGCGAGGCCCGCACCACCACCGCGGAGACCCCCGAGAGCCTGCGCGGCCTGTGGAACGGCGAGATACCCGCCCTGGAGGCCCAGCTCGCCTCGGGCTCTCCCGTCACGCAGCCGTTCACGTACACCAAGGACCAGGTGGTCCAGGTCATAGCCGGGGTCCTGACGAAGTACCGTCCGACGACGATACGGATGCAGGACCCGACCCCCGGCCGGGAGCAGCTGTCCGGCAAGTACACCGACCACCAGGACCACATGTACGGCGCCCGTTTCGTGCAGGCCGGGTACGCCGCGTACGCCCGCCAGATCAGCGACCGCCCCCACTTCGCCATCCAGAACTACCTCGGTTACCACACCGGCAGCCTCCCGCACGCGCTGGACCCGCAGACGGCCGAGACCAAGATCGGCTACCTCAAGACCTACGCCTGGCTAGACCACGAGAACTACTGCGGCAGCATCGCCGGCTGCGGCGACCGGAAGGTCGCGGGCAGCCCCACCGGCCGCAACTGGGCCCAGTCGCTGCGCTACGCCCGCGCCGACAACACCTCCTGGATGACGGAGGGCGCCCTCGGCCGGCTCTACGCCTTCGCGGCGCTCGACGGCCGGCTGGCCCTCTGGACCCGGGAGCCCTCCGGCATCTGGACCGGCCCGACCCTGCTGCCCGGTGAGGGCATCGACCCCGGCGTCTTCGCCACCCGCCTGCCCGACGGCCGGATCACGGTCGTCGCGACCCGCACCTCCTTCGGCCGGCGGGGGAAGGACTACCTCCGCGAGGTCGTCACCCTCACCCAGTCGGCGCCGGGCGGCCCGTTCGGTGCCTGGCAGTCGCTCGGCACCCCCGAGGCCGCGGACGAGACCGGCACCTCGGCGATCAGTGCACCCGCGGCGGTGGTCGGCGCGGACGGCCGGCTGACGGTGTACCTTCGCGACTCCCACCGCACGCTGCGCGCCGCCGTCCAGCAGCCGTCGGGCGCCTTCGGCGAGTGGCAGCACCTGGGCGGCGCCGACCTGCAGAGCGACCCGGTGGTGGCGGTGGACGCCGCCGGCCGCCGCCACGTCTACGGGACCACCACCACCTCCGTCCTCGCCTGGACCCAGGCCGCCCCGGACGCCCCCCTCCAGGGGCCGTTCCAGACGAACCTCCCCGCCACCACGGTCCCCATCACGGCGGCCCCCGACGGCGCGGGCGTCCGGCTCTACTTCCGCCGCCCCGACTCCGGCGTGGTCCGCAGCGCCCTGGTCACGGCCGGCCCCGGCAAGCCGGAGGTGTCCGCCCTCAGCGAGTCCGGCGGGCGGGCCGGCTACGGCGCGGTCGGCGTCGCGGGCCACCTCGTGGTGGGCCGCGCCGACACCGGCACCATCAGCACCACCTCGATCGGCGGCCCGCCGGCCTGGGTGGAGTCCGCCATGCTCTACACCGGCGCCCCGTCCGCCGCCCTCGACCACTCGGGCGGCGCCACGACGGCGGTCCTCGGCCTCGACGCCGCGCTCCACACCACCACGACCCCGCCCACCGGCACCCCGCGCCCCACCTGGCACCCGGCGGTCTTCCCCCTCCCGACCCCCCGCGCCTGACCCCGCCACGCCGAAGGCCCCGCCCCCGATTCCCGGGAGGCGGGGCCTTCGGCGCGTCCGGACGGCGGCTACAGCACCGGCATCATCTTGCGGAGTTCGAAGGCGGTGACCTCGGAGCGGTACTCCTCCCACTCCTGCTTCTTGTTGCGCAGGAAGAAGTCGAAGACGTGCTCGCCGAGGGTTTCGGCGACCAGTTCGCTGCGTTCCATCAAGGAGATGGCCTCGCCGAGGTTCTGGGGCAGGGGTTCGATGCCCATGGCGCGGCGTTCGGCGTCGGAGAGGGCCCAGACGTCGTCGTCGGCGCCGGCCGGGAGTTCGTAGCCCTCCTCGATGCCCTTGAGGCCCGCCGCGAGGAGCACGGCGTACGTCAGGTAGGGGTTGGCGCCCGAGTCGATCGAGCGGACCTCGACGCGGGAGGAGCCGGTCTTGCCCGGCTTGTACATCGGGACGCGGATCAGGGCCGAGCGGTTGTTGTGGCCCCAGCAGATGTACGAGGGGGCCTCGCCGCCCGAGCCGGCGGTACGGGACGAGCCGCCCCAGATGCGCTTGTAGGAGTTGACCCACTGGTTGGTGACGGCGGCGGTCTCCGCCGCGTGCTTGAGCAGGCCGGCGATGAAGGAGCGGCCGACCTTCGAGAGCTGGTACTCGGCGCCCGACTCGTAGAAGGCGTTGCGGTCGCCCTCGAAGAGGGAGAGGTGGGTGTGCATGCCCGAGCCCGGGTACTCCGAGAACGGCTTCGGCATGAAGGTGGCCTGGACGCCCTGCTCCAGGGCCACCTGCTTCATGACCAGGCGGAAGGTCATGATGTTGTCGGCCGTGGACAGCGCGTCGGCGTAGCGCAGGTCGATCTCCTGCTGGCCGGGGGCGCCCTCGTGGTGGCTGAACTCGACCGAGATGCCCATCGATTCGAGCATGGTGATCGCCTGGCGGCGGAAGTCCATGCCGACGTTCTGCGGGGTGTGGTCGAAGTAGCCGGAATTGTCCGCGGGCACCGGCCGGGTACCGTCCAGCGGCTTGTCCTTGAGCAGGAAGAACTCGATCTCCGGGTGGGTGTAGAAGGTGAAGCCCAGGTCGGAGGTCTTGTTCAGGATGCGCTTGAGGACGTAGCGGGGGTCCGCGTACGACGGGGAGCCGTCCGGCATCAGGATGTCGCAGAACATCCTGGCGGTCCCGGGGGCCTCGGCGCGCCACGGCAGTATCTGGAAGGTGCCCGGGTCCGGCTTGGCGATCATGTCGGACTCGTAGACCCGCGCGAAGCCCTCGATCGCGGAGCCGTCGAAGCCGATGCCCTCGTCGAAGGCCTGCTCCAGTTCCGCGGGCGCGACCGCGACGGACTTCAGGAAGCCCAGCACGTCGGTGAACCACAGGCGCACGAAGCGGATGTCGCGCTCCTCGAGCGTCCGGAGGACGAATTCCTGCTGCTTGTCCATGCCTTCATCCTCGCAGTTCAGACGGCGTGTGCACCACCGCCCCCCGGAGGGGGAGCACAGTCGGGCCGGCCCAGTATCGCCACCCGTGGTTTCCGCCACATTACGCACCCCTGAAAGGTCGTGGCACCCCCGCACTGACTGCGGGCCCGTCATGAGCATTACCATCTGCGGCCATGGGGGGCTGGAAGCACACGGAGCTCGGGGGCCACAGCGGTCCCCCGCCCCGGCGTGCCGCCCGGTCGGGCGCACCGGCCGCGGTGGCCGCCGCGCTCGCCCTCGGGATGCTGCTGTGGGGGGCCGCGTTCCCCTGTGCGGGGAATCTGGCGGCCCACGGCTTCCGGGTGGCCGTCGCGCGGGCGCACCACCCCGCGCACTCCACGGCGCGCGGCGTGGAGCAGGGCCCGGCGCGTTACCCGGCGCGCGCGTCGGCGGGCCGCCCGGTACACGTAGCGGCGCCCGGATCGGCGCCCGGATCGACGCATGCCGACTGTGTGGCGCCGTCCGAGCTGCCCGGCTGTGCCCCCCGTTCCGACACGCCCCTTGCCGTACTGCCCGTCCCGCCGTCGGCCCTCGCCGCGGTGGGGGCCGGGGCGGTGGTGGGCGCGCGCCCCGCGTGCGCCGGTCCGGTCCGGGCACCGGGGACGCTCGCGCGCGCCCCCGATCTGCACGCCCTCCAGGTACTGCGGACCTGACGCCGTCGGGCGCGCCGGACGCGCGCCCCTCGCAGCGGAACCGCATTCCACCCCCCTCAGCAGAAGGAACAGGGCACATGGCCAGCAAGTCCGGCAAGACCACCACCGACACCAACGCGCGACAGGCCCGCATAGCCGAGATGCGCCGCGCGGAGAAAGCACGCGACCGGCGCAACAAGATCATCGCGATCACCGCCTCCACCGCGGTCGTCGCCGCCCTCATCGGTTTCGGCTCCTGGATGCTGATCAACCAGAAGCAGAAGGAGAAGGACGCCGCCGCGGCCCGCAAGGCGCCCGTGAGCGGCGAGCGCAGCTGGGACGCCAAGACGCTGGGCCGCAACCACGTCGAGACCCCGGTCACCTACCCGATGAACCCGCCGGTCGGCGGTGACCACAACCCGCGCTGGATGAACTGCGACGGCGACGTCTACCCGAACCCGCTGCCCGAGGTGAACGCGGTGCACTCCTTGGAGCACGGCGCGGTCTGGGTGACGTACAACGAGAAGGCCGCCAAGGCCGACGTGGACACGCTCGCCGCGAAGGTCCGCAAGACCCCGTACACGCTGATGAGCCCGGACAAGACCCAGGCCGGGGCGATCATGCTCAGTGCGTGGGGCAAGCAGCTGACCGTGGCCGACGCGGCCGACCCGCGGGTGGCGCAGTTCTTCACCAAGTACGTGCAGGGCCCGCAGACCCCCGAGCCGGGCGCGGCCTGCACCAACGGGCTGGCCCAGAAGTGACCCCGCCCCAGGCGCGGCGCGTGTCCCGTACGTACTGGGCGGCGGGCGCGGCGGTGGTCGTCGCCGCGCTGTTCGCGGTCGGGGCCACGGTCGCCACCGCGAACGGCGGGGGCGGGGACGACGGTTCGGGCTCCTCCTCCCGGGCGCCGGGCCTCTACTCGGCGGACGCCGGCTTCGCCCGGGACATGGCGGTGCACCACCAGCAGGCCGTGGAGATGTCCTTCATCGTCCGCGACCGCACCCAGGACGAGGCGGTCCGCAGCCTCGCCTACGACATCGCCAACACCCAGGCGAACCAGCGGGGCATGCTGCTCGGCTGGCTCGACCTGTGGGGGCTGCCGAAGGTGGTGGCGGACGAACCGCCGATGTCGTGGATGGGCAGCGGCGGCGACGGGCACGGCACGTCCGGGCAGGGGATGAGCGGGCAGGACATGGCCGGTCACGACATGGGCGGTCACGACATGGGCGGCGCCACCACCAAGCCCGGCGCGCTGATGCCCGGCATGGCCACCAAGGAGGAGATGGACCGGCTGCGCACGGCCCAGGGCCGGGACGCGGAGGTGCTCTACCTCCAGCTGATGACCGACCACCACAAGGGCGGCGTCGCGATGGCCCAGGGCTGCGCGACCCAGTGCGCGACCCCGGCGGAGCGGAAGCTGGCCGAGGGGATGGTCGCCGCGCAGCGGTCGGAGCTCACCTTGATGGCCGACATGCTGAAGCAGCGCGGGGCCGCGCCGCGCGCGTGACCGGTGACGCCCGTACGGTGGTGGGAGGCACCTGGGCCGATACCTCGCGGGTCGACCCTCACGCCTCCCACCTGGCCTTTCACGTGGTCCTTCACCCGTACGGGCCTACACCCGTCCGAGTGGGGTCGCGTGGTCCGTCCGGCCGAACGACGATGGGGACGCCGGGACGGGTGCGCCCGCGCCCGCCCGCACGGCGCTCTCAGGAGGTACACGCCATGACGACCGCCGCAGAAATCATGCACCCCGGGGCACAGTGGATCCCGGCCGGTGAAACCCTGGACCGGGCCGCTCAGCTCATGGCCCGGCTGAACGTGGGCGCCCTGCCCGTCAGCGACGAGAACGAACGCCTCTGCGGCATCATCACGGACCGCGACATCGTGGTGTCGTGCGTGGCCAAGGGGCACGACCCGTCGGTGGTCACCTGTGGTGACCTCTGCCAGGGCACGCCGCGCTGGATCGACGCCCAAGCCGACATCTCCGACGTACTGGACGAGATGGAGAGCCACCAGATCAAGCGGCTCCCGGTGATCCAGGACAAGAGGCTGGTCGGCATGATCAGCGAGGCGGACCTGGCCCAGCACCTCTCCGAGGAGCAGATCGCCGGCTTCGTCGAGAAGGTCTACGCCCGACGCTGACCGGAGGGCCGGCCCACCGCGTGCCGGACCGCCCGCGCCGCCCGGCGCGGGCGGTCCGGCACGACCGGGGCGGGAGCCGGCACGGCCGGGCCGAAAGCGGTGGGCCGAAAGCTGTTGGAGGGGATCGGGGGGCGTGGCAGGCTGGTGATCACCGCGTCGGCCGCCGACGCGGGGCACCGCCAACGCCGTTCCGAAGGACACCTCCAGGCATGAGTACGCCCCCGAACCCGCCGAGCAGCCCGAGCGACCCGCCGACGGAGCCTTCGGGGACCCCCGTGCCCGACGACGTCATACCCGCGCGCGCCATATCCGAGGACGCCGCACCCGAGGACGCCGTACCCCCGGCCCCGCGGCACCCCGGACCCGGGGACACGGCGCCTCCCGCCGAACCCCTCTCGCCGGCCAAAGCCCCGAGCCCCGCCGCCGAGCCGCTCTCCCTGACCAAGAAGCCCCGGCCCGCGCCGTGGGACACCGACCCGCGGACCGACCCGCGGGACGCCGCTCCCGAGGACGCCGCGCCGCCCCCGGCCACGCCCGCCCACTCCCACTTCGCGCCGCTCGCCCCGCCGCCCGTCCCGCCGCAGGCTCCGCCGCCCGGGGGCGCGCCCTACGCCGGATACCCCGGCGGGCCCGGACCGACCCACCCCGGCCAGGCCCCCCAGTCCAACCCCTTCGCCTACACCGGCACCACCGGACAGCCCGGGCGCCCCGAAAGCGCCGGATACGCGGGATATCCGGGGCAGCCCGGCCACCCGGGGTATCCCGGCTACCCCGGTTACCCCGCCGCCCCCGCGCGGCCGTCCAACCACCTGGCCATCGCCGCCCTCGTCCTCGGCCTCGCCGCGATCTGCTTCGGCGTCATCCCGTTCGCCTTCTGGATCGGCACCATCGTCGGCCTCGTCGGTCTCGGGCTCGGGATCGCCGCCATCGTCAAGGCCTCCCGCGGCGCACCCCGCAAGGCGATGTCGGTGATCGCCGCGATCCTCTGCGTCCTGGGCCTCTTCGCCTCGGTCGGCGGCTACTTCCTCACCGTGGCCGTCCTCCACAAGGCGTCCGACCATGTGGACCGCCGGCTGGACCACGACTGGAACCTGCCGGACGACCCGGTCGACCCGGACGAGACCACCGCCCCCGACCCGGACTCCGGCCAGGGCTTCGACATCCCGGTCCCCTTCGGCAGCACCGTCAGCTACTCGAACGGCGTCCGCGTCAGCCTGTCCGAGCCGAAGAAGTACGTCACGAAGAGCAAGTACATCGAGGTCGGCAACGCCGTGGGGATCGACATCACGATCACCAACAGCTCCGACAAGCCCATCGAGGTCATCTACGCGGTCCCCACGGTCCGCGACGAACACGGCGACCGCGGCAAGCTCGTCTTCGACGGCCTGACGCCGAAGATGGTGACCGGCACGATCCAGCCCGGCGCCAGCGCCACCGGATTCGCCGCGTACGAGGTCCCCGAGGGCACCACGAGGATCAGCGCCGACGTCTCTCCCGTGATCCCCGGGCCGCCCGCCCGGTTCCTCGGCAGCATCGGCTGACACGTCCGGCCCGACCGTCCGCCCCCCAGGACATCGCGTCAGTAAGACGATTACACTGGGGCCGTGCCTCAACTACGCCTCGCTCTGAATCAGATCGACTCGCACGTCGGCAACATCGCCGCCAACGCCGACTCGGTCGTCCACTGGACCCGGCACTCCGCCGAGCAGGGCGCCCATTTGGTGGCGTTCCCGGAGATGGTGCTGACCGGGTACCCCGTCGAGGACCTCGCCCTGCGCGGCTCCTTCGTCGAGGCCTCCCGCCAGGCGCTGCGCGACCTCGCGCGGCGCCTCGCGACCGAGGGCCTCGGCGAGCTCCCGGTCATCGTGGGGTACCTCGACCGCGCCGAGCGGGCCGCGCAGCGGCTCGGCCTGCCGCCCGGGTCCCCGGAGAACGCGGCCGCCGTGCTGCACCGCGGGGAGGTGGTGCTGCGCTTCGCCAAGCACCACCTGCCCAACTACGGCGTCTTCGACGAGTTCCGGTACTTCGTGCCGGGCGACACCCAGCCGGTGATCCGGGTGCGCGGCGTCGACGTGGCGCTCGCCATCTGCGAGGACCTGTGGCAGGAGGGCGGTCGCGTCCCCGCGACCCGCTCCGCGGGAGCCGGTCTGCTGGTGTCCATCAACGCCTCGCCCTACGAGCGCGACAAGGACGACACGCGCCTGGAGCTGGTGCGCAAGCGTGCCCAGGAGGCCGGCTGCACGCTCGCCTACCTGGCGATGATCGGCGGCCAGGACGAGCTGGTCTTCGACGGGGACTCGATCGTCGTCGGCGCCGACGGCGAGGTCATCACGCGGGCCCCGCAGTTCTCGGAGGGCTGCGTCCTGGTCGACCTCGACCTGCCCGCCGCCCCGGCGGACGCCCCCGAGGGCGTGGTCGAGGACGGTCTGCGGATCGACCGGGTGATCCTTTCGGAGGACCCGGTGGAGCCGTACGAGCCGGTCGTGGCGGGCGGCTACGCCGAACGTCTCGACGACGACGAGGAGATCTACGACGCCCTGGTCGTGGGTCTGCGTGCGTACGTCAAGAAGAACGGTTTCCGTTCCGTGCTGATCGGGCTGTCGGGCGGCATCGACTCCGCGCTCGTCGCCGCCATCGCCTGTGACGCCATCGGCGCGCAGAACGTGTACGGCATCTCGATGCCCTCGAAGTACTCCTCGGACCACTCCAAGGACGACGCGGCCGAGCTCGCCCGGCGCACCGGCCTGAACCTGCGCACCGTGTCGATCGAGCCGATGTTCGACGCGTACATGGGGTCGCTGGGTCTGACCGGTCTGGCCGAGGAGAACCTCCAGTCGCGACTGCGCGGCACCATGCTGATGGCGGTCTCCAACCAGGAGGGCCACATCGTGCTGGCCCCCGGCAACAAGTCGGAGCTGGCCGTCGGCTACTCGACCCTCTACGGGGACTCCGTCGGCGCCTACGGCCCGATCAAGGACGTCTACAAGACGGTGATCTTCCGTCTGGCCGAGTACCGCAACCGGGCCGCCGCCGAGCGCGGCGAGACGCCGCCGATCCCGGAGAACTCGATCGTGAAACTGCCGAGCGCCGAGCTGCGCCCGGGCCAGGTGGACACGGATTCGCTGCCGGATTATCCGGTGCTCGACACGATCCTGGCGTTGTACGTGGACCGCGACCAGGGGCTGGAGGAGATCGTCGCGGCCGGCTACGACCGCGAGCTGGTCGCCAGGATCCTCCGGATGGTCGACACGGCCGAGTACAAGCGCCGCCAGTACCCGCCGGGCACCAAGATCTCCGCGAAGGGCTTCGGCAAGGACCGGCGGCTGCCCATCACGAACGGCTGGCGCGAGCACGCGTGAGGCGGACGGCATCCACCGCCCGGGGCCCCGGCCGCCGCGACGAGCGGCCGGGGCCCCGGCGTACGCCGTGCCCGGCGGGCCGTACGGAGACCGTTACGGCGTGAGCGCGACCCGGGCCGCGACGGGCAGGTGGTCGCTGTCGGTGCGCGGGAGGGTCCACGAGGCCTTCGGCGTGACGCCCCGGACCAGGATCTGGTCGATGCGGGCCATCGGGAACCGGGCCGGCCAGGTGAACCCGAAACCGTCCCCCGCCGCGCCCTGGGTGGAGCGCATCTGCGAGGTGATCTCCGACAGGGACCGGTCGTTGACGGTGCCGTTGAGGTCGCCGAGGAGCACGACCCGCTTCAGCGGTTCGGCGGCGAGCGCGGCGCCCAGCGCGTCGGCGCTGTTGTCGCGCTGGTTCGCGGTGAATCCGGCGTTCAGCTTGACCCGGACGGACGGCAGGTGGGCGACGAAGGCGGCCATGTCCCCCGCGGGGGTCTTCACCGTGACGCGCATCGCCCGCGTCCAGCCCATCTTGATGTCGACGGGCCGGGCGGCGGTGAGCGGGTACTTGCTCCAGACGCCGACGGTTCCCTCGACGGCGTGGTACTTGTACGTGGGCGCCAGCGCCTTCTCGTACGCCGGGACGGCGCCCGCCTTGAGCTCGGTCAGGGCCAGCACGTCGGCCCCGGCCTTGGCGACCGACTCGGCGGTGCCGCGCGGGTCCGGGTTGGCGGCGTCCACGTTGTGGGTGGCGACCGTGAGGTCGCCGCCGCCTCCGGACTTGTCGGTGACCAGTCCGCCGAAGAGGTTCACCCAGACGGCGGCGGTCACCGCTATCGAGACGAGCGCGGTCGCCGACTTCCTGATCAAAGCCGCGACCAGCAGCAACAGGACCGTAAGCCCCAACCAGGGCAGGAAGGTCTCGGTCAGGCTGCCGAGGTTGCCGACGTCGTTCGGCAACTCCGCGTGGAAGATCATCACCAGCGAGACCAGGGCGGCCAGGGCCGCCGTCACGATCCCGCGCCGCCAGATCCCTCGGTCCCCGCGCAATTCGGAGATTCGGCGCCGCAGACCGGATCCGGAGGGCCCCGGCTCCGAGCCGCCGCCGTTCCCCGTCTCCGTCATGTACGCCTGTGCCATGTGACTGCCCTCGCTGCCGTGCTCGCGCTCCGTCCCCGCCCCTTGACCCTAGGCGATCGACGCAGCCATCCGTGCCGTACGTTCCGGCCGTACGACCGAGAGGACGAACAGCTGTCCGCCCGGGGTTCCGGTTGTCACGAAACGCGCACATTCGATCCGGCGCGACTGAAGTCCGGGCAGGAGCCGACCCTGGAGTGTGACGGACCGGTCGTCCCACCACTTCCTCCTCCGGGCCGAAGAGTGCCACCATGGTGGATGAGTCCGGGGACGTCGTCAGGACGCCTCGAGATGACACAAGGAGCAGCAGCAATGACGCATGCCGTTTCGCCTGCCCGCGAAGCTTCCGGCCCCACCCTGTACGGGGGCACGGGCACCCGCCGCATCACCATCCGCGACCTGGCCCTGGCCAAGGAGCGCGGGGAGAAGTGGCCCATGCTCACGGCGTACGACGCGATGACCGCGTCGGTGTTCGACGAGGCCGGCATCCCGGTCGTCCTCGTCGGCGACTCCATGGGCAACTGTCACCTCGGCTACGAGACCACCGTCCCGGTGACGATGGACGAGATGACCCTGCTCTCGGCGGCCGTCGTACGGGGCACCCGCCGCGCACTGGTCATCGGCGACATGCCGTTCGGTTCGTACCAGGAAGGCGCCGTGCAGGCGCTGCGGAGCGCGACCCGGCTGGTCAAGGAGGCGGGCGTCGGAGCGGTCAAGCTGGAGGGCGGCGAGCGCTCGCTGGCCCAGACCGAGCTCATCGTGCAGTCCGGCATCCCGGTCATGTCCCACCTCGGTCTGACCCCGCAGTCCGTGAACGCCATGGGCTACCGGGTGCAGGGTCGCGGCGACGAGGCCGCGCACCAGCTGCTGCGGGACGCGAAGGCGGCACAGGACGCGGGCGCGTTCGCGGTGGTGCTGGAGCTGGTCCCGGCCGAACTGGCCGCCGAGGTCACGCGGTCGCTGCACATCCCGACGGTCGGCATCGGCGCGGGCTCGGAGTGCGACGCCCAAGTGCTGGTGTGGACCGACATGATGGGTCTGACCGGAGGCAAGATGCCGAAGTTCGTGAAGCAGTACGCGAACCTCCGGCAGACCATGGGTGACGCGGCCAAGGCGTTCGCCGAGGACGTGATCGGCGGATCGTTCCCGCAGCCGGAGCACGCCTTCCACTGAGGCTTCTCCCGAGGCTTTTCCCGGGGCTCGCGCCGAGGCCTCACCCGAGGTCCCGCCGCGGGCCCCACCCTGCGCCTCACCCTCCTGACAGCCCGTCGGCTTCCGCGCCGGCGGGCTGTCGGCGCTCCCGGGCGGGAGCGACCGGCACACTGCGGCTTCGGCCCGCCGGTCGCCCGTCGGTTCGGTGTCGGTCGCCTGTCGGCGGTTTGTCAGTGGGAGGTGGTCCCATGATGGACATGACGCGAAACGACAAGAATCCCCTGAACGGCTCGCACGCCGTAGAGGTACGGGGGCTGGTCAAGCACTACGGCGAGACCAGGGCCCTCGACGGTGTGGACCTCGATGTGCGCGAGGGGACCGTCCTCGGGGTCCTCGGGCCCAACGGCGCGGGCAAGACCACCCTGGTCCGCATCCTGTCCACCCTGATCACCCCCGACGCCGGGACGGCGCGGGTCGCCGGCTTCGACGTGGTCCGCCAGCCCCGGCAACTGCGCCGCACCATAGGCCTGACCGGCCAGTACGCCTCGGTCGACGAGAAGCTCTCCGGCTGGGAGAACCTCTACATGATCGGCCGGCTGCTGGACCTGCCCCGCAAGGAGGCCCGGTCCCGCGCCGACGAGCTGCTGGAGCGGTTCTCGCTCACCGAGGCGGCCAAGAAGGCCGCGATGCACTACTCCGGCGGCATGCGGCGCCGGCTCGACCTGGCGGCGTCGATGATCGGCCGCCCGGCCGTCCTGTACCTGGACGAGCCGACGACCGGCCTCGACCCCCGCACCCGTAACGAGGTGTGGGACGAGGTGCAGCGGATGGTCGCGGAGGGCGCGACCGTCCTGCTGACCACCCAGTACATGGAGGAGGCCGAGCAGCTCGCCGACGAGCTGACGGTCATCGACCGGGGCAAGGTCATCGCCAAGGGCAAGGTCGACGAGCTGAAGGCCCGCGTCGGCGGCCGCACCCTGCGCATCCGGCCCGTCTCCTCCGCCGACCTGCCCGGCATGGCCCGGGCATTGGCCGAGGCCGGGCTGGACGGGGCGGCCGGCTCCCAGGCCGTTCCCGACGAGGGCGTGTTGTTGGTGCCGATCCTCAGCGACGAGCAACTGACCGCGGTTGTCGGCGTGCTGGCCGCCCGGGGCTACCCGATAGCCGATGTCGGCACCTACCTCCCCAGCCTCGACGAGGTGTTCCTCTCCAT
The DNA here is from genome assembly GCF_004795055.1 of Streptomyces sp. A1136. Lineage (GTDB taxonomy): Bacteria > Actinomycetota > Actinomycetes > Streptomycetales > Streptomycetaceae > Streptomyces. Next base: position 71,839 of record NZ_SSBJ01000025.1, read on the forward strand.
CACCGGCCAGAAGCCCTCTTCCGAGGCCTCCGCCCAGCAGACCGAGGAGGTCGCGGCATGAGTACCGTCACCACGCCCAAGCCCAGCACCCCCGTGGCCGCTCCGGCCGCCGCGGCAGCGGGACCCGCCGGCGAGGGCCGGATCGGTCTGCGGGCCAACCTGCGGCACATCGGCGCCCTGGTGCGCCGCAACACCCTCCAGATCAAGCAGGACCCCGAGTCGATGTTCGACGTCGTGTTCATGCCGATCATCTTCACCCTGCTGTTCGTGTTCGTCTTCGGAGGCGCGATCTCCGGGAAGGGCCAGCAGGAGGCGTACGTCAACTACGTCGTCCCCGGCCTGATGGCCATGATGGGGATGAACATCGCCATGGGCGTCGGCACGGGGGTGAACGACGACTTCAAGAAGGGCGTGATGGACCGTTTCCGGTCCATGCCCATCGCCCGGTCCTCCGTCCTCATAGCCAAGATCGTGGTCGAACTCGGCCGGATGATGGTCGCCATCGCGATCCTGCTCGGCGTCGGCTTCATCCTGGGTCTGTCGATCAAGACGTCGGTGCTGGACCTGTTCCTGTCCATCGGGCTGTCCGCGGTGTTCGGCGCCTCCCTGATGTGGATCTTCATCCTGCTCGGTCTCACCATGAAGACCGCGCAGGCCGTCCAGGGCATGGCCATGCTGGTCCTGATGCCGCTCCAGTTCGGCAGCTCGATCTTCGCCCCGCCGTCGACCATGCCGGGGTGGCTGCAGACCTTCACCGACTACAACCCGCTGTCCAACCTGGCCGACGCGGCGCGCGGTCTGATCAACGGCGGCGCGGTCGCCCACCCGGTCTGGGTGACCCTGGCCTGGTCCGTGGCCATCACCGTCGTCACCATGCCGCTCGCGGTGCGCAAGTTCCGCCAGAAGACCTGATCCGGGAGCCGGTCCGTTCCGGATCGCGTCCCGGGCGGGCCCCGTACGGGGGGGCCGGATCAGAAGAGGGCGGCGGCCTCCTCCAGGGAGAGGCCGCCGCCTTCGGCGCGCGCCGCCTCGAAGGCGGCGTCGCCCAGCACCGCCCGCGCCCGCTCCTCGGCGTGGGCGGCGTCGGTGCGCTCGGTGAAGACCGGCACGTGCCCGGGCGGGAGCAGGGCCCGGTAGGCCCCGACCAGCCGGGCGGCGTCGTAGGCGCGCTCGGGGCCGCCGAGACCGACGAGGGAGTTGGCCGCCGTGATCAGGAGAACGGCCGGGATCTGGGGTGCGACCATCCGGGCGAGCGGGTCCTGCGCGGCGTCCAGGGCCTGCCGGGTCGACTCCAGGGCCTCGTGGTAGCTGCCCTCCTGGTTGTCGAGCCAGGCCAGGGTCGCGTGCAGGAAGCAGTCGAAGACGGCGAACCCGGTGCTCGGGAACTCCTCGCGCAGGGTGTGGAGTTGGGCACGGGCCCGGGGGATGCGGCCGGTGCGTCCGTAGACGCCCGCGAGGAACAATCGCGCGGCCGGCATGGCCTCGTTGCCGAGCTCCCGTACGCCGCCGACGACCTCGTCGAGGATCCTCTCGGCCTCCTCCATCTGACCGTCCTCGACGAGGGACCCGGCCCGACGCACGCGCAGGACGGCCGCCTGCGCCTTGGCGCCGAGGTGTTCGGCGTAGGCGATGGCGGCCTGGAAGTCCTCTGCGGCCGAAGCGAATTCGCCCCGCTTCTCCAGGGATTCGGCGCGGGCCGACAGGGCCTCGGCGCAGCCCCAGGCGTCGCCGAGCTCCCGGAAGGCGGCCAGGCTCTCCTCCGCGTCGCGGGCGGCGTCGCCGCTCCAGTCGGCCCGGTTGGCGAGGACGTTGGCGCGCAACTGGAGGGCGGAGGCGTACGCCCAGCGGTCGCCGAGCTCCCGGGAGGTGTCGACGGCCGCGTCGAGGACGCGCCGGAGCAGGTCGACGTCCCCGTTGATCATGACGGCGTAGAGGTAGATCCACAGGGCGCCGGGGACCTGACAGGTCTGCGGGAGGCCGGGGCGGTAGACCTGCACGATGGCATCGACCTGGGCCCGGACCCCGGGAGTGTTCCAGTCGCCGCTGTTCTGGTCGCGGGAGGCCAGGCACATCATCCGCACACCGCGCCAGGCCTCGCAGAGCAGTTCGCCGGTGTAGGGCGGCGGGGAGTCGACGACCCGTTCCCAGACGGGCTGGGCGGGGGCGGCCGGCGGGGCGAACGGGTCGGGGCCGAGGGCGGCGGTCAGACCGCACCAGTGCCGACTCTCGGCGCGCAGGTCGTGCATGTGCCAGTACCACATCAGGGCGTGCACCAGGCACAACGCCTCGCCGGCGTCCTTCAGGGCGATGGCCCGGCGCAAGGCGGTACGGATGTTCTCGTACTCGGTGGCCAGCCGCTCGCCCGCCTCCCGTTGGCCGTGGCCGCGCAGCACCGGCTCGGTGGTGCGGGCGAGTTCGCGGTAGTGGGTCAGGTGCCGGCGCTCGGTGGCCTCGCGGTCGCCGGGGACCTCGGCGAGGCGCTCGGCCGCGTACTCGGCGACCGTCTCCAGCAGCCGGTAGCGCATGTCGCCGCCGGGACCGGGGGCGGCCACGACGAGGGACTTGTCGACGAGCGAGCCGAGGCAGAGCAGTACGTCGGCGTCGTCCCGCCCGGCCCCGCCCCGCCCGGCCTCGGATACGGCCTCGGAACAGACCGCCTCGGATACGACCTCGGAGCAGACGGCTTCGGCGGCGGCCAGGTCGCAGCCGCCCGCGAAGACGGACAGCCGCCGCAGCACGGCCCGTTCGGGGGCGTCGAGGAGGTCCCAGGACCAGTCCACCACGGCGCGCAGCGTCTGCTGGCGGGGCAGCAGAGTACGGGAGCCGCTGGTGAGCAGCCGGAACCGGTCGTCGAGCCGGTCGGCGATCTGCCGCGCGGTCAGCAACCGCAGTCGGGCGGCGGCGAGTTCGATGGCGAGCGGCAGTCCGTCCAGGCGGCGGCAGATCTCGGCGGCGGCGTCCGGGTCGTCCTCGGTACGGAACCCGGGGCGGGCGGCGGCGCCCCGGTCGGCGAGGAGCCGGAGCGCGACCGGGTCGGGCAGCGGTTCCACCGGGCGCAGGGTCTCCCCCGGCACCCCGAGGGGTTCGCGGCTGGTGGCCAGGACGCGTACGCCGGGGCAGCGGGCGAGGAGTTCCTCGGCGAGCCCGGCGGCGGCCTTGACGACGTGCTCGCAGTTGTCCAGGAGCAGCAGGAGCCGTCGTCGCGCGCAGTGGTCGACGAGACGTTCGAGGGGATCGTCGCCGCTTCGGTCGGTGAGCGCCCGCAGTTCCTCGGCGGCGGCGCCGCGCAACTTGGTCTCTCGGGCCCCGAGCGCGGCGAGGACCACCTCGGGTACGTCCTCGGGGTCGTCCACGGGGGCCAGCTCGACCAGCCACACCCCGTCCGGCCATGCGTCGGCCGTCCCCGCTTCCGCGGCTTCCTGGGACAGCCGGGTCTTGCCCGCGCCGCCGGGGCCGAGCAGCGTGACGAGGCGGGCACGGGCGAGGTCGTCGCCGATGGCCCGGATGTCCTCCTCGCGGCCGACGAAGGTGGTGAGCCGGGATCGCAGGTTGCCCCGGACCGGCGGCGCCTCGGGGGTCGGGGCGGCGACGGGTAGGGGCACGGGCGCCGTCGGGTCCAGCAATTCGGCGTGCAGGGCGCGCAGCGCGGGGCCCGGGTCGGTGCCCAGCCGGTCGGCGAGGTCGCGTCGGACCTCGTCGTAGGCGGCCAGCGCCTCCGCCGGCCGGCCCGCGTCGCGCAGGGCGCGGATCCGCAACGCCTGCGACGGCTCGTCCAGGGGCTGCTCGGCGCACAGCGCGCCCAGCTCGGGCAGCACCCGCTCCGCCTGCCCCAGCGCGAGGGCCGCGGCCAGCCGGCCCCGGCGCGCGTCCGTCCGTACGGCCTCCCAGCGAGCGGACTCCGCCCCGGGGTCGGGGAGGCAGGCCAGCGCCGGTCCGCGCCACAGGGCGAGGGCCTCGTCGTACAGGGCGGCGGCCCGGGCGGGGTCCGACTCCGCCGCGGCGGCGTCCGACAGCCGCTCGAAGCGGTACAGGTCGACGTCGTCCCGCCCCGCGGCCAGCAGGTAGCCGCCCTCGGCGGACCGCACGGCCTCGTGGCCCAGCGTCCGCCGCAGCCGCGCCACGAGCGCCTGGAGCGCGGCGACCGCGTCGGCCGGCGGATCGCCGTCCCAGACCTGGTCGACGAGCAGGTCCGCCGGCACCGTGCGGCCGGGCCGCAGCGCCAGGGCGGTCAGGAGGGCGCGCAGGCGCGCGCCGCCGACGGCGACGGGGGTCCCGTCGTCGCGGACGGCCTGGGCGGTGCCGAGAATCGCGTAACGCACCGGCCCATTGTCGCTGCCCGGGCCCCCGGGGCCGACCGATTTCCGGGCCGGGATAGGTTTCGCCGCATGGGTCACCAGGGGAGCCGCGCCGAGCGGCAGATCAGTTCCGTGTTTCTGGGCATCGTCGCGGTCATGGTGGTCACCGGCTGGGCCGTGTGGACCGGCTACGCGACGAGCCCCGGGCTCGCCGTGTTCCTCTTCGTGACCTCCGCGTGGGTGGTCTCGCTGTGCCTGCACGAGTACGCGCACGCCCGTACCGCCCTGCACGGCGGGGACATCACGGTGGGCGCCAAGGGATATCTGACGCTGAACCCGCTGAAGTACACGCACGCGCTGCTGAGCATCGTGCTGCCGGTGGTCTTCGTGATCCTGGGCGGTCTGGGTCTGCCCGGTGGCGCGGTGTACATCGAGCGGGACCGGATCCGCGGCCGCTGGAAGCACAGCCTCGTCTCGGCGGCGGGCCCCCTGACGAACGTACTGTTCGCGGTCGTGTGCACGGCGCCGTTCTGGCTGCACGCCCTCGACGGCGTGCCCTGGGTCTTCCGCTTCGCGCTCGCGTTCCTCGCGCTGCTCCAGGTCTCCGCGGCCATCTTGAACTTCCTGCCGGTGCCGGGTCTGGACGGCTACGGGGTGATCGAGCCGTGGCTGTCCCACCGGGTGCGGCGCGAGGTGGCGCCACTGGCGCCGTTCGCCCTGATCGGCGTGTTCGCCCTGCTGTGGATTCCCGAGGTGAACACGTTCTTCTTCGACCGGGTCACCGACATCCTCGGCGCCCTGGGCGTGTCCGACCTGGAGACGTACTGCGGCCACGACCTGTACCGCTTCTGGGAGGAGACGGACGGCTACTGCCGGATCCCGTCCCGCTGAACCGTGCCCGATCGCCTTGGCCCCGGCCCCGGAGGGCCCGGGCCGGGCCGTCACCGTCGAGGCAGGCCGCGCGGGAGCGGCACCATCCCGTCGATCGTCCCGGTCAGGCCCGCTTCTCCGCCTTCGCCTTGCGCAGGTAGTACCAGGCCATGTTGGAGGTCAGACCGGCCAGCAGGACCCAGACGATCCCGAGGAAGCTGCCCTCCACGAAGGCGACCACGGCCGCGGCCACGGACAGGACGCAGACGACAACGGCGAACACGGCAAGGCGGGGCATGCGGCAGAGCTCCTCGGCGGTGCAGAAGGGGTCGAGCCCCTCCAGTGTCCCCCACGCCCCCACCCGCGGCGGCCGGCCGCCGACCGCCGCGGCGGAAGCGCCGGTCACACGTCGGTGATGCGGAGGCCGGCGTGGGCCTTGTAGCGGCGGTTCGTGGAGATGAGGTTGGCGACCAGGGCCTCGACCTGGTGGGCGCCCCGCAGGCGGCCCGCGAAGACGCCGCGCATGCCCGGGACGCGGGCCGTGAGGGCCTGGACCAGGTCGGTGTCGGCGCGGGATTCGCCCAGCACCATCACGTCGGTGTCGATCTCCTCGACCGACTCGTCCTGGAGCAACACCGCCGAGAGGTGGTGGAAGGCCGCCGTGACCCGGGAATCGGGGAGCAGGGCCGCGGCCTGCTGGGCGGCGCTGCCCTCGGGGACCTGGAGGGCGTACGCGCCCTGCTTGTCGAAGCCGAGCGGGTTGACGCAGTCCACGACGAGCTTGCCCGCGAGGTCCTCGCGCAGCGATTCCAGGGTCTTGGCGTGGCCCTCCCACGGAACCGCGATGATCACGATGTCACTGCGCCGCGCGCATTCCGCGTTGTCCGCGCCCTCCACGCCGAGGCCCAGTTCGGCGGCGGCGGCGCGGGCGCGGTCGGCGGCGCGGGAGCCGATGATCACCTTCTGGCCGGCGCGGGCGAAGCGGTAGGCCAGGCCCCGGCCCTGGTCACCTGTGCCGCCGAGGACGCCGACGACGAGGCCCGAGACGTCCGGGAGGTCCCAGGGGTCCTTGGCCGGCGGCTTCTGGGTGCTGTCTGAGGAAGTCATGGGGGCAAAGGTACTGCCGAGTACCCGCGCCCATACCCGTGGGGACGTATCGCGCCCAAGTGGCCGCCCCGCGTCCCCGGGTGCGGGAGGATGCCGCCATGGACGCAGTGAGGGTCGCGTTGTTGCGCGAGGTGCTGGCCGGTACGCAGTGGCCCGGGGCCGCGCGCCGGTTCGCCGGTTCGCTGCGCCGCTCCGTGGTGCCCGCCGGCGGGAACCTGCTGCTGGTGGGGACGGAGCGGTACGAGCCCTGGCACCTGGCCGCGCACCTGGTCGACGAGGCCGCCTGGTCGGGGCTGCCCGAGCTGGTGCCGACCCTCGTGCGCCACCGGGTGCGGCCCGGTGAGCCGCCGCACCTGTCGGTGGGGCTGGGCCGGCTGGAGGCGGCGCGGCGCGGGCACACGTTGCTGGTGGTGGCCCCGGAGCAGCCGGGCGGCCCGTTGCTGGAGCGGGTCCACGACGCCCGGCGGGCGGGGGCGACCGTACTGTCCCTGGACGGCGGGGACCGCGACCTTGGCACGCTGGCCCACGAGGCGTTGTCGGTGCCGGACGCCACCGCCGAGCTGGATCTGGACACCGTGCAGCACCTGGTGAGCGCGGCGGCCGGGGAGAACGGTCTGCCCGCCCCGCGCGGCGGCGCCCGCCGGTTCCGGGACCGACTGGCACGGCTGGCCGATCAGCTGACCGCGCCGCCACCCAGCCGCTGGTAGGGCCGCGCCCGGGACGCGCCGCCCGGCGCGGCCGCGGGACGGCGACGGCTAGGCGATGTCGCCCGGCTCACCGGCCTCGCCCGGCCCACCCGTCTTGTCGTTCCACTTGGGGTCGTTCTGCCACTCCAGGTTCCGCTCCTCGGCGGTCTCCATGGCGTGGGCCGCCTCCTCCCGGCTGGAGTAGGGGCCGAACCGGTCCTTGGCCGGGCACTCGGGGCCCTCCTCGACCTTCTTGTGGACCAGGCAGTAGTACCACTCGCCCGGTTTGCCCGTCTGGCGCTTCTTGAACAGGGCCATCGTCCGCCGGCTCCTCTCGTCGCGGCTCTCACCGCTCTTTGCCGCCATGCTGCCCCATCACCGCTGGTTACACTCGCTTGCATGTCTGGCCAGTCGCTGCTCGTACCCGGCGAGCTCTCCCCCGCCCGTTCCGTTCCCGGCAACATCCGCCGGCCCGAGTACGTGGGCAAGCCCGCGCCCACTCCCTACACCGGACCGGAGGTGCAGACGCCCGAGACCATCGAGGCGATGCGCGTCGCGGGCCGGATCGCCGCCCGGGCGATGGAGGAGGCCGCCACACACATCGCGCCGGGGGTGACCACCGACGAATTGGACCGGGTCGCGCACGAGTACATGTGCGACCACGGCGCGTACCCCTCGACGCTCGGCTACCGGGGCTTCCCGAAGTCCCTGTGCGCCTCGGTGAACGAGGTGATCTGCCACGGCATCCCGGACTCGACGGTCCTGCGGGACGGCGACATCGTGAACCTGGACGTGACCGCGTACATCGGCGGGGTGCACGGGGACAACAACGCCACCTACCTGTGCGGCGAGGTGGACGAGGAGTCGCGGCTGCTGGTGGAGCGCACCCGGGAGTCTCTGAACCGGGCCATCAAGGCGGTCAAGCCGGGCCGTCAGATCAATGTGATCGGCCGGGTCATCGAGTCGTACGCGAAGCGTTTCGGCTACGGCGTGGTCCGGGACTTCACCGGCCACGGCATCAGCTCGTCGTTCCACTCGGGCCTGATCATCCCGCACTACGACAGCCCGCACGCCACCACGGTCATCGAGCCCGGCATGACCTTCACCATCGAGCCGATGCTGACGCTGGGGACGCACGAGTACGACATGTGGGACGACGGCTGGACGGTCGTCACCAAGGACCGCAAGCGCACCGCGCAGTTCGAGCACACCCTGGTCGTGACCGACTCCGGGGCGGAGATCCTCACCCTCCCGTAGGGGCGGGGAGCGGAGCAGGTTTTTGCCGACACGCCGTCGGGAAGACTGCCCGGGAGACCGGTCGGGGCGGCGGCGCCGCCGTGCGCCCGCCCGCGCTCTTTCCGATGACCCTCGGAGGTCCGCGTTGGACGCCTTTTCCACCGCCATCCGTGTCGCCTCGCACGCGCAGCACACCGAGGCCGAGAACTCGACGTTCATGAGCGACCTGCTGGGCGGCCGGCTCGGCGTGGTCGCCTACGCCCGCTACACCGAGCAGCTGTGGTTCGTCTACCGGGCGCTCGAGGACTCGGCCGGGGCGCTGCGGGGCGACTCGGTGGCCGGTCCGTTCATCCGGCCCGAGTTGATGCGCGTCCCGCAGATCGAGCGCGACCTGGCGCACCTGCGCGGCCCGGGGTGGCGCGAGAGCCTCTCCGCCCTGCCCGCGACGCGCGCGTACGCGGCCCGGGTCGCCGAGTGCGCGGCGTCCTGGCCCGGCGGGTACGTGGCCCACCATTACACCCGGTACCTGGGCGACCTGTCGGGCGGCCAGATCATCCGGGACAAGGCGGAGCGCACCTGGGGCTTCGCCCGCAAGGGCGACGGGGTGCGCTTCTACGTCTTCACGGACATCGCGAACCCGGCCGCCTTCAAGCGGGACTACCGGGAACTGCTCGACGCGATCGTCGCGGACGACCTGGAGAAGCAGCGCATCATCGATGAGTGCAAGCACGCGTTCGACCTCAACGGCGCCGTCTTCCGGGAATTGGGCGAGCAGTTCCCGCTGAGTGCGTGAGCCCCGCCCGGGCGTTTCCCGGGGCGCCCGCGCCGGCCGGGCGGCGCTCCGGGCGGTAGGGACCCCGGGCCCCTGTCGCGGACCGAGGACCGCGGAGAACGCCGCGGGCGTCGGGCGGTCCGGCGCTCGGCCGCCACCCGGGCCCATCACGTGGACGCCACCCGGGGCCGTCACGTGGCCGCTTCCCCGGGCCGAGGCCCGGGGAAGCGGCCCCGGTCAGGGCTCCCGGCGCGCGAAGCGGACCCGGCCGCCGACCTCGATCGTGCCGTCCGGGCCGGGGGCGGTGAGGATCTGGGAGCCCGCGCCCTGAGTGATGTTCAGGGCCCGGTTGAGCTCCGCCGTCAGCAGGATCGCCGCCGAGCCGGTGGCCTCGTCCTCGGTGATCGCCCCGTCCGGGCGGCGCGGGAACCCCCGGGCCCGGATGCGTCCGGCGGCCTCGTCCTCCCAGGCCCAGGCGTACAGCCAGCCCTCGCCCGGCGGCGGCGCGGGCAGCGCCTCCACCTCGGCGGCGCTCGCGTACTGCTCGGTGCGCTTGCCCTCGACCCATTCGGGGCGGGCGGTGATCCAGGTGAACTCCCCGTCGTCGCGGGCCCAGACGGTGCCGACCGGCGGCCGGAGTTCCTCGATGTCGAGCAGCCAGGCGACACCGACCAGGGGGTGGCCCGCGAAGTCCATCCGGGTGCCGGGGGTGCGGATGTCGACGATCCCCCGTTCGGGGTCGTCCACGAAGACCGTCTCGCTGTATCCGAGCTCCGCCGCCAGTGCCTGCCGGGAGGCGTCGTCGGGGCAGGTGCGGCCGTCGCGCACGACGCCGAGCAGATTGCCGTGACGGCCGTCGCCCGCGCAGAAGACGGAAAGCAGGTCGAGATCATTCACCCCGGCATTCAAGCACGGGCACCCCACTTTACCTCCGCTTGACCTTTCCATGGGCCACCGGTGGTGATGCCGTGACGACCTCGTGTCCGGCGGCGACCTGTGTGCGCCGAATCACTGGACGCGCGGTCCGAGGTCAGGTAAGCCTCGGTTAAGTTAGGTCCGCCTCACCCGGCCGCCCCCACCCGACGGGGCGGCCTTCTGCCGAACGCCAGACCCGCCAGGAGCCCGTATGCGCCCCGCCCGCCTCACCGTCGTCACCGCGGCCGCCGCAGTGGCCGCGCTCACCGCCGTCACCGGTTGCGCCGAGAAGAGCGCGGCGGGCGCCGAGGGCACGATTCAGGTGGCCGCCTCCGACAGCGCCTGCGACATCTCCAAGAAGGAGTTCCCGGCGGGCAAGGTCACCATCGAGGTCGACAACAAGGGCTCCAAGGTCACCGAGGTCTACGTCCTCTTCCCGGACGACCGCATCGTCGCCGAGCGCGAGAACATCGGCCCCGGCACCAAGGCCACCATCACGGCCGAGATCAAGGCCGGCGACTACGAGGTCAACTGCAAGCCCGGCATGAAGGGCGACGGCATCCGCCAGAAGGTCAAGGCCACCGGCGGCGCCGCGGCCAAGCGCAGCCCCGAGCTGGACGCCGCCGTCGCCGAGTACCGCAAGTACGTCCAGGCGCAGGCCGACGACTCCCTCCCCACCACCAAGACCTTCGTGGACGCGGTGAAGGCCGGCGACGTCGAGGCCGCGAAGAAGGCCTACGCCGTCTCCCGCCTCGGCTGGGAGCGCACCGAGCCGGTCGCGGAGTCCTTCGGCGACATCGACCCGAAGATCGACGTCCGCGAGGACGGCCTGGAGGCGGGCCAGGACCCCGCGAAGGACTGGACCGGCTGGCACCGCCTGGAGAAGTCGCTCTGGGCCGACAACAAGATCGGCGACGACGAGAAGAAGCTCGCCGACACCCTGATGAACGACGTGACCGACTGGCAGAAGAGGATCGGCACGGCGGAGATCACCCCCACCTCGATGGCCAACGGCGCCAAGGAGCTCCTCGACGAGGTCGCCACCGGCAAGGTGACGGGTGAGGAAGAGCGCTACAGCCACACCGACCTGATCGACTTCAAGGCCAACGTCGAGGGCGCGCAGAAGGCGTACGAGCTGCTCAAGCCGGTCGCCGCGAAGAACGACGCGGAGCTGGTCAAGACGCTCGACTCCCAGTTCGCCGCGCTGGACACGCTGCTCGACAAGCACCGCGCGGACAAGAACGGCTACGACTTCACCTCCTACGACAAGGTCGGCGACGCGGAGCGCAAGGAGCTCTCGGACGCCGTGAACGCGCTGGCCGAGCCGCTGTCCAAGCTGGCGGCGGCGGTCGCGAAGTAACGGTCGGGAACAGCGGAGCAGGCGGGAGGCACGGGATGACTGACTCGGAGTCGGTGACGGTGGAAGAGCGCGACGACGCCCGGGAAGGGGCCAAGGCGCCCTCGCGGCGTGCCCTGCTCGGCTGGGGCGGGGCCGGGCTGGCGCTCGGCGCCGCCGCGGCCGGCGGCGCGGTCGCGGCGTTCGGCGGCGGCACGGACGTGGTGCCCGCGGCCTCGACCGGGGCGGCCGTGCCCTTCCACGGCGAGCACCAGGCCGGTATCGCCACCGCCGTCCAGGACCGCCTGCACTTCGCGGCCTTCGACGTGAAGACGAAGGACCGCGGGGAGCTGATCCAGCTCCTCAAGGACTGGACGGCGGCGGCGCGGCTGATGACGGCCGGTCACCCCGTCGGCGAGGGCGGCTACGGCGGCCTCCCGGAGGCCCCGCCGGACGACACGGGCGAGGCGCTGGGGCTCAAGGCCTCCCGGCTCACCCTGACCATCGGCTTCGGCCCCGGCCTGTTCGCCAAGGACCGCTTCGGCCTGGAGGACAAGCGCCCCGAGGCCCTGGTCGACCTGGAGCAGTTCCCCGGCGACAACCTGGACCCGGCCCGCTCCGGCGGCGACCTCTGCGTCCAGGCCTGCGCGGACGACCCCCAGGTCGCCGTGCACGCCATCCGCCAGCTGGCCCGCATCGGCTTCGGCAAGACGGCGGTCCGCTGGTCGCAGCTCGGCTTCGGCAAGACCTCGTCCACCACCCCGGACGCGCAGACCCCGCGCAACATGATGGGCTTCAAGGACGGCACCCGGAACGTCTCGGGCACCGACCGGGCCGCGCTGGACGAGCACGTCTGGGCGGCCGCCTCCGACGGCAGCGCCTGGATGGCCGGAGGCTCGTACCTGGTCGCCCGTCGCATCCGGATGCACATCGAGACCTGGGACCGCACCTCGCTCCAGGAGCAGGAGGACGTCTTCGGCCGCGACAAGGGCGAGGGCGCCCCCGTCGGCAAGTCGAAGGAGCGCGACGAGCCCTTCCTCAAGGCGATGAAGCCCTCGGCGCACGTCCGCCTCGCCCACCCGGACAGCAACAGCGGCGCGACGATCCTGCGCCGCGGCTACTCCTTCACGGACGGCACGGACGGGCTGGGCCGCCTCGAAGCGGGCCTGTTCTTCCTCGCCTACCAGCGGGACGTCCGCAAGGGGTTCATCCCGGTACAGCGCAACCTGTCGAAGAACGACGCGCTCAACGAATACATCCAGCACGTGGGTTCGGCCGTCTTCGCCGTCCCGCCGGGCGTCCGCGACAAGGACGACTGGTGGGGCCGGACGCTGTTCGCGTAGACCCGTAGCCCGTAGGAGGAACCACGTGTTCAGCAACTATCTGATCGGTCTGCGCGAGGGGCTGGAGGCCAGCCTCGTCGTCTGCATCCTCATCGCCTACCTGGTGAAGACCGGCCACAAGGACAAGCTCGGGCCGCTGTGGCTGGGTGTCGGCCTGGCGGCCGCCCTCAGCCTCGGCTTCGGCGCCGCGCTCGAATTCGGTACCGAGCAGTTGACCTTCGAGGCGCAGGAGGCGATCGGCGGGTCCCTGTCCGTCGTCGCGGTGGGCCTGGTGACCTGGATGGTCTTCTGGATGAAGCGCACCGCGCGGCACCTGAAGGCCGAGCTCCACGGGAAGCTGGACGCGGCGCTCGCGATGGGCACCGGCGCGCTGGTCACGACGGCGTTCCTCGCGGTGGGCCGCGAGGGCCTGGAGACCTCCCTGTTCGTGTGGCGTTCGGTGAAGGCGGCCGGTGACGGCGCGGGCCCGCTGGCCGGCGTGCTGCTGGGCATCGGCACTTCGGTGCTGCTGGGCTGGCTGTTCTACCGGGGGGCCCTGAGCATCAACCTCGCCAAGTTCTTCACGTGGACCGGCGGCATGCTGGTCGTGGTCGCCGCGGGCGTTCTCGCGTACGGCATCCACGACCTCCAGGAGGCCGGATTCCTGCCCGGCATCCTGACGAAGGCGTTCGACATCAGCGACACGGTCCCGCCGGACAGCTGGTACGGGACCCTGCTGAAGGGAACCCTCAACTTCCAACCGGACCCGACCGTGGTCCAGCTGGTGGTGTGGGTGCTGTACCTGCTCGCGGTGCTCGGCCTGTTCCTGGCCCCGACGGCCGCCAAGGGCCGGGGCGGCCAGGGCGAGCCCGCGGAGCGGCAGCCGGCGGGCGCCCCCGCCGCGGACGCGCGGGGCTGACGACGAGCACCTGCGGGGCGTAGACGAAGACGGGCCGGACGACAGCTGTCGTCCGGCCCGTCTTCGTCTACGCCGTCAGCGGCCCAGTGGCCAGGCGACGGCGGCGGGGGTCTGCTCGGAGGTTCCCGCGTACTGCGCGCAGGCGTCGGTCAGGGTTTCGAGCAGCGTCAGCGGGTCCGGCAGCACGTGGTCGATGCCGCGCAGCCAGGCGACGCTCTGGCCCCCCGGGAGGGAGGCCGGCGGGACGAGCACGTAGCTGCCTCGGCAGTGCCAGCGCAGGCCCGGGTGTTCGTCCATCGTCTCGGGGTGGCAGTCCAGCTCGCAGGGCCACCACTCGTCCTCGTCCTCCGGCGTCCCCCGGGTCGCCGTGAAGAACAGCATGCGGGCCTGGTCGCCCGTACCGCCGGACTCGGCCACCGGGCCGACGTCCACGCCGGCCGCCAGCAGGCGGCTCAGGGCGTCTCGTCCGGCGTCGAGCGGGACGTCCAGGACGTCGTGCACCATGCCGGTCGCGGTGATGAAGTTCGCCTGGGGCTGGTCGCGCGCCCACCGTTCGACCTGCGCGCGGTCGGTGGTCGCCTGAGTCTGCCAGGCGAAGGAGAGAGGGTGCCGCGCGGGCGTCGGACAGCCGATGCGGTCGCAAGAACATCGGTAGCCGGCCGGGTGGGCGGCGGGGGCGATCGGGAGGCCGGCGGCGGCGACCGCCAGGAGGAGGGCCTCGCGTTCCCTGCCCGGGTCTTCGGGAGCCGGTTTCGCGCGGCGACGCAGCCACTGGGAAATCCTGCTCTGCTCGCCGCGTTTGACGCGGCCGGACTCGGACCCCATCTATCCCCTCACCTCACCGTTGCCCCCGGCGGACCTCCCCATGGTCCCACCCTCCGGGGCGCCGGGTGACCGCACCCCCGGATCGGGCCCCCCAAAACCGCCGAATTCGGCCATATGTTCTCGGTCACGCGGAGGTCGCGGCCGGGGCCCCGGCGGGCACCGCGCCGCCCAACACGGCGTCCACCAGGGCGTCCGTGAACGCGTGCGTCAGCGGGCCCGTCCGCAGGAGCCAGCGGTACGTCAGGGGGCCGAGGAGCATCTCCGTCATCAGTCGGGGGTCGACTCCCTCCGCCAGCTGTCCGGCCGCGCGGGCCGTCCGCAACCGGTCCTCGTACAGGGCGAGCCGCGGCTCCAGCAACTGGCCGGTGAAGCGGGCGCCCAGCTCGGGGTCGGTGGCCCCGGCGGCGGTCAGGGCGCGCGTGGGGGCCGCGTACTTCTCGTCGTCGAACTGGTCGACCGTCGCCCGCAGCACCAGCTTGAGGTCCGCCGCGAGGTCTCCGGTGTCCGGGAAGCCGGTCCGGCCGACGTCGGCCTCCGCCTCCCCGAAGAGCGCGAGCGAGGCGTCGAGCAGCACGGACGCCTTCGAGGGCCACCAGCGGTAGATGGTCTGCTTGCCGACCCCCGCGCGGGCGGCGATGGCCTCGATGGTCAGCTTGTCGTAGCCGACCTCCCCGACGAGCGCGAGGGCGGCGTCCAGGATGGCCCGCCGGGACCGGTCGCTGCGACGGCTCGGATCGGGCGTCTTGGCCTCGGGCGTCTTGACCGCGGCCGTCTGGATCTCGGGCGACTTCGTGCGGGGCGCGTCGACCCCGGACGTCTTGGCGTGGGCGGTCCTGCTCATGCCCACAACGTATCAATGCGAGACGGATCGTCTTCCGGTTCCGGTCATTCCGATAAACCACCCAATCAGTTCACTGCGCGGTCCCCGTCCAGGAGGGACGATTCTCTGCACACGCACAGCACACGCACCGCGAGTCAGTCGTGAGGAGCCTTCTTTGCGCAGAGACGCCACACCCCGGCGCTACCTGATGTGCCCACCCGCGCACTTCAAGGTCACGTACTCCATCAACCCGTGGATGGACCCCGCGAAACCGGTGGACCTGCCCCTCGCACAAGCCCAGTGGGAAGACCTGAGGGACCGCTACCGCTCACTCGGCCACACCGTCGAGACCCTCGTGCCCCACCCCGGGCTGCCCGACATGGTCTACGCGGCGAACGGCGCCCTGGTCATCGACGGCCGCGTGCTCGGGGCCCGCTTCGCCTACCCGGAGCGCTCCGCCGAGGCGGAGATCCACCTGGAGTGGTTCCGGGCCCACGGCTTCCGGGACATCCACGAGCCGTCCCACATCAACGAGGGCGAGGGCGACTTCGCCGTCACCGCCACCTACATCCTGGCGGGCCGGGGG
This sequence comes from Streptomyces sp. A1136, assembly GCF_004795055.1. Classification (GTDB taxonomy): domain Bacteria; phylum Actinomycetota; class Actinomycetes; order Streptomycetales; family Streptomycetaceae; genus Streptomyces. The sequence continues at coordinate 87,528 of NZ_SSBJ01000025.1, forward strand.
TACCGCTCGAGTCCGCTCTCCCACGACGAGGCACAGGAGTTCTTCGGCCGCCCCGTCATCGGCCTCGACCTGGTGGACCCGCGCTTCTACCACCTCGACACCGCCCTGTGCGTCCTCGACGGCGACGAGATCATGTACCACCCGCAGGCCTTCTCGCCCGGCAGCCAGGCCGTCCTGCGGCGGCTGTTCCCCGACGCCCTGATCGTGGACGCCGAGGACGCGGCGGCCTTCGGCCTGAACTCCGTCTCCGACGGCCTGCACGTGCTGCTCCCCCAGGCCGCGGCCGGCCTGCTCGCACCCCTGCGCGAGCGGGGCTTCGAGCCGATCCCGATGGACCTGGGCGAGCTGCTCAAGGGCGGCGGCAGCGTCAAGTGCTGCACCCAGGAGCTGCGGCCCTGACGGGGCCCTGACCCGGCGGCCCGGTCCGGCTCAGGGGGCGGGCGGCCACTCCCGGCCCCAGTCGGTGTCCCGCGCCGCCTTGTACAGGTCACCGTGGCGCTTGGTCACGGTGGCCCGGGTCAGGCCGGCCTCCGGCGGACCGCACAGGTCCAACAGGACCAGCCCCTTCCGGATCTGCGGCCTGCGCGTGATCCGGGAGGCGGCCGGCTCCACGGGGAAACGCGTCGCGGCCACGTAGCTGAACTTCTCGTCCTCGTACGGCAGGGACCCGCCCTTGACCTGCCGGTGCAGCGAGGACCGGCTGACCCGCGCCGAGAAGTGGCACCAGTCCCGGCCGACCTCGATCGGGCAGGCCGCGTCGTGCGGACAGGGCGCGGCCACCGTCAGCCCGGCCTCGATCAGCTGCTCGCGGGCCTCGCGGACGCGCAGGTACCCCTCGGGGGTGCCCGGCTCGATCAGTACCACGGCCCGACCGACGCGGGCCGCCTCGGCGACGACCGCCCGGCGGGCGTCGGGGGTGAGTTCGCCGAGCACATAGGACACGGTCACCAGGTCCGCCTCGGGGAGCGCGATCCCGGAGCCGATGACGGCGCGGCGCCATTCGGCCGCGCGCAGCGCGGGCGACGAGGAGCCGGAGGCCAGTTCCCGGCCCAGGGCCAGCGCCGGCTCGGCCCAGTCCAGGACCGTCGTGGTGCGGGGGCCGTCCCAGGTGGCGTCCACCGCCCAGGTGGCGGCGCCGGTGCCGCCGCCCACGTCGACGTGCGAGCCCGGCGTCCACCGCGGGGCGGCCTGCGCCAGGGCGTCCAGGGCGGAGCGTACGGCTTCGAAGGTGGCCGGCATGCGGTACGCCGCGTACGCCGCCACGTCCGAGCGGTCGCGCAGCACGGGCACGTCGGTGGGTGTCGTGCCCCGGTAGTTGGCGATCAGCCGCTCGACGGCGGCCGAGGCCTGCTTCGGCGGGAGCCCGTCGAGCAGGCCGCCGAGCGCGGAGCGCAGCGTCTCGGCGGTGGTGGGACCGGAAGCGGGAAGGGCGGCGGAGGCGTTCACCTGGGAAGTTTACGGCGCCGGGCGCGGGCCGCGCCCCGGCCGCCGTGCCCCGGCGCCCGCTACGTCCCGGCCGCCGGCGTCGGCTCCCGGGGCTGCCAGGGACGGCACAGCCCCAGGAAGCAGGCCGCCGACAGCAGCGCGCAGACGAGCTGGACCAGGGCCATCGGCACCGCCGTGTCCTCCCCCGCGATCCCGACCAGCGGCGAGGCGACCGCGCCGACCAGGAACGAGGAGGTGCCGAGCAGGGCGGACGCCGATCCGGCGGCGTGCGGGGTGCGCATCAGTGCCTGTGCGTTGGTGTTCGGCATCAGCACGCCCATCGCGGACATCAGCACGAACAGCCCGGCCGCCATCGGCAGCAGCCCGACCTTCCCGAACGCCCCGCCCGCCATCAACAGCAGCGCGACGGAGTCCGCGGTGATCACCGCGAGCCCGACGGCCAGCACCTTGTCCAGGCTGACCCGGCCCACCAGCAGCTTGCCGTTGATCTGACCGACCGTTATCAGGCCGACCGAGTTCAGCCCGAACAGCAGGCTGAACTGCTGCGGCGAGGCCCCGTAGATCTCCTGCACCACGAACGGCGAGGCGGAGATGTACGAGAAGAGCACCGCGAACGCGAAGCCGCCGGCCAGGGTGTACCCGGCGAAGACCCGGTCGCCGAGGAGCCCGCGCATCGTCCGCAGGGCGGCGCCCACGCCGCCGGTGTGGCGCCGCTCGGGCGGCAGCGTCTCGTCGAGCCGGCGCCACACCACCAGGGTCAGTGCCGTGCCGACGGCGGTGAGGACGACGAAGACCCCGCGCCAGTCGGCGAAGCGCAGCACCTGGCCCCCGATGAGCGGGGCGATGATCGGGGCGGCGCCGGAGATGAGCATCAGGGTGGAGAAGAACCGGGCCATCTCGACCCCGTCGTAGAGGTCGCGCACGACGGCGCGGGCGATGACGATCGCCGCGGCGCCCGCCAGACCCTGGACCAGCCGGAAGCCGACGAGCAGTTCGGTGCTGGGGGCGAGCGCGCAGACGGCGGTGGCCAGCACGTAGACGATCATGCCGGTCAACAGCGGGCGCCGACGGCCCCACTTGTCGCTCATCGGGCCGATCACGAGCTGGCCCAGGGCCATGCCGGCGAGGCAGGAGGTGAGGGTCAGCTGAACCGTGGCGGCCGGGCTGTGCAGGGCGGAGGTGACCTGCGGCAGCGCGGGCAGGTACATGTCCATCGACAGCGGGGGAAGCGCGGTCAGCCCGCCGAGTATGAAGGTGACCAGCAGACCCGTCCGGCGCGCCGTGGGAGGTGAGCTCCGGGCGACGGACGACGACTTCCGCTCGCGGGCCGTCCCGGGGGCTCTCTCCGACATGCGGGACTCCACTCTCTTCGTGTGTTTTCGCACCCCTGACCGGCCCATGCTCTCAGCTGTCGGAACGTCCGTGTTCGAATGTCCGGTGTGACGTACTCTGCGGCCCCATGAACGCACCTGGGAAGAAGATCGCTGTGGTGACCGGGGCCGGCTCCGGCATCGGCCGCTCCGTCGCCCTCGCCCTGGCGGGCGCGGGCTGGTCGGTGGCCGTGGCCGGGCGCCGTCCGCGGCCCCTGGAGGAGACCGCCGAGGCGGCGGGGAACGACGCCGACGTGCTGTGCGTACCGGCGGACGTGAGCGACCCGGACGAGGTGAACGCCCTCTTCGGGGCCGTCCGCGCCCGGTACGGGCGGCTCGACCTGCTCTTCAACAACGCCGGCACCTTCGGCCCGGGCGGCGTAGCGCTGGAGGACATCACGTACGAGGCTTGGCGCTCGGTCGTGGACGTCAACCTGACCGGCTCCTTCCTCTGCGCTCAGGCCGCGTTCCGCCTGATGAAGGCGCAGGACCCGCAGGGCGGCCGGATCATCAACAACGGCTCCATCTCGGCGCACGTGCCGCGCCCCAACTCCGTCGCCTACACCGCGACCAAGCACGCGATGACGGGCCTGACGAAGTCCCTGTCGCTGGACGGGCGCCCGTACCGGATCGCGTGCGGGCAGATCGACATCGGCAACGCGGCGACCGAGATGACGGAGCGGATGCGTAGCGGCATCCTCCAGGCCAACGGGCAGCTGGCCGTGGAGCCGGTGATGGACGCCGCCGACGTCGCGCGCACGGTGGTGCACATGGCGGAGCTGCCGCTGGAGGCGAACGTGCAGTTCGCGACGGTGATGGCGACGGCCATGCCGTACATCGGGCGGGGCTGAGCGGCCCGGGAATGACGGCCGGTGCCTTGGGAGTTGGGCTGATCATGACTGATACGACGGCACCGACCCCGGTCCTGCGCTACACCGCCTTCTCCACCGACCCGGCCGGCGGCAATCCCGCCGGGGTCGTGCTCGACGCGAGCGCGCTGGACGACGCGGCGATGCTCGCGATCGCCGCGGAGCTGGGCTACAGCGAGACCGCGTTCCTGACGGCCCCGCCCCGGGACCTGGACGCCGAGCCCGGACGGGGCTTCACCCTGCGGTTCTTCAGCCCGAAGGCGGAGGTCTCCTTCTGCGGGCACGCCACCGTCGCCACCGCCGTGGCGCTGGGCGAGCGGATCGGTCCGGGCGAACTCGTCTTCGCGACCCCCGCGGGGAGGGTACCGGTCTCGGTGACGGAGGCCGACGGGGGCCTGCGGGCCGTCCTGACCAGCGTCGAGCCGCACACGGAGGCCGTCTCCCCCGAGGACCTCGCGCAGGCGCTGGCCGCCCTGGACTGGCCGGCCGGCGACCTCGACCCGGCCTTCCCGCCGCGGATCGCCTATGCCGGGGCGCGCCACCTCGTGCTCGGCGCCGCCACCCGTGCCCGCCTCGCCGACCTGGACTACGACTTCGACCGGCTGGAGGCGCTGATGCGCCGCCTGGACCTCACCACGGTCCAACTGGTGCACCGGGAGGGCCCGGAGCTGTTCCACGTACGGGACCCGTTCCCGGTCGGCGGCGTCGTCGAGGACCCCGCCACCGGTGCGGCGGCCGCCGCGTTCGGGGCGTACGCCCGCGAGCTCGGGCTCGTCCCGGACGCCGCCACGCTGACGCTGCGCCAGGGCGAGGACATGGGCCGGCCCGGGGTGCTGACGGTGGAGCTGCGGCCGGGCGACGCCCGGGTCCGGGTGGGCGGCGCCGCGGTGGCCCTCGCGTGACGGGCGCGGCCGGGTGAGGGGCCCTACCGCGTGATCGGCGTGTGCGAGGTGCTCCCGTACGAGGTGCTCCCGGCCGGGCTCGCCGCGCAGGTGGAGGCGCTGGAGGCGGCGGCCTGGCCCGGCGCGGGGTCGGGCCACGACCCGGCTCTGGCCCCGCGCACGGTGCTGCTGCGGGAAGGGGCCGGGCAGGGGGCGGTGGCGGCCTGCCTGACGCTGTTGCACAAGGAGATCCGGCTCGGCGGCGCCACCTACCGCGCGGCCGGGCTCAGCTCGGTGGTGACCCGGCCGGACCTGCGCGGGCGGGGCCTAGGGAGGCGTCTGGTGACGGCGGCACGCGAGGTGTTGGCCGCCGACCCCGGCGTGGACCTGGCCCTGTTCAGCTGCGACCGGGAGCTGACCCCGTTCTACGAGGCGGCCGGCTTCGAACGCCTGCCCGGCACGGTCCTGCTCGGCGGCACCCCGGACGATCCGCTGCCCAGCGACCGGCCGGGCTTCGACAAGTCCGTCCTGGCGGCCTTCCTCACCCCGCACGCGGCGGCCGCCCGCGCGTTGTTCACGGGCGCCCGGGTCCCGCTGTACCCGGGGACGACCGACCGCCTGTGGTAGCGCGGGCCCGGGTCGGCCGGCCGGGCTGCGGCATCCGGTTCAGTGGATCTGTGTCACCACGACGTCCAGCGCCCACGCCTTCGCCGGCTTGCCCGGCTCCCGCGCCTCCACCACGTACCCCAGCTCCCGCAGCGCCTCCACCAGCTCCGCGGGGCTGCCCGGGACGGCGCCCGCCAGCAGCAGGTCCCGGACCAGTCGGCCCTTCGTCGCCTTGTTGAAGTGGCTCACCACCGAGCGCTTCTCCACCCCGTCGACCATCTGGGAGTGCAGCACCCGCACGGTCGCGGTGCGCCCGGCGAGCTCGCCCTTCGGCTTCCAGGCGGACGCGTACGCGGAAGAGCGCAGGTCCAGGACGAGACCGTCCCCGGCCGCCTCGGGCATGACCTCCGCCATCGGCGCCCGCCAGTACGCCCCCAGGGCGCCCAGGCCCGGCAGTTTGACGCCCATCGAGCACCGGTAGGAGGGGATCGCGTCCGTGATCCGCACCGCGCCCCACAGCCCGGAGAACACCAGCAGCGACCGCTCGGCCGTCGCCCGCGCGGCGTCGGGGAGGCCGGCCAGGTCGAGGGCGTCGTACAGGACCCCGGTGTAGATCTCCCCGGCGGGCCGCGCGACCGCCGACCGCAGCGCGGCGTTCTTGGCGACCTCGCCGCGCAGGCCCTCGCTCAGGCCCAGCACCTCGCGTGCCTTCGGCTCGTCGCCCGCGCACAGCTCGACCAGCTCGTCCAGCACGGCCGCCCGCGCCCCGGCCAGACCCGGCAAGGACAGCGCCCCCGGGTCCAGCGGTGCGCCGGAGCCCCCGGCGGCCTTTCCCTCGGAGGGCGGCAGCAGCACGAGCACGGTGGTTCTCCTTCGGTACGGCACGGCGCGGGGGTGCGGCCCCCGGCGCCCAGCGTAGACGGCGTGCCGGAAGCGGCTCGACGCGTCCACACCATGGGCTCGACGACGGCCGGCGGCGGACGCGGGGCGAGGGAGCCGCAGCGGACGCGGGGCCGGGGGCGGGGCCGCGCGGCGGGCTCGACGGGCAGCCCGGCCCCGTCCCCCCTAGGCTCGGTCCATGCCACGCCGTCATCTGCACATGACCGGCGCAGACGGGGCTGCTCTGCGGACCGCGCTGCGCGAACTGCGGACCAGGCTGGACGTGCCGGCGCAGTTCCCCACCGCCGTGCTCGCCGAGGCCGAACAGGCCGCCGCGCACCCCCGCCTCCCCTCGACCGACGTCACCGGCATCCCCTTCTTCACCCTCGACCCGCCCGAATCCGTCGACCTCGACCAGGCCATGCACCTGGCGAAACGTCCCTCCGGCGGCTACCGCGTGCACTACGCGATCGCCGACGTCGCCGCCTTCGTCACTCCCGGCGGAGCCCTCGACGCCGAAGCGCACCGGCGGGTCACCACGCTCTACTTCCCCGACGAGAAGGTCCCGCTGCATCCGGTCGCGCTCTCGGAGGGCGCGGCCAGCCTGCTGCCCGACCGGACCCGCCCCGCGCTCGTGTGGCGGCTCGACCTGGACTCCGACGGCCGGGTGGAGACCGCCGAGGTACGCCGGGCCCTGGTCCGCAGCCGGGCCAAGCTCGACTACGCCGGCGTCCAGGAGGCCATCGACTCCGGCACGGCCGAGGAGCCGGTGGCCCTGCTCAAGGTCATCGGGACGCTCCGCGAGACCCTGGAGGCGGAGCGCGGCGGCATCTCGCTGGGCGTGCCCGAGCAGGAGGTCGTCGAGCAGGACGGCTCGTACTCCCTCACCTACCGGGCCCCGCTCCCCGCGGACGGCTGGAACGCCCAGATCTCCCTGATGACGGGCATGGCCGCCGCGGACCTCATGCTCGCCGCCGGGTCCGGGATCCTGCGCACCCTCCCCAGCGCCCCCGACGGCGCGGTGGGCCGGCTCCGGCGCGCGGCGAAGGCCCTGCGGATCGACTGGCCCCACCACGTCCCGTACGCGGAGCTGGTCCGCTCGCTCGACCCGCGCCGGCCCGACCACGCCGCCTTCCTCCAGGAGTGCACGACCCTGCTGCGCGGCGCCGGGTACACGTCCTTCACCGGCGGGCAGACCCCCGATCCGCTCCTGCACGCCGCCGTGGCCGCGCCGTACGCGCACTGCACCGCACCGCTGCGCCGGCTGGTCGACCGGTACGCCGGCGAGCTGTGCCTGGCGGCCTCCGCCGGGGTCGAGCCGCCGCAGTGGGCCGTGGGCGCGCTGGGGACGCTGCCGCACGAGATGGAGGAGGGCACCCGGCGGGCCAACGCGGCCGAGCGGGAGTGCGTGGACCTGGTGGAGGCGGCCCTGCTCAAGGACCGGGTCGGCGAGACCTTCGAGGCGACGGTGATCGACATCAAGGATCACGAGCCGGGGGTCGGCACGGTCCACCTGGAGGACCCGGCGGTGGTCGGCCGCGTCGAGTCCCCGACGGCGGAGCTGCCGCTGGGCGAACGCATCCGGGTCCGCCTGACCCGGGCCGACCCCGGCACGGCGAAGATCCTCTTCACCCCCGCCTAGGGACGACCGCGCGAGGACGCCCCCGCTCGGGGAGGACCGCGCGAGGTCCCGTCCCCGCGCACGCGCTCAGGTCAAGCCGCGACGGCACAGCCGGTAGCATGGTCGACACGACAGACGAGTCGGCCGGACGGCCGCGTCGGGACCTCCGGGTCCCGCCGAGGAACGTCCGGGCTCCACAGGGCAGGGTGGTGGGTAACGCCCACCCGGGGTGACCCGCGGGACAGTGCCACAGAAAACAGACCGCCGGGGGCTTCGGCCCTCGGTAAGGGTGAAACGGTGGTGTAAGAGACCACCAGCGCCTGAGGTGACTCAGGCGGCTAGGTAAACCCCACCCGGAGCAAGGTCAAGAGGGGTCGTTCTCGGACGACCCTGCGCGAGCGTTCGAGGGCTGCCCGCCCGAGTTCGCGGGTAGACCGCACGAGGCCGGTGGCAACGCCGGTCCTAGATGGATGGCCGTCTCCCCGGCGACCGCGAGGTCTCCGGGCGACAGAACCCGGCGTACAGGCCGGCTCGTCTGTCCTCACGCCGACGTCGAAGCCCCCGCCACACCGTGGCGGGGGCTTCGACGCGTAGGCGCTAGCGCAGGTGCGAGGTGTCGTTCAGGAGGCGGACCGAGGCGTTGCCGTCGGCGTAGTAGGCCACCGCCGAGAGGGAGGCGGCCGACAGTTCCATCTTGAACAGGGACTCCGGGGGCGCGCCGAGCGCGAGGCGCACCAGCGTCTTGACCGGGGTCACGTGCGTGACCAGCAGCACCGTACGGCCCGCGTAGGCGTCCAGCAGGCGGTCGCGGGCGGCGGACACCCGGCGGGTGACGGCGGTGAAGCTCTCGCCGCCGCCCGAGGGGGCCGCCTTCGGGGAGTCCAGCCACGCCTGGAGGTCGTCCGGGAACCGCTCCCGCACCTCCGCGAAGGTGAGCCCCTCCCAAGCGCCGAAGTCCGTTTCGCGCAGGCCCTCTTCGACCACGACAGGCAGTCCCAGCCGATCGGCGACCGCCTGCGCGGTCTCCCGGCAGCGGCGCAACGGGGAGCTGACGACGGCCTCGACGGTGCCCCGCGCGGCGAGCGCCCCGGCCACGGCGGCGGCCTGACGGCGGCCGGCCGGGGACAGTTCGGGGTCGGTGCCGCCGCTGCCGGAGAAGCGCTTCTGCGGGGTCAGCGCCGTCTCGCCGTGGCGCAGCAGGACGAAGGTGGCCGGGGTGCCCATGTCGGGACCCCAGCCGGCGGACGGCGGCGGCGCCGTCGTCGTGGGGCCGGGCTCCGGGAACAGGGTGTCCGCCGCCTGTTCGACCCCAGCGGCGGGCGCCGACGCGACGGAGGAGGACGCGGCGAGCGCCGCGCGGACGGCGGCCGCCCCGGCCGTGGCGTCGCCGGGAGGGCCCGCGGGCGGCGGGGTCGCCAGGGCGCGTGCCGCCGAGGTGTCCAGGGCGGCGGAGGAAGCGGACGGCTCCCACTGCCGGCCGTGCCTGCCCGCGTCCATGGCCTCGTTGGCGAGCCGGTCGGCGTGCTTGTTGCGCTCGCGCGGGATCCACTCGTACGTCACCTGCGCACGCGGCAGGATCGTGGCGGCCTCGCCGGCGAGCGGCTTCATATCCGGGTGCTTGATCTTCCAGCGGCCCGACATCTGCTCGACGACGAGCTTGGAGTCCATGCGTACGAGGACCTCCGCGTCGGGGGCCAGTTCGCGGGCGGCTTTCAGTCCGGCGATGAGCCCCTTGTACTCGGCGACGTTGTTCGTCGCGACGCCGATGTACTCGGCGCGCTCGGCCAGCGTCTCGCCGGTGGCCGGGTCGAGGACCACCGCGCCGTAGCCGGCGGGCCCGGGGTTGCCCCGGGACCCGCCGTCCGCCTCCACGACGAACCGGACGAGCCTTTGCATCAGATGCCCGAGTCCGCCGTACGGACCAGGATGCGACCGCAGTTGTCGTGCCGAACGACCTGGTCGCGGGCGGCGGCCTTGATCTCGTTGACCTCGGCCATGTCGAGCTCCAGCCGGCAGCCCTCGCAGCGGCGCTGGTACAGGCGCGCGGCGCCGACGCCGCCCTGCTTGACGCGGATCTTCTCGTACAGGGCCATCAGCGCCTCGGGCATGGAGCCCACGATGACCTCGCGGTCCTTGGCGATGCCCGCCGCCTCGGCGTCGATCTCGGCGGTGGCGGCGTCGCGGCGCGCGGTGGCGTCCGCGAGCTCGGTCTCCAGGCCGGAGACCCGCTCGGTCAGCTCGGTGACGCGCGCCTGCGCGGCCTCCAGGCGTTCCATGACCTCCAGGACCACGTCCTCCAGGTCGCCCTGCCGCTTGGCGAGGGAGACGACCTCGCTCTGGAGGTTGGCCAGGTCCCGGGCGGAGACGCCCGTGCCGGAGTCCAGTCGCGCCTGGTCACGGGCAGCGCGCTGGCGGACCTGGTCGACGTCCTGTTCCGCCTTGGTCTGCTCCCGCGCGGCGTCGCTGGCCTGCGTCTGGGCGGCGACGAGCAGGTCCCGCTGCTGGGTGAGGTCCTTGGTCAGGGAGTCGACCTCGGCGTGCTCGGGCAGCGACTTGCGCTTGTGGGCGAGCTGAGACAGCCGGACGTCCAGGGCCTGGACGTCGAGAAGTCGGATCTGGTCGGCGGGCTCGGCGTTCAGTTGGGGGCTCCAGGGTTGGTAGAGGAGGTGACGGACGGCGCGTGCGCCGTCCAGGGGTCGGTGACGATGCGCGAGACGTGGGTACGCAGACCCCAGCCGTGGCGCTCGGAGATCGCGTCGAGTTGGGTGGCCGCCTGCTCGCACCAGGGCCACTCGGTGGCCCAGTGGGCGGCGTCGACCAGCGCGAGGGGGCTCTGTTCGCGGGCCTCGGACGCGGGGTGGTGGCGCAGGTCGGCGGTGAGGAAGGCGTCCACGCCCGCGGCGCGGACCTGCGCGAACAGGCTGTCCCCGGAGCCGCCGCTGACGGCGACGGTACTGATCCGTGCGTCGGGGTCCCCGGCGGCGCGGATGCCCTGCGCGGTGTGCGGCAGTCGGGCGGCGGCGCGGGCGGCGAACTCGCGCAGGGTCTCGGGGTGGTCGAGTTCGCAGATCCGGCCGAGGCCGCGGCGGCCCGCGGGGTCGGTCGGGTCGGGCACGAGGGGGCCGGTGACGCGCAGGTCCAGGGCGCCGGCGAGGGCGTCGGAGACACCGGGGTCGGCGGTGTCGGCGTTGGTGTGGGCGACGTGCAGCGCGATGTCGTTCTTGATCAGCGTGTGCACGACGCGGCCCTTGAAGGTGCCCGCCTCGACGGTGGTGGTGCCCCGCAGGTAGAGGGGGTGGTGGGTGACGAGCAGGTCGGCGCCGAGCGTGACGGCTTCGTCGACGACCTCGTGTACGGGGTCGACGGCGAACAGGACCCGGGTGACTTCGGCGTCGGGGTCACCGCAGACGGTTCCGACGGCATCCCACTGCTCGGCCCGCGCGGGGGGCCAGAGAGCGTCGAGGGCGGCGATGACTTCGCGGAGACGGGGCACGGGCCAAGGCTACCGTCCGTGGCGGCCCCGGGTCGCGGCGCCGGCGGACCGGGCGGCCGACAGCACAACCGCCCCCGGCGCCACACGTGAACCGCCGAGTGGCCACCCGTATGTGTGAAGCGGGGAAGGTCGTGTTGTTCGGCAGGAAGTGCGAAAACTAGCTTCCTCACCGGAGGTGACGCACGGATGACTGTCTGTGCCATCGAGATGACGACGGCTGCCGCGTTCACGATCGCCGCGGACGGGGCGTACGCCGCGCGGCTGGCCGGGGTGGGCCAGGCGCGGTACCCGGAGCGCTGGACCCTGGCCGGGCCCGAGCCGTACGCGGTTCCGCTGCCGCTCGCGCAGCCGGAGGAGGCGGACAGCGAAGTGCTGCCGCTGGCCGACGGGCGGGTACTGATCCACCGCCGGGTCGCGGACCGGCACGCCTTCGCGCTGCTGTACCCGACGGGCGGCGCCGGGGTCGGGCCGCGCACCGGCGAACTGCCGCTGGGTTCGATCGAGCCGGAGGCGCGGGACGTACGGATCTTCCTGCTGCCGCCGTCCCCGGACGGACACGGCGCCTTCGCCCTCGCGGTGGGCGCCGAGGAGACCGTGCTGTGGCAGGTCGCCGGGGCCCCCGGCGGCCCCCGGCGGGTGGCCCGGGTCCCCGGGCGCTGCTCGGGCGGCGTCTGGCTGGACCGTGCGGGCCGACTGCTGGCGCTGGACCGCGAGCTGGACGGCCGCACCAAGGCGGTGGCCGTCGACCTGGCCCGGGACGGGCAGGTGACCCCGCTGCTCCAGATCGCGGACGACAGCGACGACCGGCTGCTGCTGGCCGAGCCGGACAGCGGGCTGCTGCTGATCCGCTCGGACGCGCCCGGTGAGCCCCGGCTGGGCTGGGGGGTGCTGGGCAGCGAGCGGCCGGTCCGTTTCCCGGAGTGCCTGCGGGCGGCGGACGCGGTGCCCTTCGCGGTGCAGCCGGGGCAGGTGCTGATGCCGGAGAGCTGCGGGGTCGCGCTGCGGGTGCCCGAGGGCATCGCCCTGTGGCGTCCGGCCGACCGGCACGTCTTCCGGATCTCCGCCCCGGCGGGGTGGCTGGGCACGGGCCTGTGGACCCCCCAGGGCGTGCTGCGCTTGCCCTACGCCACCGCGGAGGTGCCGTGCGGGATCGCCACCCTGATCCAGCCGGCGGCCCAGCCGCCCCCGGTCCGGATCACCGCGCCCACCGTCCCGCGACCGGTCCCGCTCCAGCAGGCCCCGCTGAACTGAGCCCCGGCGCGGCCGGGGTTCCGCCGGTCGCGCTCGTCGGGCCCGTCGGCCCGTCGGCTCGTCGGCTCGTCGGCCCGTCGGCCCGTCGGCTCGTCAGCTCGTCGGCTCGTCGGCTCGTCGGGCTAGTCGTGCTTGAGACCCAGGACCTCCGTCGCGGCGAAGGTCTCGTTCGGCGGGCGGGACTCGTAGTGCGGGGTGAGGAGCCCGTCGAGTTCCTCGAAGCTGAACGCCTCCTTGGTGGTGTCGAACTTGGCCGCCACCCTCGGGCGTTCCATGACCGCCACGATCCCGCCGTGGACCACGAACAGTTGCCCGTTGGCCTTCGCGGCGGCCGGTGAGGCCAGGTAGCCGACCAACGGGGAGACGTGCTCGGGGGCGAGGGCGTCCAGCTTGCCCTCCTCCGGCTCCTGGAAGCCCGCGAACACGTCCTCGGTCATCCGGGTACGGGCGCGCGGGCAGATCGCGTTGACGGTGACCCCGTACTTGGCCAGGGCCAAGGCGGTCGAGGTGGTCAGGCCCACGATGCCGCCCTTGGCCGCCGCGTAGTTCGGCTGCCCGGCGCTGCCGCCGAGGAAGGCCTCGGAGGAGGTGTTGACGATCCGGCCGTAGACCGGGCCGCCCGCGGCCTTGGATCGCTCCCGCCAGTGCGCGGAGGCGAAGTGGGTGGTGTTGAAGTGGCCCTTGAGGTGGACGCGTATCACCGAGTCCCACTCCTCCTCCGACATGGAGAAGACCATCCGGTCGCGCAGGATGCCCGCGTTGTTGACCAGGATGTCGAGCTTGCCGAAGCTCGACACCGCCAGGTCGACCAGCTCGCGCGCCTGCGCGAAGTCGGCCACGTCACCGAGGTGCGCGACCGCCTGCCCGCCCGCGGCCCGGATCTCGTCGGCCACCTCCTGCGCCGGGGCCGCCGACGCCTCCCCCGAGCCGTCGCGGCCGGGCTGCCCGAAGTCGTTGACGACCACGCTCGCCCCGAGCCGCGCCAACTCGATCGCCTCGGCCCGGCCGAGCCCCCGGCCCGCGCCGGTGACGATGGCGCCGAGCCCCTCAAGTGGCAGTGACATCTACCGCATTCCTCTCGTCGCGCTCAGAGTTCGATGCAGGTGCGCAGGGCCACGCCCGTACGCATCTGGTCGAGGGCGTCGTTGATCTCCCCGAGCCGCACGCGGTGCGTGATCAGGCCCGCCAGGTCCACCCGGCCGGCCCGCCACAACGCGATGGTGCGGTCGTAGGAGCGGAGCACGTCACCGCCCCCGTACATCGAGGGCAGGATCTTCTTCTCGTCGAAGAACAGCGAGAACATGTTGATCGAGTAGGTGTCGTCCAGCGCTCCCGCGCCGACCACCACGACGGAGCCGCCGCGCCGGGTCATCTCGTACGCGGTCTGCGTGGTCGCGGACTTTCCGACCACCTCGAAGACGTAGTCGAAGCCCTCCCCGGCGGTGATCCGGTTCTTGGCGTCGCCGAAGGCGTCCGGCGCGACCGCCTCCGTCGCCCCGAAGCGCAGCGCCGCCTCGCGGCGCGAGGCCACCGGGTCGACGGCGACGATCTGCGCCGCGCCCTGCACCTTGGCGCCCTGGATGACGGAGATGCCGACGCCGCCGCAGCCGATGACCGCGACCGACGAACCCGCCTCCACCTTGGCGGTGTTGATCGCCGCGCCGAGTCCGGTGGTCACGCCGCAGCCGATCAGGGCGGCGATGTCGTGGGGCAGGTCGTCGGGGATCGGTATCGCGCACCCGGCCGGAACGACGACCTCCTCGGCGAAGGTGCCGGTTCCCGCGAAGCCGAAGATCTCGTGGCCCGCGCGACGGAAGTTGGGGGTGGCGACGTTCCCGAAGGCCTCCAGGCACAGGTGGCCCTGGCCGCGCTTGCAGGAGGGGCAGTGGCCGCACGGGGGCAGCCAGCACACCAGCACCCGGTCGCCGATCTTCAACTGTGTGACGCCGTCACCGACGTCGGTGATCTCGCCGGAGCCCTCGTGGCCCGGTATGAAGGGCGCGGGCTGCGGCAGTACGCCGCTCATCGCGGACAGGTCGGAGTGGCACAGGCCGGTGGCCTTGATGCGGAGCCTGACTTTGCCGGGGCCGAAGCCCACGGCCTCCATGTCCTCGACGACCTCCAGCTTGTCCTGGCCGATCTCGCTCTGCAGTGCTGCGCGCACGGTGCGGCTCCTTCGGTTCGTTCGTGGGCGTGGGCGGGACCCGGGGGGCGCGGTCAGGCGTGTTCCACGACGGTGTCGGCGAGGACCGGCGCGTCGTCCCGTTCGACGGCGGTCACCGCCACCCGCACCCGGCCGGGCTCCTCCCACATGCGGATGCGCAGGGTCTCGCCCGGGAAGACGATCCCGGCGAAACGCGTGCGGTAGGCCCGGACCCGGGCCACGTCCCCGGCCAGGGCGGTGTCGACGACGGCCTTGAGGGTGATCCCGTAGGAGCACAGGCCGTGCAGGATCGGCCGGTCGAAACCGGCGAGCTTGGCGAACTCCGGGTCGGCGTGCAGCGGGTTCCAGTCGCCGGAGAGCCGGTAGAGCAGTGCCTGGTCCTCACGGATGTGCCGCTCGACGGTGCGGTCGGGGGCCCGCTCGGGCGCCTCCTCCCGGACGGAGGGCCCCCGGTCGCCGCCGAACCCGCCCTCGCCGCGCACGAAGAGCTGCGCGTCGCTGGTCCACAGCGGCCCGTCGGCGTCCTCGACCTCGGAGCGCAGCACGATGACCGCCGCCTTGCCCTTGTCGTAGACGGCGGCGACCGCGGAGCGCGAGGTGGCGCGGCCCTTGACGGGGATCGGGCGGTGCAGCTCGATGGAGTGGCCGCCGTGCAGGACGGAGGCGAGGTCGACCTCGATGCCGGGGGCGGCGAGGCCGCCGAGCATGGCCATGCCGGCGCCGGCGACGGTCGCGAAGCTGGGCAGTACGTGGAGTTCGGACTCCAGGGTGTAGCGCAGCTCGTCGGGGTCGGTGGCGGGCAGGCCGGCGCCGACGCCGAGGTGGTAGAGCTGGATGTCCTTGTGGTCCCAGGCGATGTCCCCCCGACGGGGTTCGGCGGCGAGGGCCTTGGCGGCATCGATCGGCATTCGGATGCTGCTCCTTGCTGGGTGGGTGCCGGTGAGTGCTGGTGGGTGCTGGGTGGGTGCTCCGTGAGGGGAAGACCTCGGCGCGGTCGTCCGCACCGTCGGCCGCACCGAGGTCGTCTGCGGGCCGCCGACGAGCGGGTAGAACGCGTTCTAGGCGGCCGGTGAGGCCATGTATAACGCACCCCCCAACAGTTGGGAAGACCGCTGACCCAACGTCAGATCGGTCGTTTCGCGGCATGGTTCCACGGTGTGCGGGGGTCGGGGACCCTACCCTGGCCGGATGGACGAAACGGGGCGGTCCCTGCGGGTTCTGCTGTGGCCCGCGAACCCCGCGCTGGCCGTGCGGCTGGGCTTGGAGCAGGACATCGAGGTGGTGTCCTCACCGATGGGCCGCCCGGCGGTGGCCCTGGTGGAGTCGGTGGACGGGGTCCGGGAGGTGCGGGAGGAGGCGCCGGAGTGCGCGGTCCTGGTACTGGTGGGCTCCGCCCGGCCGGGCCTGCGGGAGGCCGCCCTGGCGGCGGGCGCGGCGGGGCTGGTCCTGCGGGACGGACCGGTCTCGGACCTGACCCTGTCCCTCCACCGGGCCTCCCGCGGCGAACCGGTGATCGACCCGGCCCTGGACGTCCCCTGACCCCTCGTCCGGCCCGCAGGGGCGTCCCGCGCCCCCTACGGCCGCGTCGGCCGAGCCGGGCCCCGCCTGCGTGTGCGGCGCGGGGTCCGGGGCGGGGCCCCGAAAGCCCGATGTGGCCGGGGGTCGCGCAGCGCACCGCAGCCACAGGCCCCCACCACCACCGCCCCGGCGTCACGCCCGGCGGCTACCGCCGCAGCAGCGTCACCACCGCCGCGCCGCCCAGGCCGATGTTGTGCGCCAGCCCCACCCCGGCCCCGGGGACCTGACGCGCGCCGGCCTCGCCCCGCAGCTGCCACACCAGCTCCGCCGCCTGCGCCAGCCCCGTCGCCCCCAGCGGGTGGCCCTTGGAGATCAGGCCCCCGGACGGGTTCACCACCCACCGTCCCCCGTACGTCGTGGCGCCGCTCGCCACCAGTTCGCCGGACCCGCCCTCCGCGCACATCCCGAGCGCCTCGTACGTCAGCAGTTCGTTGACGGAGAAGCAGTCGTGCAGTTCGATCACGTCCACGTCCTCGACGCCCAGCCCCGACGCCTCGAACACCGCCCGGCCCGCCGCCGCCGACATCGGCTTGCCGACCACGTCGATGCACGAGCCGGACGCGAACGACGCCTCCGTATCCGTCGTCATCGCCTGCGCCACGATCTCCACCGCCTTGTCGTGCAGCCCGTGGGCGACCACGAACCGCTCCGACACCACCAGCGCCGCCGCGGCTCCGTCCGAGGTCGGCGAGCACTGCAACTTCGTCAGCGGCTCGTGGATGCTCTTCGCCGCGAGGACCTCGTCGACCGTGTACACGTCGCGGAACTGCGCGTTGGGGTTGTTCGCCGAGTGCCGGTGGTTCTTCGCCGCCACCGCCGCGAGCTGCGCGGCCGTGGTCCCGTACCGCTCCATGTGTTCCCGCGCCGCGTTCCCGAAGATCTGGGCGGTCGGCGGCGACATCTCGAAGCCGTGGCCGGCTGCCATGATCCCGTAGTGCCGCGCGACCGGCGAGACCTTGAAGTCGCCCCCGTCCGCGCCGCCGCCCAAGGCGCCCTTCTTCATCTTCTCGAAGCCCAGCGCCAGCACGCAGTCGCTCAGGCCGCCCTCCACGAACTGCCTCGCCATCATCAACGCCGTGGAGCCGGTGGCGCAGTTGTTGTTCACGTTGTAGACGGGCACCCCGCTCAGCCCCAGCTCGTACACCGCCCGCTGCCCGGCCGTCGACGCCTGGAAGCAGTACCCCACCGGCACCTGCTCCACCAGCTCGTACCCGATCCCCGCGTCCGCCAGCGCCGCGCTCCCCGCCTCCTTCGCCATGTCCCAGTACTGCCAGTCCCGCGACTCCGGCTTCTCGAACTTCGTCATGCCGACGCCCACGATGTACGACTTCATCCCTGCCGCTCCTCTTCAGTCCCTGGGAAGGCCGAGGATGCGCTCGGCGACGACGTTCAGCTGGACCTGCGTGGTGCCCCCGGCGATGGTCAGGCAGCGGGACATGAGCAGGGCGTGCACCGCCCGCTCCCCCGCCCCCTCGCGGACCGCGCCCGCCGGCCCGAGCAGTTCCAGCGCCAGTTCGGCCAGCCGCTGCTGGTGCGGCGTCTGGACGAGTTTGCGTACGGACGCCCCGGCGCCCGGCTCCAGCCCGGAAACCTGCCGGAGCGTGGTCCGCAGGCCGATGCAGGCCAGCGCGTGCGCCTCGGCGACCAGCGCGCCGACCCGTGCCCGGTACGAGGGGTCCGGTGCGGCGGCGCAGGCCGCGATCAGCGCCTCCAAGCTGGGGGCACCTCCCGGGCCGTCAGGCCCAGGGGGAGTGTCGAAGGTCATCTGGTCGGCCATGTGGACGCGTTCGTTGCCGAGCGTGTGGCGGGCCACCTTCCAGCCCTCGTCGGCCGCCCCGACCAGCGCGTCGGCCGGGAGCGCGACATCGTCGAAGTAGACCTCGTTGAAGAGCGCCTCGCCGGTGATCTCCCTGAGGGGCCGGATGTCGATGCCGGGCGTGCGCATGTCCACGATGAAGTACCCGAGGCCCTTGTGCTTGGGCGCTCGCGGGTCGGTCCGGGCGAGGAGGATGCCGAAGTCGGCGCTGTGCGCGGAACTCGTCCACACCTTCTGTCCGTTGACCATCCAGCCGCCCCCGGCCGCGGGCTCCGCCCTGGTCCGCAGCGAGGCGAGGTCCGAGCCCGCGCCCGGCTCCGAGAAGAGCTGGCACCAGGTGACGTCCCCGCGCAGGGTGGGCAGCAGGTAGGTGTCCCGCTGGCGCGCCGTGCCGTAGGCGATCAGGGAGGGCACGACCCAGGTGGCGATCCCGAGTTCGGGGAGCCGGACGCCGGACGCCGCCAGTTCCCCCTGCACCACCAGTTGTTCGACGGGCCCGGCGCCCAGGCCGTACGGCGCCGGCAGGTGCGGGGCCGCGTAGCCGGTCGGTGCCAGGGCTCTGCGGGCCGCGGCCGGGTCGAGGCCCCGCGCCCCCTCGATGACCCCGCGAGCCCGCGTGCGGTACGCCTCGGCCTCCGCCGGGAGGTCCAGCCGCAGCTCCCGACGTGCGCCCGCCGCCGCGTGTCCGGCGGCCCGGACCCGGTGCGCGTCGCCGGAGCCGAGGAGCTGGCGGGCGACGAGGGCCCGGCGCAGGTGGATGTGCGCGTCGTGCTCCCAGGTGAAGCCGATCCCGCCGAGCACCTGGATGCAGTCCTTGGCGCAGGAGTACGCGGCGTCCAGGGCGGTCGCGGCCGCGAGCGCCGTCACGAGAGAGCGCACCCCGACCGGCTCGTCCAACACCCGGGCTGCGTCCCAGGCCAGGGCCCGCGCCTGCTCCAGCCGTACCAGCATGTCGGCGCACAGGTGCTTGACGCCCTGGAACCGCCCGATGGGCCGGCCGAACTGTTCGCGCACCTTCGCGTACTCGGCGGCGGTGTGCACCGCCCAGGCGGCGGTCCCGCAGGCGTCGGCGGCGAACAGCGCGCAGGCGGCGTCCCGCACCAGGTCGGAGTCCAGCTTCAACAGCCGCCCGGCCGGTACGACGACCCCGCGCGCCCGCACCTCGGCGGTGGGCCGGGTCGGGTCGGCGCTGTCGTGGGTACGGACCTCCAGGGCGGTGGCGTCGACGGCGAACCAGAGCGTCCCCCGCCCGCTCTCGGCGGCGACGAGCACGAGCTCCGCCTCCCCGCCCCCGAGCACGGGCGGTGCGAGACCGTCCAGCAGGCGGCCGCCGCCTTCGACCGCGACGGCGGTCATGGTCCCCGGCCCGAGCGCGACGGCCCCCACCCGCCCGCCGAGCGGCTCGGCGCCGGCCCGCCCCAGGAGTACGGAGGCCAGCGCGCTCGGCAGGTACGCCCCGGGCAGCGCCGCCCGGGCGGCCTCCTCCACGACGACGGCGAGGTCGAGCAGGGTCCCGCCCTCCAGGTGCGGGAACAGCAACCCCGAATCGGCCAGGGCGTCCCAGTAGGCGGGCCGCACCCCGGTCCGCGGCGGGGTGTCGAGCAGCTTGCGCACCTCCTCGACCGGCACGTCCCGCGCGAGGCGACCGCGCACGGCGTCGACCAACTCCCGGTGCTCTTGCGTGATTCCGATGCCCATGCGCGGCAGATTAGAACACGTTCCATTCTGACGGAAGGTCAGATCGTCGTCGTTTTCGCCGGCTCCACGACGTGTCCGGGTCGGTGGCGCCCCGGACGCGGCGCGGGCACACGAAAACCGGCGCGAGGCAGGTACCTCGCGCCGGAAGGGGGCCGGGCCGGGCCCGGACGGGCGCGTGCGCCCGGTGGGGTCAGAGACCGCGCACGAACACCGCGAAGGCGTCGGGAGTCACGGTGAACGCGGGCCCACCGGGGTTCTTGGAGTCCCGGACGGCGACGAGGCAGGGTCGAGCGGCGACCTCGACGCAGTCACCGCCGGTGTCGCCACTGAACGAGGACTTGCGCCAGGCGGCTCCGCCGAGGGGGGCGCACTCGACGCACTGGCCGCCGGTGTCGGAGCTGTACGAGGACTTACGCCACGACGTGCCCGTCATCTGCTGGATGGTGTCCATAACGTTCCTCCACTACGCGGGCGATCCGTGCCGCCGAGTCCTCCACGGAGAGGGCGGCGGCCTGCAAAAGATCGTATCGGAGCGAACCTTCCCTGAACGCTTGTGGATTGGCCGTCATATGGCCTTGGACGAAGTCCTCGGTATAGACGAGGTCATGTCCGTCATCGAGCCGCAGGAGGTTGAACGAGCCCGGCAGCCCCGCATGCGCTCCTGCCTCGAACGGCAAGATCTGTACCTGCACCCACTCCTGTCGCCGCTGCTCCAGCAGATGGGCCAACTGCTCCCGCATGACCTCCCGGCCGCCGATCTCCTGGTGCAGGGCGGCCTCACTCATCACCACCCACATCAGCGGCGGGTTCTCGCGGTCCAGGATGCGCTGCCGGTCCATCCGCGCGGCCACCTTCGCGTCGAGGTCGCCGTTGCTCCGTGACCCCAGCACCGCCCGCGCGTACGCCTCCGTCTGCAGCAGACCATCGATCAGCTGCGCTTGGTACGAGGAGATGTACGTCGCAGACGCCTCCATCTCCGCGTACGCCTGGAACCACGCCGGCAGCTGGCTTCGCAGCACCAGCCCCACCAGCCGGGAGAAGAAGCCGCCCGTGTTGAGCACCGCGTCCACCCGCTCCGAGAAGTCCCGGGTCGGCACCCGGCGGGCCTTCTCGATCATGCCGACCAGCGAGCCGGTGCAGAAGACACTGCTCCCGAGCTCCGCCTGTTTCATTCCGGCGTTCTCCCGGAATCGGCGCAGTTCGGCGCCGTAGTAATCCAGCGGAGAGGCGCTGGGATCGAGTTCGCGGCTGCCGACCATGGAGCGGTCACCCCCAACTACACGCCCTGCGGCGTACACGTGCGGTCTGTTGCCGAGCGTAGTCGCGCCATGACCTACCGCGTGGCCCGAAGGTCCCAACTGAACACTTCCGAGCGGATTTTGCCCCGCCCGCCACCCAAGGCCTCACCCTCGGTCACGCCCGACCCCGCACCCCCGCCCCTTCCACACCGGACCCGGGCGTGGCGCCCTACCAGTGGGTAGGGCAGCATGGGCCGCCCACGCGCACGCCGCCCAGCAGGAGGAACACCATGGCCAGCCCCAAGCCGGAGACCCTCGCCGCCTTCGAGGCCGCCAAGGGGTTCATGCCCGTGGGCGAGGGGCTCGCCCTGTACGCCGCCGCGACCGAGGCGGCCGCGCTCGGGCTGCCGCTGCTGGAGGTCGGCACGTACTGCGGGCGCTCCACCCTGCTGCTCGCCGACGCCGCCCGCGAGGCGGGTGTGACCGCGCTGACCGTGGACCACCACCGGGGCAGCGAGGAGCAGCAGCCCGGCTGGGAGTACCACGACCCGACGGTGGTGGACCCCGAGGTCGGACTGATGGACACGCTGCCGACCTTCCGCCGCACCCTGCACCGGGCCGGTCTGGAGGAGCACGTGATCGCGATCGTCGGTCGGTCCCCGCAGGTCGCGGCCGCCTGGGGCGGCCCGCTCGGCCTCGTCTTCATCGACGGCGGGCACACGGACGAGCACGCGAACGGCGACTACGAGGGCTGGGCCCCCCACCTGGCGGTGGGCGGCACCCTGGTGATCCACGACGTCTTCCCGGACCCGGCCGACGGCGGACAGGCCCCGTACCGGGTCTACTTGCGCGCCCTCGCCTCCGGGGCGTTCGAGGAGGTCTCGGTGACCGACTCGCTGCGCGTGCTGCGACGCACCCGCGAGGGCGTCTGACATCGAGCCCGGCCCGCCGCCCCGCCCGGACGCACCGCCCGGACGCACCGTCCGGAAACACCACCCGGCCGCCCCGCCCGGAAGCACCGGCCGGAAGCACCGACCCCGGGCATATAACCCGACCACGCCCTCGGATGGCCCAGCCCGGGCCTCCCCGGGTGGGGCCGGTCTAGCATCGCGACGTGCGCTACGACGAGAGTCCCCCGCCCCCAGAGTCCGCCTCCTCGATCAGTCCGGACCGGCGCTGGTTCACGCGCCGCTCCGCCCTCACCATCGCGGTCGCGTCCCTCGCCCCGGCCGCGCTGGCGGCCTGGGTGCTGACCCAGACGCAGGCCGGGTCCGGCCGGGACCGACAGCCGCCCCCGGCCGCCGCGGTGCCCGCCTCCCACACCACCCCCCTGGACGGCAAGCCGAACCCGGCCGCCGGCGCCACCCCCACCGGCGGCTCCCCCTCCGCGCAGCCGCCCGCCAAGGGCCCGCTGACCGGCCGGACCGTGGTCGTCGACCCCGGGCACAACACCGGCAACTTCGACCACACCACCGAGATCGACCGCCAGGTGGACATCGGCACCAACCGCAAGGAGTGCGACACCACCGGCACCACCACCAACTCGGGCTACATGGAAGCCGAGTTCACCCTGGACGTGTCCCGTCGGCTGCGCACCCTCCTGGAGGCCAAGGGCCTGAAGGTGGTGTTCACCCACGAGACGGACCGTGCCTGGGGTCCGTGCATCGACGAGCGGGCCCGCATCGGCAACGACGCGAAGGCCGACGCCGTCGTCTCCGTCCACGCGGACGGCGTCTCCGAGGGCAACCGCGGCTACCACGTGATCCTCCCGGCCGAGGTCAAGGGCGGCAAGGCGGACACCGCCAAGATCGTGGAACCCTCCCGACTGCTCGGCGAACGCATCGCGCGCAACTTCGCCCGCACCACGGGATCGAGCCCCGCCAACTACCTCGGCGGCGGAACCGGTTTGGTGATCCGCGACGATCTGGGCGGACTGAACCTCTCAACCCGGCCCAAGGTGTTCATCGAATGCGGCAACATGCGTGACAGCAAGGACGCGGCGCAACTGACCAATCCGCAGTGGCGCCAGAAAGCGGCACAGGGGATCGCGGACGGCATCGTCGGCTTCCTGGGCGGGTAGTCCTGCCGGGGCGGCCCGCCGCCCCGGCCCTCTCGGCCACGGAAACCTACGTACCATGGTGCCGCCCGCCCCGCTCCAGCCCTGACCTGCGACCGCGGCACCACGAGACGACCGAGACCGAGAAGGACACCTAAGACGTGAACATCCGCTCCCTCACTCGAGGCGACGGCGTGGTGATCGGAGCAGCGGTGCTGCTGTTCATCGCCTCGTTCCTCGATTTCTACACCGTCACCGGCGCCGACATGCCGAGCGTGTGGAACACCGACTACAGCGGCCTCGCCCTGCCGGCCATCTTCCTGCTCGGCTTCGTCGCGGCGGGGCTGCTGATCGCCGCCCGCTTCCAGCCGGAGTCCCGCAAGGTCCTCGGTCTGCCCCTGGCCGCGTGGGGCACGGTGCTCGCCGTCGCGGCCGCCTGGAACGCCCTGTGGTCGCTCATCGTCTGCCCGTCCCGGCTTGACCTCGGCGCCGGTTGCATCCTGTCCTTCCTCGCCGTCCTCGCGCTGGCCGGCGTGGCCGTCGCCGGGCCGATGATCCCGGCGCTGGCCGGTCAGCTCGTCCCCGAGCCCCGGCCGGCGGCCGTCCCGCCGTACGGGGGCCAGCCCGGCGCCGGTTACGGATACCCGGGCGCCCAGCAGCAGCCGTACGGGGCCACCCCGCAGCCGGTCCCGCCCTACGGCGGCACGCCGACGCCCGGCCCCGGCCCGCACGACGCGAACCCGACCCCGGCCCCGGCCCCCGCGCCGGCGGCGGACTTCTCCCCGTTCTGGTTCGCCGTCCCCGTGGCCCGTCCGCTCCTCGCCGAGGACGGCTCGCCCACCCCGATCGCGGAACTCGCGCCCGGCACCTGGTACCTGGCCGTGGAGCAGCGCGGCGATTCCACCCTGGTCGCCCAGACCCAGGACGGCCGCCGCGGCGTTCTGAACGACACCTCGGGCATCCAGCGCGGGTAACCGCCCCCGGTCTCCCCGACGGCCCCCCACCCTTCCGGGTGGGGGGGCCGTTGCCCTACAGTTTCCTGACGCATCGTCAGGTAAGGGCCGCGCCACCCGCCGGGGCCTCACCGGGACTCACAGGGGGACCGCACATGCGCCTGGGACTCGCACTCGGCTACTGGGGCCGCGGCCCCGGCCCCGACCACCTCGCCCTCGCGCAGGAGGCCGAGCGGCTCGGGTACGACTCGGTATGGACCGCCGAGGCCTGGGGCTCGGACGCCTTCACCCCGCTGACCTGGATCGCCGCGCACACCTCCCGCATCCGGCTCGGTACCGCCATCGCGCAGATGGCCGCCCGCAGCCCCACCGCCACCGCCATGCACGCCCTGACCCTGGACCACCTCTCGGGCGGCCGGATGACGCTGGGCCTCGGCCTGTCGGGGCCGCAGGTGGTGGAGGGCTGGTACGGGCGCCCGTTCCCCGCGAGCCCGCTCACCGCCACCCGGGAGTACGTGGACGTCATCCGCCAGGTGCTGCGCCGCGAGGCCCCCGTCTCCCTCGACGGCCGCTTCCACAGCCACCCGTACGCCGGCGCGGACGGCACGGGCCTCGGCAAGGCCCTGAGGTCCATCACCCACCCGTTGCGCGCGGACCTGCCCCTGTTGCTCGGCGCGGAGGGGCCGAAGAACATCGCGCAGACGACCCGGATCGCGGACGGCTGGCTCCCCCTGTACTGGTCGCCGACCCGCACCGACGTCTACGTGGCCTCCCTCGCCGCGCTCCCCGAGAACTTCGTGATCGCGCCGATGGCCCGCGCGAAGGTCTGCGACGACGTGGCGGAGGGACTGCTGCCGGTGAAGGCGATGCTGGGCTTCTACATCGGCGGCATGGGCCATGCGGCCCGCAACTTCCACGCCGACCTGATGGCCCGGATGGGCTACGAGGAGGAGGCCCGCCGCATCCAGGAGCTCTTCCTGGCCGGCCGCAGGCAGGAGGCGGTGCTGGCGGTCCCCGACGCCTTCGCCGACGAGATCTCCCTGATCGGACCGCGCGAGCGGATCGCGGAGCGCCTCGACCTGTGGCGCGAGGGCCCGGTCACCGACCTCCTCCTGACCGCCCCCGACCCCCACACCCTGCGGGTCCTCGCCGAACTCAACAGCTAGGGCGTCGTCTCCACCGGCGCCTCCGGCACGGCCGCGAGCAGTTCCCCGAGGTCCGGCGACATCACGGCGATCTCGATGGCGGGGCCGTCCGGGAGGGCGCAGGTGACGATGCGGGAGCCGGGGTTGATGGAGAGGCCCTCCCGCACCGACGGCGGCCGGACGGCGGTGGCGCGAGCCCCGGCGAGGTCGAGGTCCGGGCCCCGCCAGGCGAGACGGGCCGCTCCCCGGTCGACCTCCACCCGGCCGGCCCTCCAGCGTCCCCGACCCGCCGGCCGGCGGGCCATGCAGGGGACGCCGGCCGGGGGGCCTGCCGCCGCCCGTCGGCGCTTGAGGCGCCGGACCAGCAGGCCCGTCAGCACGGCCAGGACGGCGAGGAAGAGGAATCCGAACATCCGCTCATCTTGGGTTCCGGCCGACCACGGCACAAATCACGACGGCGCCCCGGCGTCGGGGATGGTCTCGATCCGCTCCCGATTGAGCAGGTAGGCCGGCAGGTACGGCTGCCTGGCGTCGATCGGGAACCCCCGGTCGTAGGCGATGCTCGCCATCGCGAGCGGTCCCAGGGCCACTCGGGCACGCGGCGCCGCCGAGTCTCCCCAGTATCCGCCGTGCTCCGACAGCGCTTCGGCGAGCGTCTGCGCGAAGGCGTCCCGGTCGCCCGCGACGAGGCGGTGGAACAACGCGATCGGCTGGTAGTCGACGCGGTTCACGAAGTCCTTCGGCGCGTGGGTCAGGTGCTCGGGCACGGACGTCCGCATGGTGTCGAGCAGCTTCCCCACGACGTCGTCCATGGACCCCCGGCGGGAGAGGTACGTGTGCAGGGTGTCGACCCAGGCCAGGACGTACTCGTCGACCGAGTCGTCCTCCCGCAGTCTCTCCAGGGGCACCCGGCACAGCAGGCCGACCCGCTCCGTCTGGCGGCACACGAGTGCCAGGTAGAGGGCGTCGAGCCAGGCGCGGGCGTCCGCGGGCGGGTCGGCCTGCGTCTCCGGCAGCCGCATGACCAGGTCCTCGCCCAGTTCGCACTCCTGCGGCTGCGCGCCGCAGAACAGCGCGGAGCCGAGCTGCACGGCGGTGGCCCAGGCGTGCCACGTGTCGATCCACGCCCCGTCGGGGTCGTCCGCGCAGTGGGCGTGGGCGAGCGCGAGGGCGGAGCCGAACGCCTCACCCAGCCCCGCCGGGTCCCGGTCGAGGCGCCGTACGGACTCGGCGGTGGCCCGCGTGAGCGCGTCGAGGTCGGGGGCCCCGGTCGCGGCGCGGCCGGCGAGCCGGCCGGCGTGGTCGAGACGGTCCAGGCCCTTCATCAGGGCGAGCAGCGGCGGCGGAGGGCGCAGGGAGAAGGTGCGGGTGGCCTCGTCGATGACGGTCAGGGACGTCAGGCCTCCGTCGTGCCACCAGTAGACCCGCGGGGACAGCGCGCCCGGCCCGTCGTCGTAGGCCCCCAGCGCGTAGGAGGCGAGGGAGTTGAGGGCGTCGACCACCGATCCGTCGGTGATCGGGTGGTAGACGAGGTTGTGCCTGCCGGGAACGACGACGAGGGCGCCGGCCGCCGGGAGCGGCTCCCCGCCGACCTGCCGCGCCACCTCGGGCAGGTACAGGGCCTTGGCGGCGACGAAGTGGGAGTCGCCGTACACGGAGTAGAGCCTCGCCCCTCCCCCGCCCGGCACCTCCGCGCACTCGACGGGCACGCGCATCAGGTTCGCGTACGCCGCGCGGCCCAGCTCCCGCAGCCCGGCGCGCTCCACGTCCCGGTCCGTGAGGATGCGCACGCTCGCGGGTCGGTCGAGGGCGTAGGCGAGGACGAGCCCGTCGGCCACCACGCGGGCGTACCGCATGACGGCGGCCATCTCGGGGGTGAACGACTCACGGGGCAGCAGCCGGACGTGCACGCCCCGCAGCAACTCCTCGACGCTCTCGTCGCCGTGTCCACCGTCCGCCAGGGCGGCGAAGTGCGCGGCGACCAGGTCCGGCCAGTGGGCCTGCGGCGCCTGGCGGCACCGGTGCGCCAGGTTGCCCAGGGAGTGCCGGAGGCCGTCGCGGGCGTAGGGGGCGGCGAGTTCCCGCAAGCCGGCGGCCTGCGCGACGGTCAGCATCGGCAGTTCGGAGTCCGGGGCGTCCGAGGGGTGAAGGGCGTCGTCTCGTGTCACGCCTCGACCCTACGAGGCGGGTGTGACAGTCCGGCCCGGGACCCGGCGCGGGTGACGTTTCCCGGCCGGATGCGCGAACGGGACGGGCCGTCCGGGCGCGTGTGCCCGTCCGACCCGTCCGCGGCGCCGTCGCCGTCGCCGTCGCCGGTGGGCCTAACCCTTCAGTTGGGACAGGCTCGGGACCTGGTCCTGTACGGGGGCGCCGGCGCTCTTGCCCGCGTCCTTCACACCTCCGATGACGTCCTGGAAGGAGGTGATGTCGCCGTCGCTCGCGTCGCCCTTGCGGAGCTTGGAGCCGAGGCCCTTGAGCGATTCGATGCCCGCGGTGAGCGGGGCCACCGCCTTCGACAGTAGCGGGTCGCCCTTGGCGTTGTTGAGGGCCGCCTTGAGCCGGTTGTAGGCGAAGGCGCCGGCCAGACCGGCCTTGACGAGAGCGAACGTACGGCCCTTCGCGCCCTTCTTGAACTTGCCCGCCTTGTAGGGCTTGATGATCCACTGGTAGGTCGCCCCGGCCGCGAGACCGGCGTTGGCGACGAAGCGGGTCTTGGCGAACTTCTGCCGCTCGGCCGTGGTGCTGGGCGTCGGCTCGGCCGCGGCCGCCTGCGCGTCGGCGGCCGAGGCGGCCCCCTCGGCTTCGGCGAAGGCGGCCACGGCGACCGAGACGTCGTCGTCCTGGGTCTGGGTTCTCGTGACCGTGCCGGAGCCGCCGCCGGAACCACAGGCGGTCGCTCCGGCCAGGAGCGCGCAGGACAGCAAGGCCGCCGTCAGCGCGCGGCGGATGCGGGCGGATGTGATGGGGTGGGACACGGTTGCCTCCGGGGACTGAGGTGTCCTCCGCAGCGTGGCCCGGGAAGCGCGACTGCGCTACTTGGGGGACCCGTTCGGGGTTTGTCCCGCCGTGCGGCGGCAAGACGCGGGACATGCGGACATACACCAGAGCACCCGCCCGAGGCAGCGGCCTGGGCCGGGCCGTCGCCGTCCTGGCCGACGTGATGGCTTTCGTGATCGGCCTGTGGATCCTGCTCTACCTGCTGGACGCCAACCGGGGCAACGCCCTCGTCGACTTCGTCCACGACGCCGCGACCTGGCTCGCGAACTGGTCGTACGACCTGTTCACCTTCGACCGCGAATGGGTCCAGGTGGTCGTCGGCTACGGACTGGCCGCGGTGGTCTACCTCTTCATCGGCCACCTCGTCTCGGGCTGGCTCTACCGCCGCTGAGCCCGGACCCGCCCCGGCCGCCGCCCCTCGCGAGGTGGCGGCCGCCGTACGCGCGCCCCGGGGGCGGGGGTACGGAGCCGGGCGGCCGGACGGGCCTCGACCGCCCGCCCGGAGCGCGACCGAGGCGCCCGCCCCGAGCGCGGGACCGGGGCGCTTCGTCAGCCGCAGCAGTCCGGTTCGAGGCCCGGGGGCAGGGAGAGACCGCCGAAGATCTCGCCCGTCGCCTCGTCGCCGCCGAGCGCGGCCACGGCCAGCAGCAGCGAGCCGGCCGTCCAGGTCGTCTGCTCGACCGGCCAGACCGCCTCGTCCCGGAACACGTAGCCCGTCCAGTACATGCCGTTCTCGGCCCGCAGGTGCCCGATCGAGCGCAGGATCTCCAGCGCCCGGTCCGACTCCCCGATGGCCCACAGCGCGAGCGCCAGCTCGCAGGACTCCCCGCCGGTCACCCACGGGTTGGGCAGCACGCACCGCACGCCCAGCCCCGGCACCACGAACTCGTCCCAGCGTCCGTCGATGCGCGCCTTCGCCTCGGCGCCGGTGACGGCGCCCCCGAGCACCGGGTAGTACCAGTCCATCGAGTACCGCGACTTGTCCAGGAACCGTTCCGGGTGCCGTCGTATCGCGTGCCCCAGCGCGCCCGCCGCCAGCTCCCAGTCCGGCTGCGGGTCCCCGCGGTGGTCGGCGATGGCCAGCGCGCACCGCAGCGCCTGATGGATGGAGGAGGAACCGGTCAGCAGCGCGTCGGCGACGGGCGTGCCGTCCGCCTCCCGCTTCCAGCCGATCTCGCCGCCCGGCTGCTGGAGCGCGAGCACGAACTCCACGGCCGCGTACACCGCCGGCCACATCCGGTCCAGGAACGGGTCGTCACCCGTGGCGAGGTAGTGGTGCCAGACACCGACCGCTATGTACGCGACGAAGTTGCTCTCGCGGCTCGCGTCCTGCGGCTCGGCGGTGTCCACGCCGTCCGGCCGGTCGGCGTAGGCCGCGTACCAGGAGCCGTCCTGGTTCTGGTGCCGCGCCAGCCACTCGTACGCCCGCTCCGCCGCCTGGTGCTCCCCGGCCGCGTCCAGCGCCATCGCGGCCTCGGTGTGGTCCCACGGGTCCAGGTGGTGGCCGCGGAACCAGGGGATGGCGCCGTCGGTACGCTGCGCCGCGAGGATGCCGGCGACCGTGCCCGCCGCCTGCTCGGCGGTCAGCACTCCGTCCAGGACCAGGTGTTCGGTGCGTCCGGGCGTGCTCACTGCGCCGCGCCGAGGGGCAGGTGGGGCTTGGTCGCGTAGGCGACGAAGCTCTTGCCGATGACCGGATTGAGGGCCTGCTCGGCGAGCCGCGTGGCCAGCGGCTTCTTCATGATGTCCCAGACCAGGAGCTTGTGGTACGCCTTCACCGGCAGCGCCTTGTCGTTGTCGACGCCGAACGCGCACTTGAGCCACCAGTACGGGGAGTGCAGGCCGTGCGCGTGGTGCGTGCCGTACGGCTTGAGGCCCGCGGCCTCCATCTTCCCGAGCAACTCGTCCGCCTTGTAGATGCGGATGTGGCCGCCCTCGACCTCGTGGTAGGCGTCGGACAGCGCCCAGCAGATCTTCTCCGGGCCGTAGCGCGGCACGGTGATCGCGATGCGGCCGCCCGGCTTGAGCACGCGCACCATCTCGGCGAGCACGCCCTTGTCGTCGGGGATGTGCTCCATCACCTCGGAGATGATGACCACGTCGAAGGACTCGTCGGGGAAGGGCAGGGCCAGCGCGTCGCCCTCCATGGCGGTGGCGGTGGCGCCCGCGGGGGCCTCGCCGGCCTCCTTCATCGCGGCGAACCACTTGGCGACCTCGCGGATCTCCTCGCCGTTGCGGTCCACGGCGACCACCTGGGCGCCGCGCCGGTAGCACTCGAAGGCGTGCCGGCCTGCGCCGCAGCCCAGGTCGAGAACGCGGTCGCCGGCGGCGAGCGGGAACCGGGAGAAATCGACGGTCAGCACGGGGTCCTGCCTTCGCGGGTCGCGGGGGTGTACGGGGTGGTGGGTGGAACGGTGTCAGCGCGAGCGGCGGGCACGGGCCTGTTCGATGGCGGCCCGGTAGTGGACCACGGTCCCCTCGGCGGCCTTCGCCCAGGTGAACCGGGCCAGGACCCTCTCGCGTCCGGCGGCCCCGAGTCGGGCGCGCAGCCCCTCGTCGCCCAGCAGCCGGCCCAGCGCGGCGGCCAGCGCCCCCGCGTCGCCGGGCGGCACGGCCAGACAGGTCTCCCCGTCGGGTCCGGCCACCTCGGGGATCGCCCCGCCGGTCGTGGCGACCAGCGGGGTGCCGGTGGCCATGGCCTCCGCGGCGGGCAGCGAGAAGCCCTCGTAGAGGGAGGGCACGCAGGCGACCTGGGCGCCGCGCACCAGGTCCACGAGTTCGGCGTCGGTGATGCCCTTGACGAACCGCACGGCGTCCTGGAGCCCGTACGTCTCGATCGCGCGGGCGACCGGGCCCTTCTCGGCGCGTTTGCCGACGACGACCAGGTGCGCGTCGGGCCGTTCGGTGCGCAGCTTGGCGAGGGCCTCGACGAGGTGCACGAGCCCCTTGAGCGGCACGTCGGCGCTGGAGGTCGTCACGATCCGCCCGGGGACCTCCGCCACGGAGGCGTCGGGCGACCACAGGTCGGTGTCGGCTCCGATGTGCACCACGTGGATGCGCTCGTCGCGCACTCCGAGGTGCTCGGCGATCTCCTGCCGGGAGGAACCGGAGACGGTGAGGACGGACGGCAGGCGGCGGGCGACGCGGCCCTGCATGCGGGTGAAGGCGTACCAGCGGCGGACGGAGAGGCGCTTCTTGCGGTCCTTGGCGGCGGCCAGGTCCAGTTTCCGGTCGACGGTGATCGGGTGGTGGATCGTGGTGACGAGCGGCGCGCCCAGCTCGCCCAACAGGCCGTAGCCGAGGGTCTGGTTGTCGTGGATGACGTCGAAGTCACCGGCACGGGCGGCGAGGTGGCGCCGGGCCCGCAGGGAGAAGGTCAACGGCTCGGGGAAGCCGCCGGTCCACATGGTGGCGACCTCAAGGGCGTCGATCCAGTCCCGGTATTCCTCGCGCGCCGGCGTACGGAACGGGTCGGGGCTGCGGTACAGGTCCAGGCTCGGCAGCTCGGTGAGGGTGGCGCCGGTGTCGAGCACCGGGTAGGGCTGCGCGCCGATCACTTCCACCGAATGGCCCAGCCGGACGAGCTCGCGCGAGAGGTGCCGGACGTAGACGCCCTGGCCACCGCAGAACGGGTTCCCCTTATAGGTGAGGAGTGCGATGCGCAACGGGCGGTCGCCGTCGGCGACGGAACCCGCGAAAGGGCTCGTCACCATGGCCTCTGCGGTCACTCTCGGCCCCCTTCTCCCTGCACTTTCGCCGGAGCGTAACCGCTCGCATAATGTAGAACAAGTTTCAGACTTGATCCGTCGAAGAGCATTGAATCTACCGGCCGGAAACCACACCGTAAGAGGCGGAGCAGGTGATTCACGCCACGGCTCCGGCGGCTGACACGCTGCGGGCGAACCCGAGGCGAGCAGCCCCCGCCAACACCACGGAACGCCTTGGAACAGGACAGATGACAGTGGAAGCGAAGGCCGTGACCACACCGGCGTCCCCGCCCCTGACCGAACGCCAGGAGGCGCGGCGGCGGCGGATTCTGCACGCCAGCGCGCAGTTGGCCGGGCGGGGCGGTTTCGACGCGGTCCAGATGCGCGAGGTCGCGGAGGCGGCGGGCGTGGCGCTGGGCACCCTGTACCGGTACTTCCCCTCCAAGGTCCACCTGCTGGTCGCCACCATGCAGGACCAGCTCCAGCACATGCACACGACGCTGCGCAAGCGGCCCCCCGCGGCGCAGGACCCGGCGGCCCGCGTCGCCGAGACCCTGATGCGCGCGTTCCGGGCCCTCCAGCGGGAGCCGCACCTGGCGGACGCGATGGTGCGCGCCCTGACCTTCGCGGACCGCAGCGTGAGCCCGGAGGTGGACACGGTCTCGCGGCTGACGACGGCGATCATCCTGGACGCGATGGGCCTGGAGTCCGCTCCGACGGCGGAACAGCTCTCGGCGGTCCGGGTGATCGAGCACACCTGGCACTCGGCACTGATCACCTGGCTGTCGGGCCGCGCCTCGATCGCCCAGGTGAAGATAGACATCGAGACGGTCTGCCGCCTGATCGACCTGACGGACCCGGAAAGGGCCTGAACCCGCCCCCCCC
>NZ_SSBJ01000257.1 GCF_004795055.1 Streptomyces sp. A1136
GGCCGGCTCCGGCCTGCAAGCGGTGAAGAACGCCGACGGCGGCTACGTATTGAGCACTGCGACAGTCGGCAGCAACAACAATGCCGTGCTGCCCACCGTCACCATCACCGAAAGCGCCGATCCCACCGCGCCCTACGCCGGCGGCCTGGTCGCCCGCGGCGGCAGCCTCGGCGTGCTCGGCACGGCCAGTGTGATGGACACGCCATTCAGCACCACCAACTACACGTCCCAAGGCATCGAAGATGTGCAGGCGCGCGCGATCGGCGACGTGATCGCCAATGACTCCTCCGTGCGCAACACCAACGGCAACGGCGGCTTTGGCGACAGCTACCAGATCCGCGGCTTCACGATGTCGGCCAACGACGTGGCGTTCAACGGCCTGTATGGCATGGTGCCGCTGACGCGCATGCCGATCGCCATGGTCGAGCGCATCGAAGTGCTGAAAGGTCCGGGCACCCTGATGTACGGCATGGGTCCGGCCGGCGGCATCGGCGGCGCAGTCAACCTGTCTCCAAGCGCGCGCACGAAGATCCGATTTCCAGCGTGACCGCGACCTACCTGTCCAATTCGCAGTTCGGCCTGAAGGGCGACATCGGC
>NZ_SSBJ01000258.1 GCF_004795055.1 Streptomyces sp. A1136
TGGTCGCCAGCAAGGCCGCACGCTGCTCGACAGGCGTCTTCGCGTCGCGCAACGCTTCGTGGTATTTCATCAGAATTTCATGCAGCCAGCCGCCGTAGTCGCGTTTCTCGGGCATGTCGGACAGTTCGTCCATGACGTTCACGCGCAGCATGTGCTGAGCGAAGAATTGATACGGGCAGGCCACCAGCCGGTTGTAGGCGCTGGCCGACAAGCGCGCCGGCGTCAGCTCAGCGGCCGACGGCGCGGGCATGACGGAGGGTGCGGCAAGCAATTCATGCAGCGGCAAATCGTGGCGCAGCTCGCGCAGCGGCGCCATGCCGGCTTTTGCCAGGCACAGTTCGAGACGCTCAAGCCACGGGCTCTTGGGATTCGGTTCACCGTCTTTATGGGTCTGCCAGGACAGCACCACTTCGCGATT
This sequence comes from Streptomyces sp. A1136, assembly GCF_004795055.1. Lineage (GTDB taxonomy): Bacteria > Actinomycetota > Actinomycetes > Streptomycetales > Streptomycetaceae > Streptomyces. The sequence continues at coordinate 419 of NZ_SSBJ01000258.1, forward strand.
GGCGCACAGCAGTTCGGTCAGGTCGCGCAATTGCTGATGCTGGCGTGACAGCCGCGTGGGCAATCCAAGCTCGTGGCGCACGGCGTTCGAGAAGAACAGCGTTTCCTGCGGTTGCGACGGCAGATGCTCGGCGTCGGCGCCGATCACCAGCACTGCGTCGAAATTGCGCAGGCGCG
>NZ_SSBJ01000259.1 GCF_004795055.1 Streptomyces sp. A1136
TGATAGATCTGGCCCAGACGACCGTTCTTGGTGTTGGTGTCGACCCAGGCGTTCAGCCATTTTTGCAGTTCAGGTTCGTTTTGGCGGATGCCGATGGCGTAAGGGATGTCCTTGATCGCGAACTTGGTTTCCAGGCCCTTGGATGGGTTCTGGCGAGCGATCGCTGCAGCCAGCGCATTCGGTGTGCACAGACCGTCGACCTGGCCCGACACGATCGCAGCGGTGACGGTTGCATCATCGTCAAAGCGCACGATGGTAGCGCCCTTTGGCGCCAGCGGCGTCAGCAGGGAATCCTGCATGTTGCCGCGCACGACGGCGATACGCTTGCCGGCCAGGTCGGCCAGGCTCTTGATGGCGGTGTCCTTCGGTGCGGCGACGACGAATTGCGAGGCGCCGTACGGATGCGTGAAGGTGATGACCTTGGCGCGCTCAGGCGTGATGCTGAATGTGGCGATGACCATGTCGGCCTTGCCGGTCATCAGGAAAGGCACGCGATTCGGGCCGGTGACTTGCACGATTTCCAGTTCCACACCCAGATCCTTGGCCAGCGCGCGTGCTGTTTCCACGTCCGAACCTTGTGGTTCCAGCTTGGCG
>NZ_SSBJ01000260.1 GCF_004795055.1 Streptomyces sp. A1136
GCGGCGGCAGGGACCGGCCCTGTCTCAAAGACCGAACCGAGGACGCCGCTGTGTCCAGTGTGCATCTCGACATCGCAGTCACCCGCTACGACAACACCCGAGCACTGTTCGACGGATCCGCCTTCGACGGTGTTGACTACACCCTGCATAGTCCCGGCATTCCCGAGATCTTCGCGCGCCAGGCGGCCGGACGGTTCGACGCCGCCGAGTTCACCTCACTCACTACCTGCACGCTCTGGACGTCGGCACCGATCTCATCGCTCTTCCGGCCTTCCCCGGGCGGGTGTTCCGGCATTCCTGCGTCTTCGTCAACACGTCCTCGGGGATCAGCGGACCGGCCCACCTGGTCGGCCGCACGATCGGCGAGTTCGGCACGTACAGCCCGGACTCGGGAATCTGGGCCAAGGGCATTCTTGCCGAGGACTACGGGTTCGCACCGGAGCGCAACCGCTGGGTCGGCGGCGGGCTTGAGACGCCGCTGCCGGTCGGGTTCGAGTTCACCACGCACCGCCACCCGGAAGGCATCGATGTCGGCTTCGCGCCGCCGGATCGCACGCTCGGGGCCATGCTCGACTGCGGTGAGATCGATGCGC
>NZ_SSBJ01000261.1 GCF_004795055.1 Streptomyces sp. A1136
GCGTGATGATGCTGGCCGCCGGCAAGGGCACCAAAGTGCTGCTGGAAACTGAAGGCGATGACGAGCAGGATTGCTTCAATGCATTGGAAGCGCTGATCCTGGATCGTTTCGGCGAAGGCCAATAATCCACTAAGTCAGCAAGCCAACCAGCCTGGTCTTGCAGCAAGGCAGCAAGGTCTCGAAATTTTCCTGTTTGTTTCTCTCTTGTTTTTCTGCACGATTGCCAAACCGGGCGTTGTCCGGTAAGGTTTTGAGAGCTACCGCGCACGAACACAGATGACGGCACAATAAAATAACGCAGGAGACAAACGCGATGGCATCTTTCACCTTACACGGCATCCCGGTTTCCAAAGGGATCGCCATCGGCCGCGCGCATCTGCTCGCGCCGGCCGCGCTGGACGTCAAACATTATCTGATTCCCGAAGAGCAGGTCGAAGCCGAAGTCCTGCGCCTCAAGAACGCGATTGCCGCCGTCCATCAGGAACTCCAAACCATCCGCGACGACTTGCCCAAGGAAGCGCCGCCCGAGCTGGGCGCCTTCATCGACGTGCATGCGCTGATCCTGTCGGACCCGATGCTGGCCGAAGTGCCGC
>NZ_SSBJ01000262.1 GCF_004795055.1 Streptomyces sp. A1136
AACGCGGTGTGCAATTGCTCGTAGGTCGCCGGCGCTTCGTTCATGCGCCAACCCTGCTCGCGCACGATGGTCAGCAGTTGCGAATGGACGTCGCGCCACTCGCGCAGGCGCAGCTGCGAGAGGAAGTTGGCGCGGCAATGGTCTTGCAGCTGGCGATTGGATTTCTTGTGCTCGACGGGTTCTTCGAACCACTTCCAGATTCGCAGATAACTCTGGAATTCCGATTTCTCATCGGCGAATTTCTTGTGCGCCTGGTCGGCGGCGGCCTGCGCTTCCATCGGGCGGTCGCGCGGATCCTGCACCGACAGCGCCGAGGCGATGATCAGCAATTCGGAGAGGCAGGTGTTCTCGCGGCCCGCCAGAATCATGCGGCCCACGCGCGGGTCCAGTGGCAGCTTGGCAAGTTGATTGCCGAGCGGCGTCAACTGGTTGAACTCATCGACGGCGTCGAGCTCTTGCAACAGTTGATAACCGTCGGCGATCGCGCGGCCCAATGGCGGTTCGATGAACGGGAAGGTTTCGACGTCGGCCAGATGCAGGGACTTCATGCGCAGGATGACCGAGGCCAGCGACGAGCGCAGGATTTCCGGCT
>NZ_SSBJ01000263.1 GCF_004795055.1 Streptomyces sp. A1136
CGCCGCCTTGCGTGCTGGTATTTTCCGGTTCCGACCCCAGCGGCGGCGCCGGCATGCAGGCGGATATTCCTGCCATCAGCGCGCTCGGCTGCCATCCGCTGTCGGTGCCGACCGCGTTGACGGTGCAGGACAACGTCAGCGTGTTCGCCGTACATCCGCTCGATGCGGAATTGATTCGCCATCAGGCGCAGGTGCTGATTGATCGTTTCGACATCCGGGCCGTCAAGCTCGGCATCGCCGGCATCGAGACGCGCAAGGAGTACAAACGCTTTTATCCCGAGGGTGAAGTCATGGCCCACGTGGTCGGCTTCACCAACGTCGAAGACACCGGGCAGGACGGCATGGAGCTCGGTTCGCAGAAGACCCTGGCCGGCGTGACCGGCAGCCGTCGCGTGATCAAGGATCGTCTCGGCCGTATCGTCGAGGACATCGAAGCCGTGCGCGAGCCGCATGACGGCAAGGACCTGACGCTGTCGATCGACAGCAAGATCCAGTACATCGCCTTCACGCAACTGAAAGAAGCGGTCGAAAAGAACAAGGCCAAGGCCGGCGGCATCATCGTGGTCGACGCGCGCACCGGCGAAGTGCTGG
>NZ_SSBJ01000264.1 GCF_004795055.1 Streptomyces sp. A1136
GTGGCCGCGGCCACCGGATAGTTGCCGTTCAGGACCCGCGAGACCGTCGCCGGGGACACCTGGGCCCGGGCCGCCACATCCGCCAGGGTCGCTGTCATCTCTGCCTCCGAACCGGCCGGGCCCCAGTGGCGCCGTTCAAGCATTCGGCCCCTTGTCCGAGGCGCTGTGCGCAGGCTAGCGTCCTACCCCGTAGAAAGCGCTTGCTATCCATGAACGACCCGGTGCCGACCCGGTTGGCATCGGCTGCGCCCCGACTCCGCTTCACCTCGCCCACCCGCCCCCTGCCCCCGGGCTCGAACCGCCCCACGGCCCAAGGGGGACCCGCATCTCGCACAGCCCGGAGGGATCACATGACGGCACGCAGGACCGTGCGGATCGCCATGAACGGCGTCACCGGACGCATGGGTTACCGCCAGCACCTCGTACGTTCCCTCCTCGCCCTGCGCGAGCAGGGCGGCCTCGACCTCGGCGACGGCACCGCCCTGTGGCCCGAGCCGGTCCTGGTCGGCCGCCGCGAGCACGCGCTCAGGGCGATGGCCGAGCGGCACCGCCTCGCCGAGTGGTCGACCGACCTGGACGCGGTCCTCGCC
>NZ_SSBJ01000265.1 GCF_004795055.1 Streptomyces sp. A1136
GTTCACCGGCAAGCCGCAGATATTCACCGCCGGCAACGACCTCGAGGACTTCCTCAAGAATCCGCCCAACAGCAAGGACGCGCCGGTGTTCCAGTTCCTGTGGGAGATCAGCCACGTCGGCAAGCCCATCGTCGCCGCCGTGTCGGGCGCCGCGGTTGGCATCGGCACCACCTTGCTACTGCATTGCGACCTGGTCTACGCCGCCGACAACGCCAAATTCTCGATGCCGTTCACGCAACTGGGTTTGTGCCCGGAAGCCGCCTCGTCATTGCTGTTGCCGCATATCGCCGGCTACCAGCGCGCGGCCGAAAAGCTGCTGCTGGGCGAAGCCTTCGACGCCGCCGAAGCGCACGCCATGGGCATCGTCAACCGCGTGTTGAGCGCGGAAGAGTTGCTGCCGTTCGCCCAAAAGCAGGCCGCCAAACTGGCCGCATTGCCTGCCAGCTCGGTACGCGTCACCAAGCAACTGATGAAGAAGAATCGCGTCGCCGCCACCGAAGCGCAGATGGCGGCCGAGATCGAACACTTTGCAAAAATGCTGACCGCGCCGGAAGCCAAGGAAGCCTTCACGGCATTTTTTGAAAAGC
>NZ_SSBJ01000026.1 GCF_004795055.1 Streptomyces sp. A1136
TGGCCGCGCCAGGCGACGACGGGCGTGCCGCGGTGGCCGGTCGCACCGGTCCAATGAAGATGGCCGCCATCGACGGCGACGGTCCGCAGCGCGAACGCGTCCTCCCACGAGGCGGCTGAACCGGGACGGCCCCGGCCGGGCGCAGCAGCGCCCGGCCGGGACTCGCCGGCGGAGTCGAGAGCGGCAGCGGTCTCCCCGGAGGTGGTCACGCCTCCACTGCCTTTGGCTGCTCGATGCGCCAGAGGCGGATGGTGCAGCCGGGGCCGTCGAGGACGCCCGGCACCAGTCCGTGGTCGGTGGTGTAGAACTTCCCGAGCTGCCGGTACTCCACGATCAGCGCGTCATCCCGGTACACCCCGGAGGTCGTCAGCGCGTCCTCGGTAGCCCGGACCAGCTTGGACAGGTCCGGAGTGACGTCCGGCCGCATTGGCGCCGACGGGCGCACGAGGCCGGCGTTCCGGCCGGTGCCCATGTGGCCCTTCGGCCGGTCGAAGCAGAACACCATGTCGGCCGCCAGGGGCCCGTCCAGCTTCGTGAAGCCCTTGATCTTCTGCCGGGCCGCGACCGCCATCCACACCACGGACTCTCGCCACGGCTTGACCTTCGCGGAGGACTCGATCATGCGTCCGCCGCCGACGTGCCGCTTACTGCCCTGGGGGCCAGGCAGGCCGCGAACAACGACCTCGAACGCGGGCGCCTTGGGCGCTTCGTCCTCGACCGCGGGGGCCGGGGCGTCCACCGCGAACAGCGGAACCGTCTCCATCACGCCTCACCGCCCGACGGGGCGCCGTCCACGCGCCCCGTCTCAGCCGCCGCCTGGTCCTCCTCGGCCGGCTCCGGCACATCCCCGCCAATCCAGGCCGCCGGCAACGGCGGCGCGAGATGCACGTCAGTGAGGACCACGTCGTCCGCGTGCTTCGTGTAGCAGTTGGCGTTGGCCTCCAGGAACCGGCCGGGCAGCTCCTCCGCCTTGAGCCCGGTCGCGCTGGTGAGCTGGTCCAGGAGCACGGTCACCGGGTCCGTCAGGCTCCACCCGACGACGATCACCCGCGCCGTCTTGGCGACCACATCAACCTTCTCCACCTCCACGGGGGTGGTGAACCTGGGCTCGTCCCGGGCCGCGAGGTACGTGGCCCCCAGTTCGGTGATGGCCGGGCGTGAGTCCTCGAACCCCACGTACCGGCGCAGCGAAAGGGCATTGATCTGCTCGGCGTGCTCGGTGACGTCCTCCTCGGCCGCGACCGCGCGCAGCGCCGCCTCGACGTCCACGGCCAGGGGGCAGTCCGCGGTGGCGTGCATAGTCACGCGCAGCTTCCCGGCCCTCCAGGCAGCCGTGCCGTGCGTCTCCTCCGAGGAGCACGGGCATCCCTGCACCGTGGTGCGGGCGTCTTCGCTGGTGAAGCCGAAGCACTCCAGGACGCTGGTCGCGCCCTTGGCGCACAGGTTGGCCGTGCAGCACCCGCAGCGAGGACAATCCGGCTGCGCGAGCCGGACGTACTCCGGGCCGAACGGCTCATCCATGAGTCTTCTCCTCTGACGTCGTTGTCGGGGTGGAGGTCTTGCAGGAGCGGCACCGGCGAACGCCGACGTCGAGCGTGTGCGGCGTCTCGCGGGCCTCAGCGGGACACCAGGCGAACAGCGGGCCGCGCCGGAACGGGGACTGGGCCGGGCGCCGGCGGGCGACCCGCACGAGGGGCACCAGCAGGGCGGTCACGGCGAGGGTGGCCATGGCACCGGCCAGGACGGTGGTCACCGGCCACACCCCGCACCGGAGTTCATCGCGGGGACGAGCGGCCATTCCAGCCGTACGGAGGCGGCCCACTCGCGCTTGCCGTCGGTCCGGGCGAAGTACTCCCGGAGCCCTTCGGCCTGCTCCCTGGCCCAGGTGACTTGCTGCTCGTGGAGGTCACCCAACTCCAGGCGGGTGAGCCACCGGTACCGGTTGGCGAGCTTCCACGACACCGCGCAGGCCGCGACCGCGTCGGCCTCCGCCGTGTGCGCCTCATCGAGCTGGACCACGTAGTGACGGCACAGGTCGGTCAAGGTCCGGCCACCCTTGCGGAACGGGTCGACCTTCTTGTCCAGCACGCGAGGGTCGATCACGCACGGGACCACCCGGTCGAACAGGGGCATCACGCCGTGGCGCCGCGCCTCACGGTCCAACATGGTCAGGTCGAACTGCGCGTTCATCGCCACGATGGGCAGGCCGGCCTCCGCCGCCTCTACCAGGGCGTCGGTGATCTCCGCGATGGCTTCGGCGGCCGGGCGGCCTGCAGAGCGGGCGTACTCCGTCGTGATGCCATGAAGTGCGGTCGCTCCGGCGGAGATCTCGACGCCCGGGTCAGCCAGCCACGATCGTCCGGTGGTGGGCTGGCCGCCGCCGTAGCGGACCACCGAGGCGGTCACGATGCGGTCGGTCTCCGGGTCGAGCCCGGACGTCTCAAGGTCGAAGCCACAGAAGGGCTTGCGGTGCCAGCTCATGGGGTTCCTTCCGGGGTGAAGAGACCGGGACCCCGGGGGGCCCGCCACGGCCGGGTGGCCGTGACGAGTCCCCACGGGGAGGGGCTGAGGGGCCGGAGTCACCGGCGCCCGCCCCGATTCCGCTTGGGCTTGGACCGGCGCAGGCCGCGCCCCTTCACGGGCAGCGGCCGGACGGCGGTGTCCTGGGGCGCCTCGGCGGCCCGGTGCGCCCGCTCCGCCTCGGCGACCAGAGCGGTCGTCTCGACATCCGGGGCGTGGATGATCTGGACCTCGCCCGCGTCCCCGGCCTCGTCCGCCTTGAGCAGGGCGACCAGCTCGGCGGACATCGGAACGACCTTGTGCAGGCGACGCAGCGCCGACTTCCGCCACATGGCGTCGAAGTCGGTGTGCCAGAACGAGTCAGCCTTGCCCGACTCCACCGCCCGCCGGTACGCCTGGCTGTACTCGTCGCGGATCGCCTCGGCGTCCGCGCGGGACAGGATGATCACCTGCGAGCGGGCACCCGACGTCATCCAGCAGAAGGCGTAGGCGAACCTCACCGGCCCGCGGTCCTTCTTCGACTTCTCCAAGGCCGGCCGGTGCGTGAAATCAAGCGGTGCCGGAGCGGAGGGTTCGTAGTTCCACTCGTCGCCCTCGTGGATCATCCCGACGTGGACCGAGCCGACCCGGCCCGAGCGGTACATCAGCTCGACGTAGCCCTGGGCCATCGGCACGAACACGGCCGTCTTGCCCTCGCGCTTGATAACCGCGTGGCGGCCGTCCGGGACGAGCCCGAACCGGGCGCAGGTCAGGAGCGCCTGGCGCAGCGACGCGGGGGTGCAGTGGACCAGGCCCGGCAGGGCGGCCCGCACGGCGGACAGGAACGCTTTGACGTCGATGTGCGAGGGCAGGGCCCGCGTGAAGTCGTCGCCGTACTGCTCCAGCCACGTCAGGGCCTTGTCGGCGACGTCGTCACCCTCGGCCTGAGCCGACGCGTGCAGCCGGTCCGGTGTCGACGTCTTCACGTCCTCGGCGAGGGCCCGCACGGTCGCGTCTGCGGCCGGCTGCTCGCTGGTGGCAGCGAGCACTCGGTCCTTCAAGGTGGAGAGAGACACGATCAGATTCCCTTCGCGGGGACGACGAGGCGGCGGGCGCGGAATGCGGCGTACGTCTCGGGCTGCTCTTCCTTGAGCCGGTCGACGTCGAGGGCGGGCACCATGTGCGTGTACTTCTCGACCAGGTCGGGGTGGGCCTCGGCGAACTGCTTCGACGCGAAGGTGCCGTTGCCCTTCCACGTCCACGCGGGCTTACCGCCCGCCTGCGCCACTTCGTTCTCGGCGGTGAGCAGCTTCATCTCGTTCTCTACGAGACGGAGTTCGTCCTTGATGGCCTTCTCGCGCGCCTTGATCTCGGCGTGCTTGGCGCGCAGCTCCTTGGCCTTCGCCACGTCGATCTCGGCGATGGTCTCGGCCTTCACCGACCAGAGCTTGGCCAGCAGGTCGGTGGTCGCCTCCAGGCCGTCGGCCGGCGGCTCGATCCCCTCGACCACGTGCCGCTGGAACCAGCGACCGCAGTAGTCGATCAGGTACTCGATCATTTCCTCGTCCCGCTCCAGGCGGGACCACCGGAGTTTGTTGCCGCCGACAAGCGCGGCCACGAAACCGTGGTCCCAGCCGCCGACAGCCATGCCCCAGTGGCACTGGATCGCGGGGGCGTCGGGGACAGCCCCGTCCTCCCACTGATCCGCCTGGTACTCGCTGCGGTTCTTGCACTCCAGCACGCCCGAGGCCGGGCCCGGCCGCTCGAAGGTGAACCGGTCGACGTTCACCCGCATCCACGAGTGCTCGACATGCACGAGCGTCCCGGGCGCCTCAGCGGTCGGGACCCCCGACCGCTTCGTGAACATGTGGGCGATGAAGTCCTCGATCTCGGACCCGATCTCGGCGGCCTCGTTGCCCTTGAACGTGCTCCGGCCGTGCTTCTCCTCGAAGACGTGACGCGGGCCGGTGTACTTCCCGCCCAACCCGAGGATTCCGGCGATGTTCGAGCCGCCGAGACCGAGTCGCCGGGTGGCCTCCCATACGTCACGCGGGGCGTCGGCGGGCAGCAGCAGGCGAGCGGTGGGCGCGTCGGCCAGACCGGCGGCCAGGGCCTGGGCCCCGGAGGCGGTGGTGATGGTCACGCGCGATCCCTCGATCAGGTCGCTCACAGCGCTCCCCCGATCGGGGCCTCGGGGTAGCTGGCCCAAACGTGCACCGGCACGTCGCGCCAGGTGGTGGTGAGCTGGGCCAGTCCCAGCCGGTCGCCGGCCCGGGAAAGGACGGTGTGGGCGGCGGTGCCGCCGAGGACCTGCGCGCAGTCGTCTACGACCTGGCCGTGGCCGGTCTCGGCGTGCTGCTCGCCTTCCAGGACGCCGAGCGTGTTGATCGACCACGTCAGTCCGACGACCTCGGGGTGCTCCGTAAGGAGCTGACTCAGCGCGGTGGCGGCGCTGGCCTGGGGATTAGAGTGTGCGGTCACGGTCCCTCGATTCACTGGGGTTGAGGTGACTGGGGTTGGCGGGGCTGGTCGGACCCGGCACGGTCCGGTCGGCCCCGTCCGCCGCTCTCACGCGGCGCGAAAGTCCCCTGACTGGGGATCAGAACTCGCCATAATCGGCGCGGAGTTGGGGGTCTCACCCCCCTCGTTGACCCCACTGGTCACGCCGCTGGCGGCAGTTACGCGCTTCGCCTCCAGGACGACCACGGGGCAGTTGAGCGCGGCCGCGAACTTGAGCAAGTTCTCGGGGGTGGCGTTACGCCGACCCGCCTCGATGTCTCCCATCAGTTGCTCGCTGATTCCGCACTTCGCGGCCAGGGCCCGTTTGGTGAGACCCGCCTTCTCGCGGGCGTACGTCACGGCCTCCGGCGCATGGTTAAAAGGGGCACCTTTACGGCGCCGCTTGCGCGGGTGGTTCATGATTCGAAACTAGCGCGTAGTAGCGCGTAGTGCAAGGAAGTGCGTAGTAGTACGGGGGAGGCGTGAAACTACGCGCTCGCGCGCCCCCAACACGCCACCCACCTCGGGGCGGCTAGCGCAGTAGCGCGTAGTCGTGCGAAGCTGCCCGCATGAATTCGAGTTCGCGACCTGCCCCCCCACTTGAGGCCGCGCTCATCTCAGAGGCGCTCAAGAGAACCCGCATGTCCGCCCGTAAGGCAGCAAGCCAGGCGGGCCTGAGTGATGCGCGCTGGCGCCAGATCGTCAGCGGCTACCAGTCGGTCAGCGGGGCCCATGTCCCGGTCCGAGCGCCGGCCGAGACCCTCGCCCGCATGGCCCAGGTTGTTGGCGTCAGCCCCGAGGAGCTGGCCGAGGCAGGCCGCGAGGACGCTGCCCAAGAACTCAGGGAGACGCGCAAGCCGTCGACAGCGTCGGGGAGTTACGCGAACGACTCGACCATCGACGCCATCGCCACCCTGTTGGCCACTCTCCCGCCCGAAGCGCAGGACGAGGTGCTGCGCCGCGTCGGCCGCGGGGAACCCAATCGCTCAACCGACCGAACGCACGGTCAGGAGCGTCAAGCCAGTTGACAGATGTCACAGGATCGTTACGTTGCGTACATCTACCGTTCCGCTTGGTGGAAAATATGCCCGTGTCAGGTACATGATGACCCCTTGGACAGGTAGAACCTGAACCTAGGGGGCGCATGTGGCAGACGTGCTGATAGCCGGAGTTCTTGGAGCTGCGGTCTTCGCGATCTTTCTCCTGTACCGGTCCCATGTGAAGCACACGCAACTCATCAACGAACTGCGCGCCGAACTCACCGCGCAGAAGATCGCCGCCCTGACGCAGACTCACCTTCGCGACCCCACGGTCGAAGTGGACTGCCTTGAAGAGGGCCGCGCGCGCCGAAAGGGCCACCTCACTCTGCTCTGTGGAGGAGGGGTGGCGTCCGCACTCGCATGCATCGGTGACCGGTGTCAATCCGCCTGGAAGGGCCACCGACGTCTCGCTGCAACAGTGGCAGCTACGACTGTTGCCGTAGCGGGTACCGCCGTAGTCGTCCTCGTAGTGGCCTCCGGTGACAGTTCAGGCGCGACCAACGCCCAGAAACCGGGCGCCACCGCGACCGCGACGGAAGTCGATCCGAGAGGGCCCAAGGAGCCGGGCCGGCGCGAACGACCCGCAGTGGTGGAGATTCAGGCGACCAACGCGGCTCAGCACAACACGACCGACAAGGAGGGCGGCGCTGCACCCCTCCTCCAGAAGGAAGGGCCGGCACCCAGCGCCGCCGGAGGCAGCGACGGGACGAGCACGGCGCCGAGCACGACGCCGGACCGGCGCGTGACGCCCACGCCGACCCCCACGCCGACGCCGGACCTTCCGGGCACCACGAGCCCGACTCCCTCGAAGCCCCCGACCACCACCGCCCCCACCCCGAAGCCATCTCCCCCGGCACCATCCACCCATGCCGAAGTCTGTGTCCTCGGTTTGCCCGTGCTCGGCCTCTGCCTCGCCAGCTAACCGACCCCCGGGAGGTGATGAACGTGGAAGCACACGCCCCACCCCCATTCGGAACAGCCCACTACGGCAGCCATAGATCAAACTGAGGGGCCCCGAACGCCGACCGGGGCCCCTCTTCCATTTCGGTGGCCAGGTGTCACAACCGCCCCGGTACGCCCACCGATGGACCGAACACCTCCCATGCGTGGCGTACGGCACACGGGGCCGCGTGCTCCCGCGAGCCGCCCAGTCCGGGAGCGTCCCACCTTGCCGAATCACGGCCGTGTGCGAACCCGCCGTTCGAGGAAGGGCCCGTGAACTTCCCCGACGGTTCGGGCGAGCATTGGGCGAGCTAACGATCTTGGAGGAAACAGAAAGACCCCCGCCGAAGCGGGGGTCTACCTGTACGCCCAGGTCAAACGGGTGAACCTGCGGCGTGTCGCTGTGGGGCGGGTGGGACTCGAACCCACGGCCGACGGATTATGAGTCCGCTGCTCTAACCGGCTGAGCTACCGCCCCTCTACGGCGTGGCGCGTACATGTGTGCGCGCCGTCTGCCGCAGCATAGCCGCTCATACGATCTGCTGCCTCGCATGATCGGCTTCGCCTGCCCAAAGAGACCGTGCCGAGCGCTGCCCGGTTCCGGTTCGGGGCAAAAAAGAAGAGGACCCACCCGGGGCCCTCGTCTTCCGTGCTCCCCCGACTGGACTCGAACCAGTAACCTGCCGGTTAACAGCCGGCTGCTCTGCCAATTGAGCTACAGGGGATCGCGCTCCCCCGACTGGACTCGAACCAGTAACCTGCCGGTTAACAGCCGGCTGCTCTGCCAATTGAGCTACAGGGGATTGCTGCGGTGCGCCGAACAGCCCACCTCCGGCCTTGCCGGGGGGCGAGCGCCCGTTGCGAGTCATAGATTAGCGCAAGCAGGGGGGTGCTCCGCCAATCGGTATCGGCAGTGGGCCGGGCACCACACGACGAAGGGTGGCAAGCATGCGGTACAAGGTCACGTTCGTGATCGGACTGGCCGTCGGGTACGTGCTCGGGACCCGGGCCGGGCGCGAGCGGTACGAGCAGCTGAAGAAGTCCGCACGCCAGGTCGCGCAGACGCCGGCGGTGCGCAACGCCGCCGAGACCGCCGGGCAGGCCGGGCGCGCCTACGCGGGCAAGGCGTTCGCCGTGGTCGGCGACAAGGTCGGCGACGCCATGCCCGAATCCCTCGCGGGACGGGTACGGACGCTGCGCGGGCGTCGCGGCTCCGGCGGCGAGGACGAGTGGGGTACCAGCAACACCTGACGCCGACGGCACCTGACGCCGACGTCTGAACACCGCGGGCCCCGGACTTTCCGGGGCCCGCGGCCGTCGGGTGCCTACTCGGCGGTCACGACCGGCGCGCGGTGCGGCAGAATTCTCCGCATGGGGATAGTCGCCGGGCTGGACAGCTCTTCCGCCTTCACTCGCATCGTCGTCTGCGACACCGACACGGGGGCCGTGCTGCGCCAGGGCTACGCGCCGCACCCGCAGCCGACCGGCGAGGCGGCCGGGGCGAATCCGCACGAGACCGATCCGCAGGCGTGGCTGCTCTCGCTGGGGGAGGCGGCCGGCAACGGACTCCTCGAAGGGGTCCAGGCCATCGGCGTCTCCGCGCAGCAGCACGGCCTGCTCCCGCTGGACACGCAGGGCGCCCTGGTCCGGCCGGCGTTGGTCGGCAACGACAAGCGCGGCCAGGTCGCGGCGGCCGACCTGATCGAGGCGCTGGGCGGGCGACAGGCCTGGGCGGAGGCCGTGGGTTCGGTCCCGCACGCGGCGCAGCCGCTGGCCAAGCTCGCCTGGCTGGCCCGGACCGAGCCGGAGGCGGCCCGGCGGGTGGCCGTACTGATGTCCCCGCACGACTGGCTGGTGTGGCAGTTGCTGGGCCGGCCCGCGCGCCGCACCACCGACCGCGGCGGCGCCTCCGGGACCGGCTACTGGTCGCCGGCCACCGGCAGCTACCGACCCGACCTGGTCGAGCTGGCGCTCGGGCACCAGGCACTGCTGCCCGAGGTGCTCGGCCCGGCCGACGCCGCCGGGACCACCCCCGAGGGGCTGCTGATCTCGGCCGGGACCGGGGAGACCATGGCCGCCGCGCTCGGGCTGGGGCTGGTCCCCGGCGACGCGGTGGTCTCGCTGGGCGCTTCCGGGTCCGTGATGGCCGTGCACCACCAGGCGGTCTTCGACCCGGGCGGCCTGATCACCTCGCTCGCCGACGCCAGCGGCATGCACCTGCCGGTGGTGAACACCTCCAACGCCGTACGGGCCCTGCGCGGCGCCGCCGAGCTGCTCGGCACCGACCTCCAGGGGTTGAGCGCTCTCGCGCTGAAGTCGACGCCGGGCGCGCACGGCCTCGTACTCCTGCCGTACCTGGAAGGGGAGCGGACGCCGAACCTGCCGCTCAGCGCGGGCACCCTGTCCGGGCTGCGCCGGGACTCGATGAAGCCCGAGCACCTGGCGCGGGCCGCGTTCGAGGGCATGCTGTGCGGGTTGGTCGACGCCCTCGACGTGCTGCGGCACCGCGGGGTGGAGATCCGCCGGGTGTTCCTGTTGGGGGCGGCGGCCGAGCTGCCCGCCGTACAGGCCGCCGCGCCGGGGCTGTTCGGGACGCAGGTGGTGGTCCCCGCTCCCGCCGACTACGCCGCGCTGGGCTCCGCGCGCCAGGCGGCGTGGGCGCTCGCCGTGGCGCAGGGCACTCCGACCCCGCACACCCCGCCGGTGTGGCCGGCCCCGGCAGGTCAGACCTTCGAACCGGGCGAGGAGTTCGCGGCGTGGCAGGCGGTGCGCCAGCAGTACGTCGCGACACGGGAGCAGATCCATCCCGGGGCGTTCCAAGGACCGGTGGCGTAGGACTCCCCGACGGGTGGACTACTCCTTTTGACCGGGCTTTGCGAAAAGCGTTGGGGTTCGGACCGCCGGTTGGCCGAAGATGGGGTGAACCCCCCTCGATCTTGCCGACCGGAGCCTGCGCGTGCTCATACGACTGCTGGGGACGCACCTGCGTCCTTATCGGAAACCCATCGCCCTCCTGGTCCTGCTGCAACTGCTGCAGACCAGCGCGAGCCTCTACCTGCCCACCCTCAACGCGGACATCATCGACAACGGTGTCGTCAACGGTGACTCGGGCTACATCCTGCGCTTCGGCGCACTGATGCTGGGCATCTCGCTCGTCCAGCTCACCTGCAACATCGGCGCCGTCTACTTCGGCGCGCGCACCGCGGCCGCCGTGGGGCGGGACGTCCGGGCCGCCGTCTTCGACCGGGTGCAGAGCTTCTCCGCCAGGGAGCTCAACCAGTTCGGCGCCCCCTCCCTGATCACACGTACGACGAACGACGTCCAGCAGGTCCAGATGCTGGTGCTGATGACCTTCACCCTGATGGTCTCGGCGCCGATCATGTGCGTCGGCGGCATCGCCATGGCGCTGTCGCTGGACGTGAAGCTGTCCGGGGTGCTGCTCGCCGTCGTCCCCGCTCTCGGCCTCTCCGTCGGCACGATCGTCTACAAGACGCGCCCGCTGTTCCGGCAGATGCAGACGCGGCTCGACATCGTGAACCGGGTGCTGCGCGAGCAGATCACCGGCAACCGGGTCATCCGCGCCTTCGTCCGCGACGACTACGAGAAGGAGCGCTTCCGCGAGGCGAACGCCGAGCTCACCGGGGTGTCGCTGGCCTCCGGCAAGCTGCTCGCGCTGATGTTCCCCGTCGTGATGTTCGTCGTGAACATCTCCAGCGTCGCCGTGATCTGGTTCGGCGCGATGCGCATCGACAGCGGGGGCATGGAGATCGGCCAGCTGACGGCCTTCCTCGCCTACCTGATGCAGATCGTCATGTCCGTGATGATGGCCACCTTCATGTTCATGATGGTGCCCCGCGCCGAGGTGTGTGCCGAGCGCATCCAGGAGGTCCTCGACACGGACTCCAGCGTGGTCCCGCCCACCGATCCGGTCCGCAAGCTCCTGCGCCACGGGCAGCTCGAACTGCGCGGCGCCGACTTCCGTTACCCGGGCGCCGAGGCGCCGGTGCTGCGCGGGGTGGACCTGACGGCCCGACCGGGCGAGACGACCGCCGTGATCGGTTCGACGGGCAGCGGCAAGTCCACGCTGCTCGGTCTGATCCCCAGGTTGTTCGACGCGACCGGCGGCGAGGTGCTCGTCGACGGGGAGGACGTGCGCCGGCTCGACCCGGAGCTGCTGGCCAAGACGGTCGGCATGGTTCCGCAGAAGCCGTACCTGTTCTCCGGCACCGTCGCCTCCAACCTGCGCTACGGACGCCCCGACGCGACCGACGAAGAGCTGTGGCAGGCCCTTGAGGTGGCGCAGGCGCGCGGCTTCGTCTCCGAGCTCGAAGGCGGTCTGGACGCGCCGATCACCCAGGGCGGTACGAACGTCTCCGGTGGCCAGCGCCAACGCCTGGCGATCGCCCGGACGCTGGTGCAGCGGCCGGAGATCTACCTGTTCGACGACTCCTTCTCGGCCCTGGACTACGCGACGGACGCGGCTTTGCGCGCGGCGCTGGCCCGGGAGACGCAGAACGCGACCGTCGTCATCGTCGCCCAGCGGGTGTCCACGATCCGCGACGCCGATCGGATCATCGTCCTGGACGAGGGTGCGGTGGTGGGCGAGGGACGCCACCACGAACTGATGGCCGGCAATGAGACCTACCGGGAGATCGTGCTCTCCCAGCTGACGGAGGCGGAGGCCGCATGAGCGGGCCCGGAGGACGGATGATGGTGGGGCCGGTCCAGCGGTCCCTGGATTTCAAGGGGTCGGGGAAACGGCTGCTGGGCCAGATCGCCCAGGACCGCGCCAAGATCTGGGGCATGGTCGCGGCCGTCGTCGGCAGCGTCGCCTGCTCGGTGGTCGGGCCGAAGATCCTCGGCAACGCCACCGACCTGGTGTTCGCGGGGATCGTCGGGCGGGCGATGCCCGCCGGGATCACCAAGGCGCAGGCGCTGGACGGTCTGCGGGCCAGGGGCCAGGGCGGTATGGCGGACATGCTGTCCGGCACCGACTTCACCCCGGGCGAGGGCATCGACTTCGGCGCCGTGGGCGTCGTGGCGCTGTGGGCCCTGTTGGTGTTCCTGTTGGCGGGCCTGCTGATGCTGGTCGCGACGCGGCTGTCCAACCACGTCGTGAACGGCACCGTGTACCGCATGCGCGAGGAGCTCCAGGGGAAGCTGTCGCGGCTGCCGCTGTCGTACTTCGACCAGCAAAAGCGCGGCGAGGTGCTGAGCCGGGCGACGAACGACCTCGACAACATCGGGCAGACGCTCCAGCAGACGATGGGGCAACTGTTGAACTCGCTGCTGACGATCGTCGGTGTGCTGGCGATGATGTTCTGGATCTCGCCGCTGCTGGCGCTGGTCGCACTGGCGACCGTACCCGTGTCGATCTTCGTCGCGGCGAAGATCGGCAAGAAGTCGCAGCCGCAGTTCGTGGCGCAGTGGAAGACCACCGGCACGCTCAACGCGCACATCGAGGAGATGTACTCGGGGCACTCGCTGGTCAAGGTCTTCGGGCGGCAGAAGGAGTCGGCGGCGGTCTTCGCCGAGCAGAACGAGGCGCTGTACCGGGCCTCGTTCAAGGCGCAGTTGGTCAGCGGCGTCATGCAGCCGGTGATGTTCTTCATCTCGAACATCAACTACGTGCTGATCGCCGTGGTCGGCGGTCTGCGGGTGGCCTCGGGCACCCTGTCGATCGGTGACGTGCAGGCCTTCATCCAGTACTCGCGCCAGTTCTCGATGCCGCTGACGCAGGTCGCCTCGATGGCGAACCTGGTGCAGTCCGGTGTCGCCTCGGCGGAGCGGGTGTACGAACTGCTGGACGCGCGGGAGCAGGAGCCGGACGCGGAGGTCCCCGAGCGGCCGGAGCGGCTGCGGGGTCAGGTCACCCTCGACAAGGTGGCGTTCCGCTACGAGACGGACAAGCCGCTCATCGAGAACCTCTCGCTGAGCGTCGAGCCGGGCCAGACGGTCGCGATCGTCGGCCCGACCGGCGCCGGCAAGACCACGCTCGTCAACCTGCTGATGCGCTTCTACGAGGTCACGGGCGGCCGGATCGCCCTGGACGGCGTGGACATCGCGAAGATGACCCGCGAGGAACTGCGCACGGGCATCGGCATGGTGTTGCAGGACACCTGGCTGTTCGGCGGCACCATCGCGGAGAACATCGCCTACGGGGCCTCGCGGGAGGTCACCCGCGAGGAGATCGAGGAGGCGGCGCGCGCCGCGCACGCGGACCGGTTCGTCCGTACCCTCCCCGACGGCTACGACACGGTGCTGGACGACGAGGGCGCGGGCGTCAGCGCGGGCGAGAAGCAGCTGATCACGATCGCGCGGGCGTTCCTGTCGGACCCGGTGATCCTGGTGCTGGACGAGGCGACGAGCTCGGTGGACACCCGTACCGAGGTGCTGATCCAGAAGGCGATGGCGCGCCTGGCCCACGGCCGTACGTCCTTCGTGATCGCGCACCGGCTCTCCACCATCCGCGACGCGGACGTGATCCTGGTGATGGAGAACGGTTCGATCGTGGAACAGGGCACGCACGAGGAGCTGCTGGAGTCGGACGGCGCCTACGCCCGGCTGTACACGGCGCAGTTCGCCCAGGCGGTCGCCGAGGTGGACTAGTACCCCACGGCGTCGATCGGGTCGGCCTCGTCGGCCACAAGGGGTGCCCTCGTACGGGGGCACCCCTTCGGCGTCCCCGACCGGTCGGCCGGCGGGGCCGGTCAGTCGAGGTAGCCGCGCAGTTGGTCGGCGAAGGCGTGGTCGCGCAGTTTGTTGAGCGTCTTGGACTCGATCTGTCGGATGCGCTCGCGGGTCACGCCGAAGATCCGCCCGATCTCCTCCAGGGTGCGCGGGCGGCCGTCGGCGAGGCCGTAGCGGAGCTGGACCACCTTGCGTTCGCGCTCGCCGAGGGTCGACAGGACCGCTTCGAGGTGTTCGCGGAGCAGGAAGAACGCGGCGGACTCGACGGGTGAGGCGGCGTCCCCGTCCTCGATGAGGTCCCCGAGGGCGACGTCGTCCTCCTCGCCGACGGGCGCGTGCAGCGAGACCGGCTCCTGCGCGAGGCGGAGCACCTCCAGCACCCGCTCGGGGGTCAGTTCCAGGTGGGCGGCGACCTCGTCGGCGGTGGGCTCGTACCCGCGCTCCTGGAGCATGCGGCGCTGTACGCGCACGACGCGGTTGATCAGTTCGACGACGTGTACGGGCACCCGGATGGTCCGGGCCTGGTCGGCGAGGGCCCGGGACATCGCCTGCCGGATCCACCAGGTGGCGTAGGTGGAGAACTTGTAGCCGCGGGCGTAGTCGAACTTCTCGACGGCCCGGATCAGCCCGAGGTTCCCCTCCTGGACGAGGTCGAGCATGGTCAGCCCGCGGCCCACGTACCGCTTGGCGACGGAGACGACCAGGCGCAGGTTGGCCTCGATGAGCCGGCGCTTGGCCATGCGGCCCATGACGACGAGCTTGTCCAGGTCGAGGGTGAGCTGGAGGTCGAGCCCGGAGGCGACGGCCAGCTTCTCCTCGGCGAAGAGTCCCGCTTCGACGCGCCGGGCGAGTTCGACCTCCTCGGCGGCGGTCAGCAGCGGGATCCTGCCTATCTCGCGCAGGTACTGCCGGAAGAGGTCCGCGGACGGACCGGACCCGGCCGAGCCCCCCGATCCGCCCGACCCGCCCGCCTGGTTGCCGCCGCGTCCGCGCTGCTCGGGCACCTGCCCGAGCAGGTCGAGCGCCTCGGGCTCCTCCCGCTCCTCCGCCTCCTCCGGCTCCGTGTCCACGGCTTCGGCCTCCGCGTCGGCGGGTTCGTCGGCCTGGGCGGGGTGACTCACGTTCACGGTCAGGGTCTGGGTCTGCACGGGGGCGACCTCCAGGGCTCCGAGGACGGGGGCACCGGATCTCAGTGTGGGGTACGACACATCGCGGCCACGAGGGGCGTGCGAGCACTTTCTGAGACCGGTGCGTGACCGGATGGTTACCCCTCGCCGGCAGGCCCGAAGCCGCCCGGACGCATGTCCGAGCGGACCCGCGGTTCAGGCCGCTTCGACACGGACCGCGCAGACCTTGAACTCCGGCATCCGCGAAGTCGGGTCCAGGGCGGGGTTGGTGAGAGTGTTCGCGCGCCCCTCCCCCGGCCAGTGGAACGGCATGAAAACCGTGTCCGCCCGGATCGTGTCGGTGATGCGGGCCGGGGCCACGGCGCGCCCGCGCCGGGACACCACCGCCAGCGGGGCCCCCTCGGTCACACCCAGCCGGGCGGCGAGCCGGGGGTGGAGTTCCACGAACGGGCCGGGTGCGGCGGCGTTGAGCTCCGCGACCCGCCGGGTCTGGGCCCCGGACTGGTACTGGGCCACGACCCGGCCGGTCGTGAGCAGCAGCGGGTACTCGGCGTCGGGGACCTCGGCCGCGTCGCGGTGCGCGACGGGCACGAAGCGGGCCCGGCCGTCGTCGGTGGCGAAGCGGTCCAGGAACAGGCGGGGTGTTCCCGCCGAGCCCTCGGGGCAGGGCCAGAACACGCCCTGCTCGGCCTCGACGCGGGTGTAGGAGATCCCCGAGTAGTCCGCCGGCCCGCCCGCCGAGGCCAGGCGGAGCTCCTCGAACACCTCCTCGGGGTCGGTGGGGAAACCCTTCTCGACCCCGAGTCGGGCGGCCAGCCCGTGCAGGACCTCCAGGTCGGTGCGGACGCCCGGCGGCGGGGTGAGGGCCCGGCGGCGCAGCAGGACGCGGCCTTCCAGGCTGGTGGTGGTCCCGCACTCCTCCGCCCACTGGGTGACGGGGAGCACCACGTCGGCCAGTTCGGCCGTCTCGGAGAGGACGACGTCCGCGACGGCGAGGAAGTCCAGGGAGCGGACGCGGCCTTCGATGTGGGCGGCGCGGGGTGCGGAGACCACCGGGTTGGAGCCCATCAGCAGGAGCGCCTTCACCTCGGTGCCGAGGGCGTCGAGGAGTTCGTAGGCGCTGCGGCCCGGGCCGGGGAGGCTGTCGGGGTCGACACCCCAGACCCCGGCGACATGGGCGCGCGCCGCCGGGTCGGTCAGCTTGCGGTATCCGGGGAGCTGGTCGGCCTTCTGGCCGTGCTCCCGGCCCCCTTGGCCGTTGCCCTGGCCGGTGAGGCAGCCGTATCCGGAGAGCGGGCGGCCGGCCCGGCCCGTGGCCAGGCAGAGGTTGATCCACGCGCCGACGGTGTCGGTCCCCTTGGAATGCTGCTCGGGGCCTCGGGCGGTCAGCACCATGGCGGATTCCGGGGCGCAGAACATCCCTACCGCCTCCCGCAGCCGGGGTACGGGAACTCCGGTGATCCGCTCCACCAACTCCGGCCAGTGCGCCATCGCGGCGGCCCGCGCCTCGGGCCAGCCGCTGGTGCGCTCCGCGATGAACGCCTCGTCGGTGTGCCCGCCGGCGACGACGAGGTGCAGCAGGCCCAGGGCGAGGGCGAGGTCCGTCCCGGGGCGGGGGGCGAGGTGCAGGTCGGCCTGTTCGGCGGTGCGGGTGCGGCGCGGGTCCACCACGATCAACGTGCCGCCGTTGTCCTTGAGTTCCCGCAGGAAGCGCAGGGCCGGCGGCATGGTTTCAGCCAGGTTGGAGCCGACGAGGATCACGCAGCCGGTGCGCGGGACGTCCTCCAGCGGGAACGGCAGACCCCGGTCGAGGCCGAAGGCGCGCTGGTGGGCGGCGGCGGCCGAGGACATGCAGAAGCGGCCGTTGTAGTCGATCTGGGAGGTGCGCAGGGCGACGCGGGCGAACTTGCCCAACGCGTAGGCCTTCTCGTTGGTCAAGCCGCCGCCGCCGAACACGCCGACCGCGTCCGGCCCGTGCGCCCGACCGGTGCGGGAGAGTCCCTCGGCGACGGCGTCGAGGGCGTCGTCCCAGCCGGCGGGTTCCAGTCGTCCGGAGCGGGCGCGCACCAGCGGCTCGGTCAGGCGCACCCGCGAGGAGAGCACGGCGGGGGCGGTGCGTCCCTTGCCGCACAGGGCGCCCCGGTTGACGGGGAAGTCGGGCCGTTCCTCGACGACCACGCCGCCGGCCGCCCCGGCGCGCAGGTTCATGCCGCACTGCAGGGCGCAGTACGGGCAGTGCGTGGCGGTGACGGGTCCGGCGGTGTCCTCGGTGCTCATACGGCCACGGTGCGCCGCCGGTGTTACACGGGCCGCCGCGTCCGGTTACGCCTCCTGTACGGCGACCTCAGCGCGCCCGTCGGTGCCCGGTGAGGACCGGCGGCCCCCGGCGGGTCGACCGCCCCGCGTCACCGCCGAAGGCCGACCCGCCGGGGGCCGTCCCGCCGGCGCAGTCCGGTCCGGGGCGCCGGCCCGGTCATCCGCCGGTCAGTTGCCCGAGGGTCGGGCCCGCCGTCCAGCCGCCGTCGACCGCGAGTTCGGCGCCCGTGATGTAGGCGGCGGCGTCGGAGAGCAGGAAGGCGACGGCGGCGGCGATCTCGTCCGGGACACCGACGCGGCCCATCGGGGTGCCGGGGTAGTTGCCCTCGCCGGTGCGGATGCCGACGGAGGCGGTCATCTCCGTGTACGTCATGCCGGGGTGGACGGAGTTGACGCGGATGCGGGACTCGGCCAGTTCGACGGCCCCGATCTTGGAGAGGCCGCGTACGCCCCACTGGAGGCGCCGTAGCCGCCGGTGAGCGGGAGCCCGGTGAGCCCGGCGGCCGAGGAGATGTTGACGATGGAGCCGCCGCCGGCCGCGCGCATCAGCGGCACGGCCGCCTTCACGCCGATGAACACGCCGATGAACACGCCGACCAGGTTGATCTCCAGGACCCGGCGGAAGTGCTCGACGCTCTCCTCTTCCAGCAGTGGGCCCGAGGCGATGCCGGCGTTGTTCACCAGGCCGTCCACCCGGCCGAAGGCGCCGATCGCGTGGTCGAGGGCCGTCCGCCAGTCCTCCTCGCTCGTGACGTCGTGGCGCAGGAAGTGGGCGGTGTCCCCGAGTTCCGCGGCCGTCCGGGCACCCTCCGCCTCCGACACGTCGGTGATCAGCACCCGGCCGCCGCCCTCGACGACGGCCCGCGCGGCCGCGGCGCCGAGACCGCGCGCCCCTCCGGTGACGACGACGGCCTTGTCCTTCAGGTCCACCACGGTGCCCCCACTCCCCGAGCCTGGCAATTCGCGCCAGGCTGTCAGAGCGTCAGGGCCCGCGACACCCCGTCCTCCCTGGGCCCGAGGAACGTCGGGTTCGGCTTGAACACCGCGTCCAGCGCTGCCTTCCCGGCCGCGAAGACCTCGCGGACGCCGCCGTAATACCAGGTGGCGTCGTGTACGTCCTGCACCCCGACCCCGTACGAGTCGACCCCCGCCGCCTGGCACAGGGCGACGGCCCGCCTGATGTGGAAACCCTGACTGATCAGCACCGCGTGCCGCACGCCGAAGATCCGGCGGGCCCGGACGCAGGAGTCCCAGGTGTCGAACCCGGCGAAGTCGCTGACGATCCGGTCGTCCGGGACCCCGTGGCGGGTCAGGTAGGCGCGCATCACGTCCGGCTCCGAGTACTCCGTGCGGCTGTTGTCACCGGTGACCAGGACGACCCTGACCTTTCCGGCGCGGTACAACTCGGCGGCCGCGTCGAGCCGGTCGGCCAGGTACGGGGTGGGACGGGCGCCCAGCAGGCCCGCGCCGAACACCACGGCCACCGGGGCGGCCGGCGCCCGGGCCGTGCTGCCGAGCCGGTCGGCCGCGACCGCGTGGGTCCAGGCCGAGGGCAGGAGCGCCAGCACGCACAGCGCCATCACGACCCGCACCGCGCGCCGTCTGGCCCGTACGGTACGGGGCAGCAGCCCGCGCACGCCGCCCGCGATCCGGCCCAGGCGCGCTCCGCGCATGACGTCCCCCCTCTGCTCGTCGCCCGGTTCCTGTCGTCGCCCGGTCTCCGCTGGTCAGGACGCGGACGGCACCGCCGTGGTTTCACCCGCCGCCGGGCGGGGCCGGCCCGCGCGCTGTGAGCACCCGGAAAAGACCCGGCACCGCGGTCGCAACGCGGCGGCAATCCGCGACCCGCAGGATCGGTGTGCGACGGAGGCCGCGCACCCTCCCGAACCCCCGTCGCGTCCTTCCCGGACCCCGGTCCGGGACCCTCCCGCACCCCGTCCCTCCCGCACCCCGTCCCTCCCGCTTTCCCGGCCATCGCCGACGAGCAGCCGACCCGCGCCACCCGGCCCGGACACCGCGCGTCCGCCGGGGCCCGGCCCTACGGAGCCACGCATGCAGCCCACTCTCGTCGCCGTCGCCCACGGCAGCCGCGACCCCCGCGCCCTCGGCAGCGTCCGGGCCCTCTTGGACCGGGTCCGCGAGCTCCGCCCCCGCCTCGACGTCCGCCTCGGGCACATCGAGCTGAACCGGCCGCTGCTCGACGAGACGCTGGCGGGGGCCACCGGTTCGGCCGTCCTCGTCCCGCTGCTGCTGAGCCGCGGGCACCACGTCAAGCGGGACCTCCCCGCGGCCGCCGCCCGCGCCGACCACCTGCGCACCCGCGTCGCCGCCCCGCTCGGCCCGCACCCGTTGCTGGTCGAGGCCCTGTACGAGCGCCTCCTGGAGGCCTCCTGGGTCCCCGGGACGGCGGTGGTGCTGGCCGCCGCCGGCTCCCGCGACCGGGACGCCGCGGACGACACCCGCCGCACCGCCGCCCTGCTGTCCGAGCGCCTCGGCGGGGTGCCCGTCGTGGCCGCCTACGCCTCCGCCGCCGCCCCCGGCGTCCCCGACGCGCTGCGTGCCCTCGCCGCCCACGGCCACCACCGGACCGCCGTGGCCTCCTACTTCACCGCCCCCGGCCGCTTCGCCGCCCAGAGCGCCGCGGCCGCGCCCGGCCCGGCGGCGGCTCCGCTCGGCGACCACCCGGCCCTCGCCCGGCTCGTCCTCCTGCGCTACGACGAGGTCCTCGCCCGGCGGCGGACCCCGCTGGAACTCGCCACCGCCTGAAACAGCACGCGGATCGGGGCCGCCCGGATCACCCGCCTTGTCGGCTCTTCCGGTTAACGTCTGATACATGGAAGGCATGGAAGGCACCCCCCGCACCACCCCCCGCCCCACCCCCTACGAGCCGGCCGACACCGAGCGCTGGGCCGCCGAGCCCGACAAACGGCCCGGCCGCACCGCCTTCCAACGCGACCGTGCCCGCGTGCTGCACTCCGCCGCGCTGCGCCGTCTCGCGGGCAAGACGCAGGTCGTCACCCCCGGGACCCGTTCCTACGACTGGGACGCCAGCCCCCGTACGCGCCTGACCCACTCCCTGGAGTGCGCGCAGGTGGGCCGTGAGCTGGGCTGGGCCCTCGGCTGCGATCCGGACCTGGTCGAGACCGCCTGCCTCTCCCACGACATGGGCCACCCGCCCTTCGGGCACAACGGCGAGGAAGCCCTGAACGAATTCGCCAAGGACTGTGGCGGTTTCGAGGGAAACGCCCAGTCGCTGCGCCTGCTGACCCGGCTGGAACCGAAGCGGTTCGTGCCCGACCCGGCCACGGGTGAACTCGTCAGCGTCGGCCTCAACCTCACCCGGGCCTCGCTCGACGCGGCCACCAAGTACCCCTGGCCGCGCGGCGGGCACCCCACCGACCCCGACTCGGTGAAGTTCGGCGCCTACGAGGACGACCTGCCGGTCTTCGCCTGGCTGCGCCGGGGTGCGCCCGACGACCGCAAGTGCTTCGAGGCGCAGGTGATGGACTGGGCGGACGACGTCGCGTACTCCGTCCACGACTTCGAGGACGGTCTGCACGCCGGGCACCTCGACCCCAACATGCTCTTCGCCGAGCCGGACCGCGAGGCGATCTGGCGGGTCGCGATCGGCCGGTACGTGCCCGCGGACACCGCGCCGGAGGAGCTGCGGGAGGCCCTGGACCGGTTGATGGGACAGGAGTGGTGGCCGCACGGCTACGACGGCTCGGCCGTCGCCCAGGCCCGGCTCAAAGACGCCACCAGCCAGCTGATCGGCCGTTTCTGCCTGGCCGCGGAGGGGGCGACGCGCGAGGCGTACGGAACCGGCCGGCTCACCCGGTACGCGGCCGAGCTGGTGGTCCCCCGGGAGGCGCGCAACGAGTGCGCCGTCCTCAAGGCGGTCGCCGACCTGTACGTGATGCAGCGCGACGAGCAGGAGCGGTTGCGGGCGGACCAGCGCATCGTCCTGGCCGAACTCGCCGAGGCGCTCAGCGCCCGGGCACCGGAGGGCCTCGACCCCCAGTCCCGGGCCGTCTTCGAGGCCGCGCCGGACGACAAGGCCAGGAAACGCGCGGTCATCGACCAGATCGCGGCCCTCACCGATGCCTCGGCCCGCTCGTTGCACAGCCGTCTCACCAGGCGGCCGCGACGCGCCGAAGGGTGAGCTGATCGGGCCACTCCCCCTTCCCGGGGCAGGCTCGTTGCGGGACGCTCGCATGTGGTCGCATGTGGCGCAGAGGTTATGAGGAGGCATCAGGTGGTCGACGCACACCGGACGTTCGTCATCGTCGGCGCGGGTCTCGCCGGGGCCAAGGCGGCCGAGACCCTGAGGTCCGAGGGGTTCACGGGCAGGGTGATCCTGATCGGGGACGAGCGTGACCATCCCTACGAACGCCCTCCCCTGTCCAAGGGGTACCTGACGGGCAAGGAGGAGCGCGAGAGCGTCTTCGTCCACGAGCCGTCCTGGTACGCGCGCGCCGACATCGAGCTGCACCTGGGCCAGCCCGCCGTCCAGCTGGACCGGGACGCCAAGAAGGTCGTCCTCGGCGACGGCACGGCGCTGCACTACGACAAGCTGCTGCTGGCGACCGGGGCCGAGCCGCGCCGCCTCGACGTCCCCGGCACCGGCCTGGTGGGAGTGCACCACCTGCGGCGGCTCGCGCACGCGGAGCGGCTCAAGGGGGTGCTGGCCGGGCTGGGCCGGGACAACGGCCACCTGCTGATCGCGGGGGCCGGCTGGATCGGTCTGGAGGTCGCGGCGGCGGCCCGCGGGTACGGCGCCGAGGTGACGGTGGTCGAGCCGCTGGCGACGCCCCTGCACGCGGTGCTGGGGCCGGAGATCGGCCGGCTCTTCGGGGACCTGCACGCCGAGCACGGGGTCCGCTTCCACTTCGGCGCGCGGCTGACCGAGATCGTCGGGCAGGACGGGATGGTGCTGGCCGCCCGGACCGACGACGGCGAGGAGCACCCGGCGCACGCGGTGCTCGCCGCGATCGGAGCCGCGCCCCGTACCGCGCTCGCCGAGACCTCGGGGCTGGCCCTGGTGGACCGGGAGCACGGAGGGGGGATCGCCGTTGACGCGTCGCTGCGGACGTCCGACCCCGACGTCTTCGCCGTCGGGGACGTGGCGGCCGCCCACCACCCGGTGCTGGGGACCCGGCTGCGGGTGGAGCACTGGGCCAACGCCCTCAACGGGGGACCGGCCGCCGCCAAGGCGATGCTGGGGCAGGAGGTCTCCTACGACAGGGTTCCCTACTTCTTCTCCGACCAGTACGACGTGGGCCTGGAGTACTCCGGGTACGCGCCGGTGGGCGGCTACGACCAGGTGCTGATCCGCGGGGACGTGGGCAAGCGGGAGTTCATCGCGTTCTGGCTGTCGCAGGGGCGGGTCCTGGCCGGGATGAACGTCAACGTGTGGGACGTGACCGAGCACATCCAGGCCCTGATCCGCTCCCACGCGCCGGTCGACCGGGAGAAGCTGGCGGACCCGTCGGTTCCGCTTTCCTCCCTGGTGGCGGCGGAGGGCGCCTGACGGGTTTGTCGGCTCCCCACCGTAGACTTCACGCGTGGCAGGACGGATCAACGACGACGACGTGAAGGCGGTACGGGACGCGGTCCCGATCGACGCCGTGGTCTCCGACTACCTCCAGCTGCGCAATGCCGGTGGCGGCAACCTCAAGGGCCTGTGCCCCTTCCATGACGAGAAGTCCCCGTCCTTCCAGGTCAGCCCCAGCAAGGGGCTGTACCACTGCTTCGGCTGCCAGGCGGGCGGGGACACCCTCGACTTCGTCATGAAGATCGACCACCTCTCCTTCTCGGAGGCGGTCGAGCGGCTCGCCGGCCAGGCGGGCATCACCCTGCGGTACGAGGAGGGCGGCTACACCGCCGGGACCAGCGGCCGCGGCGAGCGCATCCGGCTGGTCGAGGCGCACAAGGCCGCCGCGCAGTTCTACGTCGACCAGCTGGGCGGCGCCGAGGCGGAGATCGGCCGCAAATTCCTCGCGGAGCGCGGCTTCGACCAGGCCGCGGCCGCGCACTTCAGCGTGGGGTACAGCCCGGCCGGCTGGGACCACCTGACCCGGTTCCTGCGCGGCAAGGGCTTCAGCGACAAGGAGCTGATCAGCTCGGGTCTGGCGCAGGACAGCCGCAGCGGCAAGCCGATCGACCGTTTCCGCGGCCGGCTGATGTGGCCCATCCGGGACATCAGCGGCGAGGTCGTCGGCTTCGGCGCGCGCAAACTGCGCGACGACGACAACGGCCCCAAGTACCTGAACACCCCCGAGACGGCGATCTACAAGAAGTCCCAGGTGCTCTACGGCATCGACCTGGCGAAGAAGGAGATCGCGAAGACCTCGCGGGCGGTCGTGGTCGAGGGCTACACCGATGTCATGGCCTGCCACCTGGCCGGGGTGACCACCGCCATCGCGACCTGCGGCACGGCCTTCGGCGGGGACCACATCAAGATCCTCCGCCGATTGCTGATGGACAACGCCACGGCCGAGGTGATCTTCACCTTCGACGGGGACGCGGCGGGCCAGAAGGCCGCGCTGCGCGCCTTCGAGGACGACCAGAAGTTCGCCGCGGAGACCTCGATCGCGATCACCCCGGGCGGCATGGACCCCTGCGACCTGCGGCTCGCGCAGGGCGACGCCGCCGTCTCGGGGCTGGTGGAGTCCCGGACCCCGCTGTTCGAGTTCGCGCTGCGCCACATCGTTTCCCGGCACAACCTGGAGAACCCGGCGGGCCGCGCGGCCGCGCTCGACGAGGCGGCCCCGGTCGTCGCCCACATCAAGAACATCGCCATCCAGCACGAGTCGGCGGTCCAGCTGGCCGGGATGCTGGGCATCCGCGACGAACAGTTCGTGGTCAAGCGGGTCGCGCAGCTGGCCCGCTGGGCGCGCGAGCGGGGCGGCCGGCCCGAGCAGGGCGGGCGCGGCCGTGCGTACGAGGCCGCCCCGGCGCCCGCGGCGGCGGGGGGCCCGGCCCTGAACCTGCGCAGCCCCGCCCACCGCACGGAACGCGAGCTGCTCAAGCTGGCCCTGCAACGACCGGCGCTGGTATCCCCCGCCTTCGACGCGTACGGGATCGACGAGTTCACCGCCCCGCCCTACGCGGCGGTCCGCCAGGCCATCCAGGACGCCGGGGGCGCCGCCCTGGGCACCGAGGACTACCTGACCCGGGTCCGCGCGGCGGCGCCCAACGACACCGTCCGCGCGCTGGTCACGGAACTGGCGGTCGAAGCCATCCACGCGAAGACCGTGGACGAGGTCTACGCGGGCGTCCAGCTGGTCCAGGTGCGGCTGCGGGCGGTGGATCGCCGGGTGCACGAGATCCAGGGCACCCTCTCGCGGCTGGGGCCGCAGGCTCCGCCGGAGCAGTTGGCGGCGGTCCAGGAGGAGTTGTGGGTCCTCCAGCAGTACGGGCAGCGGCTGCGCAACCGCGGGGCCGAGGGACTGTAGCGGGCGCTCACCCGGGCCGGCCGCGGTCTCGCCAGTCCCCGCCCGGGATCTCGGTCCCGGAGCGGGCGAGGGCCCGGGCCAGCGCTGGGGCGGCCAGGTACACCCAGGCCAGGACCGGGGTGCCGTCGGGGCGCAGGGCCTCGCGGGCGACCCGGTCGTACACGTTCCCCGGGCGGCCCGGGCCCCGGTACTCCTCCAGCAGGTCGAGGGCGACCAGCAACTCGGCGTAGCCATCGGGGGCGGGCGTGATCAGCTCGCCCCGGATTCCCGGGCCGGGATGCGAGACGGCGTACGGGTATCCGGGCCCCTCGTACAGCGCGGCGTCCGGCAGCAGGGCCGGTTCCTCGGCGGCCGTGCGGCCCCGGAGGAACAGGTCGTGGTTGACCTCGCCGGGCCGCAGGGTCCCGTACACGAAGAACGGCAGGGCGGCCGGGGCGGTTCCCGGCCGATGGGGCGCCGTGGCGTCGAGCGGTGTCGCGTCGGGCGGTGTCACGTCGGGCGGTGTCACGTCGGGCGGTGTCACGGGGCCCTCCCTGGCCTGCCGGCGCGGTACGGGCGGTCCCGCCGCGCACCCCCACCGTACGCATCGCGGCGGTGCCGCCGTAAGCCCTCCGTCGCACGCGCCGGCGGCTGTTGTCACCCGGACGGGCAGGGTCCCCCGGACGGCCCAAGCGAGCCGGTGTGAGCTGCGGGAACACCGGCCCGACCGGAAAAGCTGACAGGGCATCAGGAGGCGCGGCGCGGCCGGGACCGGTTATCTCGGGACCACGACCCCGCGTTTCCCAGGAGCCCTCATGCGCCGCCGCACCGCCCACGTGCTGACCGCCACCGCGCTGACCGCCGTCGCCTTCGCCGGCCCGGTCGCCGGTGCGGTCGCCGCCGCGGAACTGGGCATGCCCGGATTCGCGCCGGGGGACTTCGCGACGCTGGAGGTCTGGCCCAAGTCCGCCTCCCCGGGCGTGACCGTGACGGTGAACACGAGCGCCTGCGGCCCTTCCGGCCGCGCCGAGGGCGATGCCACCACCGTCGGCGGGGGCCGCTTCAAGCTGTCGCCGGGCACCCGCAAGGAGGTGGTCACGGGACAGTTCCAGGTCGCCCGCGACCTGCGGCCCGGCACCTACGACATCGGTGCGACCTGCGCGAACGGCAAGTTCGCCACCGGCGACCTGACCATCACCGACCGTGGCCCGCAAGGCCACGTACGGACCGGGGTCGGTGGTGGCACGACCACCACCACCGACCCCGCCAAAGTCACGGCGGGAGCGGCCTTGCTGGCCGCGGTCGCCGTCGGCGGTACCTGGCTCCTGCGTCGCCGGGCGAGCGGCACGCGGGGCTGACGGACCCTCGCGGCCCCGGCCGCGGTCCGAGGTACCGTCCCCGTCGCCCGCCCCGCGAGGTCCCCCCGTTCGCGGGGCCGGGCGACGGCCAGTCATACGCACGGGAAGCGAGCACGAGGGGGCAGGCATGGTGGGCACCTCCGGCGTCGCCGGCCGCGGCGGGCTCCTGGCCCTCGCCGCCTGCGTGGGGATCTGGCTCGTCGGCAGCGGCTCCTCGGAGACCGTCGGGCCGCCGCTGCCGTCCCCCGCGGAGGCGTTGAGCGCGCTCGGCGGCCAGGCCCCGTACGCCGGCAGCATCGCACCGCTGCCCGGCTCCCCGCCCACCCGTCTGCGCATCCCGTCGATCCGCGTGGACGCCCCGCTCACCGGGCTGGGGCTCCAGCCCGACGGCAGTCTCGAAGTCCCGCCGCCGGCCCGGCGCGACCTCGCGGGCTGGTACCGCGACGGCACCACCCCGGGCGCCACCGGCACCGCGCTCATCGCGGGACACGTCGACCACGCCACCGGCCCGGCCGTCTTCTACCACCTGGGCGCCCTGCGCCGCGGCGCCTCGATCGAGGTGGTGCGCGCGGACGGACGGACGGCCGTGTTCACCGTCCACGCCGTCGAGGTGTACGACGCCAAGGCCTTCCCCGACTCCCGGGTGTACGGGCCCTCACCGCGCGCGGAGCTGCGGGTGATCACCTGCGGGGGCGGCTTCTCACCCCGGACCGGCTACGAGGGCAACGTGGTCGTCTTCGCCCACCTGACGGGGACGTACTGAACCCTCCCGGAAGCCGGGACGCCCTCCCGGACTGCGGGAGCGGCTCAGCCCCACTGCTCGATGCCGAGCTTCACCACCAGGGCCCCGACGACCGTCAGCAGGACCGTCCGGACGAACGCGCTGCCCTTGGTCAGCGCCATCCTGGCCCCGATCATGCTCCCGGCCAGGTTGAAGGCCGCCATCAGCGCGGCCAGTTGCCACAGCACCATCCCCTGGTAGGCGAACATCGCGAGCGCCCCGGCGTTGGTGCAGCAGTTGACGATCTTGGCGGTGGCGGAGGCGGTCACCAGGTCGAGGTGGAGCAGCGCGGTGAGGGCGAGCACGAGGAAGGTGCCGGTGCCGGGGCCGATGAGGCCGTCGTAGAAGCCGATGCCGAGTCCGGCCAGGCCGATGGCGAGCAGGACGCGGCGGCGACTGACGGGCGCGGCGGAGGGGGCCGCCCCGAAACCGGGTTTGAAGATCACCACCGCGGCGACGACCACCAGCACCCCCATGATCAGCGGGCGCAGCGCGTCCTTGCTGATCCCCCCGGCCAGCGCGGCGCCGCCCATCGACCCGGCGAGCGCGGCCAGGCCGATGCGGACGGCGAGCTTCACGTTCACCGGCGCCTTGCGGGCGTAGGTCACGGCCGCTCCGGTGGTGCCCACGATGGCCACCGCCTTGTTGGTGCCGAGGACGGCGGCGGGGGGCGTGTGCGGGAGACCGAGCAGCAGGGCGGGCAGGAGCAGCAGGCCGCCGCCCCCGACCACGGCGTCGATCCAGCCGGCCGCCGCGGCTGCCAGGCACAGCACGATGATCATCACGGTTGAAATGTCAGGCACGGCCACGACCCTACGGAGCGTGCGGCGGCCGGGGTCCCGGACGCCGGAAATTTGCGCGAAGGTTGAGGTTCGGGCGGGGTCCGAGGGCCTCACGGGCCGCCGGACCGGGTGCTGAGGCGCGCGTTCCGTCCGGGTAACAACGGCGATGCGACGGGGAAACAGCGGGCCCGCAGGCTCGTGCCATGACCTCGAATCGGCGTGTGGTGGTGATCGGCGGCGGCCTGGCGGGCCTGCGGTGCGCCGCGCGGCTGGCCACCGGTGGCGCGGCGGCGGTCACGGTCCTCGGCGAGGAACCGCACGCCCCCTACAACCGGGTGCTGCTGGCCGAGATCCTGGCCGGCCGCTACGACCCCGAGGTGACCGCGCTCCCGGACCCGGGCCCGGCGCTGCGCCGAGGCGTGCGCGCGGTCCGCGTCGACCGCGCCGACCGGACGGTGCGCTGCGACGACGGGACGGTGCTCGGGTACGACACCCTCGTCCTGGCCACCGGCTCGAACCCGGTCCTGCCCCCGTTGCGCGGCCTGTTCGAGCCGGACGGGCGGGAACTCCCCGAGGGGGTCCACGCGTTCCGCACCATGGACGACTGCCTGGCCCTCTCGGCTGCCGTACGTCCCGGCGTGCGCGCCGTGGTGATCGGCGGCGGTCTCCTCGGGGTCTCGGCGGCCCGCGCCCTCGCCGCCCGCGGCGCCCAGGTGGTGCTCGCGCAGCAGGCCGAGCGGCTGATGGAACGCCAATTGGACGCGGACGCGTCGGCCCTCCTGCACACCCACCTGACGGCTCTGGGCGTCGAGATCCACACCGAGTGCCGGGTGCGCGGCCTGACCAAGGCCGCGCCCGCCCAGGGGGGCGGGACTTTGGTCACCGGCGTCGAACTCGCCGACGGGTACCGGCTCGACGCCGACCTGGTGGTGCTCGCCTGCGGTGTGCGCCCGCGCATCGGGCTGGCCCAAGCCGCCGGGCTCGACGTGCGCAAGGGCGTCGTCGTGGACGACCGGCTGCGCACCTCCGACCCCCGTATCCACGCCATCGGCGACTGCGCCGAGCACGACGGTCGGGTGTACGGGCTGGCCGGAGCCGCGCTGGAGCAGGCCGACGCCGTGGCGGCCTTCCTCACCGGCACCGGCGACCCCGCCGGCACCTCCCCCTACACCGGCACCCGCGCCCTGACCCGGCTCACCCTCACCTCCGGCGACGACGGCCCCCTGGACCTCGCCGCCTTCGGGCAGGCGACCCCGCTGCCCGGGGACGACGTCATCCGCCTCGCCGACGCCACCCGCCGGACCTACCGGAAGGTCGTCGTGCGCGGCGACCGCCTGGTCGGCGGGGTCCTCCTCGGCGAACTGTCCACCGTGGCGGCCCTGGCCCGCTCCTGGGAGGACGGGGAAGCCCTGACCGACTTCTCGCACCTGCTCACCGACGACGGAGGCTCCTGATCATGGCCGCAGTCCCGCCCACGCCCACCCCCGCAGCCGGTACCGACTCCGCCCCGGCGGACGCCCCGACCGCCGGCCCCGCCCTCGTGCTCGTCGGCCACGGCATGGTCGGCCAGCGCTACCTGGAGGCCCTCGCCGAGCGCGGGATCACCGGCTCGCACCGCGTCACCGTCCTGTGCGAGGAGCCCCGCCCGGCCTACGACCGGGTCCACCTGACCTCCTACTTCTCCGGCAGCACCCCCGAGGACCTGTCGCTGACCCCGGACGACTTCATGGCGCGGCACGGGATCGACCTGCGCCTCGGCGACCCCGCCGAGACCATCGACCGTGACGCCCGCACCGTCACGTCCCGCTCCGGGCGGGTGTTCCCGTACGACGTCCTCGTCCTGGCGACCGGCAGCTACCCCTTCGTGCCGCCCGTGCCCGGCAAGGACGCCCCCGGCTGCTTCGTGTACCGCACCATCGAGGACCTCCTCGCGATCGAGGCGTACGGGAAGGGTCGCACCGACGGCGCCGTCGTCGGCGGCGGTCTCCTCGGCCTGGAGGCGGCCGGCGCGCTGCAGGGGCTGGGGCTGGCCACCCGCGTCGTGGAGTTCGCGCCGCGCCTGATGCCCGTGCAGGTCGACGACGGCGGCGGCGCCGCGCTGCTGCGGACCATCGAGTCCATGGGTCTGACCGTCCACACGGGCGTCGGGACGCAGGAGGTCCTCACCGGCGAGGACGGCTCGGTGAGCGGCATGCGCCTGTCCGACGGCTCGACCGTCCCCACCGACCTGGTCGTCTTCTCCGCCGGCGTCCGCCCCCGCGACCAGCTGGCCCGCGAGTGCGGTCTGACGGTCGGCGAGCGCGGCGGGATCCGCGTCGACGCCCGGTGCCGCACCTCAGACCCCCGGGTCTACGCCATCGGCGAATGCGCGCTGGCCGCCGACGGCCGGGTCTACGGCCTGGTCGCCCCCGGCTACGAGATGGCCGAGACGGCCGCCGACGACCTGCTCGGCCGCGACCGGGAGTTCACCGGGGCCGACCTGTCCACCAAGCTCAAGCTGCTCGGCGTGGACGTGGCCTCCTTCGGCGACGCCCACGGAACGACCCCCGACTGCCTGGACGTCGTCTACTCCGACTCCCGCTCGGGCGTGTACAAGAAGCTGGTCGTCTCCCCCGACGGCGTGCTGCTCGGCGGGGTGCTCGTCGGCGACGCCGACTCCTACGGTTTGCTGCGCCCCCTCACCGGCAGCGTTCCGCCGGTCGCCCCCGAACAGCTGGTGCTGCCCGCGGGCATCGGCCCGGCCGCGCAGCTCGGGCCCTCCGCGCTGCCCGACACGGCGGTGATCTGCTCCTGCCACAACGTGACCAAGAAAGAGATCACCGCCTGCTCCTCGCTCCCCGAGGTCAAGAAGTGCACCAAGGCGGGCACCGGTTGCGGCGGCTGCCTCAAGGTGATCGGGCAACTGCTGCCCGCGGCCGCCGACAAGGGGTTGTGCGGCTG
Source organism: Streptomyces sp. A1136 (assembly GCF_004795055.1). Taxonomy (GTDB): domain Bacteria; phylum Actinomycetota; class Actinomycetes; order Streptomycetales; family Streptomycetaceae; genus Streptomyces. The sequence goes on from NZ_SSBJ01000026.1 coordinate 30,411, forward strand.
CTTCCCGTACACCCGCGCAGAGCTGTACGAGATCGTCCGCACCCGCCGCCTGACCTCCTACCGGGAGATCCTCGACGGCCACGGCCGCGACGGCGCCAAGGGCGGCGAGGGCTGCGAGGTCTGCAAGCCGGCCGTCGCCTCGATCATCGCCTCGCTGGCCGCGACGCTGGGCGCGAGCGGCTACGTGCTGGACGGGGAGCAGGCCGCCCTCCAGGACACCAACGACCACTTCCTGGCGAACATGCAGCGCAACGGCTCCTACTCGGTCGTTCCCCGCATCCCGGGCGGTGAGATCACCCCCGAGAAACTCATCGTGATCGGCGAGGTGGCCCGCGACTTCGGCCTGTACACGAAGATCACCGGTGGTCAGCGGATCGACCTCTTCGGGGCCGCGGTCGACCAGCTCCCGCGCATCTGGGCGCGGCTGGTGGACGCCGGCTTCGAGTCCGGACACGCCTACGGGAAGGCGCTGCGCACGGTGAAGTCCTGCGTGGGCCAGACGTGGTGCCGCTACGGGGTGCAGGACAGCGTGCGCATGGCCATCGACCTGGAGCTGCGCTACCGGGGCCTGCGCTCACCGCACAAGCTGAAGTCGGCGGTGTCCGGCTGCACCCGCGAGTGCGCGGAGGCGCAGAGCAAGGACTTCGGGGTCATCGCGACGGCGAACGGCTGGAACCTCTACGTCGGCGGCAACGGCGGAGCCACCCCGCGCCACGCGGACCTGCTCGCCCAGGACCTGTCGGACGCGGAACTGGTCCGGCTGATCGACCGGTTCCTGATGTTCTACATCCGCACCGCCGACCGGCTGGAGCGGACCTCGACCTGGTTGGAGCGCCTGGAGGGCGGCCTGCCCCACCTGCGGGACGTGATCGTGCACGACTCGCTCGGGCTGTGCGCGGAGTTGGAGTCGCTGATGGCCGACCACGTCGCGCACTACCGCGACGAGTGGGCCGAGACCCTCCGGGACCCCGAGCGGCTGCGCCGGTTCGTGTCCTTCGTCAACGCGCCCGGCGCCCCGGACCCGAGCGTGCGGTTCGTGGCGGAACGCGACCAGGTCAAGCCCGACCTGACCGTCTTGACCCTTGAGCCCGTGGGAGGAAACCGGTGACCATCGAGTTGGAAGTGGACGGCGGCTGGCTGACGGTGTGCGACCTGTCGCACCTGACCCCGGGGCGCGGGGTCGCGGCCCTGCTGCCCGACGGGAGCCAGGCCGCGGTGTTCGTGGACCGCGCGGGTCGCGCGTACGCCATCGGCAACCGGGACCCCTTCACCGGCGCGCAGGTGCTCGCCCGGGGGCTGGTGGGCGCGGTGACCGGACGTCCCTTCGTGGCCTCTCCGCTGCTCAAGCAGCGGTTCGACCTGGAGTCGGGGCGCTGCCTGGACGACGACGCGGTGGCGGTCCGGACCTACCCGGTGCGGACCGCCGTGACCTCGCCCGCCTGAGGCTGCGACGGCGGCCGGACTACCGGCCCTGGACGGCCGCCGGGTCCATCCACATGATCTCCCAGGTGTGGCCGTCCAGGTCCTCGAACGCGCGCCCGTACATGAACCCGTGGTCCTGTGCGGGGCGGGGCTCGGCGCCGCCCGCGCCGACAGCCGCGTCGACGAGTGCGTCCACCGCGTCGCGGCTCTCGGCGCTCAGACACAGCAGTGCCTCGGTGGTGGTGGAGGTGTCCGCGATGGCCTTGTGGGTGAAGTCCTTGAAGCGGGCCTCGGTCAGCAGCATCGCGTAGATGGTGTCGCTGATGACCAGGCAGGCGCCGTTCTCGTCGCTGAACTGCGCGTTGCAGGAGTAGCCGAGCTTGCCCCAGAAGGCCTTGCTCGCCTCCAGGTCCTTGACGGGCAGGTTGACGAAGATCATGGTGGCGGACATCCCGGTTCCTCTTCTCTCGTGGTGGTGCGTACGAGGGGATAGACCGGGCCGCCCCGCGAAACTCATCGCCGCGCGGAGAAGTTTTTCCGCCCCTCCTCCCGGTCCTCCTCCTCGCCGCACCGCACGACCCTGCGCGGCGGCGCGCGCCGTCGGGACGCCACCGCGCTCAGGACGCCACCGCGCCGCCCTTCAACAACGCCGCGCCCAGCGGGGTCACGGTGTGCAGGACGGCGTTGCCCCGGCGCAGGGTGGTGACCAGGCCCGCCTCCCGCATCACGCAGGCGTGCTGGCTCGCGGACGCCAGCGACACCCCGGCCCGGCGGGCGAGTTCGCTGGTGGTGGCTCCGTCGCCGATGGCCCGCAGCACCACCGAGCGGGTGTGCCCGACGAGCTTGCCCAAGGTCCGCTGGCGCTGCTCCTCCGCCGGGCGGGCCGCCTCCCCCTGGGCCGGGGCCGAGGCGAGCTGCGCCGCCGCCGGGTACACCAGGACCGGTGGCAACTCCGGGTCGTGCAGGGTGACGGCGGTGCGGCGGCAGAAGAAGGACGGCTGGAGCAGCAGTCCGCGTCCCCGCAGGCGCACGTCCCGGTCCACCGGGTAGTCGCACTCCAGGACCGGCGCCCGCCACCGCAGCATCGGCGGCAGCGAGGCGAGCAGCTCGTCCGCGCCGCCGTCCAGCAGCGCTCGGCCGCGGGCGGCCCGCTCGGCCTCGATCTGGGCCTGGATGTGCGTCCAGTAGGGCTCCACGGCCACCCGGTGATACGCGCGTAGCTCCGCGAGCACCCTCGGCATGTGCTTGGCCGCGTCGTCCATGAACTCGCGCAGCCGGCGCGGGACGAGGGTGTCGCCCCCGCCGCCCGCGCCCGCGGGCATGCCGAACGCCGCGCCGACGCGCGCTCCCGCCCCCAGCAGCGACAGCTCGCGCCGTACCCGCTCGGGGCGTATGCCGCGCAGCGCGTCGAGGCCGACGTCCCACCCGTACTGCCCCTCGACCGGGGTCAGGAAATCGGGGAAATAGCCGCGTCCCGGTATCAGCGCGCCGAGGAGCCTTGTTTCACTATTCAACCGGGTACGGGTTTCCGTGCGCCATTCACCGAACAACCGGGCATCTCGCCGATCCCTTAAACGGTGAAAGCTGAGAATCGTTTCCCACAACGCATCGGGACGTCCCGCCATCCGTACGCGTGCGAGGTCCACTCCCGTGAAATGGATACGAAGCACCGAACCCCCACCTGTGCAACCGCAATCCCCCCGCCTCTTGAGTATGCACGCCGTCACACGTGGTCACCACGCCCTTTCAGCCACAGTTGAAACCCCTTTCGGCAGGAGCGTGACAACCGAAATCCTGTACTCCGCCGGGCACACTCCGGTGCGACCGAAACGCTCCGTGAAGGCCGTGGGGGGCTTTGCGGGGCCTGGCGGTCGGTCGCACAGGGAAGCGCCGACGTGCCCGGCGATAGGCGGCAGGCGGTGGACGGGTGGGGATCCGTCCACCGCCTGGTGCCGTAAAGGCGACTTGGTTGAATACGGTCCTTGAACGCAAAGCAGGCTGCGCCCGCTTCCGGGGGTCAGGGAAACCGGAAGCAGGCGCAGCCTCAGGAACCGGTGCCGCCCGGCCGGGTTCGTGCCCGGCCGAGCCGCGCCGGAACCCGGCACGGGGGGGCTCAGCGGCTGTCGGAGCCCTTCGACTCGGCGGCCGCGCGGCCGGCCTCCAGGCGCGCCACCGGAATCCGGAACGGCGAGCAGGAGACGTAGTCGAGGCCGACCTCGTGGAAGAAGTGCACCGACTCGGGGTCGCCGCCGTGCTCGCCGCAGACGCCGAGCTTGAGGTCGGGGCGGGTCGCCCGGCCGGCCTCGACCGCGCTGCGGACCAGCGAGCCGACGCCGTCCTTGTCGATGGTCTCGAAGGGCGAGACCCCGAAGATGCCCTTCTCCAGGTAGGCGGTGAAGAAGCTGGCCTCGACGTCGTCGCGGGAGAAGCCCCACACCGTCTGGGTCAGGTCGTTCGTGCCGAAGGAGAAGAACTGCGCCGCCTCGGCGATCTGACCGGCGGTCAGCGCGGCGCGCGGCAGCTCGATCATCGTGCCGATGCTCAGCTTGAGGCTGGTGCCGGTGGCGGCCTCGATCTCGGCGATGACCTGGTCGGCCTCCTCGCGGACGATCTCCAGCTCCTGGACGGTGCCGACGAGCGGGATCATGATCTCGGCGCGCGGGTCGCCCTTGGCGTTCTTGCGCTCGGCCGCGGCCTCGGCGATCGCCCGGACCTGCATGGCGAACAGGCCGGGGATGACCAGACCGAGGCGGACACCGCGCAGACCCAGCATCGGGTTCTGCTCGTGCAGCTTGTGCACGGCCTGGAGCAGGCGCAGGTCGTTCTCGTTGGCGTCCTTGCGGGACTCGGCGAGGGCGACGCGCACCGACAGCTCGGTGATGTCGGGCAGGAACTCGTGCAGCGGCGGGTCCAGGAGACGGACGGTGACGGGCAGCCCGTCCATCGCCTCGAACAGCTCGACGAAGTCCTTCTTCTGCAACGGGAGCAGGGCACTGAGTGCCCCTTCGCGCTCGTCGTCGGTGTCGGCGAGGATCAGGCGCTCGACCATCTCGCGGCGCTCACCGAGGAACATGTGCTCGGTGCGGCACAGTCCGATGCCCTGGGCGCCGAAACGGCGGGCGCGCGAGGCGTCCTCGGCGTTGTCGGCGTTGGCGCGCACCCGCAGCCGGCGGACGCGGTCCGCGTAGGCCATGATCCGGTGCACGGCGGCGACCAGCTCGTCGGCGTCGTCGGCGCCGGCGTGCATGCGGCCCTCGAAGTACTCGACCACGGGGGACGGTACGACGGGTACCTCGCCGAGGTAGACCTTGCCGGTGGAGCCGTCGATGGAGACGACGTCGCCCTCTTCGATGACCGTCCCGCCGACCGTCATGCGGCGGCGCTTGGTGTCGACTTCGAGGTCCTCGGCGCCGCAGACGCAGGTCTTGCCCATGCCGCGGGCGACGACGGCGGCGTGGGAGGTCTTGCCGCCGCGCGAGGTCAGGATGCCCTCGGCGGCGATCATGCCGTCCAGGTCGTCCGGGTTGGTCTCACGGCGGATCAGGATGACCTTCTCGCCGGAGCGGGACCACTTGACGGCCGTGTACGAGTCGAAGACGGCCTTGCCGACCGCCGCGCCCGGGGAGGCGGCGATGCCGCGACCGAGCAGCGTGGTCTTGGCGTCCTCGTCGAAGCGGGGGAACATCAGCTGCGCGAGCTGGGCGCCGTTGACGCGCTGGAGGGCCTCGGCCTCGTCGATCAGGCCCTGGTCCACGAGCTGCGTCGCGATGCGGAAGGCCGCGCCCGCGGTGCGCTTGCCGACGCGGGTCTGGAGCATCCACAGCTGGCCGCGCTCGATGGTGAACTCGATGTCGCAGAGATCCTTGTAGTGGGTCTCCAGCGTCTCCATGATCGTCATGAGCTGGTCGTAGGAGGCCTTGTCGATGCCCTCCAGATCCGCCAGCGGGACGGTGTTGCGGATGCCGGCCACGACGTCCTCGCCCTGCGCGTTCTGCAGGTAGTCGCCGTAGACGCCCTGGTGGCCGGTGGCGGGGTCGCGGGTGAAGGCGACGCCGGTGCCGGAGTCCGGGCCGAGGTTGCCGAAGACCATGGAGCAGATGTTGACGGCGGTGCCCAGGTCGCCGGGGATGCGCTCCTGGCGGCGGTAGAGCTTGGCGCGGTCGGTGTTCCAGGAGTTGAACACCGCCTCGACGGCGAGGTCCATCTGCTCGCGGGCGTCCTGCGGGAACTCGCGGCCGGCCTCCTTCGCCACGATCTTCTTGAAGACCTTGACGAGCTTCTTGAGGTCGGCGGCGTCGAGGTCGGTGTCGACGGTGACCTTCTTGGCGGCCTTGGCCTCGTCGAGCGCGTCCTCGAAGAGCTCGCCCTCCACGCCCAGCACGGTCTTGCCGAACATCTGGATGAGGCGGCGGTAGGAGTCCCACGCGAAGCGCTCGTCGCCGGCCTGGGTGGCGAGGCCGACCACGGACTCGTCGGAGAGGCCGATGTTGAGGACGGTGTCCATCATGCCGGGCATCGAGAACTTGGCGCCGGAACGAACGGAGACCAGCAGCGGGTCGTCCGACTGGCCGAGCTTCTTGCCCATCTTCGCCTCGAGGGCCGCCAGGTGGGCGCTGACCTCGTCGCGCAGCGCGGACGGGGCCTCACCGCTTTCGAGGTAGACCTTGCAGGCCTCGGTGGTGATGGTGAAGCCGGGAGGCACCGGGAGACCAAGGTTGGTCATCTCGGCGAGGTTGGCTCCCTTGCCGCCGAGAAGGTCCTTGAGGTCGCGGTTTCCCTCGGTGAAGTCGTAGACGAACTTCTGATCTTTGTTTTCCGACACGGGTCTCGACTCCTCGAGGACTCGGGTGGCTGCCCTGACGGCCAGGAACATACCCAGATCGAAGGCGTCTGGGTATGTCCACTTAGGCGTCATACGGCTGTAACCACCCGTGTGCCAGCCAATCGAAAGTAACCGATAAGTAATGCCGACCGGCCCGCAGCGTTCACATCCCGAAGGGGGAAGTGGCCCCTGAGGCCATCTGCCGCTCGGATGAGCGATCATCGATACATTTGCGTTCAACACTTGAACACACAAAGGGTGGCACCCAGTGCCACCCTTTGGAAGTCATACCCGTGACTTGAGCGCTCATCTGAGCGAAACCTCTCCCATGCGTGGCGTATATCACGCTACACCGAGGGCGATTTGTCGGCCGTCGTCAGCCTCCGGAAGTGTCCAGCTCGGCGTCTTCGGTCACACCGGCGCAGTCGTACGGATCTTTCAACCAGCCCTCGGGCAGGACAACTCGGTTGTTTCCGGACGTCCGGCCCCGGGGACCATCGGCACTCTCGGGCCAGGCCTGATCCAGATCGAGCTCGCTCAGATGAGCGTCCAGTTCGGCCAGGGAAGAGGTCACCGCCAGCTTCTGGCGCATCTCGGACCCCACGGCGAAGCCCTTGAGGTACCAGGCCACGTGCTTACGGAAGTCGATCACCCCGCGCGCCTCGTCGCCGATCCACTCGCCCAGCAGCTGGGCATGGCGGTGCATGGTGGCCGCGACCTCGCGCAGGGTGGGCTTGTGGAAGTCCTCGGGGCGCCCCTCGAAGGCCGCGACCAGGTCGTTGAACAGCCACGGCCGCCCCAGGCAACCGCGCCCGACGACCACTCCGTCGCAGCCGGTCTCTCGGACCATGCGCAGCGCGTCCTCGGCGCACCAGATGTCGCCGTTGCCGAGCACCGGGATCTCCGGCACGTGCTCCTTCAGGCGCGCGATGGCGTCCCAGTCGGCGGTGCCGCCGTAGTGCTGGGCCGTGGTGCGCCCGTGCAGGGCGATGGCGGTGACGCCCTCCTCGACCGCGATGCGGCCGGCGTCGAGGTAGGTGAGGTGCTCGTCGTTGATGCCCTTGCGCATCTTCATGGTGACGGGCAGGTCGCCGGCGCCGGCGACGGCCTCGCGCAGGATCGCCCGCAGCAGGTTCCTCTTGTAGGGGAGGGCCGAGCCGCCGCCCTTGCGGGTGACCTTGGGGACCGGGCAGCCGAAGTTGAGGTCGATGTGGTCGGCGCGGTCCTCCTCGACGATCATGCGGACCGCCTTGCCGACCGTCGCGGGGTCGACCCCGTACAGCTGGATCGAGCGGGGCTTCTCGGTCTCGTCGAAGTGGATCAGCTGCATGGTCTTCTCGTTGCGCTCGACCAGGGCGCGCGTCGTGATCATCTCGCTGACGAACAGCCCCTTGCCGCCGCTGAACTCGCGGCACAGGGTGCGGAACGGGGCGTTGGTGATACCGGCCATGGGTGCGAGCACCACCGGGGGCTGCACGGTGTGCGGGCCGATCGCGAGGGGCGGGGGGAGCGTGGTCATCCCCCCATTGTCGCCCAGCCGGGCCGTGTCCCGTATTTCATTAGTTAGGCGTACTATCGGAGCCATGCGCACCCTGAGCCCCAGGCGTCGCGGCCTCGTGCTGGCCATCTGCTGCATGAGCCTGCTGATAGTCAGCCTGGACACCACCGTCCTGAACGTCGCGCTCCCCTCCATCAGGGAGGACTTGCACGCCTTGGTCTCAGGCATGCAGTGGACGATCGACGCGTACACGCTGGTCCTGGCGTCGCTGCTGATGCTGGCGGGGTCCACCGGCGACCGGATCGGGCGCCGCAAGGTGTTCGCCACGGGACTGATCGTCTTCACGGCCGGTTCCGTACTGTGCTCGTTGGCGCCGAGCCTGGAGTGGCTGATCGTGTTCCGGATGGTCCAGGCCGTGGGCGGCTCGATGCTCAACCCGGTGGCCATGTCGATCATCACCAACACGTTCACCGAGCCCAAGGAGCGCGCCCGCGCCATCGGCCTGTGGGGCGGGGTCGTCGGCATCTCGATGGCCGCCGGCCCGCTGATCGGCGGCGTACTGGTCGACTCGGTCGGCTGGCGGTCCATCTTCTGGGTCAACCTGCCCGTGGGGCTCGCCGCCCTCGTCCTGACCCTGCGCTACATCCCCGAGTCCCGGGCCGAGCACCCCCGCCGGCCGGACCCGGTCGGCCAGCTGCTGGTCGTGGCCCTGCTGGGGTCGGTGACGTACGGGATCATCGAGGCCCCCTCGGCCGGGTGGGGTTCCCCGACGGTCCTCGGGTGCGCGGGGCTCGCGGTGGCGGCCCTGGTGGGGCTGCTCGCCTACGAGCCGCGGCGGGACGAGCCGTTGATCGACCCGAGGTTCTTCCGCAGCGCCCCGTTCAGCGGGGCGACCGTGATCGCGGTGAGCGCCTTCGCCGCCCTCTCGGGGTTCCTGTTCCTGAACACCCTCTACCTCCAGGAGGTGCGCGGGCTGGACGCCCTGGAGGCGGGGTTGTACATGCTGCCGATGGCGGCGCCGGCCTTCTTCTGCGCGCCGCTGTCGGGGCGGCTGGTCGCCGCAGTGGGACCGCGGCTGCCCCTGGTGGTCGCGGGGACCGCGATGGGGGCGAGCGGGCTGCTCTTCGCCGTGTTGTCGGCGGAGGCGTCGGACCCGTTGATGTTCGCCGGATACGTGCTCTTCGGGATCGGGTTCGGCATGGTCAACGCGCCGATCACCAACACGGCGGTGTCCGGGATGCCGCGCGCCCAGGCCGGGGTGGCGGCGGCGGTGGCGTCGACCAGCCGGCAGACCGGGGGGACGCTGGGCGTGGCGGTGATCGGCGCGGTGCTGGCGGCCGGACTCTCCGGCGGGGGCGGATTCGTCGCGGCGGCCCTGCCGGCCTGGTGGATCATCACGTTGTGCGGGGCGCTGGTGTTGGCGGTGGGCGTGGCCACGACCGGCGGCTGGGCGCTGCGCACGGCGCGGCGAACGGCCCACGCCCTCGGCTAGGCCATCCCGCTCGGACCGCCCCGGCCCACGACACCCCGGCACGACATCCCAGGCACGACACCCCGGCACGCGCCCCGCTGCCGGGGTGCGCGCTTTCCAGTCCTGACGAGTGACAGATATTGAAATCTGTCACTCGTCATGCCATTCTCGTTGCATGACCACGAACGAGAACACCCGGACAACCGTCACGACGACCCTCGGTGCCGCCGGCCCCGCCGTCTTTCCGCTCGGGCTCGGCTGCATGGGCATGTCCGCGCTGTACGGGGAGGCCGACCGGGCCGAGTCGATCGCGACCATCCACGCCTATCTGGACGCCGCCCCCGAGGGCATGGACACGCTGCTCGACACGGGCGACTTCTACGGCATGGGCCACAACGAACTGCTGATCGGCGAGGCCCTGCGCACAGCGCCCGCCGCGCTGCGCGAGCGGGCGTTGACCAGCGTGAAGTTCGGCGCCCTGCGCACGGTGGAGGGTGGCTTCACCGGGGTGGACGGTCGGCCGGAGGCCGTGAAGAACTTCCTGGCCTATTCGCTCCAACGACTGGGCCGCGACCACATCGACATCTACCGGCTCGCCCGCCTGGACCCGAACGTGCCGATCGAGGAAACGGTCGGCGCGCTCGCCGAGGCGGTCGAAGCCGGGCACGTGCGGCACATCGGGCTCTCGGAGGTCGGTGCGGACACCCTGCGTCGGGCCGCCGCGGTGGCCCCGATCGCCGACCTCCAGATCGAGTACTCGCTGATCTCGCGCGGGATCGAGGCGGAGATCCTCCCGACCGCGCGTGAGCTCGGCATAGGCATCACGGCGTACGGGGTGCTGTCCCGGGGCCTGATCAGCGGTCACTTCAGCCGGGATCGCCGGCTGGCCCCCGGCGACTTCCGCGGGATGAGCCCCCGCTTCCAGGGCGAGAACCTCGACCGGAACCTCGATCTGGTGGAGGCCCTGCGCAAGGTGGCGCGGGAGAAGGGAGTGAGCGTCGCGCAGATCGCCATCGCGTGGGTGCTCGCCCAGGGCCCCAAGCACCGGGTCGACATCGTCCCGCTGGTGGGTGCCCGGCGCCGGGACCGGCTGGAGGAGGCATTGGGCGCCCTTCGGGTGGAGCTGAGCGCCGCCGATCTGGCCGCCGTCGAGGCGGCGATACCCGCCGGGGCCGCGGCCGGCGAGCGTTACCCGGCGGCGCAGATGGCCCACCTCGACAGCGAGCACTGACCGGGCGGTACGGTCGTACTCATGCCCTCCGCTGCTGCCGAACCCCTGACCCCCGAGCGCATCCTCGCAACCACCGAGGAGGTGCTGCGGCGCTTCGGCCCGACCAAGGCGACCGTGGTGGACGTGGCGCGCGCCCTGGGCGTCAGCCACGGCAGTGTCTACAGGCACTTCCCGTCGAAGGCGGCGCTGCGCGAGGCCGTCACGGACCGCTGGCTCGCCAAGAGCGTGGTCCGGCTGGAGGAGATCGCCTCGGCTCCGGCCGAGCCGGCGCCCTCCAAGCTGGAGGCCTGGTTGGAGGCGCTCTTCGAAGCCAAGCGGCACAAGGCGGGCGACGACCCGGAGTTGTTCGCGACGTACACGGTGCTCCTCGCCGAGAACAGCGGCGTGGTGGATCACCATCTGAGCGAGCTGATCGGACAGTTGACCCGGATCATCTCCGAGGGTGTCGCGGACGGGACGCTGGCCGCGCGGGACGTCCCGGCCGCCGCTCGCGCGGTCTTCGACGCCACCGGGCGCTTCCACGATCCGCAGTACGCGGCCGACTGGCTCTCGCCCACGATCATCGCCGAGTTCGAGGCGGTCACCTCGCTGGTCATCCGGGGTCTGCGGGCCTGAATCGGCGCCCCGAGCGGCCGTTTGGGCCCATACCGGCCCCTGTCCATCCCTCGCCGGCGCCGGACTGGCTCATTCCGGCCGGACTTGGTGATCATTTGGGCCGGGGGGTCCTGTCGCGGCCCGCACGCCCTGCCCTAGGTTCCCCCCGAACACACCACCAGTGATCCTCAGGGGGAAGCATGTCCACATCTCAGCCGCAGGTCGGTCGCCCGGCGCCACCCGCACGGTCGGCCGGCGCCGCCGCGTTCGGCTGGATCTTGACCATCGGTCTCAACGTGGTCGCACCGATCATCACCTACAACCAGCTGCACGACCACGGCTGGAGCGAGTTCGGCGCGCTGTTGGTCAGCGGCGCGTGGCCGGTGCTCGACAGCGCGATCAGCGTGGCCTGGCGCCGCAAGCTCGACGAGTTCGCCGTCGTCACCCTGGTGTTCCTCGTCATCACGGCCGTCGTCTCGCTGGTCGGCGCGCACTCGGCCCGCGCGCTGCTGATCAAGGACTCATGCGTGACGGGGCTGTTCGGGCTGCTGTGCCTGGTCACCCTGCTCGCCCCCCGGCCGCTGATGTTCTACTTCGGCCGCAAGTTCGCCACCGACGGCACTGCGGAGAGCACCGCCTGGTGGAACGGCCTGTGGCAGTACGAGGGCTTCCGCCGGACGTTGACCGTCATGACCACGGTCTGGGGTGTGGCGTACCTGGCCGAGGCCGCGGTGCGCGTCGCGCTGACGTACGTCCTCGACACCGACACGATGGTCACGGTCAGCCCGATCATGATCTACACGGTGCTCGGCTTGCTGGCCCTGTGGACCGCGCGCTATGGCAAGCGTTCCCAGGCGGAGGGCGAACGCCGCACCGCGGCGGCCGCCGCCGCCCACGCGGGGGCCGTCTGACGGCGAAGGCCGGCCGGCGGACAGCCGTACGGAAAAGCAAAGTGGCCCGGTGCGCACAGCGCACCGGGCCACCGGTCTTCCGGGCGGCGACTAGCAGCCGAGCAGGCGGCTGCCGAGGTAGCTCTGGATCTGGTCCAGGGAGACGCGCTCCTGCTTCATGGTGTCGCGCTCGCGCACGGTCACCGCGTTGTCGTCCAGGGTGTCGAAGTCGACGGTGACGCAGAACGGCGTACCGACCTCGTCCTGGCGGCGGTAGCGGCGGCCGATGGCGCCCGCGTCGTCGAACTCGATGTTCCAGTTCTTGCGCAGGTCGGCGGCGAGGCCCTTGGCCTTCGGCGACAACTGCGCGTTGCGGGACAGCGGCAGGACGGCGACCTTGATCGGGGCCAGGCGCGGGTCGAGGCGCATGACGGTGCGCTTCTCCATGACGCCCTTGGCGTTGGGGGCCTCGTCCTCGTTGTACGCGTCGAGCATGAAGGCGAGCATGGCGCGGTTGACACCGGCCGCCGGCTCGATGACGTACGGGGTGTAGCGCTCGCCGGCCTCCTGGTCGAAGTACGACAGGTCCTGGCCGGAGGCGGCGGAGTGGGCCTTCAGGTCGAAGTCCGTACGGTTGGCCACGCCCTCCAGCTCGGAGAACTCATTGCCACCGAAGTTGAAGCGGTACTCGATGTCGGCGGTGCGCTTCGAGTAGTGGGACAGCTTCTCCTTCGGGTGCTCGTACCAGCGGATGTTCTCCTCTCGGATGCCGAGGTCGCGGTACCAGTTCCACCGCTCGGCCATCCAGTACTCCTGCCACTGCTCGTCCTCGCCCGGCTTGACGAAGAACTCCATCTCCATCTGCTCGAACTCGCGGGTGCGGAAGATGAAGTTGCCGGGGGTGATCTCGTTGCGGAAGGACTTGCCCATCTGCGCGATGCCGAACGGGGGCTTCTTGCGCGAGGTGGTCTGCACCGTGGCGAAGTTGGTGAAGATGCCCTGGGCGGTCTCGGGGCGCAGGTACGCCTTGGAGCCGGTGTCCTGGGTCGGGCCGAGGTGCGTCTCCAGCATGCCGGAGAACTGCTTCGGCTCGGTGAACTGACCCTTCACACCACAGTGGGGGCAGTTGATGTCGGCGAGACCGTTGGCCGGCGGACGGCCGTGCTTGGCCTCGTACGCCTCTTCCAGGTGGTCCGCGCGGTGGCGCTTGTGGCAGGCGGTGCACTCGGTCAGCGGGTCCGAGAAGGTCGCGACGTGGCCGGAGGCCTGCCAGACCTCGGGGGCCAGGATGACGGAGGAGTCGAGGCCGACGATGTCCTCACGACCGGTGACCATGGCCTTCCACCACTGGCGCTTGATGTTCTCCTTGAGCTCGACACCGAGCGGACCGTAGTCCCAGGCAGCCCTGGAGCCGCCGTAGATCTCACTGCACGGGAAAACGAAGCCACGGCGCTTGCTCAGGCTGACGATGGTTTCGATCTTGTCGGCGGCCACGGTGCTCTCTTCATTACGAGGACGAACGGCGAAGACCCAAGGTTACCGGCGCCCGCACCCCCGCTTTCAAATCGGGACCCCCTTCAACGGCCTCGCGGGGCCCGCCTACCTGGCTTTTTGACAATCGTTTCCATCTTTGATGAAAATGGATGTCATGAACGGACGACGCCTCATACCGACCGCCGCCCTCGCGGGAGCCGTGACTCTCGCGGCGACGGCCCTCACCGCCTGTTCCGGCGCGGCCGCCGCTGACGGCGGCAAGGACGGCAAGCTCGGTGTCATGGCGTCTTTCTACCCGCTGCAGTACCTCGCCGAACAGATCGGCAGAAACCACGTGAAGGTCGACATCCTGACCAAGCCGGGCGTCGAACCGCACGACCTGGAGATCAGCCCGAGGCAGACCGCCCGGCTGGGCGAATCCGACGTGGTGCTGTACCTCAAGTCCCTCCAGCCCGGCGTAGACAAGGCCGTGGCCCAGGCCGGCGTGAGGAACACCGTCGACGCCGCCACCCTCACCACGCTGGAGAAGCACGGCGCCTCCGGGCACGACCACCACGCGTTCGAGGGCGAGGAGGCCGGCCACGAACACGGCGAGGCCGGCGCGGACCCCCACGTGTGGCTCGACCCGAACAAGTACGCGCAGATCGCCAAGGGCGTCGGCGCCGCCCTGCGGAAGGCCGACCCCGACCACGCGGCCGACTACCGGAGGAACACCGACGAACTGGTGGCCAAGCTGACCGCGCTGGACACCGAATACAGGAACGGCCTGGCGAACACGGCCACCAAGACCTTCATCACCACCCACTCCGCCTTCGGCTACCTGGCCGAGCGCTACGGCCTCGACCAGGAGGGCATCTCCGGCGTCGACCCCGAGTCCGAGCCCAGCCCGGCCCGGATGAAGGACATCCAGGCCATCGCGAGGAAGGACCACGTGTCCACCGTGTTCTTCGAGACCCTGGCCAGTGACAAGACGGCCAAGACCCTCGCCTCCGACACCGGCCTGAAGACCGATGTCCTCGACCCCCTGGAGGGGATCACCGCCTCCTCGCAGGGCGCCGACTACTTCGAGGTCATGCGGTCCAACCTCAAGAACCTGCAGAAGGCGCTCGGCACCAAGTGATGACAGCAACACCGGCAACGGAGGCGCGAGCCATGGAGTCCACCACCACATCGACGACCGAGCAGCCCGTCATATCCCTGCGCGGGGCAACCGCCTCGCTCGGCTCCCGCCCCGTGCTGCGCGGGGTCGACCTCACCGTCCGCCGCGGCGAGGTCGTCGCCCTCCTCGGCGCCAACGGATCGGGCAAGTCCACGGCCGTCCGCGCCGTCGTCGGCCAGGTCCCGCTCACCGACGGCGAGCTCTCGCTCTTCGGCACCGACTTCAAGCGCTTTCGCCAGTGGTCGCGGATCGGTTACGTCCCCCAGCGCACCACCGCCGCCGGCGGCGTCCCCGCCACCGTCCGGGAGGTGGTCTCCTCCGGCCGGCTGGCCCGCTCCCGCTTCGGCCTGCCGCGCAAGGCCGACCGGATCGCCGTTGAGCGCGCGCTCGACCTCGTCGACATGGGCCCGTACGCCGACGCCTCCGTCAACGCGCTGTCCGGCGGCCAGCACCAGCGCGTGCTCATCGCCCGTGCGCTCGCCGTGGAGCCCGAACTGCTGATCATGGACGAGCCGATGGCGGGCGTCGACCTGGCCAACCAGGAGGTGCTCGCCAAGGCCGTACGCCGCCAGGTGGCCGCCGGCGCGACCGTCCTGCTCGTCCTGCACGAACTGGGCGCCCTGGAGCCGCTGATCGACCGGGCCGTCGTCCTGCGCGACGGCTGCGTCGTCCATGACGGCCCGCCCCCGCAGGCCGTCGGCCAGCACGCCCTGCCCGGCCACGACCACGTACACCCCCACGCGGCGCACGACGCCGAGCCCCTGCGGACGGGACTGCTGAGCTGATGGAACTCCTCCACTACCCCTTCATGGTGCGGGCCCTGATCGCCGCCGCCCTCGTCGGCATCACCGCTCCGGCGATCGGCACGTACCTGGTCCAGCGGCGGCAGGCCGTCATGGGCGACGGTCTCGGCCACGTCGCCATGACGGGCGTCGCCCTCGGCTACCTGCTCAACACCAGCCCGGTGTGGATGGCGACACTGGTCGCCGTCCTCGGCGCCGTCGCCATGGAGATGATCCGCTCGCGCGGCAAGACCAGCGGCGACGTGGCGCTCGCGATGCTCTTCTACGGCGGCCTCGCGGGCGGTGTCCTGCTCATCAACATGGCTCCCGGCGGCTCCACGACCAACCTCGTCAGCGCCATGTTCGGCTCGATCACCACGGTCTCCTCCGCGGACGTGACCGCCGTCGTGGTCCTGGCGGCGTTCGTCATCGCGGTGACCATCGGTCTGCGCAGGCAGCTCTTCGCCGTCTGCCAGGACGAGGAGTTCGCCCGCGTCACCGGCCTGCCGGTGCGCGCCCTGAACCTGCTGATCGCGATCACCGCCGCGATCACCGTGACCGTCGCGATGCGCATCGTCGGCCTGTTGCTGGTCAGCGCCATGATGGTGATCCCGGTCGCCGCCGCGCAGCGTCTGACGCGCGGATTCGCCGCCACGCTGGGCCTGGCCATCGCGATCAGCCTGACCGTCTCCGTCGGCGGGTCGGCGGCGACGTACTACATGGACAAGCCCTCGGGCGCCACGATCGTGCTGCTCGCCATCGGCGTCTTCATGGTGGTGACCGCCCTGTCCACGCCGCTGGCCCGGCGCCGTGCCAAGGCCGCGCGGGCCGCCGAAGCGGTCTGTACGCGGGACGATGTGAAGGTCTAGAACGGTCGGCCGCCTGGCACAATGGGCCGAGGCCGACACGAGGAGGAACCGGTGGGGACTGCGCCTGGCGAGACCGCGCCAGTACGAGGACGATCCACCCGGCAGCGCGCCGCCGTGGCGGCGGCGCTGGACGAGGTGGACGAGTTCCGCAGTGCCCAGGAGCTGCACGACATGCTCAAGCACCGCGGTGACTCCGTGGGCCTGACCACCGTCTACCGCACCCTCCAGTCCCTCGCCGACGCCGGCGAGGTGGACGTGCTGCGCACCAGCGACGGCGAATCCGTCTACCGGCGCTGCTCCACGGGCGACCACCACCATCACCTGGTGTGCCGCAAGTGCGGCAAGGCGGTCGAGGTCGAGGGCCCGGCGGTGGAGAAGTGGGCGGAGGCCATCGCGGCCGAGCACGGCTATGTGAACGTCGCCCACACGGTGGAGATCTTCGGCACCTGCTCGGACTGCGCGGCCTCGACCGCCCCCGAGAGGGGCTAGATCCGCCGCAGGTTCCGGTCGAGGATCGCCCGGAGCCGGTCGATGTCGGCCGGGTCCTGGGCGCCCCGCTTGGGCAGGACGGTGAACGCGACGGCCCCCTTGGTGTCACTGAGCAGGGCGAACACCCCTTCCGTCTCCACGTACGTCGGCTGCGCGACCCAGCGGACGTGGGTGTCGCAGGTCGCCGCCACCAGGTGTACTCCGCGATCGTCGATGACGGCCCGCGTCTCCCCCGCCTTCTCCAGCAGCGCGCCGAAGGCACGGGCGTTGAGCCGGGGGCCGAGCAGAGTGAGCACCCACAGCGTCACCCCGCCCGCGAGGAGGCCCACCGCGGCGGGGAGGTGGCCGCCCTGCCTGAACAGCAGGACGGCCAGGAGCACCGTCATCGTCCCCACCGTCGGGATCACCCACCGACTGCGGCGACCCGACGTGGTCCGCGCCCTCCGGGCGCGCAGAACCTCCGCGATATCCGCCGTGGTGGTCCGGTAGACGAACTCGACCGTCTGATCTGCTGCTATGTCCATGACAGCGAACCCTACGGCCGCCGGTGGTCCGGACGGGACCGGGCCCCGACCGGATCGGGGACCGGACGGGCCGACGGGACCGGCGGGTCAGCGGGGGGTGTTCGCAGCCGGCTGGTTGGGGACGGCGCCGCCGAAGCGGCGGTCGCGCTGGGCGTACTCCAGGCAGGCCCGCCACAGGTCGCGGCGGTCGAAGTCCGGCCACAGCACGTCCTGGAAGACCATCTCGGCGTACGCGCTCTGCCAGATCAGGTAGTTGGAGGTGCGCTGTTCGCCGCTCGGCCGCAGGAACAGGTCCACGTCGGGCATGTCCGGGTAGTAGATGTACTTCGCGAAGGTCTTCTCGTTGACCTTCGAGGGGTCCAGCTTGCCCGCGGCGACGTCACGGGCGATGGCCTGCGCCGCGTCCGCGATCTCGGCGCGGCCTCCGTAGTTGACGCAGAAGTACAGGGTCATCGCGTCGTTGTCGACGGTCTGCTCCTGCGCGATCTGGAGCTCCTGGACGACGGACTTCCACATCTTCGGCATCCGGCCGACCCAGCGGATGCGGATGCCGAGCTCGTTCATCTCGTCCCGGCGACGGCGGATGACGTCCCGGTTGAAGTTCATCAGGAAGCGGACCTCCTCGGGCGAGCGCTTCCAGTTCTCCGTCGAGAAGGCGTACAGGGACAGGTTCTTGACGCCCATCTCCAGGCAGCCCTTGAGCACGTCGAGCACGACGCCCTCGCCCACCTTGTGGCCCTCGGTGCGCGGCAGCCCGCGCTCCTTGGCCCAGCGGCCGTTGCCGTCCATGACGACCGCGACGTGGTTGGGGACGAGCTCGCCGGGGATCTTCGGCGGGCGCTCACCGGACGGGTGCGGCTCGGGAACCTTGTACTCGCGGCGAGAACGTCCCAGAATCCCGCGTCGTGCCATGTGCCCAGCTCCTATTTCTCGACGTATCGCAGGGAGCGTAGCCCGCGCTCCAGATGCCAGTGCAAATAGGCCGAGACCAGCCCGCTGCCCTCCCGCACGTGACGCGCCTCGCAGGCGTCCGCGTGACCCCAGTCGCCCGTCAGCAACGCGCTGAGCAGAGCGATGGCCTCCGACGAGGGTACGACGCTGCCCGGCACCCGGCAGTCCCCGCATATGACGCCGCCGGCGGCGACGGAGAAGTGCCGGTTGGGTCCGTGGATGCCGCACTTCGCACAGTCCTCGAAGCTCGGCGCGTAGCCGTTGACGGCCAGCGAGCGGAGCAGGAAGGCGTCCAGGATCAGGTGGGGGTCGTGTTCGCCGCGCGAGAGCGTGCGCAGGGCGCCGATGAGCAGCAGGTACTGCTGGACGGCCGGCTCGCCCTCGTTCTCGGTGAAGCGCTCGGCGGTCTCCAGCATCGCGGTGCCGGCGGTGTAGCGGGCGTAGTCGGTGACGATGCCGTTGCCGTACGGGGCGATGATCTCGGTCTGGGTGCACAGCGGGAGGCTGCGGCCGACCAGATCACTGCCACGCGCGAAGAACTGCACGTCGGCGTGGGAGAAAGGTTCCAGCCTGGCGCCGAACTTGGACTTCGTACGCCGCACCCCGCGCGCGACGGCCCGCACCCGACCGTGGCCTCGGGTGAGGAGCGTGATGATGCGGTCCGCCTCACCCAGCTTCTGGGTGCGCAGCACGATGCCGTCGTCGCGGAACAGACTCATGGCCCCATTGTCCCCTGTGCGGGAACCCGCTCGGGGCCGGCGGCAAGGAGGTGAGGGCCTCCTCCGGGGGGATGGAGGAGGCCCTCGGCTTCAGGAGGGTCAGGAGGCGGGGGCCGCGGCCTGGTCCGCCGGGTCCGGGGCTACGGCGACCGCAACCGGTTCCCGCCCCTCGGTGGCCTCGGGCTCGGTCGCCGGGTCGACCGGGCCGTCCGGGTCGACCGGGTCGTCCGACCCGTCCACCGTCGCCCGGGCCGGCAGGGCCAGTTGCGGGACGTTGTGCGCGTCGCCCTTGGCCAGTCCGTTGAAGAGCAGGTTCAGGACGATCGCCGCCGTGGCGCCGAGCGTGACACCGCTGTTGAGCAGCGAGGACAGGTCCGCGTTCAGGTGCTTGTCGAAGTACGCCGGGACGGTGGCGGGGAAGAGGGCGAAGGCGATGGAGACACCGACGACGAGCGCGTTCTTCTCCTCCCGGAGCTCCACCTTGCCCAGCGTCTGGATACCGGCCAGCGCGACCATGCCGAACATGACGGTAGCGGCGCCGCCCAGTACGCCGGGCGGGATCGCGGCGACGACGGCCGCCGCCTTGGGCAGCAGGCCCAAGATGATCATGACGACGCCGGCGGCGACCACCACGAACCGGCTCTTGACCTTGGTGACCCGGACCAGGCCGACGTTCTCGGCGAAGGCCACGTACGGGAAGGAGTTGAGCAGACCGCCGATGGCGGTGGCCGCGCCGTCGGCCCGCAGGGCGCGGGCCACGGTCTCGCTGTCGATGTCCTTGCCGACGATCTCGCCGATCGCGTAGGTGTCACCGGTGGTCTCCACCATGGTGATCAACATGACGATCAACATGAGGAGTACGGGGAACCACTCGAACTTGGGGGCGCCGAAGTGGAAGGGGGTGCTCACCCCGACCCAGTCGGACGTCTTGATCGCGTCGAGCTTCGCGTCCCCGAGGACGAACGCGAGGAGGGTGCCGGCGACCAGGCCGAGCAGGACCGCGATGCTGGACAGGAAGGGCCGGCGCAGCCGCATCACCACCAGGACGAACAGCATCGTGCCGATGGCGTAGGCCAGTTGCCTCGGGTCGCCGCCGTCGCCCACGAGCGGTGCGCCGCCCACGGCGTCCTTGAGGGCGACGGGGAGCAGGACGATGCCGAGGATGGTGATGACCGTGCCGGTGACGACCGGCGGGAAGAGCGACATCACGACGCGGAAGAACCGTGCGGGCATCCAGGCGAAGGCGAACGTGGCCAGTCCGGCCGTGATGACCGCGCCGTAGATGACGAGCAGTGCGGCCGTCCCGCCGCCCGCACCGAGGCCGATGGCGATCATCGGGGAGACGGCGGTGAAGGTGACGCCCTGGATGATCGGCAGCCGGGCGCCGATCCGGCCGATGCCCCATGCCTGGATGATCGAGGCGATTCCGCAGGTGAAGAGGTCCGCGTTGATCAGGTAGATCAGGTCCTGGGGGCTCAGCTTGAGCGCGCTGCCGACGAGGATCGGAACGATCACCGCGCCGGCGTAGAAGGCGAGTACGTGCTGGAAGCCGTACAGCGCGAGCTTGGGGAGGGGGAGCACCTCGTCGACCGGGTGCGTGCTCTGCTCTCCGTCGACGGGGAGCCGGGCGGCGACACGTGCCATCTCTGCCTTGCCCTTCAAGGTAGGTAAGTGAGAGGAGATCTGGTTGTCCCGGCCGAAGTGGTCTCCCCCAGCGCGTGCTGGGCTCCGTTGATCCGGCGGGGTTTCAGTGGAGTTCACGTGAATCGCAGCCCCGCTGTGTTATCGGCGGCGTCTCGTCGTGTGACCGGAATTGAACGCCTGTGGGTGGGCTCACAGATATCGTCGACTTCGACAAAGTGTTGACGCTTTGGGGCGCTCGATTAGGAGGTTCCTCCACTGGCGCGACAGCGGTCGACGGGCGTAAGGGACCCGGCTCCCGCCTGGTCCCCCGGCGCCGCCTCGCCGCACCTGACGCCACCGCTCTGACCTGCGGCGCGAGGCCGGGCAGCGGTGGGCGGGCCCGTGGTCGAGCGGGCGTTCGGGACCGTCCGAGGGGTGGACACGCCGCCTCGCGCGGTAAGGCCCCTCCGTCCGTGACGCGGATGACGGAGGGGCCGGGACCGGCCTTGTGTGGCCGGATCGTTACGGGGCTCGGACCGCCGACAGCAGGCGGGTGACCTCGTCGGCGCCCATGTGCAGCGCGGCGCCCACGGTGGCCAGCACCTCGCGCTCGGCGGGGATGTACGGCCCGTCGGCGAGGGCGATCCGGGCGCCTTGGAGCAGGAGAGACGCCCGCCCCGGTCCGGCCAGGTGCGGGGCGAGCGGCTCCAGCGCCTCGTGCAGCTCGATCGACAGCGCGGCTCCGCAGCACTCGGGGCCGTCGTACAGGCCCAGCCGCCCCTCGTCGGTCGCCAAGGCGTCCACCACGGCCTCCAGCTGCTCCTCGGTGCAGTCCTGGAACCCGGCGCCCCGCACGGCCGTCACGGCCGCCTCCAGGGCGCTGCGGGAGGCGGTCCCGCCGGCGGTGAGGACGGCGAGCGTCACGGTGTGCACGGCGTCGCGCAGCATCGCCGAGAAGCGGGTGGTGGTCAGGTGGTCCAGCACGTCGGTGTCGAAGCGCTCCTTGCAGGCCTGGCACTCCACCACCGGCCCGGCGGTCCCGCGCGGCAGCAGCGGTACGCCGAGGACGGCGAACCGGCGTCGGCCGGTGCGCCGGCGGTAGTTGCGGTCACCACCACAGCCCGGGCAGAAGAACTCCCCGTCGGCCACGGTGCTCCAGGTGGTACGGATGCCCCATACGGTCAGCTTTCGGCCGTCCCCACCCCGAACTGGCAGCACGTCGCACCTCCGTATACGGACCCCATGGCGCCATCGCCGGGTGGGCGTGATGTTAGCCACATCCGTGAGTGTGTGTCAGGCGTGTGACGAGACAACCTGGTCCCGGAACCGGAGTTGGCCGATCTGCGCCCCCGCCGCGGCCCCTCCCGGGCGCGCGGCCACACCCGGGGAAAACGGAACCCCGCACCCCCTCCGAGGGGGTGCGGGGCACGCCGTGCGGAGCCGGTGGGATCAGCGGCCCGCGCGGTTGACGGCGGAGATGACGGCCTTCAGCGAGGCGCGGGTGGTGTTGGCGTCGATGCCGATGCCCCACAGGACGCGGCCGTCGATCGCGCACTCGATGTAGGACGCGGCGACGGCGGAGGCGCCCTCGCTCATCGTGTGCTCGGTGTAGTCCAGCAGGCGGGCGTCGACGCCGATGCCGGCCAGCGCGTCGAAGAAGGCCGAGATCGGACCGTTGCCGGTACCGGTCAGGACGGTCTCGACGCCGTCCACCACCGCCTCGACGGTCAGCGTGTCGGTGCCGTCCTTGTCGGTGGCCGTGGAGCCCGAGCGCAGCTGGATGCGGCCCCACGGGTTCTCCGGGTTGGGCAGGTACTCGTCCTGGAAGACGCCCCAGATCGCCTTGGGCGTGACCTCGCCGCCCTCGGCGTCGGTCTTGGCCTGGATGATCCGGGAGAACTCGATCTGCATGCGGCGCGGCAGGTCCAGCTTGTGGTCGTTCTTCAGGACGTAGGCGATGCCGCCCTTGCCGGACTGCGAGTTGACGCGGATGACGGCCTCGTAGGAGCGGCCGACGTCCTTCGGGTCGATCGGCAGGTACGGCACGGCCCACTCGATCTCGTCCACGGTCTTGCCCTGGGCCGCCGCGTCGGCCTCCATGGCGTCGAAGCCCTTCTTGATGGCGTCCTGGTGGGAGCCGGAGAAGGCGGTGTAGACCAGGTCGCCCGCGTAGGGGTGGCGCGGGTGGACCTCCATCTGGTTGCAGTACTCGCTGGTGCGGCGGATCTCGTCGATCTGCGAGAAGTCGATCTGCGGGTCGATGCCCTGCGAGAACAGGTTCATCCCCAGCGTGATCAGGTCGACGTTGCCGGTGCGCTCGCCCTGCCCGAACAGGCAGCCCTCGATGCGGTCGGCGCCGGCCATCAGGGCCAGTTCGGCGGCCGCCACGGCGGTACCGCGGTCGTTGTGGGGGTGGACGGAGATGCAGATGTGCTCGCGGCGGGTCAGGTTGCGGGCCATCCACTCGAAGCGGTCCGCGTGGGTGGACGGCGTCGAGCGTTCCACCGTGGCGGGCAGGTTCAGGATGATCTCGCGGCCCTCGCCGGGCTGCCACACGTCGCACACCGCCTCGCAGACCTCCAGGGCGAAGTCCAGCTCGGTGTCGGTGAAGATCTCGGGGCTGTACTGGTAGCCGAAGGTCGTCTCGGGGCCCAGCAGCTTGTCGGCGTACTCCATGACCAGGCGGGTGCCGTCGACGGCGATCTGCTTGATCTGCTCCTTGGAGCCGCGGAAGACGACCCGGCGGAAGGTGGGGGCGGTCGCGTTGTACAGGTGGACGGTGGCGCGCTTGGCGCCGATCAGCGACTCCACGGTCCGCTCGATCAGGTCCTCGCGTGCCTGCGTCAGTACCGAGATGGTGACGTCGTCGGGGATCGCGCCCTCTTCGATGATGGAGCGGACGAAGGCGAAGTCCGTGTCACCGGAGGAGGGGAAGCCGACCTCGATCTCCTTGTAGCCCATGCGCACCAGCAGGTCGAACATCTCGCGCTTGCGGGCGGGGGTCATCGGGTCGATCAGCGACTGGTTCCCGTCGCGCAGGTCGGTGGACAGCCAGCGGGGGGCCTTGGTTACGCGGGCGTCGGGCCAGGTGCGGTCCGGGATCTCCACCTGCTCGTAGAAGCCGTACTTGTGGATGGGCATCCCGGACGGCTTCTGCGTATGGGTCGCGTTGGTGATGGGCGTGGGGCGACCTGCGAAAGTGTGCTGACTCATGGCGTGGGGCTCCTCGCGTGTCCGCGTGTAGTTCGCTGGGACGGCCGACGGCGGTCGTAAATCCGCAACACCAAACTCCGCGGGGAGGGGGCCGGCCTACGACTACAGACCCTCGCCGCGGCAGCTAAGGAGAAGCAGCCCGAAACGCATGATGGGCCGAGCCTAGCGGAGCCGCGCCGTAACGCGAGGACCTGTTTCAGTATGCAAGACCTCCTGGTCCGTTTTGTACCCCTTTGTGAGTTAAGACTCGCTTTGGATCGCCGAGGGCGGGAGATCTCCGGTCGATCCGTCAACGCGGTGCGACGCCTTTCAGACAACCGAATGAATCATGGTCGCGATTAGTGACAGAGTCGTCACGCACTGCCACATTGCGCACATGGATGCTACTCTTCGTCCCGGCCGGCCCGTCTTCTGCACGGTCGTGCCTCCTCACCTGCTCGACCGCATCGCCCGCTCGCGGGACGAGCGCCGCGCCGACACCGCCCAGCGCACCCTCGAACACGACGCCGCCCTGCGCACCCGTCGCCGGGTCACCACCGTCCGCGGCGTCGCCCCGGCAGCGGCGACGCCCGTCACCGACGAGCCGCGGCGGACGGTGTACGACGCCGGGCACCGCACCCGGCTGCCGGGCGCCCGGGTGCGCGGCGAGGGCGACGAACCGACCGGCGACGCCAGCGTCAACCGCGCGTACGCCGGGCTGGGAGCCACGTACGACTTGTTCCTCAAGGGGTTCGGGCGCCACTCGATCGACGACGCGGGCCTGCCGCTGGACGCGAGCGTCCACTACGGCGAGGACTACGACAACGCCTTCTGGGACGGCCGCCAGATGGTCTTCGGGGACGGCGACGGCGACCTCTTCCTCGACTTCACGGTGTCCGTGGACGTGATCGGACACGAACTGACCCACGGCGTCACCCAGTACACCGCCAATCTGGAGTACCGGGGCCAGTCGGGCGCGCTGAACGAGTCGATGTCGGACGTGTTCGGCTCGCTGATCAAGCAGTACTCGCTGGGACAGACCACCGACCAGGCGGACTGGCTGATCGGCGCGGGTCTGCTCGGACCCGCCGTCACCGGGGTCGCGCTGCGCTCGATGAAGGCGCCGGGGACGGCGTACGACGACGACGAGCTGGGCAAGGACCCGCAGCCCGCGACGATGGACGGCTACGTGACCACGCACGGCGACAACGGCGGCGTGCACATCAACTCCGGCATCCCCAACCACGCGTTCTACATCGTGGCGACCGAACTGGGCGGCAAGGCCTGGGAGCGGGCCGGGCGGATCTGGTACGACACGCTGACCGGCGGCGCGCTCGCCCCCGACGCCGACTTCGCGGACTTCGCCCGGCTCTCGGTCGCGGCGGCGGTCGCGCGCTACGGGGAAGGCGGCGCGGAGCACCAGGCGATGCAGAAGGCGTGGTCGGCGGTCGGCTTGGGGTAGAAGGGCCGACATGCGGATTCTGGTGGTACGGACGGGCGGCTTCACGGGCATAGAGCGCCGGGTCGAGGTGGACACCTCGGGCCGGCCCGACGAGAAGGAGTGGCAGGCGCTGGCGCTGCTGGCGCTGCGCCCCGGGCCGCCGGGGCACGGACCGGACCGGGTGCGGGACGGGTTCTCGTACCGGATCACGGTGGACGGGCGGACCGTGTCCTGCTCGGAGCCGTACCTCTCGGAGGCCCAGCGGAGCCTGATCACGCGCGTGCTCAAGGAGGGTGCGTAGCGGCGCCGGGGTGAAATCGGATGACCGGCACCCGGCGCTTTGCTTGGATGACCGGATGACCACACAAACGATCTTGACCGCGCTGGAGCGGTACTACGACGCGGCGCCGCGCGCCGGCGGCGCCCGGGCGGAGGACTTCGGGCCGTTGACCCTCTTCGTACAGGAGGGCGCGGGCTGGCCGTACTACGCGCGGCCCGCGCTCGGCGGCCCCGATGCCTCCGTGGCGGACGTCGAACGGGTCCTTGCCCGCCAACGGGAACTCGGACTGCCCGAAGCCTTCGAATGGGTGGCCGAAAACAATCCCTCGCTCCGCGCCTCGGTGGAGGCCGCGGGCCTCCACGTCCACGCCCACCCGCTCATGGTCCTGGACACCTCCGAGCCGCTCCCGACCCCGACGGCGGACGCGCGGGTGCTCGGCGCGGACGACCCCTTGCTGACGGCCGCGGTGACGGTGCCGATGCTGGCCTTCGCGACGCCGGGCACGGGCCTGGGCGAGGCCGGTCCGGCGGAACTCGCGGCCGCGACCGCGGACGCGGCGGTGGAGGTGCGCCGCGCGGCGGTCGCGCGGAACATCGCGTCGGGCCGCACCGTCCTGGCCGCCGCCGTCCGGGACGGGGTCGTGCTGTGCTCGGGCCAGTACAACCCGGTGGGCGACGTCGCCGAGATCGTCGGCGTGGGCACCCTTCCGGCGGCCCGCCGCCGGGGACTGGCCCTCGCGGTCACGGCGACCCTGGTCGCCGAGGCCCTCGCGCGCGGCGTCCGCACGGTGTTCCTCTCGGCGGGCGACGAGGACGTGGCCCGGATCTACGGTCGGGCCGGCTTCCGTCCGGTGGGCACGGCCCTGATCGCGGAGCCCCCGGCACCGGTCGGCGGCTGAGGCGCGGCCCCCGCCCGGAACCGCGGTTTGCCGGAACGGCAAGGTTGTTTGCGCCCGCACCCCGGCCGGGCGGACGATCGGCGTATCGATCACCGCACAGGAAGAGGGGTCCACATGCCCGAGGAAGCCGCGTCCGCCGAACACACCGACCACGCCTCGCACGCCGTCCCGGAAGGCGGCGAGGAGTACTGGGACTCGCGCTACCGCGAGAGCGATCGCGTGTGGAGCGGCAACGCCAACGCCGTCCTGGTCCGTGAGGCCGAGGGGCTCACCCCCGGGCCGCGCCCTGGACCTCGGCTGCGGCGAGGGCGGCGACGCCGTGTGGCTGGCCCGGCAGGGCTGGAGGGTCACCGCGACCGACATCTCCGGTGTCGCGCTGGAACGGGCGCGGGCCCACGCGGAGGAGGCCGGGGTCGGCGACCGGGTCGACTGGCAGCGCCACGACCTGGCCCGGTCCTTCCCGGACGGCGAGTTCGACCTGGTCTCCGCGTGCTTCCTGCACACCTACGGCGACTTCCCCCGCGAGCGGGTCCTGCGCAGGGCCGCCGCGGCCGTGGCCCCGGGCGGCGTCCTGCTCGTCGTCGGCCACGCGGGCCTACCCTCCGGGCACGACCACCCGGACCACGCGGTGCCGCCCTTCCCGACCCCGGACGAGGTGGTGGCACAACTGGAGCTGCCGGAGGGTGAGTGGGAGGTACTGCTCGCGGAGGAACACGAGCGGTTGCGGACCCGGCCCGACGACGGCCGGCCCGAGCCCCACGCCGACAACGCGGTGAAGGTCCTGCGGCTGCCCTAGGCCGGGTCTTTAGGATCAGGCCTGGCGCGCCGAAGCACCCCTGGCGCGCCGGAAGCCGGCCCGAGCCCCGCGGAGGATCAGAAGCCGAGCTTGCGCAGCTGCTTGGGGTCGCGCTGCCAGTCCTTGGCCACCTTCACGTGGAGGTCCAGGAAGACGGGGGTGCCCAGGAGCGCCTCGATGTGCTTGCGCGACTTCATCCCGACCTCCTTGAGGCGGGAGCCCTTCGGGCCGATGATGATGCCCTTCTGGCTGGGCCGCTCGATGTAGACGTTCGCGTGGATGTCGAGCAGCGGGCGGTCCGCCGGACGGTTCTCCCGGGGGATCATCTCCTCCACGACCACCGCGATCGAGTGCGGGAGCTCGTCGCGCACGCCCTCCAGCGCGGCCTCCCGGATGAGCTCCGCGACCATCACCATCTCGGGCTCGTCGGTGAGGTCGCCCTCGGGGTACAGCGGCGGGCTCTCCGGCAGCAGGGGCGCGATCAGGTCCGCCAGCAGTTGGACCTGGCTGTCGCCGACCGCCGACACGGGGACGATCTCGGCCCACTCGAAGCCGAGCTCGGCTCCGAGCTGGTGGATGGCGAGGAGCTGCTCGGCGAGCTGCTTCGATTCCACCAGGTCGGTCTTGGTGACGATGGCGATCTTGGGGGTCTTCTTGATCGCCGCGAGTTCCTTCGCGATGAACTTGTCCCCGGGGCCGAGCTTCTGGTCGGCCGGCAGGCAGAAGCCGATGACGTCGACCTCGGCCCAGGTGGTCCGCACGACGTCGTTCAGGCGCTCGCCGAGCAGGGTGCGCGGCTTGTGCAGGCCGGGCGTGTCGACCAGCACCAGTTGGGCGTCGGGGCGGTGCACGATGCCGCGAACGGTGTGGCGGGTGGTCTGCGGCCGGTTCGAGGTGATCGCGACCTTGGTGCCCACGAGCGCGTTGGTCAGGGTCGACTTGCCCGCGTTGGGGCGGCCGACGAAACAGGCGAAGCCCGCGCGGTGCGGGGCGGTGGGCTCGGGGGAACGATCGCTCATACGGGCCATTCTCCCCGATGCCGCTCCCGGCGCCGACCAGGCCACGGCCGCGAGGGCCGATGCGGTCGTCGGCCGGGGCCGGCGCGCGCGGTCGGCGGCACCTTCGGCGCTCGCCCCCGCGTCCCCGCCGCGCGCGGTCGGCCGACCGCGCGGACGCGCCTCCCGGCCGGGCGGCAGCTCCGTCGCCGGCCGGCCGGGCCCGCGGTGCGGGAGGCGCGTCGGCGCAGGGTGACGGTGCCGAGGTCGCGCAGGGTGTACGTGATCTCCGCGCCGTTGCCGTCGGCGCGGGGGCGGTGTGACCGGTGGCGGTTGCGGTCGGGCGCTGCGACCCGGGCACTTCCCCGGCCGTGGTGCGGACGGTGGGCCGGGGGTGGGAGGGGTCACCGCGCGGAAGCCACATCGACGGGCGGTCCATCGGGCGACAGCGATGAGCCGCCGACCGCGCGGAACGTCCTGCGGTACCCGGTCGGACTCACCCCGAGCGCGGCCTGTACGTGCTTGCGCAGCGACTGGGCCGTCCCGAACCCGCTCTCCCGAGCCACCCGTTCCATCGGGAGCTCCGTCAGCTCCAGCAGTCGTCGGGCCCGCTCGACGCGTTGCGCGACGATCCACTCGCCCGGGCTCACCCCGACCTCCTCGCGGAACCTGCGCGTGAACGTCCGTACCGACACGGCCTCCTGGCGGGCCAGGTCGCTCAGCCTGATCGGCTCGTGCAGTCGCTCCAGCAGCCAGGCCCGCGCGGAAGCGGTACCGGTCCGCTGCGGTTCGGGGACCGGGCGCTCGATGAACTGGGCCTGCCCGCCGTCCCGGTGGGGCGGCACCACGGTCCGCCGGGCCACCTCGTTCGCGACGGCGGCGCCGTGGTCGCGGCGCACGATGTGCAGGCACAGGTCGATGCCGGCCGCGACTCCGGCGGAGGTCAGCACGTCCCCGTCGTCGGTGTAGAGCACGTCGGCGTCGACGAGCACGCGGGGGAACAGCCGCTGGAAGTGCTCGGCGTGGGCCCAGTGGGTCGTCGCGCGGAGACCGTCCAGGTACCCCGCGGCGGCCAGCACGTAACCACCCGTACAGATGGAGACGAGCCGGGTGCCGGGGCGGACGTGGGTCAGGGCGGCGGCGAGTTCGTCCGTCAGGCGGCCGTGCTCGTACACCGGCCCGAGCTCGTACGAAGCCGGAACCACGACCGTGTCGGCCGTGGCGAGCAGCTCCGGGCCGTGTTCGACGCGGATCGCGAAGTCGGCGTCGGTGGGCACCTGCCCCGCGGACAGTCCACAGGTGAGGATCTCGTACAGCGGCCGCCCGGCCCGGTCCTTGGCCCGGCCGAAGATCCGGTGCGGAATGCCGAGTTCGAAGGGCAACAGCCCGGCGAGGGCGAGGACGACGACCCGGTGGGCGGAGTCTTCCGACGGGATCTGCGTACGAGAGTCCATGGCCCGATCGTAGCGAAGCGTGTCGTTCAGGCCACTGTCGCCCGGTGCCCCCGCGGCCGGAAGCTGTCCGGGTGACCCAGACAGCACCCACGCCGGCGCCCTCGCCCGCGCCCACGCCCGCCGCCGATGCCGCTCCCCCGCCCGCCCCGCGCACGCCCGGTCGCGTCCACCGCGCCTGGTTCGTCGCGGCCGTCGCCTTCGTGACGATCGTCGGCGCCGCCGCCTTCGCCTCCCTGCCCGGGCTGCTCATCGAACCGCTCCACGAGGAGTTCGACTGGTCGCGCGGCACCATCGGCTTCGCCGTCTCCGTCAACCTCGCCCTCTACGGGCTGACCGCGCCGTTCGCGGCCGCGCTGATGGACCGTTTCGGCATGCGCCGGGTCGTGGCGGTGGCCCTGATCGTCATATCCGCCGGCGCGGTGGCCACGGTCTGGATGACCGCGGCCTGGCAACTGGTGCTGCTCTGGGGAGTGCTGGTCGGTCTGGGCAGCGGCTCTATGGCCATGGCGTTCGCCGCGACCGTGACCAACCGCTGGTTCACCGCCCGCCGCGGACTCGTCACCGGCGTCCTGACCGCGGCCGGCGCCTCCGGACAATTGATCTTCCTTCCGTTGCTGTCCTGGCTGGTGGAACGCCACGGGTGGCGCCCGGGCTCGGTCACCGTGTCGCTGGCCGCGCTGGTCGTCGTGCCCTTCGTGTGGCTGCTGCTGCGCGACCACCCCGCGGACGTGGGGCTCGCTCCCTACGGCGGCACGTACGCGCACAAGCCCGCGCCGGCGCGCGGGGCGGCGGGGCGCGCGGTGTCGGTGCTGTTCAAGGCGGCCCGGACCGGCCCCTTCTGGCTCCTGGCCGGCACCTTCGCGATCTGCGGCGCCTCGACCAACGGACTGGTGCGGACGCACTTCGTGCCGGCGGCGCACGACCACGGCATGCCGGTGACGGCGGCAGCCGGACTGCTCGCGGTGGTCGGCGTGTTCGACGTGCTCGGCACGATCGCCTCCGGCTGGTTCACCGACCGGTTCGAGGCGCGTCGACTGCTGGCGGTGTACTACGCCCTGCGCGGCGTCTCGCTCCTGTTCCTGCCGATGCTGATGGCGCCGTCCGTGCACCCGCCGATGGTCTTCTTCATCGTCTTCTACGGCCTGGACTGGGTCGCGACCGTCCCGCCCACCATCGCGCTGTGCCGCGAGCAGTACGGGGAGGACAGTGCCATCGTCTTCGGCTGGGTGCTGGCCTCGCACCAGGTGGGCGCGGCCCTGGTGGCCTTCCTGGGCGGCCTGGCGCGCGACGCGTTCGGCTCGTACGACCTGGTCTGGTACGCGGCGGGCGCGCTGTGCGCGGTGGCCGCCCTGATGGCCATGGTCATCAGGCGCCGGACCGGTGATCCAATGGCGGCATGACCCCACGACCGCGCGCCTTGGCGGCCCTCGACCGTTTCAACGCCGCCCACCCCTGGGACCACAACGCCCACTACCACCGGTGGATCCTGCGCCAGGTGCCGAAGCGGTGCGCGCGGGCACTGGACATCGGCTGCGGCAGCGGCGAGTTGGCCGGGCTCCTGGCCACCCGGGCCCAGACGGTGATCGGGATCGACGCCGACCCCACGATCGTCGCCCTGGCCCGCGCGACGGCCCCGGCGGAAGGCCGGATGTCCTTCGTCACCGGCGACGCGCTGACGGCGGTACCGCGCGGCCCGTACGACATCGTCACCTGCGTCGCCGCCGTCCACCACATGCCCTTCGGCCGGGCGCTGAACCTCTTCCGCCACCACCTCGCTCCCGGCGGGACCCTGGTGGTCGTCGGCGTGGCGCGGGCCGACACCGTCGGCGACCACCTGATGGGCGCCCTCTCGATCCCGCTGAACGCCGCCGTCGGTTGGCTGCGAAACCGCGGCCGCCCGGCGCCCCGGCCAGCCGCGATGACGGCTCGGACCCGCCCGCCCGTGATGACCTTCGCCGAGATCGGCGACCAAGTCGGCGCCGCCCTGCCCGGCGCCCGCCTGCGACGGCGTCTGTTCTGGCGGTACACGCTCGTGTGGCACGCGCCCTAGGACTCAAGCCCACCCGTGCCCGGTAGGGCTCAGCCCGCCGGCGTCGTGGACTTGAGGGTGCCGTCCGGGGCCGCCAGGAGGACCGGGGTATCCGGGCCGCCGAGGTCGCGGACGGCCGCGCGGTCCGCGTCGGCCGGGACGTCCGCCGCGCTCACCACGGCGGCGGCCTCCAGGGACCGCGCCCCGCTGGCCACCGCCATCGCGACCGCCGTGCGCAGCGCGCTCAGCTTGAGGGAGTCCAGCTCCACGGTCCCGGCCACGTACGTGCGGCCCGTCTCGTCGCGCACCGCCGCGCCCTCCGGCACGCCGTTGCGGGCGCGGGCGCTGCGCGCCAGTGTGATGATCTTGGTGTCCTCGGGGTCGATCCCGGTGTTGTCGCTCATGGGCGAAAGCATAGGGAGCGCCCGGGCGGGCCCGGGGGACGGCCCCGCCGGGCCGCCGCCCCCACGGCTCAGGGCCGGTCCAGCCGCAACCGCTCGGCCTTGGGCAGCCCGGCGACGACCAGGTCGTACGAGTCCTCCACCAGCTCCCGGACCATCTCGTCCGGCAGCCCGGCGACCGTCACCGTGTTCCAGTGCCGCTTGTTCATGTGCCAGCCCGGAACGATCGCCTCGTACTCCGCCCGCAGCCGCACCGCCGCCTCCGGCTCGCACTTGAGGTTGATCTTCAACGGTTCGGCGTCCAGCGCCGTCAGCGCGAACACCTTGCCGAGCACCTTGAACACCGAGGTCTCCGGCGTGAAGGGGAACTCCTCCACCGCCGCGTTGAAGCCCAGACAGAAGGCGCGCAGCTCCGCGGGGGTCATTCGGGCACCTCCACGCCCTCGTCCGGCTCCATCACCACGGGCTCCACCAACACCGTCACGATCTTGTTCCGGCGGCCGGCCGGGGATTCGGCCGTCAGCCGCAGCGGCCGCCCGTCGGGCAGCTCCACCACGGCCGACGCGCCCGCGATCGGCACCCGGCCCAGCGCCTTGGCGAGCAGGCCGCCGACCGTCTCCACGTCCTCGTCGTCGAAGGCCTCGACCTTGAACAGCTCCCCGAGGTCGGTGATGTCGAGGCGGGCGGTGACCCGGTACCGGTCGTCGCCGAGCTCCTCGACCGGCGGGAGTTCGCGGTCGTACTCGTCGGTGATCTCGCCGACGATCTCCTCCAGGATGTCCTCGATCGTCACGATGCCCGCCGTACCTCCGTACTCGTCGATGACGACGGCCACGTGGTTGCGCACCGACTGCATCTCGCGGAGCAGGTCGCCGGCGTTCTTGGTGTCGGGCACGAAGACGGCCGGCCGTATGGCCGTCGAGACGAGGTCGGACTCCGCCTCCCGGCTGATGTGCGTCTTGCGGACGAGGTCCTTCAGGTAGACGATCCCGACGATGTCGTCCTCGTTCTCCCCGGTCACCGGGATACGCGAGAAGCCCGAGCGCAGCGCGAGCGTCGTCGCCTGGCGCACCGTCTTGTACCGCTCGATGCAGACCAGGTCGGTGCGGGGCACCATCACCTCGCGCACGAGGGTGTCGCCGAGTTCGAAGACCTGGTGCACCATCCGACGCTCGTCGTCCTCGATCAACGATTCCTTCTCCGCCAGGTCCACCATGGCCCGCAGCTCGGCCTCGGAGGCGAACGGTCCCTTGCGGAAGCCCTTGCCCGGGGTGAGCGCGTTGCCGAGGAGGATCAGCAGCTGCGGGATCGGCCCCATGACCCGGGCCAGCGGGACGAGCACGTACGCGGCCGCGGTCGCCGTGTTCAGCGGGTGCTGACGGCCGATGGTGCGCGGGGACACCCCCACCGCCACGTACGACACCAGCACCATCACGGCGATGGCCACGAGCAGCGCGGTCCAGTTCTCGCCGAACTCGTCCAGGCACACGTAGGTGACGAGCACGCCCGCCGCCATCTCACAGGTGACCCGGACGAGCAGCGCCACATTGACGTAGCGGGTCGGGTCCCCGGTGACCTGCGCCAGCTTGGCACTGCCGCGCCGGCCCTCCCGTACGGCCTGCTCGGCGCGGAAGCTGGAGACGCGGGCGATCCCGGACTCCGCGCAGGCCGCGAACCACGCCACGACGACCAGCAGCACCGCGCCGCTGATCAGCTGCGGTGCGCCGGTCACGAGACGGTGGGGGCGGGGGACGGGCCGGTCAGGCCGCGCTCACCGCGCCAGCCGTCGACGATGGCCGCCTGGAGGCCGAACATCTCGGCCTTCTCGTCCGGCTCCTCGTGGTCGTACCCGAGCAGGTGCAGCACCCCGTGGACGGTCAGGAGCTGGAGCTCCTCGTCCATGGAGTGCCGCGTCGGCGCTTCCTCGCCCTGCCGCTTGGCGACTTCCGGGCACAGCACGATGTCGCCGAGGAGCCCCTGCGGGGGCTCCTCGTCGTCCTTCGCCGGGGGACGCAGTTCGTCCATCGGGAAGGACATGACGTCGGTGGGTCCGGGCAGGTCCATCCACTGGATGTGGAGCTGCTCCATCGCCTCCTCGTCGACGACGATGACGGACAGCTCGGACAGCGGGTGGATCCGCATGCGGGTGAGCGCGTAGCGGGCGATGTCGAGGACCGCCTGCTCGTCGACCTCGATCCCGGACTCGTTGTTGACGTCGATCGACATGGTGCGCTGAGTTCTACTTCCGCTGGTAGCCGTTCCGGGACTGGGGGGAGTCCTGGCTGTCGTCGTACTTCTCGTACGCGTCGACGATACGGCCGACCAGCTTGTGCCGGACGACATCCTCGGAGGTGAGCCGTGAGAAGTGGATGTCCGGCACCCCGTCGAGGATCCGCTGCACCTCGCGCAGGCCGCTCTTGGCGCCGCCCGGCAGGTCGATCTGCGTGATGTCACCGGTCACGACGATCTTCGAATCGAAGCCGAGCCGGGTCAGGAACATCTTCATCTGCTCGGCGGTGGTGTTCTGCGCCTCGTCGAGCACGACGAAGGCGTCATTGAGGGTGCGACCGCGCATGTACGCGAGCGGGGCCACCTCGATGGTGCCGGCGGCCATCAGGCGCGGGATGGAGTCCGGGTCGAGCATGTCGTGCAGGGCGTCGTACAGCGGACGCAGGTACGGGTCGATCTTGTCGAACAGGGTGCCCGGCAGGAAGCCGAGGCGCTCGCCGGCCTCGACGGCGGGGCGGGTCAGGATGATCCGGCTGACCTGCTTGGACTGGAGCGCCTGGACCGCCTTGGCCATCGCGAGGTACGTCTTGCCGGTACCGGCCGGGCCGATGCCGAAGACGATGGTGTTCTTGTCGATCGCGTCCACGTAACGCTTCTGGTTGAGCGTCTTGGGACGGATGGTCCGACCCCGGCTGGAGAGGATGTTCTGGGTGAGCACCTCGGCCGGTGTCTCTTCGTGGCCGCCGTCGCCGCCGTTGGCCTTGCCGTTGGCCTTGAGCATGGCGATCGAGCGTTCCACTGCGTCCTCCGTCATCGACTGCCCGGTGCGGAGCACCAGCATCATCTCGTCGAACAGGCGCTGGATCAGGGCGACTTCCACCGCGTCGCCGATCGCGCTGACCTGATTGCCCCGAACATGGATGTCGGCCTTCGGGAAGGCCTTTTCGATGACGCGAAGCAGGGCGTCACCGGAGCCCAGCACGGTCACCATCGGGTGCGTGGCCGGAACGGTGAAGTGGGCTCGCGCCTGCCCCGGCGCTGGGGTACGGGCTGTCGGTGTCTGAGTCATGGGCCGGCACTGTGGCCTGCGCATACCTCCCACTGAGGGGTCGCGCCGATCGTCGACCTCCGGACTACCAAGGGTACGACTCCCCGGCGCCATCCCCGAGGGCTTTTCCGTCGCGCCCGTCCCGCGGCGCCCCGGGCCGCCGCGCAGGCGCCGGGCCCGGCCGCGACACCCGGCTACAGGGACGGCCGGAACCCGATGGTCGGGACGGCCCGACGGCGGGGGCCGGGCGGCGCGCCCGGCGGGACCAGGGCGTCCAGGAAGGCGTAGCGGTCGCGCAGACTCTCCGGGGCGGCGCGCCACCAGTGGGAGACCTCCGGCCAGCCCGGGGCCGACAGGGAACCGCCGAACTCCTGCACCGACAGGGCCGCCGTGAGTCCGGCGAACGCCAGCCGGTCCGCCAGCGGCCACCCGGCCAGGGTGCCCGTGACGAAACCCGCCACGAACACGTCACCGGCTCCCGTCGGGTCCAGCGCGTCGACCGTGATCCCGGGGACCTCCGCCGTCTCCCCGGTGCGGCCGTCCACCGCGCAGGAGCCGTCCGCGCCCATGGTCACCACCGCGACCGGCACCTTCTCCGCCAGCGCCCGGGCCGCCGCGCGCGGGCAGTCGGTCCGGGTGTACCGCATGGCCTCGCCGGCGTTCGGCAGGAAGGCCTCGCAGTGCCCCAGGTCCGCCAGCGCCCCGAGGTCCCAGCGACCGCTCTCGTCCCAGCCCACGTCGGCGAAGACCCGTGACCCCTGCCGGGCCGCCTGCGCGATCCACTCCTCGCCCGCGCCCGGGCCCAGCGAGGCCACGGCCGCCCGGGCGCGCGGCGGGCACTGCGGGAACCGGCCGGGGCCCGCCGGGAGCGGGGCCTCGTGCCCGTGGGAGACCATCGTGCGCTCGCCCTCGTACGCCATGGAGACGGTGACGGGGCTGTGCCAGCCGGGGATCTTGCGGGACATCGACAGGTCGATGCCCTCGCCCTGTTCCAGCGCGTCCCAGCAGTACTCGCCGTAGTGGTCGTCGCCGAAGGCCGCGGCCAGCGATGTCCGCAGGCCGAGGCGGGCCAGCGCGGCGGCCATGTTGGCGACTCCGCCGGGGCTGGAGCCCATGCCGCGCGCCCACGACTCCGTACCGCGGACGGGGGCCGAGTCGAGGCCCGTGAAGATGATGTCGAGGAAGACGGTGCCGGTGAGGAAGACGTCGCAGCCCGGTTCCTGGGGATCGCGCACCGGACCGAGCGGGTCCAGTCTCGATTCGCGGCTGGTGCGGCTGTCCCGACTGATCACGTGTGCTCCCCGTTTCCTGTGTGCGCCCGAGGTGGACGGTTCGCCGCGCCCGGGCCCGCGGCGGACAGCCGTCGTGGATGCCCGGACGCGGACGCACCGAAACCAAGTGTGACCCACGTCACCACGCGGGCGCTCGGATTCGGCCGGAACCCGCCCCCCGCTACCCGCGCTTCGGGAGCGGAACCCGTACGAGGTCAGCGGCGATCGTCAGTTCACCCTCGAAGCCGGCCGCCCGCGCCTGCCGTTCGAACTCGGCGGGGTCGGGGTAGCGCTGCGAGAAGTGCGTCAGCACCAGGTGCCGGACTCCCGCGTCCTTGGCCACCCGCGCCGCCTGTCCGGCGGTGAGGTGGCCGTGGTCGACGGCGAGCGCCACGTCCTCGTCCAGGAACGTCGACTCGATCACCAGCATGTCGCAGCCCTCCGCGAGCGCGTCCACGCCCGCGCACAGCCGGGTGTCCATCACGAAGGCGAACCGCTGCCCCGGCCGGTGCTCGCTGACCTCGTCCAGACCGACGTCGCCCAGGCTGCCCTCGCGCCGGAGCCGGCCCACGTCCGGTCCCTTGATCCCGTGCCGCGCCAGCAGCTCCGGCACCATCCGGCGCCCGTCCGGCTCGGTGATCCGGTAGCCGAAGGACTCCACCGGATGCGAGAGGCGCCGGGCCTCCAGGGTGTACGAGGGCCCGACCGCCAGTGTCCCGTCCTCGGCCACCGGCTCCTCGCGCAGCCGCACCGTCTCCCGGTAGGCGGTGGCGTAGCGGAGCCGGTCGAAGAACTTCTGTCCCGAGGCCGGGTAGTGCGCGCTGACGGGGTGCGGGACCTGGTCGAGGTTGATCCGCTGGATCACCCCGGCGAGGCCGAGGCTGTGGTCACCGTGGAAGTGGGTGACGCAGATCCGGTTGATGTCGTGCGCGGCGACCCCGGCGCGCAGCATCTGGCGCTGGGTGCCCTCGCCCGGGTCGAAGAGGATGCCCTCGCCGTCCCAGCGCAGCAGGTAGCCGTTGTGGTTACGGGCCCGGGTGGGGACCTGGCTTGCGGTCCCCAGGACCACGAACTCGCGTACGGACACGTCTTATCCGGGGGGCCACTGGAGGCCGCGGCCGCCGAGGACGTGCGCGTGGGCGTGCCAGACGGTCTGGCCGGCGCCGGCGCCGGTGTTGAACACGATCCGGTAGCCGTGGTCGGCGATGCCCTCGGCGGCGGCGATCTGCCCGGCTTCGCGCAGCACGTCGGCGGCGAGCGTCGGCTCGGCGGCGGCCAGGGACGCGGCGTCGGGGTAGTGCGCCTTCGGGATGACGAGGACGTGCGTGGGCGCCTGCGGGTTGATGTCCCGGAAGGCGACGGTCGTCTCGGACTCGCGGACGATCGTCGCCGGGATCTTCCCCTCCACGATCTTGCAGAACAGGCAGTCCGCCTGCGGTTCCCCGGCCATTGCTGCGCCTCTCGTGACGTGCCTCGGTTCAAGACATCGGGTCGGTCGGGGCATCGTAACCGGCGCGGTGATCCACCGGCTCGCGACCGGTTCGATCCCCCGCCCCGGCGGGGGCGGGCCCGGCTCAGGACCAGCGGCCCGTCCGGGCCAGCAGGACCGCCGTCGCGGCCGTACCGGCGGTGGAGGTGCGCAGGACCGAGGGGCCCAGGCGGTACGGGTGGGCGCCGGCCGCCGCGAAGACGGCGAGTTCCTCGGGCGAGACCCCGCCCTCCGGGCCGACCACCAGGACGACGGAGCCGGCGGCGGGCAACGGGGCCGTGGCCAGGGCGTCCGAGGGGGTGTCGCGGTCCTCGTGCAGGACCACGGCCAGGTCGGCGTCGGCCAGCAGCGCCGCCACCTGCTTCGTGGACAGGGCTTCGGCGACCTCGGGGAAGCGCACCCTACGGGACTGCTTGCCCGCCTCCCGGGCGGTGGCCCGCCACTTGGCGAGGGACTTGGCGCCCCGCTCGCCGCGCCACTGGGTGATGCACCGGGACGCCTGCCAGGGCACGATCGCGTCGACCCCGGTCTCGGTCATCGTCTCGACCGCGAGTTCGCCCCGGTCACCCTTGGGGAGCGCCTGTACGACGGTGATCCGCACGGCGGGCTCCGGCTCCTCGAAGACCCCGGACACCGCGACGACCAGCCGGTCCTTGCCCTCCGCCGACTTCACGACGCCCTCGGCCCAGCGACCCCGGCCGTCGGTGAGGACCACGTCCTCGCCCGGGTTCAGCCGCTTGACGGACACCGCGTGTCGCCCCTCGGGGCCGTCCAGGGTGAACTCCGGCCCCGCGGGGACCTCCTCGACCACGAACACCGGGGCCGTCATGACGCTCTCCTCATCTGCATGACCTTCAACGCGTGCTGTGCGCCGACGACTTCCGCCGCGAGCACCTCCACCAGTTCCCCGGCCGGCAGCGCCCGCGCCAGCCGGTGCCCCTGCCCCGCCCACAGCGCCATGCCCTGCGGGTCGCCGGCGGCGGCCGCCGCCTTGCGCAGTCCCGAGGTCAGGTGGTGGACCTGCGGGTACGCGGCCGGGGCGTACGGGCCGTGCTCGCGCATGAAGCGGTTGACCAGGCACCGGGCGGGCCTGCCGGAGAAGGCCCGGGTGAGCTCGGTGTGCGGGAACAGCGGGTCTGTCAGCGCCCTCTTGTGCAGGGGGTCGGCGCCCGATTCCGGGCAGGGCAGGAAGGCCGTGCCGAGTTGGGCGGCCTCGGCGCCCGCCGCGAGCAACGCCGCGATCTGCGCCCCGCGCATCACCCCGCCCGCCGCGATGATGGGGAGGGCCACCGCCTCGCGTACCGCCGCGACGAGGACGAGCAGGCCGACGCCGGCCGTGCCGTCGGTCTCCGGGTCGTCGCGGTGGGTGCCCTGGTGACCGCCCGCCTCGACGCCCTGGACGCAGACCGCGTCGGCGCCCGCGGCCTGGGCGGTGCGGGCTTCGTCCACGGCGGTCACCGTGACGACGGTGTACGTACCCACCTCGCGGAGCCTGGTCAGGACGTCGGCCGGCGGGCAGCCGAAGGAGAAGGAGACCACCGGGACGGGGTCCTCCAGGAGGATGGCCAGTTTGGCGTCGTAACCGTCGTCGCAGGTGCCGAGGGTGTCGTCCGGCGCGAGGGACACCTCGTACCAGGTCGCCTCGCCGGCCAGTTGTCCCCGGTAGGTCTCGACGGCCGCGGGGTCGACGTAGCCGGTCTGCGGCATGAACAGGTTGACGCCGAAGGGCCGCCGGGTGAGGGCGCGCACCTGCTTGATCTCCTGGTACATCCCGTCGGCGGTCTTGTAGCCGCCGGCCAGGAATCCGAGGCCGCCCGCCTCGCACACGGCGGCGGCGAGCGGCGGGCAGGAGGCACCGCCCGCCATGGGGGCCTGCACGATCGGGTACGGGGAGAGACCGTTCGGCGCGGTGGACATGCCCTGCATCGTGCCACGTCCGGCGCACCGGGCCGAATCACGGCATTCGCCTGGCATAGTCCGCTTCCCGGCGGCGGTCCGACGGCCGCCGCGAGACCTGCGCCGGCCCGGGTCCGCGACGGCAGCGAGCCCGGTCCGGGGCAGTCCCGGACCGGGCTCGTACGAGGTGCGCGGGGCCGGTCAGCGGCCGTTGAACGCGTCCTTGAGGCGGCTGAACAGACCCTGCTGGCCCGGCGCGAACTGGCCCATCGGCCGCTCCTCGCCGCGCAGCTTCGCCAGCTGGCGCAGCAGGTCCTCCTGCTGGGCGTCCAGCTTGCCCGGGGTGGTGACCTCGACGTGGACGATCAGGTCGCCACGCCCGCCGCCGCGCAGGTGCGTGACGCCGCGGCCGTGCAGCGGGATCGCCTGGCCGGACCCGGTGCCGGGCCGGATGTCGATCTCCTCCAAGCCGTCGAGCGTCTCCAGCGGGCACTTGGTGCCCAGGGCCGCCGCCGTCATCGGGATGGTGACCGTGCAGTGCAGGTCGTCCCCGCGCCGCTGGAAGGTCGGGTGCGGCAGCTCGTGGATCTCCACGTACAGGTCGCCGGCGGGGCCGCCGCCGGGGCCGACCTCGCCCTCGCCCGCCAACTGGATGCGGGTGCCGTTCTCCACGCCCGCCGGGATCTTGACGGTGAGGCTGCGGCGGGAGCGGACCCGGCCGTCGCCCGCGCACTCGGGGCACGGGGTGGGGACGACGGTGCCGAAGCCCTGACACTGCGGGCAGGGCCGCGAGGTCATGACCTGGCCCAGGAAGGACCGGGTGACCTGCGACACCTCGCCGCGTCCGCGGCACATGTCACACGTCTGCGCGGAGGTGCCGGGTGCGGCGCCCTCACCGGAGCAGGTGGTGCAGACGACGGCCGTGTCGACCTGGATGTCCTTGGTGGTCCCGAAGGCCGCCTCGTCCAGTTCCAGGTCGAGGCGGATCATGGCGTCCTGGCCCCGGCGGGTGCGCGAGCGCGGCCCGCGCTGCGAGGCCTGGCCGAAGAAGGCGTCCATGATGTCGGAGAAGTTGCCGAAGCCGCCCGCACCGAATCCGCCCGCGCCGCCGCCACCGCCCGAGGAGGACAGCGGGTCGCCGCCGAGGTCGTAGACCTGCTTCTTCTGCGGGTCCGAGAGGACCTCGTAGGCCGCGTTGATCTCCTTGAAGCGCTCCTGCGTCTTCGGGTCCGGATTCACGTCC
Organism: Streptomyces sp. A1136; assembly: GCF_004795055.1. Classification (GTDB taxonomy): domain Bacteria; phylum Actinomycetota; class Actinomycetes; order Streptomycetales; family Streptomycetaceae; genus Streptomyces. The sequence continues at coordinate 71,611 of NZ_SSBJ01000026.1, forward strand.
GGATGGAGTTCGCGCGCCAGGCGACGGAAGGCCTTCTTGATCTCGTCCTGCGATGCGTCGCGGCGCACGCCGAGAACGGCGTAGTAGTCCGTGGCCACTTACGACTCCGCCAGGATCTGTCCGACGTAACGTGCCACTGCGCGTACCGCTCCCATCGTTCCGGGGTAGTCCATGCGGGTCGGTCCGACCACGCCGAGTTTGGCGACTGCTTCGCCGCCCGAACCGTAACCGACCGAGACGACGGACGTGGAGTTCAGTCCCTCGTAGGCATTCTCATGCCCGATCTTCACGGCCATCCCCGACTCACTCGCCTCGCCCAGCAGCTTGAGGAGCACGACCTGCTCCTCCAGCGCTTCCAGCACCGGCCTGATCGTCAGGGGGAAATCATGTCCGAACCGCGTGAGGTTGGCGGTACCGCCGATCATCAGCCGTTCCTCCGCCTCCTCCACCAGGGTCTCACGCAGGGTCGCGAGGACGGCCTTGACCGTCGCCCGGTCCTCGGCCTCGAAGGACTCGGGAAGGTCCTGCACGAGCGGTGGCACATCGGTGAACCGACGGCCGACGACCCGGCTGTTGAGGCGCGCCCGCAGGTCGGCGAGCGAGGTCTCGGCGAAGGGGGTCTGGCAGTCCACGAGCCGCTGCTCGACCCGCCCGGTGTCCGTGATCAGTACGAGCATCAGGCGCGCGGGCGCCAGGGACAGCAGCTCCACGTGCCGGACGGTGGAGCGGGTCAGGCTCGGGTACTGCACCACGGCCACCTGCCGGGTGAGCTGCGCGAGCAGTCGAACGGTGCGCCCGACGACGTCGTCGAGGTCGACCGCGCCGTCGAGGAAGTTCTGGATGGCCCGGCGCTCGGGCGTCGACAGGGGCTTGACCCCCGCCAGCTTGTCGACGAAGAGCCGGTAGCCCTTGTCGGTGGGGATGCGTCCGGCGCTGGTGTGGGGCTGGGCGATGTAGCCCTCCTCCTCCAGCAGGGCCATGTCGTTGCGGACCGTCGCCGGGGAGACGCCGAGCCGGTGGCGCTCGGTGAGCGCCTTGGACCCGACCGGCTCCTCCGTCCCCACGTAGTCCTGGACGATGGCGCGCAATACCTCGAGCCTGCGTTCGCTGAGCACTCGTGCACACCTCCAGTGCGGTGGGTCGTCGCTGCGGTCGTTTCCGGTCGGCCCGGGGCGGGCCGTGTTGGCACTCTGCGTATCCGAGTGCCAGAGATCCCCCGGTCAGTGTACGGCCGGGTAGTACGCCGGAGGCAAGGGCGGCCCGCCAGGGTAGCGTCCCCGCATGGACGTGCGTTGGGAAGAGGCGGGCTGGGAGCGGCTGACCGGGCGGGCCGGGAGGCGCCGACTGCCGGTGTGGGACTGCACGGTGGGGCTGGTGGTGGGGGACGAGTCGGTCCTCCTGATCGACCCCGGCTCGTGCGTCCGCGAAGGGGCGCGGGTGCGGGCGGAGGCCGAGCGGTTGGCCGGTCGCCGCGTGACCCATATCGCATTCACGCACGGACATTTCGATCACGTGCTGGGCGGCTCGGCCTTCTCGGGGGCCGAGTTCTACGGCGCGGTCGGGCTGGACGCGCACCTCGCGTCGGACCGGGAGGCCCTGCGGGCGGACGCGGTCCGGCACGGCCTGGCGGAGGCGGAGGCCACCGAGGCGGCGGAGCTGCTTCCGGCGCCGCGGCACCTGGTGTCGGGCGAGTGGACGCTGGAGCTGGGCGGGGTGCAGGTGCTGCTGGCGAACGTCGGCCCGGGCCACACGCGGCACGATCTGGCGGTCTTCGTGCCGGGCGGGCGGGAGGTCGTCTTCTGCGGGGACCTCGTGGAGGAGTCGGGCGAACCCCAGGCGGGCCCGGACGCGGTCCCCGCGCGGTGGCCCGCCGCACTGGACCGGCTGCTGGCGCTGGGCGGGGACGACGCGCTGTACGTACCCGGTCACGGAGCGGTGGTCGACGCGGGCTTCGTGCGTGCGCAACGCGCCACACTCGCGGGGCGGTTCGGCGTGTCGGACGCGTGAGCGCGGGCTCTCTCGTAGCGTCGGCCGGATGCGTGAGTACTCCCCCGATCTGACCCCGCAATGGAAGCGCGCCAAGGCCGTTCCGGAGGTGTCGGCGGACCCGGGCCTGGTGGTGGAGGTGGCCGCCACCGACTTCTGCGGCGCGGTGGTGGCCTGCGAAGCCGGCACGGTGACCCTGGAGGACCGCTTCGGCAAGCGGCGCGCCTTCCCGCTGGAGCCGCGCGGTTTCCTCCTGGACGGCGCGGTGGTCACCCTGACCCGCCCGACCCGCGCGGGGGCGGCTCCCGCCCGTACGGCGTCGGGCTCGGTGGCGGTCCCCGGGGCCCGGGCACGGGTGGCGCGGGCCGGGCGGATCTACGTCGAGGGCCGCCACGACGCGGAGCTGGTGGAGCGGGTCTGGGGCGACGACCTGCGGATCGAGGGGGTGGTCGTGGAGTACCTGGAGGGCATCGACGACCTGCCCGCCATCGTCGCGGACTTCGCACCCGCGCCGGACGCCCGCCTGGGCGTGCTGGTCGACCACCTGGTGCCGGGCTCGAAGGAGTCCCGCATCGCGGCGTCGGTGACGTCCCCGCACGTCCTGGTGGTGGGCCACCCGTACGTGGACGTCTGGCAGGCGGTGAAGCCGTCGGCGCTGGGCATCCCCGCCTGGCCGGTGATCCCGCCGGGCCGGGACTGGAAGACGGGCATCTGCGAGGCCCTGGGCTGGCCCCCGAACACGGGAGCGGCCTGGCAGCACATCCTGTCCCGCGTGACGTCCTACAAGGACCTCGAACCCACCCTCCTGGGCGCGGTGGAACACCTCATCGACCACGTCACGACCCCCGCCGGCGCTTGAGGCGCGGGCCTCGCAAGCCTGAGGCGCGGGCCGGGCAATCCGGCCCCGCCGGCGCTTGAGGCGCGGGGCCCGGGGCGGAGCCCCGGAAAGCCCGGCGCAGCCGGGCCGCGCAGCGCGACGACGCCGCATCCGGCACGCCCGCCCGGCAACCCCCACACCCGCGGCCCGCGTCGGTCGCCCCGCGTCAGTCGACCAGGTCCCGGACCACCGCGTCGGCCAGCAACCGCCCCCGCAACGTCAACACGGCGCGCCCCGCCTCGTACGGGCCCGGCTCCAGCAGCCCGTCGGCCAGCGCCCGCCGCGACGCCGCCGTCCCCGCCTCCGCGAGCAGCGACAACGGCACGCCGTCCACCAGACGCAGCTCCAGCAGGATGCGCTCCACGCGCCGGTCCTCCGCCGACAGGAGCTCCCGCCCGGCCCCGGGGGAACGGCCCTCGGCCAGCGCGGCGGCGTACGCCCCCGGGTGCTTCACGTTCCACCACCGCACCCCGCCCACGTGCGAGTGCGCGCCCGGCCCCGCGCCCCACCAGTCGGCCCCGCGCCAGTACAGCTCGTTGTGCAGGCACCGCCCGGCCTCGGAGGTGGCCCAGTTCGACACCTCGTACCAGTGGTACCCGGCCTCCGCCATCACCGCGTCCGCGATCAGGTACCGGTCGGCGTGCACGTCGTCGTCCGTCATCGGGACCTCGCCGCGCCGTATCCGCCGCGCCAGCTGCGTCCCCTCCTCCACGATCAGCGCGTAGGCGCTGATGTGGTCGGGACCGGCCCCCAGCGCGGCCGTGAGCGACGCCCGCCAGTCCTCGTCCGACTCCCCCGGCGTCCCGTAGATCAGGTCCAGGTTCACGTGCTCGAAGCCCGCCGCCCGCGCCTCGGCGACGCACGCCTCCGGCCGCCCGGGGGTGTGCGTGCGGTCCAGCACCTTCAGGACGTGCTGCTTCGCGCTCTGCATGCCGAAGGAGATCCGGTTGAACCCGCCCGCGCGCAGCTCGGCGAGGTACTCGGGGTTCACCGACTCCGGGTTGGCCTCCGTCGTGATCTCGGCGTCCGGTGCCAGACCGAACTCGTCCCGGATCGCGGCGAGCATCCGTACGAGGTCGGCGGCCGGCAGCAGGGTCGGCGTGCCGCCGCCCACGAACACCGTCCGCACGGCCCTGGGGTCCTCCCCCAGCACCTTGCGGGCGAGGCGGACCTCGTCGATCAGGGTGTCGGCGTAGTTCTCGCGGGAGGCGAGCACGCCTCCGGTACCCCGCAGCTCGGTCGCCGTGTAGGTGTTGAAGTCGCAGTAGCCGCAGCGCGTGGCGCAGTACGGGACGTGCAGGTAGAACCCGAGAGGCCGCTCCCCGGCGCCCGCGAGGGCGTGCGCCGGCAGGGAGCCGTCTTCGGGCATGGGTTCACCGTCGGGCAGTGCGGAAGACATGCGCCCATTGTCCCGCACTGCCCCAAGGTCGTTTACGCCTCGTTGGCCCCGACGTACATCTCGTCGATGAGGTGCTTGAACTCGCGCTCCACGACGGGCCGCTTCAGCTTCAGGCTCGGCGTGAGGTCGCCGTGCTCCACGTCCAGGTCGCGGGGCAGCAGCCGGAACTGCTTGATCGTCTGCCAGCGCTGGAGTCCCTCGTTGAGGGTCTGGACGTAGGTCTCGATCAGCCGGTTCGTCTCGGGCGCGGCCGTGACCTCGGCGTACGTCTTGCCCTCCAGGCCGTGCTCGGCCGCCCAGGTCAGGATCGCCGGGCCGTCGAGCGCGATCAGCGCCGAGCAGAAGTTCCGGTCCGCGCCGTGCACGACGATGCTGGAGACGTACGGGCAGATCGCCTTGAACTGGCCTTCGATCTCGGCCGGGGCGACGTACTTGCCGCCCGACGTCTTGATCAGGTCCTTCTTGCGGTCGGTGATGCGCAGGTAGCCGTCCGGCGAGAGTTCGCCGATGTCGCCCGTGTGCAGCCAGCCGTCCGCTTCCAGTACCTCGGCGGTCTTGTCGGGCAGCCGGTGGTAGCCCTGCATGACGCCGGGGCTGCGCAGCAGGATCTCGCCGTCTTCGGCGATGCGGACCTCGGTGCCGGGGAGCGGCTTGCCGACGGTGCCGGTGCGGTAGGCCTCGCCGGGGTTGACGAAGGAGGCGGCGCTGGACTCGGTGAGTCCGTAGCCCTCCAGGATGTGGATGCCGGCGCCCGCGAAGAAGTAGCCGATCTCGGGTGCGAGTGCGGCGGAGCCGGAGACGGCTGCGCGCAGCTTGCCACCGAAGGCCTCGCGGAGTTTGGAGTAGACGAGCGCGTCGGCGATCTTGTGCTTGGCGGCGAGGCCGGCGGGGACCTTCATGCTCCCGGTGCGGCGGTAGTTGTCCTGCCGGGTCTTGGCGTACTCGCGCGCCACCTCGGCGGCCCACTTGAAGATCTTGTACTTGGCCCCGCCCGCGGCCCGGGCCTTGCCCGCGGCCCCGTTGTAGACCTTCTCGAAGATGCGCGGGACGGCCGCCATGTAGGTCGGCTGCACCACCGGCAGGTTTTCGATGATCTTGTCGATGCGGCCGTCGACCGCGGTGACGTGACCGACCTCGATCTGGCCGGAGGTGAGCACCTTGCCGAAGACGTGGGCCAGCGGCAGCCACAGGTACTGGACGTCGTCCGCGTGGATCATGCCGGTGGCCACGGTCGCCTTGGCCATGTACGACCAGTTGTCGTGCGGCAGGCGCACGCCCTTGGGGCGGCCGGTGGTGCCGGAGGTGTAGATCAGCGTGGCGAGCTGGTCCGCGGTGATGGAGGCGATCCGCTCCTTGACCGCCTCGGGGTGCTTGGCGAGGTACTCCCTGCCGCGTGCCTCCAGGGCGTCGAGGGACAGGACCCAGCCCTCGGGGTCGCCGTCGGCCTCCAGCGCGTCCTCGGCGTCCAGGACGACGACATGGGCGAGGCGGGGCAGGTCGGCGCGGTGCGCGCGTGCCTTCGCGAGCTGCTTGGCGTCCTCGGCGATCAGCACCCGGCTCTCGGAGTCGGCCAGGATGAACGCCGACTCCTCCGCGTTGGTGCTGGGGTAGATGGTGGTGGTCGCGGCGCCGGCGCACATCACGCCGAGGTCGGCCAGGATCCATTCGACCCGGGTGTTGGAGGCGAGCGCGACCCGGTCCTCGGGGCCGAGCCCGAGGTCGGCCAGGCCTGCCGCGATGGCGAACACCCGGTCGGCGGCCTGGCCCCAGCTCAGCGACTTCCAGTCGTCGGGCGCGCCGTCGGCCGAGGGGACCGGGTACCGGTAGGCCTCCCCGTCCGGCGTGGCGGCGACACGCTCCAGGAAGAGGGCCGCCACGGTGGGCGGGCGGTTCTCGATCAAGGTCTGTGTGTCGCTCACGACATCCTCCGGACCGGTCCACGCGACAGCGTGGGCGTGGGGCGCTTGGGGCTGGCGGGGTGGGGACCTGCGCACGTGCTGTTGGCGAGTTTGTGACTGGCGAGTAACCATCGAGCAGTGATCAGACTAAAGGCCGCCCGGCGCTCGCGTAAGGGGCCTCGGGCGGCCGGTTCATAACGAAACGGGCCCACATGCGTCCGCATGTGGGCCCGTTTGTCACGACCGGGGTGGCAGGCCGGCTACTTCTTCTTGCCGCCGGACTCGTCGCTGGAGAGGACGGCGATGAAGGCCTCCTGCGGCACCTCCACGGAGCCGACCATCTTCATGCGCTTCTTGCCCTCCTTCTGCTTCTCCAGCAGCTTCCGCTTACGGGAGATGTCACCGCCGTAGCACTTCGCGAGGACGTCCTTGCGGATGGCGCGGATGGTCTCGCGGGCGATGACGCGGGAGCCGACGGCCGCCTGGATCGGCACCTCGAAGGCCTGCCGGGGGATGAGCTCGCGCAGCTTGGCGACGAGCCGCACACCGTAGGCGTAGGCGGCGTCCTTGTGGCAGACGGCGGAGAAGGCGTCGACCTTGTCGCCGTGCAGCAGGATGTCGACCTTGACCAGGCTGGAGGACTGCTCGCCGGTGGGCTCGTAGTCCAGGGAGGCGTAACCGCGCGTCTTGGACTTCAGCTGGTCGAAGAAGTCGAAGACGATCTCCGCGAGGGGGAGCGTGTAGCGGATCTCGACCCGGTCCTCGGAGAGGTAGTCCATACCGAGCAGGGTGCCGCGGCGGGTCTGGCACAGCTCCATGATCGCGCCGATGAACTCGCTGGGCGCGAGGATCGTGGCCCGTACGACCGGCTCGAACACGTCCGAGATCTTGCCCTCGGGGAACTCGCTCGGGTTGGTGACGGTGACCTCCTTGCCGTCCTCCAGGACGACGCGGTAGACCACGTTCGGGGCGGTGGCGATCAGGTCGAGGCCGAACTCGCGCTCCAGGCGCTCGCGGACCACGTCCAGGTGCAGCAGGCCCAGGAAGCCGACGCGGAAGCCGAAGCCGAGCGCCGCCGAGGTCTCGGGCTCGTAGACGAGCGCGGCGTCGTTGAGCTGGAGCTTGTCCAGGGCCTCGCGCAGGTCCGGGTAGTCCGAGCCGTCCAGCGGGTACAGGCCCGAGAACACCATCGGCTTCGGGTCCTTGTAGCCGCCGAGGGCCTCGGTCGCGCCGTTGTGCAGGCTGGTGATGGTGTCACCGACCTTGGACTGACGGACGTCCTTCACGCCGGTGATGATGTAGCCCACCTCGCCGACGCCGATGCCGTCGGCCGGGGTCATCTCCGGGGAGGAGACGCCGATCTCCAGCAGCTCGTGCGTGGCGCCGGTGGACATCATCCGGATGCGCTCGCGCTTGTTGAGCTGGCCGTCGACGACACGGACGTAGGTCACGACACCGCGGTACGAGTCGTAGACCGAGTCGAAGATCATCGCGCGGGCGGGGGCGTCCTTGACGCCGACCGGGGCCGGGACGGTGGCGACGACCTTGTCCAGCAGCGCGTCGACGCCCATGCCGGTCTTGGCCGAGACGCGCAGTACGTCCTCGGGCTGGCAGCCGACCAGGTTCGCGAGCTCCTCGGCGAACTTCTCCGGCTGGGCGGCCGGCAGGTCGATCTTGTTCAGCACGGGGACGATCGCGAGGTCGTTCTCCATCGCCAGGTACAGGTTGGCGAGGGTCTGGGCCTCGATGCCCTGGGCGGCGTCGACGAGGAGGATCGTGCCCTCGCACGCCGCGAGGGAGCGCGAGACCTCGTAGGTGAAGTCGACGTGACCGGGGGTGTCGATCATGTTCAGGATGTGCGTGCTGCCCTTGCCCGGCCCCTCGGTGGGCGCCCAGGGCAGACGGACCGCCTGCGACTTGATCGTGATGCCGCGCTCACGCTCGATGTCCATGCGGTCGAGGTACTGGGCGCGCATCTGCCGCTGGTCGACGACGCCGGTCAGCTGGAGCATCCGGTCGGCGAGGGTCGACTTGCCGTGGTCGATGTGCGCGATGATGCAGAAATTGCGGATCAGCGCCGGGTCGGTACGGCTCGGCTCGGGCACGTGGCTGGGGATCGCGGGCACGCAGTGTCCTGATTCTCGGGTCGCAGTCGGAACGTGGTCTCGTATATGCAGAGTCCCATGGTCCCATGGCCGGCGCAGTGCGCCCGGTTTGGGCTGCCCCGAGCGTGCCTGGTAACCTGGGCAGCTGTGTCTCGTACGGCCTCTCACCGTCCGGGGCGCAATCCGAAGATCAAACTCTGAACCTGAAAAGGCTCTTTCGTGGCGAACATCAAGTCCCAGATCAAGCGGAACAAGACGAACGAGAAGGCGCGCCTGCGCAACAAGGCCGTCAAGTCCTCGCTCAAGACCGCGATCCGCAAGGCCCGCGAGGCCGTGGCCGCCGGTGACGTCGAGAAGGCCACCGTGGCTTCCCGCGCCGCCGCGCGTGCGCTCGACAAGGCTGTCTCGAAGGGTGTCATCCACAAGAACGCCGCCGCCAACAAGAAGTCGGCGCTGGCCACCAAGGTTGCCACCCTCCAGGGCTGAGCTCCTGATGTGATCGCCGGGTAGGGATCAAGCGGGCCCTCTCTCCCGCTCCCGACCGGCAACCGCGCCGCACGCGAAGCGTTCGCCACGCGGGTGCGGCGCACCCAGAAGTGACCGAAGGCCCCGGCCGCCACCCTTCCCCAGGGTGCGACCGGGGCCTTCGTCATCCCCACCCCACCTCCGGCGCCGCGGACCCGCTTGCGCCCGGCGGCATCGGCGAGCGGCCTGGGGCCTGGGGCCTGTCGTCAAAGTAACGCCGTTGCGGCCCGGGGCGTCCGGTGCCGCGCACCACGAGGCGGAGGGGCGCCCGGGTACCGGACGTACTCGGGCGCCCCGACAACGCGGCGAGGTGCGGTACCGGACGCCCCGGGCCAGGAGCGACTTGGACGACAGGGCCTAACGGCGTGTGGGGCGGGCCGCGCGGGATACCGCTACGACCGCCTTCTCCAAGGCGTACGCCGGGTCGTCGCCCCCGCCCTTCACCCCCGCGTCGGCCAGCGCCACCGCACGCAACGCCTCCGCGACACCGTCCGCCGACCAGCCCCGCATCTGCTGCCGGACCCGGTCGATCTTCCACGGCGGCATGCCCAGGTCCCGCGCGAGGTCGCCCGGGCGGGCCCCCCGCGGCGCCGAGGCCAGTTTCCCGATGGCCCGCACCGCCTGGGCCAAGGCGCTGGTGATCAGAACCGGCGCCACGCCCGTGGACAGTGACCAGCGCAGGGCTTCGAGGGCTTCCGCCGCCCGCCCCTCCACCGCCCGGTCGGCGACGGTGAAGCTGGAGGCTTCCGCCCGGCCGGTGTAATAACGCCCGACCACGGCCTCGTCGATGGTTCCCTCGACGTCCGCGCACAGTTGCGCAACCGCGCTCGCCAGCTCCCGCAGGTCGCTGCCGATCGCGTCGACCAGGCTGTGGCACGCCTCGGGGGTGGCCGAACGCCCCAGCGTCCGGAACTCCCCCCGCACGAACGACAGCCGGTCCGCCGCCTTCGTCATCTTCGGGCAGGCGACCTCCCGGGCGCCCGCCTTGCGTGCCGCGTCCAGCAGGCCCTTGCCCTTGACGCCACCGGCGTGCAGGAGGACGAGGATGATCTCCTCGTACGGCGCCGCGAGGTACGCCTTGACCTCCTTCACCGAGTCGGCGGACAGGTCCTGCGCGTTGCGCACGATCAGGACCTTGCGCTCGGAGAAGAGCGAGGGGCTGGTCAACTCGGCCAGCGTGCCGGGCTGGAGCTGCTCGGAGGCGAGGTCCCGGACGTCGGTGTCGGCATCGGCGGCACGCGCCGCCGTCACCACGTCCCGCACGACGCGGTCGAGCAGCAGGTCCTCCTGCCCCACTGCGAGGGTGAGCGGGGCGAGCGGATCGTCGGTGGGGTTCTTCCTGGTGGCCATCGCCTCCAGCATCCCACGCCCCACCGACAACCCCCCTCCCCCGATCCCCGGCAGCGGCACCGTCCCGGAGAATGGTCGGGTGAACCTGCGACATGTACTGGTCCTGCCCGACCGCGACGCCGCCGAGGAGGTGGCGGCCGAGATCGTGGACCGGTTCGGCCTGCCCGAGGAACCCCAACTGGTCCGCGACGCCCTCGCCGGTGAGGACGACGCGGAGGACGCCCAGTGGCTGGTGGTGGTCGAAGACCCGCAGGGCAAGCTCGATTCCGCAGCCATGGACGACCTGGCCGCCGCCTACGAGGGGTGGCTGGAGGCCCCCTGAGCCCCCATCCCGGCCTCCTCGACCCCGGCCTCCTGAGCCCCGGCCTCCTCAGGCCTTGTGGACGATCTGGATGTCCAACTCGACCTCGACGCTCGCGCCGATCGCCGCGACCCCGTGCGCCAGCACCGACTGCCAGTTCAGCGTGAAGTCCTCGCGGTTCAGTTCCGTCGTGGCCCGGCACGCGGCCCGCGGCTCGCCTTGGAGCCCCGTGCCGTTGCCCAGGTACTGGGTGTCCAAGGTGACGGAACGGCTGACGCCGTGAAGGGTCAGGGCGCCCGCGACGGCCCAACGGCTGCCGCCGCGGTGGATGAAGCGCTCGCTGTAGAACTCCACCGTGGGATGGCGCGTCGCGTCCAGGAAGTCCGCGGAACGCAGGTGGTCGTCCCGCATCCGCAGTCCCGTGTCGATGCTCGCCGCGTCGATGATGACGCGCATGGAGGAGTCCTCCATCCGCTCGGCTATCCGCACCGCGCCGGCGAAGGTCGTGAACCGGCCGTGGATCCGGGCGAAGCCGATGTGCCGTGCGGTGAAGCCGATCGACGAGTGCGTCGGATCGAGTTCCCAGTGCCCGGGCGCGGGCAGCAGTGGCGGCTCCACCGTGTCGAGGACGATCTCCGCCGTGCCGCGCTGCGCCGGGTCCCCCACCAGCGTCGCACCGTGGAAGGGCGCGTAGCCCTCGGCGGTGACGGTGAGCCGGTACTCCCCCTCCGGCACCGCGGCGGTGAACCCGCCGTACGGGTCGGTCTCCCCGCTGACGACCCGGCGGCCGATCGGGTCGGTCACCTCGAACTTGGCTTGGCGCACCGGCTGGTGCACCGTGTCGAGCACCCGGCAACTGAGCAGCCGGGCCGTGTGTGGCAGCGTCAGCGTCGCGGCCGTGTGAGAGGCGGCGCTGCCGCCCGTCTCCATCCCCCGTCGGCGTCCGAACATGGTTGATGCACCCCCGTGCAGTGTGGACTTGGACCGTTCTGGCGAAGACGCATTCGATCATGCTGCCGGGTTGGGGGCAAACAGAAGGGCTGCGCCCGGTATGCCCGCGCCGCTCGCGTCGGCGGCCGGCCGGAAACGCCCGAAGCCCGGGTCCGCTCCCCGCGACGGCCACGCTGCCGTCGGTGTCGGTGCGCAGAACGAGCGTACCCATCGCCCGCAGCCTGGCGAGGGTGACGGACGCGGGGTGACCGTACCGGTTTCCGGCGCCCACCGGGACGAGCGCGATCCGCGGCCTGACCCGCGCCTGGAGGTCGGGGTCCTGGTGGGCGGAACCGTGGTGGGCGACTTTCAACACGTCCACGGGCCCGAGTTCGGGGTGATCCCTCAACAGGGCCCGCTGGGCGAGTGGTTCGAGATCACCGAGGAGGAGCAGGGTCAGGCCGGAGGTTCGCACCAGCAGGGTGACGCTCGCGTCGTTGGGTCCTTCCACCGGCGGCCCCCCGGGCGGCGGCCACAGCACCCGCCACTCCAGCGGTCCGGTACGGCGCCGCTCACCGGCCACGGCGGCGACCACGGGCACCCGGGCCCCGGCCGCGGCGCGCCGGACGAACTCCGCCTGGGGCGCCGGTTCCTCCAGCGTCGTCGTCTGGATCGAGCCCACGGCCCGGCCGCGAAGCACTCCCGCGAGCCCGCCCACATGGTCGGCGTGGAAGTGCGTCAGCACGAGCAAAGGGATCTTGCTCACACCAAGGCTCCGCAGGCAGGCGTCCACCGGCCCGGCTTCCGGTCCCGCGTCCACGACCACCGCCGTTCCCGGTCCCACGGCGATGACGGCCGCGTCCCCCTGCCCCACCGCGCACTGGACGTAGCTCCAGTCGGGCGGCGGCCATCCTTTGAACGTACGGATGAGCAGAGGCGGCCTGAGTACGGCGGCGAGCAGCGCCACGGCCAAGGCGGAGCAGAACCACCACCTGCGCCCCCACCGCACGCACAGGCCGAGCACGCCGGCGGTGGCCGCGACCAGCAGCGCGCCTCCCGTGAACCCGCCGGGCCACGCGAGCTCCGCCCCCGGCAGCCTCGCACCGGCGCGGGCCACCCCGGCGATCCACCCGGCCGGCACGCCCGCGCACCGCGCGAGGAGTTCCGCCGCCGGCATGTAGAGCGGGGCCACCGCGAGCGTCGCGAAGCCCAGCACCGTGGCGGGACCCGCCGCGAGTTCGGCGAGCAGGTTGCACGGCACCGCCACCAGGCTCACCCGGGCGGAGAGCGCCGCCACCACCGGGGCGCACACCGCCTGGGCGGCCAGGGCGGCCCCCAACCCGTCCGCGAGGCCGGGCCGCACGCCCCGCCTCCGCAGGGCCTCGCCCCACCGCGGCGCCAGGGTCAACAGCGCCCCGGTCGCCAGTACGGACAGCAGGAACCCGGGGCTGCGGGCCAGCCACGGGTCGTACAGGACCAGCAACAGAACGGCCGCCGCCAGTGCCGGAACCAACGACCTGCGCCGACCGGTGGCCAGGGCGAGCAGGGTGACGGCCCCGCAGGCGGCGGCCCGCAGCACGCTCGGTTCGGGCCGGCAGACCACCACGAAGGCGAGCGTGAGCGCCGCCCCGCACAGGGCCGTCGCCCTCAGCGAGAGGCCGAGGCGAGGCGCCAATCCGCGCCGCTCGGCGTGCTGCGCGGCGGCCGGGGGCCCGAGGAGCAGGAACAGCACCACGGTGAGGTTGGAGCCGGACACCGCCAGCAGGTGCAGCAGATCGGTGGCCTGGAACGCCTCCCGCAGGTCGGGCGGAACCCGGGAGACGTCGCCGACCACCAGCCCCGGCAGCAGCGCCCCCGCGTCGGGCGGCAGCCCCCGTGTCGCCTCCCGCAGCCCCGCCCGCAGTGTCGTGGCGAGCCGCTGCACCGCGCCGGGGCCGCGGATCACCCTCGGTGGCGTGTCCCCGGCCGGGCGGAGCAAGGCCACCGCCCGTTCCCCGCCCCGGCCGGGGGACAGCCGCCCCACCACCTCGACCCGTGTCGAGGGCTGCAACACCGCCCACGCGGAATGCCCGGCCAATACCCGCACCGGCGTCTCGACCCTGGTCCGCGCCCCGTCGGGGCCGGTCACCCGGGTCACCACCGCGTCCAGCGTCACCATCGGCGGCCCGCTCCCGGCCCCGACGCTCCGGGGGTCCGAGCCGACGGTGAGCTCCGCCAGGACCCGGGCGTGCTCCCCGGCCAGCCCCACGACGGGACCGGCCCGCGCCTCGGCCCGCTGGAGCCCTGCCACACCGGCGCCGGCGCCCGCGCAGAGCAACCCGGCGGCAGCGACCGCGCCCAGCCTCCACGGCGGACGCGGCCTTCGGCGGCCGGCCAGGAGTGCCAACCCCGCCCCCACCACCGCCAGGCCCACCCCGGCGGCGGTCCACCCGGCCGGTGCGTCGAGGGCGGCGGCGGCCCCCGCCCACGCGGCCGCCGCCGGCACCGCGAGCCGCAGGTCCGTCGGCCCGGCCTCCCCGGGGCGGTTCACGGCCGCACCAACTTGCGCAGGTCGGAAAACCGGCGTTCGCCGATCCCGTTGACCTGCCGGAGTTCCTCCACGGAGCGGAATCCGCCCCGCGCGGTCCGGAAGTCGACGATGTGCTGCGCGAGCACGGGGCCGACCCCGGGCAACCCGTCGAGCTGTGCGACGGTGGCGCTGCCGAGGCTCAACGGGCCGCCGGCCGAGCCGGAACCCGGGCCGCCACCGGCCGCCGGGGCCTGCGCGGGCGCCCCCACCACCACCTGTTCGCCGTCCACCAGGACCCGGGCCCGGTTCAGCCCGCTTGTGTCGGTGCCCGGCCGCACTCCTCCGGCGGCGGCCAAGGCGTCCTCCACCCGCGCCCCGGCGGGCAGGGTTCGCACCCCCGGCTCGCGGACCTTGCCACTGACGTCCACCACGACCCGGGTACCTCCGGTGGGGGACGGGGCCGCCGGGGCGGGGGCGGGTGCGGGTACCGAAGCGGGGGCGACGACCGCCGGCGCCGTCACCGGCCCCGGCCGGGCCGACCAGTACTGCTGCCCCGCGAAACCCACCCCCGCGACCAGCACCACGGCGAGCGCCGCCACCGTCCGCGGCTCGACCTCGCACCGCGCCTGCACCCACACGGGCAGCCGCTCCCGCACCGCGAGCCGCCACGCACCCCGCCGGTCCGGCCGGGCCGCCTCCGCCACGGCCGGCGGCTCGCGACCGGCGACGGCGCCGGAAAGGGGCGCCGCCGGCGCGGAATCGGGGGCCGAGACCTCAGGCACGGGCAGAGGGCCGGGCACGGATGCGGAGTCGGGCAGAGGGCCGGGCGGCGGCGCCGTCAGGATGGCTTCGGCCCGGCGCCGCACCGTCACGGGGTCGACGGGCGGTCGCCGCCGACCGTCGCGGAACCGGCCGTCGGACCGGCGGGAGCGGCCGGGGCCACTGGTGGCGCCGGCTCGGGAAGGGGACGAAGTACGCGTTCGCACAGTCATGCCAACGACGGTAAGGGCCCCTCCCGATCTCCGTCCGGAGGCTTCGATTCCTGTGGAGGAGTGGCCCGTTGTGGATAACCGGGTCAGTCGTTCCGGTGACCCGCCCGTTCGGTCCGGGGTTCAGCGGGGTGAGACCACGGCCGCAAGCAGCCCAGGCCCGGTGTGCGCGCCGATGACCGCGCCGACCTCGCTGACGTGCAGCTCGACCAGCCCGGGAATCCGATCCCGGAGCCGTTGCGCCAGCGCCTCGGCCCGTTCCGGCGCCGCGAGGTGGTGTACGGCGATGTCGACGCTGCCCGTTCCGGCGCGTTCGACGGCCAGTTCTTCCAGGCGGGCGATCGCCTTGGACGCCGTACGCACCTTCTCCAACATCTCGATCCGTCCACCGTCCAGCGTAAGCAGCGGCTTGACGGCGAGCGCCGAGCCGAGGAGGGCCCGGGCGGCCCCGATGCGGCCGCCGCGCCGGAGGTAGTCGAGGGTGTCGACGTAGAAGTACGCCGACATGTCGGCGGCCCGCTTCTCCGCGGCCGCCACGGCCTCGTCGACCGATCCGCCGCTCTCCACCACCTCGGCGGCGGCGAGCGCGCAGAACCCGAGGGCCATGGCCACCATGCCGGTGTCGACGACCCTGACGGGGACGGGTGCGGTCTTGGCGGCGACCACGGCGGCGTCGCAGGTGCCGGAGAACTCGGCGGAGAGGTGGAGGCTGACGATGCCGGCCGCGCCGGCGTCGGCCGCCGCCTGGTACGCGCGGGCGAAGTCCTCCGGGCTGGGGCGGGACGTGGTGACCGAGCGGCGCTTCTGCAGGGCCAGGGCGAGGCTGCGGGCCGAGATCTCGGTGCCCTCTTCGAGCGCCTCGTCGCCGAGCACCACGGTCAGGGGGACAGCGGTGATCCGATGCCGCGCCATCGCCGATGGGGGCAGATAGGCCGTGGAATCGGTGACGATCGCGACATGGCGGGACATGAGCGGGAGGTTACCGCCAGCGACCCCCATCCGGCAGCCTGGCCCCCTCCCGGGCACCCGCGCGGGGCCCGCGCGCGACCGGCGCGGACCTCTCAGGCGCCTCGGCCCGAGTCCTCAGGCCGCCGCCCGCCTCACGCGGTCGTCTCCGGCCGCGGCGCCTTCTGCCAGGGGTGTCTGACCGGCGCGGACGCGGGA
Organism: Streptomyces sp. A1136; assembly: GCF_004795055.1. GTDB lineage: Bacteria > Actinomycetota > Actinomycetes > Streptomycetales > Streptomycetaceae > Streptomyces. The sequence continues at coordinate 87,644 of NZ_SSBJ01000026.1, forward strand.
TTCAGGGCGGCCGGGCGAGACTCCTTCGATCCCCCGGCCCGGGTCTCCGGCGCGCCCGCGTCCCAGGAGGCCGCCGCCGTCAGGTCGTCCACCGACTCCCGCGACCAGTCGCGCAGGGCGCCCGATTCCACCTCGATCTGCTCCGACAGCGCGGACAGCTCGTCCTCCGCGAAGCGCCGGGCGCGCTCCCGCGCCGCCCACCGCAGGGAGTCCGCCGACTCCGTGATCTTGCGCGTGCGCTCCCGCAGGTCGGGCAGGCTCGCGGCGATCCGCTTGCGGTCGGGCTCCTGTTCCAGCCGCTTCAGTTCGGCGTCCAAGTCGTGCCCGTGCTCGCTCAACCGCTCGAAGAGACCGATGGACTCCCTCAGCGAGCTGTCCGTCTGCACGCCCTGGTACAGCGTCTGCTGCGTCGCCCGCATCGAGGTCCGCAGGTCGAGCCGCAACTGCGCCAACCCCGCGGTGACGCCCACCTGACCCAGGCTCCGGGCCCTGAGGGTCGTGTCCTCCACCGTCCGCCGGGCCTGCGTGATCGTCCGGTCCACGCCGCGCTTCGCGGCGCCGACCGCCTTCACCGTGGCCCACACACCCAGCCCCAAGAAGGCGAACAGCACCAACAGGGCAAAGATCACCAACGCGCCCGCCTCCATGAGGCTCCCTTCCCCTGCGTATTCCGTCCCCTCCACCGTAAACGCAACGGGCAGGCCGGGGGTTCCAATCGAACCCCCAACCTGCCCGTACGGGAAGACCCCTACACCCGACCCCACAGCCGGGTCACGCCGCGTGCATCGGGCGCCCGGCACGCGGCGTACGGCGCCCGGCGTCCGGCCCTCAGATGACGATGTTCACCAGCTTCGGCGCGCGCACGATCACCTTGCGGATCTCCGCCCCGCCCAGCGCCGCCACGACCGCCTCGTCGGCCAGCGCCAACTGCTCCAGCTCGCCCTCGGAGATCGTCGGCGAAACCTCCAGGCGGCCCTTGACCTTGCCCTTGACCTGGACGACGCACGTCACGCTCTCGTCGACCACGTACGCCGGGTCCGCGACCGGGAAGTCCTGGTGGACCACCGAGTCGCTGTGCCCCAGCCGGTGCCACAGCTCCTCCGCGATGTGCGGCGCCAGCGGCGCGACGAGCAGCACCAGCCGCTCGGCGACCGAGCGCTCCAGCGGCCGGCCGGCCTTGGTCAGGAAGTTGTTCAGCTCGGTGATCTTCGCGATGGCGGTGTTGAAGCGCAGCCCCGCCAGGTCCGCGCCGGCCCCGTCGATGGCCTTGTGCAGCGCGCGCAGGGTGTCCTCGGTCGGCTCGGCGTCGACGACGGTCACCGCGCCCGTCTCCTCGTCCACGATGTTGCGCCACAGGCGCTGGAGCAGCCGGTACTGGCCGACCACGGCACGCGTGTCCCACGGACGCGACACGTCCAGCGGACCCATCGCCATCTCGTACAGGCGCAGCGTGTCGGCGCCGTACTCCTCGCAGATCTCGTCCGGCGTGACCGCGTTCTTCAGGGACTTGCCCATCTTGCCGTGCTCGCGCTTGACCGGCTCGCCCTGGTGGAAGTAGCCGCCGTCGCGCTCCTCCACCTCGGCCGCGGGCACGTACACGCCGCGCGCGTCGGTGTACGCGTAGGCCTGGATCATGCCCTGGTTGAACAGCTTGTGGAACGGCTCGGCGGACGAGACGTGGCCCAGGTCGAACAGCACCTTGGACCAGAAGCGCGCGTACAGCAGGTGCAGCACCGCGTGCTCGGCGCCGCCCACGTACAGGTCGACGCCGCCGTGCGGGGCGCCCTCGCGCGGGCCCATCCAGTACCGCTCGACGGCCGGGTCCACCAGCGCCGAGTCGTTGTGCGGGTCCAGGTAGCGCAGCTCGTACCAGCAGGAGCCGGCCCAGTTCGGCATGGTGTTGGTCTCGCGGCGGTAGCGCTTGACGCCCTCGCCGCGGCCCAGGTCCAGCTCCACGTGGACCCAGTCCTCGTTGCGCGACAGCGGGGTCTCGGGCTTCGAGGCGGCGTCGTCCGGCTCGAAGGTGCGCGGTGAGTAGTCCTCGACCTCCGGCAGCTCCAGCGGCAGCATCGACTCGGGCAGCGGGTGCGCGACGCCGTCCTCGTCGTAGACGATCGGGAAGGGCTCGCCCCAGTAGCGCTGGCGGCTGAACAGCCAGTCGCGCAGGCGGAAGTTGACGGTGCCCTCGCCGATACCGCGGCCGGCCAGCCATTCGGTGATGCGGGCCTTCGCCTCGACCACGCCCAGGCCGTCCAGGGAGACGCCATCGCCGGACGAGTTGACGATCGTGCCGTCGTAGGAGGAGAACGCGTCGTCCCACTCCGCCGGGTCGGCGTCGCGGTCGTCGGACGGCTCCACGACACAGCGCATGGGCAGTTCGAAGGCACGGGCGAAGGCGAAGTCGCGGCTGTCGTGCGCCGGGACGGCCATGATCGCGCCGGTGCCGTAGCCCATCAGGACGTAGTCGGCGATGAAGACGGGGACCTGGTCGCCGCTGACCGGGTTGGTGGCGTAGGCGCCGGTGAAGACACCGGTCTTGTCCTTGGCCTCGGCCTGGCGCTCGACGTCCGACTTGGCCGCGGCCTGCTTGCGGTACGCGTCGACCGCCTCGCGCGGGGTCGCGGCGCCGCCGGTCCACACCTGGTGGGTGCCCTCGGGCCACGCGGCCGGGACGATCTTCTCGACCAGCTCGTGCTCGGGCGCCAGCACCATGTAGGTGGCGCCGAACAGCGTGTCGGGGCGGGTGGTGAAGACGGTGATGGCGTCGTCGCCGACGGCGAAGTCGACGCGCGCGCCTTCGCTGCGACCGATCCAGTTGCGCTGCTGGAGCTTGATGGCCTCGGGCCAGTCCAGCGCGTCCAGGTCGTCCAGCAGGCGGTCGGCGTAGGCCGTGATCCGCATGTTCCACTGGCTCAGCTTCGCCTTGAAGACGGGGAAGTTGCCGCGCTCGGACCGGCCGTCGGCGGTGACCTCCTCGTTCGCCAGTACGGTGCCCAGGCCCGGGCACCAGTTCACGGGCGCGTCCGAGGCGTAGGCCAGCCGGTACTCGTTCAGCAGGTCGGCCCGCTCGGCCGCGTCCAGCTCCGCCCAGGCACGGCCGCCGGGGACCTCACGGGAGCCGTCCTCGAAGGCGGCGACCAGCTCGGCGATCGGGCGGGCCTTCTCGGCGTCGGTGTCGTACCAGGAGTTGTAGATCTGCAGGAAGATCCACTGCGTCCACTTGTAGTAGTCCGGGTCGATCGTCGCGAACGAGCGGCGCTTGTCGTGGCCCAGGCCCAGCCGGCGCAGCTGGACCTTCATGTTCTCGATGTTGGCCTCGGTGGACACGCGCGGGTGCGTGCCGGTCTGCACGGCGTACTGCTCGGCCGGCAGGCCGAAGGCGTCGAAGCCCAGGGTGTGCAGGACGTTGTGGCCGGACATCCGCTGGTGACGGGCGAAGACGTCCGTGGCGATGTACCCGAGCGGGTGGCCGACGTGCAGGCCCGCACCGGAGGGGTACGGGAACATGTCCATGATGAACTTGCTGGGTCGCGCGACGACCGCGGGGTCTCCGGCCAGGTCACCGGTCGGGTTGGGGGCCTCGTAGGTGCCCTCCGCGTCCCATACGTCCTGCCAGCGTGCCTCGATGTCGGCGGCCATGGCAGCCGTGTAGCGGTGCGCCTCGGCCGCCTCGGGGGCCGGGGTGTTCGTCTCGCTCATGATTTCTGAAGCTCCATCGATCGTCTCTGCCGTCTCTGCCTGCCCAAACGAAAAAACCCCTCGCACAGGAGGGGACGCCGCGCCGATGCCGACCGTCTCGAAGGGTCGGTCCGATCAGCGCGGCTCGGTAAGCAGAAGGCGTACGGCACGCATGGCGTCAGGGTACCGCAGCGGCCCCGACACCCGCTCGGGCGTTCCGCACAACGAGAAGCGGGCCACCCGATCCGGGTGGCCCGCTTCCTCTTCACTGTGGAGCTAAGGAGAATTGAACTCCTGACCTCCTGCATGCCATGCAGGCGCTCTACCAACTGAGCTATAGCCCCTCGTACCGCCGTACTGCTTGTCGTCGCTTCGGTTTCCCTTGCCGGTTCCCCTTGGCGACGTCCCAAACATTACACGGTCATGGCCCTGGTCCAAAAATCGGTTTCCGCGATCCCGAGGCCATGCCCGACATGCACCGCTACGTCCGTTTCGTCACGCCTTTGCGAACTGGTAGAACCGCTTGAGCGTGCAGTGCTCGTCGAGCAGCCGGCCATAGATCGGCTCGCCCTCCAGCTCGCGGTACGTCTCGATGGGGTCGCCTTTTATGATCAGCGCCCGCGCGCATTCCTCGCACCAGTACTGGTAGTCGGGGTTGACCGGCTCCATGTCCCGCACGATCGGCGTGCCGTTGTTGCACCAGTCGCACCGCCGCCGGTGTGCACCCATCCGTCAGCGACTCCCTCCCGCGTCGGGCCGTCGTGTCCCCCTCCGGCCGTCCGATTCTGCCATGCCGGTACGGGCCGGGTCAGCAAGCACAAAAGGAACAAACGCAAGTATCCCGCCCCCTGTTGGGGACGGGATACCGATTGTGGAGCTAAGGAGAATTGAACTCCTGACCTCCTGCATGCCATGCAGGCGCTCTACCAACTGAGCTATAGCCCCGCTCTCCGCCGCGCTCCCCGCCGTTTCCGGTGTTCCGCGCTGCGAACAAGAAGAACTCTAGCCTGTGACCAGCCGGAAAGTGAAATCCGGCCGGGAGCCCGCACGGGCGGTGCTCAGTCGTCGTCGCCGAGCACCGGCTCCGGCAGCGTGCCGGCGTTGTGTTCCATGAGGCGCCAGCCGCGCGCGCCCTCGCCGAGGACCGACCAGCAACAGTTGGAGAGCCCGCCCAGGCTCTCCCAGGAGGACGCCTCCAGCCCCAACAGGCGGCCGATGGTCGTACGGATCGTCCCGCCGTGGCTGACCACGACGAGCGTGCCGCCCTCGGGCAGCAGGTCGGCGTGGCGCAGCACCACCGGCGCGGCCCGGTCGGCGACCTCGGTCTCCAGCTCACCGCCACCGCGCCGGACGGGCTCGCCGCGCTTCCACGCCGCGTACTGCTCGCCGTACTTGTGGAGGATCTCCTCGTGCGTGAGCCCCTGCCACTCGCCCGCGTACGTCTCGCGCAGCGCCTCGTCGTGCGCTACCGGGAGGCCGGTGACGGCGGCCAGTTCGGCGGCCGTGGCGGAGGCGCGGCGGAGGTCGGAGGCGACGATGGCGTCCGGCTTCAGCGACGCGAGCAGCCGGGCGGCGCGGCGCGCCTGTGCCACACCGGCCTCGGTCAGCTCTATGTCCGTGGAGCCCTGGAAGCGGCGCTCCAGGTTCCAGGAGGTCTGGCCGTGCCGCCAAAGGACGATCTTCCGGCCGGCCCGACCGTCCTTGCCCTCCGGCGCGGCCGAGGCGGCCGGTGCCGGGGAGGTGGTCGGTTCGGTGGAGGCGGTCGTACCGGTCGTGCCCGTGTCGGTCGTGCTCAGAACAGATCACCGTCCAGTTCGTCGTCGCCCTGCGCCTCGCGCAGCTTCGCGTGCTCCTCGGCCTTGCCGATGGTGAGCTTGGCGTCCTCGGGGAGCTCGATCTCGGGGCAGTCCTTCCACAGGCGCTCCAGGGCGTAGAAGACCCGCTCCTCGCTGTGCTGGACGTGCACGACGATGTCGACGTAGTCGAGCAGGATCCAGCGGGCGTCGCGGTCGCCCTCGCGGCGCACCGGCTTGGCGCCGAGTTCCTTGAGCAGGCGCTCCTCGATCTCGTCCACGATCGACTTGACCTGGCGGTCGTTGGGCGCGGAGGCGAGGAGGAAGGCGTCGGTGATCGACAGCACGTCGCTGACGTCGTACGCGATGATGTCGTGCGCGAGCCGGTCGGCCGCGGCCTGGGCGGCGGCGGTGATGAGCTCGATGGAGCGGTCCGTGGCGGTCACTGGCCATGCTTTCGGGTTGGCGGGCAGATCCTCTCAAGGGTCTCACGTACCGCCGACACCACCCGCGCGGAAGGTTCCGCGCGGGCGAACACCCCGGTTCACGGGCCGGGCGCGGCGCTCAGGACGCCTTGTAGTCCTTGCCCAGGAGCACCACGACGTCCGCGTTCACCGGGCTGTCGGCCTTCTTGACGGCCGTCTCGGGCAGTCCCAGGGTCTTGGCCACCTCGATCGCCTTGGCCCGCAGCGCGTCGTCCCGGTAGCTGATCTGCGAGACGGTCGCGGTCTTGTCGGCCTTGCCGCCCTCCACGAGCGTGTAGCCGCCGTTCAACAGCGCCGCCTTCGCCGCGAGCTGCGCCTTCTCGTCCCCCGTGGCGTCCTTGAGGCCGATCCTGGGCGCGACGCCGGGGACGGCGGTGGCGGAGCCGCCGAGGATGTCGTCGACGGTCTTCTTCGCGGCGCCGTCTGCGAGGCCGCCGTCCGGCTTCACGGGGAGCACCTCGGTGCGGTAGGCGCCCACCTTGGCGTGCTCGCCGATCCGCGACAGCAGTGCGCCCAGGTTCTGCGCGTTGAGCGCCGGGTCCAGGATCTGCCCCATGCTGTCGACGGTCACCGCGGCCGCCTTGGGGTCGCCGGGGATCTTGCGCAGGACGGCGTACAGCACCGTGCCGAGCCGCTGGAGCTGCTTGGTCTCCGGCTCGCCCTGGGCGCGGTACGTGGCGTAGGCGACGGCCATCGCGCCGGTCAGGTTCTGCTTGGCGCCCTGGGACACGGCCGGGGTCTTCGCCTGGTCGTCGGCGGGAACGGCGGTGTCGGTGTCGACCACGACGCCGCCGACCAACTCGACGAGCCGCTCCAGGAAGGGGGTGTCCAGGCGCCAGGTTCCGCCGATCCGGGTGCCGAGGACCGAGTCGAGTGCCTCTCGGGTGCCGAGGCCGCCGTCCTCGACCGCCTTGGCCAGGGGCCGGCCGGCGCCGTCCGGCCCGGGGACGGTCAACGTGTTCGGCAGCAGGACGGTGGCGCCCTGCTTCGTGGTCACGTTGTCGATGAGCAGCACCGTGGAAGAGCCGCCCTTCTTGGTGTTGAGCACGTGGACGACGATCATGTCGCGTTTCTGCGCCCCGCCGGCCGCCGGCTTCTTCTGCGCGCCCGGCCCGTCGAGGAAGGGCAGGTCACCCGCGTACCAGAGGTAGCCGGCGCCGCCGACGACGAACAGGGCGAGGACGACGATCAGCGCGGCGATCCGGTTGCGGCCGCGGCGGCGGGCCTCCTCGCGGCGTTCGGTGCGGCTCTCGGTGAAGGCGAGCCAGTCGATGACGTCCTCGGACTCCTCGTCCGGCTGGTCGATGAACGCGAACATCTCGGTGCGGTAGTCCCGGCCGGCCTCGGGGACGGCCCCGGCCTCGGCGGCGGCGGGCCGGGAGGGGGCGCCCTCGGGGGCGGCCCGGCGCGGCTCGGGCACCTGGGGCACGGGTGCGGGCGGCGGGGCCTGGTGGTGCGGGAGCGGCTGTGGGGCCTGCTGGTGGGGAATCCACTGGCGGGCCTGCTGCGTGTCGTACCCGTGGCCCGCGCCGGGGGCGTACTGCTCCTGGCCGTACCCCCCGTCCCGCGCGCCGTGGTCCGGGGCGGCGGGGGCCTGCGGGTAGGGGTGCTGCCCGGGAGCCTGGGCCTCGTACCCGTAGCCGTACGGCTGCTCGTACGCCTCGTAGGGCGGGGCGGGGGCCTGGGCGGGTGCCTGCCCGTACACCGGACGACCGTACGGGTCGTAGCCGATGAGCTGTTGCTCCTGGGCGGCGTACGGGTCGTACGCGTCCTGTCGGTCGTTCACCGCGGGGCCCCTCTCTCCGGAACCGGAAGCTCAGGCTCCCCGGTACAGCTCACGCTTGTCGATGTAGCGCACCACACCGTCCGGCACCAGATACCAGACGGGATCGCCCTGCGCCACGCGCGCCCGGCAGTCGGTGGACGAGATCGCGAGCGCGGGCACCTCGACCAGGGAGACACCGCCCTCGGGCAGCCCGTCGTCGGTCAGTACGTGGCCCGGCCGGGTCACGCCGATGAAGTGCGCGAGGGAGAACAGCTCCTCGGCGTTGCGCCAGGTCAGGATCTGCGCGAGGGCGTCGGCACCGGTGATGAAGAACAGGTCCGAGTCGTGGTTGAGGGCGCTGAGGTCCCGCAACGTGTCGATCGTGTACGTCGGCCCGCCGCGGTCGATGTCGATGCGGCTCACCGAGAACTGGGGGTTCGAGGCCGTCGCGATGACCGTCATGAGGTAGCGGTCCTCGGCCGGGGACACGACGCTGTGCGACTTCTGCCACGGCTGGCCGGTCGGTACGAAGACCACCTCGTCGAGGTGGAAGAGGGCGGCCACCTCACTGGCGGCCACCAGGTGTCCGTGGTGGATCGGATCGAATGTCCCGCCCATCACGCCGAGGCGGCGCTTGACCGGGCCGGTAGGCGTTCCCTGCTCTCCCATGAGCGCAGAGCCTACTGGCCCGGTGGCCCGGCCCCGACCCGCGGGCGGGCGGGTGCCCGGGTGCGCGCGCGGCCGGACGCCGCGCGGGACGACGGGGTTCAGCGGTCGCGGTTGAGGCGCGTGGTCATCCAGAGCAGGAGCAGCAGGACGCAGAAGGCGCCGCCGCCGGTCAGGTAGGGGCTCAGGCTGTCGTGGTTGCCGCCGTGCTGCTCGGCACCCTCCGAGGCGAGAACGACCAGGTTGTGGGTGGTGGTGGAGAGGCTCATCAGGCAGGTACCTATCGAGTCGGGAGGGAGCGGAGACTTCCCTCACATCGTATGCGGGGGCCCGGGGCACGCTCACGCCGACTCAGGCGTTGGAGAGGATGGACGCGCACGCAGACGGGTCTGTCCAGGTCTATCCAGGGGGAGGGCGCTATGACGAACACCGGAACCGAGAAGGTACCGGCCCGGAACCGCAGGAGGTTCCCCGGCATTTCCTCGCGGGCGTACGAGCATCCGGCGGACCGCTCGGCCCTCGTCGCCCTGCGCAAGCTCAGCGGCTTCGACACGGTGTTCAAGGCCCTCAGCGGGCTGCTGCCCGAGCGGAGCCTGCGGCTGCTGTTCCTCTCGGATTCGGTCCGGGTGGGCGAGACGCAGTTCCCCCACCTGCACGGCATGCTGCTCGACGCCTGCTACGTCCTGGACCTGGAGCGGGTCCCGCAGATGTACGTGCAGCAGGACCCCAAGCCGAACGCCATGTGCATCGGGCTGGACGAGCCGATCATCGTGCTGACGACGGGCCTGATCGAGCTGCTCGACGAGGAGGAGATGCGTGCGGTCATCGGCCACGAGGTGGGCCACGCGCTGTCCGGGCACTCCGTGTACCGCACCGTCCTGCTGTTCCTGACGAACCTGGCGGTGAAGGTGGCCTGGATCCCACTGGGCAATGTGGCGATCACGGCGATCGTCACGGCGCTGCGGGAGTGGTTCCGCAAGTCGGAGCTGTCCGCCGACCGGGCGGGACTGCTGGTCGGGCAGGACGTGCACGCCTCGATGCGCGGGCTGATGAAGCTGGCGGGCGGCCACCACCTGCACGAGATGAACGTGGACGCCTTCCTGGCCCAGGCCGAGGAGTACGAGGCGAGCGGTGACCTGCGCGACTCCGTGCTGAAGATCCTCAACATGCTGCCGCGTACGCATCCCTTCACCACGGTGCGCGCGGCGGAGTTGAAGAAGTGGTCGCAGCACCGGGACTACCAGCGGATCATGGACGGCCACTACCCGCGGCGGGACGAGGACAAGGACACCTCGGTCGGCGATTCCTTCCGCGAGTCCGCCTCGCACTACGCCGACACCGTGCGCAATAGCAAGGACCCCTTGATGAAGCTGGTCGGCGACCTCGCCGGCGGCGCGGGCGACCTCGGTGGCAAGCTCCGGGTCGTGTTCACCGGCTCCGGTTCCAACGCGGGCGCGGGCGCGGCGGGTGGAGCCGGCCGGGACCCGAAGGGCGCCCGGGACGGCGGCACGGGCGAGAGCGGCGGCGAGGGCCCGGCACAGGCCGACGGCGGCAAGAGCGAGGGTTAGGGCTGGGGCTGGGCAGGAGTGGTCGCGCCGTCCGGCGGCGGGTCGGGGGTGTCCGAGGAGGTCGCCGTCGCCAGTACGCCGCACAGCCCGGCCGCGCGCCTCGGCTCGCCGGTGGCGTACGGATCGCTGGCGGGCGGCCCCACGGTGGTCGGCGCGGCACCGGCGAGCAGCGGGCGGAAACCCGCCGCCGGGTCTTGGGCACAGTCCTGCGGTCCGGCCACCACGTAGGCCGAGACCAGTTCCACGCGCCGGGCCGCGAGGTCGGCGCGGTCGAAGCGCAGTTGCAACTCGCGCCGCACGGTGAAGAGCGAGGCACCTGCGGCGGAAGCCGGGGACCCGGTGGCGGGGCCGACCGCGTACACGAAGGTGTGGTCGGTGGTCACCTGCAGCGCGTCAGGGGTCACCTCGTCGAAGGCGAGGGTGCCACTGACCCGTACGCGTGTGTCGACGACCACGGCGGTGCCCGGGTCGAAGCGGACCAGCCAACCGGTGGCGGCGTGCCGGCCGTCCCCCGAGGGCGAGGTCATGCTCTGGTCGAACTGCGCCACCTGGCCCGGGTCGAGCAGGACCCGCACCGGCCGGGAGACGGCGCCGGCCAGCACGTCCGGTTCCAGCGAGGACTGCACCAGGTAGTCCTTCGCGATGGACAGCGCGGAGACGATCTGGCTCTCGCTGAAGTGCGCGGTGTGGCGCAGCGCGGGCAGGGTGATACCGGCGGCCCCGACGGCGTACTGCGCCGCGGGACTCTGCGCGAACAGGTCGGCGGGACGTCCGCCGGGCACGGGGGTGGTCGGCGCGAGCGGGACGACGACGCTGCCGAACGGCTGGGTCACGCCCTCGGGCGTGGGGACGTACGGGTTGCGCAAGCCCATGTACACGGCGACCGCGAAGGCCGTGGCGATGAGCAGTACCAGCAGCATGCCCTGCCGGGCGCCCCGACCGGGCGCGCCGGTGCGGTGGCCGACGCCGCCGCCGCCGGACCAGAGGGAGCGACTGCGCACGGCCCGGGCGTGCTCGCCCATGCGTTCCTCGGCGGAGTACTCCTGAAGTCGGGCCGCGCGGACGAAGTCCTCGTCGAACACCACGGACCGGTACTCGTCCGGCCGGAAGTCGTCATCGCCCCCGCCCATGCCGTCGGGGGTGCCGTGGGGTGGGTCTCCTGGAACGGCCATCGCTTCTCCCCGCTGTCCCCGCTTCAGAGAAGCCCCCGGCTCCGGTCACGCGAGTGGGGTCGTGTGCAAGGGGTCGTACTCTCAGGGTTGGCGGCCGACGGGGTACGTAAACGCCCCGGCGCCGGTGACTTCCCGCAAGGGGGTGCTGGCCGGGGCGGGAGCGGGGTCCGGGTCGCCTTCGGCACTGCGGTACACCGCGCTGAACGCCAGGGCGACCATGCCCAGGCCCATGACGACGGCGAGCACCCAGGCGACCGGGCGCAGCCAGGGCGAGCGGCCCCGGTAGGGCCGCAGGCGCCCCCCGTAGGCCCCGTAGGGACCTTCCGGGTAACCGTGGCCGTATCCGCCGTACTCCCAGCCGGGTTCGTCGAGGCCGAAGGCGCCGGGCGGCCCGTATCCGTAGCCGTCGTGCTCGTCCTCGCCGGTCCGGCCACCGGCCACGCGCGCGGCCTCGGCGGCCTCGGCGCGGGCCCGGTCGGCCGCCCACTGGCGCTCGGCGGCGCTCGGTTCGTGAATCTCGGCGTTCCGGACGAAGTCCTCGTCGAACACCACGGAGGCGAAGTCCTGATCCGCGCCTCCGCGGTCGTCGTCGGGCTCACCGTCGTCCGGGAACGGCTTGCCCCCCACGTCGTCCGGCACGGGGACAGCGTAGACCTGGGGGGCTGCATTGGGCAGGGTGTAAGCGGAAATCCGGCCACACCGCGTCGCCCGATCGGCTACCGGATGTGACCGTCTCCGGTGACGATGTACTTGGTCGAGGTCAGCTCGGGAAGGCCCATCGGGCCTCGGGCGTGCAGCTTCTGGGTGGAGATGCCGATCTCCGCGCCGAAGCCGAACTGGCCACCGTCCGTGAACCGGGTGGAGGCGTTCACCGCGACCGTGGTCGAGTCGACCAACTGGGTGAAGCGGCGGGCGGCGGCCTGCGAGGTGGTGACGATCGCCTCGGTGTGCCCGGAGGTCCACCGGCGGATGTGGGTGACGGCGTCGTCGAGGGAGTCCACGACGGCGGCGGCGATGTCGTAGGAGAGGTATTCGGCGGCCCAGTCCTCGTCGGTGGCGGGCAGCGCGGTCACCTTGGTGTCTTCGGCGTACGAGAGGACCTCGCCGTCGCCGTGGACGGTGACGCCCGCGTCCGCGAGGGCGTCCAGGGCCAGGGGGAGGAAGGCGGCGGCGATGTCCCGGTGCACCAGGAGCGTCTCGGCGGCGTTGCAGACCGAGGGCCGCTGCGCCTTGGAGTTGACGAGGATGTCCACGGCCATGGCGAGGTCGGCCTGGGCGTCGACGTAGACGTGGCAGTTGCCGGTACCGGTCTCGATCACCGGAACGGTGGACTCCTCGACGACGGTCTTGATGAGCGAGGCGCCGCCGCGCGGGATGAGGACGTCGACGAGCCCGCGGGCGCGCATCAGCTCGCGGACCGAGTCGCGGGACTCACCGGGGACGAGCTGGATCGCGTCCGCGGGGAGACCGGCGGAGACGATGGCGTCGCGGAGGATGCCGACGAGGGCGGTGTTCGAGGCGTAGGCGGAGGAACTGCCTCGCAGGAGAACGGCGTTGCCGGACTTGAGGCAGAGGGCGGCGGCGTCGACGGTGACGTTGGGGCGCGCCTCGTAGATGATGCCGACGACGCCGAGGGGGACCCGGATCTGGCGCAGGTCGATGCCGTTGGGGAGGGTCGAGCCGCGGACGACCTCGCCGACGGGGTCGGGGAGGGCGGCGACGTCGCGCACGTCGGAGGCGATGGCGCGGACGCGTTCGGGGGTGAGGGTGAGGCGGTCGATGACGGTCTCGCTGGTGCCGGCCGCGGCGGCCTTGGCGGTGTCGACCGCGTTGGCCTCGACGATCTCGGCCGTACGGGCCTCCAGCGCGTCCGCGACGGCCAGGAGGGCGGCGTCCTTGGCGGACCGCGGGAGCGGGGCGATGGCCGCGGCGGCGGTCCGGGCGGCTCGCGCGGTGGCGGTGACGGGGCTGGGGGCGTCGTACGAGGTCATGCGGCCAGGGTAATCCCCGCCCGGCTCCCACCGGCCGGGGTTTCACCCCGCGAGACGCCGCCTGCGCGGGGTTGTCCGGCGCCCGGCCCCCACGGGCGTCCGGACACCGGGGCGGCTGCCCCGGCCGGGTCGCGGGTTCGTACCCGGGTGCCGGCCGACCGGCCCTCAGGTCCGACGGGGAGTTGGTGCCGCCGCACGGCGGGCAGGCGGGAGGACGGCCCGACTCCGCCCGGGGGCGGGCGTGCGGGGCGGCTTTGCCGGCGGGAAGCAGCGGCCCGGGTCCTCGCCGCTGACGCGGCCCTCGAAGCCCGGGTCGGACCACCGGGGCCGAACCGAGGGACGCGGCCAGGCCTGGTAGACACGGCCTAGTAGGGGTGCACGCCTACCGGGTGGGCCGGGGGCGGGCCGTAACCTTCCGCCATGCGTTGGTGGTAGGTCGCGCGGTCGATGACCTCCAGGCCGACGATCTCCCAGGGCGGCAGCCGCGCCGAGGAGCGGTGCTCGCCCCACAGCCGCAGGGCGACGGCAGCCGCGTCGTGGAGGTCGCGGGCCTCCTCCCAGTACCGGATCTCCGCGTGGTCATCGGCATACCGGCTGGTCAGCAGAAAAGGGTGATCATGCGCGAGCTGTTCCAGCCCGCGCCGCACCTCGCGCAGCGGGGCCGGCTTGCCGGAGACGCTCAGGGTCACGTGCCAGAGACGGGAGGTGTCGCCCTGATCCCCGCCTCCGCCGCCGTCACCGTCCCCGGTGCCGACGCTGGTCAGCGCTCGCCTCACCAGCCGCCTCCTGTCCGCTCCACCACGCCCCGCGTGTCCGTCTGCCTCTCACAGTTGACCAGTCCTTGGCCTGCCATGCGGCGGTTTTACCGAACCTCAGCCCTCCAGCAGCACCAGATCGTCCCGGTGGACGACCTCCCGCTCGTACGCGGGTCCGAGCTCTCGCGCGAGCTCGCGGGTGGAGCGCCCCAGCAGCCTCGGGAGTTCCTTGGCGTCGAAATTGACCAGGCCCCGGGCCACCGCGCGGCCGTCCGCCGAGCGCAGCTCCACGGGATCACCGGCGACGAACTCGCCTTCCACCGCGGCGATCCCGGCGGGCAGCAGGGAACTGCCTCGCTCGGTGACCGCGCGCACCGCGCCGTCGTCGAGTACGAGGTGTCCCTGGGGGGTCGAGGCGTGTTGGAGCCACAGCAGCCGGTCCGCCGAGCGGCGGCCCGTCGCGTGGAAGAGGGTGCCGGTGGGCCGGCCGGCGAGGGCGTCCGCGGCCTGGCTGGCGGAGGTCAGGACCACCGGGACGCCGGCGGCCGCCGCGATCCGCGCGGCCTCGACCTTGGTGACCATGCCGCCGGTGCCGACACCCGCCTTGCCCGCGCTGCCGATGGACACGTGGGCGATGTCCTCGGGGCCGCGCACTTCCTCGACCCGGGTGGTGCCGGGCAGTGACGGGTCCCCGTCGTAGAGGCCGTCGACGTCGGACAGCAGTACCAGCAGGTCGGCGCGGACGAGGTGGGCGACGAGGGCCGCCAGCCGGTCGTTGTCGCCGAAGCGGATCTCGTCCGTGGCCACGGTGTCGTTCTCGTTGACGACGGGCAGGGCCCCCATGACGAGGAGTTGGTCCAGGGTCCGGTAGGCGTTGCGGTAGTGCGCGCGCCGGCTGGTGTCGTCGCTGGTCAGCAGGACTTGGCCGACCCGGATGCCGTAGCGGGCGAAAGAGGCGGTGTACCGGGCGACGAGCAGGCCCTGTCCGACGCTCGCCGCGGCCTGCTGGCGGGCCAGGTCCTTGGGCCGGCGGCGCAGTCCGAGGGGGGAGAGCCCGGCGGCGATGGCGCCGGAGGAGACCAGGACTATCTCCTTCTCGCCGCCGCTGCGGGCCTTGGCCAGTACGTCGACCAGCGCGTCCACCCGGTCGGCGTCGAGACCGCCCGCCGCGGTGGTCAGCGAGGAGGAGCCGACCTTGACGACGATCCTGCGGGCGTCCACGACGCTCTGCCTAGCCGCTGACACGTCTTCCCCTTGCCCCTTGCCTGATCCTTGCGCCCTCAATCTACGGGGTGGCCGGCCGGGGTCGCGCGGCGGTTTCAGAGCGTGGACGAGCTTCGGGCCGGGCCCTGACCGGCCGCCGCCGGGTCCTGACCGGCGCCCGCCCGGGCCGCCCCGGGCACGAGGATCTTGCGCGAGAGCAGGAAGGTGAACGGGATCGCCACGACGGCCGCGACCAGCGGGGCGATCCGGGTGTCCATCCCGGCCCAGGTCACCAGGGCGTAGAGGCCGACCGACTGGATCACGTAGTTGGTGACGTTGGTCAGCGGGAAGAGCGCGAACTTCTTCCAGGTCGGCCGGGTCCGGTAGGTGAAGTAGGTGTTCATGAAGAACGAGCCGACCATCGAGAGCAGGAAGGCCAGGGTGTAGGCGGCGAAGTAGGGCATCCACGGGTGCAGGAGCAGGTAGATGCCGAAGAAGGTGCCGGTGTTCACCCCGCCGACGAGGCCGAAGCGGACGACCTGCCCGAGCTGCTCGCGCCGTGTGGCGCGGGTGCCGCCCGTACCGGGTGTACCGCCCGTACCGGGAGTGGTGGGCGTAGCGGGATTGCCCGTGGTGCCGTCGGCCGTCATCCTCGACTGCGCTCCACAATCACGGCCTCGGTGGCGTCCGCGCCTCGGGCGGGGGTAGCGTCCCGGCCCGCGCCGTGCGCCTCCTTCACCAGGAAGTGGGGCCTGCGCTTGGTCTCGTAGTAGATGCGGCCGATGTACTCGCCGATCAATCCCAGCATGATCATCTGTACGCCGCCGAGGCCCGTGATGAGCGCGACGAGGGTGACGTATCCGGGGGACTCGACGCCGTGGGTGATCGCCATGACGGTGATCCACAGCGCGTAGAGCCCGGTCAGGGCCACGAGGGACACGCCGAGCCAGATACCGATTCGCAGTGGCCGGTTGTTGAAGGAGATCAGGCCGTCCATGGCGTAGTTCAGCAGGGAGCCGAACTTCCACTTCGTCTCGCCGGCCTCGCGCTGCGCGTTGCGGTAGTCGAAGTGGACGGTGTCGAAGCCGATCCAGGAGAAGAGCCCCTTGGAGAAGCGGTTGTACTCCGGCAGCGACAGCAGGGCGTCGACGGCCGCGCGGGAGAGCAACCGGAAGTCGCCGACCCCGTCGGTGAGCTCGACGTCGACCCAGCGGTTGACGCCGCGGTAGTAGAGCCGGCTGAGCGCGGAGCGGACCTTCTTGTCCCCCTCGCGCGTGCGCCGGGCGATGATCTGGTCGTGCCCCTGCCGGTGGTAGTCGAGCATGGTGGCGATCAGCTCGGGCGGGTGCTGGAGATCGGCGTCCATGATCACCACAGCGTCACCGGTGGCCTCGCGCAGACCGGCGAGCATGCCCGCCTCCTTGCCGAAGTTGCGGCTGAAGGAGACGTAGCGCGTCTGCTCGCCGTGTTCCGCGGCGATCTTGCGGAGCTTGTCGAGGGTCCCGTCGCGACTGCCGTCGTCGACGTAACACACCTCATAGGTGACGGGCAGCGCGTCCAGGACCCTGCGGATCTCGACGTCGAAACTGTCGATGACTGCTTCTTCGTTGTAACAAGGGACAACTACCGACAGCTTGGTCATGAACACTTCCTGCTGGGTCCGAACGGGTGATTGTCGGCGACCGGACCCGCCACACACCTCTTCCTCAGAAGTATGCACGGCCGGGCCGGCCTGCCGGAGTCGCGCGTGACACACGGTAGCTTTGACGGGCGGGGGGTCCCCTCGGACGGAGTCCGAGGGCGGAATGGAACAAAGGGATCGAGGTGCACGTGCCTGACGTCTCCGTGGTCGTCATCGTCTATAACGACGCAGAGCGTCTGTCGACAGCCGTCCAGTCGGTTTTGGACCAGACCCTTCACGGGGTCGAAGTCGTGATCGTGGACGACTGCAGCAAGGACCGGTCCTACGCGGTCGCCCAGGAACTGGAGGCCGCCCATCCGGGCAGGGTGCGCGCCTTCCGGTTGCCGGAGAACAGCGGTGGCTGCGGCGCGCCGCGCAATCACGGCATCAAGCAGGCCACCGGCACCTACGTCATGTTCCTGGACAGCGACGACGTGCTGGAACGAAACGCCTGCCGCAACATGCTGTCCGCGGCCGAGCGGACGGGTTCCGACCTGGTCTCGGGCATGTGCGTGCGCGTGCACCTGGACAACCGGTGGGGCAAGACCACCGAGTGGTACCCGTGGATCTACTCCCGCACCCGCACGCTGGAGTCGATCACCGAGTACCCGGACCTGCTGGTGTACGACACTCTCTCCACGAACAAGTGCTACCGGCGCGCCTTCCTGCTGGAGCAGGGCCTGGAGTTCCCGGTCGGCATCCACTACGAGGACCTGCTGTTCTCCGCGCAGGCGTACGTCGCCGCGCGCCGCATCACGCTGATCCCCAACCATGTCTACTTCTGGAACGTGGTCGAGAAGGCGGCGGCGAAGTCGATCAGCAACCGGCGCCACGAGATCGCGAACTTCGTCCACCGGATGGAGATCCACCGGCGCGTCGACGAGTTGCTGGCCTCCAAGGGCCACACCGACATCAAGACCGCCAAGGACGCCAAGTTCCTCAAGCACGACCTGGTGCTCCACCTGCGCGACCTGCCCCTGCTGGGCGACGCGTACCGCCAGGAGTTCGCCCGCCTGGCCAACGGCTACCTGGCCGGCATCGACCCGGCCGCCTACGACAGCGTCAACCACCTCCAGGCCATCTGCGCCTACCTGCTCGGCAAGGAGGACTGGGACAACCTGCTCCCGGCGGCGGACGCGATGACCAACAAGGGCCGTCTCACGTCGCCGCTGGCCGAACGCGACGGCCGGGTCTACTGGTGTTCCCGGCACCTCGACGACGCCGAGGGCCGCCGGATACTGGACGTCACCGAGCAGGGCTTCCACACCACCGCGCTCCACTCGCTGTCCCTGGGCAACCGCCTCACCTCCTACGAGGACGACGGGCGCGGCACGGTCACCCTGTCCGGCGCCGTCGTCAACCCGCTCGGACGCATCCGGGAGGGGCAGGAGCTCAAGGCCACCCTCGAATTCCGCGCCCGCCGCCAGATCGGCGTGCGCTCGTTCGGTTTCCCGGCGACAACCGTGCGCCACGCCGGTGACACGATCGAGTGGACCGCGACCGCCGATGTCGCGAGCACCGTCCGTCCGCTGGGCATCATCGACGCCGTCTGGGACGTCCGGCTGAAGCTGACGGCCGGCGGCGAGCGGATCACCACCCGCGTCTCGGTCGGCGGGGTGGACCTGGAGTCGGCCGCCCGGCTGCGCGTGCGCCCCCGGCTGACCCGACTGGTCTCCGACCGCTTCGAGCCGGAGGTGACCAAGAAGGGCAACCTCTCCTACGTCCTGACCGCCGAGGGCGCCGCCGCCGTGCGCACCCGGACGCTGATCGACAGCGCGATGCACGGCAAGGCCGCAGGCGTGGTCAAGCGCGGTCTGCGCAAGGCGCTGCGAGCCCGCCGCAACATCGGCTCGGGCGAGCAGAAGGTGAAGGTCTACCACGAGGTCTTCTCGAAGCTGCCGCTCAAGAAGGGCACCGTCGTCTTCGAGAGCCACATGGGCAAGCAGTACAGCGACAGCCCGAAGGCGATCTACGAGGAGATGGTGCGCCAGGGCGTGCCCTTCGAGGCCATCTGGTCCTACGCGGGCGCCAAGCCGACCGGCTTCCCCAAGGAGGCCACGCTGGTGCGCCGCTGGAGCTGGCCGTACCTGCGGGCGCTGGCGCAGGCCGAGTTCTGGGTCGACAACCAGGGCTTCCCGTTGGCGTTGACCAAGCGGGCGGGCACCACCTACATCCAGACCTGGCACGGCTCCGCGCTCAAGCGGATGGGTTTCCACGAACCCCGCACCAAGGCCCAGGGCAAGGCCGGCCAAGACCGCTTCCAGGCGGCCGTGGACCGTTTCGACCACTTCCTCATCCGCTCCGAGCACGACGCCCGGACCCTGGCCAAGGGCTTCCGCCTGCGCGACGAGGTCCTGGTGCGCAGCGGCTACCCGCGCAACGACGCCCTGGTCGAGGCGCACGGCGCCGAGGTGCAGAGCGGGGAGCGGGTCCGCGGGCCGCTCGCCGCCGAGCTGGGCATCGACCCGGACAAGCGGGTGCTGCTGTACGCGCCGACCTTCCGGGCCGGCGCCGACGGCACGGTGGAGAACTTCGTCTTCCCGTTCGACGTGGAGGAGTTCGCGGACCGGCTGGGTGACAGGTTCGTCCTGTTGGTGCGCACGCACTACCTCAACAGCGTCTCGCTGCCGCCGTCGGTCGCGGGCCGGGTGATCGACGTCTCCCGGCACCACGACATCACCCCGCTGCTGGCACTCGCCGACGGCCTGATCACCGACTACTCGTCGGTGATGTTCGACTACGCGGTGCTGGACCGGCCGATGCTGTTCTTCGCCTACGACTACGAGGCGTACGCGACGGACATCCGCGGCACCTACTTCGACCTCAAGGAGAAGGCGCCGGGGCCGGTGGTGGCGACCGCCGACGAGCTGATGCAGGCCGTCTCCGCCTTCGACGAGGCCGACGCCAAGTACGCGGGAGCGCGCCGGCGCTTCCTCACCGAGTTCGGCGAGTACGACCGCGGGGACGCCGCCCGCCAGATCGTCGAGAAGTTCTTCACCAGGAGCGGCAAGTGAGCCAGCAGAGCGCCGCCGAACCGGCCGCCGCGTCGACGCCGGACGGCCGTGACATCTTCCTCGTGTCCAACAGCGTGGACGAGCTCGGCGGTGTGACCACCTGGTCGCACCAGATGGCCCGGCTCTTCACCGAGCGCGGGCACCGGGTGCACGTCATCGGCATCGCGCCGGTCGAGGAGGAGCTGCGGCAGAGGTTCCCGCAGGACCTCCCGTACGAGACGACCACCCTGTACGCGTCCCGGCCGCCGAGCGCGCGCCGACTGACCGGCCTCAAGGGGCGGCTCAACGCCCCCGAGCGGCGCCGCCAGGCGGCCCGCCGCGCCGGGATGCGCGCCAAGGCCGAGACGCTGAGCTCCCTGTTCCGCGTCGCCCGCCCGGGCGCCGTGGTCATCGTCACGCAGGTGTGGGCGATGGAGTGGGTGGCGCTCGCCGACACCAAGGGGCTCACCCTCATCGGCATGAGCCACGAGTCCTACGAGGCGAGCCACAAGTCCTCCCGGGGCGAGCGGGTACGCCGCTTCTACCAGGACGCGGACCGGCTGCTGGTGCTGACGCCCGAGGACGCGGACCTGTGGATCCGGGCGGGCGTGCAGAACGTGGACAGCATGCCGAACCCGCTGCCCTTCATGCCGGACTCCCCCGCCCCGCGCACCGAGAAGGTCGTCGCGAGCGTGGGCCGCCTCGCCTTCGAGAAGGGCATGGACCTGCTGCTCGACGCCTGGGCGGACGCGGCGCCGCGCCACCCCGACTGGGTGCTGCGGATCTACGGCGCGGGAGTGGAGGAACCGAAGCTGCGGGCGCACGCCGCCGAGCTCGGCATCGAGGAGTCGGTGCAGTGGATGGGCAGCACGGACGACGTGCTGGGCGCGCTGCGCGGGGCTTCGGTCTTCGCCCAGGCCTCGCGGGCCGAGGGTTTCCCCATCACGCTGCTGGAGGCGATGGCCGCCGGCCTGCCGGTGGTCGCCTTCGACTGCGCGCCGGGCGTGCGGGAGATCGTGCGGCACGGCGAGGACGGTCTGCTGGGCCGGCTCGGCAACACGATGGAGCTGGCCGGGCACCTTGACGTGCTGATGACGGACGGCGGTCTGCGCGACCGGCTGGGCGACACCGCGTTCCGCGAGGTCCGCCGCTACTCCAGCGCCGAGATCACCGACCGCTGGGAAGAGCTGTTCTCCTTCCTGGAGCGCTGACCCCCTCCCGCGCATGTGAAGCCGCCCGCCCCGGACCTGGTCCGGGGCGGGCGGCTTCGTACGAGGCGCCCTAGCGGCCCACGTGCTCCACGGCGTCGGCGCGGTTGGCTTCCCAGCCCGCCCAGGCCGAGGTGATCATCTCGCGGACGTCGTGCTTGGCCTTCCAGCCCAGCTCCGCGGCGATCTTGTCGGCCGAGGCCACCACCTTCGCCGGGTCGCCGGGGCGGCGCGGGGTGACCACGGGGGCGAGGTCGTGCCCGGTGTGGGCGTTCATCAGCTCGACCATCTCGCGGACGGAGACCCCCTCACCGCGGCCGATGTTGACCGTGAGGTCCTGGTACCGGCCCTGCGCGCCCCACTCGGCGAGCCTGCGGGCGGCCACCACGTGGGCGTCGGCCAGGTCCTCGACGTGGATGTAGTCGCGGATGCAGGTGCCGTCCGGGGTCGGGTAGTCGTCGCCGAAGATCCGCGCGCCCTCACCGGCGCTGTAGCGCTCGAAGACCATCGGGACGAGGTTGAAGACGCCCGTGTCGGCGAGTTCCGGCGTCGCGGCGCCCGCCACGTTGAAGTAGCGCAGGCAGGCGGTGGAGATGCCGTGGGCCTTGCCCGCGGCGCGGACCAGCCATTCGCCGGCCAGCTTGGTCTCGCCGTACGGGCTCAGCGGCAGGCAGGGGGTGTCCTCGGTGACGAGGTCGACGTCCGGCATCCCGTAGACGGAGGCGGAGGAGGAGAACAGGAAGTTGCGGATGCCGGCGTCGGCCACGGCCTGGAGCAGTACCGTCAGGCCCTGCACGTTCTCGTGGTAGTAGTACAGCGGCTTCTCGACGGACTCGCCGACCTGCTTCTTGCCCGCGAGGTGCACCACTCCGGTGATCTCGTGCCGGGCGATGGTCTCGTCCAGGGTCAGCCGATCCAGGACCGAGCCGATCACCAGCGGTACGCCCTCGGGGACGCGGCTCTCGTCGCCCGTGGAGAGGTCGTCGAGGACGACGACCCGCTCGCCGGCGAGCAGCATCGCGCGGACGACGTGCGCGCCGATGTACCCGGCGCCACCGGTGATCAGAAATGTCATGCCTAGTCTCCCGAGTCCTGTCTGTCCTGTGGGTCTTCGTCCCGCGCCGGCGGCTGAGGTCACCGGGCCCTCAGCCCGACTTCAACGCCGCCTTGGCCCTGGCCCTGCCGAGCCGGTTGCGCACGAAGCTGAGCGCACCCGCCGCGCCCGGCGCGAGCCGGATCGCCAGCGAACCGCCGGCCGTACGGTACGGCTGCGCCAACAGAACACCGTACCGGCTACTGGGCAGGGCGCGTCGGCGCAGCAGGTCATCGAGGGGGCGCGGAGAGGTGACCAGGGAGCTCCCGTCGGCACACTCCACGCCGATCTGCACGCCCCAGGCCTGCATCCCGCGCCGGCCCTGGCGTCGGCCCGCCTCCGCGAGCGTGGTCAGGCGGAAGGGCACGTCGCAGACCCAGCCGTCGCCGTCGGCCGCCGGGCGCAATTCCACCGGCTCGCCCCGTACGGGTTCCCCACCCGAACGCGGCACGAACAGCGGCCGGGCGGTGCGCGGCCCGGCCGCGGCGAGCCGCCCGTACAGGTCGCGCACCCGCAGGCGCAGCGTCGCCGCGCCCGCCGCCCGGGCGTCGATGGTGACGGGCAGCGCGGCGATCGGCAGTTCCGCGAGCCGGTCCAGCTCCACCGGCAGCTCCTCGCTCCACACCGGCAGCCCGTCCGGGTCGGTGGCGTACGGGGGCTCCAGGCGCGGGGGTTCGGCGGCGAAGCGGGCGAGTCGCGCGATGTCGGCGGGCGGGGTCGCGGTGGCCCGCAACACCCGTACGATCCACCGCGCGTGCGCGCCGGCGGCCTCGATGTCGGCGTCGGCGAAGCCGGCCAGGTAGTCCCGCGTCAACGTCCACCAGGCGGCCTGGTACTCGGGGTCCCGGCCGATCTCGCGCAGGTACATGCGCAGGTCGTACTCAAGGAACTTCACCTGGCAGGCGCGGCCCAGCTCCGGCGAGGACTCGGCCAGGACGCGGGAGGCGGTGCGGTGGGCCTCGATGCGCGAACGCCAGTTGCCGACGTCCTTGCGGTCCAGGGAGATCGACACCTGCGCGGCGCCGCGGCGCACGTGCCAGACGTAGACGAGGTCGTCGATCACCGCGACGCGGGGATCGGCGGCCATCACGCGGGCGGTGAAGACGAAGTCCTCGTAGCGGAAGCGGCCGTCGGGGAAGCGGATGGAGTGCTCGTCCAGGAAGGCGCGCTCGTAGAGCTTGTTGACGCACAGGGTGTCGCGGACCAGTTCGGGCCGCTCGGCGGGATGTTCGATCACGTCGCCGGCGGTGTACAGCCCCGGGACCCACGGCACGTCCTGGTACTGCGGCAGCTCGCGACGTACGCACGCGCCCACGGTCACCGGCGTCTTGTGCTCCCGCGCGGCGCTCACCAGGGCGTCGGCCGCGCCCGGCGGCAGGACGTCGTCGCTGTCGAGGAAGAGGACGTACGGGGCGGTCGAGGCGGCGATCCCGTCGTTGCGAGGGGTACCGCAGCCACCGCTGTTCTCGGTGCGGTGCAGGACCCTCACCTTGGGGTGCGAGGCGGCCAGCTCGTCCAGCACCCTGGCGGTGTCGTCGGAGGAGGCGTCGTCGACGGCGAGGACCTCGGCGACCACCGGACCCTGGGCGAGAGCCGAGGTAACGGCCTCGCCCACGAGCCCGGCGTCGTTGTAAGCGATCACCACGATGGATACGGTGGCGGCATTGGTGCTGGTCACCCAGTTGATCCTAGGCGACCGGGGTAAAGCCCGGATCAACCGGACCGGTCACGCGCGCGGGACCGGTCCCCCGACGGGAGACCGGTCACCCGACGGGGCCCGCCTCAGAACGGGCGGAACTCGTCGTACTCCTGCTGCGCGGAGTCGCCGCGCTTGGCGTCCCGCTCCTTGCGGCGCTGCGTGGCCGGGCGCGGCGCGTCCATACGGTGGTCCTCGCCACGACGTCCCAGCATCTCGGCGCCGGCCATCATGGTCGGCTCCCAGTCGAAGACGACGGCGTTCTCGTCGGAGCCGATGGCCACGCCGTCACCGGCGCGGGCGCCGGCCTTCTTGAGGGCGTCCTCGACACCGAGGCGGTTGAGCCGGTCCGCGAGGTAGCCGACGGCCTCGTCGTTGTTGAAGTCGGTCTGGCGCACCCAGCGTTCGGGCTTCTCACCGCGCACGTTGTAGACGTCCTCGACCTCGTCGTAGGTGACGGTGAAGCCGGCGTCGTCCACGGCCTTCGGGCGGATGACGATGCGGGTCGCCTCCTCCTTCGGCTTGCGGGCGCGCGCCTTCGCGATGACCTCGGCGAGGAAGTAGGAGAGCTCCTTGAGACCCGTACGGGCGACCGCGGAGACCTCGAAGACCTTGTAGCCGCGCGCCTCCAGGTCCGGGCGGACCATGTCCGCGAGCTCCTGGCCGTCCGGGATGTCGACCTTGTTGAGGACGACGAGCCGCGGGCGCTTCTCCAGGCCGCCGCCGTAGAGCTTGAGCTCTTCCTCGATGACGTCGAGGTCGGCGATCGGGTCGCGGTCGGACTCCAGGGTGGCGGTGTCCAGTACGTGCACCAGCACCGAGCAGCGCTCGACGTGGCGCAGGAACTCCAGGCCCAGCCCCCTGCCCTGGCTGGCGCCCGGGATCAGGCCCGGGACGTCGGCGATGGTGTAGACGGTCGAGCCGGCCGTCACGACGCCCAGGTTCGGGACGAGGGTGGTGAAGGGGTAGTCCGCGATCTTCGGCTTGGCGGAGGAGAGCACCGAGATCAGCGAGGACTTGCCGGCGCTCGGGAAGCCGACCAGCGCCACGTCGGCGACGGTCTTCAGCTCCAGGACGATGTCGCCGGTGGTGCCGGGGACGCCGAGCAGCGCGAAGCCGGGCGCCTTGCGGCGGGCCGACGACAGCGCGGCGTTGCCCAGGCCCCCGCGGCCGCCCTCGGCCGCGACGTAGGTGGTGCCCTGACCGACGAGGTCGGCGAGGACGTTGCCCTCCTTGTCGAGGACGACGGTGCCGTCCGGCACGGGCAGGACGAGGTCCTGGCCGTCCTTGCCGGAGCGGTTGCCGCCCTCGCCGGGCTTGCCGTTGGTGGCCTTGCGGTGGGGGCTGTGGTGGTAGTCCAGCAGGGTCGTGATCGCCTGCTCCACCACCAGGATGACGTCGCCGCCACGGCCGCCGTTGCCGCCGTCGGGGCCGCCGAGCGGCTTGAACTTCTCCCGGTGAACGGAGGCGCAGCCGTGGCCCCCGTTACCCGCGGCGACGTGCAGCTCGACGCGGTCCACGAAGGTGGTCATGGGTGTTCCTCCAGATACATACGGGATATGTCCCGGGCAGTCCGTATTGCTACCACTGCCCATTAAACGCGGTCTATATGACCAACGCGCCGAGGGCGGACCTCTCTTCCCGGCTCGCGCCGGGAAGAGCTGAGATCCGCCCTCGGGAAGTTACGTACGCCGGTTCAGCAGAGCTAAGATCAGGCGGCCGGAACGATGTTGACGACCTTGCGGCCACGGTGCGTGCCGAACTCGACGGCACCGGCCTGCAGCGCGAACAGCGTGTCGTCGCCACCACGACCCACACCCGAACCGGGGTGGAAGTGGGTGCCGCGCTGGCGGACGAGGATCTCGCCGGCGGAAACGACCTGACCGCCGAAGCGCTTCACGCCGAGCCGCTGGGCATTGGAGTCGCGCCCGTTCCGGGTGGACGATGCGCCCTTCTTGTGTGCCATGTCTCAGTCCCTCTTACTTCGCAGCCGTGGGGATACCGGTGACCTTGATCGCCGTGTACTGCTGGCGGTGACCCTGGCGACGGCGGTAGCCGGTCTTGTTCTTGTAGCGCAGGATGTCGATCTTGGCGCCCTTGTGGTGGTCCACGATCTCGGCCTGGACCTTGATCCCGGCCAGCACCCACGGGTCGCTGGTCACGGCGTCGCCGTCGACAACGAGCAGGGTCGAGAGCTCGACCGTGTCGCCAACCTTGGCAGTGGAAATCTTGTCAACCTCAACGATGTCACCAACAGCAACCTTGTGCTGGCGACCACCGCTGCGCACGATGGCGTACACGCGGATCTCTCTCTCACTCGGGACGGATGCTCCTGAAGCCAGCCGCTCACATGGGCCGGGGCCCACGGTGATCCGGATTGGACGAGCGGCCTCTCCCGCGCGGCGCACAGGCGCAGCGAATGGGAGGAAGGTGCTCAGGAGCGCGACGCGCACTAGACGTGGAAATCATCTAGGACATGCCGACGGTCTAGGTTACGGGGCCGGTTCCGGGGGGTCAAACCGGCCTCCGCAGGACCGTGGGCCCCGCCGCTCGGCGGGGCCCACGGTCGTCGCGCGGATCAGCCTTCGGCGGGAGCCGAGACCGACGGCGGCGTCTGCTGCTCGGCCGCCGCGGTCTTCTTCGTCGCCCGCTTGGCCGGGGCCTTCTTGGCCGCCGTGGTGGCCGTCGTGGCCTTCTTCGCGGCCGTCTTCTTCGCGGTGGCGGTCTTGGTGGCCGCCGCCTTCTTGGCCGGGGCCTTCTTCGCCGGGGCCTTCTTGGCCGCGGTGGTGGTCGCCTTCTTCGCGGCCGTCTTGCGGACGGCCTTCTTGGCGACGACCGGAGCGGCTTCCTCGGCTTCCACCGCGGGCTGCTCCGCCTCCACCGGCGCCTCGGCGGGAGCCTGCGGCTCCGCCGACGGCGTCTCGACGACCAGGACGGCCGCCTCGGCCGCGCCCGCCGGGGAACCGGCCGGAGCGGTCGCCTTACGGGTGGCGCGGCGACGCGGACGGGCCGGAGCGGCCTCGACCACGGGCTCCGCCGGGACCTGCGCGACGACCGGCTCGGGCTCGGCCGCCACGACGGCCTCCACCGGCGCCGTCTCGACCACGGCCTCGACCACCGTCTCGGCCACGGCCTCCGGCTCGGCCGAAGCCGCCGGGGCACCCGCCGGAGCGGTCGCCTTACGGGTCGCACGGCGACGCGTACGGCCCTTCGGCGCCTCTTCCACCGGCGCGGCCACGACCGTCTCGGCGGCCTCCACGGCCTCCTCGACGACCTCGGCGGCCGGCTCCAGGACGGTGTCCGCCGGCGCCGTGACCGGCTCCTCCTCGATGACCGGGGTCACCGGGGCCGGCTCGGCCGGAGCCTGCGCCGGGACGGCGGCGGCGCCGCGCGGGGCGCCCGCCGGAGCGGTCGCCTTGCGGGTCGCACGGCGACGGTTGCGCCGACCGCTCAGCCCCGCGGCGGCCTCCGCCTCGGCCGGGCTGCCGTACAGCTCCTCGCCCGCGACGAACTCCGGCTCCGGCAGCGCGCGCGGGGCAGCGACCTCGGCCGCGACCTCCGCTTCCGTCTCGACCTCGTACTCCTCGACGTCCGCGGCCAGGGCCGCGTCGACGGCCTCGATCTCGTGGTCGTGCTCGTGACCGCGACCGCCGCGACGCTTGGAACGCTTGCCGTTGCCACCGCCGCCGGCCGCCGTCGGGATGTCCATGTGGACGATCACGCCGCGACCGTTGCAGTGGACACAGGTCTCGGAGAAGGACTCCAGCAGACCCTGGCCGACCCGCTTGCGGGTCATCTGCACCAGGCCCAGCGAGGTGACCTCGGCCACCTGGTGCTTGGTCCGGTCCCGGCCCAGGCACTCCAGCATCCGGCGCAGCACCAGGTCCCGGTTCGACTCCAGCACCATGTCGATGAAGTCGATGACGACGATGCCGCCCAGGTCGCGCAGCCGCAGCTGGCGCACGATCTCCTCGGCCGCCTCCAGGTTGTTCCTGGTGACGGTCTCCTCCAGGTTGCCGCCCTGGCCGGTGAACTTGCCGGTGTTGACGTCGATGACGATCATCGCCTCGGTCTTGTCGATCACGAGGGAACCGCCCGAGGGCAGCCACACCTTGCGGTCGAGCGCCTTGGCGAGCTGCTCGTCGATCCGGTAGGTCGCGAAGACGTCCACCTCGGAGGTCCAGCGCGACAGCCGGTCCGCGAGGTCCGGCGCCACGTGGGACACGTAGCCGTGGATGGTCTCCCACGCCTGGTCACCGCTGACGATGACCTTCGAGAAGTCCTCGTTGAAGATGTCGCGCACGACACGGACCGTCATGTCCGGCTCGCCGTACAGCAGGCTCGGCGAAGACGTCGTGATCTGCTTCGACTTCTTCTGGATGTCCTCCCACTGGGCCTGCAGACGCTCGACGTCACGGCGCAGCTCGTCCTCGCTCGCGCCCTCGGCGGCGGTGCGCACGATGACGCCCGCGTCCTCGGGGACGATCTTCTTGAGGATGGTCTTCAGACGCGCGCGCTCGGTGTCGGGCAGCTTGCGGCTGATGCCGGTCATCGAGCCCTCGGGCACGTAGACCAGGTACCGGCCGGGCAGCGAGACCTGGCTGGTCAGACGGGCACCCTTGTGACCGATCGGGTCCTTGGTGACCTGCACCAGGACCGACTGGCCCGACTTGAGGGCCGACTCGATGCGGCGCGGGCCGTTGGCCATGCCCAGCGCCTCGAAGTTGACCTCACCGGCGTACAGGACGGCGTTGCGGCCCTTGCCGATGTCGATGAAGGCGGCCTCCATCGACGGCAGCACGTTCTGGACCTTGCCCAGGTAGACGTTGCCGACGTACGAGGTGGCTTCTTCCTTGTTCACGTAGTGCTCGACGAGCACGTTGTCCTCGAGGACGCCGATCTGGGTGCGCTCGCCCGCCTGGCGGACGACCATCACACGCTCGACGGCCTCCCGGCGGGCCAGGAACTCGGCCTCGGTGATGATCGGGACGCGGCGGCGACCCTGCTCGCGGCCCTCGCGGCGGCGCTGCTTCTTCGCCTCCAGACGGGTCGAGCCCTTGATGGACTGGACCTCGTCCGCGCCGGTACCGGGCTCGGCCTTCTCACGGGCCGGACGCGGCTCGCGGACCTTGACGACGGTACGGACCCCGTCCTCCTCGGACGCCTCGACGTCCGTGCCACCGTCACCACTGCGGCGGCGACGACGACGGCGACGACGGCTGGAGCTGGACCCCAGGGCGCCGGACTCGTCGGACTCGTCCTCCTCCGCCTCCTCGTCGGCCTCCTGCTCGGCGGCCTCGGCCTCGGCCTCGGCGTCCTCGTCGGCGGTCTCGTCCAGGTCGGCGGCCTCACCGCGGCGACGGCGACGGCCACCGCGGCGGCGACGACGCGACGGACGCTCGCCGTCGCCCTCCTCGTCGTCGAGGTCGGCGGCCTCGGCCTCCGCCTCGGGCTCCTCGGCCTCCTGCATCTCCACGTCGGCCGGCGAGACGGGCGCCGACTCGGCGGCCGGAGCGGCCTCGACGGCGCCACGGCCGCGGCGGCGGCGACGGCCGGCCGGCTGCGCGACGGGGGCGGCGGGGGCCTCGGCCTCGGTCTCGTCCTCCTCCTCGGCTTCCTCGGCCCGGGAGGCGGCGGCAGCGGCCGCGGCGGCCATGGCGGCGGTCTCCGGGGTCTGGAACATCGGCTCGGCGAACACCGGGGCCTGGAACACGGCCACGGCGGGCCGTGCGGCGCGTCGGCCGCCACGGGACGGGGCCGGGGCGGCGGGCGCCTCGGGCTCGGCGGCGGCGACGGGCTGCGCGGG
>NZ_SSBJ01000266.1 GCF_004795055.1 Streptomyces sp. A1136
GCACCACCTGACCGCACCACCGCCCCACCCCCCGCACAGCAAGGCAGCACGCACCATGGCTGAGAACAAGAACCGCGCCCTCGCCGCCGCGATCCTCCCGCTCGTCGGCGGCGCCGCCAACGTCACCACCGTCGTCCACTGCATGACCCGGCTCCGGCTGGGTCTCGCGGACCGCTCGCTCGTCCAGGACGAGGCCCTGAAGGCCGTGCCCGGCGTGATGGGCGTGGTCGAGGACGACACGTACCAGATCGTCCTCGGGCCGGGGACGGTCGCCCGGGTCACCCCGGAGTTCGAGGCGCTGGTGGAGGAGGAGCGGGCGGCCGCTCCCGCTCCGCGGCCCGTGCCCGCCTCCGCCGGCGCCCCCGAGCCGCACCCGGTCACCGCCGAGGAGCTGGCGGCGCGCGGGGCCGAGATCAAGGCGGAGCGCAAGGCGCGCAACGCCACCCCGCTCAAGCTGTTCCTGCGCCGCATCGCCAACATCTTCGTGCCGCTCATCCCGGCCCTGATCGGCTGCGGCATCATCGCGGGCGTCAACGGCCTGCTGACCAACCTCGGCTGGGCGCCCGGCGTCACCCCGGCGCTCGGCG
>NZ_SSBJ01000267.1 GCF_004795055.1 Streptomyces sp. A1136
TCCGGCTCGGCCTGGCTGGGTGTGCTGGCGGCGGGTGTCTCCGGCATGCTGCTCGGCACCTTGCACGGGCTGGTGTGTTCGCTGCCGCGCGTCAACGACATCGCCTTCGGCATCGCGCTGATGCTGCTCGGCACCGGCCTCGCCTTCTTCCTCGGCAAGCCGTTCATCCAGCCGCAGGCGACGATGCTACCGTCGATCGATCTCGGTAGCTGGAGCAGCAATCCGCATCTGCATCACGCGCTGGAAATCAATGCCCTGTTCCTGATCGGCGTGCTGTTGGCCGCCGCCTTGCAATGGGGTCTGTCCAGCACCAGCTGGGGCCTGGCGCTGCGTCTGGTCGGCGACCATGCCGAGACCGCGCGCGCCTTGGGCTATCGCATCAATCTGACGCGCATCATCGCGACGGCCTGCGGCGGTTTTCTGGCAGCGGTGGGCGGCGCCTATCTGTCGCTCTATTACCCCGGCGGCTGGAATGAAGGCCTGTCCAGCGGACAAGGCCTGATGGCGGTAGCGCTGGTAATTTTTGCGCGCTGGCAGCCGCTGCGTTGCCTGCTGGCGGCGCTGCTGTTCGGCGCTGCCGGCAGATC
>NZ_SSBJ01000268.1 GCF_004795055.1 Streptomyces sp. A1136
GCGGCATCTGATGCGCGCCAATACGCGCGCCGGCAGCCGCAAGAATATCCATGCGCATTACGACATCCGCAATGCCTTCTACCATCAGTGGCTCGACAACAGCTGGACCTATTCGAGTGCGATCTTCAACGGCGATCACGGACAAAGCCTGGAGGCGGCGCAGGCGCAGAAGTATCAGCGCATCATCGATCAACTCGGTTTGCGGGCCGGCGATCACGTGCTGGAAATCGGTTGCGGCTGGGGCGGCTTCGCTGAACACGCTGCGGTGCGCGGTATCCGCGTGCACGGCGTGACGATCTCGGCGGCGCAGTTGCAGGTGGCGCAGCAGCGTATCGCCGTGCGCGGCCTCGGTCATCTGGCCAAGCTGGAATTGTGCGACTACCGCGATTTGAAAGGCGAGTACGACGCCGTGGTCTCGATCGAAATGTTCGAGGCCGTCGGCGAGCGCTTCTGGCAGCAGTATTTCGATACCGTGTCGGCGCGCCTGAAAAAGGGCGGCCGCGCAATGATCCAGTCGATCACGATTGCCGAGCAATACTTTAAACGCTATCGCAGCACGTCCGATTTCATCCGCCAGTACATCTTC
>NZ_SSBJ01000269.1 GCF_004795055.1 Streptomyces sp. A1136
GGCGGCGGGCATGACATTCGAACATCCGGCTGAGAAGAACGAGACGGGGCGGCTCGGCCCGTTCGAGAGACTGGCCGAGCGCGCCTCGAACTTCACCAGCTCCGTACCGTTCGCCCTCCTGTGCGTCCTGCTGGTGGCGGGTTACGCCACCAGCCATCTGCTCCACCTGCCGTCCTCGTGGCAGCACCTCGCCGGTGATGCCATGGCGGCGGTGTCCCTGCTGCTGCTGGCCCTGCTGAAGAACTCGGAGCGGCGGGCCGAGCACGCCATCCAGCGCAAGCTGGACGCCATAGCGGCGGCCCTCCTGGAGCAGCAGGAGGGCCGCGGCGGGGCGGCCCACCGGGACCTGCAGAAGGCGATCGGGATAGAGGAGCAGGAGTGAGGGAGGAGCCGCCCGGCCCACGGTGCGGGCAGGCGGTCAGCCGGAGTCCTCGCTCCGGATCGGCATGAACGCGATGCACTCCACGTCGATCTGGTCGGCGAGCTCCATCAGCACGCCGGCCAGGGCGAGGGTCGTGCCCGGATCGAGTTCGGACTCCCCTTCGTACACGGAGTGCAGCCAGCCCGCCGCGAGGTGCCGCAGCA
>NZ_SSBJ01000270.1 GCF_004795055.1 Streptomyces sp. A1136
CCCGGGCGCGGGCCCTGGGCCTGAGCCTGCTGCGCCTGGACACCCGTCACGACCTGGTCGAGGCGCGCGGCCTGTACGCGAAGCACGGCTACCGCGAGGTCCCGGCCTTCCACCACCGCTCCCCGTACGCCGAGCGCTGGTTCGCGAAGGAGCTGGGGGCGGCGTAACGCCCCGTCACTCCGCCCGGCGCGGGTGGCGGGCCGCGTGGTCGCGCTTCGGCTCCGGGCTGTGCGGGCGCTCCTTGCTCGAACCGCTCGTCTCCGCCGTCAGCTCGGAGACCAGCGCGACCAGGTCGGTCGGCCGGTCCGGCCCCCACCAGTCGCCCAGCAGCTCGGCCAGCGAGTCCTCGCGGGCCTGCGCGAGCTTCACCACGGCTTCCGCGCCCGGCTCGGTCAGCACCATCTGCACCCCGACCCGCCGGACGAGGCCGCGCCCTTCCAGCTGCCGGGCCGCCTCGTTGATCACCTGCAGCGGTACGGGGGCCACCTCGGCGAGCCGGGCGGGCTCGACGGTGCCGTGCCGTTTGATGCGCAGCAGTAGCCAGCCGGCGGCCGGAAGCAGGTCGAAGCCCGCCTTCTCGGT
>NZ_SSBJ01000271.1 GCF_004795055.1 Streptomyces sp. A1136
CAGCGTGGTGCGGCAGTGGCGCGGCCAGGCTGTGGGCGTGTTGCTGACCGGCATGGGGCGCGACGGCGCGGCCGGTTTGAAAGCCATCCGCGACGCCGGATATCACACGATCGCCCAGGATCGCGAGAGCAGTTCCGTCTACGGCATGCCGAAGGCGGCAGCGGCGCTGGATGCCGCCACCGAAATTTTACCGATAGCGAACATCGCCAAGGCGCTGGTCAGTCAATTTACATGATGCAAAGGAACGACAAGATGGAGTCCCCGACTCTTACCGGTAATGTCAGCAATGACAGTAACGACAGCGACCTCGGCATACAACTGCCGCCGGCCGACTACAAGATCATGGTGTTGCTGGTCGATGACCAGGCCATGGTCGGCGAAGCGATCCGGCGTGCGCTGCTGACCGAAGCCGACATCGATTTCCATTTCTGTTCGCGCGCTGAAGACGCCCAGGGCATTGCCGAAAAGACCCAGCCCACCGTGATCCTGCAGGATCTGGTGATGCCCGGCGTCGACGGCCTCAC
The DNA here is from genome assembly GCF_004795055.1 of Streptomyces sp. A1136. Lineage (GTDB taxonomy): Bacteria > Actinomycetota > Actinomycetes > Streptomycetales > Streptomycetaceae > Streptomyces. The sequence goes on from NZ_SSBJ01000271.1 coordinate 525, forward strand.
GCTGGTGAAGCAGTACCGCAGCAATCCGCTGACGATGGATATTCCGATCATCGTGCTG
>NZ_SSBJ01000272.1 GCF_004795055.1 Streptomyces sp. A1136
CGAGGACGACTCCCCCACGCTGGCCGCGACCCTGGGCGAGGAGGACGCCGCGCTCGAGGGCGTGGAGTACCGGGAGTCGCTGCAGCCGCTGCTCGCCACGATCCCGGCCCGCGAGCGCCGCATCCTGATCCTGCGGTTCTTCGGCAACATGACCCAGTCGCAGATCGCCGCCGACATCGGCATCTCGCAGATGCACGTGTCGCGGCTGCTCAGCCAGACACTGGCCAAGCTGCGCGAGGGCCTGCTGAAGGACTAGCTCGGAGAGCCGGGCTGGCCGTTGGCCGTCTGCGACGGGTCGGCCGGCAGCTCCCGGACCTCCTGCTTCGCCTGCGTCAGCGACGGCGTCACCGGCATCTGCGGGGTCGGCGGCGGGGCGTCGGCGATGCTCGAGAGCTCGATCTTGGCCTCGGGCTGATCGGCGGCCCGCGGGAGCTGCGACTCGAACCAGCCGGTGGTGTCCATCGCCGCGGTCGGCGTGGAGCTGCCGTTCGCGGAGGGCTCGACGTCGAGCCAGGACTTCCCGTCCCCCTCGGCGCCGCCCAGGCGGGACAGCCCCTCGAGCGCCTTGCTGAACTCGCTGG
>NZ_SSBJ01000273.1 GCF_004795055.1 Streptomyces sp. A1136
CCGCACCACAGAGGCGCTGTACAAGGCCACCGGTTGGCAACTGGTCGCCGTGCCGGGTCTGGTGCCGGACCATACTTTCTTCGAGCATCTCGCCAACCGCCGTTTTCCGGTCACCGTGTGGCTGCGCGAAGAGAGCGAGTTCGACTACATCGTCGAGCCGGACGTATTCCACGATTTCTTCGGCCATGTGCCGCTGCTGTTCAATCCGGTGTTTGCCGAGCATTTGCAGGAGTACGGCAAGGGCGGCCTCAAGGCGCTCAAGCTCGACGGCCTGGCTTTCCTTGCGCGCCTGTACTGGTACACCATCGAGTTCGGCCTGATCCGGAGTCCCGAGGGTTTGCGCATCTACGGCGCCGGCATCCTGTCGTCGGGCGGCGAGGTCGATTACGCTCTGCGCGGTTCACAGAATCTGCAGCCGAACCGCATCCCGTTCCAGGTTGAACGCGTCATGCGCACGCTGTACAAGATCGATTCGTACCAGGAAACCTATTTCGTCATCCGCGACTTCCAGCAACTGTTCGACGACACGGCGCCGGATTTCACCGCGCTGTACGAGCAACTGAAGGTACAGGACGCCTT
>NZ_SSBJ01000274.1 GCF_004795055.1 Streptomyces sp. A1136
CGCATCGCCGTGGACCCCGGCGTGTTCGTACCCCGCCGCCGCACCGAGTTCCTGATCCGCCAGGCGGTCGCCCTCGCCCCCGAACCGGCCGTCGTCGTGGACCTGTGCTGCGGCTCGGGCGCGCTCGGCGCCGCGCTCGCCGCCGCCCTGGACCGCGTCGAACTCCACGCCGCCGACGTCGAGCCCGCCGCCGTACGCTGCGCCCGGCGCAACATCGGGGACCGCGGCGAGGTCTACGAGGGCGACCTCTTCGCCCCGCTGCCCGGCTCCCTGCGCGGGCGCGTCGACGTGCTGCTCGCCAACGTGCCGTACGTACCGACCGAGGACGTCGCCCTGCTGCCCGCCGAGGCGCGCGTCCACGAACCGCTCGTCGCGCTCGACGGCGGCGGCGACGGCCTCGACGTCCTGCGCCGGGTCGCCGCCGAGGCCCCCCGCTGGCTGGCCCCCGGCGGCAGCCTCCTGGTCGAGACGAGCGAACGGCAGGCGGAACGCGCCGCCCGGGTCATCGGCGACAGCGGGCTCGTCCCACGCGTCGTCTCCTGCGACGAGCTGTACGCCACCGTCGTGATGGGGGCCCGG
>NZ_SSBJ01000027.1 GCF_004795055.1 Streptomyces sp. A1136
CCCGAGCAGCGCCGAACCGGCCGCACGCACGGCGTCCGCGGTCCCGGCCAGCAGATCGGCGTCAAAGGAGACGACTTCGGCGGTCTGAAGCGTTGCGGACATGGTGGTGCTCCTTGTCTGAGGAGGGTTGATGGAGCCGGTCCGGGCCGCGTCGTGCGTCCCGTCCCGCGCTCTTCCTCGAAGGTATCCAGCACCACGATTAACAACAACTGCACGTAAGACACGGCTAGGATTACTCACATGCAATTGACTTAAACCCGCACATGGCCTTGGGCCCCGACGCTCTACTGGAAGAGGGGAGTCCGCGGGAGCAACGACTCGTCCGGGTACCTGACACGACCGCCTCCCGTGTCGGGCTCCGCAGGCGGCGGCCCACGTCAGAGGCCGGGACGGGGCCGCCCCGGAAGCTCGGGGGCATCCGGGGAGGACCCTCAACCCCTTCAACGAGCCGGAGCAGAACCGGTTCCGCATCACCGTTCACCGGCGGGCGGCCCAGAGACCGCCCGGGGCGTGCGCGGCACACCGGACCTGCCATTGAAACGGTACGAACACATCGAAGGATCTGTTCGGGTTCGTCGACCACTACCTGACCCAGGCCCGCGTTTCGCATCCAACCGGTGGAGGAACGGGGCGTCTGCCAGTTTGAGCGCCTCGCCCAGGAAGGCCGGCGCCGGCTGCTCGGGCTTGTCCCGAATTCCGGACCCAGGACCGTGGTCGCCTACGCCATGTTGACCGCTTGGCAGGAGTAGCTGCCGGAGGAATCCGCACCCACGGCGCTTGGAGGCTGGGACGATAGATGTGGACGCAGTGGCGTTCAGCCCGGACGGACGCACCCTCGTCACCGGAGGCCAAGACGGCACCGTGCGGCTGTGGGACGTCCCCACCCACAACGCGCGGGCCACCGCCCCCATGCGCAGCGGCATCCTGTCAGTGGCCGTCAGCCCCAACGGGCGTACGATCCGGTGGCGTCGACGCCACCAGGCAGCTGTGGGACATGCTCCTCTACACACCCGATGAAGCGATCGAGAGGATCTGTCACGCCGTCAACCGCGACCTGACGGATGAGGAACGCAAGGCATACCTGCCCGACCCGGCGGTCAGCCCGGTGTGTTCCCCTGACCGCTGAGGGAGGCGGTCGCCGAGACCACCGATGCCCGAAAGGGCAGCCGGCACCGTAGCCTGATCAATGGCGGCCACGTGCACGGTCCGGGGATGGATCCAGACCAGCGGGCTCGGCCGGCCGGCATGCTTTCAGATATCCGCGAGGAACTCGCGGACTGCGGTGGCGAAACCGTCGGGGTCGGCCTGCTGGACGAAGTGGTCGGTGTCCAGGCAGCGGTAGATCGTGCCGGGGCGTCTGGAGCACATTGCCTGGGCCTGCCCGGTGGGCAGGACCTGACTGCGCAGCCCGTGGATCAGGAGCGCCGGGCAGTCGGTGGCGAGCCACTGCTTCCAGTGGTCGCCGTGGACGAGGTTCTCGGAGTCGACGGTGTCCTGCGGGTGGAACGGCAGCCGCCATCCGGAGCCACCGGGCAGCGGGCGCAGCACTGGGCCGAGGACGGCGGCCAAGGGGCCGCAGGCGGCGGCGAGTTCCTCGCGGGTGGCCGCGGTGTAGGGGAAGTCGAGGACGAAGGCGAGGGGATTGGTGCCGTGGTCGGGGAGGTAGACGGCGGTGTCGACGCTGATCAGGGCCTCGACCAGTTCTGGGCGCTCGGCGGCCAGGTGGATGGCGTTGAACCCGCCGAGCGAGTGGCCCAGGAAGACCGCGCGGTCGATGCCCAGGTGGTCGAGTAGGGCGAGGAGGTCGGCGACGTAGCCGGCGCGGGTGTATTCGGGGGCGCGGTCCGAGTCGCCGTGGCCGCGCTGGTCCGGGGCTATCACCCGCCACTCGGGCCCGAGGGCTGCCGCCAGGGCGGTGAAGGATGCCCCCTCGGAGAGGTGGCCGTGCAGAGTCACCAGGGGACGGCCGGTTCCGCCGAAGTCGAGGTAGGAGAGGGTGCGGCGGTTGCGGCCGTCGATGGTCAGGGTGGCACGGGTGGGCTGGACGGTCATGGCGGGGGAACTCTCTCGGTTCGGGGTGTCCGGGTGGCGGTCGTTCCGCACACGCCGTCCGGATGGGCGTGTCGGCGGCATGGTGGGCCGGAAGCCCCCACACCTGCGGGCGTGGTGGACTGCGCTGTCAGGCGCGAGCGGAGGCGAAGGCGCGCAGGTCGTCGTTGAGGCGGTCCGCGTGCGTCGCGAACAGCCCGTGGCCCGCGTACTCGTACACGTGCAGCTCCGCCCCCCGGATCAGGTCGGCGGCCCGGCGGCCCGTGAGGGCCATGGGTGCGGAGGCGTCGTCCGATCCGTGGATGACGAGCACCGGGCAGTCGATCTTCACCAGCTCCGGGACGAGGTTCAGGGAGGGCAGGATGTCCCCCAGGGCGTTGGCGGCACGCGCCGTTGCCCCGTGGCAGCGGTCCACCATGTATGCCACATACGCGTCCGACACCTGCGGGCCGGGCAGGTGGCGGGCGAAGAACGCGTCGGCGCCGTCGGCGAAGAACTTCGCCCGGTCCTGCCGGAAGGTCTCGTTGAATCCCCGGATCAACTCCGGGTCCAGTCCTTGCGGGTGGTCCGCGCAGCGGGCCGGCCCCGGGGCGATGGCGCCTACGAGGGCAACGCGCGCCACCCGGTCGGTACCGCGCAGGGTCAGGTACCGGACCACCTCGACGGTGCCGATCGAGTGCCCGACCAAGGTGATGTCGCGCAGGTCCAGGTGATCGAGGAGGGAACCCAGATCCCCGGCCAGGGTGTCGAGGTCGAAGCCGCCCCACACGTCCTCGGACCTGCCGTGTCCCCTGCGGTCGAAGCCCACGCAGCGGAAGCCTTCGGCCGCCAGCGGCAGCATCTGGTGCTCCCACATCTCGGTACCGAAGTACGAGCCGTTGACGAAGACGATGACGGGTCCGTCCGAGGGGCCGTAGTCGACGAAGTGGAGGCGGGTGCGGTCGGTGGCGGACTCGAAGAACGGCATGTCGGGGTTCCTTCAGGAGTGGCTGTCACGGGCTGTCCGGTACGACGACCCTCACGGATGGAGTTCCAGGGTGATGTGCGGGGAGAGAGCGCGCAGGAAGTCGGGGGCGTCGAACATCCGGCCCGCGGAGGCGACGCCGACCGCGTGGGTGCGGCCGTCGAGGACGCGGTCGAGGGCTTCCACGACGAGGGGCGCGGTGACGGCGTAGATGTCCTGCCCGCGGGCGACGGCTCGTCGTTCGGTGTCGCCCGACCGGACGACGGCGTCGATGAGGAAGGTCTGGTCGGACCTGCCGCTGTCGTCGGCCGCGGCCGGCGCGGGCGTGTCGGGCGATACGACGTCGCGGGCCGCCTCGGCCGTCATGTACGTGGTCACGTCCGGGATGGACAGATGACTGGGAATGGTCACCACGTCGGCCATGGTGAACTCCCCTATCACCTGACGTGATCCCATCGGCTCGGGGAAGGACCATTCCAGGGCTGGCGGGGCATCGGTGCGGCGCTCCCACTGGCCGCCGGTGTAGCGAAGGCGGTGCTCGCCGCGCCGCTCCCGGGAGACCGCGCCGGACAGACGAGTGCCGGCAGTGGGGTGCCAGTGGCTCAGTGCGTAGGCGACGTGCGCCGAGGCGGCCTCCGTCCATTCGCCCATCGCCGCTGTGGCCAGCAGGTCGCCCAGACCGCCGAAGAAGGCCATCGCCGGGACGATGAGCGCTCCTGCTTCGCGCGCCCGGTCGGCGAAGTGGGCGAAGGTGTCGAGGTTGGCCTCGATCTCGGCCGCGACGTCCAGATACGGAATCCGGGCCCGCAAGGCGGCCTCGATGACGGGGGCGGTCGTGGACGCGAACGGCCCGGCGCAGTTGATCACGGCAGACGTACCGGCCAGGGCGCGGTCGAGTGAGACCGGGTCGCCGGCCGACGCCACGCGGGCCTCCAGGCCGGCCTCGTGCGCCAGCGCCTTCAGCTTGTCCGCGTCACGGCCGCTCGGCACGGGGACGTACCCGCGCTTGCGCAGCTCCGCCACGACGAACCGTCCCGTGTGCCCGTACGCGCCGAAAACCGCCACCTGCCGGCCTGACCCCATGAGTTGCTCCCTGCACCCGGGTGATCCGCGGTTGCTCCGCTGTGATCCGTTGTGGACATCCTGCCGACGAACAACACCTCCCAGCGAGCGTCTGGAACGACACGCGTCATACACTTTCGGACATGCATACCGTCGCGTTGGCCGTCACCGACGGCATGCTGCATTTCGAGTTGTCCATGGCGATCGAGGTGTTCGGCTCGGACCTGACCCACGTCGTGGACCCCTGGTACGGCTTCTCCCTCTGCGGACCGAGCGCCGTACGGATCGACCGCTACCGTTTGGAGATGGACCACGGACTCGACCACCTCGCGTACGCCGACACCGTGATCGTCCCCGGCTGGGCCGACACGGATGTGGACCCGCCCGTGGAACTCCTCGACGCGGTGCGCGCGGCCCACGCGGCGGGCGCACGCGTGGTCTCGCTGTGCACAGGGGCATTCGTCCTGGCCGCCGCCGGCCTCCTGAACGGCAAACGCGCCACCACACATTGGGCGCACACCGGGGAACTGGCCCGACGCCATCCCGACGTCACGGTGGACCCGGACGTCCTCTACGTCGACAACGGCGACGTGCTCACCTCCGCCGGCAAGGCCGCCGCCATGGACCTGTGCCTGCACCTCGTCCGCCTCGATCACGGCTCGGCGAACGCCAACAAGATCGCCCGTCGCTTGGTCGTTCCACCACACCGTGACGGCGGGCAGGCCCAGTTCATCTCCACGCCGGTTCCCGGCCCTGGCAACCACCCCTTGGCCGAGCTCTTCCCCTGGGTCCTCCAACGCCTGGACGAGCCGCTCACCGTGGAGGACCTGGCCCGACAGGCTGGTATGAGCTCGCGCCACCTGGGGCGCCACTTCAAATCACTCACCGGCACCACCCCGCTGCAATGGCTCCACACCCAACGCATCCGCCACGCCCAGGAACTCCTCGAAACCACCGACGACACCATCGACACCATCGCCGCCGCAACCGGCATGGGCACATCGACCACCCTGCGCCGACACTTCCACCGGACCGTCGGCGTTCCCCCGGACACCTACCGCCGCACCTTCCGCTCCCACACCCGCCCCGGACCGGAACGCGACAACGGCAGGTGACGCCGCGCTGCCCCGGACACCGGGAGACGCCGGTTCCATGCCGGCAAGCGTGCTGCCACGCTGCCGGCGGCTTCGGCTTCCGCGCGGGCTCTCCACGGAGGGCCCGCCTTCCCGCCGCCTCTGGGCCCGCAGGACCGTGGTCGGCGAGTATGGGCGCTTGCTCGACATCCGGGCCGGCCACCGAGCCCAGCAGGCTTTGGAGCTGATCGCCGATCTCCTGAGGGGCGAGCGGCACTGACCGAGAGCGTAGGCCGGTGGCGGCCGGCTCCCGCCGTAGGTCCGGTGCGGCACCTGTGAGAGGACGGCCAACGGCGCAGGGCCACGTGACGGTAGTGGCGCGGCGCCGCTGTGCCGGCGTCAGGTGATGGTGTCAGCGTGCGATTTGGGTGCCGAAGTGGCCGCCGAGGGCGAGGCCGATGGCGGAGTGTATGGAGGCGTACATCCCCATGCCGCGGGCACCGACGAGGGGGCCGAGGTCGAGGATGTCGTCCCGGCCGTAGGGCTTCGGCAGGTCGGTGGTCTGCTGCCTGGCGTCGGGAGGTCGCCGGCGAGGAACATGGTGTGGTCGCCGTCGCGGATGATTTCGAGTTGACGAGGGTGTCCTTGCCGTCGGCGCGTGCGACCACCACCGGCTTACCGGCGGCGACCGTGAAAATCGCTGTCCGATCACCGAGCACGGTGATAGACATCCGGCGTGGAAAAGACTCTCGAGTTTTCTGACCTGCTGCGACTGATCGATGAACGGTCGACCGCCTTCCGCGCCGCGGTCGCCGCCGCGCCCAGTCTCGACGCGCAGGTGCCGACCTGCCCCGGGTGGACGCTGTTCGATCTGGTGAAGCACCTGGGTGGGGGAGACCGTTACTGGGCCGCAATCGTCGGCGCAGGACCTGCCGACGCTCCCCCGGCCGAGGCCACCGCTGCGCGCGCCGCTCTGGAACTGTCGCGAGAGCGTGAGGCCCTGCCGGCCTGGCTGTCCGCGTCGACGCAGCTCCTGTTGAGCGCCCTGCGCGAGGCAGGACCGGAGAGCGGTTGCTGGACGTGGTGGCCTGCGTCGCAGTCACCGCAGACCTCCGGCGGTGTCGCCCGGCACCGGGCTCAGGAGACCGCGGTGCACACGTACGACGCCCAGCTGACCGGGGGCGCCCCGCAGCCGCTGCCGGTCGAGCCGGCACTCGACGGTGTGGAGGAGTTCCTGTTCACCGTCTGCGCAACGCAGAGCGCCTGGCCACACAAACCCACGGCATTCGACTTCCACGCCGCCGAGGGCCGCTCCTGGCGCCTCACGGTCGACGGCGACGGCGCACGCTCCACCCGCATCACCGCGCCCACTTCCGCGACCGGCGAGGACTCGGACGCAGCCGGCGCCTCCATATATGGCACGGCCAGTGAGTTGGTCCTCTACTTGTACGACCGTATCCAGGCCGAGTCCTTGCACGTTGACGGAGACGCAGGGCTGCTCGACCTGCTCCGTGCCTGGGAGCCGGAGGATTAGGACGGACCGGAGGCGGTTGGCCGCGCCCTGAGCCGGTAGGACACGACTCTTCGCCAGGTTCGTCAGTCGCGGTGCCTGACTCAAGCCGAGGGCTGGGGCATGGTGGGCCCGGGTCAGGCTGCCGGCCGTCGGGGGCGATTGCGTGCCGGGGGCGGGTCGGCGTCCAGGAGCGCGGACAGCCGTCGGCCATCGGGCGCCGCATCGGTACTGCACGATTCCACCGTCCGCAGGGTCGCCACCGCGGGCAGGACCGTCGGGTCCTCGGCAACACCGGACACATGCGCGAGGACCACGACCAGGACCTTGCGCTCCTGGTCGGCCAGGTGCACGCTGATCCGCTTCCCTCCATCGGCGACCGCGGCCGCGACCAGCATCCGCACAGCCGCCGCCAGGTCGTGTTCGTCAAGCCGCGGATACCCCCACGCACGCACCGTCTCCACCGCCTGCACGGCGGCTTTGCCGGCCGCCCACTGATCGGAGCGGAGCGTGAGCCCCGCGGTACGCCGGTTGCGGATGGCCATGCGTGGTGACGGTAGACCGGTGGCGTTCTTCGGCTTCGTTGCCGGCTGAGGCCGTGGCGCCTCGACGGGCTTCTTCGGCGGAGGCGGCGACTTCGGAGGGTAGGTGGGCGGCAACTTCGGTCCTCCGGCCTGCACTTCGCTGCTCATGAAGCCACGTTACGCCTCACAGCGGCGGCCGCACAGTAGGTCTCGCACGCTTCCACTGCGATCGCCCTGCCCATAAACCAGTTCGATCTGTCGCCGGCAAGGCTATGTCCCGGCCCCGGCGAAGAAATCTGGGCACCGCATCACGCGCCGACTCCCAGAGCCACCCGATCCGGCCCCAGCCGCAGCCACCCGGGGACCGGTCCACCACCACCGCCGGAGCCTGGGCGCGCCCGAGCCGCACCGGTATCGCTTCGACCGGCGGACGCGCAGTCACCCGATCGCCATGAGGCCAAGGGCCCGGCGTGGACGCCGGGGCAGCATGCCGCCGGCCGCCCCCGACGGACCGCAGCCCGACCGGCTACCGGCTCTACGACATCGGCGCGCCGGCCCGCCCGGACCTTCGCGCGCACACTGCGTGACGTGGGGTTCGCCCTCGCCGTCATCCGGAAGGCACCCGACCAGGAGGTCACGGTGCCCGATGTCGCCGCCGCGCACGCGGACGCCTCGGAGGTGCAGATCCTGCACTGCGACCTCCGAGGCCGTAGCCGTCATCGACGCCCTTACCGCCCGCTACGCACGAACCTTCGACCGCGCCGACGACGCGGGGCTGCGCACACGCTGCCGACCGCCTGGAGATCGCCGGCTCCCCGCGCGGAACGCTACTGGCACTTGCTCGCGTGATCAACGGATGGCCCGTCCCCCGAGCCTGCACCGGTGTTCACCTGGCTCACGCAAGGGGACGGGGACACCGGGGACGGGGCGATGTCGTCGACAGCCATTGTCTCCGGAGCTGCCGGCCGACGCCGGGGTGAGATGATCTTGGTGTGCGGGGCCTACGGTACGGGGTAACGTCTTTGTCATGTTCTTCCAGACGCCGATGTGCGAGTGAAAGCGTGACGCGCCCCTGCTGACATCCTTCGACGTCGCAGCGCCCGTCCCCCACCGACAAGTCCGCACATCACTTCGTACCAGCACCGGGAGAACCCGTGACCGTGAGCAAGAACATCAACAACCCTGTGGGCATGGGCGGCGGCCAGCGCAAGAAGTTGTCCCGCGCCGAACGGCAGAACAACGGTCCGCACCGCAACCTCGACCGCCAGGGCGCCGCCGACCGCAAGGCGGAGCTGGTGCGCAAGATCCGCGCGAAGGCGGGCGCGACTGAGGGCGTCGGGCAGACGGGCGACGACACCGAACAGAGCTGACGCACCGCCGCCGCATGGGGTGAGGCGTGAGGGGACGGCTACACGCCGCGACCGGCAGTCCACGAAGCCGCACCTCTCGGTTGCGTTTCCCCGAAACGCCGGATCCGACTGTCCGGTGCTCGGCCCCTCGCGCCGTCGTCAGGAGCGGGCGAGCCGGGCCGCGACATAGGGCGCGGTGGCGCTGCGGCGGCCCCTCGCCACCTTGGCCGGCGGGCCCGCCGCGACGACCCGCCCGCCCGCGTCGCCGCCACCCGGCCCGAGGTCGATGACCCAGTCGGCGGTGGCGATCGTGTCCAGGTCGTGCTCGACGAGGACGACCGTGTTGCCGGCGTCGACGAGCCGATGCAGCTGTCGCAGCAGCAGTGCGATGTCCGAGGGGTGCAGCCCCGCCGTCGGCTCGTCGAGCAGGTAGAGCGCGTGCCCGCGGCGGGCTCGCTGCAGTTCGGTGGCCAACTTGATGCGTTGCGCCTCGCCACCGCTGAGTTCCGTCGCGGGCTGGCCCAGCCGCAGGTATCCCAGTCCCACCTCGCGCAACGTCTCCAGACTGCGGGAGGCGGCCGGGACGGCGGACAGGAACTCGGCGGCGTCGTCGACGGACAGCGCCAGCACTTCCGCGATGTTCTTGCCTCGGTAGGCGACTTCCAGCGTTTCGGCGTTGTACCGGGCGCCCTGACAAGTCGGGCACGGCGCGTAGGTACCGGGCAGGAACAGCAGTTCCACCGCGACGAATCCCTCGCCCTGGCAGGTGTCGCACCGCCCTTCGGGCACGTTGAAGGAGAACCGCCCGGCCGAGTAGCCGCGCGCCCTGGCCTCGTCCGTCGCCGCGTACAGCTTGCGCACCGCGTCGAACATTCCCGTGTACGTGGCCAAATTGGACCGGGGAGTCCGGCCGATGGGCCGTTGGTCGACCCGGACCAGCCGGTCGAACGACTCGACCCCCGACGCGTCCGCGACGTCGACCTCCAGCTGCGCCTCGTCGGGCTCCTCGGGTACGAGTCCGAGGTGACCGCGGACGACCTCGGCGAGCACCTGCGTCACGAGTGTCGACTTTCCGGAACCGGACACGCCCGTCACCGCCGTCAGAACGCGAAGCGGCACGTCGACGGACACGTCGTGCAGATTGTTGCGGGAGACACCGCGCAGATGCAGCCAGCCGTGCGGCGTGCGCGGGCGGTGATCGAGCGGCCGGGCGCGCCCGAACAGGTACCGGCTCGTGGCCGACTCCCCGACCCGCTCAAGACCGGCGACCGGGCCGCTGTACAGCACGCGCCCGCCGCCCTCGCCCGCACCGGGGCCGATGTCGACCACCCAGTCCGCCCGCCGTACGACGTCCATGTCGTGCTCCACGACGAACAACGAGTTGCCCGCCGACTTGAGGCCGTCCAGCACGTCCAACAGCGGTTCCGCGTCAGCCGGGTGCAGGCCCGCGGAGGGTTCGTCGAGGACGTAGACGACGCCGAACAGCCCCGAGCGCAGTTGGGTGGCGATCCGCAGGCGTTGCGCCTCGCCGGGCGAGAGGGTGGTCGAACGGCGCCCGAGGCTGAGATATCCGAGGCCCAGGTCAAGTAGTACGTCGACCCGCGCGACCACATCTCCGCAGATCCGGACCGCGACCTCGGTCGTCTCCCCGGATCGGGCAGTCGACGTGGTGGCGTCGACCCTAAACCGCCCCGCGACGGGCCGCAGCAGCGCCACGACCCCGGTGAGCGGCATCGCGTTGATCTCGGCGATGGAACGTCCGGCGAAGGTCACGGCGAGCGCCTCCGGCCGCAGTCCGCTGCCGCGACACTCGGGGCAGGACACGCTCCTGACGAAGCGGAGCGCCCGTTCGCGCATCTTCTCGCTCTTGGAGTCGGCAAGGACGTGCATGACGTGCTTGCGGGCGCTCCAGAACCTGCCCTGGTAGCCGTAGTCGACGCGGTCCTCCTCCGGCTCGATGTACACGGAGGGTTGCTCGTCCGTGTACAGCAGCCAGTCCCGGTCCTTCTTCCTGAGCCTGCGCCACGGTCGGTCGATGTCGATCCCCAGGCCGCTCACGACACTGCGCAGGTTGGCGCCCTGCCAGGCACCCGGCCAGGCGGCGATCGCCCCCTCGCGGATGCTCAGCGAGGGGTCCGGGACGAGCAGGTCCTCGGCGACGTCGTGTACCACGCCCAGTCCGTGGCACTCGGGGCAGGCGCCGGCCGCGGTGTTGGGTGAGAACGCCTCGGCTTCCAGCCGTGGGGCCCGGGGCGGATAGGTGCCGGCGCGGGAGTACAGCATGCGCAGCAGATTCGACAGCGTGGTGAGGGTGCCGACCGTCGAGCGCGAACTGGGCGTCCCGCGTCGCTGTTGCAAGGCCACGGCGGGTGGCAGGCCACTGATTTCCTGCACGTGGGGTGCGCCGACCTGTTGCAACAGTCTTCGGGCGTACGGTGCCACGGACTCGAAGTAGCGCCGCTGGGCTTCCGCGTAGAGCGTGCCGAACGCGAGCGAGGACTTGCCCGAACCGGAGACGCCGGTGAAGGCGACCATCGCGTCCCGCGGGACGTCGACATCGATATTCCGCAGGTTGTTCTCACTGGCGCCCCGGACATGCACGAAGGGGTCCCTCGCGTCCTTGTTCACCGTTCCTGATTACCTGATCGCGCGGGGAACCGCGCGACAGGCACCATCGCCGGGCGCCGCTCACACGAGAGTCCGGAGAGTCCTGGTATGAGCCGCTCCCGGGGAACGCGAAAACCGGTCTTCGGCGGATCACACAGACGCCTACCGTGACCTGCGGAGATGCCGCTCCTTATCCGCCGGCCTCAATGGGGGTTATCGTCGTCCGATCACGGACGGCAACCGGTCGTCTGTTTACCCACGGGAACCGCCATGACTGATCTGAACGCCCTGCGGGCAAGCCTTGCGTCGGGTGAGCACGAATTCGCCGACACCCTGGCCTTCGTCGCCGCGCATTACGAGTACCAGCCGCAGGCGTTCCGCAACGGGGAGCTGGAAAACGCCGCAGGTGAGAACGAGGGTTCCTGCAAGACGCTGGGACTGGCCCTGCTGGAGGGATTGAGCGACCAGGAGGCGTTGCTGGCATTCGGTGAGCACTATCGCAGCGTGCTGGCGACACCGGACGGCACCGATCACGGCAACATCCGCAACCTCATGACCCATGGCCTGGCAGGGGTGAGCTTCGCCGGGCAACCGTTGGCCCACAAGAGCTGAACAACGACGGCACCGGTAACAGGGTGAGTGCGGCCTTCTCCGGGCGCGCCCGGGCTACGACGAGCCAATGTCGCGCTGCGCGCCTGCCTCCTCACGAAGGCGGGTCATTTACGTCGCCCCGTCCGTGAAGAGAGCCTCGGGCTGCCGCACGGAGCGTGCCCGCCCCGGTGAGCGCCGGACGAAATATGTCTCCCGGACCGGGCTGACGGGCGCTTCCCCGAGATGCTGCCGCAGCAGCCCCGCCGGCTGCGGTGCGCCTGCGGCACTTCTCCATGCAGATCACGCCAGGACAGCAGCGACAGCAGCCGGCTGACCTCAGGCCGGTCGGCATCTGCCGGCCGGCCCAGTGTGGCGATCGCTGACGACACGGAGGATCGTGTGCCCTCGCGGTGACCGAGACAGCCCCTTCCAGGTGGTCGGCCAGACTATGGCCCTCCCCGCCTCGGAGCCCGATCGGCAGCAACGGCTCGGGGAACTGTTCAGCCGCCGCAGCCTCCTTGGTACCCCGTCGACTCTTCTTGCGGTGGATATTCGTAGTAATGACACCCACACGGCGCCCCGTGCCCCGACAGAGCGCTGCAACGGCCCGTGGCCTGGTCCTGTCCGCTTCGGTGCTCAGCCGGGCGGTGGCCGCAGGTGTAGCAGGGGAGCTCCGCGGGACCACCAAATACCATGTCGAGTGTCAGGCCGATGGCGAACAAAGCCAAGGGCGAGACGGCGAAGATCGCCAGGATCCAGTCGTCGCCGGTCAATGGTCTGCTTCCGGATGCGCGGCAAGCCTTGCCAGCAAAGACGTCAACTGCGTCACCTGGCGCAGAACTTGAGCTGGAAAAGCCCGCACGGGACCAGCGGGTCCGAGGCGCAGATCGTTCGTCTGGGTCCGTTCGTTCCCGTGTGGACAGCGCCTGCTACGACACGGAAACAGGGGCCACGAGCTGAAAGGCTCGCCGGTCAGGCCGTCCTTCGACGTTCAGGTGTCCTCCGCGTCTTCACCCCGGCGACGATGAGCGCCAGCCCCACGATGGCGATGCCGAGGTAAGCGGTGGACGGAAGGTCGACGAGCTTGTGCATCCACCCCCACTCCGTGCCGAAGACGGTCTGTGAGACAAAGCTGACAAGCCCCTGGGCTCCTACGACGTAGCCGATGCTCTCGACGGTGTATCCGATGGTTGTTCGCACAGATCAACCCTCTCAAGGTGGCGCCGCACCAGCGTCCTCCACAAGGTCGAAAAGCCAGTAGGCCAAAGGATGCAGTCGCCTTCGGACTCAAAGCCGACGAAGCAGCGGTTCGGCATCCGCTACCCGTACCCGCACCGGCTTGGCAAACGGTTCCGGAAGCCGTAATTCGTTCGGCCGGGAAGATCCGCCGATTGGGCGGTCCTCCGAAGCCGCAGCCGGCGCCGTCGCCTACGCCGCCTACCACCCGCACTGCCGAGATCGTTCCGCTTGCCGTGGGCTCGTATCTCGCTGCGTCATGCGCGACTCAGACGACAGCGCCGGGTCCGCTGCGGCGGAGGGCGGCGGGGGTGGTCGCGTACCAACGGTGGACGGCCCGGCGAAGGGCTCGGGCATCGGAGTAACCGCTGCGGGCGGCCACCGCGCTGACCGGGAGGTCGGTGGTGCGGAGTAGCCCGGTGACGTGGGTCCGGCGTATGGACTCGACCTCCTCGCTCCACGTGGTGCCGTACTCGTCCAAGCGTCGCTGGAGGGTTCGGGTGCTTGTGGCCATCCGCCGTGCCACAGCGGCAAGGGTCGGGGCGCAGTCACTGTGGACGGTGGTCAGTGCGGCGCGGAAGAGGTCCAGCCAGTTGTGCAGGGGGATCGCGGCGGCGAGGGTCTGTTCGGCGTGCTTTCGGAGCACCGCCGACAGACCCGGCTGTGCGTGGGGCGCGGGGGCCGTCAGGTCGGACGCAAGGAACGTGAGTGAGCTGACCGACGCTTCGAAGTCGATGGCCCGCGTGCCGTACAGGTCGGCCAGAGCGTCGTGACGGCTGGGTGGTTCGGCCGCCAGGGCAACTCGGACCGGGATCAGTCGCCGCTGCGCGGCACCACTGAGCCGGCGTTGGTAGAGACCGAGCGCGCAGGCGCGGACGGCGCTTGCCGCCTCGTACGCGAGATCGGCATGGTTGACGTGGCTGATGGTGATGTGTTCGCCATCGACCGTGACCTCCAGGGTGTCGGTGCCGATGTCGATGACGGTGCCGAGGTGGGCGGCTCCGTCCCGGATCCCTTCGAGCGGTGTCGGCGCGCAGGCGATCAGGTAGTCCCAGACCCCCAGGCTGCCGAGCTCCGGCTGCTGAGCCATCAAGAGCGACACATCCGGCCAGGGAGCGCGCATGGTCGCCAGCTCGGTGATGCGGATGCTGGTCAACGTGGGGGGTCGACACAGGTCGTTGTCGAGGTGCTCCGGCGCCAGCCCCGGCAGGTGCGCGTACCGGGCCGAGGGTATGCCGAGCAAGCGCGCGGTGCTCACGTTCAGGCGCGTGAGAGCGGAGGAGGACGTTCCGGGATGTGCGTGCAAGGCCACGGGCGCCGAGCATAGATCAGAACACGCCAGACCGCTTTTCGCCGGGCGCGGCGTGTGAGGTCCCCGTGCTCGGCACGAGTGTCGCACCGTGGCGTGTTGGGCCCCATGGTTGGCGCCTACGGTCCCCTTGCATGCCGCCCCCATGGTCGTAACGTGTGATCGTTCGACCTGAACCGGAGGGCGCTGTCGGGGCTGTGACCACGAGGGCGACGCTTCGACGCAGGCAACGTGATCTTTCACTGGGGGGCGCGGGGGGCCTCCCAGTGATCGGATCGCGGTGAAGTTCGGCTGCCTGGGCGGCCTCGCTGGTCGTCGCCCCACCGTCGGGCAGAGAACAAGAATCGCCTTGACGAGTGTGAGGGGCTCGGCGACCTCTGCCGTTCATGTCCTGCACCGTGCCCCCGCCGTCGGGCCCGCGCGGTCGGTGTCAATGGTGGCCGAGGAGTTGGACCAAGCCGACCGGGAGGAACGCGGGTCGGTGGGGTTGCCCGACCTGGTACGGCATGTAGCCCAGCGAGGCGGCGACATCGACCTCTTCGGCCGTCTCCGCTTGGAAAACGAGCCGGCAGTGCCCGGACTCGGTCCTCGCGCGCTCCCAGAGGACGGGAGCGGGCTTCCGCTCCGCCCCGGTGCGGGGGGTGAGGATCCGGTCGCCGAAGTCCTTCCAGGCGAAGGGCGCGGAGTCCTTCCACATCGCGTCGACTTCCTTCTCCAGCCTGGCGGCACGCTCGGCATCGGTCGTCCCCCAGGAGGGCGGAACGTTGGTGATCAGGCCGATCCTGATGTGGCGCTCGCGCAGTGCGCGCAGGTACGAGGCCGCTCCGGATCGGTAGGTGATGCCGCCGTCGGCGGCGGTGTGGACGAGGGTCTCGCCCAAGTCGAAGTACACGACGGGGCAGGCGGTTTCGTCGGCCGTACGCGCGACGGATGCCGTGCCCGCGATCCCGCTCGCGCCTACGGGTGCCGCCTCGCTCACGGTGACGCAGAGCACGGTTGACGCCAACGCCGCACCGAGCGCGAGACTCGCCCGGCCCATACCCTTGCGGAGGAATCTGTTCATGGTGTCGTCGCCTTCTCCCTGTGCACCGCGCGGATGCACGAATGTCCGGTCCGTGACGTACAGATGTCATCCATCCTCGTGGTGCCGCAGGGGTCTGCGCCAGACCCGGTCGTTCCGCGCCGATCAGATGAACTACACCCAACCGGCCCCAGCGGTACGGGTCGAACGCGGTCGTTCAGCGACTGCTCGGCTCGGATTGAGGGCCGACCGGGCGTCGAAGAGCGATTGCGGCCGCCGGCCACCCCACGTCGGTACCGCGGACCGTTTTGCCGGCTTCGGCGGCGTGGCACCGGTCCCGCGCGACTCCGGAAAGATCAGCAGGGACCTGCGGCGGCCGCGACGCCACAACCGACGGCTCCGGCGCATGCTCTCCACCTGAGCACTGCTCGGCGCCCGACGGTCCGAGGAGTCCTGCCGGTTCTACGACCGCAAACGCGCCGAGGGCGAGCGCCACACCCAGGCAGTCCTTGCCCTCGCCCGCCGCCGAGGCAATGCCCTCTCGACTCTCCTCCGCGACGGACGGTGCCCCACTCGCTCACTCACGCCCCCAACGGCCCTGGTGGCTCGACGGACCGCATCAGGAATCAATCCCGTATATGGCGTACAGCAGATCACTGACGTACGCGCGTTCGGCTTCGCCGGCCGTCAGCCGGGCCCGTACCGCATCCGCCGCCTCCGGGTCACCGGCCACCGACGGCTCGACGACCGCCCAGCCCCTCCGGCCGCCCGGAGCCGGGACGGCGATGACCTCCAGATCGGTGCGTCCCGTCATCAACACCGCCAGCAACGACAGATACTCGCGTTGCAACGCCGGCCCGAACCCCTCGCCCTCCGGGCCGGCAAGAAGAGCCGGATGCCCCTCGGAGAGCATGGCGCAGGTGTCGCGGGCAGCGGTCACGACCGCTTCGAACCCCGCTCGGCCGCACCGGCCGGCGAGCGCGGCGAGATACCCGTCCAATGCGTCCTCTCCGCCAGGTAAGTCGCCCTCCGGCAGATCCGAACCATTCACCGCCTCACGCCCTCACTCGACAACCCGCACAGAATCGGTCCTTCCCACTGTAAAGACCATCGGCTGTCGTCGTGGGCGCGTCACCATTCCCGCTTCGGAACACGGCCGTCGCATGGCGTGCCGTAGGAGCCTGGGGCGGGCAAGGCCCGGGCGATGCCGAACCGGGCTGCCGCGACGCCCCACCAGGCGATGCCCGTCGTCGGTGGTGCCGTGTCGCGTATCACGGCGTCGGGAGGTATGCCCCCGTACCGTCTCGTACGGACTGCGGGCTGGTGCGGCCGCCGGCGGACACCAGGTTCAGCGGCGTGCCGACGAGGTCCGTGATGATCGCGGGGAAGCGCCAGGCGGACGGCTGGGCCTGAGCCAGGCCCGTGCGAGCCGCGCGCAGGGCGGGGAGTCCGGAGGGGGGGAGCCTTCCGCTCCTGTTCCGGGCCGGTGCCGCCGGTCGGGGCGGGGTCTTTCGTCGGTCCGAGGAGTGTGTAGCGTCAGGGGCAGTGGTGTAGGGCCCGGGGATCTTCCCCGCGCGGAGGGAGAGGTCCGGGGTCGATGCAGACCGTGCGTTTCAGCAGTGGTGACCTCGATGCCACGGAGGAGTTCCTGTCGGCCGCGTATACCCCGATGAGGATCGGGGGCCGGCCGGACGATACGCGGGCGAGGATCGAACGCAACGCCACCGACGAAGTGATCGTCGACCGGCTCCGGTTCGGGTACGAGATGACCTACGACGCGGGCTGCCTCAACCGTGTCTGCCTGATCACGATGCACTCCGGGACGCTCGTGGACACCACGGGCGGGCGCGAGGAGGTCTACGGGCCCGGGGAGACGTTCCTGCTCGCCCAGCCCGATCAGCCCTATACCGGTGCCGTTCGTTCCGCGAGCTACACGATCACCATGTTCGATCCGGCCCTGCTCGGACAAGCGGTGCCGTCGTCGTCCCGGCCCGTGCGGTTGACCGGACACCGGGCCGTGAGCCCCGCCGCCGACCGGCTCCTCGGCACGACGGTCGCGTTCGTACGCGACACCGTACTGACCGACCCGGTGGCCGCGGAGTCCCCGCTGCTGGTGGCCACCGCCGCCCGCCACCTGGCCGCCGCGACCCTCACGGCGTTGCCCAACACCATGTCCGGAGGACCGGATGCGATCGACTCCCGGGACGGGGGCAGTGACACCCTCGCCCGCGCCGTCGCTTTCATCGAGGACAACGCCCACCGGGACATCGGACTCGCCGAGATCGCCGACTCGATCCCCGTGACCCCCCGGGCCGTCCAGTACGCCTTCGCCCGCCACTCGGGGACAACGCCCCTGGCCTACCTGCGGCGCGTCCGCCTCGCCCGCGCACACATCGACCTCAAGGCCGCGAACCCGGATTCGGCCACTGTGCAGGACATCGCCCAGCGCTGGGGCTTTGCCCACCAGGGGCGCTTCGCCGCCGCCTACCGCAAGGCATACAACACCAGCCCCTCCCACACCCTGCGCACCTGAAAGCACCGCACTCAGAGCCGGCGGCCCCTCAAGGGTTTGTACCGACCTTCCCACCTCGCCCCGTACGGGCCGCAGGGCACACCCGGCCCCGGCCCTCTCCGCCCATGGGAGGTCTCAAGCCTCCCGCCCGCTGCCTGTCCCACGGGGTGTCACAGCCGTCGCCTCAGGAGGCTCGGGCGCGAAAACGGCTGTGATCGTCTTGCCGGCAGGGGTGACGTCGATCGAGAGGCTGTCCGTGAGCCGATTGCTGATCATCCAACCGAAGCCGCCGGGCTGTTCGGGTTCCCAGGGCTGCTCCTCGGGTAAACACGGCGAGGAGTCGGACACGTCCACGACGATGGCCCCGAGGCTGATACTGACGCTGAAGCCCGAAAGACCCCCCGTGTGACGGTGGGCATTGGTGACCAACTCGGAGACGACCATCAAGACGTCGGCGACACGTTCCGGGGAAGCGTGCGCCTCGGCGAGCACCGCGCGCGCCAACCGGCGGGCCGAGGCACAAGTGATCCCGGCTCCGGTAAGAGGGGGTGCGGTGGGACGTCGGAGGGTTTCGGCCATGCCCGCCATCTACCCCTGAAGCCATTACATTCACCCCTCTGGAGGTGTTCGTTTTTCGGACTACGTCCCTGCTGGCCAGAGGGCGTAGGACAAATAGCGAAGTGCGGAAGCGGCGCACGGGGCCCACCGGCCGGCGGGGCAGCCGCCGAGCCGCACCAAGGGGCGCCCGCCTCCGCGCCGGCCGTGGCCATGGGAGTTCGGGAGCTCGGCCGGCCGAGCCGACGCAGCGCCAGTCGCGTCGCGGGTCCCGGGAGGCCTGCTGTCAGAGGCGTGTGTCAGAGTCTGCGCATGCTTGAGGTCGTGGTGAAGACGGAGAACCGGGAGCGGCACGTCCGCGTGTCCGCCGAGAAGCTGGCAGGGCTGGTCCGGCGAATCGGTGGTGGGGGTGACCGGTTTCTGGTGGTCCAGCGGATACCCGACCTGCCTGACGTCTTCGCCCAGGTGTGGCACAGCGCCGGGGGTGACTACACGCTGGAACACCGTGACGGTGCCGCGGACCGGCAGTTCCAGGCGATGGTCGACGGGCCGGAGGCCGTGATCGCGGCGATGACCGGCTGGGGCCGCCAGGAGGCGGAATGGGGCGCCGGGCTGTCTTGGTCGCTGCTGGACATGGGTCCCGTGCCCGACGTGCCGCCGCTCGATCTCCGCGAAGACGAGCGGGAGGAGTTGGAGAAGCGCGTCCGGGAGGTGTTGCGTGGCGGCTATACCTCCCGCGCCGAACTGGCCGAGCTCGCCGAGGAGTACCTGGTCACCGCTGACCACCGGCCCGTCTCGCGCGAGCAGGCACAGGCGATGGCCGACCGGCTGTGGCTGGAACAGGTCGCGGAGCAGGCCGAATGGCAGGGTGAGACGGACCCTGAGCGGCTGACCCGCGCGTTCACCGCCCTGCAGGATGCCGGTATCACGGCTCGCGAGAACTTCACCTGCTGCCGTAGCTGTGGCCAGTCCGAGATCGGTGGTGAGGGCGGCCCCGACGCCCGCGGCTTCGTCTACTTCCACACCCAGTGCACGGACTCCGCCGCAGCCGGCCACGGACTGATGCTCCTCTACGGCGGCTTCGACGGCTCGTCCGAGACCACCGCAGCCATCGGCCACGAGGTCGTGGCCGCACTCGAAGCAGTCGGTCTCCACTCGGAGTGGGACCATGACCCGGACCGCGCCATCACCGTCACCCCTCTGGACTGGCGCCGCCGCCTGGTCGGCTAGGGACGACCGGCACACAGCAGACCCACATGAGGAGTAAGGCCTCCCTTGTCAGTGGACCTGGTCGCCCTTCGGCCCGAAGCCTTTGATCCCGGTCGGCGTTCCGTCCGGCGCGAACGAGTGGTGGAAGGTGAACGCGTGCGGCGCGGAGCCGTGGTCGTGGAGGTGCTCCAGCCTGGAAACCCCGTCCTGCCATGTGGGTATCACGCCGTCGGAGACCCACCAGAACACGTAACTCGGGTGCCCCGTTCTCTCGAACCAGTCGTAACGCCTGTTCAGTGCCTCCCGGTGCAGACCGGAGTAGATGGCGTCGAAGGCGGGCCGCAGGTCGGTCCAGAGTGAGAGGGTCGCGGCCAAGGCGGTGGTTTCCGCCGTACGACCCTTGCCGTACCAAGTCGGTACGGCGAACTCTCCCCATGCACCCCAGTCCGCCTCGAAGAGCACGCCCCGACCACCGTCAGCCGCTTCAGCACGCGCGAGGTATCCGGGGTGCCGGCCGATCCGCCCGTAGACGGCCTCACCAATCTCGTAGAACTCGCGCATGCGAGGTGCGGCATCGGCGAGAGGCGACTTCAGGACGCCGAATGTGTACAGAGCAAGATGGGGCATGCGTCTCTCCCTGGTCGGGGGCATCTGGTGCGGAGCCGGTTCGGCGGCTTACGCATGGCCGCGAGGGTTCGTGGAGCGTGACCGACCCACGCCGTCATAGGTGGCTCAGCCTGACGGAACCCCGTGCGACGGTGGGAAACCATCGAAGGGGAGATGAAGGTAACTCCTCTGCGCGGCCACGTCGAAGTTGCGTTTTTCTTGTCCAAGTGGCTTCTTGGTCAGGGCACTTCGGGAGCCGGTCCGGTGGGACCCCCTGTCGTCGCGAAAGCCCGAATTCGCCTGCCACATCCGACGTTTCCGGACCTGCCCTTCCGGCGCCCGCCCACGATCCGCGGAGCATCCCCAGGCGCCGGCGCCCGGGACTCGCGCGCCCGGTAGCCGGTAGCCGCAGGTAGGTCAGCTCGGAAGATGCCTCGCACGCCGGGTACGCCCTGGGCTGACCCACGGGCTCGACCCTGGCGGCGGAGTCCGCCGTCACACACGGCAGCACGCATGAGAAAGGCAAGGAGGTCGTTTCCCACTCCTTGCCACTATCAAGATATAGCGCACAGGGGGCCTTGCGGCAAGGCCCCGGGCATGCTGCAGAATTCCCCCTCGACCCGGAAAACGGCCGGAAATCGGTGATTGACGAAGTACGTGCGCATTCGACGGCCCACGGGTGGTCGGCGGCCACACAGCAGCCGGGCGTTGGCAACACGCTCGATGGGGGTTTCTCATGACGAAGACAGACACGGCCTTGAACGCGGACCTGGACGCGGACCTGGACGCGGACGTGATCGTGGCCGGTGGCGGCCCGACCGGCCTGATGCTGGCTCGCGAGCTGCGCCTGCACGGCGTGCGGGTGCTCGTGCTGGAGAAGGAGACGGAACCGACCCAGCAGTCCCGCGCCCAAGGGCTGCACGCCCGCAGCATCGAGGTCATGGCACAGCGCGGACTGCTGGACCGGTTCCTCGCACTCGGCAAGCAGATCACGGCCGGCGGATTCTTCGCCGGACTCGCCAAGTCCTGGCCGCATCGGATGGACACCGCGCATGCGTACGTCCTCCACATCCCGCAGACCACCACCGAACGGCTGCTGACCGAGCACGCCGTCCAGGCCGGCGCCGAAATCCGGCGCGGCTGCGAGGTGACCGGGCTGGACCAGGACGACCGCGGGGTGAGCGTCGAGCTGGCCGACGGCACACGGCTGCGCTCGCGCTACGTCGTCGGCTGCGACGGCGGGCGCAGCAGGGTGCGCAAGCTCCTCGGTGTCGCCTTCCCAGGCGAGCCGTCCCGCGTCGAGACGCTGCTGGGCGTGATGAAGCTGGACGTGGAACCGCAGACGCTGGCCGCCGTGACGGCGGAAGTGCGCAAGACCGAACTGCGTTTCGGTGCCATGCCTTTGGAGGACGGGGAGTACCGGGTCATCGTCCCCGCCGAGGGGGTTGCGGAGGACCGTGCCACCGCGCCGACCTTGGAGGAGTTCAAGCAACAACTGTGGGCGTACGGCGGCACCGACTTCGGCGCGCACTCACCGCGCTGGCTCTCCCGCTTCGGTGACGCGACCCGGCAGGCCGAACAGTATCGAGTCGGCCGGGTGCTGCTGGCCGGCGACGCGGCCCACATCCATCCGCCTACGGGCGGCCAGGGCCTCAACCTCGGCTTCCAGGACGCGTTCAACCTGGGCTGGAAGCTGGCCGCGGTGGTCTGCGGCTGGGCACCGGAAGGCCTGCTCGACAGCTACCACGCCGAACGGCACCCGGTGGCGGCCGACGTACTGGACAACACCCGCGCGCAGATCCAGCTGATGTCATCCGAGCCGGGTGCGCAGGCCGTGCGCCGGCTGATGGCGGAACTGGTGGAATTCGAGGAAGTGAACCGGTACCTCATCGAGAAGATCACCGCGATCGCGATCCGCTACGACTTCGGTATGGGTCACGACCTCCTCGGCCGCCGGCTGCGGGACGTCCGGCTGAAGCGGGGGCGCCTGTACGACCTGACGCACGAGGGCCGCGGCCTGCTCCTGGACCAGACCGGCCGCCTCTCGGTGGCGGGCTGGACGGACCGCGTCGACCACGTCGTCGACGTCAGCGAGGAACTCGACGCGCCCGCTGTACTGCTGCGCCCGGACGGCCACGTCGCCTGGGTCGGCGAGGACCAGCAGGACCTCCTCGCCCACCTCCCCGTCTGGTTCGGCACCGCCACGACCTGACCGCACAACTGCTGTCCGCCCCGGCCTCCCTGCCGCCCCGGGGCCGGGGGCCCAGCACGAGGGCGAATGCCCGGGCGGCCACACCCCCAAGGGTCACCCCAGGGGCGACGCGCTGTGCCCCAGGCATGTCGCCGGCGCCACCGCTCACCGCGGCCGTCGGTCGGGCGGGTCAGCCGGTCGTGAGCACCATCCGGAAACGTGCCGCACCCGAAAGCATCTTCCGGTAGGCACCTTCGGCCTCTGTCAGCGGCACGGTCTCCACCATGGGCCGAATGCCGTGCAGAACGCTGAACGCCATGGTGTCCTGCACGTCCTGTGCGCTGCCGGACGGGTGCCCACGTACGGTCCTGCCGCGCATGATCAGCTGGAGCGGGCTGACGCCCAGCGGGTCGGGGCTCGCTCCGATGACGACGAGTTCGCCTCGGTGCGTCATGCCGTCGACCGTTGCCGCGATGGCCTCGGAGCTTCCGGCCGTGGCCAGTACGGCCTTGGCACCGCCCAGGGACAGGAGGGATTCCGCGACCGGTGTGGGTCCCGTGCTGTCGATGTAGTGGTGCGCTCCCAGTTGCTTGGCGAACTCGGCCTTCTCCGTACCCCGGGCGATGGCCACGGTCTCGAAACCCATGGCCACCGCGTATTGGACTCCCAGGTGACCGAGTCCACCGATGCCCAGGACGGCCACGAGGTCGCCGGGCCGGGCGGAGCTGCGTCGCAGGCCGTTGTACGTGGTGACGCCCGCGCAAGCCATGGGACCCGCGTCGGAAGCCTGCAGGGCGTCGGGTATCCGGGCCAGGGCGTCGATCGGTGCGATCACGGCCTCGGCGAATCCTCCGTCGTAGGCGTAGCCGGGAATCTTGAGGTTGTCACAGACGATGAAGTCGCCCTGCCGGCAGGGAGTGCAGTGACCACAACTCCCTCCGAACCATCCCACCGTGACCCGGTCCCCCACGTTCCAATTGCCCGCCTCGGCTCCTTCTCCGAGTTCCTCGATGCGCCCGGCGACCTCGTGGCCCGGAACCAGAGGGAACCGCGTGCCGGGCATGCCGCCGTTCACGAAGATGGCGTCACTGTGGCAGATTCCGCAGGCCTCGACCGCGATCCGCACGTGACGGGGGCCCGGACGCGATACCTCGCGCTCGACGATCCGGAAGGACCCGTTCGCGGTGTCGACCTGTGCGGCTCGATAGGTACTCATGCGTTTCTCCGGTGCCGGGAGCGGGTTGTGGGCGCGGTCCTCTACAGGCGCGATGCGACTACGTGGTGTGCAGCGGTTCCCTGAACGACTTACGGAACACCGGCCCGGCGAAGGGAATGATCGAGGACGTTATTTTTGCCTTGAGCGAGGTGGGGTGCCGTTCGAGTCTGACGTCGACGCGAGTGCCGTTCTCCGTGGGAGTCATCTGGAACTGCCAGCCACCCGAGCCGAAGGGCACCGAGTCGCGAGTGGTGACGTCGACCCTCTGCGTCGCGGAGTCCCATTCATAGCGTGCGCGCTCCCATGACTTGTCGTTCCCCTCGGTCACCTCCGCCCAGGTATCGCCCCGCTCGTGCACCTGGAAGTGCTCGGCATCGATGGACGGCCACTCCTCGACGCGGGAGGGGCTGAAGTTCGTCAGCACTCCCATCACCTCGGCTGGGCTCATCGAGGAGTTCACGTGGAAGTGTAGGGATGGCATGACCTACTCCCTGGTTCGGAAAAACCGTTTCTGCCCGGCAGCCTCGGTGCGCATCTCGTCCGGTGCCTTGGCTTTGCAGGCCCCGGGGCAGGCTCACCGACCTGAACGGCCCATTTTTCAGGATGCACCTTCGCCCGGCACTCCGCACGAGGAGGTGCCTGGCAGGCAGGGCACCGTGCCCACTCACGGGCGTGGAGCGTGTCTTTGAGTGATGCCTCGACGACGCATGGTTATCCTCGCTGGAGGGCGCACCGTGTGGCTCCTGCGCAACGGTTGATCCCGCTGTCCGGACCGGCAGGACGTGTCCCCATAGGAGTTCCCATGACGTCGGCGGGTTCCGGAAAGCAGGAGGCGCCCGCAGGCTCCTTCGCTGTGGCGCGTAGGGGAAAAATCTGGTTGGTGCCGACTGTCCTGTGCGCTTTGGTCGCACTGTTCCTGACGCTGCTTTACATGGGTGGCATCCTCAACCCTCAAGGGAACCTGCGCCGCCTGCCGATCGCCCTGGTCAACGCGGACCAGGGACCGCCGCTGCCGGGACAAGGACAGACGTTGGGCGCGCGGGTGAGCCAGTCGGTCATCGCGGCGACCCCGGCAGGCACCGTGGATTGGCGTCGGCTCAGCCAGGCTCAGATGCAGGATCAACTGGCGTCGGGCAAGGTGTACGGCGCCTTGGTCATCCCAGCGGACTTCACCGGCTCGGTGGCGGCCCTGGCAACCCCCCGGGGCACGACACGGCCCACCCTCACCGTCCTGACCAACCCCGGGCTGGGCAGCCTCGGCTCCTCTTTGGCCAGCCAGATCACCCAGCGTGCGGCTCATCAAGCCTCCCTGGAGATCGGCCGACAGCTGGTGAGCCAGGCAACCGTCGCGGGTGCCGACGCCACGACCCGTACGCTCCTGGGCGACCCGATCACCGTGACCACCCGGGTGGGTCACCCCATCGGCAGACACAGCGGCCTCGGCCTGACCGCGTTCTACTTCGCCCTGCTTCTGGTGCTCACCGGGTTCATCGGCGGAAACATCATCAACAGCGGCGTCGACGCGGCCCTGGGTTACACCGACAACGAGATCGGGCCCTGGCACACCCGGCGGCCGACCGTGCCGATCAGCCGCACCCAGACACTGCTGCTGAAAATGATCATGACAGCGGGAATCACCGTCCTCACCACCAGCCTGCTGATGATCGCCGCGATCGGGATTCTGGGCATGGACGCATCTCACCTGCCGCTGCTGTGGATCTTCTCCTACTGCGCGAGCTTGGCCGTGGGTCTGGGAGTGCAGGCCATCAACGCGGCCTTCGGCGGGATCGGCCAGGTGGTGTCCATGTTCGTCTTCATCGCCTTGGCCCTGCCGTCCTCGGGGGCGACGATTCCCCTCCATGCCGTTCCGGGTTTCTACCGTTTCCTGGCGCTGTTCGAACCGATGCGCCAACTGAGCGGCGGCGTACGGGCCATCCTCTACTTCGACGCCCGGGCTTACGCCGGCCTGACCCGCGGCTGGGTCATGATCGCCATCGGCGTCGCCGTCGCCCTGCTGTTCGGCTTCGCCATGACCCTCTACTACGACCGCAAGGGGCTGCACCGCCTGATCGCGCGGGCTGCCGCGACGTCCGACGAGGCACCGTGATCGGCACCGGGCCCCCCGAGAGTCCGCACACCGCTCAGCCGCAGCCTGTCGAAGGGACTCACCCGCGCCCGCCGGGTCTCGCTGCACGGCGCCCCGTCCGAGCCGGCTGTGGAGGCGCGTAGCTCTCGACAGCCAATGCGGACGTCCGCTCCGCCTACGGCAGCCGGCCGACCTCGGTCGGTTGTTCTCCCACCGGCGGGTGATGACGTCAGCGTAGGTGTCGGCGCCAATCTGTGGCCACCCAGTCGGTTGCTGCGTTCCCCCACTCACCGGAGTCGCAAATGACCTTCGCCTACTCCTCGATCCGGACTCGACTCGAAGATGGCGTCCTGTCCGCCACCCTCGACGCCGGCCCCCTCAACCTCCTCGGTGTCGATCTGGTCCGTGACCTGGTCTCCCTCGTGGACACGCTCCACAACGACCCCGGTGACGTGCG
Organism: Streptomyces sp. A1136; assembly: GCF_004795055.1. Taxonomy (GTDB): domain Bacteria; phylum Actinomycetota; class Actinomycetes; order Streptomycetales; family Streptomycetaceae; genus Streptomyces. The sequence continues at coordinate 26,128 of NZ_SSBJ01000027.1, forward strand.
CGTCGTCGTCATCGACAGCGCCTCGCCGCTCTACTTCTCGGCACACGTGGATCTCACCGCGGTCCCGCAGTACACCGCGGAGGCGGCCAAGGCGGGCGGTCCCGGGGATGCCTCACTCGGCATGTTCTTGCACCGGCTGGCGCGCGTCCCAGTGATCACCATCGCCAAAGTGCGTGGCCGTGCCCGCGGTGGCGGCAACGAACTCGCCCTGGCCTGCGACATGATCTTCGCTTCGCGCGAGAACGCGGTCTTCGGCCAGTTCGAGTCCGGGACCGGCGCCCTGCCCGGCGCCGGCGGCATCCAGCACCTGACCCGGCGACTCGGCCGTGCCCGCGCCATCGAAGCCATCGCCGGCGCGGACGATTTCGACGCCGACCTCGCCGAACACTACGGCTGGATCAATCGCGCCTTGCCCGACGCCGACTTGGACGGCTTCGTCGAGCGCCTGGCCAAGCGCGTGGCCGGCTTCCCACCCGAAGGGGTCCAGGCCGCCAAGCGGGCAATCAACGACCTCACGCTGGCGGAGCCCGCACACATCCGCTCCGATGCCGTCACGTTTCAGGGCCTGATCAACCTGCCGGAAACCCGCGAGCGCCTGGGCTACCTGACCGAGCGCGGTCTCCAGCGTATGGGAGAGATCGAACGCGACCTCGGCAAGGCCGTGGCGGAGTACGCGGTTGACCGCTCAGCGCGATCCGGTCGGACACCGAGGCAGTAAGGCCGCGGTGCGGGACGAGTGAGACGCCCCGCACCGCGGGGTGGGTCAGCTGCCGAACGGTGCGGCGTAGCGGACGGTTCCGCCGGGCAACGGATGGTCGGCGTCGAGGGTGAGGGCGTCGATCCACGCCCTGCGCGTCGGCGCGCAGGGCATCGACGAGGTCGGCCTCGTACCCGTGCTCGACTTCTGGGCGCCCGCCGTGAACAGCCTCACCACGCGGGCCTCTCGGCATAGGACGAGGACAGGCTCGGGGCCGGGCCTCCGCGGGCCACGTCAGGTCCGGGATTGCGCCAGGATCTTTCCTGCGGACTGTCCGTCGGGGGTGAGGTACCGGGAGTACTGAGCCCGTTCTTCCGGGGTGATGGCCGCGCGGTTGCCGGTGGAGTCGAAGCGGATGACGCGCGATCGGACCGTGGCATGCGTGCCGTGTTCGGAGGTGATCCGGGTGAGGAGCGTCAGGCTGGCCCGGCCGACCTTCTCGGCTTGCAGGGACAGTACGACCTCGGCAGTCGTCCAGGGCAGCGGCATGGTGAAACTCGCCTGTAGGTCCGCCACACCCCAATAGCTCCGGACACCGTGCTCCTCCTGAAGGGCCCACGCCAACTCGACCGCGGTGTCCTCGGCATACCGGATCATCGACAGGTTGTGCACGTTCCCGTAGACGTCGGCGTCGCTCATCCTGATGCGCCGACGGGTCGTGAAAGATTCCATTGGTGTCCTGCTCCCCGGATCGGTCCCACGAAGGGTTGGAGACGGTCAACAGCAAGGTATGAGGGGGGCTGCGAGAAGCCGTTGGCGATCTTGTCTACCAGAGCACGGGGACCCTTCCCCCTCCCGCCTCACGCTGCCGGGCGGGACCTTCACCAGGAATGGTGAATGTGCGGCCCGCCTGTTCGGAGGTGCGAAGACCCCGGCACCCAGCCGCCCCCGGATGGGAGGCCATCCGGGGCGTGTCCTGGACGGTCGCTGATCGTTTGGCGATCGTCACCCGCCGGCGAACGCCGAAGGCCCGCGCCGCCCGGCGTGTCCGAGCCATCGAGTTCGAGCGGAGACGTCGGCCCGGCGGCGTTACACCTCTTCGTCGTCAGAGGCCGGTTGACGGATGGAGGTGTAGGGGCAATGGGGCGTTCGGCCTGGTCGGCGTGCGCGGTCACAGGTTCAGCCGTGTTCCTTTGCGGACTCGATCACCTCGTGCTGCTTACCGCGCTCACCGCGATCCGCTCCGATCTGGGCCGGGACGCCGACGCGGCGGCGGCCGGTTGGTTCGTCAACGCCTACCTCCTACCCGTCGCCGTCCTGCCTCCGCTGGTCACCCGGTCGGTCCGGCGCTCAGGGCAGTTGCGTCTGTTCACCGCCGCGCTCGTGGTCTTCACCGCGGGTTCCGCGGCTGCCGCCTGCTCGGGTACCGCAGGCCATCTGGTCCTCGCCCGCATGGTGCAGGGAGTGGGCGCTGCGGCGATCCTGCCCTTGAGCCTCACCCTCGTCACGGCTGCCGTCCCCGCAGGCCGTCGGCCCGAACTGCTGGGCGTGTGGGGGGCCTTGGGCGGGCTGGCTGTTGCGGTCGGCCCCTTGGTGGGAGGCGCCGTCGTGCAGTGGGGCGGATGGCCGTACGTGTTCTGGGTCAACGTGCCCCTGGGTTGTCTCCTGGCCGTCGCGGCGCGGGTCTCCCTACGGGAGCCGCCCGTAGGCGCTGCCGCGGACCTGGCAGCCGCCGGGCCCCGCCCGGCCGGAGCGAGACGAGCGGCGGTCCGGCGGCTGCGTGCCCGTAAAGGTGTCCTGGCAGTGCACGCCTGCGGGTTCCTGATGCACGCCGCCGTCTTCGGGACGGTGTTCTGGCTGGCCCAGTTCCCCCAGGCGGTCCAGGGCTACAGTCCGTGGGAGGCGGGACTCAGGATCCTTCCGTGGACGGCCATGCCCCTGATGGTGGCCCCGGCGGCGGGGCTGACGATGGCGCGTACGGGTGCGCGCCCCGTGCTCGTGGCCGGCTTCCTGCTGACCGGGGCGAGCTCGGCCTGGTTCGCGACGGTGCTCACTGCGCACACCACGTACGCCATGCAGCTACCCGGCCTGGTCGCCGGGGGGACGGGGATGGCACTCTTTTTCACCGCCGCCCCGGAGGCCCTTGTTGCGAGCGTGCCCGGCCGGTGTGTGGCCGCCGTGTCGGGAATCAACAGCTCAGTGAGGGAGATCGGAGCCCTGATCGGGGTCGCCGCGTCCGGCGTACTGTTCGCCCGGCACGGCTCGACCCTGGACCCGGTCCTGTTCACGGACGGTCTCACCGCTGTCCTTTGGGGCAGTGCGGCCACCGCCGTACTCGGGCTCCTCACCGCAACCGCGACCGGCCCCTACGCCCGCTCCGCCGGCCGAGCGTCTTCCGGCGTCCACGGCTCGGCCGTGCCCGCGCGGTCGGAGGCGACGAACTGAGCCCCGCCGGCGAAGCGGCATGCGGCCCTGTCGACGCCGCGCCGGATGCCGGGTCACGGCCGCCGGCTCCCGCCGCCAAGGGCGTCCCCCGTTGCCCGGGGCGCCCATCGCGGGCGGCGCGGGCGCCCCGGGTCGGCGAAATCCTCTCGGAGGGTTCTGTTTCAGGCGGCGAAGCCCGGTGTATCCGCCAGGATTTTCTCGACCACGTCAGCCGCGGCTGCCGCACCGCCGGCCGCGCTGATCTCCTGCCGCAGCCGCGCGACCGCAGAGGCTACCCTCCGGTCGTCCACGAGCGTACGTACCGCTTCCCGCAGCGCCTCGGCCGTGGCCCGTTCCCGCGGCAAGTGGCGGCCGACGCCCAGCGCTTCGACCTGTCCGGCGTTGACCCGCTGCTCGGCCATCTGCGGCACGACGACGACAGGCACCCCGAGCGAGAACGCCTCCATCAGGCTACCCATGCCACCGTGCGTGACGAACACCGATGCGGCGGCGAGTACATCGAGCTGCGGCACGCTCGCGTGCACCTCGAACCCGTCTGCCACCGGGCCGATTCCAGCCGCGGCCGGCTCGACGCCCACGCTCATCACCACGTGCCACCCCGAGCCCTCGAAAGCCTCCATGCACGACCGGTAGAACTCCGGGCGCCGGTTGAACTGGGAGCCCAGCGATACGTACAGCACGGGCTTGCCGTCCTCCGGCCGCTGCCAGCGCCCCTGGAAGGCCCGGTCACAGATCGCCGGCCCCACCCACCACGCCTCGCCGGCCTTCACCGTCTCCGGACGCCGTTGGAACGACCGGGGGAAGAACGCGACCGTCCTCGGCGGAGCCAAGGTCAGCGCGTGGACCCCTCCCGACACACCGAACTCCTCCAGCGCGCCGGCGAGCTCCGGGAATCCGGGGATCTGAGCGATGTCCTCAAGTCCGAAGAACTCCCGCACCGCACCGTCGTAGGGGATGTGCGTCGGAGCCAGCTGAACGGCGGGCACCCCCCAGCGGGCCGCGAGCAGCGGACCCGCCCACGCGTACACGTCCGACAGCACCACGTCGGGCACATCGGTACCGAATGCCGCCTCCAGCTGAGGCAGTGCGGCGACGTTGACGACGACCGCCTGGGTCACTCCCACGACCATGTCCTCGGGTGCCTCACCCGACTCGGGCGCCTCGTAGAGAACAGGATTCGCCCCCACCGCCCGTACGTCGTCGGCGAACTCCGCGGTCACCGCGTAACTCACCCGGTGACCGCGGCTCACCAGCTCACGCACGACAGCGAGGGTCGGGATCACATGCCCGGCCATCGGCACATTGAACACGGCCACATGACGCACTCGCTGCGAACCCACGGCAGGAACACCCAGCATGAACACCACTCCAGCTTCCACGGTGCGGCGCGGCCGCCGCCCAAGATCGATACCGTGCCTCCCCCAACGGCACGCCCCGGCGCGAGGACACCGCCGCCCGCGGGATTTCACCGCTGCGTGAACTCGGGCGAATTCCGCTTACCGGGGCGCCCCCCTGAAGATCAACACAACCCTTCCAAGCGACGCCCACGCAGGTCTGTCACGCGCGTTCCCACCGGACAGGGCCGAATGGATGCACACCGGCACCGGCCCTGGGCGAAGTGCCGTGGTCGGCCGCGTTGAGCACATCCGCGACGGGCAGGTGGCGGGCGCTAGGCGAGAACGGCATCGAGGTCGAGGCCGGTCAGACCACAGCTTGCCACCCACAACCGGGCCGCGATCGAGGTGTCGGCGAGGTGGCTCCACACCGGTTCGCCCCGCGGCTCGCCGCGCAGGCCGAAGAAGCTCGGTCCCCACAGCGAGCCTCCTCGCACAGCCGGGTCGAGCACGGCCCGTACAGCGGGCCACGCGCCGGCGTCCTTGCCTTGTACGACGAGGGCCGCGGGTGCCGCTTTCAGCCGTGCGCCGGGCGTTCGCACATGCAGTGGCGGTCGTGACGGGGTGAGAGAGTCCAGCGCGCCGCCCGGATGGGCCACCACGCTGACCACCCTGCTGCCCGCGACGCGCAGTCGTCGGTCGAGTTCGACGCCGAAGTACATCTGCGCCAGCTTGGAGCGTCCGTAGGTGCGCTTGGGCCGGTAGTCCTTCCGGGACTGCAGGTCGTCCAGGTCGAGCCGCTCGGACTTGGCCGCGAAGCTGCCCATGGTCACGATGCGGGCCGTGGGCGCGGCCGACAGCAGCGGCATGAGCCGCTGGGTCAACGCGAAGTGCCCCAGGTGGTTCGTACCGAACATGAGCTCGTGACCGTCCGCGGTGGCCCTACGCGGTGGGTGGTCGAGCGCGACGCCGGCGTTGAGGACCACCGCGTCGAGGCGTTCCACTCCCAGTGCTTCCACCGTCGTTTCGAGCGACGACAGGTCGGCGAGGTCCATCCGCACGGCCCGCACGCGGGCACCTGCGACACGCGCACGGATCGAGGCCATCGCGGCCTCGGCCTTCGCGGGACTTCGGCTGCCCAGAACCACGGCGGCCCCGGTTGCCGACAACTGCTCAGCGACGAAGTACCCGATGCCGGCGTTGCCGCCGGTGACCAGGAAGACGCCGCCATCGGCACGCGGCAGCCGGTGGACATCCCAGGGCGGAGTGGAGGACGTGGACCGCATGGCGAAGGGCTCCCCTGCTGGTGAAGGCCGTACGGCCGCCCTAATGGGCGACCCGGCACCCATGCTTCCAACGGCCACCGACACATCGTCCACAGATCACCGACACCGCGAGGAACGGCCCGCTGGGGGCATCGACGGTCGTACTGTCGAACCCGTCACCAAGGAGGACTTCTGATGCGCGACGTGACCTATTCGATGGGCGTCTCACTGGACGGCTACATCGTCGGGCCGGACGGCGGCTTCGACTGGACGGCTCCGGACGAGGAGGTCTTCCGCTTCGCCACCGACGAGGTGCGAGGGGTCGGCGTCCACCTGCTGGGACGACGGCTGTACGAGACGATGCTGTACTGGGAGACCGCCGAACAGGATCCATCGCTCGGCTTCTCGACGCTCGAATTCGCCGCGATCTGGAAACTGCTCCCCAAGGTGGTGTTCTCCACCACGCTGTCGGCGGTCCAGGGCAATGCGCGCCTGGCGTCCGGCGGCCTGACCGAGGAGATCGAGCGGTTGCGAGCGGAGCCGGGAGACGGTGACGTCGCGATCGGCGGCGCGACTCTCGCCGCCGAGGCGGCCGCGGCGGGCCTGATCGACGAGTACCGTCCCAGGATCTATCCGGTGCTGGTCGGCGGTGGCATCCCGTTCTTCCCCCGGCACGAGCGGCGGGTGGATCTCGCACTCGTCGAGACCCACACCTTCAGCTCGGGTGTCGTACACCTCCGCTACCGCGTGACGCGCCGGTGACGTGACCGCGTAGGTTCGCCGGGTTGGGGCATCCGCCGGCGCGGACGCCCCTCAAGGCCGTGGCCTGACGCCACACCCCGCGTGTCAGCAGAGGATCTCGGCCGCCTTGGTCATCGGCCCCCCTGCGCCACCGGTGTTGATCGTTCCCGCCGGTTCGAACAACAGGATCGCGGTCTCCTCGTCTGCCACGGGGCAGTGCTCGACCCCGAGGGGTACCACGAACAACTCGCCGGGCTCCAAGACCACATCGGCATCCCTGAGCCGGATCGTGAGCCGCCCGCTGATGACCAGGAACAGTTCATCGGTGTCCTCGTGAGTGTGCCAGACGAATTCCCCCTTCAGTTTGGCCAGCTTGACCTCGTAGTCGTTGAGCACAGCCACTTTCTTCTGCGACCACAACTCGCCGAACTGCGACAGCTTGTCGGCGATGTTGACGGGAACAGCAGAGTTGGACATACGGCATCATTCCTCAAGGTGGTCAACTCAGGCCCTCCGGCCCGCGTCACAAGCCTGCCGCGCTCGCACTTCGCCGTTCTTGTACGTTCCTGGCATGACCGGAGACCAACCCCGCACGTCCATCAGCGCCTGGAGGCCGTCAGTCCCAGGGATCGCCGAGGTCTTCCACGCACACTTCACCGACCACGTGTACCCGACCCACACCCACGACACGTGGGACCTGATGATCCTCGACGACGGCTCGGTCGACTTCGCACTCGACCGCCGCCGCCACGCGGCGAGCGGCACCGCCGGCGTCCTCCTGCTGCCACCCGGCGTCCCCCACGACGGTCGGACCGTCACAGCATCCGGCTTCCGCAAGCGCAACCTCTACCTCGACGACTCCGTACTCCCGCAGCGTTGGGCCGGTCGTGCGGCCGACGCCCCAGTCATCAACGACGGGCTGCTGCGCCATCGGATCCACCAACTGCACGCCACTCTCGCCCCTACCGGAGACGGCTTCGAAGCCGAATCCCGCCTCTCGTTCATCCGTGAACGGCTGCACTCCCACCTCGACGCGCTCCAGCCCCGCACACCGGGGCACGAGGCAAACCGGCTCGCCGCCGAGCTGCGGGAACTACTGGACTCACGGATATACGCCGGCCTGTCCCTGCGCGAGGCCGCCGCCATCTTGCATGCCCACCCCACACACCTGATCCGCTGCTTCAAGCAGACATACGGCCTGCCGCCACACAGCTACCTCATCGGCAAGCGCATCGATCGGGCACGGCGACTTCTACTCGACGGCCACCGGCCCGCCGAGGTCGCCGCAACCGTGGGATTCCACGACCAAGCCCACCTGAACCGACACTTCACACGCCACGTGGGCACTACACCCGCGCGTTACAAGCGCACTCCCAGCGGCTCTGTCGCGACTTCTCCCTGACCCCTGTGTCGGAGGCTCACACCCCATCGCCTCCGTAGCCCCTCCCGCCACGACAACCAACCCGGGGAACCCACCCGGTCAGAGTGCCGGCCGGCTCGTCCGGGACTGGGACGAGGTCCATCGAGGCTGTACCGGGCCGGACCGCCCCGTCGGATCCGTCGCCGACTGGTGGTGATCTCGCGACCACCTCGGACGCCCACTGGTCGGTCCCCCAGGGTCGGTCCCCCTGGTTCCCGGCCCACGAGATGGCCGGGAGAGGCCCGGGAGCCGGCCTGGGGACCGGCCGGTCCACCTGGTGGCGACCGCTCCACGTGCGGGCGTACGCGCCGCCCGGTAGCGTCGAACACGAGCGTTCCGGCCAAACCGCTGCGGCTCGGCCCGGCAGGGCCGCCGCCCTGTCGGCAGGGGAACGAGACATGCCGAAGCACAACCTCCACGCGGCGGCTGCCGCGGCCGCCCTGGTCTGTCTGGCGGCATTCGGCCCCCTACCGAGCAGCATCGCATCGCCATCTGCCCGGCCCGCGGGGTCTGCCACGGCCGACACGGCCCGGTTCGTCCCCGCCCCCTGTCCGAAACCGCCCGAGCCCATCGAAGCGCTGAGTCACGCGCGGTGTGGCCTCCTCCAAGTCCCCGAGAACCGGTCCCGCCCCGGCGGCCGCACGATCAAGCTGGTCGTGGCGCGCATTCCGGCCGTCTCGGCGAAGCCCGCGAAGGACCCGGTGGTCTTCATGGCGGGCGGTCCCGGCGCCGATGCCATCGACGACATTCCCTTCCTCGTCGACTCCGGCTTGAACAAGGACCGCGAACTGATCGTCATGGCCCAGCGCGGCAACCTGTACGACCAGCCGAACCTCGCCTGCCCGGAGATCGATCGGTTCAACGCGCAGGCCGTGGGTCTGGGCTACGACGCACGGCAGGCGGAACAGCTCCTGCTGAAGGCGGTGAAGGCGTGCCGCAGTCGCCTGACGGCCGCAGGTGTCGACCTGAGCGCCTACAACACCACCGAGAACGCGGCCGACTTCGCCGACCTCCGCAAGGCGTTGGGCATCCCCCAGTGGAACGTCTACGGGTATTCCTACGGCAGCAACCTGGCCCTCACCTACCTGCGCCGACACCCCGAGGGAATCCGCGCGGTGGCGATCGACTCGATCACGCCTCCCGAGGTCGTCACCCTGCCGTGGACGTGGAGCAGCTCGGCCGAGGGAATCCGCAACATCTTCGCGGCGTGCGCGGCGCAGCCGGCCTGCAAGAACCGCTACCCGGACCTTCCCCACACGTTGGACGAGCAGGTGCGCAGGTTGGAGGCGCACCCCCTGACGCTGAACGTCACACCGCCGGGCGGAGGCAAGCCCGTCAAGACCGTCCTCGACGGGGGCGCGTTGTTGAACCTGATCGTCGCCTTCACCCCCCGCCCCAGGGACATCCCGGCCGCGCTGGAGGAACTCGCCCACGGAAACCCGCAGCGCTTCGCGCAGGCGCGCGCGGCAGGCTCGGTCCAGAAGGTCGGCGTGTTCGCACACGGCCTGACCAACTCGGTGGCGTGCGGCGAGTGGGCGCCCGGGTACTCGGAGTCCGACGTGCTGAAAGCCGGGCGCGACGCCTTCCCCGGATGGCCGGACACGGTCCTGGCGCAGGTGCCCCAACTCCCGTTCCAATACCCGGTGTGCGGGATCTGGGACGTTCCGGACCGCTCCTCCGTCCAGCGGGTCGCCACGGTCAGTTCGGTGCCGGCGCTCGTCATCTCCGGGACGTTCGACGCGAAGACCGGAGCGAGTTGGGCGAAGGACGTAGCCCGTGACCTGTCTGGTTCGACCACCGTACTGGTGCCTGGAATCGGCCACTGGGTGGTCCCGCAGTCGCCTTGCGCACAACACGTGTTGGCCTCGTTCCTCGCCCGCCCGACCGGACCCGACACCGGTTGCGTGGACGATCTCAAGCCCGAACCCTTCACGATCATCCCGAAGTAGCCGGAGGGCAGATGACACGCCATCGCACGCGCGCACCCCGTCGACGGGCCCCCGTACGCCGGTTCCAGGCCACGTCGGCCTGCGTGGCGACCGGCCTCCTCGTCACCGGCCTCCTCGCGGCGCCGGCCCAGGCGCGGTCCCACGGCGACCCCGGCCCCACTCCCAGCCCAAGCACCGGCGGGGCGATCGGCACAACCGCCCGGACGGTTGGTGACGCGCGCTTCGAACCGGGCCCCTGCCCGAAGACGCCGGAACCGATAGAGGCGCTGAAAGGAGCCCGCTGCGGAACGCTCACCGTGCCCGAGAACCGCGCCAAACCCACCGGTAAAACGATCAAACTCGGTGTCGCGATCGCCCCCGCCGCGACGGCGACCCCGAAGCCCGACCCCATCGTCTGGCTCGCGGGCGGACCGGGCGACGACGCGGTGGGAGAGGCGAAGATGGCGATCGACGGCGGTCTGAACCGCGACCGCGACGTGATCTTCATGTCCCAGCGCGGTACGTACTCGGCCGAACCGAACGTCCTCTGCCGCAACATCGACGCGTTCAACGCACGCTCCGTCGGCCTCGTCTTCGGCGCTCCGTCCACCGAGCGCCTGCACGTGCAGGCCACGAAGACCTGCCGCGACAAGCTCGCGGCCCGAGGAATCGACCTCAGTGCCTACAACGACACCGAGAGCACCGCCGACTACGAGGACCTGCGCGCCACACTGGGCATCAAGCAGTGGAACCTCTTCGGCATCTCCTACGGCACCCACCTGGCGTTGGTCTACATGCGCCTGCACCCCGAGGGGCTCCGCTCCGTGGGCATCGACGGCATACTGCCGCCGTCCAAGGGCGGCTCCGCCCTGACCTGGAGCAGCGCCAAGCAGGGCTTCGACGGGCTGTTCAAAGCCTGCGAGCAGCAGCCGGCTTGCGACAAGCGCTACCCGAACCTGTCGGCCACCTTCGACCGGCTCGTCCGTCAACTCGAAGCGAAGCCGGTCACCACCTCCGTGACACTCCCCGGCAGCGACAAGCCGGTGAAGGTCGTACTGGACGGCGGAGCCCTGGTGAACTGGATGACCTCCGCCACCCACGTGGCCCCCCAGGTACCCGCCGCGCTCGACGAGTTGGCCCACGGCAAGCCGCAGCGCATCGCCCGACAGTGGGCGGGCGGCAAGCTCAGCCCGGCCGCCATGGGACGGGTCGCGCACGGACTCTCCTACGGCGTCTTCTGCAGCGAGTGGATACCGTACGAGACCCAGGAGCAAGCGCTCCAGGGCGGTCGGGAAGCGTTCCCGACCTTCCCCCGCTCCGTGCAGGCCGAGGCTCCGCAGCTCACCTACCTCCGCCCGGACTGCGACGTTTGGCGGGTCCCGGCGGCGGCGCCGTCGATCCGAGACGTCACGCGCGGCGATATCCCCACCCTCGCCATCTCCGGCGGGTTCGACTCCCAGACCGGAGCGGACAACGGACCCTACGTCGCCCGTACGCTGAGCAAGGCCAAGGTCGTCACGGTTCCGTACGAGCCGCACGTGGTGTTCGCCACCTCGAAGTGCGCCCAGGACATCACCGTCTCGTTCTTCGACACGCCGGACGCGCCCAAGACCGGCTGCCTGAAGAGTCTCAAGCCACCCGAGTTCGAGATCGGGCGATGAACCCGCCTCCTCCCCCGTCGGAGTCACGATGGCCCCACCCCGGGACCCACCTCGCCCGGCTCGCCGACCTCACCTGCGCCGCTCCGGGTCCTCCCTCTGGCCGGTGCTGATTCCCATCGCGGTCCTGATCGTGGTGGCGGTGGCCGTGGGCTCGTGGCTGCAGTTCAACGAGCGGCAGTCGCTCGACACGGTCCAGGAGGTCGGAACCCGAGCCGCCGACCGGGTGGATGTGGCTGCCACCGTCCAACGGGTCGACGCGGCGGCCAGAGAGTTGCTCCTGCGGGTCACGGTCGTCCCGCGCGGCGACCTCGGCGAACAAGGGACCGCCCCGGTCGCCGATCTCGCCCTCCAGACCTCCGCGGCGACCCTCGGCGACCTGACGTTCAAAGCACACGAGCGGCTGACCACCCGGGACGTGCAGGTCGCGATGGTGGGGGGATCGATCAGCGACTACCCGTTCGACACCTACGAGACCGCGATCGAATTCCGGGCAGTGCTCGACGGCAAGCAGGTGCCGGTGCGGATGGTCTTCTCCAACAACGACACCCTCTTCTCCGTCTCGGCCACACCCGCCTCCTCCCCCCAAGCGGCCGTCATGCGTCTGCGGCTAACCCGTTCGGGCAGCCTGCTCGTCTTCGCGGTCTTCATGATGCTCGTGATGTGGGCACTGGCGGCATCCGTACTCATCGGGGCCTGGTACTTGACGACCCGCCGCCAAGGCCTCGTATGGCCCGCCCTCGCCTGGATGGCCGCCACGCTGTTCGCCCTCGCGGCATTCCGCAACACGGCCCCCGGGACACCACCGATCGGCTGCGTGTTGGACTGGTTCGCATTCCTGTGGGCCGAGACAACCATCGCCCTGTCCCTGATCGCCGTGGTCCTCACCGGCGTCCGCACCGCCCTCCGACAGGACGACACGCACGTCACGTAGAAGCCGTCCGGACGATCACCAGCCGCGGCAGAAGCGTCCGGCGTCCGGCGTCCGGCGTCCGGCGTCCGGCGTCCGGCGTCCGGCGCATGCTCCGCCTGATCGCAAACCCGAGGCTCGACCCACCATGAAGTCGTGGCCCGTGGAGGACGTGTCGTCGAGTCGGTCGACGTGGCTGACGTTCTCGTACGCGCGGAGGAGGCCCGGACGACGGCCCGCGAGGCGAACTGTCCGACACACGGTCGGGACGCCTTTCGGGCGCCGCGCACCCGCAGAAGGAATCCGCTTGGCGGACCACCGCGACCACTGCTATTTTTTCTGAGGCCGTGCGAGAGAACGAGGAGGTGGTACCCGTGAACGCAGTATCCACATGGGTGCTCCCCTCAAGGGTCATGGTCGGGCGATAGGTCGTCCGGGAGCGCCGTTCCAGCGCACTCCCGAAAGGCACGACCATGCACTTCATTTCCGAACAGCGCCTCGACGACAGCGTCTTCGAGCGCCAGTTCACCCTCGGCGAGATCCCCGGCATCCTGTGGACGCCCGCGTCCGCATCCACCCCGGCGCCGCTGATCCTGCTCGGCCACCCCCCGCTCGGACTGCGCAAGATGTACCCCCGACTGGTGGCCCGGGCCCGGCAGGCCGTGGCGGATGGCTTCGCCGCGGCCACCATCGAGCTCCCCGGAAGCGGCGAGCGGCCCCGTTGGCACGCAGCCGAGCAGGCCCGCGCCGACATGCGCCGGGCCATGGAAGCCGGCGAGCGGGTCAGCGACGACATCATCGACGCGCTCGTCCTCCCGCTTGTCGACAAGGCGGTCCCGGAATGGCAAGCCGCCCTGGACGCCCTCCTGTCGCTGCCCGAAATCGGCGGCCCCGTCGGGTACTCGGGGGGAGTGATCTCCATCGGCGTGCGCCTCGCCCGTGTCGAGCCGCGCGTCGTGGCCGCTGGACTGTTCGCAGGCAGTTTCGTGCCTCGCACCATGTTCGAGGAGGCACGACAGGTCACCATTCCGCTGCACGTCCTACTGCAGTGGGACGACGCGGGGAACGACCGGCAGGCGGCCTTGGACCTGTTCGATGCCTTCGGCTCGAAGGAGAAGTCCCTCCACGCGAATATGGGCGGACACACCGGTGTCCCCCCGTTCGCAGCGGACGCCGCGGCCCAGTTCTTCGCCCGGCACCTGAAGTAAGGCCCGGCCGTCAGGCCGCCGGCAAACGGTAAGCCGCGTTGGCCGGGGTGCTCCTCGTCGAGGCACATCACAGCGCTCCGCTGTTGCCTCAGCGGCGGGTCCCGGCCAACTCGGCACCGTTCCGCCATGCCCGAAGCCGGCAACTGTTCTATGCGGCAGTGCTTCGGGGGCTGCCCGACCTCTGTCCCGACGCTCTGTCGGGCGAAGGGCCGCCGGCTGGCGAAATCCCGGACGGTCCAGGCCTAAGGCTGCGGCACGCCGCAGGCCCGGCTGCCTGCACCTCCGCAGACGGCCGCTCCCTGGCCCACGCCATCCTCATCCTCGGCAACCCCTTCGCTTCGACAACGCCACTCTCCCCGACCAGAGCTGTTGTTCCTGATCAACCCGGGCTCCCCTAACCCAAGGCCGGCCCCCGCGGACGTTACCCACCGCTTGACGAAACCCGTAGAGGTCCCCGCACGCCCCGCATACACGGAAGTTCTGCGGTGTGTGCCGGGCCTCCAAGCCGGTTGACGGGTTGTCGCAACAGGATCAGCGAGCGCCCGCGGTTGCAAGGGGGCAGGCAATGCGGTCGTCTTGGCGACTGGGCCGTCGTCCGTCGCGGATTGCCGGTGAACCGTGACATCAAGTCCGGTGAAGATCTCTCGTGAGTACAAGATCCGAGAACACGAGGCCCGCTGGGTTCCCGTTTGGTAAAGCACCGACATCGCAATCCTTCGGGGGGGATTGCCGGTTGGAGCACGGGCTCTCCGCCTGCCGCGTTCGCGCTCGGGAAGGACGCCTGGGCCATCCACGTCACAGCTCGGCCTGGGGCCATTCCCAGTGGCTCAGCACACCCCGTTAGGCTGCTGAGCGTACGCGCACCACCACGGGGGATCCACATGAGTGACGGAGATCACCTGGACGGAACGCATCCCGGCCGGAGGCTCGCCGGTGTCTACCGAGGCAAACACGACGCCGAAGGTGTCAGTCTCACGCTCTCGCTCACCCCCGGCACCAACGGTGGCACCCTGAGGGTGGAGAACTGGCCCACTGGCGACTACTACCGTGCGGAGCTGGGCGCTACCTTCAAGGGCTCGGGTACCTGGGACGTCGACACCCCCTCCAGTCCCGAGGACCATCCCCTGGTCCACCTCCACTTCACCGAACCACACGACTGGATGTCGGGTGACACGGTCGACCGTCTGTCCGTCGCCATGGACTCCACCAGGACGGTCCTGTACGAGAACTCCGACCCGGACACGTGCCCGGACTTCCGCCTGGACGTCACCAAGACGAACTGATGCCTCAAGAGGACCTGGAGACGCACCCGCCATCGGATACCGTCGATGAGCTGCCGCTTGGTCCGCTTGGAGGGCCGAACCGGCCGCCTGGGAGCGGGTGACAACGGCCCGGACAGGCCGGGCGTCGACGCATCCGGGACCGACGCACCTCCGCCTGAAGGAGGCTTTACTCGGCAGGTGCCGGGGCGGTCTGACCAGCAAGATTCACCTCGCCGCGGACCGCAGCGCGGCTGCCGCGGCGATGACGACGGTGGTCAGTCGTGGTGGTGCCCGGCTACCGCGGCGCAGCTGCTCAGCGGCTGTTGCCCGGGCGGTAGACGCTGAGGTCGCCGTACGCCGACAGGGTGCCGGACAGGTCACCGGGCTTGTGCCGCAGGGTGGCGTCCAGGAAGGCGAGAGTGGTTTCGGCGACGACGCGCGGGCTCTCGGTGCGGCCCAGGGAGCCGACTATCGAGGGCACCGGCGGAAGGTACAGGGGAGCGTCCGTGAAAGTCAGGTGCGCGGCGCCGGGGATGGTGAGCCGGTAGCTCGTCGCGGTGCTGAGCCCCAGGACCTCGGTGAGGCGGGGTATGTAGCGCGGGTCGGTCGTCGGGCCGATGGCTTGGGTGAGCGCGAGCACCGGCTGGCCAAAGGGGCGCACATCGGGGTCGCGGGGGTAGCCGTCCATGTTGATGACGGTGGTGAACCGGCTGTCTTGGCGGGCTGCTTGCAGGGCGGCGCCGCCACCGAGGGAGTGGCCGGTCACCGCGGCCCGGGCGGTGTCCAGACGTCCGGTCAGCGGGCCCGGGATCTCACCTCGGTCCAGACGGCCCAGCTCGGTGAGGACGAAGCTGAGGTCCGCGGCCCGGATCCCCGTCGTTTCGGCGGCCCGTTTGTTGTCTTCGTCGTCGTCGCCGGTGGAAGCGATCTGGGTATTGTTCGTACGGCCGTCGGCGAGGACGACGGCTGCGGAATCGTAGGGGTGGTCGAGGGCGGCGACCACATAGCCGTTGCCCGCCAGTTCTTCCGCCCACGCGGTGTTCTGCGTGCGCACTCCGCCCAGACCGGGAGAGAACAACACGACCGGGAACCGCCCGCCCGTGCCGGCCACCGGGGCGTCGAAGACCGAATGCGTGTGGGCACGCGGGACACCGTCGACCAGGAAGCCGGGGAGGCCGGCATAGCCCGCGAGAGCGTCGGAGACGGTGTGCGCCTCTTGCTGCGTGCGGCCGAGGTACTGGGCCGGCTGAGCTTCGGCGGGGCTCTTCGTTGCGGGGTACCAGAGTTGGACCACGACCGTGCGGCGGTCGTCGGGTTCGGGAGTGGCGGTCTCCGGGCGGTTCCGATCGGTCCACTGCATCACACGGGTGCCGACCGCGAAGTTGCCGGTCGGCTCGGGGAACACGGGTACGGGACAGGCCCAGGCGGCCACCGGACCCGTGGCGATCAGGCCGACGCAGACCACCGATCCCGGCAACGCCAGCCACCAGCGGGCCCGCCGCGCGGGCCGGGCGGAACGGCGCCGCAGCACAGGGGAGACGGCGAACGGCAACGCGAAGGCCGCCCCTGCCAGTACCGGCAGCATCTGCCAGCGGATCCCCAGCACGCTCAACGCGATCGCGGACAGCACGAATTCCGAGCCCGCCGCGATGGCGACGGCTCGGCGGGCGGCGGGGGGAAGCCAGCGCACCACCGCCAACGCGACGGCACCCGACAAGGCAAGGATCTCCAGGGGGGACATGTACAGCCCCGTGATGATTTCGGTCACCCGGCCATCCTCTGCGCCGGGTGCACGCTGCCACATCGATCCCGGGTAGCCATAGCGTGCAACCGAAGTCGCATTCCGAGGCATGTTCACTGTGCGACCAAAGTCGCATCCGGGCAACTCTCCTGTGCGACCGGAGAGCCCCTGGAGTCCGCCAGGTCAGCATCCGCTGCGCGACCCGCCGGTAGGAGTTTCTCCCAGCCGCGACCGACGCACGGGCACCTCGGCCTCACAGCGCCGGGATCGGCGGCCCATCCGGGTCTTCACCCGGTCGGCATCGGCATCCGGGAGCCGCACGGCCCGGCAGGTGCTCCGGCTGCGCTACGTCCGTAGCGGGGAGTCGGGCGGGCACGGCGGCCGGCCGGCCGCCGGCGGACACCGACCCGTGACTCGGGAAGACCTCCCTTCGTCGGTATCGCCGCAGTGATGAACTACCACCGCCGCCTCATGGCATGAAGCGACGTCAAAGCCCCCGTCCGAACCTTGGCGGCCTACCGGGGGCAGGCGACCTCCGGTTCGCTGCGCGCCTCAAGCAGTTGCGTCGATCGCGGCCGTGATCAGGTCTGCGAGTCGTTGTGCGGCGTTGAAATGTTGGGTGAGGCGGGTTTTGGTCATGGCGAAGGAGATACCAGTCGCGGTGTCGGCATAGACGTAGCTGCCGCCGCCACCGGCCCAGCCGAACGTGGTGGGTGCTTCCCCCGGCGGGGCACCGACGCGGCCGAGCGGGTAGCCCAGGGCCAACCGCACGTGGTTGCCGAAGACCTGATCAGTGCCCTCGAAGGCCAGTCTCGTCAACTCCTCCAGTTGGTGTGAATCGATGAGCCGACCGTCGAGGACCGCGGCTTGCACGGCGGCGATTCCACGCGCGGTGAAGGTGCCGACTGACGGAATGTCCGCTTGCAGGATGTCGCGGCTGTTAGCCATGGCCGCGGTCGGTCGGAGTTCCCAGGGCGCGAGCACGGCACTGCCGTCGGGTGGGACGGTCTGTGGACGCACGGCGTCTTCGAGTCGCGCGAGCATGTCCAAGTCGTCGAGGGGCACACCGAAATACACGTCACTCTCGATGTCCAGCGGTACGGTGATCCACTCGTGCAGGAGTTGGCGCATCGATTTGCCCGTGACGCGGCGTGCGGTCTCCCCGACGAGAAAGCCGAAGGTGAAGGCGTGGTACCCCGTCTCGGCCCCGGGCCGCCACCGCGGTTCGGCGTCGGCGATGGCGGTGCAGACACGCGACCAGTCAGTCAGGTCCTCGGGGCCGATGGAGCGGGGCATCGCCGGCACTCCGACCGAGTGGGTGAGCACGTGCCGAAGAGTCGCCGTTTCCTTGCCGTGGCTGCCGAACTCGGGCCACAGGTCCACCAGCGGCGTGTCGTATCCGATGGCACCGGACCTCACGAGCAGGTGGGCGATCAGCGATGTCATGACCTTGCCGGCGGAGAAGCTGAAGAACAGGGTATTCGAGTGCGCTCTGCGCCCGGTAAGGCTGTCGGCAAACCCGGCGACGGCATCGACCACGAGAGCGCTACGGTGATATACCGCAACCTGCAAACCAGATTCGGCCCCGGTATCGACCAGTTCGTCGAGGGCGCTCTGGACCTTCTGACGCAGTGACGACAACGTGGTCACCGACTCGGCCACATGTAGCGGGTCTGGCTGGAGCTCGGTAGCTTGCCGAAGGCGAATCCGACCGTGGGCGCGACTCGATACAGCCTTACGTCACCGACAACGACGGCCTCGCCCAACCGATACCAGGCACCCTCGGGACTGGTCAGATGCGTGCCGTACTTCCGCTCGAAGTCCGCGACGGCCTGTTGACGCCCGGAGGGTTCATCCACCACGTTTGCGACACCCTCCAGGACGATGTCCACCCCGGTCAAAGCGTTGGTGCCGGTCGTCAGCACGCAATAGGGGTTCTCATCGAGGTTCCGCGCCTTGCGCTCCTGATCACCGGTGATGAAGCACAGACCGCCCAGACTCCAGGCCGCCAACAACGGCGTCACGTGCGGCCGCCCGTCAGGCCTCACCGTGGAAAGCCAGAACACTTCCGCCTCACCGAGGATGGCCAAGGCCGAAGCCCACGGCGTCGCGTGCGCGTCTGGGGAGGAGTACGGACCCAGCACAGCATCCGGTTCTCCGGCCAACCTGTCACATCCCTAGGTCCTGAGGCATAGACATGCCCAGCCAACCGAGCCTGGTCGAAAGACGAACGCGATACGGACCATCATGCGCCCCGACAGGCATGCGACCCCGTAGTGAAGACCCGAAGTCGCCAGAAACGCATCACCACCCGGCAGTCGGTGCGCCGAGCGTGAAGGCCGGCGCCGGCCACCGGCCTCCTGCGACGGCCATCAGCGCCGACACCCTCGCCCAGGACTCAAGGGGCTGCGACGGCGAGGGTGACCCGGTGCGGTTGGCGACCTTGCTGTTACGACCGGCGGTGCGGGGAGCGCGTTCGCGTTCACCTGTACGGGCCGTTTCCAGGGCCCGGAACCCGGGCAGGAACCGGCCGCTCCATCCCCCGCGCAACACCCCGGAGGCATCTGTGCCCGATATGACCGGCCCCTATAAGCCCGGCACCCCCTGCTGGATCGACCTGATGGTCCCTGACCAGCAGGCCGCGATCGACTTCTACAGTGACCTCTTCGGCTGGCAGGGGGAGATCGGGCCCCCAGAGCAGGGCGGGTACTCCGTCTGCACGCTCAAGGGCAAGCCGGTCGCCGGGATCATGAAGGCGATGAACCCCGACGGCAGCGTCCCCGACCCGCTGCCGCCCACGGTCTGGACCACCTACCTGTCCACCGACAACATCGACGGCACCCTCAAGTCCGTCACCGACGCCGGCGGCACGGTCATGATGGGCCCGATGGACGTCATGGACCTCGGCCGGATGGCCGTCATCGCCGACCCGACGGGTGCGGTCGTCGGCCTCTGGCAGCCCGGCACCTTCGACGGCGCGGGCATCGTCAACGAGCACGGTGCGCTGATCTGGAACGAGTTGACCACCGCCGACCTTCCGGCCGCCGCCGCGTTCTACTCCTCCGTTCTGCCCGTCACCACGGCCCGCTCCGAAATGCCGGGCGCCGAGGGATACATCGAGTTCAAGGTGGACGACCGCGCCGTCGGCGGGATCATGGACCTGTCCCAACTCCCGCCCGGCGTCGCCCCGCACTGGCAGCCGTACTTCCACGTCGACGACGTCGACGAGATCCAAGCCGCGACCGTCCGCGCCGGCGGCAGCGTCCTCGCCCCGGCCTTCGACATGGCGGCCGGTCGGATGGCCGTACTCGCCGACCCGCAGGGCGGCTCCTTCTCGGTGATCACCGCGTCGGCTCCCCAGGGGGCCTGACCGTCGACGGTCAACCCCTCCCGACGTCGCACCCGCGGAGCGAATGCGGCGCCGGGAGGGCACGCCACGGCAACGCACTGGCCAGTGTTGGGACGGTCCTCGCTCCGCCGGGCTCTCGGCATCCCATCCTGTTCGACGGCGTAGCGGCAGTCGCCCGTCAAGCGGTGGCAGGTGCTGCCCTGACGCCTCGCTCGGCAGGGCCGGAGCGCGGCGGGCCAGGGGCAGAAGCCGTGTCCGACCGGTGCCATCCATGAGCCCGAGAGGACATCCCATCGGGAACGGAGCCGCACCCAGGGGGAGTAGTGAACCATCGCTCAGACCGCGTAGTCGGTTTCGCCGTAGCCGCGATAGTCGGCCTCGTCGCTTGCGGCAGCGGCAAGCCCTCCGACGGCACGGCGCCCGGGCCCCGCTCATCGGTCGTACCCGCGTACGTGACCGCCTACCGTGCCGGATACACCGCGGGCAAGGCCGTCTACGACTCCTCGGGCAAGGGGGCGGCCGTGCGCGAGACCATATGGGGCGGCTGTACGCGCCGGGCCCTGGATGCCGGCAGCAGCGCCGAAATGGATCGTGGTTCCTGGGTACGCCGCTGTCACCACGGCGTCTCCAACGCCCCTGCGCGGTTGCCCACCGGTCCCGCGACCAAGCGGACCACGGATTCGAGGCTGCTGGAGCAATTCCGTACCTGGGCTCGCACCAAGGGCGAAGCCCAGCGGGTCGACCACATCCGCAGGCTGGAAACAGCCCAACTCACCGAACTCGATTACGACATCGAGGTGTACACGGACTACCCGGCAGGGTTAGGAAGGGCTGAATCCGAAGCGCTTGCCCACAGCTTCGTCGCGTGGTGGGACGGGGACCACGGACGGGACGGTTTCGCCAGGAACATCCTGATCTTCGGGGCAGACGGGAAGAGACTGATCGCACAGCGCATCTGAGCAGCACCAACGGGCCCCTACGCCTGGCCGACGAGCATGCGGCCGACGTGAACGCCGGTCCCCGGGACCCGGGACCGGCAGCGCCGTCGTCAACGGCTTCCGGTGGCCACGCAGGCAGGGCGGACGCGAAGACGGGGACAGGGACGGGGACAGGGACGGGGACAGGGACGGGGACGGGGACGGGGACGGTCGGGGACGCTAAGCCGTGGGTCGGCCCGAGGCCGCCTCGATGACCTCGTCCAGGACCTCGCGGGAGCGAACGAGGTCGCCGATCATCCGGTCGATCCGGTCGCGTTCGGTGGTCAGCTCGGCCACCAGGGCCGGGGTCGCTCGCACCGACGGGCCGCCGTCCTCGTCCCGCATGCAGGGCAGGAGCCGCCCGATCCGGGAACTGTTCAGCCCGGCCGCGTAGAGCTCCTGGATGCGGATAACCCGGTCGACGGCCCGCTCGGGGAAGTCCCGGTGCCCCCCGGGCGTGCGGTCGGAAACCAGCAGGCCTTGCTGCTCGTAGTAGCGCAGCGAACGTTCACCGACCCCGGTACGTGCCGCCAGTTCGCCGATCCGCATGGTCACCTCGCGAGGTAGTCGGGAGTCGTTCCGGAGCCGTTCGGCCTTGAACCTGACACTGATGTCAGGTTCTACCGTACCGCCATGACGCAGACACGACAGGCTTTCGCAGCCGGATCACGACTCTTCTCCCCCGCCCGTCTGGGCCCCCTCGGCCTCCCCAACCGCCTGGTGATGGCTCCCCTGACCCGCAATCGCGCCGCGGCCGACGGGGTTCCGGGCGAGCTGATGGTCGCCTACTACGCACAGCGCGCCTCGGCCGGCCTGATCATCGCCGAGGCCACCACGCCGAACGCCGTCGGGCAGACCTACCCGCGCATCCCGGGGATTCACACCCCGGCACAGACCGCCGGGTGGCGCCGGGTCGGCGACGCCGTACGGGCCGCCGGCGGGCGGATGTTCCTCCAGCTCCAGCACGGCGGCCGGATCGGCCACCCCGACACCAGCGGACACCTCCCGCTCGCGCCGTCCGCGGTCCCGCCCCCGGAGCCGCTGCACACCGCCACGGGGCTCCAGGAGCCCGTCACACCCCGCGCGATGACCGAATGGGACATCCGATCCACCATCGCCGACTTCGCGAACGCCGCCCGCAATGCCATCGCTGCGGGCTTCGAAGGGGTGGAGGTGCACTCCGCGAACGGCCTCCTGCTCCACCAGTTCCTCGCACCGAACATCAACCTCCGCACCGACGCGTGGGGCGGTTCGACGGAGGGGCGGATCCGGTTCACCGTCGAGGTCGTCCGGGCCGTCGCCGAGGCCGTCGGCCCCGAGCGGGTCGGCGTACGGATCTCTCCCGGGGTGGAGGTCAACGGCGTGGTAGAGCGCGACACCGAGGAGCTGTACCCGGTGCTCCTCGCGGCCCTCACGGAGCTGAAGCCGGTCTACCTGCACGTGGAGTACGCCGATCCGGACCGGCCCGGCTTCGCGGCGCTCCGCAAGGCCTGGCCGGGCACCCTGATCGCCAACCCCCGGCTCTCCCGAGAGGAGGTCGCCGCCGACGCCGGCGCGGCACGGGGCGAGCGGCTGCTGAGCGAAGGCGCCGACCTCATCGCCCTCGGCCGGGGCTTCATCGCCAACCCCGACCTCGTGGAGCGGCTGCGCACGGGCGCGCGGCTCAACGAGCTGCGCCCGGAGTCGATGATGCACGTGCACGGCCCGGAGGGCTACACCGACTATCCGGCACTGGCCACCGCCGTCGCATAGGACGCCAGTAGTAGACCGCTCCCCTACCTCTGAGCCGCCCCGCTTGCAAAGTCGGCCGCAGCGCAGGCCGGTCCAACGTGCCACTCCGGTATCACCGCACCGACCGTGCCGGTACCCGCGCCCCTGGTGCGTCCTCACGCGCGGCCCGCTGCCACGCACAGCCCACCCGGTCCCCGGTCTCTCCCCGGAAGCGGTCAATGGGCCGGATGCCGTCCAGCATCACGGCACGCCCGCGCAGGCCGAGGAGCCCGCGGACCGCCCGCTCACGAAGGGGTGGTGTCCCTGGACGCGGGCAGCCGGGCCGCCGCCGCGTGCAGAGAGCGCAGAGCCAGCAGCAGGACACCGATGTCATCCAGGTACACCGGATCGGGGATCAAGTCCACCGGCGAGACCGTGTAGAGCACCGCGACCCAGAACAAGGCCTTGTCACGCAGCGGGACCCCGGCGTCGAGCAGCACGCGTCGCGCCTTGAAGACCCGTACGAGCAGTACGGCCGCATAGAGCGCCAGCCCGGCCGCGACGACCGCGGCCAACGTGAGCCAAACCTTTCCATCCATTTCCGCCGTATACCCGGATCGAGCGCCCGCAGCCACACACCTGCCCCGCCCGCGCGGCCGCCAGGGCCGATGTCGTCCAGTCGGAACGATCAGCCGGCGTTGCCCCGAAGCGGGACCACCGGCGCCGGCTCCGCAAACCCCCGCCGGACCGACCAGTCGCCGGTAACCACATTCACCTCCCTGGACGCCGCGTTTCACGACCTCGGCGGAACGGGATGACAGCCCCTTGGCCACGTGGCACGTTGGAGCCGTCAGCACGACGGAGGGGGACACCGCATCATGCCCAAGTTCGCCGAGAACGACGAGGAAGCGAACCAGAGCCTCCTGGACTACTGCGAATCGACCGGCTTCGACCCCGAGTGGATCTCGCCCGACGAGTGGGCCACGACGATCAGGATCGCCCGGACCAAGGACAAGGGCTACGTCGAGGCGTACAAGACCATCGACACCGACCGCACGGAGATGATCAAAGCCGGTGCCCGCGACGCACGGCAGAAGAAGGTCGACAACGACGCCGCCGGCCTGTTGGGCCGGCTGGCAACCCATTACTCCCTCAAGGATTCGCTGGCCGTGACCGTTCTCAAGCAGTGTAGGTCTGCTTACGTGGGCGGTGAACGCGTCAACCTGGGCCTGGGCGGTTCCCCGATGGACCCGTCCGCGTACGAGGAGCTGCGCGAGGAGTGGAAGGCGGTGGCAGCGCTGGCTGCCGGCGGCATCTACACGGAGTTCCACAGCTTCCCGCCGCAGAACAAGGCCGCCCTGGGCAAAGGGAATGTCGGCGGCACCCTGGCCAAACGCAAGGTGCAGGGGAACCTGCTGGTGAAGGTCGCGGGGGTCCGCTTCAACATGCACATCGACATCGACGACTAACCGCCCGCCAACGGGCGCACGGGAAAAGGCGGCTTCCTCCGCCCGGGCACGATGCGCACGGGCTTGCGCACCCAGGCCATGGCCGGCCCCGCGCCCAGCAAAAGGAGTTCACGCGGCTCCGCGAAGCCGGCGCGTCTGTGTTCGGGTCAGCCGCGCCGCCACCCGCGGGCCCGAACCACCGCCATTCGGGCATGCGGCTGATGTCACGTTCCCGACCGGATACCCGGCTCTCGCACGTGGCGAGAGCCGGGCTCCACCAGCGATCGGAACCGGTCGAACGCAAGACGGAGTGCGATGTCATCAGGATGGACTGGCTCCTTGACGCACATCCTCCGCCAGTCGGCGGCAGCTCGCGACCGGCCGGCGCGGCGGAGGAACTCAGCCGCGTCCGGCGCAGCCTCGGTGGCTCTCCGAGCGGTGAATCGCGCGCGCCAGGTCCATGACGGCCGGCCCGTCTCCCCTCGGTGGTCTACTGCACGACGGGGTGTCCTGCATAGACCCGCGGACCGTCCTTGAGTACCCACCCACTTCGGGTGGCGAGCCTTGCTCCGGCTGTCGCGTAGCGAAAGCCGTGCACACCTGTGGCCGCACCCCGCGCGGTCGCGCGAGCACCTCCGTCGGCGGAAGGGTCCCGGCCGCTCTTCACCCCCGGAGAAGTCGGTCTGCCGGTGACCCGTGAACGCGTCGATGCGACCGGGCCACACCCCCGGGATGACTCACGCCGTTCGGTTGCAGTAAAGACAACACGCCACATTTGGGCGCATTGGTGGGATTTCCCGATACATGGTGGAACTGTCATCACCCTGTTGATGGCACGGTGTCCGGGGGCGCCAGTGACGGTGTGCACCCGGCATGGGCAAAGCCCGCCGGCCAGAAACCAGCCGTCGATGTCCTGAGGAGCGCCTTGATGACCGTGACCAACGTCCCGGCGAGAGTCTTTCCTGACTGCCGAGCCACCGCCGCCTTCTGGCTGATCCTCGGCGGCGGCCTGGACCAGGACCGGATCACCGCCGAACTCGTGGAGGGTTTCGACAACGTCCTGGGCGACCGCAGTACGGTGATGCGGACCAGCGACCTCGTACTGGGCGTGTCCGGCGGGCGCCTGACGCTGTACGACCTCCAGGGGGTGCCTCTCGCGGCGCCGGCGCTGGCCTATGCGCGCCTGTCCACACCCATGCTCTCGACCGACCGGGAGATCACCCTGCTGCGGCACCTTGAGGCCATGGGCACGGTGCTGCTCAACCCGATCGACGCGGTACTGGCATGCGTGAACAAGTTCTGGCACCTGCAACAGCTCGCGGTCGCCGGGCTTCCCGTACCCGATACCCGGAGCTACGTCGACGCCTCGATGACGGACGTGCTGCGCGCAGGGGTGCCCGAGCCGTGTGTGGTGAAGTCGGTGCGGGGCCACCGCGGGCGGCGCGTCTTCCTGGCCCCTGACGCGGCGATGCTGCACGACATCCAGGGCAGCCTCAGCCACGATGCGCCCTACCTGTTCCAGGAGTACGTGCGGTACTCGCACGGGCGGGACCTACGGGTCGTCGTGGTCGACGGCCGGGCCGTCGCGGCGCAGGTCCGCGTGGCCGCTGACGGCGGGCTCAAGTCCAACCTGGCCCAGGGCGGGACCGCCACCGTGTGCACCGGCCTGCATCCGGCCGGCGAGGCACTCGCGGTGGCGGCCGCAGAGGTGCTGGGACTGGGGGTCGCGGGGGTGGACCTGCTCTTCGAGCCGGACGGCAGCTTCACCATCTGCGAGGTGAACGCCAACGTCGGATGGCGCGAACACTTGAACCAGGTCGTCCCCGCCATCGCCCGAACCTGCGACGCCCGCCTTCGCGTCATCGGATGATCCGCGGCGTGAGCGTGGGCGTGCGCGACGTGCCGGGACAGGAGGGGACGGCGCCCCGGGCCTGTTCGGGACGCCGGCCCCCGATGGGCCGGCAACACGCTTTCCACGCCTTCCTGACCCCCGCGGCCGGGTGCGTGGACGGTGGTGGGGACGGCGCCTGTGCACAGGTCGGTTGCCCCCCGGCTTCCTCCTCGCCGACCGCAACCGCCCTCCCCGCGAGGCGTTCCGGGCTGCCCGCACTACGGAGGACGTCAGTCGGCTCGATACGAAGCCCAGCAGGAGGAAACGGTCGTGCGCCCGAACACACCGCCTGACGAGGACACCGCCCGTCCGGGGGCCGGGCCCCCGGCGCGGGACGCCGGCAACCGACGGGTGCTCAGGTCGCTGCGCCACCGGGAGTTCCGGCTGCTGACCACAGGCCAGCTCGCCTCCCACACCGGGACGTGGATACAGAAGGTCGCGCAGACCTGGCTGGTCCTTGACCTGTCCCATGGTGACGGCACGGCCGTCGGCATCATCACGGCGCTCCAGTTCCTCCCGCTGCTGCTCTTCGGGCCTTGGGGCGGGGCGCTGGCGGACCGCTGTCCACAGCGGCGGATCCTGCTCGTCACCCAGTCCGTGCTGTGCCTGGTCTCCCTGCTCCCCGGAGTGCTGGCCCTGACCGGCACGGTGAGTTTGGGGGCCGTCTACGGCGTGGCGTTGGCAATGGGACTGACCCTGGTCGCCGAGAAACCGGCCCTGCAAGCCTTCATCGCACAGACCGTTCCCGCCGCGGACCTGCCCAACGCGGTGGCCCTGGACACCGCGGTGTTCAACCTCGCCCGGATCGCCGGACCCGCCATGACCGGTCCCCTGATCGCGGGCCTCGGTGTCGCACCCGCCTTCTTCCTCAACTCCTTCTCCTACCTCATCGTTCTCGGCGCCCTGCTGCAAATGAAGCCCGGGCACCCGAGTCGGGGACGGAACTCCGGCCCGGGCCGCCGCCGCAAGGGGCAGGTGCTGGAGGCGCTACGCCACGTAAGAGCCCGCGCGGACCTCGGCGCCCCACTCGTCCTGGTCGGCGTGGTCGCCGGGTTCGGCATGAACTTCCAGATCACCACCGCTCTGATGGCACGAGATGTCTTCCACACCCCGCCCGGCGTGTTCGGACTCGGCTCGACCGCGTTCGCCGTCGGTGCCGTCACCGGATCCGTGGCGGCGGCCCGCAGGGGACATTGGGGTCGGGGCTACCTCGCGGGCACGGCATTCGGCTTCGGGGTCCTGGAGGTTCTCACGAGCGGGATGCCCAGCCACGCGGCCTTCCTGCTCATGCTGGTACCAACAGGCGCCGTGCTGATGCTGTTCATGACGGCCGCCAAGTCCCAACTGCAGCTCGGCGCGGACGATGCCATACGCGGCCGCATCATGAGCCTGTACACCCTCGCCTCCCTCGGCACCACGCCGCTCACCGCACCCCTGATCGGCTGGATCTGCAGCACGGTCCACCCCCGCGCCGGTCTCGCAGCCGGCGGCCTCGCCTCCGCACTGGCCGCCGTGGCCGTCACCGCACACCGGCTTCGGCCGAAGCGCCCCTCGACGGCCCCCTCCATGCCACCGGACAGCGACGAGACGCTGAACCACCGCGGAACGACGGCACGGTCTTCAGGCGGGCAGCGGAAGCAGGACCAAGGGCGGGGTGGTGGGGCGGGCGGATCCGCCGGCGGGTTCCAAGGTGAGGCCGACCGCGCGGGCTCCGGCGGTGTCGCCGGTGAGGAGCACGGCGCCGTCGTGGGGCAGGAGCCCGGCGGGACGCATGGTGCCGTTGTGGTCGAGCCATAGTTGGTAGGTCTTGCCCGTCCCCGGGGCGGGGAGCCCGGCGGCGGTGAAGACGGTCTTGTCCAGCCGTCGCGAGGAGACCACCGAGGTGGCGGCGCCGTTGCCGGCACGTGCGTGGACGGTGCGGGCGTCCGGGCTGGACAGGACCGAGTTCATCTCGTCCAGTCGCTGTTCGCTCTGCGTGGCGCGGCGTCCGGCTTCAACGTTCTCCTGGTGCTGCCAGGCGGCCACGCCGGCGAATGTGGCGGCAGCGGTCAGGCCGGCTGCCACCGCGATCGTGCCGGCGTGACGCCGTAGTACGCCCCTCCAGTTGACGGAGGCGGTGGGGGTGACGCGGGGCGGGAGTTGCCGCACGGTCTCGATGGCCGCCATGACCTGCGGCTTGAGTGCCGGGGGCGGAGTCCGGGCGGTGGCGGCGGCCATACGGGCGGTCGTGGCCTGGAACTCCGCGACCTCTCTCCGGCACGCCGCGCAACCGGCGAGGTGCGCGGTGAACGCCTTACGGTCGGCCGGGTCGAGGGCGTCGAGGGCGTAGGCGGCGGCGAGGGCGTGCAGGTCGTCGTGGTGCTGTTTCATACGGTCACCCCCATGCAGTCGCGCGGTCGGATCAGCCCGTCGCGCATGCGTGTCTTGATGGTCGCCGCTTGTGGCCACCAGGCGCAGGTAGGGCCTGGACGTGATGTCCATGGGCGGGATGTCCATCGCACGGCTGTCCTTCGTCGGCGCGGTGGCCGGACGGCGCTGTGGGCGGTCCGGCCACGAGATTCGGGAGGGCGTCTCATGCTCTCTTCGTAGCGGACACGCGTACGGATGGGCGCCGCCGTCACATCCCTGCCCCGCCCGGGTACGCCTTCCGGGTGAACCCACCGACATCGGCCCAGCCGTACG
Organism: Streptomyces sp. A1136; assembly: GCF_004795055.1. Classification (GTDB taxonomy): domain Bacteria; phylum Actinomycetota; class Actinomycetes; order Streptomycetales; family Streptomycetaceae; genus Streptomyces. The sequence goes on from NZ_SSBJ01000027.1 coordinate 54,794, forward strand.
GGGATTTGGGGCGAATAGGGGCGTGCAAGGCCCGGAACGTCCGGGCAGCACCGGACGCGCCATGTGATCCGGTGCGCACACCGTTTGTGGAGGCAGTTGTGACCGGTCTGTTCAAGAGCACCGCGATCGCGTTGGCCGCAGGAGTGGCCGTGGTCGGCGGGGCGTCCGTCGCCATGGCCGACGCGGGAGCTCAAGGGGTGGCCGCGTACTCGCCCGGAGTGGGCTCCGGCAACCTCATCCAGATCCCGATCCACATTCCGATCAACGCGTGCGGCAACAGTGTGAGCGTGATCGGTCTGCTCAACCCGTCCTTCGGCAACACCTGCGTCAACGCCTGACCGCGGGCACATCGGGACTTCGGGCCGCCGCCGGTAACGGGGTGGCGGCGGCCCGGACGACCTCGATCCGCTCGGTGTGCGACACGTTCATGACCTGTCATTGATGTGCCGGAGATCCGAGATGAATCGGGGCAGGGTGCGGGTGACGGCAGTCGACGCCGCCACCCGCACCCACTCATGGCGACCCCACCCGACGTCGTCAACAGCCGGGTCGATCTTCATCTGATCGAATGAGTCGCCCATCCGGACCCATCCGGCACCCGTCCGGCGCCGAATGCCGGGTGTGAGCAACCTCCGCGATCGAATCGCCCGCCCGACTGCCGGGATCGTGTCCGGGCTGCTGTCCGCTCTGACCGCGCTGGCGGTCGCCGAGCCGGTCGCTGCCCTCACACGGCCTCAAGCCGGGCCGGTCAACGCCGTCGGTTCGGCCGCGATCGACCTCACGCCCGCCCCGGTGAAGGACTTCGCGATCCGCACCTTCGGCGAGAACGACAAGACGGTGCTCCAGCTCGGCATCGTCATCGCCCTCACCCTGCTCGCCGCCGTCTTGGGACTGGCAGCCCTGCGTTACCGACGGGCCGCCTCGGCGGGGGTCCTGCTGTTCGGTGTAGCGGGCGCGGTCGCGGCCCTGAACCGCCCCGACACCGCCGGCCCGGCCGACGCCCTGCCCTCCCTCGTCGGCGCGGTGGTGGGCGCCGCCGTCCTGTACCTGCTGGCCGGCAAGGCCTCCCGCGTCGGCGCCCGACCGGCGAGTGAGAGCGCGACGGCGGGCTTCAACCGGCGGGGGTTCCTCGCGGTCTCCACCGCCACGGCGGTGGCAGCCGTCGGTGCCGGAGCCCTGGGCCGGGCGTTGAACGGCCGGCACGGGAGGGGAGCCGCCGCGTCCCGCCAGGCGGTGCGCCTGCCCGCGCCTGCCTCCCCCGCACCGGCCCTGCCCAAAGGTGTCCAGCTCCCCGTGGCGGGGATCAGCTCCTTCACCACGCCCGTCAAGGACTTCTACCGCGTCGACACCGCCCTGGAGGTACCGAAGGTCGACGCCGGCACCTGGCAACTGCGGATCCACGGCAAAGGCGTACGAACCCGCGTCCACAATTTCGCGGAGTTGCTCGCCCGTCCCCTCATCGAGCGGGACATCACCTTGACGTGCGTCTCCAACGAGGTCGGTGGCCCCTATGTCGGCACCGCCCGCTGGCTTGGCGTCCCTCTCGCGGACCTCCTGCGCGAGGCCGGCGTCCGACCGCCCTCCCGGGGAGGGAAGGCGGATCAGCTGGTCGCCCGTTCCGTCGACGGCATGACCCTCGGCTCTCCCGTAGAGGACGTCATGGACGGCCGCGACGCGATGCTCGCCCTCGGCATGAACGGAGGACCACTCCCCTTCGACCACGGTTTCCCCGTCCGCATGCTCGTCCCCGGCCTGTACGGCTACGTCTCCGCCTGCAAGTGGATCACCGATCTCGAACTGACCACCTTCGACGCGTACGACCCCTACTGGGTCAAACGCGCGTGGGCGCGCCGCGCCCCCGTCAAGACCCAGGCCCGCATCGACACCCCCAAGCCGTTCGCCCGGCTGAGCCCGGGAACGGTGCAGGTCGCCGGCGTCGCCTGGGCTCAGCACCGCGGCATCACCCGCGTCGAGGTCCGCGTCGACGACGGCCCCTGGAAGGACGCCGACCTTGCCCCGCAGGCCTCCACCGACACCTGGCGCCAGTGGTCCTCCCCCTGGAACGCCCTCCCCGGCGGACACACCATCACCGTCCGCGCTACCGACGGCACCGGACAGACCCAGACCGAACAGCGCACCCGGACCATCCCCGACGGCGCCGCCGGCTGGCACAACGTGTTCGCCACCGTCACCTGACCCCCTGCCCCCCTGAACCTCCTGACCCCCTGGACTCCCAACCCCCGAACCGCCGCCCACCTGACGCGGCACACCTCAAGGAGAAAGACCATCATGAGCCGCACCCTGAAGTTCCGTCGTATCGCGATCGCCGTGGCCGCCGCGACCATCCTGCCGTTCTCGCTTGCGGCCTGCTCCTCCGACGACGGCAAGGACAACGCCGCGTCGGCCGCCTCCGCGGACACCTCCAACGGCGCGGCCAACCAGGCGCCCTCCCAGAGCGGTGACACGTCCACGGCCGATGCCCCCTTCGGCCCCGCCTGCGCCGGCGTGCCCAAGGAAGGCGCGGGTTCCTTCGACGGGATGGCCAAGGACCCGGTGGCCACCGCGGCCTCGAACAACCCGGCGCTGTCCACCCTCGTCACGGCCGTCAAGAAGGCCGGGCTGGTGGACACGCTCAACAACGCCAAGGACATCACCGTGTTCGCGCCGACCAACGACGCCTTCGCGAAGATCCCGAAGGCCGACCTGGACAAGGTCCTCGCCGACAAGGCCACCCTGACGAAGATCCTCACCTACCACGTCGTCGGGCAACCGCTCGCGCCCAAGCAGTTGGAGAACGGCTCCTTCGAAACCCTCCAGAAGGGCATGATCACGACCAGTGGTTCCGGTACCGCATACAAGGTCAACGCCAGCGCGAACGTGGTCTGCGGCAACGTCAAGACCGCCAACGCCAACGTGTACATCATCGACACCGTCCTGATGCCGAAGTAGCGGTACCGGCAGAACGTCCCCTCCCGGCGGGGCCGCCCGACAGGGTTCGGCTCCGCCGGGACGCGCCTTCCCGGCCGGTCGCCGCACAACTGATGCGGCCCAGGCGGCAGTCCCCCTCAAAGCACGTGCCGCCGACGTCAACGACCCTTCAGTAGAACGCATCGCGGGCGGGGCTGATGAACATCGCACATCAACCGTTGCAAACGGAGGTAAGTGAACGCGGTTCTGCGCTGCGTGCCGCCATAGAACGGCAGCTGAGCCTCTGGGGTGCGGCAGCGCTCGCCGATGACCTGGCGCTGATCGCCACCGAACTCGTGAGCAACGCTCTGCTCCACGGCAAGCCGCCGGTGCGGGTTCGGCTGGGAAGCCGGCGCACGACCGACGGGGACATGTTTCTTCGGGTCGAAGTCAGCGACACGGGAGCCGGCCTCGACATCGCACGCATCCGGGCTCACTGGTCTCACCCCTCCTTCAGCCTCGCCGAGGGAGGGAGGGGTCTCTACCTGGTCGACGCCCTGTGCGCCGCATGGGGAAACGTCCTCGGATCGCACACGCACACCGTCTGGGCGGAGGTCCGTACCCAAAGCGACGCGGAAGAATGACGCAGGCACAAAGCCCGCGAAGGCCGACTACCGGGTCAAGCACGTCCTGGCGGCATAGCCGGCCCGGCGTCTACCGTGCCGCCTCGCCCTCGTCCCAGTCGAAGGCATTCCGGTCGGGGTCAGCAGCGGACCAAGGCAGTGACCAGGGTCGTTCGGGATGGATGGACGTGGCGCACTGTCCGACGCTTCTGAGGCCTGAGAAGGCCCTGTTCGTTCGGGGCGACGTGGCCGACGGCAAGCCCGCGCCCGGGAACATGGGCGAGTGGTGCGCGAACGCCGAACGAGCCGGTGTCGCGATCGTCTTGTCACTCGACGAACTGCCCGAGGTGCTGGACCGGTCCACCTGCTGGGCTCCGGCACCACCCGCGGCGCTTTCATGACAAGCCTGCACTGGCTCCGACGCCATCCACAGCGGTTCGCGGTCACCTGGGCCCATGCCTACCTGCGCCTGTTCGGAGACACGCGCCGGGACCCGCAGGCCATGGTGACGGCTCTTGAGGCGCTGGAGCGCAGCCGGAACGCGCGCAGTGCCGGTGGGCCGAGTTCTCCCGCCGCCGGGCCACGGAGAAGCACGAGACGCACCGGCGCACGCCGACGGCGGTCGACCGAGCCTGGATTACGGCTCCCCGATGGGCCGAACCGGACCTGCACCACGCCCACCGGACGATGGTGCCGATGGTGGCCGAGCTCGTCCACTGGACCGTGACCCCCACAGCCGACTTCGAACAGTGGCCGGGGCTCAAGGGCCGCGCCGCCCCCGTCGGGGTCGGCCCTCTCGCTGCCCCTCGTCCTCCTCGGAGCCGGCGAAGCGACGCTCAGGGCCGACACCCCCGCTGAAGTCCGCCCCGTCAGCCCAGGACGCTTCCTCGCGGCTCCCCCCGGCGCGGAGAGCCACTGCTGAGGCCCCCGGGAGAGGCACCAGCCGGACGCTCTGCCGAAGCCGGGTGACCGGACTCTGCCGGCCTCCCCGGCCGGGCGTCGTACTCACGGTGGCACGACAGCGTGGTTCGCGGGGCGGCTGAGCCAAGAGCCACAGGGGGCGGCGCGGCGCCGGCCCGAGCCGAACTACGCGCCGCGCCCGATAGCCGGCTACCTCACCGTCCGCGCGTTGCTCAACCCTCAGTGACGACCGGTCAGGAACACCGAGCGCAGCGTCAGGCGTTCGCTGGTGGGGTTTCCGTGCGGGCGCAGCGTCCAGGAGTCGCCGGTGCAGTCGGGCTCGGTGAATACCATCACCCACTCGTCGGTGTCATTGTGCGGGGCGAAGGCGGGCTCGGAGGATCCCGGGTCCGCGACCTCGGGGAGCACGACGCAGCCCGGACTTCGAGGGTCGTGGAGGACTGCCGACTGCGGCGTGCCGTCGAGCCCTGCGAATCGGTAGGAGAAGTCACCGGTGGCGGCGTGCGCGGGCGCCGACTGCGTGAGGAGGAGTGCGAGAGCGCCGAATGCGGCGGCCGACGCGTGGCGAAGCTTCATGGAATCCCGTTTCGATCTGAGATGTGGCGGCTCCTCGAAGTTGAACCCTGCGAGCCGCCGGATCTGCTCGTCCATCCCCTGGCAATGGCCCCCCGATGCGGGGTGTCACTCGCGCGTGGCCGGTGTATCGATTCTTCGTACTCCAAGCAGATCGCCGAGTCCGACGCCTGCCACCTGCGCCCGGCGTTCACCCCTGCGTGGTTCTGGTGGGACAGCAGGGACGATCAGTAGGTCCGGCCGGCCCGGTGGACCACCCCGCTCGCCACCACCACCGTCTCGGCCACCATGCCCGGGATGCGTTCCGGGGCCACGGCCAGGATGTCCCGGGACAGCACCACGAAGTCGGCCGCCTTGCCCACGGTCAGCGAACCCCGCTCGTGCTGCGGGAAGTTGGCGTACGCCGAGCCCATCGTGTAGCCGTACGCCGCCGTCGCGACGTCCACCGTCTCGGCCGGCTGCCACGGCTCGCCGCCGCCCAGCGGGCGGCGGGTAACCGCCGTGTAGATGCCGATCATCGGATCCATCTCGGCCACGTTCCAGTCGCTCGAGAACGCCAGCACCGCGCCGGCCTCGTGCGGGCTCCGCATCGGCCAGGCCTTGTGCCAGCGGCCCTCGCCCACGTTCTCCGCCCAGTCCTGGCCGGGCCCGGCGATCTCCGGTGCGCAGTGCCTCGGCTGCACGCACGCCACCACGCCGAGCCCGGCGAAGCGCGGCACGTCCGCCGGGTCCAGGCATTCCACGTGCACGACCTGGTGACGGGCGTCTCGCGGCCCGTTCACCGCACGGGCGTGCTCCACGGCGTCCAGGACCGTACGTATCCCCCGGTCGCCCGTGGCGTGCACGAAGCACCGGAACCCGCGCGCGTCCAGCCGGGCCAGCAGCTCCGCGAACTCCTCCGCCGGGTAGAAGGTCTCGCCCCGGTGCGCACCGCAGCCGGTGTACGGCTCCAACAGCGCGGCCGTGCGCGGATCGACCACATCGTCGATGTACAGCTTGAGCGGCCCCACCCGCAGCCGGTCCCCCGCGTACCTCCGGGCCGCCGCCGCGAACGCGTCGAGTTCCTCCTCGGTGGTGCCGCGCGGGTGGAACAGCGCCGCCACTGTCCGCGAACGCAGCCGGCCCTCGGCGCGGGCCCGCTCGTACAGTTCCAGGTCGTCCAGGGAGTTCTGCGGTTCCACCACGGTGGTGATGCCGAAGCCGATCGTGTCGTCCAGGCTCTTGACCAGCCGACCGTACTGCCGGTCCGGCGAGGCCCATGGCACCCCGAGTTCGCGCAGTGCCCGGTGGCCGTCACGGGAGAGTCCCTTAGTGACGAAGTCCTTGACGAAGCCCGTGGGTTCGCCGCTCTCCGGGTCGACCGCCGCGAACTTCGGCAGCAAGCACCGGCTGCTGCCGGCCGCGCTGCGTTGGAGCGAGACCAACTCGCCATGGAGAGAGTCCGGTTGCTGGAACGCAGGGTCACCGCGCACCGCAAGCTCGCGCTGTTCCTGGAGCTCTACCTGCCGCGCGGTCCCCGCGATCCGCGGTGGACCCTGTGGATCGAGCTGTGGGCCCGCATCCCCTCCAACGAGGACCTGCGCGCCGCCCAGCAGGAAATGGACGACGGCTGGCAGCGGGACCTGGAGACCTTGCTCGCCAAAGGCGTGGACCAGGGACGTTTCGCCGCCGACCTGGACGTGCCCGCTCACGCGTCGGAGCCGCTCGCGCTACTGGACGGACTGAGCACACGAGTGGTGCTCGGACAGCGCGGCGCCGACCGCGCCGCCTCGCTGAAGCACGCCACCTCGGCGGCGACCCGTCTCATCCCGCACGCCTGAAGGCCGGTCAGGGAGCGTCCCGTTCGGCCTCGGACCCACCCCCCGGGCACCCGACACCCTCGCCACGCGGAAGGCGACACCGACAACCGCCTACCGGTGACCGAACCAAGCAAAGCCCCGTCTCTGCGGCGCTGCGGCCCTGCGGCATGAACTCCCGGACGACGACACCCCCTTCGCAGCGCCGGACCTCAGCACGCGACGTGGCGCGCGGCTGCCTCGACTGACGACTGATCACAACCAGCGGCGGAGGGATCGTGCAGGCCGATGCGACACTCGGTCCGACGTCAGGCGTAGCTCACCCCGGCCGCCGCCACGGTCCGGGAGAGCACGGCTCCCTCTGACATCAAGACCGTCTGTGAGATGCCGCGCGGCAAACCGGATATTAGACTTGAACCGCCATCAGTACGGCGTAGCGGCTCGACCGCTGCCCTGCGGGCTTCGAAGTCGTCACGCCTGACCGGCCGCACCCCCAGCGCCCAAGGCAGGTTGAATGATGAACCGGACACGTCGTCTTACAGCACTCACGCTTTTGCTCGCCCCCGCTCTCGCGGTGGGCCCCACCCTCGGCGCCCATGCCTCGACCACCACGGCCCCCGCAGCCGCGACGTGCAACGTCGAGGTGGACTCACTCGGCAAGTACCACGTGTGGGGTCTGGGATTCCCTGCCGGCACGACGGTGACCTACTCCGGCTCCACCTCGGGCTCGGTCCCGATCGACAAGTCGGGAAGGTTCGACATCGACGGTCTCGCCGGAAGCAAATACGTGGTCAAGACGGCAGACGGCAAGACCACGGTCGCCTGCACAGCGGTCCATCACTGAGGCCTCACGAACGACCGAGGGCCAAGCGGAGAAAAATGAAGGTCACCCATCCCGGCGATGACCCACGTACTGACCACCCACCGCCGGAGCAATCGCCCTCGCAGGGTCCCATCGCAGAACCGACGTCGGGCAAGTCCTGCGGGTCAGCCCCGGGCGGCCGCTCGTCGGCTCTGAGCGCCGCCTGAAGCGCGGGCGTCCCCACGGAGCGGGCCGCAGGCAGGCCGGCGACGGTCCTACGGAGTGGGAGTCGCCGGTTCCGTCGGCGCGGGTGCCACGGACGGCTGCGGAACCGGCGGGCGGCAGGCGATCCGGGGATCACCTTCCTCCGCGCGCGGCCAGTACCGCCCTTCGAGCGCCTCGGCGCTGCGGTTGAGCCGGACCAGGACGTCCTCCAGCTCCCGCACCTCCTCAGGGGACCAGTCGGCGACCACCCGGGCCAGGCAGGACCGGTTGACCTCACGGTCGCCGGCGAGCCGGCGTGCGCCTTCGGCGGTGATGCGCAGCTTGCGGGCCATGCCGCCGTCCGGGTCGGCGACACGCTCGGCCAATCCGCAGCGCAACAATGCCGCCGTCTGGCGGTTCACGGTCGAGGTATCGAGCCCGAAGGCCTCTGCCAGTTGCCCTATGGACATGGGACCTTGGGTGTCGATCCGGCTGAGCAGCAGGTACGCCGAACGCTCCAGGCGTTCGGGGTCGCGCTCGCGGCGGGCGAGCACCTGGTGCCGCGAGAGCAGCATCAGCTCCCGCTCCAGTTTCTCCAGCACTGCGCCTCCTGCTCCTTCCGGCGCTCCATTATCGCGGACCAGTGGACCGGAGGACCAGCACACCTCCAAGGGGCCGGCTACGGAGGGTGCCGCACGAGAACCGGGCGCCATATGCATGATACATAGTATGTGTACTATGCACTCCTGGTTGTCACCCCGACGAGCCACAGCCTCACCCGGAGGACCCGCATGACCGTCACCACGACCACCGCCTCCCGAGCGGCCGAGATCCTTTCCCGGCCCGTCACGCTGAACGGCCTGACCGTCCCCAACCGCATCGCGATGGCCCCGATGACGCGGATGTTCTCCCCCGGGGGCGTGCCGGGCGAGGACGTACAGGCGTACTACGCCAGCCGGGCCGCCGCGGGTGTCGGCTTGATCGTCACCGAGGGCACCTACGTCGGTCACGAGTCCGCCGGGCAGAGCGACCGGGTACCGCGGTTCCACGGCGAGGACCAGCTGGCGGGGTGGGCGAAGGTCGCCGCGGCCGTACACGAGGCGGGCGGCACGATCGTGCCTCAGCTGTGGCACATAGGCATGGTGCGCAAGCAGGGCGAGGCCCCGTACGCCGACGCGCCCGCCGTCGGCCCCTCCGGCATCCGCGTCGACGGAACCGAGGGAACCGGCAAGGCGATGACCCGCGCCGACCTCGACGACGTCATCGGCGCGTTCGCCGACGCCGCCGCGGACGCCGAGCGGATCGGCTTCGACGGCATCGAACTGCACGGCGCCCACGGCTACCTGCTCGACCAGTTCCTGTGGGAGCGGACCAACCGCCGCACCGACGCGTACGGCGGCGACGCGGTGGCCCGCACGAAGTTCGCCGCGGAGATCGTCGCGGCGGTCCGCGAGCGCGTCTCGGCCGACTTCCCGGTGATCTTCCGTTACTCGCAATGGAAGCAGGAGGCCTACGACGCAAGGCTCGCGCAGACCCCTGAGGAGCTGGAGGCGATCCTGGCCCCGCTGACGGCGGCGGGCGTCGACGCGTTCCACGCGTCCACCCGACGCTACTGGCTTCCGGAGTTCGAGGGCTCGGACCTGAACCTGGCGGGATGGACCAAGAAGCTCACGGGCCGGCCGACCATCACCGTCGGCTCGGTCGGCCTCGACGGCGACTTCATCCGCTCCTTCGCCGGCGAGGGTGCGGCCCTCGGTGACATCGACAACCTCCTGGACCGCATGGAACGCGACGAGTTCGACATGGTCGCCGTCGGCCGGGCGCTGCTCCAGGACCCGCAGTGGGCGGCGAAGGTCCTCGGCGACCGCTTCGACGAGCTGAAGCCGTACGACGCGGCGGCGCTCAAGTCGCTCAGCCGGTAGCCGGTAGCCGCTTCGGCCTATCGGCAGCCGACGGCCGGTCCGTGAACGCCCCGCGACGTCAATCCGCCGACGTCACGGGGCGTTCGCGCTCCGTTCCACCCTGTACGGGATCCTCTTTCGGACGAACCCGGCCGGCCCCGGGTACCGGCATGGGATTCCATCCGCGCCGGAGCGGGTCCCGATGCATGCTCATGGTTGACCGAAAGGCCTTCGGCCGCTGCATCGTGTGCCGCGAACACACATGCACCGGCCGCTCGTTGAAGGGCCTACGAGGCGCACGCCGGCCGGATGCGACGCCAGTGCGGAAGACTTCGCCAACACCGCTCCGCCGGTGGTGTTCAGCACCCAGGCGGTCGGATTCGTGGAGCTGAAGACACCTCGGGAACTGCAGGCCTGGGAGGAGGCCCTCCGGACCACCACCGGTCTGGAGATCTCGGCCGACAGCCTGGCCGGCCACGCCTGTGAGACGCGGTGACCTGGCACCTGTCCGGAACGCCGGTGGCGCCGGGCGCGGGCTGATCGGCAACTCACCATGTCCGCAGGATCCGACGACGCGGGTCTCGGCGCGCAGCAGGTCAGCCCTGGAACCGCGCACCGGCGAGCCGCTGACCGAGCACTTCGCCGACTACCTGATCACGACGGCCGCGACTCGGATCAGGCCGGATGACCGTCTCGGCCTGGGCGGTCGTCTTCACCGGAGCACCGAGAAGGCCGCCCTCTACAGGGCGGCTGCCACCGGCGACTTTCCGGGCCGGTCACACTGTCCCACGAGGGCTCGCAAAGCCCCTGTCACCGACCCAGCGAACACGAACGAAGGCCGATGGGGCGAGGTCGAGTACGAGCGCGGCGCCGTACCGGCAGCCGGGCGCCGAAAGGCGAGGGCCGACCCTGTGAAGGAGCGGGCGCTCGGTCCGAGGAACGCAGTGCCGGTGGCCGGGGAATCGCGGACCCCGGGACTGGCGTTACCCACCGTATGGCCGATACACCCCCGCACGGACACGATGGGTCGACCGTCGCGACGGCACGCGCGCGTCTGGCGGCCGACCGCGCCGACACCCTTGCGCGGGCGGCCGCGCTGAGCCGTGATTTCGACGGGATCGTCGCGGCCAACGCCTTGGTCGCGGTGGACGACGAGCACGACCCCGAGGGGGGCAGCACCGCCTTCGAGCGAGCCCATGTGGCCGCCCTGATGGCGCGGGCAAGCGAGCACCTGAAAGAACTGGACCGAGCACTGGAGCGACTCGAACTGGGACAGTACGGACGGTGCGAAGTCTGCGGCGGGACCATTCCGCCCGAACGCCTGGAGATCCGTCCGGCTGCCACCACCTGTGTGCGCTGCGCCGAGTCCAACCCCCGCCGAGCGCCGCGCCCCGCGTGACGCCGGCCGCTGTCCGGCGGCCGGGCGCCGGTGCTGCCGGAGCATGGGCGGCATGGCGCCGGAGGGTGAGGGCCCGGACTGTGCGGACGGCGGCGGCGTGGGCGATGTGGTCCCCGTCCATCGGCTCGGCGTCCGCAGCGCTGAGGACGCGGAGGACTTCCCGGAGTTCCGCCAGAGCCCAGTGGCCGGGGTTGGTGATCGCCTCGACGAGGGAAATCGCTACGCGGAGGCCACGACCTCGCCGGCTGTGACCTGGGGAGGTCGAGGCAGGAGGGAAGCGAGGTTGTCGCGCACGAATTGCGCCGCCCGCTCGATCGATTCCTCGGCGCCGGCACGGTCCTGGAAGATGCTGGTCGAGAGCATCACCCCGCCTCCGGCATCGACCCAGTAGTAGGCCACGAATCCGGGGACCTCGCGTACGAGCGGCAGGAATCCCTCGTTGACGAGACGTCCCGCCTCGGCAGAATCGGTCACCCCTTCATATCGCCGGACTGCTACATACATGGTTGATCTCCTCAACGGCTCTCGGTGTCGGCGTCGGCCTTGGCGTTGGCGTTCCGTCGGTTTCGTACCCCCGCGGTACCTGGTTGCCTCGCCAGGCGCCGGGCAACCACCGGAAGGGCCGCCCTCGGTCACGCGAACGGTGGCTTCCGTGCAGATTCCCGGACAACCCGAACAGGGCGGGTCAAAACCCCCGGCAAGGAACTCCCCGCCCCACGCGGACCCCCACGTGACCGGAAAGCCCTGATCCACACCACGTCCACATGCCGGGCATCGATACCGAAACCATGCACGGCTGCGCACAATCACCTTGATCAACGACTCTGAGGAAGGACCTGTCATGCCCCGCTTCGCTCCTTCCCTCCCCGGGCGAAGCACCCCAGCGCCCCGGACGGCGCGGGGAGCTGCTCCCGCCACACGAGAAGGCGGGCGCACGGACCCCGTCGGCACGCGAGGAGCCAGGCAGTCGCTCGCCGGCGGCGCCCACACCCAGCCGCAGAAGAATCCGGCGTGTAGTGGACCACTAAACTGCCGAAGCGCCGCCGCACCCACATCCATGCTCTAGCACCCAGCCTGACCAGCGAGGATCCTCAGGCAACCGAGAGGCGAACCATGAACCACACGCTGCACGGAGACAACGTCGAGATCACCGACGCACTCCGTGATCTCGTCGGCGAGAAGCTGGCCCCGCTCGGGCAGGGCACCGACACCACCAGCGCTCGCGTGACCCTGAAGGTCGACGGCTCGATGCAGGCCGCCTCCGGCACCCTCCATGTGAACGGCCAGGACCTCACCACCATCACGGCAACGGCCTCGGACATGCACACGGCCATCGACCGACTCGGCAACAAGCTCTCCGCCCAGCTCAAAAGGCACAAGCAGAGGCAGCACGGACGTCTCCAATAACCCAGACCCACGGCCCTGGCCGGCCGGCCCCCGACCACAGCGCCCGCGCATCGCGAGGCCGGGTGGCCGGCGGTCCTCCGGTCAGCCGGCCGGGAGCGGGAACAGTTCGCCCTCGGAGCGGAAGGCCCGGTCCTCCGGCCTCGAAAAGATGCCGTCAGGCCAAGGCCGCGTGGGTTACGGCCTGCGCCTGTGCGTGTCTCGGCGACGGGTCGCAGCAGACGTGGCGCACGTCAGATATCGCGAAGACGCCCGGCCGGGGTCCCGGCCGAGCGTCTTCGAGTGTCTATCCGCTGGTGGCTTAGTACCAGTGGTTGGCCTGCCAGAAGTTCCAGGCGCCCACGGGGCTGCCGTAGCGGGAGTTCATGTAGTCCAGGCCCCACTTGATCTGGGTGGCCGGGTTCGTCTTCCAGTCGGAACCGGCAGAGGCCATCTTCGACCCCGGCAGGGCCTGGACCAGGCCGTACGCGCCGGAAGAGGCGTTCGTGGCGGTGTGGTCCCAGCCGCTCTCGTGGGAGATGATCTTGTCGAAGGCGGCGAACTGGGCCGGGTCCTTGATCATCTGGTGCGCGATCGCCTTGGCGCTCGTCGGGGCCGCCTGAGCGGGAACCGTGGCGAGCATGCTGCCGGCGACGCCCAGGGCGACGATGCTGCCGGCGAGGGTCTTCTTGGAAGCGGCGATGCGACGGATGACTGCGTTGGACACGGACGAACCTTCCGAAGGGGACGAGGGCGGTCGCGGTGCATGCCGAAGGCATGCGTGAGCCACTCACGCGAAGGAGAGGGGTTCGTGGGCGGCGGGTGAAGCACCCGTGCCGCCCGGCGACATCAACCAGTTAGCCAGGCCCCCGCGGCCCTGGCAACGACCGCTGCTACTAGGCACTTTCATAGTGAGGCCTTGGGGTCACTCATCGTCTCGTAGGCGTTCGCGCGGTCAACCCCGCCTCCGGCGGGACCGTCTCGAACCGCTTGGAACCGCTGCGACCACTACCCAGGTTCGTATGTGACGCGGGTCCTATGGGGCGAGTCACCACGGGAGCCCTCCGATCTCACCCTACGTGTCTGCACGACCCCGTTCAGGGACGGAAACAGGCCCTGCACAGGGTGGCGTAGCGCCGCAGGTGGTGCCCGGAGGGCGTCCTGCCGTCCGGCGGGCATGCCGGGGCGCGTACGACCGTCAGGCTCGCGGTGCGGCCGACGGCTGTGTCGCCCGAGGGCAGCTCATATCGTTCGGCTGCCTTGATCTGCTCGCGCACCAAGCGGTGTACCGGGTCGAGCCGATGACCGGCCGCACCCAGGCCCCTGACGGCCGCGCGGGCCGCCGGATAGCGGGCCCTCGCCTCCCGTTAGGCTTTCCCGCCTGCGATGATGCGGAGCGAGGGGGCGCGGGAGCGTGAGCGGGACCGGTCAGATGCTGGCTTCGAAGTGGGACGCCGCGTACGGCGTCGTGGTGTTCATACGGGTCTTGCTCGGTCATCTGCCGACCTGGGCGAAGGTGACCATCTACGTGCTCCTGGGCGCCATGGCCCTCGGGGAGGGCTACCAGTGGTGGCGCGGGCGAAAGAAGGCCGTCCGATAGCAGCACCGGACGCACCACAAGGTCGGCACCGAAGCAGACGCGTGGGATGAGCCGCAGGCGAACCGCCACCCGTCACCGCAGGACATGAGTAGGGTCTCGCATGCCCTATCACCTGCGATCTTCTTCGAGTCCGGCGTTCCGCACACGCCTCTGTGGCCCGGCCCCAGTAGCGATCCGGACCTCGACAACCCCTACGGCTCTCCCTGTGAACCGGAAAAACTGCCCATCAGCGGGGTCCATCGAGGTCGGTCACGGCCTCGATGGACCAACCGGCCATATTCAGAGACGGTGCCCATGGGCGGCGAGCCAACGGTGGACGGCCGCTTTGTCCGAGACGCTGATGCGGGCGGGACCGCTCCGGCTCGGACCCTCCTCCTCATTGAACGCCGTCTCGGTGACACGAGCCGTCACCCAATCGGCCAACTCCGAGGCGGCCTCGGCTGACAGGCACCGGTGTTCCCAGTCCTTCGCGGCTCCGCGGGACGCGGGCGAATCGTGCGACTGCGCCTCCTGCAGCCACACCGGCACGAGCCGTTCGACGACCTGCTCATCCGACTGCGCGGCGGGCTCCTCGCCTGAATCACTCATCCTCATACGCTGACAGCTCAGGCCCAGAGCGCCGTCTTCACACCCCGCCTGATCCCCCTGATGCCACATCACGGACGCTCCGAACGCGCCTGGGGGGGGAGCTTTGGCCGACCGAGTACTGCCAGGTCGAAGTGAACCCGCGTCAGCTCGACCGTGCCATCTACCGAGCCGGTCCGGGTTTCGATGGACGCGTTCGCGTCCCCGAGTCACCGCTACAGCATCGGGTAGGAGTCGAGGAACGATGTCCAGAACCCGCTTTTGAACGGCAGGGGATCCCAGCGCTCCATCCCCTCGCGGACAATCTCCTCGATGTCGGCCCAGTCGTTGGGATCCGGGCGCTCGCCCGACCCGGGGCGCTCGACCTCGAACTTGTAGACGAGGTAGCTGAGCGATGACACGTCCCCATGGATCACCTCGTACTCGATCTCGGCATCGGGGTCGCTGACCCAGATCGTCCCGTCGCCGAGGTGCACGAAGACAACCGCCTGGAAGAGCATGCCCAGCGGCTGAAGCCTGCCGAACGGGGTGTCCACGGGACGGGAGTCCAGATCCTTCGCGAAGGCCGTGTCCGGGCTCGAAGGGTTCCGGTCCGCCAGCCCGTCGAGGATGCGAAACAGCCCCTTGGAGTGAGGGATCCCGACCTGGGTCGCGAAGCGTGCGCCGTCGTCGTTCGACCAGACGCGTGCCGCCATATCCGACCTGAACCGCAGCAGTTCGCCGGGTGCGGCCCGCTCAACGAGCACGGGCCACTCAATGCCTACCAGCAACGATCGTCATCCTTCATCCGTGGAACAGCCGGGCACCGGGGCCGACTCGCGGCCACGGTACCGGCACCGCGACAGCCCCGACACTACTGCGCTCGCGTCGCCCGCCCACCGCCGGCGCTGTGCGAGGGCGCGCGTATCGACGCCCCCTCCTCCATGCCGGTAAAGCTCGGACAGGCGTGGCCTCAGTCTTGTTCGTGCGTGATCGCGGGTACGGGCGCCGACGTGGAAGCCTGGCCCAGTGCCGAGGGCAGTGCCGACCGGGCGGCCCGGCGCCGGGCGGCCAGGGACTCGCGGGCGGCCTCGCGGGCGTGACGGCGCCGCCAGTACGGGTTGTCGTGCGGCAACTTGCTCGACACCCGGCCGTACATGCCGAAGCAGGCGATGAGCAGCCCCATGACGAAGCTGAAGATCACATTGGTCACGCCGAAGTCCAGGACGTTGGCGGGGCGGTCCAGCACGAAGATGTGGAAGAAGCCGCTGAGCACGAACAGCGTGCCGATCGTCATGTTGAGCGTCGACGCGACGTTTCCGCCGATCACGGCGCCGCCGATCAGGACGAGACCCACGACGACCGAGATCAGGCTGAGCACGCCGTTCGTCGACATCCCCGCGATGCTGGTCCCCTCGGTGTCGAAGGGGCTGAGCTGGTCCGCGAAGCCGAGACAGCCGAAGACCAGCAAGATGACTCCGCACAGCCCGGCTCCGTACCGGTACACCTGCGCCAACCGGTGATCGACGGGAAGTTCTTCGCGAAGCCTCATGACGTGCCCTCTTTCCCATGCCCGGAAGTGACCCGCCGCGACGGCGTCGGTACATTTGGCCTGCTTTCACCCTGATTTCTCCCGGAGCGAGGCGATCGGTTGCATCGACTCAGGAGTCATGGCGAGGCGGCTCACGGGCGGGGTCGGCGGTGGGGACCGTTGTGCTCTCAGCTGGGCTTTCGGCTCGTCCGTCCGGTGCGCCCTTCGCGGCGGTGCCGTCGAGCCGACCGGTGCCGCGTCGACACCCGCCCCGGTCCGCCGCTTCCCGACCGCGCGCAGGTGCCGCGATTTCGCCGCTGACGTGGGGCCCCGCGCGGTCGACGCCCTTACCGCACGTGCTCGCGTCGATCCGGTCGTCGAGGGACGTGCCGTTCGTACGGGCCTCGCGAAACTGGCCGGCCGGGACCGGCCGGAACTCGCTGACCAGTTGCTGCTCTTGGTCGAGGTGCGACGGCGGTGGCCGCCCTCGCACCCGGCCCCGAACCGGCCCACCGCGCCCGCGCCGCGGCGCCGTCCTGGCGGCAGCGGCCAAGGCCTGATGGCGGGGTGAGGCGGGGCGGGAGAAGCGGCAGTTGCGGACCGCCTGTGGCGCACTCCCAAGCCGGGCCCGTGGCCCACTGCGCCCCCTTGTTCCCCGGTGCGGACCCGGGACCGGACTACCGGTCATCATCAGGGGCAGCCGGTGGCAACGAAACGGCGGCCACCACCCGAGCGACCTGCCCGCCGGCACGGCCGCGCCGGACGCCTCCGCCTTGGCTCCGGACGTTGCCGGGTGGCGTTCGTGTGGCCGCTCAGAGCCGAAGCCGACGGGTCCCCGGAAGGGCGTCGGCTCCGGCACATGCCGGCCTGGATCGCCGGCCGGAGCATCACGCGCGAAGCGGGACTCGCACCAAAAGGGTCGTGGTCAGTCGCTGGACAGTGCCTGGAGGAGTTCGCCGACCTTGGGGTCGGGAAGGGCGCGGGCGACGTCGGCTTGGGCGACGATGCCCACCAGGCGGTGCCCGTCGATCACCGGGAGCCGGCGCACCTTGTGGGAGGTCATCGTGCGCAGGATCTCCTCGGCGTCGTCGTCGGCGCCGATCGTGACGGCCTCGCCCTGCACGAGCTCGCCGGCCTTCACCTGGGCCGGGTCCTTGCCGACGCCCAGCACCTTGACCACGATGTCGCGGTCGGTGAGCATTCCTTTGAGCTTGTCGTCGGTGCCGCAGATGGGCAGTGCGCCGACGCCCAATTGCGTCATCTTCTTCGCCGCTTCCAGCACCGTCTCCTCCGCGCCGATGCATTCGGCGCTCCCGGTCATGATCTCGCGAGCCGTCGTCATCACAGCACTCCTTCCACCAGCGGATGCGGCCCCGCCCTCCGAGCGGCGCCACCAGGACGCACCACATGTGCCCCGACTGGCAGACGCGTAATGACACACCGCCCACCAACCACCCCGAAGTGCGTCTTCCTCACCCATTGACCAACGAACCAACTGGCTCGACGCATCTCGTCCTGCCCGCCCGGCGCCGGGCGGGTGTGGGCCGGGTTGGTCGTCCGGGGACGTCGGCCGAGCCAGACGAGGTCGATGACGTACAGGCGATCCCTGGGCCGGTGATGCACAGGCGGCCGTCAGCTGCCCGACGAGACAGAGCGGATGTCCTCGCCTTCAGGGTCACGGGAGGCGAGGTCCACGACATTGCGGACCGTCTCCCCGCCGTTCGGGCGTGGTCCGTCGGTCGGCCGGGCCGGTCCAGCCGGACCGCACCGGGGGGAGACCCGGCGGACGCAGTTGCTGGACGCGCCGTAGCATCCGGGGTCCGTCGGCGTCGCCGGGACGGGCCCAGGCACCGGCCGACGGCAGAGTCCCCGGTTCCGCGAACGGCGGCGTGTCCTGCCGGCAGCGCGCTCCTTCGGGGGGCAGCGCGCCGATGGTCATGTACCGGACCACATGGCGCTTCACACACGCGCTCGATTGTCGAGGGCGGTGTGCCCGTAGCCGTCGAGCGTCAACAGCCGGGCCCGGGCGAGCTCGGCGGCCATCGCCTGCCCGGCACGGTAAGGGGTGGACGGGTCGTACACGGAGTTGATCACCAGCACCGGGTGCGCGGTGATCCGATTCCACGGCCCCGTGTACGGGTCGGCGGCCCGGGCCGGCCAGGCGGTACAGGGCTCGTTCGCCCACACCCACCACCGGGCGAGCGCGCCGGACTCCCGCGCCGCCTGCTGCTCCAGTACCGGGTACCGCTCGGGTGAGGCGGGGTTGGGGCTCTCGGCGCACAGGACCGCCGGTGACTGCTCGAAGCCGGGATAGCGGGCGGCGCCGGACAACTCCAGCGGCTCCGCCGGTGTCCTCCCCTGCCACAACGACTCCAGGGTCGCGGCGGTTCCGCTCCAGCCGGGGTGCACGGTGTAGAGGCCGCCCCGGACCTCGCTCACGGCGCGGGCGTAGGTCCACTTCCCGACCGGCCGCTTGGCAAGGCGCGCCGGCAGTGAGTCGTACTTGGCCCGCGTCGCGGCCGGGCTACCGGCGGAGAAGGGGCAGCGGGACACCGGCGCCCGGCCGCAGAGTTCGAGGAACTGCTTGAGCGTGGCGGCGGAGCCGAGGTCCGATCCGAGGCGCAGGAACGTGTTCCGCTCCGGCTCGGCGTCCGACCCGCGGTTCACCCATGCCCGCGGGTCGACGTTCCCGTCGAGGACGAGCCGCCCGACACGGTCGGGGTACAGGTTCGCGTAGGTCGCGCCGAGGAGGGTGCCGTACGAGATGCCCCAGTAGCGCAGCCGGTCCTCCCCCACCGCGCGGCGCAGCAGGTCCAGATCACGGGCGGTGTCGGCGGTCGAGATGTGGCGCAGCAGCTCCGGATCCCGCCGCTCGCACCGTCGGGCCAAGTCGGCGTAGGGGCGGTGTAGGCCCGTTGTTCCTGCCGTCCGACCGGGAACGGCGGGACCTTCTCGTGCCATGCGGTGGCCTGCGCGGCGGTGTCGAAACAGCGGACCGCTGTGCTCTGACCGACACCGCGCGGGTCCCAGCTGACGATGTCGTAGCGGTCCTGCAACTCCTGGGGGAACTTGCGGTACAGCTCGGGCAGTCCGAGCGTGCCGGGGCCGCCTGGGCCGCCGGGGTTGAAGAACAGCGACCCGGCCGCGTGACCCCGGCCTGCCGCCCTGTGGCGGATCACCGCCAGATCGATCATCCGGCCCGCGTGGGCGGCATGGTCGAGGGGCACCTTGGCCACCGCGCATTCGAAGCCTGCCTGCGCCGCTTGCGAGCACGGCCGCCAGCGCAATACGACGTCGGCGTCGCCACTGCCCGGTCCCCCGGCCCATGAGGGGCCGGCCGCCGACACCAGGGCGAGCAGGCACCCTGCCCCCAGGGCCGCAGCAGCACGCCACGACAGCGACTTGCCGCTCGTGCTCCCTCCGGTCGTACGCATCGCCGGCCCCTTAGGTGTGGGAGACCGGCAGACGCGGTGCGCGGGCCTCGTGTGTCATGACATCGGCGGCGGGTCAGCCGGGCAACCGGCGCGCGTCCGAACGGGTCCAGGCACCTTTGCCGGGCGGCTCGGGCCCCGCTCGCCCCCCGGGGAGGCCCCGAGCCGCAATGAGCCGTTCGTCCCGGCGGTGATGAGCCGTTCGGCCCAGCCGAGATGTCGCCGTACCGGGGCCGGGCTAGCTTCGGCAGACATGACCGCCATACCGAACGACCCTGGTCCCTCGCTCGCAGCGGAGGCCGAAGCCGGAGCGGGAGCCGCCTCCCGGCGCGGCCGCGCAGGCCACGGCACCACACGCCGGGCCCTGCTTGTCGCCGGTGCCGGGGTGGGGGCCGGACTCGCCGCAGGCTGCGCCCCGACGGGCGTATCCGCCGCGCCGGCGCCCTCGGGCGGCGGCTCCCCCTCACCCGGCCGCGCCACGGGCAACCCCACGCCCGGAGCCATGACGCTCTTCAAGGATCCGACGTACAACTTCAACGGCCTCCTCGCCCTCGGGGCCGCCGGCGCCGGCAGCAGCGAGGTCGGTGAGGTCCTCACCGCCGTGAACGCGATCAACGGCGCCGGCCTCTCCGCGCAGACGTACGTCGACACCTTCCGCAAGCTCGGCGACCAACTGCTCAAGGCGCCTCCCGGCGCGCCCGCCGACAGCCAGACCAAGCGGTTCCGCGCCCTGCGCGCCGCCCAGTACTACGGCCAGGCGCTGTTCTTCGTGCTCGGCTCCGACGACCCGGGCAGCGAGGAGAAGCTGTACAGGTCCGGGCGCAGCGCCTGGGACGCCTTCTGCGACCTGTGCGAGCCCCCCGCGGTAAAGGCCACCGTCCCGTACGGCACGACACCTCTTCCGGTGTGGTTCTTCCGCCCTGACGAGTCGAACACGCCACGCCCGACGGTGATCCTGACCAACGGCAGCGACGGCCAGAACGTCGACATGTGGACCTATGGTGTGCCCGCCGCTCTCGAACGTGGTTGGAACGCCCTCGTCTACGACGGCCCGGGACAGGGCCAGTTGCTGTTCGTCGACCGGGTGGTGTTCACCCCCACGTGGGAGAAGGTGGTGAGCCCCCTGATCGACTGGCTGTCCGCCCGGCCCGACGTGGACCCTCGCAAGATCGCTTTGACCGGCCTGAGCATGGCGGGAGACCTCGCACCCCGGGCCGCGGCCTTCGACAACAGGATCGCGGCACTCGTCGCCATGCCCGGCTGCGTCGAGCCCTGGCTCGGATTCCCTCCGGAGATCCGGCAGATCCTCACCCCCAGCAAGGAGAAGACGAACGACATCTGGAACAAGGAGGTCGTTCCCGAACTGCCCGCGGATGCCGCCGCCGTCATGAAGAAGCGCTTCGAGCCCTTCTCCGTACCGGCCATGCTCGACGCACGCCAAGGCAAGCTGTTCACCGACTTCTACACGCCCGCCACCCGCGTCCGGGCGCTGTCGATCACCTCCGTCGTCGGCCGCATCAAGGCCCCCACACTGGTCCTGGACTACGACGACGAGCAGTTCTACCCGGGTCAGCCGCGCAGACTGTATGACATGCTCACCTCGCCCAAGGATTACCTGAAGCTGACCGCGGCGGAGGGCGCGCAGCTGCACTGCTCGCCGATGGCGCCGCAACTGCACTGCGAGGTCGTCTTCGACTGGCTCCAGAAGACCGTCTCGGGCACCTGACGCTTCCCCACGTAATGGCACCTCCCGGCTCCGTGAGGAGACCCCGTGACCGACATGCCCCGTCGGATTCTGGTGACCGGTTCCGCCGACGGCCTGGGACGCGCCGCAGCGCGTTCGCTGCTGTCCGCGGGACACGAGGTGGTGGTCCACGCCCGCGATCGGGGACGCGCCGCCGACCTCGCCCCACTGCTGGAGCAAGGGGCGGGGATCGTGGTCGGCGACTTCACCGACCGCGACGCCGTACGGCGCATCGCCGCGGAGCTGAACGACGCACAGCCCCTCCATGCGGTCATCCACAACGCCGGCGTATGGAGCGGTCGGGCGGTCATGCCGGTCAACGTCATCGCGCCGTACCTGCTCACCGCCCTGCTGCGTGCGCCTCGACGACTGGTGTACCTGAGCAGTGGCTCGCATTTCGGCGGGCACCCTCACTCCTCGCCGGACGACGTCGACTGGCGAGGCGAGCACGCGGGCTCCTACGCGGACAGCAAACTGTTCGTGACGGCGCTCGCCGCCGCGGTGGTCCGCCTGCGCCCCGAGGTGCTGAGCAATGCGGTGGACCCGGGCTGGGTGCCGACGAAGATGGGCGGCCCGAACGCCCCTGACGACCTCGAACTGGGCCACCGGACGCAGGAGTGGCTGGCGTCGAGCGACGATCCCGAGGCCCTGACGAGTGGCGGGTACTGGTATCACCGTCAGCGCCGGGAGCCACACGCGGCGGTCCACGACCACGGGTTCCAAGACCGCCTCCTCCAGGCGCTGGCGCGGGAGACGGGAGTGTCCCTGTGACCCGTCCGGCCCGGTGCGAAGTGGCCGCCGGGGCGGTGCGCGGTCGACGGAATCCGCCTGTGCCCCGACGCACGACGCGCCGCTACCCTGCACCGCATGATCAATACATACGCGAGCTGTGACGACACCGGAGTCGCGATAGCCGCGGCAGGCGCCGGCGCGGACGTGGTGCGCAGCATGTACGGCAGGCCGCTGACCCGCGTCGACAAGGGCGCCGGCGACTTCGCCACCGCCGCCGACATCGAGGCGGAGCGGGCGATCCTCGACGTGATCCGGACCGCCCGGCCCGATGACGCGATACGCGGCGAGGAGGGCGGCGAACAGGGTGCTGCCGAGGCCGCGCGCCAGTGGCTGGTGGATCCGCTGTGCGGCACGCTGAACTACGCCGTCGGCACCATGCTGGTGGCCGTGAACGTGGCGCTGCGCGATGGCGCGGCGGCGGTGGCCGACCCGTTCAGTGGCGAGGTCTTCTTCACCGACGGCGAGACGGCCGCGGTGCGACGCGGCGGGGTGGACACGCAACTGGCGCCCACGTCCGCCACCGGGCTGGTGGACGTCAACCTTGATCCGCCGTTCCCGGGCGCGCCGGGCCTGCGAGCCGTCGACCTGCTGGCCCACCCCGGATTCGTCGACCGGTTCCGGCCACGCGTGGTGTCCACAACACTGGCTTTGGCCTGGGTCGCCGCCGGCAAACGTGCCGCGTACGTCACCGATGGCGGCGACCTGTCCGAGAGCGTCCACTTCGCCGCCGGCATCGCCCTGTGCCGTGCCGCCGGCTGTGTGGTCACCGGGATCGACGGCGCACCGGTCGGGGAGGCGGGCCGCGGACTCGTCGCCGCCGCCGACACCGAAACCCACGACCTGCTGATGACGCTGATCGGTAACGGCAGCCGAGGCTAGTACCCCGGTCCGTCCGGCCGCCACGCCACGTCGGTACCGCGGTGGCGGCCATCGCGGCCGAGGCCGATCGCGCCTCGCGGGCGGGCAAGACGCGATCCCCACGGCCTACCGGCCTCGACCTGGGGCGAGACCGCAGGGGGCGAAGCGGCCCCATCGAGGAGCCGGCCGAACAACTGTCGCTGTGTGCCTATTTGAGCGCCGCACCACCCGAGTTGTGATAGGCGATCGTCTTGCCGATCAGGTTTCCGCCGTCGGTCTCGATCGAGGTCTGTTCCTGCTGCCCAGCGCCGAACAACAGGCCGGCGATGTGCGCCTTCGCCACCTGGTCCATGTGCGAGAAGAGCCAGTCCACCTTGTCGTCCTTGTAGTGGTTGAGGGTGTTGTTCTGCGCCATGTTGCCCACCGGGATCTGCCACAGGACCACCGGCTTGCCCACGGACTCGGCCATCGTCTTGTAGAACCCCAGCGAGGCGGCGGCCTTCCGGTCGGTCCAGAAGTCGTCGTGGCCGCCGTGGGCCGGCTGTGCGTACCAGCCGGCGTCTCGGTCCGACACATCGGCGACCAGGAAGTCGGCGTTCCGGGCCCCGAGGCTCGCGTAGTCCTTGGCGCATCCCTGTGTGTTGTCCGGCCAGTCCCAGCAGGAAAGGTGCATCCCCACCGTGGCGTTCGGCGCGTATGTGCGCGCCATCGCGATAAGGCAACGGGTGAGCCCGGCGGCGCTGTTCTCCTGCGATCCGCAATCCGTCGGATTCGCGCCCGAGACCTGCGCGGCGACCTGGTGCGGGTTCCCGAGTGATCGTACGTAGCCCCAGAAGTCGGGCTCAAGATCGATCATGTCGTGCGAGTTGCCGATCTTCTGGAGGAAGAAGCGGTAGTCGTTCATATAGAGGGTCAGCAGGTCGACCCTGTTGATGGCCTTGACCTCGCCCGGGCCGTCGCCCGAGCCCGCCAGGTCCCCGAGGTCGCGCAACGAGTACCACGTCCAGAAGGACTTCTGCGGGCGCGGGCCGCCCTTGTAGGTCGCCTGGGCCACATGGGCGTCCGACCAGGTCACGTAGGCGCCGGGCGCTGTGGTGCTGCCGGACCAGCAGCCCCACCAGTTCGTCCACGCGGCCTGGCAGAGCGGCGCCGCGTAGTAGGCCGACGAGGGGGCGGGCCGGCTGTGCACGTAGGCGTATCGCACGTCGAACGGCGCGGCGTTCGCCGAGGCGTCGGTCATCGAGCCGCCGATGAGCACCGTGCCGCTCCCCATGAAACGTGTCGTGGAGCCGCCGCCACCGGCCGTGGGAGACGACATCGACGACGGGGTCGCGCCGCTCGGATGGCTTGTGGGAACACTGCCGGCCGTCGCGGTGAGAGTGCCGGCGTTGCCTGCGCTCCTGGCCGGGACCAGCTGCCACTGCTGGTTGGCGCCGCCCCGGTCGTGGTACTGGACGACATCGCCCCCGTCGGTCTTGGCGGCGTCGCGGACCTCGACGGCCATGCCGCTGAAGCGATTGAGCAACCGCACGTACCCGTCCGAAGACCGGGCGAGTTTGAACTGCTGGTTGGCGCCGTTCAGATCGCTCCACTGCACGATGTCGGAGCCGGCGGTCTTCGACCAGTTGCGGTCGTCCAGCACCTTGCCGGAATTCCGGTTCTGCAGCCGGTAGTACCCGTCACCCGCGTCGATGAACCGCCACTGCTGGTTGGCACCGCCGGTGCGCGACCACTGCACCACCGCCGCGCCGTCGTTCTTCGCGTAGGCGCGGTCGTCCAGCACCTTGCCGCTGTCGCGGTTGACCAGCACGTACCAGGTCTTCGGATCCACGGTTCCCGCTGAGGCACTGCCGACCACAACAGCGGAGCCGGCCACGACGGCCATGACGACGGCCGCCCAGAAACTCCGACGCGCGAACAACCGGCGGGCACGATGCGTCGGGCGCCCCCCGCGCGAGTGACCGCGGGCACGGCGGCCACCGGCGCGGGACGCCGACGATGACGAGGGTGGGCGAGGAACATGTCTGTGCTCTCGTTCCAGGGGCATGTCTGTGCTCTCTTCCAACCGATGAGTCCGACCGGACCACCTGCCCGGACAACACCGAGTGGTCGCCGGCGGCCGAAAGGTTGCCCCCGTCACGCGAGAATCACCGATTCCTCCGCGCGGACCGTCAGGAACGGCAACCTTTCCCGCACCGGCGGCAACTTACGGGCGGCGACCCCCTGCGTGCCGGCGTCCGCGTTCGCACGCACCGGGTCGCTGCGATGCCACCCCCACACACCGCCGTGCACCGCGGGCCCGAGCGGGCTGCTCCGGGCAGGGCCGAAGCGAGGAGTAACCCCCATGAACGAGACGGACCCCACGGTGGACGACCGCGGCCGACGTGCCCGCCCGGCCGGTGACCCGCAGCGTCCTCGGGGGCGCCACCGCCGGCGCCGCACGGTACTGGGCCTGGCGCTCGGCGTGTCCGGTGTCCTCGGTCCCTATCTGCTCTTCGTGCAAGTCGACTCGCAGGCCGCCACGGTGGATCCCGGCGCCTACTACGAGTTGGTCTCCATCCAAAGCGACAAGCTGCTGGGCGCGCCCGCGGCGGACGCGTCGGACGGCGCGTGGATACGACAGGCAAGCCACGTCAAGGGTGCCGTGAACCAGCAGTGGCGGCTGGTCCCGGCAGGCGGCGGCTACTACGAGCTGGAGAACCGCGGCAGCCACAAGGTCCTCGGCGTGCGGGGCGCGTCCAAGGATTCGGCCGCCGCCGTCGAGCAGCAGACCGATCGCGGTTCCGCCGCGCAGCAGTGGAAGATGAGGGACGTCGGTGGCTCCGCGGTGACGTTCGTCTCCCGGAGCAGCGGCATGGTGTTGGACGTCATGGGCGGCTCAAGCGGCGACGGGGCCCCGCTCATCCAGTACGCCGACCACGGTGGCGCCAACCAGCGGTGGAGACTGGTGAAGGCGACCGGATCCGGCGGATACGCCTGGCACAACGCCCAGATCGTCGGTGGCGGGTTCGTCACCGGGCTGGTCTTCAACCCCGCGCGCAAGGACCTGCTGTACGCCCGGACCGACATCGGCGGCGCGTACCGCTGGGACGCGACCGCCGCACAGTGGACCTCCTTGACCGACTGGATCGGTGGAGACGACTGGAACCTGCTGGGGATCGAGAGCCTGGCGACCGACCCGGTCGACCCGAACCGCCTGTACCTCGCGAGCGGCACCTACACCAACGGCTGGGCGGCCAACGGCGCGATCCTCCGCTCCACCGATCAGGGCAGGACGTTCCAGCGCACCGACCTGCCCTTCAAACTGGGGGGCAACGAGGACGGTCGGTCCATGGGCGAGCGCCTGGTCGTGGACCCCTCCCACCACGGCACGCTCTACCTGGGCACCCGCAAGAACGGGCTTTGGCGCAGCACCGACTACGGCGTGACCTGGAGCCAGGTCGCCGGCTTCCCCGTCAAGGACGGTGCGAGCAGCGGGGTCGGCCTGTCCTTCGTGACCTTCGGCCCGACCGGCAGCGGGACCGTCTACGTCGGGGTGGCCGACAAGACCACCTCCCTCTACCGCTCCACCGACGGCGGCAACACCTGGCAGGCCGTGCCCGGCCGGCCCACGGGGCAGTTGCCGCAGCACGGCGTGCTGTCCGGCGACGGCTCGCTGTACCTGACGTACACCAACGCGCCGGGCCCCAACGGGGTGACGGCCGGTTCGGTGTGGAAGTACACGCCCTCCACCGGGGGTTGGGAGAACATCTCGCCGTCCAACGGCAGCTACGGCTTCGGCGGCCTGGCCGTCGATCCCCGACACCCGTCCACTGTCATGGTCACCACGCTGGACCGCTGGTGGCCCTCGGACGAGGTCTACCGGTCGACCGACGGCGGCGCCTCCTGGAAGGCGCTAGGCGCGACCTCGGTGCGGGACAACTCGGCCGCGCCGTACGTGGGCACCGGCATCGGCCACTGGATGGGCGCCCTGGCCATCGACCCCTACGATTCCGGGCATGTGCTGTACGGCACGGGGTCGGGGATGTGGGGCAGCAACGACGTGACCGCGGCGGACGGCGGCCGGGCGACGCACTGGACCATCCCGGCCAAGGGCCTGGAGGAGACCGCGACGCTCGGACTGATCAAGCCTCCGGGTCTTCCCCTGATCAGTGCGCTCGGTGATGTGAGCGGGTTCCGGCACGAGGATCTGACGCGGGTGCCCTCCAAGGCGCTCTCCGATCCCTTGTTCAGCAATACCACCGGTATCGATTTCGCCCAGTCGAGTCCGCGGTTCGTAGTCCGGGTGGGGCTCGGCGGCGCCCAGCACGGCGCCTATTCGACCAACGGCGGCGCGGACTGGGTACCGTTCGCCGCGGCGCCGGTGAGCGACGCGGGCGGCGGCTCGGCAACCGTCTCGGCGGATGGCGCCACCGTGGTGTGGACCCCTGCCGGCCAGGTCCCGTACTCCTCGACCAACCGCGGCTCGGCCTGGACCGCGACCTCGGGGCTGCCCAAGGACGCGGTCGTGGTGGCCGACCGTTCGACGGCGAACGCCTTCTACGCCCTCAGTGGGGGCACCTTGTACGCCAGCACGGACGGCGCCAGGCACTTCAGCGCTCGCGCCACCGGCCTGGGCGACGGGCAGCTGAAGGCGACGCCCGGCATCGCCGGTGACCTGTGGATCGCCGGTGGCGGCAACGGCCTGCGCCACTCCACCAACGGTGGGGCGAGCTTCGCGAAACTCGGTGGCGTGGAACAGGCGAGCGCCATCGGGTTCGGAAAGCCGGCCCCGGGCGCCGGGTACCAAGCGCTCTACCTCAGCGGGAAGGTGAAGGGCGTCACCGGGTTGTTCCGTTCCACCGACGGCGGCTCGGGCTGGGTCCGGATCAACGACGACCAGCACCAGTTCGGCGGACTCGCCGTCAACGTCATCAGCGGCGACCCCGACGTGTACGGCCGGGTGTACCTGGGCGCGTACGGCCGTGGCGTGGTGTACGGCGACCCTTCCTGACCCGAGTCGCTCCGGGGCGCGGGCCGATTCCGGAAGGAATCGACCCGGCCCCGGACATGGCCGGCCGGTTCGCCGCCGGAGCGCCGGCCGAGGGGAGCTACCACCGTCCCGGCCCGGCAGAAGGACATTGCTACGCTCAGGCCGACTGTTAACGCTCACATTGCAGGGAGAGGGCGCCCGGGGTAGATGCTCCTCGATGACACCTCCGCGGAGTTCCACGACTTCGTCGAACGCCACTACGCCGAACTCGCGCGCCTCGCCCACCTCTTGACCGGTGAGACGGACGCGGCCGACGACCTCGCCGCGGACGCCCTGATCGCCCTGTGGCAACGCTGGGACCGGCTCCGCGCGGCCGACCATCCGCTCGCCTACGCGCGCGGGGTGGTCGCCAACATGGCCCGGGAACGGATCCGCAGTGCGGTGCGCGAGCGGCGCCGGATCGCACTGTTCTGGTCCCGCGGGCCGGAGCCGGTCGAGGGCCCCGACGTGGCGGCCGTGCTGGACGTGCGCGCGGCGCTCGCCCGCCTGCCGTTCCGCAAGCGGGCGTGCGTGGTGCTGCGCCACGCCTTCGACCTGTCGGAGAAGGACACCGCGCGGGCTCTGGGCATATCGACCGGCACGGTGAAGAGCCAGACCTCGAAGGGAATGGCGGAGCTGGAACGCGTACTCGTCGTGCGAGCGGTCAGAACAGAGGTGTCAGGGAGGAGGAGTCGGTGAACGGTGACACCGTCCGACGGTCGCGTGCGGCTGACGCAGCCCACCGACCGGACCGAGTGGGGACGCTCGCACGCATCGGGCTCTCCCGCGTCGGGCTCGGTCGCATCGCCCATGCCCCCGGACGGGAACCTCCCTCGGACGTCGGCACCCGTCACTCCCCCGCGGACCACGCCCCGCCAGTGGAGACCGCGCTCCGCATCACCCCCTAGCCAGAACGGACTGTCCACATGCCCCTTTGGCTCACCGCACTCACCGTTCTTGCCGGTTGGACCGTCGCGGCGACGGCCCTGGGTCTTGTCCTGGCCCGTCACATCCACCGCACTCCCCCGCAGACCGCACTCCGCGCGTACGGAAGCGAAGCGGAGAGCCGGATGCGCTCCGGGCGCACCGCGGTCCCACGCCCGATGCCCCCGCTTCCCCACCGGTAGGACCGGCCGCCCGACGTGTCGGTCCGTTCCGGGAAGGTGCGCGGATCGCGCACCTTCCCGGATGAGCCGCTGGGCACGTCGAGTGCCCGACCGGAGGCGACGTTGGTCAGGGTGTGGGAGCCGTCGGCGTTGCGGGTGGCCCGCCAGCGCTGGTTGGCGCCGTCGTTCGCGGAGCGGTCGTAGTCGTCCGGCGCTTTGCCGCTGTTGCGGTTCACCAGCACGTACCGCTTGCCGGTGTCGACCGTGGCCGCCTCGGCCGACGCCGGGTTCACCGCGGCCGACAATCCCGCGAGGAAGATCATCACCAGCACCGCGGCCGGCCGTGCCCATCGGCGGGGGCCGGCCGACGTCTCGTCCTGCCCGGAGCGGGACGATCGGTCGTCATGCCGTCATCGGCCGGCGGTGGCCGCGCCCGTGGCGGTCAGTACGCCCGCGCCCGTCATCTTGGTGAGCTTGGCGGGCAGACCGCTCGCCGGCTCCAGGCCCGCGTTCAGCTTCGGCGTCCAGTGGACGGCCGTTGCGATCTTCTTGCCGGAATGCTCGGCGTTGTACGCGCCGACGAGGTCGGTCACGGTGCCATTGACCAGGTTGCCGCTGCCCGCCACCGCGCCGGTGCCGTCCCCGCTGAGCAGTTGCGAGGCCTTCCGCCCGCCGGAGAGGACCCAGTAGTTGTTCTGGGCGATGACCTGCGCGTTGGCGCGGGAGTTGATGCTGTAACTGTGGGCGTAGCCGTTGAGCGTGGCCGTCTCGTAGTAGTTGTCGTACAGGTGGATCTGCCCGACCCGGGCGAGCGGGGCGCGCTGCACGATCCCCTGGAAGAGATTGTGATGGAGCGTCACCCGCAGCTTGGTGTCCTTGTCGCTGCTGCCGATGAGCATGGTCTTGTCGTGGTTGGTGAAGCGGTTGTACTCGACGGTGACGAGGTCGGAGGCGTTGGTGATGTCGAGGGCGCCGTCGTGGACCTGGTACTCGCGGCCGAAGTACGAGGGGTTCGAGTCGTCGTAGTGCGGGCCGTCGCCGAAGGTGTTGTGGTCGGCCCAGACGTGGGTGGAGCGGCGCACCGAGACCGCGTCGTACTGGGAGTTCCAGTTACCTGTCGACCCGTCTGTCGGATCCCACTGCGGGAAGCAGTCGCGGGTGTCGCTGAAGCCCAGATTGCGGATGATGACGTTGTCCACGCCGCTCACCTGGAGGTTGCCGCCGACGATCGCCGCGCCGGAGCCGGGTACGCCGACGATCGTGGTCTTGGAGGGAACGCTCAGGACGACGCGCGCGGCCTGCCGGGTCTGCGCGGCGGCACGCGCGGATTCCTGTGCGCCGGAGGGCAGCTTGGAGCGACCCCAGGTGGCCGGGTCGTATGCCTTCAGGTACGCGTTCAACGAGTAGCCCGTGCCGGCTGCGTAGTCCGCGCAGGTGAGGGGTTTGCCGGAATCGTCGGTGTTCATGTTGATCGCGCCCTTGACCTGGATGATCCTCGGGCTTCCCTCGGAACCGGCCTTGAGGGCTTTGGCCAGCTCGGCGCGGGTCGAGACGGTGAAGGTGTGCGCCGCGTCGGCGGCCCGTCCGCCGGCGGTGCCCGAGCCGCTCGCCGCCCAGCCGTCGTTGGCGGGCAGCGCCGCGTGCGCGAGGTCGACGGTGGCGGCGCCCGCGCTCATCGTCAGCGGCACGGCCGCGAGACCGGCGGCCACAAGGGAGGCGGCGCCGATCAGGGCCAGACGTTTCCGGGCGGGCGAGCGGCGGTGCGATGAAGCAGACACGTGATGTCGATCCTTCGGTGAGGCGGACTGTCAGTGCTCAGTTGCCGCCGCCGCGCGATAGGTTGCCGCCGATCCGTGTCGAGGCCGAAGGAGCCCGTGACCGGACCTTCCGCCCTGGCGTGACGTTCCCCGCCGGGGCCGCGGTGTGTTCGCGCGCCCCGGCGCGGCAACCCATCCGCCTGCGGTGGCGACTGGTGGGGGTACCTCGACCGGCCATTCCTGGCGGACAGCGAGCAATGGACACCACTCGGCACAAGACACGGCACCGCAGGCACGGACTCGGCCTCTCACTCGGCATCCGGTGGTGACGACCGCCGCCGTGGGCTTGACGTACGCCGGGGTCTTCGGGGCGTTCGGGGTGGAAGGCCGACCCAAGGCCACGGCGGCCACCATCGCCCCGACATGGGCCCGTGCGACCGCGGACGGCTTCGCCTCGCTCGACGCGCCGGGACAGAACGGCACCTACGGCGGCCGGGACGGCGCGCTCGTCACCGTGACGTCCCTTGCGGACCTGGAGAAGTACGCGACCGCCTCGAAGCCGTACGTCATCGTCGTCGCCGGGACGATCACCCCCAAGGGCAAGGAGATCGAGGTCGCCACCACCGGCCGGAACGAGAGCGGCGGCGCCACCTTCGATTCCTGATCACCAAGAGCAGGGTCGACGGCGACGTGGCCGCCGGGAGTTTCGCCCTCGGCAGGCCGTGGCACGCGGCGACGCCTCGCTCGACCCGCAGACCATCGTGCGCGACCGCGAGCCCGGCAGCGGCTCCGCCCCCTGGTCCGACCTGGGCGGCTTCTCCTGGAAGACGACCGCTTCGCGGAGTAGGAGAACACCGGCCCGGGCTCGGGTCCGGCGGGCAGCGGCCGCCCGCAACTGAACGACACCGACGCCACCGGCCGGGAGGTAGGCGACTGGCTGGGCGACTGGCCCCGTCGGTTCCCGAGGCCCACGGCCGGGCCCGTCATCGCATGTGGGGTCCCCGACCGGCTGCCGGTCGGGGACCCCACGTGCGAGATCGCGCGTATCACGCGTTCCGGCTCGGGCACCTGCTCCGGCGCGCGGATCCGGCGCGTCCTCAGCCGGTACGTGCCTTGGGGACCGATCAGCCGGACCGCGCGAAATCACCCCACACGGCCGCCTTGCCGGCGGGGGTGGTGGCCTCGGCTCGGTAGCCGTCGTCCTTCGCGTCGCGTCCGCCGGCGGCGTGGTCGTACTGACCGGCGAAGACGTGCTGGCCGGCCGGGACCGTCTTCCCGGGCCTGAGGGTCCACCGGTAGACGAGGAAGCGGCCCTCCTCGCGGACGGAGACGTCGAAGTCGGCGGCGGGGCGGGTCAGCCAGTTGCCGGTGCTCTTCACCCCGCCTCCCAAGGCGATCCGCAGTTCGACCGTGAGCGCCGAGAGCGCGCCGCGCGTCTTGAGGGTGACGTTGCTCTGCGCCCAGTAGGCGTTGCTGTGGGGGTCGACGGAGCCGTCGGCCCACAGCGGACCGTCCGAGGTGTGGGCGCCGGCCGGGGGTGGCGTCGGGCGCGGGCCGGTCGAGGCGGAGCCGGATGCGGACGGGCCGCCGGAGGTGCCCGGCGGGGTCCGGCCGGACTCGGGCGCGGCAGGGGTGGACGGCGGCGCGGTGGAGGGCGTCCCGGCCGGTGAGGGCGGTGCGGGGGTGGGGGTGCCGGAGTCGGTGGCGATCGTGGTCTGCGGCGGGTCCGGGGCGCGGACGACGGCGACCACCGCGAAGCCGCCCACCGCCAGGGCGCCGGTGGTGGCCAGTGTCGCGAGGACGACCTTGGGCCAGGACAGGGCCCCGCCACGCTCGCGTTGGTGTACGCGGCCGGGCGGTTGCGGACGGGCCAGGCCGCGCTCCACCCGGGCCAGCATGCGGGCCCGGTCGGGCCGGTGGGCTTCGGCGCTCTCGCGCAGCAGGTGGCGAAGTTCGTCCGTCATCGGTTCCTGCTCCCCACCAGTTCGCCCGCGGCCCCGGTACCGAGCAGCCGCTGCAGTTCCGCCGTTCCCTTGGAGGTCTGGCTCTTCACCGTACCCACTGATATGCCGAGCACGTGCGCGGTGTCCTTCTCCGAGAGGTCGAACGCGTATCGCAGGACGACGCAAGCGCGCTTGCGGAAGGGCAGTCGGTCCAGTGCGGCGCGTACGTCCATGACGGCGGCCACGTCCGGCCCGTCGGTACGCTCCGACCGGTGCGACCAGAACAGTAGTACGCGCCGTCTCTCGCGCACCGTGCTCCGGATCCGGCTACGGGCGAGGTTGGCCACGACCCCGCGGGCGTAGGCGGCCGGGGAGTCGGCGCGGCGGACCCGGTCCCAGCGGTGCCAGAGCGCGACCATCGCGTCGGCGGCGAGGTCGTCGGCGGCGTCCGCCTCGCCGGTCAGCAGGTAGGCGAGGCGGGAGAGTTCGGCGTGGTGGCGTTCGAAGAAGTCGTGGAAGTCGGCGGACGCCTCATCGGTGGTCATGGCCTCGTTGCGGCCTCTCGGTGCGATGTGGGGCGTTCCCGGGCGGCTGCGGGGGCGTGGCAGCCCGTTCATCGGTCTCTCGACGGCCCCGGCCGGCCGGGAGCGGTTCTGCGTGGTCGTGCCCATCAGAGCGTCGGGTTCCCGCCTTCGGCGCCGGCCGGGTGGAAGCCGGCGGTGTACGTGCTCGCCGGCCGGGCGGCTCTCAGCCGAGGGCGGTTCGGTCCCCCACCGGGGCCGGGTCCGGTTCGGGCGTCGGCGTACTCGGCGAAGAGGGGGAGCATTCGACGACCGACCGCGCGGCGGTGGGGGGAAGCGGGGGACATGCGTGGTCGCTCCTAGGTGTGAGGGCACTGTTCCCCCCTCAGTTGCCGCCGCGCACGGAAAGGTTGCCGCTGATCGCGGACATCTCGCAGGCGACCCGCTGCCTGTCGACCCGGGTCCACGGGGTCTCGTTCGCCGGGAACGGCTTCGGCCGCCACGGCAGGTTTCGCGACTACGGGCGCTACGGGGCGCTTTGGTGAGACGAGGTGACGAGGCCGGTCTCATAGGCGGTGATGACGAGATGGACCCGGTCGCGGGCGCCCAGCTTGGTGAGCAGCCGTGACACGTGCGACTTGGCGGTGGCCACCGTGATGAAGAGGTCTTCCGCGATCTCGGCGTTCGACCGGCCGCGTCCCACCAGGGTCAGCACCTCGCGTTCCCGTCCGGTGATGCCCTCGACCGACCGTGGGGCCCGCTCCGGGACCGCCGCGGGGCGCTGGAGGAAATCCGCGATCAGGCGGCTGGTCACGGTCGGCGCGAGCAGCGCGTCGCCGGTGGCGACCACGCGGATCGCCGCCAGGATGTCGTCCAGTGCCATGTCCTTGACCGCGAAGCCGCTCGCGCCGGCTCGGAGCGCGCCGTAGACGTGTGCGTCCTCGTCGAAGGTGGTCAGTACGAGGACGCGGGTGGTCGCCGGGCCGGCCGTGATGAGGCGGGTGGCCTCGATCCCGTCCATGCCGGGCATCCGGATGTCCATCACGACGACGTCGGGGCTGAGGTCCGTGACCAGTCGGACGGCCTCGGCCCCGGTGGCCGCCTCACCGACGACCTCCAGGTCGGGTTGATCGGCCATGGTCACACGCAGACCGGAGCGGACCAGCGGCTGGTCGTCGGCGAGTACTACCCTGATGGTCATCGGGCCCCCACGAGCGGTTCGACGGACGTGGGCAGCGGTAGTCGGGCCGCGACCCGAAACCCGCCTTCGGGACACGATCCGGCGGTGAGGTCGCCGCCCAGCAGAGCGACTCGCTCCCGCATCCCGACAATACCGAAGCCCTGGGCCGAGCCGTTCCCGGTGGCGCCGTCCCCGTCGTCGACGACCTCCACGGACAGTTCCTCGTCCCCGTATTGGATGGTGACCCGGCAACGCCCGGTGTTCGCGTGCCGGACCACATTGGTCAGCGCCTCCTGCACGATGCGGTAGGCGGACAGGTCGATGTCGGCCGGCACAGGACGCCGGTCCCCGGTGCAGCGCACGTCGACGCTCACCCCCGCGCCCGCGGTCGCCGCCGCAAGCCGCTCGACGTCCGCCAGCCCCGGCGAGGGTGTGAGCGGTGGTTGTTCCTCCGGGAGGGCCGCGTCCCGGTCGGCCTGACGGAGCGAGACCAACGTGCGCCGAAGGCCCGACAAGGTCTCCCTGCTGGTGTCCTCGATGGCGCGCAAGGCCTCACGCGCCTGCGCCGGCTGGGTCTGGATGACCCGGTTGCCCATGCCCGCCTGAATGGCGATGACGCCGATGCTGTGGGCGACCATGTCGTGCAGCTCCCGGGCGATGCGCAGCCGTTCGGCGGTCACCGCCTCGGCCACCTCCCGCTTACGCAGCGCCACCGCGTGCTCGCGACGCTCGCGGCTCAGCAGACCCGTCGTGCAGCACGCGGTCAACGCCAGGAGTCCGACGATCGTGTTGACGGCCAGGTTCTCCCCCTGGGCGAAGACCCCGATCACCAGGAGTTGCACGACGGCGGACAAGGCCACGGCCACGATCGAAGCGCGACGCGCGCAGGTGGCGACGACGAAGCCCAGCACGAAGTCCGCCGCCACGTACGACAGGAACTGTCCCTGGTACGACGCCGCCAGGCTCTCCTGGTGGCTCGGAGGGCCCGCCACCACAAGGGTGGAACCGATGAGCGCCATGGCCAGGGCCGGCACCGGCATCCGTCGCACCATGCCGGCGAGCAGGCTGACGGCCAGCAGCGCCCCGACGCCGTGGACCGTGCCCGACGCCCGCGGCGCGGCCCCCACCAGCAGACCCACCACGAGGAGGTAGGAGGCACCGCCCGCCCAGACCCAGGCTTTGGTCATCGGTGGCATTCCGTCTCGGGAACCACACCGCGGGGCTCGACGCACGCAGGCGGCCGGTTGATCGTCGTGGGATGCATGGCATGAGACTAATCGGCCGCCGGGGGACGGGCATCGGCCCGCGGACGTACACCCACGGGACAACCCGGCCGCACGATTGCCGCCCCCGGCCCCATGCCCGGACGCGGATCGGCTCGGCAGTGTTGATGCCGTGATCGAAGTCAGCGAACTCACCAAGCAGTACGGCCGCAAGAAGGCCGTCGACCACCTGTCCTTCACCGTGCGCCCGGGTCAGGTCACCGGATTCCTCGGCCCCAACGGGGCGGGCAAATCCACCACACTGCGAATGATCCTCGGCCTGGACGCGCCCACCGGCGGCGCCGCCACCGTCGACGGTGTCCCCTTCCGGCTCCACCCGCGCGGATTGCGCCACGTCGGCGCACTCCTGGACGCCGGTGACGTCCACGGCGGTCGCAGCGCCGCCGCCCACTTGTGGGCCCTGGCCCGGAGCAACGATCTGCCACGGCGCCGGGTCGACGAGGTGCTTCGGGAAGTGGGACTGGCCGAGGTGGCGAACCGCCGCATCGGTGGGTTCTCCCTCGGCATGAAACAGCGACTGGGCATCGCCACCGCCCTGCTCGGCGACCCGCCCGTCCTCGTGTTCGACGAGCCGATCAACGGCATGGACCCGGAGGGCGTGCTCTGGGTACGCCGGCTGTTCCGACGCCTGGCCGCCGAGGGGCGCACCGTCTTCCTCTCCAGTCACCTGATGTCGGAGATGGAGAACACCGCCGACCAACTGGTCGTCATCGGCCGGGGCCGCCTCATCGCCGCCGAGCCGCTACAGGACTTCGCTGCCCGCGGCGCCCGTCGCGAGGTCGTGGTGGGCACACCGCAGGCCGCCGAACTGGCCGCTGTACTGACCGCGGCGGGCGCCTCGGTCGAGCCGAAGAACCCGGCAGGCGCCGGCAGGCTCACCGTGACCGGGCTCCCCGCGGACCGGATCGGAGCGCTGGCCTTCACCAACGGCGTCCGGCTCGACGAGTTGACCACCCGTTCCGCGTCACTGGAGACGGCCTTCATGGAACTCACCACCGACAGCACCGAATACCAGGCAGGACAGACCTCATGAACACGCTCGCCGCCACCGCGCGGACCTCCTTCAGCGCGTCGTCCACCCGCTTTCGCGATGTGGTCGCCGCCGAGTGGATCAAGATGCGGTCCCTGCGGTCCACCGCCTGGACGATCGGACTCACCGTGCTGTTCGTCGTCGGGTCCGCCGCCGTGGCCACGCTCGCGGACAAGCCCTCGCGCGTCGGCCCCGTCGAATTCCGGCCCTTCGACGCCTACCCGGCGGCCGGCTACTGGACGCTGATACTCGTCTCCGGAAGCATGGGCGCCCTCACCGTCGTGAGCGAGTACAGCAGCGGGCTGATCCGGACCACCAGCTTGGCCGTCCCCGCGCGCGGCTCGATCGTGCTGGCCAAGGCCGCCGTCACCGGCGCGCTGTGGAGCACGGTCGGTACCGCCACCGCCACGTGCTCCTTCCTGGTCTCCCAAGCCGTGTCGGACCGCGGCGGCGTCGGGATCAGTCACCCCGGGGTGTTCCGGGCGCTGGTGGCCTCCGCGTTGCTGGCTCCGGTCTGCGCGCTGGTCGGCCTGAGCCTCGGCGTGCTGCTCCGGCATACCGCCGGGACCATGATCGCCGGCGTATTCGTCCTGTTGATGCTGCCCACCATGTTCTCGGACGGCAACCGCTGGTCGGCGGACATCAAACACATGCTGGTGTCCGCCGCATGGAACCGCCTGGTCCAGACGTGGGAGCCCGATCCCGACTCCCTGGGCTACTCCGCCACGGTCCCCGGCTCCTGGGGCGTGTACGCGCTCTGGCCGCTGGTCACCCTCGCCTTGGCCGTCCTCGTCGTGAGGCGCCGCGACGTGTAAGGGGCGGCCGGGTACGACCGGTGGCGTGCGGCATGGCGGGCAGAGGTCGAGGGGCCGCTCCGGTGGAGCGTGACGCCGGGCAGACAACGCGGGGGGCGCCCGCCTGGGAGGGCGGGCGCCCCGCACAGGGACTTCCGTCCCGAGGGGTCAGGCGGCGCGGGTGATGTTCTCCGCCTGCGGGCCCTTCTGACCCTGGGTGACGTCGAAGGTCACGGTCTCGCCCTCCTGCAGCTCCCGGTAACCGTTCCCGGCGATGTTGGAGTAGTGGGCGAAGACGTCCGGGCCGCCTCCGTCCTGGGCGATGAACCCGAAGCCCTTTTCGGAGTTGAACCACTTCACCGTGCCACGCGCCATGATCATTCCCTTGTACAGCCCATACGACGATCCGAGGATCGCCCCGGCCCCCGGGTGGAAGCCCGTTCCCTCCATACCCCCATGAGCCCCACCCCTAACCCACCATCCGCCGCCCCCGCCGCTCGCCCCTCATCCGAGTCCCTCATCCGACCGATTCGGCCGGATTCCCTTCACAGCGAGTCGAGGAAGGCCCGCACCGTTCTCGCGAATCCCGACGGATCGGTTTCGTGAACCGTGTGCCCGGTGGCGAGTTCGGCCAGCCGGGTGTTGGGGCGGTGTGCCGCCATGGCCTCGGCGTGTCGCGCGGTCAGCGTGTCGCTTCGGGTCCCGTGGATCAGCAGGGCGGGGCAGTCACTGGAGAGCCAGTCCTCCCAGTGGTTGCCGTTGACCCGGCCGACGGAGGTGACCATGTCCTGCGGGCGGAACGCAAGGCCCCACCCGTCGGGGAATTCGCGGATGGCGTCGGTCAGGTAACGCACCGAAGGGCCGAGTCGCTCGACCAAGGCCGTCCGGGTGGGGACCCGGTGCGGCCACGTCAGACAGAAGGACAGGTCGTCGTCGATCTCGGCGCCGATGTCCTCGACGATCAGCGCGCTGACCAGGCGTGGGTAGCGGGCGGCGAGCTGGTAGGCGTTGACCCCGCCGAGGGAATGGCCGAGCACCACCACCTGAGTCAGGCCGAGGTGGGCGATGAGCGCGGCGGCGTCGTTCACGTAACCGTCGCGGGAGAAGTCCGCTGCCCGATCGGAGAAGCCGTGCCCGCGCTGGTCCGGCGCCACGACTCGCCAGTCGGGAGCCAAGGCCTGTGCCAGCTTGGTGAAGGTGCGCCCCTCGTTGAAATGGCCGTGCAAGGCGAGCAGGGGCCGCCCCGGACCGCCGAAGTCGAGGTAGGAAAGGGAGCGGCCGTCCACGGTCATGGCTGCGCGTGCCGGCTCGGAATGGGGTATCGAGATCACGAAGTGAGCTTGCCATCCCGACGGTTCTACATCGCAGCCTGTCGGGGCCGCCGCGCCGACGCGGGCGAACGCCGGGCCGTCGCGGACCGCGGCGCCGGCGCCGTGGTCGAAGACGCGCCCCGGGTCAGGGCTTGTTCAGGTAGGTGAGGACCGCGCGGACACGGCGGTTGGTGTCGTCGTCGTCCGTGACGCCGAGTTTGCCGAACAGGGAGGTCGTGTACTTGCTGATGGCGCCCTCGCTGAGGAAGAGGCGGCGCGCGATGGCGTGGTTGGACAGGCCCTCGGCCATCAGGCCGAGCACGGAGTACTCGCGTTCGGTGAGCCGCCCCAGCCCCCTGTCGGGGGCGCTGCCGGACAGCAGCTTCGCGATCACGGCGGGGTCCATGGCGGTGCCGCCCGCTGCGACGCGCTCCAGGGAGCCGATGAACTGGTCGGCGTCGAACACGCTCTCTTTGAGGAGGTAGCCGACGCCGCCGGAGCCGTCGGCCAGCAACTCGCGGGCGTACAGCTGCTCGACGTGCTGGGAGAGGATCAGGACCGGCAGACCGGGGATCTCGGCCCGCGCGGTGAGGGCCGCGCGCAGGCCCTCGTCCGACTGGGTCGGGGGCATGCGGACGTCTATGACGGACACGTCCGGGCGGTGCGTCCGCAGTGCTTCGAGCGTCTCGGGCCCGGTGGCGGCCGTGGCCACCACCTCGTGCCCGAACGCCTCGATCAAGCGGACCATCCCGTCGCGCAGGAGGTACAGGTCTTCGGCTACGGCTATTCGCATGGCACGGCCATCCTGACACGGGTCGGGCCGCCCTGGGGACTGGTGATCGCGAGCGTGCCGTCGAAGACGGCCAGGCGGCGGCGGAGGCCGGCGAGCCCGCCGCCGGGTCGGATGTCGGCGCCGCCCCGGCCGTCGTCCTCGACCTCCACGACGATGCCCGTGTCGTCCCGGACGAGACAGACGTGCGCCCTGGCCGCCCCGGCGTGCTTGACCGCGTTGGTGAGGAGCTCGGCGACGCCGAAGTAGACGGCGGACTCGATCGGCGGGTCCAGGCGCAGCGGGCCGTCGGCGCTGACGGCCACTCCGAGGGGGACGTCCAGCGCGAGCGCGCGGACGGCGTCGACGAGTCCGCGCTCGGTGAGGACGGGAGGGCTGATGCCCCGTATCAGTTCGCGGAGTTCGGTCAACGAGGCGGCGGCGCCGGCCCGCGCCTCCCGCATCAACGCCTTGGCCTGCTCGGGGTCGCGGTCCATGAGCCGCTCGGCGGTGGCCAGGCAGAGCCCGAGTGCGACGAGGCGGGCCTGAGCCCCGTCGTGGAGGTCACGCTCGATGCGGCGGATCTCGGCGGCCTGCGCGACGGTGGCGTCGGCACGTTGGGAGGTCAGCTGGTCCACCCGGTCCGCCAGCGCCATCGCGGGCGAGGGCCCCAGGAAACGGACGGCCACCCGGTGGAGGGACCGCCAGGCGTACGGGGCGCAGCCGACGGCCAGGACCAGGGCACACGCCCCGACGAGACGCGCGGCGGTTTCGGGGCGGGCGAACCCGAGGACCGCGACGACCAACGCGGCCGGCGGGAGGGCGACGGCCACCCCCGCGGTGAGCGGGGCGATGACGGCGAACCTCAGGTCACGCCAGGTGGCGGGGTCGCTCCACCACAACCGCATCCGCTGGTCCATGACGGCGTCCCGCCGGCTGCGCTCGTAGCTGAAGCCGTTCCACCAGTAGCCGGTGGACAGTTGCATCACCGGCCCGGCCTCCCGGTAGCCGGTGGGGATGACGGTTCCGGTCCACCGCCCGACGAGGAACCGGACCGCCCGGCAGACGGTGTGCGCCAGGGCGAGCGTGCCCGCGCACACGATCACGGCGGGCCCGATCCACGACCACGGGTGTTCCGCCCCGCACCACACCCCCAATCCCACCGCGGCGGCCCACAGCACCGGCACCAGCAGGCACACGGCGGCGCCGACACACGCCCGCCCGAACCCCACCCCGGCCCGCACCACCCAGGATCCCACCCGTCCCATGACTCCCCCTCGCTCCTCGTTCGATGCCCCCACTGTGCACCGCCCGCGGCCCGCGACGTCCCGGCCCGGCCGGGGAGTGGGGCTGGACCCACCCCCCTGTGGGTCCAGGCCGATATCGCGTCGTACGGCTGCTCCGTAGCGTCGCAGCCATGGAAACCAACGCGAACACCACGACCACCGACCCGGTACTCCTCAACACCCCGCAGGTGCAAGCCGCCTTCGGCACCAATCGGGTCAGCGTCAAGATCTACGGCACGCTCACCGTCGCCGCACTCCTGGCGGTCATCGCGGTCGCGAGCACGGGCCACATGGTGAACCCGTTCATGTGGGTCCGAGCGATCCTGCTCCCCCTCATCGCGGTGCTGCTCCACCGCCTGACCGTTTCCGCCTCCCAGGGCTCGCGACGTGCCTTCGAGCGCCTGCGCGGCATCTCGGTCGTCTTCCCGTTCGCGATCGTCGGCGTCGACCTGATCCCGGGGGTCTGCCCGTGGTGGTACGCGGCGATGCAGACCCTCTGCGTGCTCCCGGTCGTCCGCATCGCCCTCAC
Source organism: Streptomyces sp. A1136 (assembly GCF_004795055.1). Taxonomy (GTDB): domain Bacteria; phylum Actinomycetota; class Actinomycetes; order Streptomycetales; family Streptomycetaceae; genus Streptomyces. Next base: position 96,342 of record NZ_SSBJ01000027.1, read on the forward strand.
GACGCGCCGCGCGCCCCTGCGAGCGGCGTTTGCGAAGACGCGCTGACGCCGAGCCGCCGCTGACGGCTCCCCGGCGGGCACGTACGCTCACCCGCTATGACGTACCCCGGACGAATAGGGATGGCGACCTCCTGGATGGCATGGGCGGGCGGCGCCCCCGCCCCCTGGCACCTCGCCGCTCTCCACGAGGCGTACGCCCTGATGGACGAGGGCCGGTTCGAGGACGCCGAGGCACGGGCACGAGCCCTCGTCTCGGCCCGGCGGAGCCGCACGGGACGGGACCGCCGGCCGGGCACCGTCTGGTACGCCGCCTACGTCGCCGCCCTCGCGGCACGCGCCTATGGACGGCAACTCCCCGCACTGCTGGTCGAGTTCGAAGCACTGATCGCAGAGGCCGAGCGGACGTACGACCTCCATCACGGCCTACTGCCGCTCGCCCGCTTGAACCGCGCGCAGGTGCTGATCGACGAGGAACGACCCGGCGAAGCGGAGGCGGAAGCCCGGGACGTCCTGCGCGCGCTGGCGCGGCGGGCGCACCGCGCCGATGACCGGCAGACCGAACTGTCCGCGCTGGTCTGCCTCGGGCACGCCCTGTGCGCGCAGGGTCGCCACGAGGAGCCGGAGTCGATCGCCCGCGCACACCTGCCGCGGGCCGCCGAGGACGGCGTGCGTCCCCTGCGGACTTTGTTGGTCCGCAGCCTGTCCGGCCTGGGGCGCCACGAGGAGGCTCTGGCGCAGTCGTTGAAGGCCGTACCCGAGCCGCCGCCCCACGCCGCCGGGCACTTGGAACTCCACCGGGCCACCGCCCTGCACTCCCTCGACCGCGGTGACGAGGCTCGGGCGGAGGCCGAACGGGCACTGGCCTCCTGCGAGCGGTACCTGCACCCGGCACACCCCCGCGCCGTGGCGATCCGCGCACTGCTGTCCCGAATCACACCGCCCTGACGACGCGCCACATCGTGCGACCGCTGCGTCGGCAGCCGCACCGGCAGGGGCCGCTCCGTCGCCGCTCCACTCGCGGTAACTGCCGGGCCGGTGGCCCCGTCTGGCAGGCTTCGGTCATGAACATGCACAGTGTGTTGCTCTATGGGTGCGCGGTGGTAGTCATCGTGTCGGGCATCCGACTCCTGGCGGCGCTCGCGACGGAGCGCTGCGAGGAGATGCCTCCTCCGCTGGCCTTGCTGCGGGCGTGGCGACGGCCGGTCCCGAAGGCCGCCGCGGGGTTGGTGGCCACCATGGTGGCGCTCGGGGTGGTTCAGGCGGTCGTGCCCGCCGTGATCGACGCGCTGGAGCGACACCCTCATGGTGCGTGGTGGCGAGCCGTGACGGCCTTGATGGTGCAGTCGTCGGGATGGTTCCAGCTCGTGATCAACCTGACCTCGCTGGCCGTCGTCGCTCCGATCGCCGAGCGGCAGTTCGGCCCCTGGCGCATGGCGCTGGTCTTCGCGACCAGCGGTGTGGCGGCGCAGGCGGTGAGCATGGCCGGCTGGAGCCCCCGAGGTGGCGGCGACTCGGTGGCCATCTGCGGCCTCGTGGGCGCACTGGCCACCTGGTACGCGGCGCGCGGCAGCGTCGTCACCCTGCGCTGGGCGGCTCTCCTCGTCCCGGCCGCGGGTCTTGTCCTCTGCCTCCTCACCAACAACCACGGCGTGGGCCTCCTTGTGGGCTGCGTGCTGGGAGCCGCAATGGCGACTCCGGCCCGCCCGCCCCTGCCGGCCTGACCGGTGGCGACGGACGGCGGCCGCACGACTCCCGGGGAACCGGCCGCCCACACCGCCCACGGGTTTCCGGCCTGATCGGCGGTCAGTCCGTGTCGACTGTCGCCCTCCACGCGGAGCGGAGTCGCGTGTCGATGTCGCCGGCCTGGCGAAGACCTGCCTGGTAGGCCGGCTCCCAGGCTGCCAGGTCGCCCATGTCCGAGCCGAAGGCGCACACCGAGGCGGCATCGGGGCCGATGGTCATCACGGTGTCGGCCACCACGCCCACCGACTGTCGGTCGAGTGGCTCGCGGGGAAACAGGTGGGCCGACGGGTCGACCACGATGAGCGTCCGGGCTCCGGCAGCGAGATCGGCGTTGGGGCCTGCGCGCAGCGCACCGTCCATGTACCGCCGACCGTCGATGGCGACGGGCGGCGCGGCTCCGGGGAAGGCACTGCTCGCCGCCACCGCGGGCACCAACGGCACGCCGCTGTCGCGGTCCCACACCACCGGCTCGCCGGTGGTCGCGTCCACGGCGGTGATCAGCAGTCGCCTCTCGGGCCACGTATCCGCACCGATCAGGCCGGCGCGCCCCGCGATCAGCGCCGCCTCGGCCTCGGGGTCGACGCTGTCGAGCGCGAGTCGGCCGACGCGGCGCCTGGCCTCGCCCGGTTCCAGGCCTCGGTCACCGAGTACGGCGAGCACCCGGCCCATCCGTTCAGGGTCCGGGGTGAGCCGGTGGGCGGCCGGGCGTGCCGAGGTCACGAGCCGACCAGGGTCCTGGCCGGTGGCGAGCAGCGCGCCGACGATCGCACCGGCCGACGTGCCGACGATCAGGTCGGCCTCGCCCAGATCCGTGCCGTGGCGGCGCAACCCATGGGCCAGGCCCGCCATCCAGGCCGTGCCGACGTGACCCCCGGGGCCCAGGACGAGTGCTCGGTCGAAGGTGTGCATGCGGTCCCCCTCAGTTATTGAAACAGTCGTACCATATACACGGCGATATCGGCTCGGTACCGAGTTCAGAGTGGCCAAGTGGCCGCGTTGCGGAGGGAGATGTTTCGTGGGGCGTCCTTCCGACCCCGTGCGTCGCGGGCGCACACTGGCCCGGGCGACGGACTACGTGCTGGCGCATGGCCTGGCCGGGCTGAGCCTGCGACCGCTGGCCGCCGCTCTCGACACCAGCCCCCGCATGCTGCTCTACGACTTCGGCAGCAAACAGGAGTTGATCGCGGCGGTCCTCGCGGAGGCCCGCCGCCGCGGTGCGGTACGCCTGGCCGAGCACCTCCCGCCGCAGACGGGTCCGGTGCACGAGCGACTGCGTGGCATCTGGGAGTGGATCAGCGCGGACGAACGTGCGCCGTACGTCCGGCTGTTCTTCGAGGTGCACGCCGAGGGCCTGGTCCACCCCGATGCCTACCCGGATCAGGGTGAGGCGATCACCGACTGGTTCGCGACGCTCGGTGCCGGCTTCCGCGACGTCTGCACCGGCCCGGACGACACCGTGACGCCCACGTTGCTCATGGCCGTTGTCCGGGGTCTGCTGTTCGACCTCACCGCCACCGGCGACCGCCACCGTACTGATCGCGCACTGGAGCGCTTCGCCGAACTCCTGGAGCGGTGAACGCACGGAAGCATCCGGGCCGACGGTCGCACCGGGCGGTACGCGTGCCGATCTCACCCAGCGGGGCTTCGAGCTCCGTCTCGGGGCACGCTCGTCAGCCCCCGCCCCACACCGTGATCGCCCTCCCGCCGCGGGGCGTACGCCAGGCCCGTGCGAACGCTTCGCGCGCCCTCTTTCACGCTCTCCTGCGAATGATCTTCAAGCCCCATGATCGTCGCGTGGCATATGCGAAAGGTCTTTGCCACCACGCTTCGAGACGAGAGAGCGGGAACACCGACGTGAGCGGTACGCAAGAAAACAGGCCTACAGGAGCTTTGCCCGGCGCGGTCACCAGGGCGCAGCTGAAGCAGGTCGCCGACAACGGCATCTGGGGGGTCGGGGCCGGCGTCAACAGGGAGGCGGCCGACCTGGGCGAGGCGCTGGTCGCCACGTTGCAGGGGACCGCCACGCGGAGCCTGCTCACTCCGGAGTTGCAGGAGCTCACCGACAGGGTGCTGCGTTCGGCCACGGTCGGGTTCCCCTGGATCGAGGCAGCTGACAAGGTGCGGCTCGCGGCGCACACCATCAAGCTCAAGACGACTGAGCCTCGCCCGCTGGTCATCGTCCCGGCCGGGTGGACGCCGGTCGGCTGGCCGTTGTTCGAGTACGCGTACCTGTGCCTGGCGCTGCGCGGCTACCACGTCCTCGCCTACACCCCGCGCGGGATCGGCCTGACCCTGCCCGTCGCCGGCGGGGGCTTCGTGGACGGCCCGTTCACCTCCGGCGGCACCATCGACGTCGGCGGCCCCAAGGACTGGGCCGATGGGACCTCGGTCATCGACTACGCGGTGCGGCACTTCGCGCCGAGCAGGATCGGATTCCTGGGCGAGTCGTACGGATCCGGGATCGCCCAGCTCGTCGCGGCGCACGACGACCGGGTGGACGCCGTCGTCGCCCTCAGCACCTGGGGCAACCTGGCCACCAGCCTCTACCACAACGACACCCGCCACATGAAGGCCGTCGAGGTCCTGCTGAGCCTGACCGGCGGGCCCGTGGAGCGCAAGTTCGACGAGGAGACGCAGCGGAAGCTGGCGGACTTCGCGGCGAACCGGAACATCGAGCAGGTCGTCGCGTGGGGCACCGAGCGCGCACCGGAGGCCTACGTGGAGGCGACCAATCACCGGGGTGTGCCGACGTTCTTCTCCAACACCTGGCACGAGGGCCTGTTCCCGGTCAACCAGGTCCTGACCACGTTCAACCAGCTCACCGTCCCCAAGCGGCTGAACCTGTGGATCGGTGACCACGCCGTGCCGGAGGGGCCCGGCCTGACCGGGCCGCTGGACGGGCCGGCCGGCCCCAACCTCGCGATGGCCGAGGCGTACGCCTGGCTCGACCACCACCTGCTGGGCGCGGCTAACGACGTGCCGACATGGCCCGAGGTCAGCAGCCAGGTCATGTTCACCTACAAGACCCAGCCGGACCCGGGCAGCGGGAACGACAGCGTCGTCACGCCGGCGGTGCGTGAGCCGCGGCGGACCTGGGAAGAGGTCACCACCTCCACCGAGCGGTGGTACCTGGCCGACACCGCGACCGGCGGCGACCAGGACGGGCTGCTGGGCTCCCGCCCCGCCTCGGGCTGGTCTCGGGAGTTCGCCGCCGGCGGCCTGACCGACGCCACGGCGATGGACGGGATCGTGCAGACCGGCAAGGCCGAGTGGAACGGCAATCCGAAGTCCTACGCGACGCGAGCGTTCGACCGCAAGCAACTGGCGGTCTGGGCCACCGGGCCGCTGAGCGCCGACGCCGACGCCGACCCGAAGGCGGCCCGCCGTATCCGGGGCCTCCCCCACGTCCGGCTGACCGTGCGCAGCTCAGCCGCGTCCACGACCCTGGTGGCCTACCTGTTCGACGTGGCCGCCGACTCCACGGCGCGGATCATCACGCACGAGCCGTACACGCTGTCCGACCTCGTCTCCGACCAGGACGTCACCATCACCTGGGACCTCCAGGCCGCCGCCTACGACGTGCCCGCGGGCCACCGCCTGGCGTTGGTGGTCAACAGCAGGGACCAGCTCTACTCCCACGCGAGCGTCGAGGGCAGCACCACCACCATCGGCTCCCCGCCCGGGGACGAGTCCTACCTGCACCTACCCCTGGGCTGACCCAGCCGCGACAGCCGGCCGGCCTCGCGGCGGCGGGCTGCGGGCACGGGGGGGGGCCGGTGAGTCGGGCAGGGGTGGTGGTGGACAGCGGAACCGGGTGATGTCGCCCCTCGGCCGACGACCCGGTGGTCGCGTCGCCACCACGGCCCGCCCGGTCCCGGATGGTAGCGTGCCGGACGTTGCGCCTCGGGCGCCGAGGTGTATGCCTTGCTTGCGGAGCGCGGCCGGGAGGAGCAAGCAGGGAGTCGGGTTGTCCCGCTCCCCGGCAGCACACTGTCATCCTGGGTGAGGCGCGATGATCGTATCGGTGGTGTCGGTGCCGGAGGGCGTGGTCACTCGCACCACGTTGTCCGAGGCCCGGGAACGGCTCGCAGGCCCCGATCTCCTGATCGTGGACATCGACCAAGGCGAAGAGCCCCCATCCGACGAGCAGCCGCTGCCCCGCCTGTTGGGACTGCCCCACAAGCGGTGGGAGTGGTTCGGCGGGCGGGACGAACCCGTACGGGCCGAGTACCACGAGGGCACCGTCGGCTGCGTCGTGCCGGTGACCGACGGCGCGGACATCACCCACATGCACGTCCTCGCCGACGAGCAGCACCTCGTCCTGGCCCATCACGGTCCAGTGGCCCTGATCGAGGCGTTCTTCGAGCAGTTGCCGCAGGACAGGCCGTCGGACGGGACGACGACGGTGTTCCTCCTCCTGCACGGTGTGCTGGAGGGCTTTCGCCGGACCGCCTCACGAACGCTGCTGGAGGTGGAGGAGCTCGAGGAGGAGATGTTCGAGCAACGGCGGCCGCAGCACGTACATCGCTTGGCCGAGCTGCGCCGGCGCGCGGCCCAGCTGCACCGGGCCTTCCTGCCCTATGCCGCCGTCGCCCAGGAGTTCCTGACGCACCGCAGGATGGCGCACCCCGAGCTCCCGGAGGAGCGGGCGGCGCTCAACCGTGCGCACGAGCGCACCGTGCGGTTCACGATGGTCGAGATCGAGTCCCTGCGGGACGAGACCCGGCGCGCCGCCGATACGTACGCCTCCCTCGTCGCCGACCAGCAGAACCTCGTCATCAACAAGCTCGCCATCGCCTCGGTGATCTTCCTGCCGTTGTCGTTCCTGACCGGCTTCTTCGGCATGAACTTCACCTACCTGACGAACGCCATGTCGAGCGAGCGGTCCTTCTTGGCGCTGGGCCTCGGGATGCAGGTGTGCGCCCTGGCCGTGGCGATCTACGCCGTGCTGTATCGCACGCACTGGCGCCAGCTAGGCAACGGCGGTACCCGCGGGGACGAGGACGACGAGCTGCCGGACCGTTCCCGACGACGCCGGACGCGGAAGAGGTCCGGACGATCGACCGGGCGATGAACCCGTCCCCGACCGCCGACGGCCCCATTCGTCCTGTGAGCAGACCGGCGCGGCGCAGGACGGCGAGGTGGCGGGTGACCTCCGGGGGTGACAGCTCCCAGGTATGGGCCGGCTCACCGGTCGGTGGGGGCCGCGGGCCAGGGTGCGGAGCGGCCGCATCCTCACCGGATGTGCGAGTGCCTCCAGCCGCAGGGTGACCGTTTCCAGCGACACCGGCTCCGACGGGCCCTGCTCGGCCACGGGGTACCGCACCACCGGCTGCCGGCCGGGCGCGTGGACCGCCGCTCGTCCGCAAGGGGACTCACCGCGGCTGGAGTGAAAGGGCAGTGCCGGTCACGCCGCCATCGTCGCGTGGCACCACCACTGTCCCGCTCGCGGGGGCGGTTTGCGAACAACCGAGTGCGGCCTCCGTTGAGCGCACGGATTTGGGGTAGTCGGGGCGCATGTTCAGGCATCGACGTGTTCGTACGGCAGTTGTACTCGGGGTCAGTTGGGTGGCGTTGACAGGCGTGGAACGTTGGGGTGAGCACACATCCTGGCGGGTCGCCCTACTCGGCGGGCTGGTGTGGGGAGCCGTGATCACCGGCGCCTGGTGGTTTGCCGAATGGACGCAGATAGGGCGCCCGCAGGTGCCGCGGCCCGTACACGGCGCGAGTACCGAGGAGCCTTCCCCCATGGGCAGGGCGGATGACGAACGGGCATCCGCGGGCCGGCATCGGGAAACCTGAGGCGGGGATCCGTCCGTAACTGTGGCCGGTGGAGCCGGACCGGCCGATCGGCTGGTCAGGGTGATCGTCAGGGGACACTCAGGGGCAGCTCAGGGTGATCCCGAATCGAGCGGGGGCATCGGGGCGGGAAGACTCGAAGGCGCGAGAAGCACCAGTTGCCCAACCTTCCCCGAGCGGAGTCGGTATGTCCCTGCGCCACCCGTCGGCCATCTCCCTGGCCGCCCTCACGACCGCCGCCGCGCTGTGCGCCGTCGCCGTCGCCGTCCCGGCCCAGGCGGCCGGCGGCGCCACCCCGGGATTGAACCGCGCCGCGCTGCGCGAGGCGATCGCCCTGCGCCCGGACGACGGCGCGGCCGGTGTCGTGGCCGAGGTGCACCGCGACGGCGAGACGTGGCGGGGCACCTCCGGCGACACCGTCACGGGGAAGCCGTTGAGCACCCGGGCGCACTTCCGGATCGGCAGTATCAGCAAACCGATGGAAGCCGTGATACTCCTGCAGCTTTCCGCCGAGGGCCGCGTCGACCTGGACCAGAGCGTCCAGCGCTACCTGCCCGGCCTGCTGCCCGAGGACAGGTTCAAGGAGCCGATCACCGTACGGCAGTTGCTCAACCACACCAGCGGCTTACCCCAGGACCTCGAAGGCGCACCCGCGGCCTCCCAGGACGAGGAGATCGACGGCCGCTTCGACTCCCCGGGCTTCGATCAGATCATCGAGCAGACTCTGCGCCCCGAGGGGCGTCCCGGGCCCGGGCCGCGTTTCAGCCCCGGCACCAGGCAGGAGTACAACTCCTTCGGCTACCGCGTCGCCGGCAAGCTCATCGAGACCCTCACCGGCCACTCCTTCCACGACGAGGTGACCAGGCGCGTCCTCAAGCCGCTCGGGATGCGCGACACCACCACGTCGTTGCCCGGCCGGGCGGCGCCCGTGCCCCGCCCCTACCTCCCGGGCTACCTGCCGCGCAGCTCCGGGCTGCTCGTCGACGTCAACGAACAGGGCGGCCTGCCCTCCAGCATGACCTCCACCACCGCCGACCTCGACCGCTTCATCACCGGCCTCTTCAGCGGCCGCCTCCTGCGCCCGGCCCAACAGGCCGAACTCTTCACCGTCCCGCGCGGCACCGACGGCAAGCCACTGCCGTACGCGGACTCGTCCAACTGCAACCAGGGCCCGGCCAAGGGAACCGCCTGCTACAGCGTCGGCCTGATGTCCTTCCCGCTCCCCGACGGCACCCTCCTGTGGGGCAAGACGGGCAGCGACATCGGCTACAAGTCGGGCGTCTTCGCCACCCCCGACCTGAACCGCCGCGCCGTCTACGCGGCGGGCACCTCCTCGGCCGCCGACCGGGCCCCGGCGATAGCCCAGCGCCTGGCCCTCGCCGCCTTCACGGGCTGAGCGTCAACCGTCCCGGCCACCGCGGTGGTTCCGCCGGGGCGGACGACGTTCTTCAAGGCCTCGGAGGAACCCGGGCCCGGATCGGACGGCGGCTCAGGAACCGGTGGCGCGGAGCGAGCCGGTGCTCGCGCCGGTGGTGTCGCCGACGAAGCAGGTGACCTTGCGGTCGCCGAGGATCCAGGTGGCGGGCTGCGGGAAGTAGTAGTACACCTCCCGCTTCTCCGAGACCTTGGCGTCCTTGCCGACGTAGTCGACGAGGTCCGTGCCGCCGCACTTCTCCTCGGCCATCGCGACGACCTTCTCCTTGCCCGGGTACGGTCCCTGGGCCAGGTCGAACACGGCGTAGGCCTCACCCTCGTGCGGCTGACCGCAGGGCACGACGCGAACCGAGGGGGCGGCTTGGCTGTCGGCCTCGTCCTGGTACGCCGCCAGGTCGCCGTCCGTGTTGAAGCAGTCCCCCTTGCGGATGTCGTTCACCTTGCTTGAGCCCGAACCGGTGACCTGGCCGCCCGTGTCGCGCTTCGGAGCGGGGTGGCGATCAAGGACTCCGGAGAGTCCGAGGCTCAGGGAGATCGCCAGGATCGCGAGGGTCACACAGTGGATGACGATCGCGGCGATGGCGAAACCCTTGCCCTTCTCGCCACGGGTGCGGATCTGCGAAAGGGCGATGATGCCGAGGATCAGCGGGACCAACGGCAGCGCGCAGACGAGCGACATCACGAACGCCACGATGGCCGGCACGTTGGTCTTCTGCGTCGGCGGCGGCGCGTACCAACCCGGCTGACCACCGTACGGCCCGGGCTGCCCGTAGGGTCCCGGCTGTGGGCCCGGCCCGTTGGACGACAGTGGCGACGGGGGTATGGACATGCGAACGGAACTCCTTGCTCAGGGGGGTGACATGCGCCCGACGGCCTGGCGGAAGCACCGCGACCGCCGGATGGAGCCTGATCGTCGCACGATTCGTCAGGGTTGAGCGCAACGGGCTCCGTCGTGACAAGCGGAGCCTCGTGCCCGCTCGACGGTGGCGCGGCGACGCCGGGATGCGGCGTGGAAAACCCGGCCGTGTCGGCGAGGCGTCACCTCCACTCGTCCGCTGTCTCATCCCCTTGCCCGATCTATCGAATCTCGATAGATTTCCATTGCAAGTCGATGGAGGGATGGATCATGGGAAAGCTGACAGTGGGTGCGCTGCGCGCCGTGCTCGTGGTGGTGCTCGCCGGCACCGTGTTCGTCCAGGCATTGATGGTGTGGGCGTTGGCCACCGATCCGGAGGACGGTTCGCTCCCACTGACCCCGCTGCGCGTGGTCACGATCCTGGGCATGGTGGCCGTCCAGGTCGCCCTGGTCTGCGTATGGCGGCTGGTGGCGATGGTGCGACGCGGAACCGTGTTCTCCCATGCCGCCTTCCGCTACGTGGACGGCGTGATCGGCTCGATCGTGGCGGCCTCCCTCCTGTGGTTCACGGTCACGGCCCTGAACGCGCCGGGGCAGCGGGAGGACCCGGGGGTCACCCTCATCATGGGCGGGGTCGGACTGGCCATCCTGGGCGTCGCGCTCATCGTGCTCGTACTGCGGATGCTGCTCACCCAGGCCGTCGCGCGCGACGTCGAAGCGGCCCGGATGCGGGCCGAGTTGGACGAGGTGATCTGATGCCGATCGTCGTCGACATCGACGTGATGCTGGCCAGGCGGAAGATGTCCGTGGGTGAGCTCGCGGACCGCGTGGGGATCACGCCCGCCAACCTGGCGGTGCTCAAGAACGGCCGGGCCAAGGCGGTCCGCTTCGCGACGCTCGCCGCGCTCTGCGAGGTGCTCACGTGCCAACCGGGCGACCTGTTGCGCTGGGAGGCCGAGGACGCCGCGGGCACGTGACACCCGCTGCGTGACACCCGCTCCGTGACGGCCTGTGGCAGACGGTGCCGGGGACTCGTGCGGCGGGGCGTCAGCGCGGGGGGCGGGTGCGGGTGCGGCGAACTCCGCGAGGTAGGTCCGTTCGGCCTCGCCGAGGTAGCCGTAGGTGTCGTCGCCGATGGAGATGCGCAGGGGCGTGGCGGTATCGGCGCCCACGATGTCGAGGACTTGGGCCGCGAAATCCTCGGGGGAGCCGGTTGCGGGGTTCTGCCCAAGGCCGCGGGCGCCGTCGGGCATCTCGCGGTTGGTGACGTCCTAGGCGGTGACCCGGTGGCCGGCTTCGGCCATGGAGGTGCCGTGGCGGGTGGCGAACACGCCCGGTTCGGGCACGGTCACGCGGATGCCGCGGTGCGGCCTCGACGGCCAGGGCCCGGCTCATGCCTGCACCAGGCGCGTGAGCCGCCACGGGCCCACGATCGGCGTCTCCAACTGGTCGCGCAGTTCGGCGTCCGAGACCTCCTCGACGGCGCCGCGGCAAACATCCGTGCCACTCGCGACGAACCGCACGCCAATCGGTTGCGCGTCGCGGACGGCGCGTACCCGAGGCCCACCGACGTCGGGCGCGAGTTGCCGGCCACCTTCGGAGCCGAGGCCTCCCCCATCACCGCCCGCATCCGGGGCGGCATACCCGTCGAGGACCTGGCCGCCGCCGGCCGCGTCGTCGCCCTGGTGAACGAGCGCGCCGACGCGGAGCTCAAGACGCTGACCGCCCGACCGACTCCCTCGACAACGACGGCCTGACGGCCCGAAGTCGCTGGTCACCGGTCACCGGTCACCGGTCAGAGTGCACTCTGCCGTCGCCCCGTGCGTCCGGCCGGGGCGAGGGTCGGTCGCGCCCTAGCGTGGTCCGGGACAATCCGGGCGTACCGCCGCCCGGGATCCCGGTCCTTCGGAGGCATCCCAACCATGACCGCCAGCATCGCAGAGCTCACCGGGGACTACGTCCTCGACCCGGCCCACACCCGCATCGGCTTCGTCGCCCGCCATGCCATGGTGACCAAGGTCCACGGCGCGTTCCACGAGTTCGAGGGAACCGCCCACCTGGACGGCAACGATCCGTCCCGCTCCAGCGGCCAAGTGGTGATCAAGGTCGAGAGCATCGACACCGGCGTCGAACAACGCGACCAGCACCTGCGCACCAACGACTTCCTGGACGCCCCCACCTACCCCGACATCACCTTCCGCAGCACCTCGGTCGAGCCGCGCTCCGACACCGAATACCGCGTCACCGGCGACCTGACCGTCAAGGACACCACCCGTCCGGTCACCATCGACTTCGAGTACACCGGCAATGCCGTCGATCCCTACGGCAACCTGCGGGTCGGCCTGGAGGGATCGGTGGCGATCTCCCGGAAGGAGTTCGGTGTGACCTGGAACGCGACCTTGGAAGGCGGCGGCGTGCTGGTCGGCGACAAGATCGTCCTGGAATTCGACATCTCCGCGATCAAGCAGGGGTGACACCACCCGACCGACCGCCGTGCGCACGGGCTCGGGCCCGGGCGGGCGGCGGCCGGGGGTCGGTATGACCGACCGGTCAGGCGCCGCGTGCGGCCGACCGCTCCGGCGGGGACTCCACCAGTCGGAAGCCGAGCTGTGTCCCGGGGTCGATGGCGTCTGCCTGGTGGCGCCTAAGGCGCCCATGGCGTCGGCCGGAGCCGGCAGCGAGGCGCCGCAGTCGCTCGGGGAGGCGGATCAGCTCGCCCAGGACCCGTGGCCCGACGGCAGGCGCCGATCCGGGCCCGACCCCGGGGGCTCCGTACTCCGCGTCCACGAGGATCACGCCGTCTCCACGATGCCGCGCAGTACCGGGGCGAGGTCGAGCTCGCGGCCGACGGACATGACGGCTCCGAGGAGACCCTTGAGACGGTGTGCCACCTCCGCCGGCCAGGCCAGGGAAGGCGCCGCTCCCCGGCCGGGTCGGGGCCGACCACGAGTTCACGGCCCGCGCCGCTCTTCGCCGTCATGACCCGCTCCGGGCTCCGGGCCTCGGCGCGGAACGAGAAGCACCGGGCAGTGCGCGTGGTGCACGAGGCCGTGGGCGACGCGCCCGAGAGCCGGTCCGATGTACCCAAAGGAGCTGCTCCCGCCCACAACCAGCAGGTCGGCGTGGTGAGACGCGTCCACGAGGACACCGGGCACCGAGACACCGCTCTTGGCGTCCGCGTAGACGGTAAGGCCGGGATGCCCGTCCCGGATCCGGTCCGCTACCGCCTGCAACTCCTCGACCTGCTCGCCGCCGATCCCGCCGATGTCGTCGGGCCTGGTCGCGACATGGCCGACAGAGTGCAGGATGTTCCTCACGTGCAGCAGCCGCAGCGACGCCTTCCACAGCTCCGCCTCTCGGGCGGCATACGTCGCGCTCGCGAGGTCGCGCTCGTCGCGGACGGCGGCGACCACGACACCGGCCTCGGCCCGGTCCTCGGGGCCCCTGACGACGACCAACGGGGTCTTGGCCCCGGCCGCGGCCTTCAGGCCGACGGAACCGAGCATGAGGGCGCCGAATCCGCCGAGGCCGCGGTTGCCCACCACGATCGTGCCGTGGAGACCGGCTGCCCGGTGCAGACTCGTCACCGGATCGCTTCGGTCGAACTCCGTGGTGACGTTCATGCCGGGATGTTCGGCCGTGACCGCCGCGGCCGTCTCCTCCAGTACCTCTCGACCGGCCCGGCGTACGCGTTCGATGGTGTCGCCGGACACGAACAGGGCGCGGGCATCGGTGTCTCCCGCGTAGAGGATGTGCAGTGGCCGCTCCCGGCGTACGGCCTCCGCGGCGGCCCACAGGGCCGCCTTCCGCGCGGGCCGTGACCCGTCCACCCCCACGATCACCGAGCCGACGTCCCGCCGCCGGATGGTCCCTGCCATGGTTCCTCCTCCCCGAGCTCGGCGAGCCCGGCGAGCGGTAGGGGCACGCCCCCACGGCCCGGCGCCTTGTGGGCGTGTGGGAACTCAGTCATCACCGGGCTCCCGGTCCGGGCGCAGCCGGCCCGACCAGCGCGGTTCGACGCGGTCCCACTCGCGCTCCCACTGCGCGAGGTTTCGTGCTTCGACGCGGCGCAGTCGCAGGAATACCGCGCCGGCGGCCGCGAGGGTGATCAGGCCCGTGTTGGCGGCTCCGGCCGCCACGGCGTCCGCCGCGATCTCGCTCGCGGAGCGGGAGGCCATGGTGCTCTCTCCCTTGTCGTCCACCAACAGCGTGACCGGCTGCCCCGCTCGTGTCCCCGGCGGGACCGGAACGCGGGCGGTGTGACCGGAGGCGGCCGGGTACTGCCATCGCACCCGGGCCGTCGTGAGGGGGGCGCCGTTGATTCGGGTGGCGGTGCGCGGCGAGGCTTCCTCGACGGTGGTCGCCACCACCCCGTGCCGGTGCCGTGCCTGCTCGGCGGCGGCGCGCAGACCGGAGTCCATCACGATCAGCCCCGCCACGATCCCACCGGCCGCGGCGAGCAGGCAGGAGAGCGCGAAGGCGAGCAGCCAGCGGGTGCGCGTGCGGTCCGCCGGTCGCCGCAGCGCGTTCGTCTCCGTCCGGTGCCGGTGCCCCGTCCCGTGGGGCGCGCCCTGTGAACGCCTGTGCCCCGGTCGGGGCGAACTCCGGTGGAACATGACGGGCCTCCGCACTGCGGCCGTGCCGATCCGCTCAGTTGGTGGCGGTGAGTTCGCCGCTGAGGTGACGCGTCAGGCTCCGGATCCGCTGGGGATCGCGGAAGTCTCCGCCCTCGCCGACAGTGGTGCCGCGTTCCCGTCCGTAGGCGCGGGGCACCTTCTCGTGATTCACAACGGCCCTCCGTTGCTCGCTCTACTCTCAGTCTGCTCCGTCCGCGTCGCTGACACCGCCCGCGTCCGTCCTCGTCCCGCCGTCGCCGAGGGTGCGGAGGCTCACGGCGACCCGTTCCGCCTCGGGGTCGTCCCCGCAGAACTCCCGCGTCCGCCGGTATCCCGGCCGAAGTCGCCCGGAGCGGGCGCGAGCGGGAATCCGCCGCTTCGGCGGGCTTGGCCGTCGAGGTCGACCGTGAGGAGTTCGTACCCCGGCTGCGAGGCCATCCACGCGTGCGCGTCGCCCCCGAGGACGACGGCGGCGGTGGCCCAGCTGTCCGCCCAGGTCAGGTCCGGCCCGGTGACCGTGGCGGCGAGGAGGCGGTGGGCGGGGCGGCCGGTGTGGGGATCGAGGATGTGCGGGCCGCGCTCGGCGCCGCCGGACGTGGCGACGGCGAGGTCGCTTCCTTCCACCATGGTGAGCAGCCCGCCGGGGCGGCAGGGGTCGGCGATGCCGATGCGCCAGGGCCGACCCGGGGCCGGCTCACCGCCCAGCCGGATGTCGCCTCCGCCGTTGACCATGCTGTTGGGCGCTCCGGCGGCACGCAGGAGGGCGTAGACCTGTTCGACTGCCCAGCCTTTGACGAGCCCCGACGGGTCGAGGCGGTTCCCGGCCCGTGCGGAGAAGCATCCCCTGGTGGCGCTCTGCGCCCGCTCGCACATCCACAGGACGTGCTCGACTTCCCGCGGGGCGTCGGTGAGGTTCATCGATCCGTCGGCGAGGCGGCTGATGGCGCTGTCGGGGCGGTAGGTGGAGAAGACACGGTCGACGTGGTGCAGCCAGATGACCGCCTCCCTCAGCGCGTCCCGGGTCGCTCGTGTGGGCCGGTGACGCAGGTCGAAGGAGAAGACCGTGCCCATGACGTGTTCGGTGTGGGACAGGCGCTCCGACGGGTGGGGCCGGTGCTCAGGCACGGGCTTCGTCCAGGGCGCTCTGGAGGGAACGGATGTATCCCTCGCTGGTGTAGGTGGCACCGGAGACCGCGTCTATCTCCGCGCTCTGCGCACCGATCGCCTCGTCGGTGAGGCGGGGTACCGCGTAGGAGGCGATCTCGCGGTCGCGCCGGTTCTCCGTGGGGAGTCGGAGTACCTCGACGGACGTCATCCTGCCCGCGCTCATCGTGACGGAGACCTGTACGGGCCCGTAGCGCGTGTCGATCACGCTTCCGGTGAAGGTGCCCGAGCGGCCCGCCCCGGCGGGTGCGTCCGTCGCGCCGGGCGTCGCGCCGGGCGTCGGATCAGTTGTGGGCGACTGCCGCGCGGTGACGGCGGGGTGGGCGCCGTGGTGCGGTTTGAGCGCGAGCAGCGAGACGATACCGGCCACGGTTGCCGTGGTGGTGAGGGCTGTACGGCGCACGGGGGCTCCTGGGGGTACGGGCGGATACCGCCGACCTCGGGAAGGCGGCCGGGCGGGCGGCATGGACGGGCGGCGCGGAGCGCGGTCACAGGGCGAAGGACTCCTGGTGGATCCGACGGGGTGCGACACCGGCCGCGCGCAGCGCCGTGTCGGCGGCCCGGGTCATGCCGGGCGGCCCGCACAGGTACACCTCTCGCCGGCCGAGGTCCGGTACGAGAGCGGTGAGGTGGGAGGCGGTGAGCGGCAGCGCGTGCCCGGCCGGTTCGTCGACCGAGTAGTACACGCGGGCCCCACGCGCGGCGGCGATGGCGTCCAATTCCCGGCGCAGGACCAGGTCGGCCGACGTACGGGCCCAGTAGACGAGGGTCAGGTCGCCGGACAGCGTCTCGAACAGGGCGCGTAGCGGGGTGATGCCTATGCCTCCCGCCAACAGCAGTGTGCGGTGGGCGCCGGCATTACGGGCGACGAGAGCGCCGTACGGGCCCTCGGCCCACACCCGGGTGCCGGGAGTGAGACGTGACAGGGCGGCACTGTGACCTCCGAGGGCCTTCACCGTGATCCGCAGGAAGTCCGGGTCGGCGGGGGCGGACAGCGAGTACGGGCTCGCCGTCCACCACATCCCCCGGGCCAGGAAGCGCCAGCGGAAGAACTGTCCGGGCAGGACGGACAGTTCGTCGAGGTGTTCTCCGGTGAGGTACACCGAGACGACGCCAGGTCCCTCGGGTCGTACCTCCGCGATGGCGAGACGGTGTCTGCGGGCCGACCGTGTCGGGATGAGGAAACGGAACCAGAGCACGAGGGCGGCGGCCGACAGATACATCGCGTACCACAGGACCTGAGCGCTGCGGTTGCCGACGAAGTCGGCTCCGTTCGCGAGTTGGTGGCCGAAGCCGAGGAAGATCGCCGCGTAGGTGGCGAGGTGGAGGAACTGCCACGTCTCGTAGGAGAGCCGGCGCCGGGCGGCCCGGGCGGAGACGACGCCGGTGAGGAGGAACAGCAGGAAGGCCGCTGTGGCCTTGAGCATCTCGGGATAGCGCAGGACCAGTGTGGCGGTCTGGTCCACCACGCCGGCGTGGCCGGTGAGTGCGTACCCCCAGATGATCAGCAGGGTGTGGGCGAGGATCAGCGATATCGCGTACCGGCCGCCGGCCGCGTGCCAACGTGAGAGCCGGTCGGTCCCGACGGTGCGGTCCAGCCAGGGGACACGGGCCATGAGGACGACGATGACGGCGCAGGCGTAGCCGGCGAGCAGGCCCGTGATGCGGCCCGCGTCGGTGAGCCAGCCGGCCGGGCCGACGACCGATGTGGTGTCGGCCCACCACAGGCCCAGCACCCCGGCCGCGCCTGCCCAGCCGAGCACGTGGACGGCCACGGGAACGAGACGCGGTGCGAGCGGTTGCCCGGCGGCCCGGCGCGTGGACGTCCGGGTCGCGTCGACGGCTGGATGTACGGCCACGGCGTCTCCTGTCTCTCGGGGGCCGGCCCGCCGCCATCATGGGCGAGGCGGCCGGCGGGGCTGGTCCACACCCTGACGGAACTTGCTCTGAGAACCCTTTGAACGGACGCCTGCCGAGGCGATTCAGAGGAAACTCAAAGGTCGGACGGGCTCGGCGGGACGCCGCCATGGGCGATGCTGGACGGACCATGCGCCCTCCCACCTCCCCTTCCCCCCTGCTTCGACCCGACGGCACCGCGGTCCGCGTTCTGGTCGTCGACGACGAACCGGACCTCACCGAGGTGCTCGGCGCCGCTCTGCGGGCGGACGGCTGGGACGTCCGTACCGAGGGCGACGCGGCCGGAGCCCTGTCGAACGCGGCACGCTTCGAGCCCGACCTCGTCGTACTCGACTGGATGCTCCCCGACCTGGACGGCCTCTCCGTGCTGCGCGCGCTGAGGCAGCTCTGTCCGGGCGTGTGCGTCCTGTTCCTGACGGCGCGGGACGCGGTGGAGGACCGCATCGCGGGCATCACGGCGGGCGGCGACGACTACGTCACGAAGCCGTTCAGCCTGGAGGAGGTGCTGGCTCGGCTGCGGGGGCTGATGCGGCGCGCCGGGATGGCCCGCGGCGACCAGAGCCCGCGTCTGGTGGCGGGCGATCTGGTGGTGGACGAGGAGGCACGGGAGGTCACCCGGGGCGGGGAGGTCGTGGAGCTGTCCCGCACCGAGTTCGAGCTGCTGCGGTTCCTGATGCGCAACCCCCGACGGGTACTGTCCAAGGAGCAGATCCTCGACCGGGTCTGGTCCTACGACTTCGGCGGCCGCGCGCACGTGGTCGAGCTGTACATCAGCTACCTCCGCAAGAAGATCGACGCGGGGCGGCCACCGGTCATCCACACCGTCCGCGGACTGGGCTACGTACTCAAGCCGGTACCGCGATGACCCCGCTCCGGGGCCGGCTCCGTCCGCCCCGCTCGCTGCGTGCCCGGCTGACGGCCGGGCTGCTGGTGCTCCTGGGCCTGGCGTGCGCGGCCGTCGGAGTGGTCACCGTCCTCGCGCTGCACGGCTTCCTCATCGGCCGGGTCGATCAGCAGCTCACCGCGAGCGGGGGCCGGTTCGCGGCCAGCCTGGAACACGAGGCCAGGCCCGACTCCGACAACCTCCCCGACACCCGGGGCCAGGCGGCCGGAACCTTCGGTGCCCGCCTGCTCGACGGTCGGGTGACCCAGGCCGCCGTGGTGGACGACACCAGTCAGCGGTCCGTCCCCCTCGGCCCGGGCGACATCCACACGCTGGGCGCGGTGCGACCCGACGCCCGGGGACACAGCGTGAAGCTGTCCGCCCTCGGCCACTACCGGGTGGTCGCCGCGCCGGGCGACGACGGCGACGTCCTGATCACCGGACTCCCCCTGCACCCGGTCGAGGAGACGGTCCACCGCCTGGAAGCGGTGGAGGCCGTCGTCTTCGGCGCGGCCCTGATCACCGCCGGATGCGCCGCCGCGCTCTGGGTCCGGTTCTCCCTGCGTCCCCTCGAACAAGTGGCCCGGACAGCGACGGAGGTCACCCGGCTGCCGCTGGCGACCGGTGAGGTCGCGATGCCCGAGCCCGTCCCGTACGCGGATCCGGACACGGAGGTCGGCCGGGTCGCCACCGCCCTCAACCGCATGCTCGGCCACGTCGGCGACGCACTGACCCGCCGCCACGTCAGCGAGAAGAGGTTGCGCGCCTTCGCCGCCGACGCCAGTCACGAGCTGCGCACCCCGGTGGCCACGATCCGGGCCCACACCGAGTTGGCGTTGCGCCATCCCGGCCCCGTCCCCGACGAGGTACGCCATGCCCTCGGCAGGGTGGCGGCGGAATCACACCGGATGAGCGCCCTGGTCGACGACCTGCTGCTGCTCGCCCGTCTCGACGCCGGCCGCCCACTGGACCGGCAGCCGGTCGACCTGACCCGCGTCGTCCTCGACGTGGTCGACGACGTCCACGCCCTGTCCCCCGGCCATCGCTGGGAACTGGACCTGCCCGAGGATCCCGTGTCCGTCCCGGGCGACGAGCACCGGCTGCACCAGGTCGTGGCCAACCTCCTTGCCAACGCCCGCCTCCACACCCCGTCCGGCACCCACGTCGTGGTGGCGCTGACCGCCGACACGGAGCGAGCCGAACTCACCGTCACCGACGACGGGCCCGGCATCCCGAGGGACCTGCTGCCCGACATCTTCCGCCGCTTCTCCCGGGCCGACACCGGGCGCTCCCGCCGCACCGGATCGACCGGCCTCGGACTCGCCATCGTCGACGCCGTCACCCACGCTCACGGCGGGACCGTCACGGTCGAAAGCCGCCCCGGGCGCACCCGATTCCGGCTGCTCCTGCCGACCGGTCCGTGCCCGGCGGCCGACGACGGGGCGGCTCGGCCGAACTTCCCGTAGCCGCCGTGCCGTCGCCTTGGGGTCGGGGGCCGGAACGGCCGTCGATCGTTGGAGGTGAGCAGGTTCCCTGCTGCGTCACGGCGACCGCCCCGGCTGTTGCCCCGGATACCCCCGACGTCCGCTTTCACCCGGTACACGTGCGTGTCAATGTCCCCGATACGACGACACGGCGGTGGCCCGCACCCTTCGGGAGGGTGCGGGCCACCGCCGTGCGAGTCCGGGGCTACGCCGGTGTCGTTCCGTTACCAGCGATACCAACGGCCACTGCCACCCTTCGGACGGGCGACGAAACCGATCAGCCACAGCACCAGAACGACGATGGCGACCCACCAGAGGATCTTCACCGCGAAACCGGC
>NZ_SSBJ01000275.1 GCF_004795055.1 Streptomyces sp. A1136
GCACGATGGTAAGACCGGCGATAGGTGTATGCGCCAGCCCGTCCCGGTCGGCATGGGCGTCGGCGTAGCGTTGCACGGCAGTGAGTAAAGTCGTCATGCTGCAAGCCTACCTTGTCGGAGATGGTCTTGCACGCGACTTGTGCTCGAGTTGGAGGATCAGGCAAGGAACGTCGAGTATCCGGTAACCGGGCCTGCTCCCTGCGTTCGATACTGCGGTCTCCATCAACGCACCAGCACAGGAGCTCCATCATGACCAAGATCACCCTCATCACCGGCGCCAGCCGCGGACTCGGCCGCAACACCGCCCTCAGCATCGCCCGCCAAGGCGGCGACGTCATCGTCACCTACCACAGCCGCAGCGACGAAGCGCAAGCCGTAGTCGCCGAAATCCAGGCACTCGGCCGCAAGGCGGTCGCATTGCAGCTCGACACCGGCGACGTCGCCGCATTCGCCCCCTTCGCCGAACGCCTGCGCGCCGCACTGCGCGACAGCTGGTCGCGCGACAGCATCGATCACCTGGTCAACAACGCCGGCCACGGTGACTACGCCCTGATCGGCGACACCACCGAGGCGCAGTT
>NZ_SSBJ01000276.1 GCF_004795055.1 Streptomyces sp. A1136
GGCTGACGAGGACGGGTCTGGCGCTCGTGACGCACCGCGTGACCAGGCGTTCCGCGTTGTACTTCGCGATGTTGCCCGGGGGGTCGGCCGCCCGCAGGGCGTCGGTGGGGTAGGCCGCCGCGACGGCGAGGGCACGGATGGCGACCGGCCCGGTCGCGGGCTCGTCCGTGGTGCTGCGGCCGTCGAGGACGGAGTCCAGGAGGTCGACGGCGGCGATGTCGGCGGCCGCGGCGGCGTGGTCGTCCCTCGGCTCGCTCACGCGGCTCCCTCGATGGCGCGGGCGACCCGTACGGCGTCTGCGGTGGCCCGCACCGCCTTCTACGAGGCCCTGGAGCAGGGCGACCTCGAAGCGCTGACCGCCCTCTGGCTGCCCGGCGAGGACCTCACGGTCTCCTGCGTCCACCCCGGCTGGCCGGTGCTCAGCGGGCGCGGCGAGGTGCTGCGCAGCTACGCGCTGATCATGGCGAACACCGAGTACATCCAGTTCTTCCTGACCGACGTCGGCGTCTCCATGACGGGCGACACCGCGCTGGTGACCTGCACCGAGAACATCCTCAGCGGGGGCCCCGCCGAGGAGG
>NZ_SSBJ01000277.1 GCF_004795055.1 Streptomyces sp. A1136
TGCAACCCGGAGTGCGTGTGCAGCCGGGTCAGCCAGGGGCGTTCCGCGTACGCCCGCACCACCCACTCCCGGGCGCCGTCGTCGAGCAGTGCCACCCCGAACTTGGACGTGGCCGTCGCCGTGGACAGCGCGTCGATGGACCCCGCGCCGAGCTGCGGATTGATCCGGAGCCCGATCGCTGAGGCGCCCGGGTGGCCGTCCCGGGAAGCGACGAGGGCGTCCAGGCGGGCCAGCTCCTGGGGGTTGTCGGCGTTGACGGCGATGCCCAGGGCGAGCGCCTCGCGCAGTTCGGCCGGGGTCTTGGCGGGGGAGTCGAGCACCGTGTCGGCGGGGCTGATCCCGGCGGCCCCGGCCAGGGCCAGCTCGCCCGGGCTCGCGACCTCCGCGCCCAGACCCTCGGCGCGCAGCAGCCGGAGCACCGGCACCAGCGGGCAGGCCTTCACGGCGAAGGCGTGCAGCACGGGCGCGTCGGTGACGGCGGCGAAGGCGGCCCGCAGCGCGGCCGCGCCCGCGCGGATGCCGGTGGTGTCCAGGAGGGCGACGATGGGGGCGTCGGGCCCGGCCAGGCCCTGCTCC
>NZ_SSBJ01000278.1 GCF_004795055.1 Streptomyces sp. A1136
GGCGCCACCAAGGCCCAGTTCGACGCCACCATCGGCATTCATCCGACCTCGGCGGAAGAGTTCGTCACGATGCGTACGCCGGTGGCATAGGCATGCCGGACAACTCTCGCCGGAGAACGCTCCGGCGAGAGTGTCGTCAGTCCTGACCTAGCGCCAGAGCGCGTAGCCGATACGGAACTGCGGCGTCGATTTCTGGTTGTAAGTCAGCAGACTCTCGCCGTAACCATAGAAATAGCTCGCCATCAAATAACCGGCCATGCCCGGCACCAGCTTCGCCAGCGGGTAGGACAGCGTCGAGTCGGCGCTGCCCGAACTGCTGCGGGTACCCTTGCGCAAGGTGGTCGAAAACTCCACGCCGTCCGGCTTGCCCACTGCCAGCTTCAGATCCGCATGGCCGCGGTACTGGCCGATGTCGGGGTTGTCGGAGCTCGGGCCAAGGTAGGTGTAGACCTTGGGCGAAACGCGCAACTGGTAGTCGTTGAGGTTGCCGAACGTGAAGGTCGGTTCGACGAAGAAGGTGTTGATGCCGCGCGATTGCGCGCCGTCGCGGCCGTTCGACTCATGCTCCAGACCGG
>NZ_SSBJ01000279.1 GCF_004795055.1 Streptomyces sp. A1136
CGGCGTGTTCTTCGCGCTGGGCGGCTATGCGCACGGCATGTACCTGATGCGCGCCATCGGCCACGACGGCGCGTATCAGAGCGACCTGCCGGACTTCATGGTGTTCCTCAACTGGAAAGCCTATCCGTGGTACTGGTGGATGACCGAGCACTTCTGGTTCGCCATGCTGCTGGTGGTGCTGGTGCCTGGCGTGCTGGCCTTCGTGTTCGGTTACTTCGCCTTCCGTTCGCGCATCAAGGGCGTGTACTTCTCGATCATCACGCAAGCGATGACCTTCGCCTTCATGCTGCTGTTCTTCCGCAATGACACCGGCTTCGGCGGCAACAACGGTTTCACCGACTTCAAGCGCATCCTCGGCTACACCATCACGGCGCCGTCGACCAAGGCGGTGCTGTACCTGGTGACGCTGGCCTTCCTGCTCGGCTCGCTGCTGCTGTGCCGCGCCATCGTGACGTCGAAGCTGGGCCGCGTGCTGCAGGGCGTGCGTGACTCCGAATCGCGGCTGATGTTCATCGGCTACAACCCGCTGTGGTTCAAGCTGTTCGTGTGGACCTTGTCGGCGGTGTTGTGCGGCA
>NZ_SSBJ01000280.1 GCF_004795055.1 Streptomyces sp. A1136
CTTGCCTTCGGCATCGTGATTGCCATCTCTCATCGCTTTTTTTAGTGATAGCGGAGAACGAGGACCGCGGCTCCACCTTTGTCCCCTGGCGATGCGCAGCGAGCCAGTCTGGAAGTCCGCTTGCGAGTAGCAGGTGGCGGCAGGTGCAAATCGGATAAAGAGGGGAAACTTGTCTGAGCGCAGCGAGTTTGTTTCCCTTCCCGATTTGTGCTCGACGACGCCGGGCACCCCGAAGGGGCTGCGAACTTGCGGTCGCCTTTCTTTGCTTACTTTCTTTGGCGAAGCAAAGAAAGTGAGCGGCTGCCGGGCCGCCCCCGGCTTGGTCGTCCGAAGAAAGAAAAATCTTAGCAACCCGCAGCAAGCAAGTCGAAACAACCACACAATAAAAAAGAGCAGCCAAAGCTGCTCTTTTTTCATCACACCACAAACCCCATCAAACAAACTTCCCAATCCGTCCCACAACAGCCTCCCGCACCGACCCGCTGGTGATGAACGAATGCGCCACCTGAATATCGTTGTGGAACCAACGATCCCCATCGAGGCACGCCGGAATCTGCTTGCGGATCTCTTCGT
>NZ_SSBJ01000281.1 GCF_004795055.1 Streptomyces sp. A1136
GCTGGTTGCCTGAATGTCGTGGCAACCCGCGGCGGCGCCCGCGACAATGCGACGGTCCAGGCAAACAGCGGCTGCGGTGCGCGATAAAACAGGCGCGGCCGGAAAAGTGAAATGGTACACACGGTCTCGGTCGGCATCGGTTGCCGTGGCGGCGCGACGGCGTCGGCATGCATCAGGCAATACGGACAATGCGAGGAAGAAGCCTCCTTTTTACCGGTGTCGCGGTCAGCGTCGTTGGCGGTCTTGTCGCCGAAGGCGCTGCAGATTTCCATCCAGAACGAGCCGCCGCGCTCCTGCGACCACGCTTGCGACGCCGCGGAAAACGTCGGGGCGAGCACCATCAGCAGCACCGCCAAAATGGCGGTCCACGCGGTGATTGTGTTGCGGATGGATGGGCTCGAACGGCCCGATGTCTGCTTCCCCATCTTGCGAATGTAGCATGCACATGCACGGCAATGCAGCGCCGGAACTGGTGTTCAGGCCGATGGCGATGCGTACGCGGCGGGGAGGGAAAAACTTGAGAGGCTGGAAAGGCTTGCCGGTGGCGGTCTGCAAACGATGCAGGCCGCCA
>NZ_SSBJ01000282.1 GCF_004795055.1 Streptomyces sp. A1136
GTAGCCCGGGATGACCCAGTCGTGCTGCATGAAGGCGAACGACAGCGGCCCGCTGATGGCCCACAGGATGCCGACGAAGGATACCAGCGTCACCAGGCTGGAGATGAAGCCGAGCACCAGGCTGATGGTGTTCGAGGTCAGCGAGCGCAAATCCTCGGCAATACGCTGGTCGGGGTTATCGGCGATGCGGCCCTGCTCCATGCGGTAGTAGGCGTGATGGTCCAGCCACTTCCCCATGTACTTGTCGGTCATCCAGGTGCGCCAGCGGATCTGCAGCGATTGCGTCAGGTAGATGCGCGCCGTGGCGACCACGATGTAGGCAAAGGCCAGGTAACTGAACTGCCACAGCAGGCCCTTGAAGGCGGGGTAGTCCTTGTTCTGCAGGGAATCGTACATGGTGCGATTCCAGTCGGTGAGGAGCACGTTGATGTAGACCATGACCAGCACCAGCGCAATGATCACCGCCATCAGACCCCACGCTTTCCAGCGTTCTTCGGAGATCCAGTATGGTTTGATGAGGCGCCAGACGGCGTGGCGGTCAAAGGGCTGTGCGATGGCTTTTTTCTTGTTG
>NZ_SSBJ01000283.1 GCF_004795055.1 Streptomyces sp. A1136
GCCGTCCACCTCGGCGTAGTGCGACGGGCGCAGGAAGTCGGGGAGCACGGCGCCCACTTCGGCGGCGACTGCGGCCAGGTCGGCGCCGTCGAGCACGAGGTAGGCGGCCAGCCGGTACGCCCCGTCGACCTGGGGGTCCGGCTGGGCGACCGCGGCGGCGAAACGGACGGCCGGGTGCGCGGCGAACGCGGCCTCGACCTCCCCGGGTTCGACCCGGTGGCCGCGGATCTTGACCTGCTGGTCGGTGCGGCCGAGGTACGACAGGTTCCCGTCCGGCCGCCGGGCCACCAGGTCGCCGGTCCGGTACATGCGCTCGCCGGGCGCACCGAACGGGCAGGCGACGAACCGGTGGGACGTCTGGGCGGGCTGTCCGAGGTAGCCGCGTGCGATGCCGATGCCCGATACGTACAGCTCGCCGGGGACGTTGTCGGGCAGCGGTCGCAGCCACGGGTCCAGGACGTACACCTCGGTGTTGTCGATCGCCACGCCCACCACCGGGTCCTGGCACTCGAAGGTGCCGACGCCGAGCGTGTTGATGGTGTACTCGGTGGGCCCGTAGAGGTTGTAGCCG
>NZ_SSBJ01000028.1 GCF_004795055.1 Streptomyces sp. A1136
CGGCGAAGGTGGCGAATGCGGAGACCACCTGCACCCCGGGGGAGCTGTCGGGGAAGAAGACCTTGCCCATCGTTCCCGCGAGGTAGGCGTACACGCCGAAGTCGAACCACTCCATCGTGTTGCCCAGCGCCGCGGCGGTCACGGCACGCCGTACCTGCGGCCGGTCGGAGACGGTCACGTCCTCGCTGCGGAGGGACGTCTTGCGTCGCCGCAGGAGCGTGCGCAGCATCCGGTCGGTCGTCGGGTGGCCGCCGCGTGGCAGCCTCTTCCCCGGCCCACTGCCCGAGCCCCGTGACGGTCCCGCCATACTGTCGGCCTCCTGGCTGGTCGCCGCTGCCTCGCCGGACTCCGATTCTGGGGTCTTCGCCCGGGCGCGGCCCGCCGGCTGGTCCGAGAGGGTGAATTCGGCCGCGAGGAGCTCCCTCCGTCCGTGGGGCGACGCCGCGGCGGTGGACCACGCCGGGGAGGCCCTACGCCCCTCGGGCTTCCCACACCCGGGGTGGCGGGTTCAGCGGCCCTTGGGCGCCGACGGTGTGTGGCCGGGATATACGTGCCGGGGGGTCACGATGCGGGTGACCGCCTCGCCGAACAGGGTGCTCGGCTCCTGGCCGTCGTGCAGGACGTCGGTGTTGAGGACGATCACCATGGTCGCCCGCGCCTGGGGCAGGTAGACGGCGAGGCATTCGTAACCGGGGAGCGAGCCGTTGTGGCCGATCCAACCCTGGACGTCGAAGATGCCCAGACCGTAGCCGGCACCCGTGACGCCGATCGGTCGGGTCTTGAGACGCTCGGCCTGCGTCGCGGGGGTCAACAGGGCGCCGGTGGCGAGGGTGTGCGCCCAACCGCGCAGGTCCTGTAGGTCGGAGATCATCGCTCCGGCGGCCCAGGCCCAGGAAGGATTCCAGTCGGTCGCGTTCTCGATCCTTCCCGATGCCGTCTGGCTGGTGTAGCCCTGGGCGTGCGGGTCGGGGAATTTGGCGCCCGTGGGGAAGAG
This sequence comes from Streptomyces sp. A1136, assembly GCF_004795055.1. Taxonomy (GTDB): domain Bacteria; phylum Actinomycetota; class Actinomycetes; order Streptomycetales; family Streptomycetaceae; genus Streptomyces. The sequence goes on from NZ_SSBJ01000028.1 coordinate 995, forward strand.
CGTCCGGTGCAACCCCGCCGGCCGGACGACGTCCCGCATGACGACCTCGTGCAGCGGCCGGCCGGTGACCTTCTCGATCACCAGGCCGAGGAGGACCAGGTTCGTGTTGGAGTAGTCGAACCGCGCGTCCGGCTGGAACTGAATGCCGTGTTTGAAGCTGTAGTCGAGCAACTGCCGCGGGGTGAAGGGCTTGTCCGGGTGCGCGAAGAGCGCCTTGGAGAAGTCCGGGTCCTCGCTGTAGTTGAACAGCCCGCTCCGCATGCCCGCCAGTTCGCGCAGGGTGATGCGGTCCCCGTTGGGAACGCCCTTGACGTACTTGCCGATCGGGTCGTCCAATCCGATCTTCCCCTGGTCGACCAGGCGGAGGAGGGCGGTGACCGTGAACGTCTTGGTCTCGCTGCCGATGCGGATGCGGAGTCCTTCGGTCATCGGCGCGCCGGTCGCCTTGTCCGCCACGCCGAAGGACTTCACGTAGCTTCCCTTGCCGGGTGCCCACAGTCCCACGGTGACGCCCGGAACCCGCGCGTCGTGCAGGACCCGGCGGATCGCCGAGTCCAGCTCGGCGGCCACGGCCGGGGTGAGCTGCCGGAATTCCGTGTTCGGTGAGGGGGCGGCGGCGGGCCGCGTGGGATCGGTCGCGCCCTGTGCGGACCCTGCCACGGCCGGGGTGATGAGCAGACCTGCGGCGGCGACGGCCATGCAGGCCCGGCGCAACCGAATCCCGTATGGCTTCACGGCCTGGCCTCCAGTCGTACGAGGGCCCGAGCAGGCTCAGGGTAGGCCCGCGCCACCGGGGCCGCGACGTGAGCCGCACGTCACGGCGGGGCGCGGAAGGCTGCGCGGGTGTTGCGGCGGCCGCCCCGGCGGGGCCCGGAACACCGGCCGCGCATGGTTCGTTGGGCTTCGCATGACCACACCTGTGACAACGGGACAGGCCCTGACGCTGGACCGCCGGGAGGGCCGGTTCGGCGAGGTCGTGCTGCGGCAACGGGGCACCACCTACGAGATCATCGCCAACGGCTGCTTCCTCATGGACACCTCCGACGGACGGTCGGAGCGACTGCTCGTCGACGCCGCGCGCCTGGCGCTCGATCCGCCGGCGGGCGGTGGACCACCGGCCCTGCTGATCGGAGGGCTGGGCGTCGGCTTCTCGCTCGCCCACGCCGCCGAGCAACCGCTCTGGGGGCGGATCGCCGTCGTCGAACGGGAGGACGCGATCATCGAGTGGCACCGGACGGGGCCGCTCGGCGCGATCTCCGCCCGGTCGCTCGCGGACCCTCGGACGACGATCCTCCATACCGACCTAGTGCGATACCTCGCGTCGGGCGCCGAGCGGTACGACGCGCTCTGCCTGGACATCGACAACGGCCCGGACTGGACGGTGGACGAGAAGAACCGCAAGCTCTACTCCCGGGCCGGACTCGCGGCATGCCATGCCCGGCTCAACCCCGGCGGTGTCCTGGCCGTCTGGTCGGCACACCACTCCCCCGCCTTCGAAACCGCCCTGCGCGAGGCGGGCTTCACCGATGTCCGGACCGCGGAGGTCCCCGTGGCGCGCGGGGTCCCGGACGTGATCCACCTGGCCCGCAAGGCCGCCTGAACGCGTCGTCGGACTCCTGCCCCAAGGGGGAAACACGTCAGACGGGCAACCCCGCGTGACCGTGGAGGCCGGCGTGGAGATCCCGGTTCCGGCCGCCGGCGAGGTACGGACGGTCGGAGCGGTCATCCTCGACGCGGACGGCAAAGCCTTCGCTCAAAAGCGCGGCCCGGACCGGCGCCTCTTCCCGACTGCCGGGACGTCGTCGGAGGTCACGTCGAACCCGGCGAACCCCTCCTGGCGGCCCTCGCCCGCGAGGTCGCGGAAGAGACGGGGTGGCACCTGGCACGGGTCCGGCGTCTGCTCGCGACCACCACCCGGACCGGCGACGACGGCGCCGGAGTACGGCACGAGGCCGATTTCCCCGTCGAGGTCGACGGCGACTTGGACCGTCCCGAGGTCGAGTGGTCCAAGCACACCGCATACGGCCGGTTCGGACCGGAGGACCTGCCCCGCCTCGAAGAGAACCGGGCGCCCGGCGAGCATCTCGGCCACGACCTGATCGCGCTCGCCCTGCGGGGCCGGGGGGGCGAGCGGGTCCGGCCGGGCGGGTCGTCGCCGGGGGCCTGATCCGTAGGCGCCCGGTGGCACCGGATGCGGATCGCAGGGGTCTGGAACATCCTGGGAGCGCCGGACAACGAACCGAAGGAGACGGCCATGTCCATGATGGACAAGCTCAAGCAGATGCTCAAGGGGCACGAGAAGCAGGCGAACCAGGGCGTCGACAAGGCCGGCGACTACGTTGACGGGCGGACCGAGGGCAAGTACCGCACCCAGACCGACATGGCGCAGGAACAGCTCAAGCGGCGCATCGGACCGGAAGACCCGCCGCCGCCCGCTCGGTAGTCGTCGGAGGTCCGCCCCGCGCGGACCGGGCGTCCGCCCGCGCCGGTGGGTCCCACGGTGCGGGTGAGGGCGCCGGGGACGCGAGATGATGGCCGGCATGACGAGTTGGCTGACGCGCCACGCCACGCTGATCGTGGCGTGCTCAGCGGTCGCACACCTGGTGGTCGTCTTCTGTTCGGCCGACATGTTCGATCTGCGGGTGTACCGGGAGGGCGCACCCGGCGTCCTGACCGGCCATCTCTACGACTTCCGGCTGACCCGCGCCGATCCGGGAGCCCAGCCGCTCCCCTTCACCTACCCGCCCTTCGCGGCGCTGGTGTTCCTGCCGCTGGCGTCCGTGCCGTGGTGGCTGACGCAGGTGTTGTGGCAGGTGCTGTCCCTGGCCGCCGCGCTGTACCTCGTCCGCGGCTCGTTCGCGCTGTCGCATCCGGGCCGGACGGTCGAACCCACCCGCGTCCACCTCTGGACGGCTGCGGTGTTGTGGCTGGAGCCCGTGCTGCACGGGATCGCGCTCGGGCAGGTCAGTCTGCCGCTCGCCGCGCTGTCACTGGCCGCCGCGCTGCGACCGGGCGCCCTCGCGGCGGGCGCGGGTATCGGCATCGCGGCGGGAATCAAGCTGACGCCTGCCGGTGGCGTCGTGTACCTGTTGGCAGCGGGCCGACGCCGGGCCGCCGCGTACGCGGCCTGCGCCTTCGCGGCGACGGTCGTCCTGGCCGCTCTCGTGGCGCCCGTCGAATCCTGGCGGTACTGGCTCCACCTCCTCGGCGACAGCGGGCGCATCGGACCGATGGCCTCGGCGGAGAACCAGTCGCTGCGTGGCTGCCTGGCCCGGCTCCTGGGGCACGACGGCGGTGCCGCGGGCCTGTGGTGGCCGGCGCTCGTACTCCTGGCCGCCGCCGCGACGGCGCTCGCACTGCGCGCCGCGATGGTGCGGGGCGACCGGCTGGCCATGCTGCTGACCGCGCAGCTCTTCGTCTTGTTGGCGAGCCCGATCTCGTGGAGCCACCACTGGGTGTGGTCGGTTCCGGCGCTGATCTGGCTGCTGTACGGCCCTCTGCGCGGCCGACGGCTCAGTGGCGCGGCCGCGGCGGTATGGGCACTGTCGGCCGGCGCCTGGGTGGTGCCGGCGCTCCACGCGGTGGCCCCGGCGGGCCGACCCGTGTCCTGGCCCGTCGCGCTGGCCGCCTGCGCCTATCCGCTGGCGGCCGCCCTCACGCTGGCGGCGGTCGCGACCGCGCGGCCGGACGCCCCGGCCCCGCCGCCGAACGCCTTCCCCGCGCGGGCCCGCACCACCACCCACGGCCACTGACCGGGGTCCGACGACCGCTGTCCGGGCTCGGCAACACACCGGTGGCCGACCGCCGTCAGGCCTGACCGGTCTCGAAGCGGGTCACCTTGCCACCGTCCACGGTGAACCGCCAGGCAGTGCGCATGGCGCCCCAGGTGTCGTTCCGGAAGTCCGCCACGAGTGCGAGGCCGTCGGGGGTCTGGGTCTCGACGTCCATGTGGCCGCCGGAGCCGAAGATCTCCCGCTCCGTCCAAGCGGCGAGGTCGCGGTCGCTGCCGTCGTCCGACATCGTGGCGCCCGGGGCCAAGGACGCGGCGAACGCCTGCCGGTCGCCGGCGTTCAGCGCGAGGACGAAGGCGCGTACCGCCGGTTCGGTCAACTGGTCGGGAGGGAGGGCCATCACTGTCTCCGTGACTGTGGGGAGGGGAGCGTCCGCCTTCGATAGTGGACCCCGCGCCGTGGCGGAGCGGTGCTCTGCGGGCCCGCCGCGCGTGTCGGAGGTCCGGCAGGGCGGCGGCCGACCGCCCGGCGCCGCCCGCGGTCGCTACGCTCCCGATGTGAGCAGCACACCATGGGACCGCCGACGGGTGGTGGGGGCGGGACTCGGCGCCCTCGCCTCCGCCTGCGCCGGATGCACCGCGCAGTCGGGGCCGACATGCCGGCTGCTCCTGGCGACCGGGCCGGAGGGAGGGCCGTACAACGCGTTCGGCAACGCGCTCGCGCAGGCCGTCGCGGCGAGCGGCAGCCGCCTGCGGATCGTTCCCGTGAGCACGGCCGCCAGCGTCGACAACCTGCGCGAGTTGGAGGCCGGCGCCGTCGACTTGGCGCTGGCCATGGCGGACGTGGCCGAGGACGCGGCGCTGGGGCGCGAGCCGTTCGCCCGTCCCGCCGCCTCGGCGACCGCGCTGGCACGGGTCTACGTGAACTACACGCACCTCCTGGTCCCGGCGGACGGAGCGGTGCGGTCGGTGCCGGACCTCGCGGGGCGTCCGGTGGCGGCGGGCGCGGCGGGTTCGGGCGTGCAGGTGGTGGCGGGACGCCTGCTGCGGGAGGCCGGGCTGGGCGAGGGTCGCCTCCCCGCCCGCGAGCGGCAACTGGGCCTCGCCGAGTCCGCGCGGGCCCTGCGCGAGGGCGCCGTCGACGCGCTGTTCTGGTCGGGAGGCGTGCCCACCCCGGCCTTGGCGACGCTGTCGCGCGAGATGCCGCTGCGGTTCCTGCCGCTGGACGGGTACGTGGGGCCCCTCCGGGACCGCTACGGGCCGGTGTACTCGGCCGTCACCATCCCGAGCGGGGCGTACGGGCCGGCGGAACCCGTGGGAACCCTCGGGGTCGCCAACTACCTCCTCGCGCGTGCGGACGTACCGCGGGACGCGGCGCGCGAGTTGCTGACGGTCGTGTTCGAGCGGTGGGGTGACCTGCTGCGGGAGGTGACGGCCGGAGCACGGCTGGAGCCCCGGTTCGCCATCTCCACCGGTCGGGTACCGCTTCACCGGGGTGCGGTGGCGTACTACAGGTCCGTGTACGGCTGAGGCGCGCGCGAGGACGGCAGCCGCAGCTCGAAGGTCAGGCCGTGAGGCGTGTTGCGGCCGACGTCGAGCCGGCCGCCGCTGACGCGGGCGATCTCGTCGGCGATGGCCAGGCCCAACCCGCTGCCGGGGACGTTCTGGTGCTCCGGCGAACGCCCGAAGCGCCGCAGCAGTATCGGGAGTTGGTCCTCGGCGACGCCGGGACCGTCGTCCGCGACGCGGACGGCGATCTGCCCGTCGGTCGCGTCCCGCGTGACGCTCACGACGACGCGGCCGCCGGGCGGGACGAACTTGACCGCGTTGTCGAGGAGGGCGTCCAGGACGCGGCCCGCCGCGTCGGGCAGGGCGACGGCACGCAGACCCCCGGCAGGCGTGGATGTGGTCAGCTCCAGTTCTGCAGCCCGGAACACCGGCTCCCAGGCCGTCACCCGCTCCCGTACCGCCCGTGACACGTCCTGTTCGGCGGGCTCCGCGGTACCCGACTCCACGCGCGCCATCGCCAACAGGCCGTCGAGCAGTTGCTCCAGACGTTCCGCCTCGTCGAGGGCGCGGGCGTGCTCGGCGCGGCCGGGACCGGGGGCGATGTGCGGTTCGACGTTCTCCAGCCGCAGGACCAGGGTGGCCAGGGGGTTGCGCAGTTGATGGGAGGCGTCGGCGACGAAGTCGCGCTGGCGGCCGATGGAGTCGGCCAGGGCCTGCGCCATCGTGTTGAAGTGCTGTCCCAGCCGCCGCAGTTCGGGCGGCCCGGTGTACGAGACGGTCCGCGCCTGGAGGCGCCCGGCGGTCAGTCCCTCCACCGCCCGGTCGAGGTCGAGGACGGGGCGCATCAGCCAGCGCGCGGTCCCCGCCGCGACCAGGCCGGCCGCCGCGAAGGCGGCGAGCGCCCCGGCCGCGATCAGCGACCAGCGGACCGTGACGTCCCGGCGGGCCGTTCCGGTGGGGACGGACATCAGGACCGCCCCGCTGACCCGCTCGTCACGGCCCACCGGTTCGGCGACGACGACGTCCCCCGGACCCCACGGGCGAAGGGTGGGCAGTCGGTCGGTGGAGCGGCCGGTGAGGGCGCGGCGCCGGGCGTCCGCCGTCCGGCCGGTCGACGAGGCGGGGGAGGCGGGTCCTGCCTGGGCGAGAGTCCGCCCGGCCGTGTCGACGACGATCACCGAGGCCCCGTAGAGCTGGGCGTAGCGGTTGATCTCGGCGGTCAGTTCCGACCGGTCGGCGCCGGTGCGCATCCGGTCGGCGAGGTCCGCGAACCGCACCGCTTCGGAGCGGCGTTGCAGGAGCAGGTGCTCGGTCCGTCCCCGCGCGTACGCCTCGGCCAGTGGCAGGCAGAGCAGCAGCGCGGCGGCGCCCATGAGCACCGTCAGCAGGACGAGGAGCCGGCGCCTCACCGGCCGCCGTCCCCGGCGTCGTTCCCTGCGCCACTGCCGTCGCCACCGCCCTCACCGCCGCCTTCGTCGTCCACGGCGGGGCAACCGAGTTGGTAGCCGAACCCGCGAACGGTGCGCACCAGCCCGGAGCGGCGGGTCTTGGCCCGGATGCCCGCCACGTGGACGTCCAGCGACCGTGAGGCGCCGAGGAAGGCGTCGCCCCAGATCCGGTCCAGGATCTCCTCGCGGGAGTGCACTTCGTCCGGGCGCGCGGCCAGGAAGGCCAACACGTCGAACTCGCGGCGCGTCAGGCGGACCGTGCGTCCGGCCACGGCGACCGTGCGGCACGCGAGGTCGATCTCGACGTCCCCGGTGCGCACGGGCCGGCCGCCGGTGTCGGGAGGACCGGCCGCCGTACGCGCCGAGGGGATGCCGGTCCTGCGGCGCACGGTGTCGATGCGGGCGATCAACTCGGCCATCCGGAACGGCTTGACGACGTAGTCGTCGGCCCCGGCCCGCAAGCCCTGCACGATGTCGCGTTCCTCGCAGCGCGCGGTCACGACGATCAGCGGCGCGTCGCAGACGGTTCGCAGTCGACGCAGCAGTTCCAGGCCGTCCAGGTCGGGCAGGCCCAGATCGAGGAGCACGAAGTCGGCCTCGCGGACGTGCCGCAGGGCGTCCAGGGCGCGGCCGACCCGGCGGACCGTGTGCCCGCGCTGCGCGAGTGCGGTGCCGAGGGCCTGGGCCATGCGGTCGTCGTCCTCGACGAGAAGGGCGTGCATCGGCGGTCTTCCTCGTCACGCGCGCGGACCGGGTCGGGACCGCCCGACCGGTCGGCCCGGGGCAGCAGCTTACGCGAGCCGCCGCCCGGGGCCGCCGGATCGGGGCCGTCGGTCGGGGCCGTCGGTCGGAGGCGCCGGAGCGGGGCCGCCCGCGCGGTTCAGCGGGCGGCGTCGCGAGCGCCCGCGGCCGGCTGCCCGTGCTCGTCGGCCCGGCCGGCGCCGGGGTGGTCCTCGCCCCGGCCGCCGGCCCCGTCGGCGTCCGCCTCGGCGCGGCTGAGCGCGGCGTGGCGGGTGTCCGGCATCAGGACGTAGGTCACGAGGGAGACCAGCGCGCAGCCGGACACGTACCAGAAGAACATCTTCTCGTGGCCCGCGTCCTTGAACCACAGCGCCACGTACTCGGCCGTGCCGCCGAAGAGGGCGTTGGCGACGGCGTACGGCAGCGCCACGCCGAGGGCGCGGACCCGGGTCGGGAACAGCTCGGCCTTGACGGCGGCGTTGATGGAGGTGTAGCCGGTGACGATCACCAGGGCGAGCAGCGACAGCCCCAGCGCGGACCAGTAGGAGGACGCCGACCCGAGCGCGGTCATGATCGGGTACGTGCCGACGGTGCAGCCCACCGCGAAGGTGATCAGCAGGGGGCGACGGCCGATCCGGTCGGACAGCATCCCGGCGAAGGGCTGGAGCACGGCGAAGAGGGCCAGGGCCGTGAAACTGACCAGGGTGGCCGTGTTCTTCGCCATGCCCGCGCTGCCGACGAGGTACTTGGTGAGGTAGGTGGTGTACGTGTAGTAGGCCACGGTTCCGCCGAGCGTGAGCGCCATGACCAGACCGGCTTGCCGCCTGTACTGCCACAGGGCCTTGAGCGTGCCGCGTGCGCTGTCGTCGTGCGCCTCGGCCGTCGACGACTCCTCCCGGAAGGCGTCGGTCTCCTGGAGCCTGCGTCGCAGCCAGAAGACGACCACCGCGAACAGGGCCCCGAAGACGAAGGGTACGCGCCAGCCCCAGTCCTTCAACTGGGTGTTCGTGAGAGTGTGTTGGAGCGTGATGAGGATGCCGAGTCCGAGCAGCTGGCCACAGGTCATCGACACGTACTGGAAGGAGGAGCCGAGGCCCCGCCGGTTTCGGGCGGACGCCTCGGTGAGGTAGGTGGCGCTGGCCGCGTACTCGCCGCCGATGCTCATGCCTTGGAGCAGGCGCGCGAGGAGCAGCACGAGGGCGCCCGCGTAGCCGGCCTGCCCGTAGGTCGGGGCGACGGCGATGAGGAGGGCCGCCCCGGACATCATGGCGACCGTGAGGGTGAGCGCGCTCTTTCGGCCGTGCCGGTCGGCGGCGCGTCCGAGGATCCAACCGCCGACGGGACGCATCAGGAATCCGACCGCGAAGATCCCGGCCGTGTTCATCAGCTGCGTGGTCGGGTTGTCGCCGGGGAAGAACGAGTCGGCGAAGTAGATGGCGAAGCTCGCGTAGACGAACCAGTCGTACCACTCCACGAGGTTGCCGAGGGAACCGCCGACGAGGGCGAGACGGCGCTTCCCGCGGGCGTCCCCGGGCGGCACGGGAGACGGGACGGCGGACGAGGACATGGCGGCTCCAGACGGAACTCCCCGAGGGGAGAGGGTGAGGGAGAACGACCCCGAACAGCGGGGAAGTGCCCAGAGCATGCGCCGGTCCGCTTACCGGGACAAGGAGCGGCGCCCAGATCTAACGTCCCGCTAAGAAAACCCGACCCGCGCGCTTGGACCCGCGCCTCGGCGACCGCCGCCCGGTCGTGCCGTCAGGACATGCTCAGGAAGACGCCGCTTCCACGGGACCCCGGCGGCGTATCGCCCACACGCTGGGGGCCGCCAGCAGGACCAGCGTGGCCAGCGTCATCACGGCGGCACTGGCGAGCAGCACGGAAGTGGGACCCAGGGCGGAGGCGGTGGCGCCCACGACGAGGTACCCGAGCGGCACCGCCATGAGTTCTCCGGTGGAGCTGAGGGAGTTGACCCGGCCCAGCACCTCCGAGGGCAACTGCTCCTGGAGGGCGGTGTGCCAGCAGACGATGGCGATGTCCAACCCGATGCCGGCCAGTACCGCCCCCGCAGCCACGACGACGAGCGGGGCCCGGACGGCGAGCGCGAGCAGCGGAAGCGCCGATGGCAGGTTCGCGCAGACGCACGCGACCATGATCCGGGAGGGTTTCCACTTGAGGGACACGAACCCCCCGGCGAACAGACCGACGGCGAAGGCCCCCTGAACGGTCCCCCAGGCGACCGCGCCCAGATGCCGGTCCTGTGCCAGCACCGGACCCAGCAGCTGGTAGCCGCCCAGCCACAGCGCGACGACGACCGTCCCGGACGCGACGTACGACCAGAGCCAGAACCGGCCCGAGAAAGCCGCCCAACCCTCCTTGAAATCCCGCAGAACCGACGATGTCCGCTTTTCCCGTACGGAAATACCGATGCGGGATACGAGAACCGCCGCTATCGCGAAGCTGGCGGCATCCCAGGCCAGGGTCCATTCCGGTCCGACCAGGGCGACGAGCAACCCTCCGAGCGCGGGCGCGACGATTTTGACCGCGTTGACGGGAAGGCGCATGAGCGCGTTCGCCTCCTGGACTTCCCCCGCCTCGACGAGGTGGGGAAGGAGACTGTTCATCGCGGGCTGCGCGAGGGCCGAGGCGCCGCCGGCGAGGACGGCGAAGCCCGCGACCCGCGTGACGTCCGCCGCCCCCAGGGCCACGAGCAGGGCGACTGCCGCCTGTGTGCAGGCCGATACGAGGTTCCCGACCACGATGACACGCCGTCTCGACAGCCGGTCGGCTATCACGCCTCCCACGAGCATCATGACCAACTGGGGAACGGTATTACAGGCCAGGACGATCGCGAGCGAATTCGGCCGGTCGTCGAATCCGAGCACCGCGAAGGCCAACGCGACCGGCGCCATCGCCGATCCGCTCATGGAAATGATCCGGGCCAGGACAAACAAACGGAACGGCTTGTGCCGTATAACGGAGAAGGAAGATCGAAAAGCCACTCGGCGCACAGTACTACCCGTCCCCGACACCCCGCCTCCGGCGGTGCGGCGGTCGCGTGTGCCATCGTGGACGGCACCGACGTCCTCGGAGGCCGAACGACCGTGACCGTGATCGCCTGGCTCGTGGAAGGCACCTGGGCCGCCTGTGCCGAGGCCGCCCGCAGGTTCGCGCCTACCGGTGCGGACATCGTGCTGCTGCACATCGACTCCCCCGACGTGGGGGACGTGGGACACGGGGCCTTCGCCGGGCTCCTCGGCCGGGTGCGGGCCGAACGCGACCCCGGCACGGCGATGGAACACCTCGCGTCCGCCACCGCCGACCGCGTTCTCGCCGCCGCGGGCGAACTCCTCGGCCGGCCCCACAGAGCGGTCAAGCTGACCGGACGCCCCGAGACGGAGGTCGTGGCCGCCGCGGAAGGAGCGGACCTGTTGGTCCTCGTCCGCGACGGCGACCACAGCCGCCTGGGCCCCCGCAGCCTCGGCCCCACCAGCCGCTTCGTCGTCGACCACGCGCCCTGCCCGGTCCTGCTGGTGTGGCCCGACGCGGCCTCGCTCAGCGCAGCGGACGCTCGTAGCGGAACTCCGTGAGGGTCACGTCCTCGTAGACGTCGTCCTGGGTCCCCCCGTCGTGCCGGTAGCCGGCTCGTTCGTAGAAGCGCCGCGCCTGCCGGTTGTCACCGAGCACCCACAGGGCCACGCCCCGGAACCCCTGCTCGCCCAGCCGCGCGTGGACCTCGCCGAGCAGTGCCCGGCCGAACCCACGCCCGATGAGGTCCGGTCGGACGTAGAAGGCGTATATCTCGCCCGTGCGCCGACCGGCGGACGCCGGCCCCCGGTACGGGCCGCAGCTGATCCAACCCACGGGGGCGCCGCCGGCGTCGAGGGAGACCAACTCCGTCGACTGCCGCAGCGGATTCGAGAACCACGCCCGTCGCCCTTCGGCGTCACTCTCGATCGACATCGCGTCCAGATACCGCCCGGGGACGATCCCGGCGTACGCGGACTGCCAGCCCCGCACCCGGATCGCCGAAACGGCGTCGACATCGGCTTCTTCCATCTCACGCACGCGTACCATCACGCCACCCTAGGGTCACGGGTGCCTCGACCGGTCTGTCTTCAGGCGCGGGCCCCGGCCCGGCCGCTCACCGGGTTGACGAGCCGGACGGCGAGATCCGCGAACGGGCCGGACACCGCTTGGCGTTCGCGGCCACCGGTCGGACGGGGCGGCCGGGGCGCCCGCGCGATCGGGTGACATACCGCCACATCGGCGGCCCGTCGGCGTTAGCAGGACGACTTCCCCGTCAGGGGCCCGTTTCCGCTCAAGCTAAGGAACGCTCGAGAATGCTGAAGAACATGATGATCACCGCAGCTGCCACCGCCGCCGCGATCGGCGCGGGCGCTGCCGTGGCCGCCCCGGCCATGGCCATCGGCAACGACAACGGGATCAACACCGTCAACGGCAACGGCGCCTCCCAGATCTACGGCAACCAGAAGACCGAGGGCGCCATGAGCCCGCAGCTCAGCCTGGTCCAGGGCACGCTCAACAAGCCCTGCATCGGCCTGCCGGCCAAGGTCAACGCCCAGTCGCTGGTTGCGATCATCGCCAACATCGGTGTCCAGGACATCAACGTCCTGTCCAACCCGCAGAACCAGCAGTGCACCGAGAACTCCACCCAGGCCAAGGGCGACGAGTCCCTCTCGCACATCCTGGACAACATCCCGGTCCTGTCCGGCAACCTCTCCAACGGCAGCTGATCTGCCCGCACCACCCCCAGAGCGGGTCGTCCGCGGGCACGCGGTACCCAGGGCCCCGGCCTCCTCAGGGAGGCCGGGGCCCTGCCCATGTCGCGCACGCACCTACCCGATGGCGACCGCCGCCTCGGTTGTGCATGATGCCGTCATGATCGATTCGATAGGTCCCGTGGTCGCGGCCGGCAGCATGAGCGGCGGCGAACAGCCGTCCTTCGGTCTCCGCGGCGGCTTCGCCTTGCGGCCGTGGCAGCCCGACGACGCCCCGGTGCTGGTGGTTTCCAGCCGAGACCCGGAGATCCGGCAGTGGAACCGGTCGGTGGACCTCTCGCCTGCCGCCGCCGGCGAGAAGATCGCGAGGTGGCGCGAGCGTTGGCAGGCCGAGGAGGCCGCGATCTGGGCGATCTGCCGGCCCGGCGGGGGCGGGCCCGTGGGCCTGGTCGGTCTGGCGGACGTGGATCTGCGCGGCGGTGGCGCCGAGTTCCTCTACTGGCTCCTGCCGGCCGGGCGCGGACACGGGGTCGTGGTCGACGCGACGGTCCGGATCAGCCGGTGGGCCGTGGACGAACTGGGTTTGCACCGGCTGCGGATCACGCATTCCGTCGCCAACCCGGCGTCCTGCCGGGTCGCCGTGAAGGCGGGCTTCGCCTTGGAGGGGGTGATGCGCAGCGCTCTGCTCCACGCGGACGGATGGCACGACGAACACCTCCACGCGCGCGTCGCGGGCGACCCTTGGCCGTCCGGCTGAGTCCGGACCGGGACCCGGGTTCGACCACGGCACGGTGGCTCGCGCCCCTCACCGGGCGGCCGGGCCGACCCCAGCGGCGGAGCGGACGGGGCTCAGGCGGGGTGGCCCGGTTCGAAGTCCTTGACGTCGCTCAACCGGAGCAGTGCGGGGGCCTGCGGGGCCGGCGGTGACTGCTCGGTGGGGGTCAGGAGGAATCCCACGTGGTCACCGCCCGCGATCCGCTCCTCGATCCGTCCCACGAACCACACGTCGGCCTCGTTCAGCACCGGGCTGCCGTCCGCGCTCTCGTGCCAGGCGACCCGCTCGAACTTGTCCACGCGGTCCCCGGTCTGGCTGCCGAACCACCTCGCCAGCTCGCGCTGCTCGCGCCGCAGTACGTGCACCGTGAGGTGGGTGGCCCGGAGGGCGACCTTGAAGGTGTGGTTGGCCTCGGACAGCCACACCATGTAGCGCGCCGGGTGGATCGAGCACTGCGAGGCGAAGCCGACCAGGCACCCCGCGCGGTCGTCGCCCGCCGCCGCGGTGACCACGTACATGGGGACGTCCAGCACGTCCGTGAACGGATCAAGGTCCAGCTCTGCCATCACGGCTCCTCACTTCGTCCCGGCCCGGCATCCGGCGGCTACCCCGCCCACGGGTGCCCAACCCCGCACGCGCTCCCTCCAACAGGTGGAGCGCGTCACCCGTCGGTGCCATTGCGCCGAATGGCGGCAAGTCGCCGGCCCTCCGCCGGGGAAGCGAGGGGCACCGTGCCCTCGGACGGCGATGCCCTCGGGGCTCCGGGAGCCCGGTCCGACACGGGCCGTCCGCCGTCGCGCAACCGGATCGCCGTCCCCCGCGGCCGGGGGCTCGTCCATCCGACGCAGGCGGTGTTTCCGGGGAGGCCGCGGGGGTGATTCCTGATGCGCAGATCGACCCCTCCCACTCAAGGAGCAGCCATGCGCATCCGCGCCGCAGTCACGACCCTCACCCTCGCCGCCACCATGGTTCTCGGAGGCGCCGCCACCGCGCTCGCCCACGGGGACGACGACCACAACAGCGGTTCGGCGCACTACGGCGCCTGCCACCTGTCGGGCGCCGTCATCCACGGCAACCCGGGCTTCGACGGTGCCTGTGCCTGGGGAGCCATCGACTGGCACTGACCGCAGCGCGCCGCGTGGCCCGGGGTTCACTCCGGGCCACGCGCCTGTGTGGAGCCCGTTGGACCGGCTCGTCGGCGGGCGCCGTTCACGCGTAGCTGACGGTCACCTTCTGGAATCCGAGCGAGCGCAGCAGGCCCTCCAGCATCGCCGTGGTGTTCTGCTCCGCCCTCGCGGCGAGGCCGCTGTCGCGGGCCGCCTCGGTGATGTGCTGCACCGCGAGCCGCTGTACGGCCTGTTCGCCGGCAGGATTGTCGGAGAAGAAGTCACCGAGCCGGTCGAGCAGGCCGCGTTGCTTCGACACCGCGTAGGAGCGGTTCGGGTCGAGGGCGGCCGGGCCGAGGGTCGCGTGGGGGAGCCGCACCGTGGCCTGCGTACGGTCCGCGTTCACCTTCACGCTCTGCTCGCCCAGCGCGCCCAGTTCGACGTATCCGCCGACCGACCCCGCGCCTACGTACAGCGTGCGGGTCCCACGGATCGCGTCCGGCAGGAAGGCCGCGTCCTTCTCCAGATCCACCACCACCTGGAAGTTGCCGACGGCGCCCTCGTAACGGTGCATGTCCTGGATCGACTTGAGCAGCGCGGGGCCGGAGCGGTCCCGGGTGTCCTCGCCGAACAGGCCGCCGAGGCCCGGAATCAGGCTGAGACGACCCACGAGCACGACCAGCGCCAGCAGCAGGGCCGCTCCCCCGGCCACCAGCGCCCATCGCGGTTTCCTGCTCCCGCGCGGCGGGGGGAGCGACTGCCCGGTGGAACGCGAAGAGGTCTCCATGTCTCCCGTTTACCCCGTGCGGCCGCCGCCACTTCCGATCCGGTGAGTACGTCACCCCGATTCCCGGGTCGCGCAGGGGACTTGGGCGAGCGAGTCCGCCGGTGGCCGGCGGCGGGGGCATGGGACGGGGCGTTTCGGGCACAAGCGCACGATCCGATTTCCGATGAGTGATGTGAGGTGATGCCCCCATGCCCATGAGCAGTGGACCTGCGAGCAGTGGTCCGGCACGACGGTCGTGCACGGCGGCGCGCCGGGCCGTCGCGTACGTCCGCAGAGGCGCCTCGTCGCCGGGCGCCGAACGCGACGACCTGATCCGTCAGGCGAAGACGGTGGTGGCGGCGATGGTCGCCTGGGCCCTGGCACACCGCCTGCTGCCACCGACGGTCACGACGTTCGCGCCGTTCACCGCGATCGTCGCCCTCCAGGCCACGCTCTACCGCTCCGTGCGCGAATGCGTCCGGTACCTGGGCGCGATGGTGCTCGGCGCGACCCTGGCCGCCGGGCTCGCCGCCCTGATGGGCATCCACGCCTGGTCCTTCGGGCTGCTCGCCCTCCTCGCGCTCGCGGTCGGGCGGGCGCGGTACCTGGGTTCCCAGGGGCTCCAGGTCGCGGTCGTCGGATTCTTCGCCTTCACGGCCGGACACGGCCGCATCGACTACATCGGGCACCTCGCCGGTTCGGTCGCCCTCGGCGCGCTGTGCGGGTTGTCGGCGCACCTGCTGCTCGCACCGGCCCGACACCTACGCCACCGCCAGCAGGCGGTGGCCGATCTCTACGAGGGGCTTCGGCAGGTCGTCGCCGAGCTGGCGTCGGCTGTCGGGGAGGGCGGCGCGCCCTCCCGGGAGCAGGTCGGGCGCTGGCGTCGCGACTGTGACCGGGTGGCGGCGGACGCGCCGCGCGTACGGGCGTCCGTGGACGCCGAGGCCGAGAACAGCCGGCTCAATCCGCGCCGCGCCGACGGGAGGGACCGGGACGTGCTACCGCGCGCCCAGGAGGCGGCGCGGGCGGCCGGCAGGAGCGCCGCACACCTGCGCTCGGCGCTGCGCAGCCTCTCCCACTCCCTCGACAGCGGCCACGACACCCACCTGCCGCGTCGCTTCCTGTCCGGGTACGGCGCCCTCCTGGACACGGTCGCCGCGGCGATGGCGCAGGTCGGCCGGCCGGACCGGACCGACCCGCGGGAACTCGACGCGCTGGTCCGGGAGGGGATGTCCCTCCACGAGGACCTGGAGTACGCCGTCCAGCAGGACACCGGGGTGCCCGCCCCGGTACGGACGCTGTGCGGCGCGCTCCTCACGGACGCCGGGCGCCTGCTCCACGAGCTCCGCGGCGCGCTTCCCGAGCCCGCCCGCGCCGGCTGAGGCCGCCCCCGGGCCCGGCGGGGCGGGGCTGCCGGCGGGGCTTCCCGCGGACCGGGACGCTAGGGCGTGGTGTCCATGTGGAGTCGGACGGTTGTTCCCCGCTCGGCCGTGGAGCGGATCTCGACGAGGTCGCACAGCTGGTGGGCGAGCCACAGGCCGCGTCCGCCGATCTGGTCGGGGGTCGGCCTGCGCCGTCCGGCCATCACGTCGACGATGTGGCCTGAGTCGCGGAACTCGCACAGGAACGTCGCGTCCTGCGACCACGTGCGCAGGGTTCCCCCGCCCCCGCCGTGGCGGATGCTGTTGGTCGCGATCTCGGTGACGGCCACGGCCAGTTTCGGCAGCCGCTCGGCGGACACTCCGGCGTCGGCCGCGCACTGGGAGACCTTCGCCCGTATCGCCGCCAGGTCACCGTGGGTGTAACCCATCTCCTGGTAGGGGTCGCACGGGTCGGTGAGCGCGTCGAAGGGGTACTCCGCGCCGACGAGGTAACCCTCGTTGGGTACGTACTGCCCGTCCTGGCGGATCAACGGGTGGCAGCGGGAGAGGGAC
This sequence comes from Streptomyces sp. A1136, assembly GCF_004795055.1. Taxonomy (GTDB): domain Bacteria; phylum Actinomycetota; class Actinomycetes; order Streptomycetales; family Streptomycetaceae; genus Streptomyces. The sequence continues at coordinate 17,746 of NZ_SSBJ01000028.1, forward strand.
CGGAGGGCGGCCTGGTCGCCGTCGGCGGCGTCGTAGGGGCACAGCATCGACCAGGCGGGGCTCCGCGCGAAGGCCCGGTTCAAGAGCCACTCGTGATAGCGCAGCTCGGAGACTTGCGCGGCGCTGCGCGCCGTGCGCCAAGCCGTCTCGCCGATGCCCCGTACGGGCCTTCCGCCCTCGCCCCGCTCCCTCATCCACGCCTCCCAGACGGCGACGAGACGGCCGGGGTTGGGCCCGATCGTCGAGATGTCGACGAAGGTGACGGCGGGCTCGTCGGCGAGTTCGCCGCGCAGCAGGGACGTCTTGTCGGAGGGCACGGCGACCACCACCGCCTCACCGCCGTCCAGGGCTTCGCGGATGAAGCCCAGGGTGCCCGACAGGAACTGCGCCTCACCGTCGTAGGGGTACAGCTCGTGGCGGAACGGGGTCTCGTCCCGCCCGGAGGGTCGCCGGGGCACGCTCGCGCTCATACGGCCATCACCACCGGCATGCCGGGGGCCGCGTAGCCCGCCAGTTCCCAACACAGGCGCACGGTTTCGTTGGCGCCCTCCACGATGATCCGGCGGTCCGGCAGCTGACGGGCGGCCTCGACGAGTGCGTGCATGCCCGCGGCGTCGATCATCTCCAAGGTGTCGAACCGCAGCCGCACCTTGGGCGTGTGTCGTACCGCCGCCCGTACCGCGGCGTTGAACGCCGCCGCACACTCCGAGTCGATCACTCCGTCTACGCTCCACCTGTCGGCGCCGCTGCTGAACATCCGGAAGGCCGGACGTCCCGCGCGAATGCCCATCTCGTGCGGGTGCACACATGCCACCCGTTCCAGAGTAGGCGCGTCCCACAGCGACGGGCGGAACGCGCACACCACCATGGCGCCGCTCTCGGAGGCGAACTCGTCGAGCTTGAGTTCCTGGGCCAGCAGTTCCTCGGCGCCGCCGGTTTCCGTCGCGGGTATCCGCTCGGCGAGCACCCGCAGCGAGCGGAACCCTTCCCGGGCGGCGGAACGGGCCTCGCGGCGCACCGCGGCCAGGACCGAGTCGGAGTCGGCGGGACCGCGGAAGTCGAGGACCACGGAGGCGAGGGACACCGTGTCGCGCGGGACGCCGGAGGCGACCCCGGCGGGGCCGACGACCACGATCTTGTCGCCGTAGAGCGCACCGTCGGCCACATAGGCCCGCGCGTCGGCGGGGAACGCGCCGTCGGGCTCCATACGCCAGCAGACGTGGTCGCCGTGCTCGACCTCGTCCAAGGTAGCCAGTGCTCGCGCCGCTCTCACTCGTCCCCTTCCGGCCCTGCCGAACCACCCGGAGCCGGCCCGCTCGGGCCCCATCCGGCACGCCAGCCTACTGGGCGTCGCCGGGCAGCCGCGGGCGGCCGTGCCCGGCGAACCGCCGGCGGGGCGGTCCACGCTCTGCCCCTGCCCGCCCCGGTCGGCGCCAATCATCGGCGGAACCGGGGCCGGGAGGCCCGGACGGACCTGCCGGGCGCCGGCTTCGAGAGGCGGCCCGGGGCCCCGCGCCTAGGGTGTTGTCCATGACACGGACCAGCGCCCCGTCCCGTACCCGCCGCCCGCCCCGGCTCGGCTACGCGGGCGCCGGGGCGGTGTTCGCCATCGGCATGGCCGGTACGACGCTGCCCACCCCGCTGTACGGGCTGTACCGGCAGGAGCTCGGTTTCTCGGAGCTGACGGTGACCCTGGTCTTCGCCGCCTACGCGGTCGGCGTGATCCTGACCCTCCTCGTGGCCGGGGGATACTCCGACGAAGCGGGGCGCCGCCCGGTCCTCTTCTACTCGCTGGTACTGGGCGCGCTGAGCGCGGTCTGCTTCCTCCTGGAGGGCGGGTTGCCGCTGCTGTTCGCGGGGCGGGTGCTGTCGGGGTTCTCGGCCGGGCTGCTCAGTGGGGTGGGGACGGTCGCGGTGTTGGAGCTGGCCCCGCCCGGGCGGAAGACGCGGGCGGCTCTCGTCGCGACGGCGGCGAACATGGGCGGGCTGGGTTGCGGCGCGCTGGTCGCGGGGGTGTTGGCCGAGTACGCCCCGGCTCCGCTCGTCCTCCCCTTCGTCACCCATCTGGCCCTGCTGGCGGTGGCTGGTGCCATGGTGACGGCACTGCCCGAGACGGTGGACGACGCCCGCCTCGGGGCCCGGCTTCGGCCGCGGGGCCTGTCGGTCCCGGCGTCCGTCCGCGGTGTGTTCGTGCCCTGCGCGCTGGCGGCCTTCGCCGGATTCGCGCTGCTCGGGCTGTTCACCTCGCTGGCCCCGAGCTTCCTGGCCGAGACCCTGGGCGTGCACAACCACGCGGTGGTGGGGCTCGTGGTGTTCTCGGTGTTCTTCTCCTCGACGGTGGGCCAGTGGCTGGTGGGACATCTGGCGGTGGCACGGGCGCTGCCGCTGGGTTGTCTCGTCCTGGTGGCCGGTCTGCTGCTGGTCGCCGCCTCGCTCTGGGCCGAGTCCGCGGCGCTGCTGGTGGCGGGCGCGGTGTTCGGTGGGCTGGGGCAGGGCATGGCCTTCCGCGCGGGGCTGAGCGCGGTGGGCGACGCGGCGCCGGCCGCGCACCGGGGCGCCACGATCTCCTCGTTCTTCGTGGTCGCCTACACGGGCATCTCACTGCCGGTGGTGGGCGTCGGCGCCCTGACCCTGTGGCTGGGGCTGGTGGGCGCGGGGCTGACGTTCAGCGCGTGCGCGATCGTGGTGACCGCCGCCACGGGCCTGTACCTGCTGCGGCACTCGCCCCCCTCGTCCTGAGGTGCTCGTCCGACGCGCCGCCGCCCGCTGGCGCCGACGCCCGGTGATGGGAACCTGAGATGTGGGGCCGTGAACGGCGGGCGGAGACCACATGGGCATCCCCAGGGGGCCGGGCACCGGAAGCGACACGGGCACCGGTACGGGCAGGATCGGCCGCGCGGGGCACCGGGCCTCCCGGGCCCTGACGGCGCTGCGCACCGGGACCGGCACCCTGCCCGCCGCGGCCCGCCGGGCCGTGCGCGTCACCCTCGCCGCGTGCGTCGGCTTCTACACGTTCCTCCACGTCCTCCGCCTCCCGGTGCCCGCCACCTACGCGCTGTTCGCCGCCGTGGCGCTGGCCGTGCTGTCCCGAATCCCGGGCACGGGCCGTCAGCGGTCGGCGCAGCTCGTGCGGGTGTTGCCGGTGGCGTGCGTGCTGGTCACCCTCGGCACCCTCCTCGCCGTACGGAACTGGGCCGCCGTGGCCGGCATGCTCGTCATCGGTTTCTGCCTGGCCTTCGGTGCGGCGGCCGGACCGCGCCAGGCCGGAGCCGCGCCGGGCCTGCAACTGCTGTTCATCCTGCCCTGCTTCCCCCCCTTCGCCCCCGACGAGCTGGGCGAGCGGCTCCTGGGGGTCGTCGTCGGAATCCTCCTGCTCATCCTCGCCGAGGCATGGGTGCTACCCGATCCGCCCGAGCCCTCCTACCGCGACCGGGTGGCCCGGGCGGCCGAGGTCGCGGCCCGGTGCGCGGCCGCGCTGGCGGCGCCGCCCTACGCGCTGTCGCGGGCGGCCGCGGAAGAGGCCGTCGCCGCCGGGGAATCGTTGCGGCCCTCCCGGTCCCCGGAAGCGGAGCGGCCCGCCGGGCCGGGGGTCCGCGAGCGGGGGTCGGCCCACAGCGGTCTCGCCGCGCGGACTCTCCTCGCCCGGCTGCACGCCCTGCCCGTCCCGGCGGCGGGGGTCACGCCGTTGCCGGAAAGCCTCGACCTGCTCCGGGGTGTGGAGGCCGCGGCGCGCGAGATCGGCGCGCTTCTGGCGGCCCCCTCCGCCGAGACCTCGCGCCCCCGCGGGCCCGACGGGGCGGCCCGGCTCGCCCTGGCGGCGGCCCGCGCCGGGGCGGCGGCCGTCGTCCCGGCGCTGCCGGCCGACCGGCGCCGGCAGGCGAGCGTGCTGGAGGTGGCCGACGCCGCGCTGGTGCTGGGCGAGGCGGTGGACATCGCCGTATGGGGCCGCGGCGCCGTCGGCGATGGGCGTGACACGGGACGTTTCTGGTACGCCCGGCGCAGTGAGCCCTATCTGTGGTGGCACCGGTTGGCCGCTCACGCGGGGCCGAGGTCGGTGTACTTCCAAAACGCCGTGCGGATCGCCCTCGCGCTCGCGGTCGCGCGGACGATCGCGGGGTTGGACACCCTCCCCCACGGCTTCTGGGCCATGCTGGCGGTGCTGAGCCTGACCCGCACCACGGCCGTCCAGACCCGCCACACCGTGCGCAGCGCCCTGATCGGTACCTTCCTGGGCGCGATGGCGGCGGGCGCCGTCTTGACCCTGGCGGGCACCGCGAGCACCGCCTACGCGTTCATCCTGCCGCCCCTGATGCTCTTCGCCTTCACCACCGGCCCGCTGCACGGCGTCGGGTGGGGTCAGGCGATGTTCACCAACGTGGTGGCCATGGCCTTCGCCCAGCTGTCGCCGTCCGACTGGAGGCTGGCCGAGTACCGGTTCCTCGACGTGCTCATCGGGAGCGGCATCGGTCTGGTCGTCGGTCTGCTCGCGTGGCCGCGCGGGGCGCACGACGAGTTGGGCCGGGCCGTGGCGCGGTTGCTGCGGGCCGCCGCGGGCGAGGTCGCGGCCACCACCCGGGACGACGGGCCCGCCGGGTCCGAGGACCTCGACAGCGCCGAGGTCCAACGGGCGCTGACCCTCGCCGAGTCCGCGTACGCGCAGTACCAGGGCGAGGCCCAACGGCCCGCAGGGCCGGGCCCCGACTGGCAGTGTGCGCTGATGGCCGGCCACCACGTCCTGTGGGGCGCCCGGCGGGTCCGCGCGTCACCGGGCGGTTTGCCGGCCGCGCCGGTAGCCGAGCGGCGGATGCGGGAGTACGGCGCGTGGGTGGCCGAGGGGTTCCTGACCGCGTCCGAGCGCTACGACGTGCTCCGCCGCGCGGCCGCGCCGCCGGGCCGTTCCCCCGCGGGCTCCGGGCCCGAGGAGGCCGACTCCTCCCTCGACGCTCCGCCGCGCTACTACACCGCGCTGGCCTGGCTCGACTTCCTCACCGCGGACCTGGTCCGCATGGCGGCGTCCCATCCTGCGCAGCGCATGCCGGTCACCCCGTGACCTCGTCGGGGTCGGTGGCGAGGCGGGCCGCCCGGAGGGTGAGGTAGTCCCGTTCGGGGAGGCTCGCCGTGCGCCGGGCGGCGGCGCGGTAGTCGGCGACGGCGGCCTCGCGGTCCCCGGCCAGCTCGTGCAGGTGGCCGCGTACCGCGTACAGGCGGTGGTGCTCCCGGAGGTCCGGCGCGTCGGCGAGCAGGGCGAGTCCGGCGCGCGGACCGTCGACCATCGCGGTCGCGACGGCCCGGTTCAAGGTGATCAGCGGATTGTCGGACATCCGCTCCAGGACCCCGTACAGGGCGAGGATCTGCGGCCAGTCCGTCTCCCCCGCGGTCGGGGCCTCGTCATGGACGGCCGCGATGGCGGCCTGCACCTGGTAGGGGCCGACCGGACCCCGCGGCAGGGCGGCGGTGATCAGCGCGATCCCCTCGGCGATCGCGGCGGCGTCCCAGCGGGTGCGGTCCTGCTCCGCGAGCGGGACGAGTTCGCCGCCGGGCCCGGTGCGGGCCGGTCCGCGGGCGTCGGTGAGGAGCATCAGCGCGAGCAGCCCGGTGACCTCACCGTCGTCCGGGAGCAGCGCGTGGACGGCCCTGGCCAGGCGGATGGCCTCCCGGGCGAGTTCGACGCGTTGCAGGTCGGGACCGGCGCTGCTCGCGTAGCCCTCGTTGAAGATCAGGTACAGCACATGCAGCACCGCGTCCAGCCGCGCCGGCCACTCGTCGGCGTCGGGCATCCGCAACGGCACGCCCGAGGTCTTGATCAGTTGTTTGGCCCGGCTGATCCGCCGGCCCATGGTCGCCTCCGGCACCATGAAGGCGCGCGCGATCTCCCCCGTCGTCAGCCCGCCCACCGAGCGGAGGGTGAGGGCGATGGCGGAGGCGGACGACAGCGACGGATGGCAGCACAGGAACAGCAGGGCGAGGGTGTCGTCGCGTCCGGCCCGGTCCTCGGCGTCCGCGGGCGGGGCGGTCCGCCGGTCGGCCGGGACCCGCGCGGCCACCAGGTCCTCCCTGCGCCGCCGGGCCTGCTCGCCGCGCACCTGCTCGGTCATCCGGCGGGCGGCGACCTGGATCAGCCAGCCGCGCGGGTTGTGCGGCAGCCCCTCCCCGGGCCACTGGCGGGCGGCGTCCAGCAAGGCCTCCTGCACGGCGTCCTCGGCGGCGGAGAAGTCGCCGTAACGGCGGGTGAGCACGCCGACGACCTGCGGCGCGAGTACGCGCAGCAGGTCCTCGACGGTGCGTTCGGCCGTGGTCACAGCTCGGTAGGCGGCGCCGACATCACCTGGCGGACCTCGATCGGCATGTTCAGCGGCCGGCCGCCGGGGCCGGGCGCGGCGGAGACGCACGCGGCGATCTCGATGGCCCGCTCCTCGCTGTCACAGTCCACGATCCACCAGCCGGCCAGGAACTCCTTCGTCTCCGGGAACGGTCCCTCGGTGATCAGTGGCGCGCCGCCGGCGTGCGAGCGGACGATCCGCGCGTTCTCGGGCATCGCCAGGCCCTGGGCGTCGACCAGCTCGCCGGCCTCGGCCAGCTTCCGGTTGGTGTCCTTCATGAAGCCGATGTGGGCCCGGAACTCCTCGGGCTTCCACTCCTGGATCCCGGGGAAGTCAACGCTCTTCTCGCTGAACTGCATGAGCAGCATGTACTTCATGTCCGTGCCTCGTCTCGTCGGGTGCGCCGGCCCTCGTCGCGTCGGAGGGCCGCTTTCACGGGGAGGTAGAAGCCGGCTCCGGGATTGCGACATCTCGACGGGAGATTCCCGAAAAAAGTTAGCGGACGCGGGGGTCGGCCTCCATCGCGGCGCCCCTGACGCGGATCGGGCGGCCCTCGCCGTCGCCCGCCGTTGGGCGGGCGGGCGACGGCGGTGCCAGGGTGGGACCTGTGGCTCCTCGGGCGGCCGTGGAGCCGGTGGAAAGCCACGCTGACAGCGAGGAGGCTGACGATGACCGAATCCGCGAGCGGCGGGTCCTATTCGAACGTGGTCGTGTCACCCGTCATGGCGGGCAGCCCGCCGTTTCGGATCGTCCAGGTCTACGGGGAGGTGGCGGGCCGGGCGCACGACGTGGTCGACGTGCTCCATCTGCTGCGGGCCGTCGGCATCCCGCACCCCGACCTCGACGACCCGTCGGTGGTGCGCTGGGAAGGCGGCGACAAGTTCACCTGGGGCTTGCGGCACAAGTGACGCGGGGCCCGACCCGGAGGCCGGACCTGCCCGGGCCCGCCGCGCGCACCGGGCAACCGGTCAGCCGTTCAGCCGTTCAGCGAGGCCATCAGTTCGGGGGCGTAGCGGTCGCCCGAGACGGCGCCGTGAGGTGCCACCGCGTCGAGGGCGGCCAGGTCGGCGTCGGTGATCGTCACGTCGGTGGCGGCGACGTTCTCCTCCAGGTAGCGACGCCGCTTGGTGCCGGGGATGGGCACCGCGCCCTGGCTCAGCGTCCAGGCCAGGGCGAGCTGGGAGGGGGTGACGCCCTTGTCCGCCGCCAGCCGGCGCACCTGGGCGACGAGGGCCAGGTTGCGGTCGAAGTTCTCGCCCTGGAAGCGGGGGTCGGTGCGGCGGAAGTCGTCGGCCGCGAAGTCGTCCGGGCTGGTGACGGCGCCGGAGAGGAAGCCCCGGCCCAGCGGGGAGTAGGCGACGAGGCCGATGCCGAGTCCGCGCAGGGTCTCCAGGACGCCGTCGTGCTCGATGCCGCGCTCGAAGAGGCTGTACTCGGTCTGTACGGCGGCCAGCGGGTGGACCGCGTGGGCGCGGGCGATGGTGGCGGGCGCGACCTCGCAGAGCCCGATGTGGCGCACCTTGCCGGCGGCCACCAGCTCGGCCATGGCGCCGACGCTCTCCTCGACGGGCACGGCCGGGTCGACGCGGTGCAGGTAGTACAGGTCGATGTGGTCGGTGCCCAGGTGGCGCAGCGAGCGGTCGGCCGCGTGGCGGATGTACTCCGGGGTGCCGTTGTAGCCGCGGAATTCTCCCTGGTCGCTGAATTCGACGCCGGTCTTGGTGGCGACCACGGCCGCGTCCCGGCGGCCCGCGAGCGCCTTGCCGAGGAGCTGTTCGTTGATGAAGGGGCCGTACCCCTCGGCGGTGTCGAGCAGTGTGACGCCCAGTTCGAGGGCCCGGTCGATGGTGGCCAGGGACTCGGTGTCGTCCGTGGCCCCGTAGTGGGCGCTCATGCCCATGAGGCCGAGGCCCTCGGCGCCGACGACGAGGCCCTGACCGCCCAGAGTGCGCTTCTCCATGGTGTTTCCCTTCCGAACCCGACGCTGCCGCCGAGGTAAGTAACTAACTGGATAGTTTGAGCATGCGGCACCGGGCGCCACGTTGTCAATAACCGGATAGTTACTTGCTAGGCTGGCGCCATGGCACGGGACTCCAGCGCAACCAGGGCACGACTCCTCGACGCGGCCTTCGCCGAGTTCGCGGCGTACGGCATCGCCGGCGCCCGCGTCGACCGCATCGCGGAGGCCGCGCAGGCGAACAAGCGACTCATCTACGTCTATTTCGGCAACAAGGAGGAACTCTTCGACGCCGTCCTGCGGCGCGCCCTGGAGACCGGTTCCGAGACGGTGCCGTTCGACGCCCGGGACCTCCCCGGCTACGCGGGCGCCGTCTACGACCACCTCGTGGAGCGACCCTCCCTGATGCGGCTCGTGGCGTGGAAGCAGTTGGAGCGTCCCGGGATCACCGACGCCGAGGCCGAGTCCTACCGCGGGAAGATCGCGATGGTGGAGGAGGCGCAGCGGGCCGGACTGATCGACCCCGAGCCGGACCCGGCCGATCTGCTGACCCTGGTGATGGGGCTCTCCCAGTCCTGGTTCGGCGCGGTGGGCGGCCCCGCGGGCGGTACGGCGGGCACCGGCTGGTCACCGGAGCGGTTGGCCCGTCACCGCGCGGCGGTCGTGGAGTCCGTACGCCGCGTCACGACGCCGGCCGCGACGCCGGCCCCCTGAGCCGAGCGGTCACGGAGGCGTACGGGATGGACACGGCAGGACTGGAGGCCCGGGCCCGCGCCCTCGCGGCGGCGGGCGGTCGTCGCATCCTGGGCATCGCGGGAGCGCCGGGCGCGGGGAAGTCCACGCTCGCGGCGGAACTGGTCCGGGCGTTGGGGCCGGGGTTGGCGGTGGTGGTGCCGATGGACGGTTTCCACCTGGCGCAGGCCGAGTTGGAACGGCTGGGCCGGGCCGATCGCAAGGGCGCGCCCGACACCTTCGACGCGGCGGGCTACGTGGCCCTGCTGGCACGGCTGCGCGAGCGGGCGGCCGCCGCCGTGTACGCCCCGACCTTCGACCGCGCCTTGGAGGAACCCGTCGCCGGGAGCATCCGGGTGGGGCCCCACGTACCCCTGGTGATCACGGAAGGCAACTACCTGCTGCACGGGGCGGGGGCGTGGGCGGGGGTCAGGCCGCTGCTCGACGAGGCCTGGTTCGTCGCCCCCGACGACGTGGTACGGGTGCGCCGGCTGGTCGAGCGTCATGTGCGGCACGGCAAGAAGGAGGCGGACGCCCGGCAGTGGGTGGTCCGCTCCGACGAGGCGAACGCCCGCCTGATCGCACCGGGACGCGACCTGGCGGATCTCGTCGTCGAGGAGGACGGATTTCGGGAACCCCGGCCGCCTCGGGCGCACCTCCCCCGGACGCCGCCGGACCCCGCGCGACCACCCGGTCCGTGACCGACCGCCCGATCGTCGGCACCACGCCGACGCACCGGCGAGCGGGCCCGGGCGATTCGCCCCGCCCGTCGGGGCGGGGGCCGGGACCGGTGGGGGCGGTGGTCAACTCCCGACCGGCGGTTCCGGTTCGTACCGACCGAAGACCTGATCGAGTCCGACGATGCCGAGGACCCGGGTGATGTTGTCCGGTACGGCGGCGAGCGCCATGGCCGCCTGCGCGGCCGCCGCCCGGTTGTGGGCGGTGATCAGGGCACTGATCCCGCTGGAATCGCAGAACTCCAGCCCCCCCAGGTCCAGGACCAGCAGCTCGCCCGGGGCGAGGGTGATCTCGTCCACTGCCTCGCGCAGTCGGGGCGCGGTGTCGAAGTCGAGGTCGCCGATGACTCGCAGTACGGGACCGCTGTCGGCGTCTCGGACGGTGATCGTCAACGGGCTCATGTCAGGTCGTGGCTCCGGGATGTGTCGGGGTTGCGGGAACGCCGAGGGCGAGGAGGGCGGTGTCGTCGTCCAGCCCGTCGCCGAAACCGGCGAGCAGGCCGGTCAGGGAATCGACCAGCCCGTGCGGTCCGGCGGCGGGGTGCGCGGCGGCGAAGTCGCGCAGCGCCTCGTCACCGTACAGTTCGCGGCTCTCCCCGATACGGGCCTCCGTCAGACCGTCGGTGTACAGGAGAAGCGTGTCACCCGGGCCGAGGACGGTCCGGGTGGCCGCGAACGGGGCTGTGGGCAGGATACCCACCAGCAGGCCGCCGGGGGTGGAGAGGTACTCGGCCCGGCCGTCGGCGCGCACCAGGAGCGCCGGCGGGTGACCGCCGGAGGCCAGGTCGACGGTGACGGTGTCGCCCTGGGGTTCCAGTACCCCGAATATGGCGGTGCAGTAGCGGGGGTCGCCGCCGGTGTACCGCTCGTGCAGGACGGCGTTGAGCGTGGTGAGCGCGGCGACGGGATCGGGGTCGTGCAGGGCGGCCGCGCGCAGGGTGTACCGCGTCAGGGAGGTCACAGCGGCGGCCTTGGGGCCCTTGCCGCAGACGTCCCCGAGGAAGAAGGCCCAGCGTTTGCCGTCGATCGGGAACAGGTCGTAGAAGTCACCGCCGAGCCGGTCCAGGGAGGCGGTGTGGTAGTACGACGCCGCCTCCATGCCCGGCACATCCGGGAGCATGTCGGGCAACAGGCTCTGCTGGAGGACCGCCAGTGCCTCCTGGAGCCGCCGGCGGTCGGCCTCCGCCTGCGCCCGGGCCTCCTCCGCGGCCTTCTGACGACGCAACAGCTCCGTCTCGTAGGCGCGTCGTTCGCTCGCGTCGAAGACGGTGGTACGGATCAGCAGGGGCTGGCCGTCGCCGCCGGTCTTCACCACGGAGGTGACCAGGACCGGAAGGCGGCGGCCGCCCGCAGCCTTGATCTCGAAGGCGATGCCGCCCACCTGCCCCTGCATGCGCAGCAACGGGGCGAAGTGGGTCTCGTGGTAGAGCTTGCCGCCGACCGTCAGCAGGTCGGCGAAGCGCATGCGGCCCACGACCTCCTCGCGGTCCAGGCCGAGCCAGGTCAGCAGGGTGGTGTTGATCTTGGCGATCGTGCCGTCGAGGAGGGTGGAGAGGTAGCCGCAGGGCGCGGACTCGTAGAGGTCCTCCACGCTGTCCTCCAGCAGGGAGGTGAACAGGGCGTCGGTACCGGCCTTGTCTCCGGGCTGCTCGGCACTGTGCCCGGTACAGGACATCAACGCAACGTCCGGGCGAAGGCGAGGATCTCGGCGCTCGTGGCCTCGGGAGCGCTCAGTTGGGGGCAGTGTCCGGTGGCGTCGAGGGTGACCAGGCGGCTGCCGGGGATCGCGGCGTGCACGTAGGCGCCCACTTCGCGCGGGGCGATCACGTCCTGGGCGCACTCCAGCACGAGGGTGGGGACGGAGACCTTCTTGAGGTCCTCGCGACTGTCGGTGAGGAACGTGGCGCGGGCGAAGACGCGCGCGACGTCGGGGTCGGTGGCGCAGAAGGCGGTGGTGAGTTCCGCGCCGAGTTCGGGCCGCTCGGGGTTGCCCATGATGACCGGCGCCATGGCCGCGGACCAGCCCAGATAGTTGGATTCCAGCGATTCGAGCAGTTCGTCGATGTCGTCGGCGCCGAAGCCGCCCCGGTAGCCCTCGTCGTCGATGTAACAGGGTGAGGGACCCACCATGACGAGGGAGGAGAACCGCGAGGGGGCGACCTCCGCGGCCAGCACGCCGATCATGGCGCTGACCGAGTGGCCGACGAACACCACGTCCCGCAGATCGAGCTCGTCACAGATCTCCACCACGTCCCGCGCGTAGCCGTCCAGCGAGGCGTAGCGTTCCGCGTCCCACGCGGAGAGGTCGGAACGGCCCGAGCCCACGTAGTCGAACCGCACCACACGGAATTCCCCCACCAGCGCGGGCACCACCAGCCGCCACATGTTCTGGTCGCAGCCGAACCCGTGCGCCAGCATGACGACGGGGGCGTCCTCGCGTCCGGTCACCGTGACGTTGTTCCTGCGGAGGATGTCCATGGCCATATCCTCCCATCCCGTCCCACGGGACCGGGGGCGGGCCCCGCACCCCGCCCGCCGGCGGTGCGACCGCTACGGGCGGTATGAACCTCGTCACCTCCGGGAGGCGACGGCCTCGGGCCGCCCCGGCCGGGTGAGCCGCAGTTTCGTGACGACGGCGGGGACCGAGATCTGCAGCGTCAGGTCCCGGTCCGTCGTCCACGCCTGGGTGGACACCTCGGCCGGCCCGGTGGTGAAGCGGGCACTCACCGTCGGGTCGGTCACCGCGCGCCAGGGCACGGGTTTCCCGGGGACGCAGGCGACGATGGCGCCGTAGTAGCTCGTCACGGCTCCCGCGGAACGCTTCTGGTCCAGGCGTCCGAACACGTCGAGGTCGGCCGGTTTGGAGCAGGTGGCCGTGCCGTGCACCGTGACCAGGCCGTCGGCGGTCACCACCGCGTCGCGGGCCGCCGTGACGGAGACGCGCAGCACCGGGGGCGCCGGGCGGTTCCTCAGGTGGACGCGTCCGTGGGCGGCGGCCGTCGCGCCGTCGCAGCGGCCGTCGAAGGAGGCGTCGAAGTCCTCGACCCAACCGTTGGTGCCGAGCTTCACCTTGGTGACGGTGAAGTCGGCGTCCATCGACCGGCAGAACCCGCCGGCGCCGGTGAGGTCGAGGGCGGGACCGGTGCCGGGGCCGTTGCCGTTGAACGGGTCGTACAGGGTGGCCCCGGTGTAGGTCCCGGGGGTGAGCTTCGTGCCGGGGGCCACGGCCAGGTCGACGGACCACGAGCCGCCGTCCGCCGCCTCCACCCGTAAGCCGACGTGGCTTCCGTCGGGATCGCCGTAGGCCCGCAACCGGTCGTGTCCGGCGGAGAAGGCCAGGGACCGGCCTGCGGTGATGTGTTCCCCCGGGTCGCCGACCAGGCTCCACGAGCCCTCGTCGACGGGCTGTTGCTCGACCGCCGAGGCCGGCGTCCCCGAGGCGGGTCCCGCGACCGTCAGGCCGAACAGCAGCCCGGTCGCGAACACCGCGCGGGCGAAGGCGCGTCGCATCCCCTGAGGTCCGACCCGTCCCGTACGCCCCCCTCTTCCCGCACTTCCCATGCGTCCCACCCTGCCGGTACGTCCGCTCATCGAGGAGTCCTCCCGCGTTCCGCTCGTGGCGCTCCGGACCGTGCAGCCTAGGCCCGGCCGGCGGTGCGAAGGCGGCGGTGGCCGGGAGTCGCGTCAGGTTGTCCCGAACCGCTCTCGGCGGTACCGCCCGGGGGCGTCCCCGGTGGCCGGACGACACGTGCGTTCTGCACACCCCATCGGTGACAGCCGTGACTGTCGCCATGCCCGGCCCGGGTGGCACGGTGGTTCCGCCGCCGACCGATCGAGGGAGTACGGGTGAACAAGGGGTACGCCGCCTTCTGCGACGCAGACCGCTGGTTCTACGACGCGCCGTACCGGCGGGTCGAGGAGAGCTATCCGGCCGCGCTCGCCCCCGTACCGGAGGGCTGGCGCTCCCACCGCACGGGCAGCTGGTACGCCCTGCGGCCGCTCGGTCTCGAACTGCCCTCCCAGGGCTGGAAGATCCACGTCTCGGCCACGCTCGACAACTCCGAGTCCGTCCTGGCCCGTGTATACGACTACTGCGTGGACGGCCGCGTCGCCTTCAAGTTCGTACCGAGCCGGTACCTGTTGCACCTGCGCAACGCCAAATACGCCGACCGGGGCGCCAGCGGCAAGTTCCTGACGGTCTATCCGGCCGACACCGAGGAGTGCCGCCGCATCGCCGAGGACCTGGCCGGCCTGCTGGACGGGGAGCCCGGCCCGTACATCCTCAGCGATCTGCGCTGGGGTTCGGGTCCGGTCCACCTGCGCTACGGGAGCTTCACCCTGCGGCACTGCTACGACGAGCACGGCGAGGTCGTCCCGGCGATCGAGGCTCCCGACGGGCGCCTCGTGCCCGACCAGCGCGGGCCGGTGTTCCAGCCCCCGGAGTGGGTCGAACTGCCCCCCTTCCTGAAGCCGCACCTGGACGCGCGGTCCGCCGTCAGCCTCGCCGGTCTCCCCTACACGGTGGAGCGGGCCCTGCACTTCTCCAACGGCGGGGGCGTCTACGCCGGGCGCGACACCCGCACCGGCGAGGCGGTGGTCCTCAAGGAAGGCCGGCCGTACGCGGGCCTCGCCTCCGACGGGGCGGACGCGGTGGCCCGGCTGGACCGGGAGCGGTCGGCGCTGGAACGACTGGCCGGACTGGACTGCGTACCCGCCGTCCGCGAGGCGTTCACGGTCGGCGACCACCACTTCCTGGTCATGCAGTACCTGGAGGGAAAGCCGCTCAACACCTACTTCGCCCGCAAACACCCGCTGATCCACGCGGACCCGACGCCGGACGCGCTCGCCGACTACACCGCCTGGGCCCTCAAGATCCACGAACGGGTCACCGAGGCCGTGGCGGCCGTGCACGCCCGCGGGGTGGTCTTCAACGACCTGCACCTCTTCAACATCATGGTTGCCGAGGACCCCTCGGGCGAACCGTCCGTCGCACTGCTGGACTTCGAAGCGGCGGCGCACGTCGACGAGGGACTGCGACAGACGGTGGCCAACCCCGCCTTCGTCGCCCCACCCGACCGCCGCGGCTTCGCGGTGGACCGCTACGCCTTGGCCTGCCTGCGTCTCGCCCTGTTCCTCCCGCTGACGAGCCTGCTCGTCCTGGACCGGGCGAAGGCCGCTCATCTGGCCGCCACCGCGGCCGAACTCTTCCCGGTGCCGCGCGGGTTCTTCGACGAGGCCGTCCGGGAGATCCTCGCCGGGCCGGCCGGGGAACCGGCCGGGGGGACGCCGGGCGACCCCGCGGCGATACCGGGCGGCCCGGTGCCCGTACCCACCGGGCCCTACCTCCCGGCGGAGCCCGGGGACGGGGTCGGAGCCCGCCGCTCCATGGCGGCGGCGCTGCGCGCCTCGGCCACACCGGAGCGCGAGGACCGCCTCTTCCCGGGCGACATCGCCCAGTTCACCCATGAGGGCGGGGGCACCGGCTTCGGGTACGGCGCCGCCGGGGTGCTGTACGCGTTGGCCGAGACCGGCGCCGAGCCCTGGCCCGAAGCCGAGGAATGGTTACTGGCCCGGGCGGGCGACCCCGGCTCGGGTACCCCGCTGGGCTTCTACGACGGCCTCGCCGGCACCGCCTGGGCCCTGGACCGGCTCGGCCACCGGGAGCAAGCGCTCGCCCTGGCCGGGGAACTGCTGCGCCAGTCGTGGCAGGAGACCGGCCCGGACCTGCACAGCGGGCTGTCGGGCATCGGGCTGGCCCTGGACGCGCTGGGTACGGCGACCGGCGAGGGCGAACTGCACGCGGCCGCCCTGCGCTGCGCCGAACTCGTCGCCCGCTCGGCCCCCCGGCTCACCCGTGCGGGACTGCTGTACGGCAACTCCGGTCCGGCCCTGTTGTTCCTGCGCCTGTACGAACGCACCCACGAGGAGGAGTACCTCCGGCGCGCCGGACAGGCCCTGCACCGCGATCTCGACCGGTGCGTGACCAGCGCCTTCGGCACCCTGCAAGTCGACGAGGGGTGGCGCACCATGCCCTACCTCGGCGCCGGCAGCGTCGGCATCGGCATGGTGCTGGACGACTGGTCGGAGCACGCCGAGGACCCGCGCTTCGATCAGGCCCGGCGCGAGATCGTCCGCGCCGCCCGGTCCAACTTCTACGCGCAGCCCGGCCTGTTCCGCGGCGCGGCCGGCATGGTGCTGCATCTGGCGCGGACCACCACCCCCGACCCGGACGGCACCCGGGCCGACGACCTCGACCGCCAGATCGCCGCACTGGCCCGGCACGCCGTGCCGTACCAAGGGCATCTGGCCTTCCCCGGCGAACAGTTGATGCGCCTGTCCATGGACCTGTCCACGGGCACGGCCGGCGTCCTGCTCGCACTCGGCAGCGCGACGCCCGGCGGGCACGCCCGACTGCCGTTCCTTCCACCGCTGCGGCGCGCCGCGGCGGTCCCAGAGCCGGTCCCGCATCCCCGCGGGGCCGTGACCCCATCGCACCAACTCATCGAGAGGAACCTGACATGACCCTTCTTGACCTGCAGTCGATGGAGACCGTGAAGGAAGAGACCACCGAGGCGGCGCTGCACGGCGGCGGCAGCCAGGCGAGCCTGCTGCTCTGCGGCGACAGCAGCCTGAGCCTCACGACCTGTCACTGATCGGGTAGCTTCCGGGCCCGGGCGGTTCGCCGCCCGGGCCCGGAGCCATCTCCGGATTCCTTGGAGCCTCGACGATGACCCCGCCCCCACCGCCGTCCACCCCCGCGGGTCCGAACGCCGCCGCGCCCGGCGGGAAAACGTCCGGTCGCGCCGGCGACCGGGCGCTGCGGGCGGCCGCCCGGCACAGTGCGGTGCGCACCGGCGCCGTGGGCGCGTGCGCGGTCGCCGCCGCCCTCACGGCCCTCGTCGAACCCGCCGTGCTCGGCCACGCGCTCGACCTCTTGCTGCGGCGCGACCCGGCCGGGGGCGCGTGGACCCTGGTGTGCGCCGCCGTCATCTCGGCCGAGGTGCTTCTGGACGCCCTCACGACCCGGCTGACGGGGCAGGTCAACGGCCGCAGCACGGCCTGGCTGCGCCGCCGGGGGCTGACCGCGCTGCTGCGCGCGTCCCCGCACCACGCGGCTCGCCACTCCCCCGGCGACCTCACCGCGCGACTGACCGCCCACGCCACCGAGGCCGGTACGGGGCCGGCCGCCGCCGCGGCGGGCGTGGCCTCGCTGCTGCCACCGCTCGGCGGGCTGGTGGCGCTCTTCCTCATCGACACCTGGACCGCTCTCGCCTTCCTCGCCGGACTACCCGTCCTGTTCTGGCTGTTGCGCTCCTTCGCCCGTGACTCGGGATCGAGCGTCACCCGGTACCAGGAGGTCCAACTGGGCATGGCCGCGCGTCTCGTGGAGGCCCTCGCCGGGGCCCGAACCATCGCCGCCGCCGGCACCGTCGGCCGCGAACGCGCCCGCGTCCTGCGTGACCTGCCCGAACTGGACGCGCAGGGGCGGCGGATGTGGCGCGTCTACGGCGGCACGACCGCCAGGACCTCCGCCCTGATGCCCCTGCTGCTCTACGTGGTCCTCGCGGTGGGCGGGCTGCGGCTGGTGGCGGGGGCGCTGGGGGTCGGGGAGCTGCTCGCGGCCGTACGCTACGCCGGGCTGGCCGCCGGCATCGGCGCGGTCACCGGCCGGGTCGCCGCCGTCGTACGGGCCCGGGCCGCCGCGGGCCGGACGGCGGCGGTCTTCGATCTCCCGGAACTTCGCTGCGGCGTGGGTGAGTTGTCGGCTGACGGACCGGGGCGGCTGGAGTTGGACGGGGTCCGGGTGGTGCGCGAGGGCCGGATCGTCCTGGACGGCATCGACCTCGTGGTCCCGGGCGGTGCCACGCTCGCCGTGGTGGGTCGTTCCGGCGCCGGCAAATCCCTTCTCGCGGCGGTGGCCGGCCGCCTCACCGACCCCGACCGCGGCCGCGTCCTGCTCGACGGGGTGCCACTGGAGGAGCTTTCGGTCGCGGCGCTGCGCCGAGAGGTGGGGCATGCCTTCGACCGGCCCGCGCTGGTCGGGAAGAGCGTCGCGGACGCCATCGCGTTCGGCCGGGGCCCCGCGCCCACGCGGGAGGAGGTGCGCGCCGCGGCGCGGGCCGCCGGCGCGGAGCCGTTCGTACTGCGCCTGCCCGACGGCTACGACACCGCCCTCGCGGACGCCCCGCTGTCCGGCGGCGAGGTGCAACGCCTCGGCCTGGCCCGGGCGTTCCTGCGCGCCGGCCGGCTGCTGGTGTTGGACGACGCCACCTCCAGCCTCGACACGCTGACCGCCCGGGAGGTCGAACGGGCCTTGGCGCGGTGTGTCGGGGGAGGTACCCGGATCGTGGTGGCGCACCGGGTCTCCGCCGCCGCCCGGGCCGACCTGGTGGTGTGGCTGGAGGACGGCCGCATCCGGGCCGCCGGCGTCCACGCCGACCTGTGGCGTGACCCGGCGTACCGGGCCGTTTTCGCGGTGGAGCCGGGACCGGGACGACAGGAGGGCCCGCGCCGGGAGTCCGCCGCGGCGCACGGCTCGGGACCGGCGGCCGGGGCCGTCGCCGGGCCGGGCGCGGGCGGGCTCTCGTGAGTCGCCCCGGGCCCGGTGGCACCCTGGCAGCCGACGCCCGGCGCTTCCTGCGTCCCCGCGTCCGCCCGCTGGCCGCCCTCGCGCTCTGGTCGCTGCTGGAGTCCGCGCACACCTTCCTCGGCGGCTACGGCGTCGCCCGCGCGCTGGACGACGGCTTCCTCGCGGGCCGCGCCGCGACCGGCGCGGCGTGGCTGGCGGTGGCCGGATGCGGCGCCCTGCTCGGCGGTCTCGCCCTGCGCGGGGTGTTCACCGCACTCGCGGACCTGGTGGAACCGCTGCGCGACGGGCTCGTACGCCGGGCCGTGGGCCAGGCCTTGGCCGCCTCGGTCGCCGACCCCGCCCGGGCCGCCGACGCGCGAGCGGTCTCCCGGCTGACGCAGCAGACCGAGATGGCACGCGACTCCTTCGCCGGTCTGGTCCTGACGGCCCGCTCGTTCCTCTTCACCGCCGTCGGCGCGCTCGTCGGAATGGCGGCGCTCGCGCCCGTACTGCTGCTGGTGGTGCTGCCGCCGCTGCTGCTGGGGCTCGCCGCCTTCACGGCCACGCTGCGCCCGATGGCGGCCGTACAACGGGAGGCGCTGGACACCGAGGAGGCCTTGGCCGCACGGGTGGGGGAGGCGGCGGGCGCGCTGCGCGACATCGTGGCGTGCGGCGGCGAAACGGCCGTGGCCCGCGCGGTGGAACCGCTGATCGCCGCCCAGGAACGGCTGACCGGACGGCTCGCCGGCTGGGGGGCGGTGCGGACCGTCGCCCTCGGCGTGGCCGGCCGGGCGCCCGTCGTGGCGTTGCTGGCCGCCACGCCCTGGCTGCTCGAACGCGGGATCACGGCGGGCGCGCTCGCCGGCGCCGTGACCTATCTGCTGCAGTCCCTGCTTCCCGCCCTCGACACGCTGATGGCGGCCCTCGGTTCGGCGGGGACGCGCCTGTTGGTCGTACTGGACCGCTTCCGCGCTCCCCCGGCGACCGCGCCGGCCCGTCCGGCGGCCGATCCGGCCGATCCGCGCGGGTCGGGTGTGCGCGGTGGGCCGGGCGGTCGCACCCCGCACGAGGGCCCCACCGCCGCCGCCGAGCTGCGGTCGGTCGACTTCGCCTACGGGGCCCACGCCCATCCCGTGCTCCACGGGCTCGACCTGCGCGTGCGGCCCGGCGAGCACCTCGCGGTGGTGGGCCCGAGCGGTATCGGGAAGTCCACGCTCACCGCCTTGCTCGCCGGGCTGCTGACCCCCGACCGGGGCCAGGTCCTGGTGGCGGGGGCGCCCGCCCGTCCCCCCAGGGGGGACGGCCCCGACCCGCGCCGGACGCTGCTGCCGCAGCAGGCGTACGTCTTCACCGGCACCGTGCGCGAGAACCTGACGCACCTGTGCCCGGGGCCGATACCCGGGTCCCGGCTGGACGCGGCCGTCACCGCCCTGCGGCTGTGGGGGCTCGTCGACCGCCTCGGCGGGTACGACGCGGTCCTCGACCCCCGGGGACTGTCCCAGGGCGAACGGCAATTGCTCGCACTCGGCGCGGCCTACCTCTCCCCCGCCCCGCTGCTCCTTCTCGACGAAGCCACCTGCCACCTCGATCCGGAGGCCGAGGAGCGGGCCGAGCGCGCCCTCGCCGCGAGGCCCGGCACCCTGATCGTGGTGGCCCACCGGATCTCGTCGGCGGCGCGGGCCGACCGGGTCCTCGTGCTGGACGGGACCCGGGCGGTGTGCGGCACCCACGCGGAACTCCCGGCCCGGTCGGCCCTCTACCGGGACCTCGTGGGCATGTGGGGCGAGGAGGAGCCGGCCGCGCCCGCCGCGCCCCGTTGAATCAGCCTGTCCGGTACCGCCCCCGGCGTCGCCCCTACACCCAGCCCGCGCTGCGGGATATGCGAATCGCGTCGATGCGGTTGCGCGCGCCCGTCTTGCGGGTCACGGCCGCCATGTAGTTGCGGACCGTCCCGCTGGCGAGGTGCAGGGCGCGGGCTATCTCGGCGACGGAGTCGCCCTGCGCGGCCCGGGCCAGGACGCTCAGCTCGCGCGGGCTGAGGGGCACCGGGTCCGCCTCCATGAACGCGGAGGCCAGGGCCGCGTCGATGAAACGTTCCCCCGCTGCCACCTTGCGGACCGCGCGGACCAGCCGGCCGGGAGAGCCGTCCTTGTCGACGTAGCCGAGGGCCTTGGCCTGGAAGGCGCGGCCGAGCGCGCCGGGCGTCTTCGCGGTCGCCAGGACGAGCAGGGGCGTGGGCGGGTCCAGCAGTCGTCCCGGGCCCGGGCCCTCCCCGGCGAGGGCAGCCGTCGCCCCCGGACAGTCGACGTCGACCACGGCCACGTCCGGTCGTAAGTACTCGGCCTGACGGGCCGCCGTCCGCCATCCCGCGGCCGTGACGTCGAAGTCGCCCTCGGATCTGAGCAGGGCGGCCAGGGCGGACCCGACGAGACTGACGCTGTGCAGTACGAGGACCTTGGTCATGGTGACTCTCCGAACGTCGGTGGCAGCGGACGGTCAAGGCTTCATCAGCACCAAGCGGTTGCCCACGTACCGCCCCCCGGAACATGACCATCGCGGGCGCACGGGGGCGCGTGGCCGTAATGAGTCGACGCCTCGGCCGCCCGCGCACGGCATGTCGTACTTGTCGCCGCACTCCACCGCCGCCCGGGACCGCCCGTCACCACGATGTGTCCGGATTCCGCCGGCGGACGGCGCACGGACGGCCGGCACATGCCCGTTCGAGACACTCCATATGTTCGAACACCTATTGGATCGCGACACATGTGAGCGAAAAAAGCGGGATTCGAGTCACGTGCGGTCGGGTCACCGGGCGCGGACGAGAACGCAGGCGGGCGGCGCCGGATGAACCGGCGCCGCCCGCCTGCGGGATCGGGGAGGGGTAGTTGCGGTCAGCCCAGGAAGCCGCTGTAGTAGCCGCCCACCTGACCGTGATACTCCTGGTCGTCGAGGTGCTTCTCCCGCTCGAACTCGGGAGCGTTCTTGATCTGCTCCTTCGTCCCGTCCACGTAGATCTTCTGCTCCTGCGGGTCGATGCGCGTGATGGTGCCCGCCGGGAGCAGGACCTCCCGGCCGAAGATCCACGGCCCGGTGTCGACCACGATGTAGGAGGAGCCGACCTCGTCGGAGTGCTTGTCCACCTTGCCGATGCCGCCGTCGGTGGCCTCGACCTTGTAGCCCGTCAGGTCCGCGCCCGGCGCTCGGCCGGAGGTCTCGCGGTAGCCCCACACGTTCCCAGACATGCGAACATCTCCTTCATCGGTTCGTCGGCCCCTTGCTCCGCCGACCTGTTCGAGAGGTTCCGGAGGGGCGGGGGCCTCGTATCGGCCCGCCTGCCCCGGTGCTCGGTTCCCACACTCCGGGAACCGACTTCCGGCCTGCCGCCGCTCAGACCGCGCCGCGCCAGGAGCCGGTCTCGTGGCCGCGCGCCTCGATGTACTCCTTGAACCGCTTGAGGTCACCGGTGATCTGCCGCTTGACGAAGCCGAGCTTGTCGCCGACGGTCTCCGTGAAGCCGTCCGGGTCGTAGTCGAGCTGGAGCATGACCTTGGTCTTGGTGTCGTCCAGCCGGTGGAAAGTGACCACACCGGCCTGCTTCACCTCTCCGCCGAGGGTCGTCCAGGCGACCCGCTCGTCGGGGATCTGTTCCGTGATCTCCGCCTCGAACTCCCGCTGCGTACCGCCCACCTTGGTCACCCAGTGGGTCATGGTGTCGGTCCGCTGATCGATCCGCTCGACCCCCTCCATGAAGTGGGGGAACGTCTCGAACTGCGTCCACTGGTTGTAGGCGGTACGGACGGGGACCTCGACCTCGATGGACTCTTCGACCTTGGACATGACCACGCCTTTCCGATCACGGGCGCCACTGCCGCCGGGCGCACCGGGGAGTCCGTCTCCCGCCTCCGCCCGTGCCCCCTTTTCGCCGTCTCATCACCCGGCGCCGCCGAAACCCGTCCGCGCGCCCCGCACCGGACCCCGGAGGACGGCGTGGCAAATATCCCGTGTGCAAGGGCGTTTGACGGTGCGGGGGCGGGTCATACGCGGGGATGTCGGTGTACGGCGCCGCTCCATCGGCGTCGAAGCGGTACACCGAGGACCGGTGGCCGCGCGCCGAGCCCCTCCCCCCGGTACGCGCGCGGTCCACGGGCCCGACCCATGCTGCCGTCCCGCCGCATCGGCACCCCGGCCCCGCCCGGCTGCTCCCGCGCAGCGAACCGGGCCGGGCAAGCCCCCGGCGGCCACTGCCCCGCAGAGACCCCCGGGCCCGGACGGGGCGGCAGCCCCCCCGCGTACCACGGCGGCCCCGTACCCGGGCTCCCCCGCCATCGCTGCCCGTGCCCCCGCGCGCCCGAGCGGCCACCCGCTTCCACGACGACGTAATATGCACCGCCCTCGGGTCATCGACCGGCCCACACAGAAGGAAGGCGGTTGTCGTCGTGTCCCCTACGAGAACCGATGCCCGCACCCGCCACCCGCGACACGAACGGCGTGGCGAACCCAGGGTTCCCGCGGTCGTCGCCACGCTGGCGGCGATCTTCCTCTACCTCGCCCTGCCCCAGCAGTTGTTGATCGCCCCGCGCTACGTCCTGCCGGCCCTGGAGGTACTGCTGCTCCTGCCGTTGATCGCGATCAACCCGCGCCGGCTGACCCGCCAGACCAAGGCGTTCCGCGTCCTGTCGGTGGCCCTGGTCCTGCTCATCGTGGCGAGCAATCTGACCGCCCTCGGCATCCTCGTCCACGAGCTGCTCTACGCCGGGGTCGACGACGGCCGCTCCCTGCTCGTGGCGGCGCTCCAGGTGTGGTTGACCAACATCATCGCCTTCGGCCTGGCCTACTGGGAACTCGACCGGGGTGGCCCCGTCAGTCGCACCCAGACCCCCCGCGAGGAGCTGCAACTGGCGGACTTCCGCTTCTCCCAGGACGAGAACGACGACGCCGTCCAGGAAGTCGCGGACGGCGCCAGCAAGGCCTCCGACTGGGTGCCCACCCTGATCGACTACCTGTACGTGTCGGTCACCAACTCCACCGCGTTCAGCCCGACGGACACGATGCCCCTCTCCGCCCGCGCCAAGGTGCTCATGGCCGTCCAGAGCGTGGCGGCCCTGCTGACCTCGCTCCTGGTCATCGCCCGGGCCGTCAGCATCCTGCGCTGACCCGCCCCGGGTCCTCGCGCACGTGGTCCTCGCGGGCGCTTCGCAGGACGACCGTGCTGTGTGACTCCAGGCGCAGGGCTGCGCCCGGCTTCAGTTCCCGCTCGTCCGGGGCGTCCGTCGTCGCGGTGTCGAAGAGCGGCGTCCAGCGGGCGGCGAAGCGGCTCCCGGGGAGGCGGAAGTCCACGGCACAGTCCGAACTGTTGAACATCAGCAGGAACGAATCGTCGGTGACCCGGTTGCCGTAGCGGTCGGGCTCGGTGATCGCCTCGCCGTTGAGGAACATGGTCAGGGCGCCGGCGTGCGGCCACGTCCAGTCCTCCTCCTCCATCGGCGAGGCGTCCGGGCGCAGCCATTCGACATCCGCCGGGAGCCCCGTGTGACCGGCGGCGCGTCCGGAGAAGAAGCGTCGGCGGCGCAGGACGGGGTGCCGGCGGCGCAGGTGGATGAGCCGGGAGGTGAAGTCGAGGAGGCGTCGGCCCCCTTCGTCGAGGTCCCAGTCGATCCAGGCGGTGGGGTTGTCCTGGCAGTAGGCGTTGTTGTTGCCGCCCTGGGTGCGCCCGAGCTCGTCCCCGTGGCTGATCATCGGGATGCCCTGGGAGAGGATCAGCGTGGTCATGAGGTTGCGCTGCTGCCGTTCGCGCAGGGCCAGCACCGCGGGATCGTCCGTCTCGCCCTCCACACCGCAGTTCCAGGAGCGGTTGTCGTCCTCACCGTCCCGGCCGTCCTCGCCGTTCGCGTCGTTGTGCTTGCGGTCGTAACTCACGAGGTCGCGCAGGGTGAACCCGTCGTGGGCGGTGACGAAGTTGACGCTGGCGAGGGGACGGCGCCGGTCGTGTTCGTAGAGGTCCGCGGAGCCGGTGATGCGGGAGGCGAATTCGCCGAGCATGCCTTCGCGACCGCGCCAGTAGTCGCGGACGGCGTCCCGGTAGCGACCGTTCCACTCCGACCACAGGGGAGGGAAGTTGCCGACCTGGTAGCCGCCCTCGCCGAGGTCCCAGGGTTCGGCGATGAGTTTGACGCGGCTGATGACGGGGTCCTGTTGGATGACGTCGAAGAAGGCGGAGAGCCGGTCCACCTCGTGGAACTGGCGGGCGAGGGTGGCGGCGAGATCGAAGCGGAAACCGTCGACGTGCATCTCCTGCACCCAGTAGCGCAGCGAGTCCATGATGAGTTGCAGCACGTTGGGGTGGCGCATCAGCAGACTGTTGCCGGTGCCGGTGGTGTCGTAGTACTGGGAGCGGTCCTCGTCGACCAACCGGTAATAGGCGCAGTTGTCGATGCCCTTGAAGGCGAGGACGGGCCCCTTGTCGTTCCCCTCGGCCGTGTGGTTGTAGACGACGTCGAGGATGACCTCGATGCCGGCCGCGTGGAGCGCCTTCACCATCCGCTTGAACTCGGTGACCTGTGCTCCGCGACCGCCGGTGGCGGCGTAGGCGTTGTGCGGGGCGAAGAAGCCGATGGTGTTGTAGCCCCAGTAGTTGGACAGGCCCTTTTCGGCCAGGTGGCCGTCCTGGACGAACTGGTGCACCGGCATCAGTTCCAGGGCCGTCACCCCGAGACCGGTCAGGTGGTCGAGGATGGCCGGGTGGGCGATGCCCGCGTAGGTGCCGCGCAGTTCCTCGGGCAGGGCGGGGTGGGTGCGCGTGAGGCCGCGTACGTGGCCTTCGTAGATGACGCTCTCGCCGTAGGCGTAGCCCGGCGGCTTGTCGTCGCCCCAGTCGAAACGCCGGTCGGTGACCACCGACAGCATGGTGTGGCCCGCGCTGTCCAGGGTGTTCGGTTCGGCGCCGTCCGCGAAGCGGTGGCCGTACAGGGACTCGTCGTGGTCGAGCTGTCCGTCGATGGCGGTGGCGTACGGGTCCAGCAGGAGCTTGGCCGGATTGCAGCGGTGCCCGGCGGCGGGATCGAACGGGCCGCGTACGCGGTAGCCGTACCGCTGTCCGGGGCCCACGTCGGGCAGGTGGATGTGCCACGCGGACCGGTCGATCTCCGTCATCGGGACACGGGTCTCGCGCCCGGCGTCGTCGAGCAGGACGAGGTCCACGCCCTCGGCGGCCTCGGAGAACAGTGCGAAGTTGGTTCCGGAGCCGTCGTACGTCGCTCCCAGGGGATACGGTTTGCCCGTCCATGTACGCATGGGCTCACGCTACTGTCGCCGAGGGCTTCGGGCAGGGCGGCCCGGCGGAGAACGGGGCGAGGAGTCCCGGCGCGGGCAGTGCGGCGCCGACACGCCGGCACCCCTTGGCGGGGATGTCCACCCCGATGGCCGCGGAACGCGCATGAGTGGGCCGTCGCGGGTAACACGGCGGCAATGAGACCCGCATCCGGCGCGGCCGTACGGCCCGGTCGCCCTTCCGTACTGTTGTTGCTGCCGGTTCAGGCGGCCCTGATGGTGGGCGTGGGGCTGCTGGTGACGGGGCCTTTGGCGGACCAGTGGCCGTTGGCGGCGGAGGACGGCGTCAACCGCGCCCTGGCCGCGCACCGCGGCGGCCTGGCCACGCCGCTCTCCGCGTGGCTGTCGCTGCTGGCAAGCACGCGGAGCGTCATCGCCCTGACCCTCCTGGCCGTCGCCGCCCTGCTGGTCGTGTCGCGGGGACGGCGGCCGTGGGAGGCGCTCTTCCCGGCCGTGGCCGTCGCCGCCCAGTCGGCGGTGTTCCTGCTCGTGACGCTGGTCGTGGAGCGACCGCGTCCGGACGTACCGCACATGGACCCCGCGCCGCCCACCTCCAGTTTTCCCTCCGGGCACGTGGGGGCGTCCGTGGCGCTGTTCGGTGGCCTGGCCGTCCTGGTGGCCGTCCGCCTGCGCGACGGCCGGCGCTGGGTGCGGTACGTCGCGGTCGCGGTCCTGGTGCTGATCCCGGTGGCCGTGGCGTTGTCGCGGGTGTACCGGGGCATGCACCACCCGTCCGACGTGGTGGGAGGACTGCTCAACGGGGCCTGCACGCTGTTGGTCGTGACCCACGCGTTGCTGCTGCCGCGCCGCCGACCGGAAGCGGCCGACGAGGCGCGCGCCGAGCCGCTCCCCTCGGCCCGAACCCCGTACCGGAGCGGTACGGGTGACGACCCCACGGGCGCGGCCACCGGTCCCGCCGGGGGCCGGCGGGCCGTGGTGGTGCGTCACCCGCTCGGCTGCGGCGCCGAGCAGGCCGAGCGGGTACGCGCGGTCCTGGCCCGCCACGGCTACGCCGATCAGGTGTGGACGTCGACGTCCGCCGAGCAGCCGGCCGGCGCTCTCGCCGGGCGGATCGCCGAGGCCCGAACGGAGCTGGTCGTGGCCTGCGGCGGTGACGGCACCGTACGCGCCTGCGCCGACGTGTTGTCGGGCACCGGCGTCCCCCTCGCGGTCGTCCCTTGCGGCACCGGCAACCTGCTCGCGCGCAACCTTCGCCTCCCCGCCGATCCGGTCACCGCCCTGGAGTCGGCCCTGTCGGGGGAGACCGTCCGTATCGACGTGGCCCGGGTGTGGGGGGACGGACTGGCTCCCGCCCGGTTCACGGTCATGGCGGGAGCCGGCTTCGACGCCGCGATGGTGGCGGACGCGTCGGAGCGGGCGAAGGAGCGCCTGGGCTGGGCCGCGTACGTCCTCTCGGCGGTCCGCCACCTCGGGGACCCGCGGATGCGCCTGTCGATCCGGCTCGATTCGGAGCCCGTACGGGAGCGGCGGGCGCGGATGGTCGTCATCGGCAACGTCGGCACCTTGCAGGGCGGGTTGCCGCTGCTGCCCGACGCGCGCCCCGACAGCGGGCGTCTGGAGGTGGTGTTGCTCGACCCCAGGGGCGCCCGCGGCTGGCTCGCCGCCGCGGGGCATCTCGGCTCGCACATGCTGCCGGGCCGGACGGCCCGGACTCCGGGCGGGGCGCGGGGGGCGGTGGCCGGCGGGGCGCTGGAGTACTTCAGCGCGGCGCGCGTCGAGATCCGCTTCGCGAAGCCGCAACCGCGCGAGCTCGACGGCGATGTGGTGGGCGCCGGGAACCGGATGACGGCCGAGGTCGAGCCGGGCGCGCTGCGGATCTGCATGCCGCCGCGGCCCCGGGCCGTCGAGGCGCCCGAGGCGCCGGCCGAGCAGGCCCCGTTCACCGTCGGCGGTTGAAGCCGGCCTCGTACCGCACCAGTCGACACAGGGGGTCAGGCACATGGGCACGGCGACGCGGGTACCGCAGCGCGATGAGGTGGAGGCCGCACCCGAGGTGGAGGGCGAGGAGCTGTCCGCCGAGGAGGCGTGGTCGACGCTGCGCCGCTACGGCGGCTGGAGCCTCCTGCGGGACTCGTTCATCCGGTTCCGCTACGCCGACGGATTCAGCCACTCCAGGGCGCTCGCCCTCCAGACGGTCCTGTCGATCGTCCCGCTCGCCATCGCGCTCATCGGCCTGTCGGGCGTGCTGCACACCGAGGGCATCGGGCGGGTGGCGGAGCTGACGATCCGCCGGCTGGCGAGCGGGCCGAGCCAGGACGTCGTGGACGACGCGCTGGCGCGCAGCCACCACCGGGCCGGGGACGGCAGTCAGGTCGCCCTCTGGCTCGGCCTGCTGTTCTCCGTGGTGAACGTGACCACGAGCCTGTGCCAGGTCGAGCGCGGGGCCAACCGCATATACGGGACGGAACGCGACCGGCCGTTCCTGGCCAAGTACACCCGCGGGCTGGTGATGTCCGTGCTGGCCGGGCTGCCCCTGGGGCTCAGCTTCGCGGTCACCGTGCTCGGGGCGGAGCTGAGCCGGGCCGTGGCGGAGGTCTACCACCTCGGCCCCGGCACGGTGCACGTGTGGGACCTGCTGCGCCGGCCGATCGGCATCCTGTTGGCGATCCTCGCCACCAGCGCCATCTTCCGCCTCTCCCCCCGCCGCACCCAGCCCGGCTACACCTGGCTGGCCTTCGGCGCCGCCGTGTACCTGGTGCTCTGGCTGGTCGCGACGTGGGGGTTGAGCCTGTACGTCGGGGCGGGCGGCTCCTTCGCCACCGTGTACGGGCCACTCAGCGCGTTCGTCTCGCTGCTGTTGTGGTCCTACCTCACCTCGATGGCCCTCTTCCTGGGCCTGGCGTTCGCCGCCCAGCTGGAGGCCGTGAGGGCCGGGGTGGCCGAACCGGTCACCGAGGACCCCGGCGTCTGACACCGTGCCCTTCGTCGGGCACGACGGCAGACCCGAAGAACCACCGAGAGGAAGCACGAAGACCATGTCACGAAGCTCCACCCGACCACGGCGGGCCGTGGGCCGCCTCATGTCCGACCGCTTCGGCCCCGACGCGCGGTTCGGTGTGCGGCTGGTCACGACGGTGGCCGCCACCGCGCTGGCGTCCGTGCCCTTCGCGGTCGCCCTGGTGCTGGTGGAGTCCCGGTGGGCGCCGTTGCACCGGCTGGACCAGGGCACGGCCGAGCGGCTGCACCGTACGGCGCTGGGGCACCCCGCCTGGGTGCGGGTGCTCGACTTCCTCACGCACGTGGTCTGGGACCCGGTGACCATGCGTCTGCTGGTCGCGGCGCTCGTGGTGTGGCTCCTGGTGCGCGGGGCGGTACGGCTGGCGATCTGGGCGACGGTCACCGCGACCGCCGGCGGTCTGCTGGGGCTGCTGGTGAAGAACGTGGTCGAGCGGACCCGACCCCACCTGCCGGACCCCGTCTCACAGGCGCCCGGGTTCTCCTTCCCCTCCGGTCACGCCATGACGGCCACCACATCCTGCGCCGTACTGCTGATGGCCCTGCTGCCACTGGTGCCGCGTGCCTGGCGTCCGCTCCCGTGGGCCCTCGCGGTGGTCTCGGTCATCGGCGTGGGCTACACGCGCGTGGCCCTGGGGGTGCACTGGGTCAGCGACGTGGTGGGGGGCTGGCTGCTCGGTCTGGCCGTGGTCACGGCGACCACCTTGGCCTTCGAGGCCTGGCGGACGGATGTCGGGCGCGACCGGACCACGCCCGCGCAGGGTTTGGAGCCGGAGATCGTGGCCGAGCGGCCCGAACCGCCGGCCGGCTCGACGGATGGCCGAAATCATTCGTCGGGTTCACCGCGCATACCTCAGGACCAGCCGGGGCAATGCGACAAGAACACGGGGTGAGTTCTAGCGGATGCACCCCTTCCCCTGGTCGACGACCCGAACGAGGATCATGTGCGGTCGGAACTACTACGTCCGCTTCGTTGACCAGGCACGCCTACCCGATGAGGATCCATGCACTCCCGCCACTACACCCCCTACCCGCACCCGATATGGAGATGCGGTGAAGGTTCCGGCCCCGGCGCGTCCCCGGAGCCCGCCGACTCCAGGGAGGGCGTCCACCGTTACACCCGGCCCGGGCCGGCCGGCAGGGCGGGCGGAGGAGCGCTGGTCCGTTGAAGTTCCGGATCGGCCGCCCCGGCAGTGCACCAGACGGACAGCCCGCGCAAGAAGGCCCGTACTCCCCCGTACCCGGTGAGGCGGCGTCGCCGCCCCCACAAGCGCCCCTGTCCGATCACGAGATACACCTGATCAAGACGTCGGCGTCGGTGGTCGCGCCCGTGGCCGAAGAGATGACGGTCTACTTCTACGCGATCCTCTTCGCCCGGTACCCCGAGGTGCGGCCCATGTTCCCGCCCGGGATGGACGCCCAGCGCGGTCGCCTCCTGCGCGCGCTCCTGCACATCGTGGACGTGGTCGACGACCCCGAGAACCTGGTCCGCTTCTGTGGCCACCTCGGCCGCGACCACCGCAAGTTCGGCACCCTCGCCGCGCACTTCCCGGCGGTGGGCGAGTGCCTCCTGGCCTCCCTGGCCCGTTACGCGGGGCCGGCCTGGACACAGGACATCGCCGACGCGTGGACCAAGGCGTACGGCGTGGTCTCCCAGGTCATGATCGGCGCCGCCGAGGAGGACGAGGCCCTGCGCCCCGCCGTCTGGCCCGCCACGGTGGTACACCGCGTCGCGCGCGGACACGGCATCGCCGAGATCACCGTGCGCCCCCACATGCCCTACGACTACCAGGCCGGCCAGTACGTGAGCATGGAGACGCCGTGGTGGCCGAAGCTGTGGCGCTACTACTCCCCCGCCAACGCGCCCCGCGTGGACGGCACGCTCACCTTCCACGTCCGCGCGGTGCCCGGCGGCGCGGTCAGCAACGCGCTGGTGCACCGGGCCGCGGTCGGCGACGTACTGCGACTGGGCCCCCCGATGGGCGACATGGTGCTGGACGCGGCGGTCCACACCGACCTGCTCTGCGTCGCCGGCGGTACGGGCCTCGCCCCGATCCGCGCCCTCATCGAGGAGGTGGCCCGGCGCGGGGGACGCCATCAGGTGGACCTGTTCCTCGGCGCCCGTACCGGGGCCGAGCTGTACGGGGTGGACGCCATGCTGCGGCTGGCCCAGAAGCACCACTGGCTGACCCTCCGGGGCGCGGTCTCCCACGAGCACATCCCCGGCATCCGGGGGTCGCTGCCGCAGGTGCTGGCCGAGTACGGGCCGTGGTACCAGCACGACGTGTTCATCAGCGGACCGGCACCGATGGTGGCATCCGCCGGCGAGATGCTGACCCGCCACGGTACCTTGCCCGACCGCATCCATCACGACCCCTTCGAGACGCCCGTCCTGTCCGCTCGCTGAACCGCTTCCCCCGTTCCCCTCCCCAGGAGAAGTCCCGTGATCTTCCCTCCACCGTCTTTCGGTTCGGCCGGTGAGCACCGGCTCCAGCAGCAACTGGGTACGGCCGAGCGCGCCGCCCGCTTCTACGACCAGCAGGTGCGTCCCCACCTCACGTCCGAGATGCGGGAGTTCATCGGCCGCCAGATCATGGTCTTCCTGGCCACCGCCGACTCCCACGGGGAATGCGACGCCAGTTTCCGTGCCGGGCCGCCCGGATTCGTCCACGTCATCGACGAGCGCACGCTCGCCTATCCCGAGTTCCGCGGCAACGGCGTGCTCGCCAGCGCGGGCAACATGAGCGAGAACCCCCACCTGGGCATGCTCTTCGTGGACTTCACCCACCACCACGTGGGACTCCACGTCAACGGCGTCGCCCGGCTCTGCGACGACGCGGAACTGCGTCGCGTCCACCCCGGCCTGCCCACCGACGTCGCGCCCGGACGCAGCCCCCACCTGTGGGTCCACCTCACGGTCGAAGAGGCGTACATCCACTGCTCGAAGTACATACCCCACCTGGAACCGGCCCCCCGCCCCGCCGGGCACGACCCGGCCCGACCCAAGGACGCGGAGTACTTCACCAAGCCCCGCACGCCGATGTGGTCGAGCCTGTCGTGAACGGGACGGCGCGTGGGCCGGGCCCGTCCCGGCCCTCGCGCGCGGCGTGGGGGCACGGCGCTCCGGGGCGCATGCACCCGGGCCTGAGGGGCACCAGCACGCTGTGACATCGACTCCGCACACCGAAGGGCGCCGTCGGCCGACCCCCGCCGCGGCGATCGCGGCGCGTTCCCGCGGCGCGCTGCGCGGTACGGCCGTACGGCTCTGGCACGACAACGTCGCCGACTCCGCGGCGGCCCTCACCTACTACGGCCTGCTCGCGCTGCTGCCCGCGCTCGTGGTCGCCGTCTCCCTGGTGGGGCTGCTCGGGGACGCGACGCGGCAGCGCCTCGTCTCGGATCTCACCTCCTACGCCCCTCCGCAGTCCGCCCAGGTGCTCCAGGACGCGCTGAACGGCCTCTCGGCGGCGCACACCTCCGTATGGACCCTGGCCTTCGGCGGCGTGGTGAGCGCGCTGTGGTCCGCCTGTAGTTATCTCGCCGTGTTCCGTCGCGCCCTGCACACGATGCACCGCGTCCCCGACACCCGACCACCGCTGCGCGCGGCGCACACGCTGGTCATCACCGCGTCCCTGCTCCTGCTGCTCCTCGTCGTCGGCGCCGTGGGTCTGGTCGCCTCCGGTCCGCTCGCCCACCGGCTCGCCACGGCCGCCGGAGTCGACGTGGGGAGCCTGACCGTCCTGCGTTGGCCGGTCCTCCTCGGTGTGGTCACGCTGCTGATCCTGATCCTCTTCCGTACCGGACCGACGGGAACCCGCGGCACCCGGCGCGGACTGCCGGGCGGTGTGCTGGCGGCGGTCCTGTGGCTCGGCGCGTCATTGGTCTTCACCCTCTACACGCAGTTGAACACCTACGGCCGGCTCTACGGCTCCCTGGCGGGGGTCATCGTCTTCGTGGTCTGGCTGTGGTTCGCCAATCTGGCGCTGCTGGCGGGGGCCCAGTTCAACCGGGAGCTGGCGCGGGGCCGCGCCGGGTGAGGGTCCGGGGCCGGACGGGGCGGCGGCCGTCGGGGCCGCACGAACATCCGCCTGCCGACCGCCCGTTCGGACGTAGGGTGTCCCGTGATCGTTCCCGTCTCCAGGAAGGCGTGTCACGTGGCTGAGAACAGCGCTCCGGCCGAGGTGGTCTGCGACCCGGTCGGCCGGGTCGTCGGCGGCCGGACCGAGGTCCACGACGACGCCTGGGAGGACGTGTCGGCGGTGATCCGGCTGGACGGACGGTTCGGACCGGAGGCACTCGCCGGGCTCGACTCCTTCTCGCACCTGGAGGTCGTCTACCACTTCGACCGGGTCGCGCCCGACAAGGTCGAGGCCGGGGCCCGGCACCCGCGCGGCAACACCGACTGGCCGCTGGTCGGCATCTTCGCCCAGCGCGGCAAGAACCGCCCCAACCGGCTCGGGGTGTCCCGCTGCCGGCTGCTGAGCGTCGAGGGGCTCGACATCCACGTGCGGGGTCTCGACGCGGTGGACGGCACGCCCGTGCTCGACGTCAAGCCCTACATGGACGAGTTCGGCCCCCGGGGCGCCACCCGCCAACCGGCCTGGGCGACGGAGATCATGCGCCGGTACTACTGACGGGCGAGGCCGGTCCCGCCGAGGGACGAAGCCGGTCCCGTCAGCGGGCGGGGGTGCGTTCCACCACGAGGCGGACCGTGGCGATCGTGAGGTCCGGGTCGTGGAGCTGGACGTAGTGGTCGCTGCCGGTGGCGAGCAGGTGCGGGGTCTGTGGCGCCAGTTCGACCAGTGACCGCTGTGCCTTGGGCCAGGCCGCCTCCAGCCGGGCCAGGAGCTCCTTCGACATCGTGGCGGGCGCGGCGAACGGCCGCGTCTTGCTGAGGACCGCGAGCGGGACGCGCGGCAGCGGGCCGGCCCGCTCGACGGCCGTCACCGCCCCGTCGAGGTCGACCTGTTCGAACGCCGGATCGCCGTCATAGGGGGTGCCCGGCCGGCGCAGTGCGCTCACGTACTCGGACCAGGAGGCGCCCAGTTCCCGTCTCAGGGCCGGGGCGAGGGCGTCGACGAGGACGAGGCCGCGGGCCCGGTCCGGGTGCCGCTTCGCGTACAGCAGGGTGATCAGGCCTCCGTAGGAGTGGCCCACCAGGACGTACGGTCCGGGGACCTTCCCCACCGTCAGGACGCGGTCGAGGTCGCGGACCGCGTCCGGGAGTTCGCGGACGCCGGTCACCGGGCTGCTGCGGGTGGTGAGCGTCGGCGGATCGGTGTAGCGGAGGGTGCCGGGCCTGTCGTACAGGCACACCCTGGTGAACGCCGCCACGCCGGGGAAGACGGCCGGCGCCCCGGGCACGGGCGGAGCGGTGTCGGTCAGGGTCCAGCTGTCGGACGATTCATGCAGGCCCGACACCAGGACGACGGTGGGCGTACCCGTGCCCCGGCAGCGCAGGTACACGGTGTGCCCGCCGCCGACGTCGACGTGTCGAACGGTGTCGCCCCCGTCGGCGGAAGGCACGGGGGCTGGCGGCCGGGCGGTGGCGGCCGGCCCCGCGCAGAGGGTCAGCGCGACGGTGACCGCCGCCAGGACGGCGGAGCGGGGACGTCGTCGCACGTGGGCCTCCTTCCGGGCCGGGTGCGGCCGGACCGGACCAGGTCCGGCCGGCCTACGGGGCGAAGACGCGGGAGAGGTACGAGCCCAGACCGGGTCCGGACGGAGGACACAGACGGGCCCCCAGGTAGCCGTCGGGCCGCACGACGAAGGCGGCGGGCGCCTCCCCCACCCCGTACGACCGGGCGAATTCGCCTTCCGAGTCGCGGTAGACGGGGAAGGGGGCCGCCCTGCCCGCGTCGGTGCGGGCGAGCACCGCGCAGATGTTCACCCGGTCCGGCGCCAACTCGTGCACGACCGCGGTGACATGCGCGAGATCGGGCACGTCCGGTCCCGGGCCGTAGAGCACCAGGGTGTGTTCCCGGCCGCGCAGCACGTCGAACAGGCGCAGCGGATACGTCGCGATGGCGGAGAGGAGGCCACCGCAGTCGGGCGCGCGGTCCCCCGGCCGCGGGCCGGTGCCGGCGTCGGGCCCCGCCGGCTGCACCAGGGGGCTGTCCGGGTAGCCCACGAGCAGTTGCGCCTCGCGCCGCATCACGGTCATCGGGTCACCGCGGTCGGCGTGGACGCCCTCGGCGGCGTGGCGGACGGTGCGCCCGACGACCTCCTCGCCGACCGGTCGGCGCTCCGCGTCGTAGCTCGCGGGCAGCTCCGGGTCGGCGGCGCCCTCGACGGCCAGGGCGAGCTTCCAGGCCAGGTTCCAGGCGTCCTGGATACCGGTGTTCATGCCCTGCGCGCCGGTCGGCGGATGGATGTGCGCGGCGTCCCCGGCGACGAAGACCCGGTCCCGGCCGTACCGGTTCACCAAGCGGTGGCTGATCCGGAACACGGAGGACCAGCGCAGCGCGGACGCGGTGGTGGGCCGCGGCGACAGCCGGTCCAGCACGTCCTGCACGTGCGTCAGCCCGGGCGCCCGGCCGCCCTCCAGGCCGTGCGCCACCTCGCCGCCGCCGGGGTGCCCCGAGGTGGACAGCTCCGGCGGCACCAGCATGGACACGCGGTAGCGGTGTTCGCCCGGCAGCGGGATGCACACCAGGATGTCGTCCACGGCGCCGTCGGGGCTCCGGTGCTCGCTGCGCACCCCGTACCCGTAGGGCATGTCCCAGTCGACCTCCACGTCGGCCAACATGTACTCGTCGGGCAGGGCGCCCCCCTCGAAGGTCAGCCCGAGGCCCTTGCGCACGACGCTGTGCGCGCCGTCGCAGCCGACGAGGAAGCGCGTGCGGATCTCCTCCTCGCCCCGGGGCGTGCGCAGCAGGCTGGTCACGCCCGTGGCGTCCTGGGTGAAGGAGACCAGTTCGGTCTCGCGTTCGATCGCGGTCCCGAACCGGTTCAGGTACTCCTCCAGGATGCGCTCGGTCTCGTACTGCGGCAGGGCGGCGAAGCCGTACGGCACCTCGGGGGGCAGCGCCAACTCGATGCGGGCCTTGGCGACGCCGTTCTCGTAGACGAGCTGCCCGCGCATCGGTACGGCGACGTCGAGGACGGCCTGGACGAGGCCCATCCGGTCCCAGAGCTCCAGGGTGCGGGGCTGGATGCCGACGGCCTTCGCGTAGGGGAGCCTGGCCGGGAGCCGGTCGACGACGCGGCACGAAGTCCCTCGGCGACGGAGTTCGGCGGCGGCCGACAGGCCGACCGGCCCGGCTCCCGCCACCAGGACGTCCGCGGGGGCCGCGTCGTGGTGCGCCATGGCGTTCTCCCGGGGGTGTGGTCCGCCACGAAGGGTGCACCTCCATGGTGGCCCGGCCGCCCCGGACCGGCCATCGCACGGCCGGCGCCCCGCGTGCCCAGGGCGGTGGGGGCCCGGGCCGCGGGGTCGGGGCCGCCGGGTCGGGCGGCGCCGTGGCGGCGGTCCGGGCTCGGCCGCCCGGCCGGCTGCCTACGCGACCGCGTGGAAGAGGGCCGCCGCCTCGCCCCGGGAGGCGACGCCGAGCTTCGTGAGGATCTTCGCGACGTGGAACTTGACCGTCGACTCGCTGATGTGGAGCTCCTGGGCGATGGCCCGGTTGCGGTGTCCCCGCGCCAGCCGCGTCAGGACTTCGAGTTCCCTCGCGCCCAGCGTGCCCAGCGGGTCGAGCGCGCCGTGCGAGGGGGCGTCCGGGGTGGTCAGCGGGATCAGCGCGGACACGGTGGTGCCCCAGCCGGGGACGGGGTCGATGTCGAGGCGTCCGCCGAGGACCTCCAGCCGGTCCGCGATGCGGGTGGGGCCGAGGCCGCAGTGGCTCAACCCGCCCGGTCCGTCGTCCCGTACGGTCACCCGCAGTTCCTGTCCGACGACCTGCCAGCCGATGTGGACGCGGGTGACCGGGTCCTGTTCGAGTACGGCGAGCAGCAGCTCGCGGGCGATGGCCCGTGCCGTGTGTGCCACGTCGGCGGGCACGCTGCGGGTGGAGTCCGGCGCGCCCAGCTCCAGTCGTACCGGGCTGTGTCGCAGCAGCGGGCGCAGCGAGTCCGCGAGCCGGGCGAACGCCTCGTCGGCTCGTTCCTCCGCCATGGCCTGGTCCCGTTCGGCCTCGGCGCGCAGCTCGGCCAGTCCCGATACGGCCAGTTCGGTGGCGGTCGAACGCGCGGCCGCGTCATGGAGGTTGCGGCTGCGCAGGACTCCGAGGAGGGCGGTCAGGGTGGCGCCGTGGCGGGCGCCCAGTTCCGCGATGACCCGGGCGCGGGTGTCCGCCGCGGCCCGGGAACGGGCCAGCGCGCCGGGGGCGGCCTCCGCGGACAGTCGTTCGAAGTGGCTGGTCACCAGGGTCCACAGCGCTTGGACCACGGCGAGCGCGGCCTCGTCGGCGGGGGCCGCGCCCTCGTCCCGTACGAGGACCAGCAGCGCGCCGCGCTGTGTCGCGTCGGTCGTGACGGCGACGACCGGACGATCGGCCCCGGCGATCGTCGCCCTGCCCTGCCAGGGTCGTCCCGCGACGCCCGACAGGAACAGCGGCTCCATGTCCGCGGTGCTGATCCGGGTCGCGTACGCCTCGTCGCCGAAGGACTTGAACGGCGAGTGGGCGCAGTGCGTGGACAGTTCGGCGGCGGCCCGGTGCGGCACGAGGTCGCGCAGGACCGCCGAGAGCCGGGGCAGGATCTCCCCCAACGGCTGCCTGATGACGTCGTACCCCGCGGCCAGCGCGGCGAGCGTCGCCTCCCCCGCCGCGAGCACGGGGGCCGTGCGGGTGGGGGTGGACTCGGCGGTGCGGGACCCGGGGGTCACGATCAGCTCCATGAGCTCAGCCTAGCCGGCCGCGACCCGATCCCCACTGGCCTTTCGGACAGGTGGGACTGGCCTGAAGACGGGCCGGTTTCCCGTCCCTCCGGCCAGAGGCTTGAGCCACGGAACGACAAGCCGTCACAGCGGGGAGACTGACATGGAAGCGATCGTCTACGACGAGTTCGGCGGCCCGGAAGTGCTGCGCCAGGAGGAGACCGACAAGCCGGAACCGGGCGCCGGGGAAGTCCGCGTGAAGGTGGTGGTGGCCGGGGTCAACCCGCTGGACCACAAGCGGCGTTACGGCTGGGTCGAGGAGTTCTACCCGAGCGTGTTCCCGATGATCCCGGGGCTGGAGTTCGCCGGTGTCGTGGACGCGGTCGGCGAGGGCGCCACCCATGTCGCCGTCGGGGACGAGGTCCTGGGTTGGACGCGGACGGGCGCGTACGCCGAGTACGCCATCGCCGGTGACATCGTCCACAAGCCGGCCGGACTGTCCTTCGAGCAGGCGGCGGCGCTGCCGGTGGCCGGCGAGACCGCGCAGCGGGTCCTGGACCTGCTGCGGGTGAAGGCGGGCGAGACGCTGCTGGTGCACGGGGCCGCCGGAGCGGTCGGCTCGGTGGCGGTCCAGCTCGCGGTGGCCGCGGGCGTCACGGTCATCGGCACGGCGTCCCTGCCCAACCACGACCACCTGCGGTCCCTGGGGGCCGTCGCGGTCGAGTACGGGGACGCTCTCGCCGAGCGGGTACGGGCGGCCTCGCCGCACGGCGTGGACGCGGTGTTCGACGCGGCCGGCCAGGGCGTGCTGCCCCTGTCCATCGAGCTGGCGGGCGGCTCCGCGGAACGCGTCGTCACCATCGCCGACCCGCAGGCCGCCGCGCACGGGATCGTCTTCACCGGCGGCGGTACGGACCCGGCCGCGATCCGCGCCGGTCTGGCCGAGCACGCCCGTCTGGCCGCCGAGGGCCGCCTTCGAGTCCGGCTCGGGGAGGTGTTCGCCCTGGCTGACGCCGCGAAGGCGCAGGAGCTGAGCGAGTCGGGTCACGCCCGCGGCAAGCTGCTGATCCGGCCCTGACCCCCGGTGCGCCGCGGTCGGGGGCCGGGGTGCGGAACTTCCAGGGGGTGGGCCGCCGGCCCGGCTTCCGGGTCCGGCCGGCGGCATGAGAGGGTCGGCCCGACAGGAGGTGGGCGGGGTGACCGGTGGGACGTCCCATGGGCTGGTGCTGGTGGCGGACGACGACGCCGCCATCCGTCGCTCGCTGGAGCGCGGGCTGCGGCTGAGCGGCTTCACGGTGCTTCTCGCCGAGGACGGTCCGGGCGCGCTGCGGCTGCTCGCCGACAGGCACCCGGACGTCCTGGTCTTGGACGTGTCCATGCCCGGCTCGACCGGCACGGAGGTCTGCCGTGACCTTCGGGAGCGGGGTGACGAGACGCCCGTCCTCATGTTGTCGGCGCTCGACGAGCTGGCGGACCGGGTCGCCGGGTTGCAGGCCGGCGCCGACGACTACCTGGTGAAACCGTTCGCGCTGGAGGAACTGGTGCTGCGGCTGCACGCCCTGCTGCGGCGCCGGCCGGCCCACGCCCCCTCGGACGTGCTGCGGGCCGGCCCCCTGGTCGTGGACGAGGCGACCCGGCAGGTGCGCCACGGGGATGCCGAAGTGTGCCTGACACGGCGGGAGTTCGAGCTGCTGGTGCAGTTCGTGCGCAACACCGGGATCGTCCTCACCCGCGACACGCTGCTGGACCGCGTGTGGGGCTACGACTTCGAGGTGCGCACCGACGCCGTCGACACCTTCGTCAGCTACCTCCGGCGCAAGCTGGAGGAGGGCGGCCGGCCGCGGATGATCCACACGGTGCGCGGGGTCGGCTTCGTCCTGCGCGCGCCGGACGACGGCGGCCGGCCGTGAAGCTCGCCACCCGCATCGCGCTCTCGGTGACCGTGGTGGTGCCCCTGCTGGTGCTCGCGGCGGGGCTGCTCGTGCTCGGGCTGGTCACCCGTGACCTGCACCAACAGCAGGACGCCCGGCTGCGGGACCGGGCCTCGGCCGTCCTCCCCGATGTCAGGACGCTGCTGGCGGCCGAGCTGAAGGGCCGGCCGAAGGTGGAGCAGAACCAACACCGCAAGGTCCTCGGCGACGCCCTCGACGCCGGGGTCAGGGTGCTGGCCGCGGACGGGGCCGTCCTCCTGGAGGGCGGCCCGCAGCTCTCCGATCCGGCGCGGCTGCCCGCCCGGACGCCGGAGGGACCCGTCACGGTCCGCGCCAAGGGCCGTGCCTGGCGGGTGCTCGCCGTCCCGGTGACCGGCGCGGCGCCGGGCACGCTCTGGCTGGTCGCCCCGGCCTCGGCCGCGGACCCGCAGCTCGTCGCCGTGCGCGGCCGGGTCCTGCTCGTCGCGCTGCTGTCGGCCCCGGTGTCGGGGCTGATCGCGTACGGCCTGGCCGGGCGCGCCACCGCATCCGTACGGCGGTTGAGCCGCCGGGCCGCCACACTCGACCCGCGGGCGGGCGCCGCGGCTTTCGCCACGGCGCCGGTGAACATCACCGAGGTGGACGAACTTTCCTTCGCCATCGGGCAGTTGCTGGCCCGCTACGACGAGCAGGCGGCCCGGACGGCGCAGGCGCTGGAGACCGCCCGCTCCTTCTCCTCCGCCGCCTCGCACGAGCTGCGCACACCGCTGATGAGCATGCGGACGGACCTGGACGTCCTGGCGGCCCATCCCGACCTCTCTCCCGCCGAGCGGGCCGAGGTGGTGCGGGACCTCCAGGCCGACCACGCCAGGCTGCTGGAGCTGTTGACGGCGCTGCGGATGCTGGCCCGGGGCGACCTGGTGGAGGCGTCCGCGTTCGCTCCGCTCGACTTGGCGGAGCTGGTGGACGTGGCGGTGGGCGAAGCCGCCCGGCGCCGACCCGAGGCGCGGCTGCGCGCCGATGTGCCCGCCGAGTTGCGGGTACGGGGTTGGGAGGCCGGGCTGCGCATCCTGCTCGACAACCTCCTGGGCAACGCGGTGACCCACGGGCACCTGCCGGACGAGCCGCCCGAGGTCGCGGTGCGGTTGCGCGCGGAGGGCGGTCACGCGGTCCTGACGGTGGACGACGCGGGGCCCGGCGTCCCGCCCGGGGAGCGCGAGGCGGTCTTCCGGCGCTTCCACCACCGCCCGGGGAGCCCCGGCTCGGGGCTGGGGCTGACGCTGGTCGCCCAGCAGGCGGCGCTGCACGGGGGCACGGTGACCGTCGCGGCGGCGCCCGGCACCGGGGGCGCGCGCTTCGAGGTGCGCTTGCCGTTGTCGGCCCCGGACGCCCCCGTCGGGCCGCTCCCGTCCGGCCGGAACTGGATCTCGCGCGGCGCGTGAGGGCCGTCCGGCGGTCCTTCGCGGGCCCACAAGAAAACCACAAGAACTCCCCCTAGCGTCCTGCACGTCCGGCCCGTTCACGCCAGTCGGACCAGTCCGCACGAAGGGGATACCACCATGCTCAAGAGCCGTAGGACCGCCGCCGCGATCGGCGCCGTCGCGCTGACCGGCGCCCTGTTCGCCGCCGCTCCCGCGCAGGCCGACGCCGGCGCGAAGCCGTCGTCGTCGCCGAAGTCCGCGCCGAAGGGCGACGGCTCCAAGGCCGTCTGCAAGCGTCTGCCCAAGACCGAGGCCCGCGTGAACGCCGCGGTGACCCGGCTGAACGGTGACGCCACCGTCTCCGGGTCGATCGCCCGGCTGGAGCAGCGCGTCGCGAACGCCAAGTCCGAGGGTCACACCGAGATCTACACCTACCTCAACGACCGGCTGACCGCCCGCAAGAACCTGCTGCCCACCCTGCAGAAGCGGCAGGCGGACCTCAAGGCGGTCAGCACCTGGTGCGCCGCGCAGAAGTCCAAGTGACCGGGCGCGCCGCCGCCGGCCTCGTCGCGCTGGCCGCCGGGGCGGCCTTGCTGCTCACCGGCTGTGGGCCGGGCGCGACCGCCCAGCCCAAGGCGCCCGCGTCGGTGTCCGACGACGCCAAGGCCAAGCAGATGCAGGACACGCTGGACGCCGCCGACGACGCGGCCGCCCAGGCGGACGCGGACGCGGCCCAGAACAACTGAGACACCGGACGGCTGAACGGCCGGACGGCTGAACGGCTGAGCCATTCGGCTGCGGTGGCGCGCGCGGGCGGTGGGACCGGGTGAGGCTTGCGATCAGGTCTTCTTCCGGTCTCATGCCTAGGGAAAGGTCCGGCCCATGCCGTTCAGCCATCGCAAGGACCTCGGACTGCTGGCCTTGCGCCTCGGTACGGGCGGCGTGCTCATCGCCCACGGCGCCCAGAAGCTCTTCGGGTGGTTCGGCGGGGGTGGCCTCGAAGGCACCACCAAGGCGATGGAGCACATGGGGTTCGCCCCGGCGCGCCCCAGCGCCATCGCCGCCGGGCTCGGTGAGGCCGGCGGCGGTGCGCTGCTCGTGCTGGGGCTGGCCACACCCGCGGCGGGCGCGGCGGCGGCCGGGGCGATGGCGGGGGCCGTCTCCGTCCACGCCCCCGCCGGGTTCTTCGCCCAGGGCGGCGGTTTCGAGTACCCGGCCTTCCTCGGCTTCGTCGCGGCCGGGCTCGGTCTCGCCGGGCCGGGAGAGTTCTCCCTCGACCACTTCACGCGTCACCGGTTGGACCGGCCGGCCGTCCTGCTGCTGGCCTTCGCGGTCAGCGCGGCCGCGGCGACCGTCGTCGTCACCCGTCGAAACGCGGCCGTGGCCGCCGCGGCGGCCGACGAGGGCACGGACGACGGCGCGTAATGGCCGGGCGATCCGCGGCGCGACCGAAGCGCCGGGACACGGACGACACGCGCGCCCGCATCCGCAACGCCTCCCGTCGGGCCCGCGGCGGCCGTCCGGTCGCCGGTCCGGCGGCGGTGGCACCGACGCTGGTCACGGTGGCGGGGTACGCCTGGCGCATCCTGATCCTGGCGGGCTTCGCCTACGGCGTCTTCGCCGTCCTGGGACGGTTCCACGAGGTTGCCGTGGCCGTCTTCCTGGGACTGGT
Organism: Streptomyces sp. A1136; assembly: GCF_004795055.1. Lineage (GTDB taxonomy): Bacteria > Actinomycetota > Actinomycetes > Streptomycetales > Streptomycetaceae > Streptomyces. Next base: position 60,181 of record NZ_SSBJ01000028.1, read on the forward strand.
CGTGACGGCGATGCTCCGACCGCTCGCCGATCTGCTGGCCCGGCGTATTCCGCGACCGCTCGCCGTCGCCGGCGCCCTGATCGGCACCATCGTCCTGGTCCTGGGCGTGCTGGCGTTCGTCGGGGAGACCGTGGCCGGCGAATGGGACACGCTGGTGACCGAGTTCAAGGACGGCCTCGGCCGTATCCAGCCGTGGCTGGAGCGCCCGCCCCTGCGGCTGAACGCGCACGCGCTGGGCGATGCGCAGGCCAAGATCGGCGAGTACCTCTCCACCCACCGGTCGGACATCCTCAGCACCGCCGTCAGCGGGGCGGGCCGGCTCGTGGAGGTCCTCACGATCGCCGCGCTCGCCCTGTTCTGCTCGGTCTTCTTCATCCACTCCGGCGACCGGCAGTGGCGGTGGTTCTGCGACCAGCTCCCGGCCGGCGCGCGCCACCGGGTCGCCGTCGTCGGCCGTGCGTCCTGGCGCACCTTCACCGGCTACACCCACGGCATCGTGCTGGTCGCCGGCACCAACGCCATCCTCGTGGGCGTCGCCCTGCTCGTCCTGCGCGTGCCGCTCGCGGTGCCGCTCGCCCTGCTGGAGTTCGTCGCCGCGTTCATCCCGCTCATCGGCTCGCCCGTCGCCCTCGCGATCGCCGCCATCATCGCGTTGGCCACCCGGGGGCCGCTGATCGCCGGGGTGGTGATCGCGCTGATCGTGGTGATCGGCCAGATCGAGGGGCATCTGCTGCACCCCCTGGTCATGAGCTGGGCCGTGCGTCTGCACCCCGTGATCGTGGCGCTGTCGGTGGTCGCGGGGGCCATCGCCGCCGGGGTGGTGGGGGCGGTGGTCGCGGTGCCGCTGGTCTCGGTCCTGTGGTCGGCCGGTCAGGCGCTGCGCTCCACCGCCCCGCCCTGACGCCGACGACACGTACCGCCCTCCTGGGCGGCGGGACCGAACGGGGCCCGCGGCCCGCGGCGGCCCCGCCGCCGCGAACCCGGCCCCTCGCCCGGCGGCGACGGCCGGTCAACGCGTGGTCAGGGGGTGGTCCGGGGCGAGGACGCGCGCAAGACGCGAGGCGATCGTCTGGGCCGGATTGCCGTCGGTGGCCCCGGGGCCTTGCGTCGTGCTGACGGCGATGGACAGCCGCTGCGCCGGAAGGTAGGCCTGGACGGCCGCGTAGCCGCTGAACGACGGGTTCTGGATGATCCAGTCGTCGACGACGAGGACGCCGAACCCGAAGTGTCGGGCGGCGGTGTTCTTCAGGCAGACATCGGCGGGGCAGGTGTCGCTCTTGCCGCCCAGGCCGACGGTGCCGGGGTCGAGCTGCGTCTTGAAGCCCTGGGGGGAGAGCAGTTCACCGCTGCCGATGGCGCGGGCGGTACGGGCGAGGTCACAGATGTCGCTGGTGAGGACCGCCCCGGCGGCGGTCGTCCAGGACGGGTTCCAGTAGCTGGACTCCTCGTAGACGCCGCGCTCGGACGTGAAGGCGTGCAGCGCGGGGGCCGGGATGTCGGGGGTGAAGGAGTTGTGCGTCCCCCGCAGTCCGAGCGGGGTCGTGATCCGTTCGCCCAGCAGCCGGTCCAGGCGCGTGCCGGTGATCTTCTCCAGTACGACGCCCAGGATCTGGAAGTCGGCGTGGGAGTAGCTCCAACTCGTGCCCGGCTTGTACCAGAGCGGATGGGCCGTGGCGATGTCGACCGTGTCGGAGAAGGTCCAGTGTCGGAAGGGCGCCGCTTGGAGTTCGGCGAGGAACTTCTTGTCGGTGACGTAGTCGTGGAGTCCGGAGGTGGAGCTGCCGAGCATGCGCAAGGTGATCTCGGAGGCGTGCGGCAGGGTGGGCAACCAGCGCGAGACCGGTTCGTCCAGGCGCACTTTGCCCTCGTCGACGAGTTGCAGCAGCACGGTCGTCATGTACTCGATGGCGACGGAGCCGGAGCGGAAGTGCATGGCGGGGTCGGCGGGAACGCCCGTCATGGACTCTCCCACGGCCCCGGTGACGATGTCCTTGTCGCCGGAGACCGCCTTGAAGATCACCGAGTTCAGGTGCAGGTCCCCGGAGGCCTGCCGGACGGTGGCCCTGATCCGGGCCGCCTGATCGCCCGTGGACCGCGGCGAGCCGACGCAGGTCTGCGGCGCGCTCGCGGCGGCCGCCGGACGGGGGATGCCGGTGGGGAGGATCGCGGCGACGATTCCGGCAACGCTGAGCAACGCCGTTCGGGTACGCCTCACGCTCCTCAGTATCTGTGGAAGGCCTCCGCTCCGCCCCTTCACTCGGTCGGAGGCCTCCCAAGCCCGCGAGCCCGCCCGCGAGCCGTCGGCGCGCCCGCGGGCAGGGCCTACGAGGCCGGGGCCCGGGAGGGCCGGGTCGGGTCGAACCGGCGGAAGAGCGCGTGGAGCAGCACCGCGGCGAGCGTGCCCGCCACGACCCCGCTGCCGAGGACGGTCCGGGCCCAGCCCGGGAATCCCTGGTAGAGATCGGGCGCGACCACCGGCAGCAGGCCGGCGGTCAGGGCCAAGGCGGCGACGGTCGCGTACGGGCCCTCGCCCGAGGCCGACTCGGCCGCGGCCGGCAGCGCCCGCCCCAGCATGGTGACGCCCATGACCGCGATGATCCCGTAGATCACCAGGGCCGAACCGCCGACGACCGGCGCCGGGATCGCCGCCAACAGCCGCGACAGGGGCGCGACCAGACCCACCACGACCAGCAGGACGCCCGCTCCCGCCGTGACGAACCGGCTGCGCACGCCCGTCAGCCGGCCGATGCCGATGTTCTCCGCGCTGGTGACCAGCAGGGAGGTGCCGAACAGGGCGCCGAAGACCGAGACCAGCGCGTCGGCCCTGGCGACGCGCGGCACGTCACGGCCGAGGTCGGGCTCCCGGCCCACCGTCCGGCTGTTCAGGACGGTCTGTCCGGTGACCTCGGCGAGGGTCGTGAGGCCGAACACGAGCAGCGGCAGCGCGGCGAGCACGTCGAAGTGGGGCGTCCCGTACGGGAGGAGGCGCGGGAGCGCCGGAGCGCCGAGGCTCCCGCCGCCGGCCGGCGCGAAGCTCCCCAGTCCCGTGGTCAGCGCGATCAGGGCGCCCGCGCCCAAGCCGAGCAGCACCGCCGTCTGGCGCCAGACCCCGCGCAGCACCAGGAGCAGCACCACGGTGCAGCCGATGGTGGCGGCCGCCAGGATCACCGACGAGGGCTCGGCGTAGCCCGGGGTGCCGCGCCCACCGGTGATCAGCTGGGCCGCGACCCGGATCATCGCGATGCCGATCAGGAGCACCGTGGTGCCCATGACGAGCGGCGGGAAGAGCCGCACGATCCTCGCGTAGAACGGGAGCACGGCGAACAGCAGGGCCGCCGCGAGCAGGACGGAGCCGGTGGCGGTGGCCGGACCGTGGTCCTTGGCGATCTGGAGGAAGAGCGCGGTGGCCGCGCCGCCCGGCAGCATCACGAACGGCAGCCGGGCGCCGATCCGCCACGGCCCGAGGGACTGGAGCAGCGCGCCCGCCCCGCACAGCAGCAGGGTGGCGCTGAGCAGGGACGCCGTGCGGGCGGCGTCGAGACCGAGGGCCTGGCCCGTCAGGAAGGTGGTGGAGACGGGGGCGGCGATCATCGCCAGGACGTGCTGGGCGGACAGGGGCGCCAGCCGGCGCAGCGGCAGCCGCTCGTCCACGGGCCGCACGGGCTCCGCGGGCCGGGAATCAAGGGTGCCCGGGGCGCTCACGACGTGGCCGCCGCGTCCAGCCACGGCAGCTCGTGCGCGGAGTATCGGTAGGCGCGGAAGACGGCGTTGGGCTCGGAGGGGAACAGGCCGCGCACCTCGGATTCGCGGTAGCCGCCGAAGTACGGGACGACGTACTCCCAGCAGAGGTAGCCCTCGGGGGTCACCTCGAAGAGCCTGCCGGACGGTGAGTCGGTGACGAGCGTGTTGCCGCCGGGGAGGCGCTGCGCGCTGCCCATGAACGGGGCGAAGAACGCCTCTCGCGCCGGGTCGTGGTACTCCCAGACGACCTTGCCCGAGGAGCGTTCGATCTCGATGACGCGCGAGTACGGAACGTCCGCGTGGGGGCGGAAGACGCCGTTGTCGAAGACGAGCACGTTCCCGTCGGCCAGTTCGGTCGGCGCGTGTTGTTGGGAGACGACGCCGGGCTCGGTGCGCCACAGGACGTCGCCGGTCTCGCGGCTGATGACGACGACCGCGGACACGCTGCGCAGGCTCGCCAGGATGTTGCCGTCGGCGAGCGGTACGACGCTGTTGATGAGGGGCCAGTGCTCGCGCGAGTACGCGGGGTGCAGGGCGTACTCCTCGCGGTCGAGGTGTTCGGCGGCGCTCCACGTCCAGGTCACGGCCCCGTCCGCGTCGACTTCCCGGATGGTGTCGGCCCATACGGTGGCGTCCGTCTCGGAGCCGGGGACGCCGCCGCGCACGGCCTCGGCGTCGGCGCCGCGCAGCGGTTCCAGCGCGGTGTACAGGAGTCGGCCGTCGCCGAGATGGTGGGCGTCGTGGTGCTGGAGCGGGTCGCGGTACTCGCGCAGGATCGTGCCGTCGGGGGCGGCTTCGAGCATCACGCCGCCCCGGTACTTGTGCCACATCGGGAAGAGGGCCGGCTCGCCCGGGAGCACGCCGCTGTAGGCGAGGTTCCCGTTGGCCAGGACGCGGGCGTGCCGTCCGGGGCGGTAGGGGAGGTTCCATTGGTGGACGACCGTGCCGAGCGGGTCGATCAGATACACCTCGCCGGTGCCGGTGAGCGGCGCGAAGAGGGTGTAACCGCCCTCGGAGGCCTCGGGATCGAAGGCGATGAGGCCGGTGCCGCGGCGGCGGCGGAAGTTCTGGTCGACTGTGGACATTCGGTCCTCCTGTGAAACTTTCTTTGATGACACCAACTGGGTTAGAAGGTAGTGGCGAAGTGTTGCGGCACTGTGACGGCCGTACGAAGGCCGGCGCGGACTGCGAGAAGATGATCCACAGAGCGGACCGGACCCGAGGAGCCACGTGACAGAAGAAGCCTCCGCCCCACGACTCGGGGCGGGCATCCGCCGGCGGCGCAGGAGCCTCGACCTGACCCTGGCCGAAGTGGCCGCCGCGACCGGCCTCTCCTCCCCGTTCCTCAGTCAGGTCGAGAACGACCGGGCCCGCCCGAGCATGCGCTCGCTCCAACTCATCGCGGACGCGCTGGAGACGACGGCGGTCCAACTGATGGCCGCCGCGGAGAATCCGCGCCGGGTGGACATCGTGCGCGCGGACGCCGATCCCGGCCTGGACCCGGCCACCCGGGTGCGTCCGCTGGTGCGCGGCCACCACCAGATGCACGCCCTGGAGTTCACCGGGGACCATGACGCGGACCGGGCGTTCGAGCACCGCAACGACGAGCTCATGTACGTCGCCGACGGCACGGTGGAGGTCGAGGTGGACGGCCGCACCCACCGCCTGGGCCGCGGCGACACCCTCTACCTGACGGGCGGCGTCCGCCACCGCTGGCGCGCGCTGGAACAGGGCACGCGGGTGCTGCTCGTCGCCGTCGCCGACCACGTCGAGGCCACGACGGACCCGCGCGGCTGAGCGGGCGGAGGCCGGCCCGGGGCGCCGCGCGCCGGCGCGACTCCCGCGGCCGGCCGCAGGTTACTCGCGAGGAAAGCCCACATGTGGCTATGGTGAGCGCCCTCGGTCGAAGCCTCCTTCAAATTCCAAGGAGAACTGCGCCTTCGCGCGCCGATCGAAGGGCGTCCTGCCAATCCAGGGCCCATATCCCAGTGCAGAGCGACGTGGTGTCGGCAACACCGCCCGGCGTCGGCTCGGTACGAGCCGACCTGCCCTCGCCCCGTCATCCCCGGGGCTGGAGGGCGGCGGTCTTCTCATTCACCTACCTCGCGAAGGCAAGGCAGAGATGGCACGAGTCACCCGACAGTCCTCCCGACAGCAGCAGACGCATCCCGTCGACGAGTTGCTGCCGTTCCCGCAACTCGCCCTGTACGGCTTCCAGCACGTCCTCGCCTTCTACGCGGCGGCCGTCATCGTCCCCGTCCTCCTCGGCAGCGCCCTCGGGCTCTCGCGCGCCGAGCTCGTCCACCTCATCAACGCGGACCTGCTCACCTGTGGCATCGCCTCGATCATCCAGGCGCTCGGCGTCTGGAAGATAGGTGCCCGGCTGCCGCTGGTCCAAGGCGTCACCTTCACCGCCGTCTCCCCCATGATCGCCATCGGTCTCGGAGCGGGCGGCGGCACGGCCGGCCTGCTCGTCGTGTACGGCGCGGTGATCACGGCGGGCATCGCGACCTTCCTGTTCGCCCCCGTTTTCAGCAAGCTGGTGCCCTACTTCCCGCCCGTCGTCATCGGGACGATCCTCACGATCATCGGCATCACCCTCATCCCGGTGGCCCTCCAGGACGCGGCCGGCGGCTCACGGCTGATCGGCACCCCCGCCTACGGCGAGCCGAGGAACCTCGCCTACGCCCTGGGCACCCTGCTGTTCATCCTGGCCATGGCCCGCGTCGGCAAGCCGTTCCTCAGCAGCGTCGCGGTGCTGCTCGGCCTGGTGGGCGGCACCACCGTCGCCTGGCTGTTCGGGGACGCCGACTTCTCGGCGGTGGGCGACACCGACTGGTTCGGGATCACCACCCCCTTCCACTACGGCATGCCCCGGTTCGAACCGCTGCCGATGATCGCCATGCTCGTCGTCATGCTGATCACCATGGTGGAGACCACCGGGGACGTGTACGCCATCGGCGAGATCACCCGAAAGCGGGTCGACACCGACACGGTGGCCCGGGCGCTGCGGGCCGACGGCGCCGCGACGGTGCTCGGCGGAATCCTCAACTCGTTCCCGTACGTGGCCTTCGCCGAGAACATCGGCCTGGTCCGTATGTCCAAGGTGATGAGCCGGTACGTGGTCGTCGCGGCCGGGGTGTTCATGGTCCTGCTGGGGTTGCTGCCCAAGGCGGGCAGCCTGGTCGCATCGATCCCCAACCCGGTGCTCGGCGGGGCAGCGCTGTCCATGTTCGGCATGGTGGCCGCCGTCGGCATCCAGATCCTGGGGAAGGTCGACCTGCGCGAGGAGCGCAACGCCCTGATCCTGGCGGTCAGTCTGGGCGCGGCGCTGTTGCCGACCACGGTGGCGCCGTTCTTCGACCGGATGCCGGACGACGTCCGGGCCGTGCTGGACAGCGGCATCACCTTGGGGGCGTTGACGGCGATCTCCCTGAACCTGCTGTTCAACGTCTTCACCAGCCGCTCCACGATGGAGATCGACTGGGACGACATCGAGGACGACGGCGTCGTCGAACCGCGTTACGCCGCGGGCGGCGCCGGCTGAGCCCGTCCGACCGAGGGCGCCGGGCCGGGAGGGACCCCGCGGGTCCGTCCCGCGCCCGCGCCCGCGTCCGCCGGGTGGCGGCTCAGCGGTCGAGGGGCAGCGGTGACGCCTCGCCCGCCTCGCCGATCAAGTCCCAGAAGTGGTCCACGAGTCGGCGCAGGTAGGCGGAGCGCTCGGCGGCGATCTCCTTGAGCCGGGTGTCGTCGTTGCGGGCCACGAGGTGCCCCATGTAGCGCTCGGCGAAGTCCGAGAACTCGGCGTTCATCGTGCGCAGCGCGTCGCCCACGCTCGTCGCGTCGACCACGACGATCTCCGCCACCGGTCCCACGTACGCCTTCCACCGTCCCTCGACGGCCGTGCGCAGGAGCCCGGCCAGTTCGTCGACCCGGCCCATGATGCCGGTGAGGGCGCGCAGCGACAGGCCCAGCGCTTCCACCAGCGCTCGGGTCTGCCAGGTGTCCCCCTGCCACGGCCCGCCGGCTTCCGCCGCACGGTACGCCTCCGGGTCCATGCCTATGCGGTACGCCAGCCGCTCCACGGTGAGTTGGCGGGCGAGGCGGAACTCGGCGAGGGTGCGCGGCGCGACCCCCATCAAGGCCGTGGTGTCGCACCACAGCGCGTTGGCGAGCGCGAAGAGCTGCTGGTCGGTCGGCGCGTAGGAGCCCAGCTCCCAGGCGGCGACCAGTTCGGGGTGGACGGGGGTGCCGCAAGCCGCCATGGACTGGGCCACCTGGGCGGTCGTCAGGCCCACGCGTTCGCGTGCGGAGCGGGCCTCGGCTGGGGAGAACGGAGTGCTGTACACGTACAAGACACCTCGCAACGCCCTCGGCGCGCGGAGCGTTCGAGGGGAGACGGATCGGTGGATGAACATCCAGGAGCGGGCACACTAACAGACGTTCCTACGGTGCGATCGTCCATACCCCTTGGATATGAAGGTGCGGGGCGGCTTCCGGAAATGATCAGGAGAGACGCCCCGGGCGAGGCCCGCAGGGCACCACATCGTCCGGCCCCAGGCACCTGTCCACCGCGGCGCGGCCCCGCACGCGGTTCCGCCACGGTGGCAGGTCCGCCGTCCGCCCGGCCGGCGCATGATCGGTCTCCACGACCGGAGGGAGTCCCACGCATGTCAGCCGACGACCGTCCGTGGGACCTCGCGCGGGCCGGATGCCGCCGCGCGCGGCCGGCTCAGCCGCCGATGGTCTCGCGCACCCCGCCCAGTGCCTCGTCGAGGGTCGGTGCGATCAGCTCGTGGCCGGTGAACCCGTCGTCCGTACCCGGGTCGACCGTCCACCCCCACCCGGAGGAGTCGTCGCCGTCGATGGTGGCGGTGTGCGCGCCGCTCGTCACCGTGATGGCCAGGTTCCCCGCCGGGAAGGTGGTCACATCGGCGTGCGCCTCCTCGCCCAGGATGCGGCGGACGGCGTCACGGGCGGTCTCTGCGGTGGTCATGAGCGGGCCCTCCTCGCAGGCGGCGGCTACCGGTACACCTCCAGTACACCGCGCGCGGGGCGGCGCCGCGTGCGCGGAGGCGAGGGCGGCGGGCGAAGGAGGCCGGGAGAGGGAGGAAGGGGCCGTCGCGGCGCCGCGCCGCGGCGGCCCCTTCGCCTCAGGCGCGGGGCGCGGGGCGGCCCGATCCGCGGGTGAGTCGGTATCCGGCGATCCCCGCGAGGCCGCCGAGGAGTCCGCCGACCGCGGTCCAGATCCAGCGATCGGACCACCGACCGCCGGCCCAGCCGTCCTCCGGTTCCGTGCCGGCGGCGGCCGCGGGCCCGCTCTCGCGGGCCGCGGTGATGCCCGGGACCAGCGGGGCGGCCACGGCGCCGTCCACCGCGTAGGCGCCGCCCAGGTCCCGCGCTTCCGCGCGGACCTGCGCCCGTACGGGCTGGCCGAGGTCCTCCTGCGGCAGGTCCACGACCGTCAGGCGCAGGTAGTAGGTGCCCGGAAGCGGGTCGTCGGACCACGTGTCGGCGCCGGTACGGACCGGGCGGAGCGTGCAGGAAAGCTCCAGGGTGGCGCTCTCCTTGGGGGCCGGCGCCGCCTGCACCCCGTACATGCACGGCTGGCGGCGGCGCAGCCCGTCGTAGACGTCGATCCGCCAGGTCGAGGCGGCGTGCCGGGAGGCGGACGGCGGAAGCTCCACCTTGGCCCGCACCGTGCTCCGCTGACCCGCGTCGAGCGGGAACGACCAGTAGAGGTAGTCACCCGTGGAGGCGTCGGCGGTCGCGTCCTGGCCGAGCTTGACCGGCGTGGCGGTACGGAACGCGGTGCCGGCCTCGGTCGGTCCGGCCGCGGAACCGGCCGCGGAGCCGCTCGGTTTCGGCGAGGGAGCGTCGGCCAGGGCGGCGCCCGCCGGGCCGAGCAGGCCGGCGCCGGTCAACAGGGCTGCGGTCAGTACGCGTACGGTACGCATCAGTTGGTCCTCCAGACCGAGATACGCCAGCGGGAGATCCAGCCCCAGACCAGACCGGCGACGAGGCCGGTGAGGACCAGCACGCCGAGTAGCCACCAGCCCCGGCCGAGCCCGAAGGCCGCCGCGTCGGACGCCCGGTCGGGGCCGTCCACCAGGTCGATGGTCAACTCCAGTGGCATGCCCGGCGTCGTCTTGACCGACGCGGGCGCCGAGAAGGAATTGCTGATCTGCAGGCAGACGGTCTCGGGGGCCGTCCCGGTGTTCCCGTCGGCGTCGTCCAGGACGGGCTTCGGATAGCGCAGGCCGGTGGAGATCAGGTCGGTGCGTCCGTCACCGGCCTCGGAGCCGCGGACGATCTCCCGGCCGTGCACGGTCGAGGCGCGCACCATCACGCCGTAGTCGTTGTTGACGGCGCGGTCCGCGGCCAGGCTCACCGAAGCACGCAGTTCCTGCCCGGGCTTGACGTCGACCTTGTACCAGCGGTGCTCGCCGAAGGTCTCACGGTCGCTGTAGAGCCCCGCGCCCAGCTTCGGCGCGTCGCGGCACTCCTTGGCACCCTGTGCGGCGACCGGGGTGACGACGGGAGCCGCCGCGCGGTCGACGAGTTGCCGTACGCGGCCGGAGAGTTCCTGCTTGTGCTGTACGGAGGTGTAGGTGCCGCCGGTCGCCTCGGCGATGCAGACGAGCTGGTCCCGCGTCTTGGCGTCCGGGACGAGTCCGAGCGTGTCGATGGTGAGGTGGATACCCTGGGCGGCGATGTCCCGGGCCACCTCGCACGGGTCGAGCGGGGCGCAGGTGTCCTCGCCGTCCGTGATGAGCACGATCCGCCGGGTGGCGTCACCGCCCTTGAGGTCGTCGGCGGCACCCAGCAGGGCCGGCCCGATCGGTGTCCAGCCGGTGGGGGCGAGGGTGGCCACCGCCGTCTTGGCCTCCGTCCGGTTGAGCGGTCCGACGGGGTAGAGCGCCTTGGTGTCCTTGCAGCCGACGTTCCGGTCGTCACCCGGGTAGGTGGCGCCCAGGGTCCTTATCCCGAGCCGCACTTCGTCGGGTACGGCGTCGAGCACCTCGTTGAACGCCTGCTTCGCGGCGGACATCCGGGACTGGCCGTCGATGTCGGTGGCCCGCATGGAACCGCTGACGTCCAGGACCAGTTCGACCTTGGGGGGTTCCTTGGATACGGGTTCACCGGCGGAGGCGGTCGCCGGGAGGAGCCCGACGGCCAGCGTGGCCAGCAGGCCACAGGCCCCGGCCGCCACCCATTTTCTTGTGATCATCGCCGGATCGTATTGAGGATGGTCCGCCAAACCAAAACGCGCGCGGCCCTCTTGGCCGCGTACGACCGGCCGTCGGACGGGGCCCGGACGGATGCGGTGGGGTGCGGTGCGGTGCGCAGGGAGCGCGGGCGGCGCGCCCTCTCACCCGGGCGGTTCCCCGCCGTGCGCGGCACAGGCGCCCTCGGGGAACACCTCGGGGAGGACGGCGTCGAACAGGGCGACCACCTCGGACGCGCCGAGGCCCTCCTCGCGCGCCTCCCGCATCCACGCGGCGAGCCCGCCGCGCAGGGCGGGGTCCGCCTTCGTCTCCGGCGGTCGCGGGACGTGGATGACGAACGTCCCGGCCCCCTGACGGACTTCGACGAGGCCGGCGCGTTCCAGTTCGCGGTAGGCCTTGAGCGTGGTGTTGGGGTTGACCTTGGTGGCCGCGGCGACCTGCGCGGCCGTGGGCAGCCTGTCGCCCTCGACCAAGGCGCCCATGCGCAGCGCCCGTTCCACCTGTCGGACGATCTGCAGGTAGGCGGGCAGTCCGCCGCGCCGTTCGATGTGGAATACGACCATGTGCCCGCCTCCTTCGTGCCGTGTGGTGGCCTGTCACTCTATGACGTGAGCGGGGCCCGGCGGAGCCGGGTGAGGAACAGGGTGACGAGGACGGCGCTCGCCGCCAGCAACACCCCGGCGGCGGTCCACTGCATACCGAGCCGCTGGTCGTCGCCGAAGTAGTCCCAGACCGAGTTGACGATGCCGAGCCGTGCCCGGCAGGCCTCGGGGGACGCGTCGGAGACGCAGGTGCCGTATCCGTAGAGCTTCCCGGACCCGGTGCCCACCCACTGGTCGACCTGTACGACGTGGTCGAGTACGGCCGGCTGGTCGGCGCCGAGCGGGAAGGAGATCCGGCGCGGCGTGGCCAACCTGTTCTTGAACACGTCGGCCACGGTCAGGGCGACCCAGGAGGTGACGAAGGTCAGCACCATCGCGCTCACCACGCGCCGGGTCAGCGCCCCGATGGCGAGGCCCAGCGAGGTGGTGAAGAGGGCGGTCGTCACGAGTACCGGTGCGCCGGCCTCGAAGACGGGGTCGTGCAACCAGTCGGTGCCGGCGAACGGCCCGACGGAGTCCCGCCACCAGCCGAAGAGCAGGCTCAGGGGCACTGTCGTGACGGTGACGACGGTCAGCGCGAAGCCGAGCTTCGCCCTGAGCCAACGGTCCCGCGACACGGACTGGGTGGTGACCAGGCGCGCGGTGCCGTGCTCCAGGTCGGAGGCGATGAGCGAGGCGCCCAGGACCACCCCCAGCACCGTGGGCAGGAAGGCCAGGGTGTTCGCGTAGGAGTTGAAGCGGTTGGTGACCCGGTTGGCCACTTCGCCGTCCAGGGTGTCGGCGGGTTTCCCGGGCCAGCCGGCCGCGTGCAGCGTGTCGAGCATCGCCCCGCGCTGGTACACGATCCAGGCGGCGCCGAGGACGGCCACGGCCAGACAGGTGAGCAGGGCGATCCGATGCACGCGCACCATCAGCCAGAGCAGTCCGCGCGGGCCCCGGCGCCGGGGGTCGGTGTACGGGTCGGCCTCGGAGGGGGTGAGCGTGGTCATGCCGCGTGCTCCTCTCGGTGTGCGGGCGACGCGGTCGGGGCGATCAGCGCGGGGGCCTCGGGCGAACGGAGGTAGGCCAGGAGCACGTCCTCCATACCGGGCTCGGTGAGCTGCCATGGCCCGCTCAGCGGTCCTTGGCGCAGCACGAGGGCGGTGAACTGGCGGCCGGCCGTGCGCGTCTCGACGACGGTGTGGGCGGCCAGGGCGTCCGGCAGCGCTCCGTCGGGGGTGGTCACCCCGGTGACCAGGGTGTGCATGGGGACGAGTTCCTCGGTCTCACCGGCCATGCGGACGCGTCCGCCGTCGAGGACGAGCAGGAAGTCGCACATCTGCTCCAGCTCACCGAGGAGGTGGGAGGACATCAACACGGTGGTGCCGTGTTCGGCGGCCTCGGACATCAGCAGTGCGCCCATCTCGTCCCGGGCGACCGGGTCGAGGTCGGCCATGGGTTCGTCCAGCAGCAGCAGTTCGGGGCGCTTGCCGAAGGCGAGCGCGAAGGCGACCCGCGTGCGCTGGCCTCCGGACAGCTCGGCGACGCGGGTGTCCGGCCGCAGCCGCCCGGCCCGCACGATCCGTTCGGCGACCCCCCGGTCCCACCCGGGGTTGAGCTCCTCGCCCATGCGCAGCGTCTGCGCCACCGTGAACCTCTTGAACAACGGCTTGTCCTGGGCGAGATAGGCCCAACGCCGCATCGCGGCGGGCTCGCCGGCCGGGCCGCCGAAGATCCTCAGTTCACCGGCCGACGGTTCGGTGAGCCGGGTCGCCAGGTTCAGCAGCGTGCTCTTCCCCGCGCCGTTGGGGCCCACCAGGGCACAGACGCGGCCGGCGGGAATCCGGAAGGAGCAGTCGCGCAGCGCCCACCCCCGGCGGTACTTCTTCCCCAACCCACGCGCTTCGAGCGCCCACCGGGTGTCGGCGGGACCGGGAACGGTCGCTTCCCCCACGCCTCCCCCTCTCCATGATTCCATTAACTAATTAGTGGAATCATGGAGTGCGGACCCGGTCCTGTCAACCGGCCCCGGGCATGCGCGGGGCCCGTCACCCGCCGCGGGACGGCGGGTGACGGGCCCTGGGGCACGGCGGAACAACGGGTCAGTCGTTGACGCAGACGTTGCCGGCCGCCGGGTTCAGCGCTCCGATGACGCTGATCGAGTTGCCGCAGAGGTTGATCGGGATGTGGATCGGAATCTGAACCACGTTGCCGGAGAGCACGCCCGGCGAACCGACGGCCACACCCTCCGCCTCGGCGTCGGCCGACGCAACCGAGGCTCCGCCGACGACCAGCGCACCGGCGGCCAGGGCCATGGCGACACTCTTCAGAACACGCGACACGAGGTGTCTCCTTCAGACGCATCCAGCGACCCGCGACAAGCGCGCCGCACGGGCCGGTTCAGGTCCGCACTCCTTCATTCGTCCGCTACCGGGTCCCGGCTTTACCCCTGGGGCCGCTTTCCCGCGAAGGGATGAGCCCGACCGGCGCAGCCTCGGACACGCGTCCGGATCTCTCGCCACGGATGGCGGTGCGCGCCACAGCGCTCCGGACGGGTGTGTGGGCGGACGCCATGGGCGCCGCGCGGCGCCGCGCCTACTGTGTGCGGTCATGACGAGCACACTTCCCACCCCCTCCCCCACCGACCTGCGCGGGCGGGTGGCCCTCGTGACCGGCGGCGGCAGCGGCATCGGGCGCGCCTGCGCCGTCGCCCTCGCCGCGGCCGGCGCGACCGTACACGTGGTGGACATCGCCGAGGAGGCCGCGAAGAGCGTCGCGGCGGCGATCGGCGGCCGGGCGCACGGCGTGGACCTGGCGCGGCCGGCGGCCATCGGCTCGCTGCCCTCGGAGGTCGACGTGCTGGTCAACAGCGCGGGGCTCCAGTACGTCGCGCCGATCACCGAGTTCGCCCCGGAGCGGTTCGCCCTCATCCAGCAGGTGATGGTCACCGCGCCGTTCCTGCTGCTGCGCCACGTGCTGCCGCACATGTACGCGGGCGGCTGGGGCCGGGTGGTCAACATCTCCAGCGTGCACGGCCTGCGCGCCAGCCCCTACAAAGCGGCGTACGTGGCCGCGAAGCACGCCCTGGAGGGGCTGAGCAAGGTCGCCGCCCTGGAGGGCGCCCCGTACGGCGTCACCAGCAACTGCGTGAGCCCGGGGTACGTCCGCACCCCCCTGGTGGAGGGCCAGATCCGGGACCAGGCGCTGGCCCACGGGGTCAGCCCCGACGACGTGCTGGGCGAGGTGCTGCTCGCGCGGTCCCCGGTGGCCCGGCTCATCGAGCCGGAAGAGGTGGCCTCGGCGGCCCTGATGCTGTGCGGCCCGCACTCGGGCTCCATCACCGGCACCTCCCTGGTCATCGACGGCGGGTGGACGGCGCGTTGACGGGCCGTGCCGGGACGCGGACGAGCGGCCACCGTCCCGCGGCGGCCGCTCGTCGGATCGGTCCGACTCAGCAGATGCGCGGCAGTTGCTCGCCGATCGGGAGGTCCACCACGCGGGTGCCGCCCAGGCCCGTGCGGGCCACGACCAGGCCCGGATGGGCCTCCACCGCCTCGCCGATCACCGCCGCGCGACGGCCCAGGGGGTGGGCGCGCATCGCTTCGAGCACGGCCTCGGCGTGCTCCCGGGGTACGAACGCGACCAGCTTGCCCTCGTTGGCCACGTACAGGGGGTCGAGACCGAGGATGGCGCACGCGTTGGCCACCGGGTCCGGGATCGGGACCGCGCCCTCACGGATGACGACGCCCGCCCCCGAGGCGGCGGCGATCTCGTTCAGGGCGGCCGCCAGACCGCCCCGGGTCGGGTCCCGCAGGACGTGCAGGTCCGGGGTGACCGCGAGCATGGCGTCCACGAGGCCGCCGAGCGGGGCGCAGTCGCTCTCGACGTCCACGCCGAACTCCAAGCCCTCGCGCACACTCATGATGGCCACGCCGTGGAGTCCGATCTCACCGCTGACGATCACGACGTCGCCGGGGACGACGCGCTGCGGGCGCAGGTCCACACCGTCCGGGATCAGCCCGATCCCGGCGGTGTTCACGTAGACGCCGTCGCCGTGTCCGGCTTCGACCACCTTCGTGTCACCGGTCGCCACCTCCACCCCCGCCGCGCGCGCCGCGTCGCCCAGGGCCCCGGCCACCCTGGCCACCACGGACATCTCGACACCCTCTTCGAGAATGAAGCCGCAGGAGAGGTAGGCGGCCCGGGCGCCGCTCATCGCCAGGTCGTTGACCGTGCCGTTGACCGCGAGATCACCGATGCTGCCGCCGGGGAAGAACAGCGGCCGGACCACGTAGGAGTCGGTGGAGAAGGCGAGTCGGACCCCGCCCAGCGAGAGCGCGGCGGAGTCGCCGAGCTGCGCCAGCGTCTCGCCCCCGAAGGCCGGTGCGAAGAGGTGCTGGACCAGTTCGGCGGAGAGAGCCCCGCCGCCGCCGTGGCCCATCACCACGCGGGGGCGGTCCCGCAGCGGGGCCGGACAGGTCCATCCCGCGACGTCCAACGTGGTCCCGGACTGCGCGGGCAGCGCGGGCTGTGTGGTCTCAGGCAACGGGGCTCGCCTCCAGAGGTGCGGCGCTCTCGCTCGGCTCCGCCGGCGCGGGCGGGGCCGTACGGGCCGGGGTGAGTTCGAGGCGCCGGTAGAGGTAGTACGCCGCGCAGGCGCCCTCGCTGGAAACCATGGTGGCGCCGAGCGGGGTGCGCGGCGTGCAGGTGGTGCCGAAGGCCTCGCACTCGTTCGGTTTGATGAGGCCTTGGAGGACCTCGCCGCTGCGGCACTCGGCCGGTTCACCGGTGGTGATGCCGGTCACCGAGAAGCGGTGCTCGGCGTCGAACTCCCGGTAGCGCTCGGACAGTCGCCAGCCGCTGTCGGGGATGACGCCGATACCGCGCCAGGCCCGGTCGGTGACCTCGAAGACGTCCTCCAACATGGCGAGCGCCGTGGGGTTCCCCTCCGGGCGGACGGCGCGGGCGTAGGCGTTGTCGACCGTGTGCTCCCCGCGCTCCAACTGCCGGACCGCGCGGCGCACCCCCTCCAGGATGTCCAGCGGTTCGAAGCCGGTCACCACGATCGGCACCCGGTGACGGGCGGCCAGTTCGGGGTACTCCCCCATGCCCATCACGCTGCACACGTGACCGGCGGCGAGGAAGCCCTGCACCCGGCAGCTCGGCGAGCGCATGATCGCCTCGATCGCGGGGGGCACCCGGACGTGGGAGACCAGCAGGCTGAAGTTGGGGATGCCGAGCCTCTTCGCCTGGTACACCGTCATCGCGTTCGGCGGAGCGGTGGTCTCGAAGCCGATCCCGAAGAAGACGACCTCGCGCCCCGGGTTCTGCCGCGCGATCTTGAGCGCGCCCAGCGGGGAGTAGACGACCCTGACGTCGCCGCCCTCGCCGCGCACCTGGAACAGGTCGCGGCCCGTCCCCGGCACACGGAGCATGTCACCGAAGGAGCAGAAGATCACGTCCGGGCGGGAGGCGATCTCCAGCGCCTTGTCGATCACCTCCAGCGGCGTGACGCACACCGGACAGCCCGGACCGTGGATCAATTCCACCGAATCCGGAAGCAGTTGGTCGATGCCATGCCGGATGATGGTGTGCGTCTGACCGCCGCAGACCTCCATCAGGGCCCACGGCCGGGTGACCGTGGCATGGATGTCGTCCAAGAGCCGGCGGGCGAGGTCGGGGTCCTGGAACTCGTCGATGTACTTCACTGCCGCGCCTCCTGCGGTACGTGCTCTGCGACCGGGCCCTCGGTCCGGCCCTCTTCCTCGACCCGGGCCTCTTCGCCGGTCCGGCCGCCTTCTTCGGTCGGGACGGCCTCCTCGAAGGGCCAGGGGGCTCCGCCCGCCTGCGCCGCCTGCTCCCAAGGGTCGCCGAACTCCTCTTGGAGCATGCCGAGTTGGGTGAAGAGCTCAAGCGTCTGGCGGGCTGATTCCTCGTCCAGGCGCTGGAGGGCGAATCCGACGTGGACGATGGCGTACTCGCCCACCCGGAGGTCCGGCAGGTACTCCAGGCACACCTCCTTGACCACGCCCCCGAAGTCGACGGTGGCCATGCGGGTGCCGTTCTCCTCCGCGATCTCAAGCACTCTGCCGGGTACCGCCAGGCACATGGACTTCTCCTCGCTGTGGGTGTTCCGTGGTGTGGCCGCCGGCGTCCGTGGTGTCGCCGCGCGCGGCCGCCACCATGAGCTGACCGAGCGCCAGGCCCCCGTCGTTCGGCGGGACCAGGCGGTGGCGCAGTACGGTGAAGCCGCTCTCGCGCAGCCCGGTGGCACAGGCCGAGGCCAACAGGCTGTTGCCGAAGACCCCGCCGGTGAGGGCGACGGTGTCCGAGCCGTGTCGCTCGCGCGCCGCCGCGCAGGCGGTGGTGACGAGGGAGGCGACCGCGCCGGTGAAGCGCGCCGCGATCGAGGAGGGCGCGGCGCCCGCCCGCAGGTCGGCCACGACGGCCCGCAGGACGGGGGTCGGGTCGGCGACGAGCGGCGCGTCCGCCGCGTCACCTCGCGCCGGTCTCAGGGTGAAGGCGTATCGGGGCCCCGCCCCCGGGGCGTCCAGCGCCGCGGACTCCAGCTCGATCGCGGCCTGTGCCTCGTAACCCGTGTGGTGGCAGATGCCCGCCAGCGAGGAGACGGCGTCGAAGAGCCGCCCCATGCTGGAGGTGGGGGCGCAGTTCAGATCGCGATCCAACTGCACGCGCAACAGACGGAGTTCGTCCGTCGGGCAGGCCTGGACGCACGGCAGGTCGGGCGTCCAGTCGATGCCGGCCGCGCGCAGGTGGGAGAGGGCCATGCGGTACGGGCGCCGTACGGCGGCGTCACCGCCGGGCAGGGGAACGTAGGCCAGGTGCGCGAAGCGGGTGTACCCGGAGTAGTCCGCGAGGAGGAACTCCCCGCCCCATACCGCGCCGTCGTCGCCGTAACCGGTGCCGTCGAACGCGACTCCGATGACCTTCCCGGCTCCGGTCAGGCCGTGTTCGGCCATCGCGGAGGCGACGTGCGCGTGATGGTGTTGGACACGGAGCAGTGGTCGGGGGCCGGCGTTGCGCTCCGCCCACCGTGCGGACCGGTAGCCGGGGTGCCGGTCGGCGGCGAACAGGGCGGGGACGACCCCGGTGATGCTCTCCAACTGCCCGACGGCACGTTCGAAGGCGTACTGCGTGGCGAGGTCGTCCATGTCCCCGATGTGGGCGGACGGCCAGGCCCGGCGCCCCTCCCCGAGGCAGAAGGTGTTCTTGAGGTCTCCCCCGGCGGCCAGTGTCGCCGGAACGGTCACGGGCAGCGTGAGGGGCAGGGGCGCGTAACCGCGGGAGCGCCGAAGGAGGAGCGTTTCGCCGTCGCAGACCCGCACCACGGAGTCGTCGCAGGGTACGTGGACGGGGCGGTCGTGGGTGAGCCAGGCGTCGGCGAGCGGGCCCAGTCGCTCCAGGGCCTCGGCGTCGTCGGTGACGATCGGCTCGCCCGCCAGGTTGCCGCTGGTCATGACGAGGAAGCGGGGGCCGGGAGGGTCGCCGGGCAGGCCGAGCAGCAGGTGGTGCACGGGCGTGTACGGGAGCATCACCCCGAGGTCGGGGCTGCCCGGGGCGACGCCTTCGGCCACCGCCGGGCCGCCGCGGACGCCGGGACGGCGGCGCAGCAGCACGATGGGGCGGACGCCTCCGGTGAGCAGGGCGAGCTCCTCGGGGCCGATCGCGACGAGGGCCGCGAGGTCGGCGGGGTCGCGGGCCATGAGGGCGAACGGCTTGCGCCCCCGGGCCTTGCGGCGGCGCAGGGTGGCCACGGCTTCCTCGTCGGCGGCGTCGCAGGCGAGGTGGTAGCCGCCGAGGCCCTTGACCGCGAGGACCGCTCCCCGGGCCAGGAGTCGGCGGGCCTCGGCCACCGGGTCCACGTCCGGCACCTCCCGCGGCGGTGTTCCGGCCAGCAGGCGCAGGCGGGGCCCGCAGGCGGGACAGGCGACGGGCTGGGCGTGGAAACGGCGGTCGGCGGGGTCGGTGTACTCGCGGGCGCAGTCCGGGCACATCGGGAAGGGCGCCATGGTGGTGTGGGCCCGGTCGTAGGGCAGTCCGGTGACGATGGTGAAGCGCGGGCCGCAGTGGGTGCAGGTGATGAAGGGGTGGCGGTGGCGCCGGTCGGCGGGGTCGGCCAACTCGGCGAGGCAGTCGGCGCAGGTGGCGACGTCCGGGGAGACCAGCGTACGTGCGGGGCCGCCGCTCCTGGACGCGATGATGGTGAAACCCGCGCCGCCCGCGAGGGGGACCTCGCAGTGGTCGACGGCGTCGATGAGCGCGAGGGGCGGGGCGTCCGTCGCGAGCCGCTCGCAGAACTCGGTGACCGCCGTCCGGGCGCCCTCGACCTCCGCGACCACGCCCTCCGGGGTGTTCGTGACGTGTCCGGCCAAGCCGAGCGCGGTGGCCCGACCGTAGACGTACGGTCGGAAGCCGACGCCCTGGACCACGCCCCGCACCGTGACCCGGCGGCGTTCGACGGCCTCCATCAGAGGGTCCGCGCCACGGGAGGGTGCGTGTGGCCGTGGTGGGCTTCGTGGCCGTGGTGGTCGCCGTCGTGACCGTGATCGTGGCCGTCGTGGGAGTGGCCCCCGGCCGCCATCACCGGCGTGTGCGCGGGGCAACCGTCCGCGACGGAGAGCGCCCGTTCCAGCAGGGTGCCGACGCCGGCCCCGGTGCGGGCGGAGGTGAGCACCACCTCCACACCGGGGTTGACCTGCCGGACGTTGGCCCGGAAGGTGGCCTCGTCGAACTCGACGGCCTCGGCGATGTCGGTCTTGGTGACCACCACGAGTTGCGCGAGCCCGAAGGCGGTCGGGTACTTCAACGGCTTGTCCTCGCCCTCGGTGACGGAGGCGAGGGCGACCCGCAGCGACTCCCCGAGGTCGTAGGAGGCCGGACACACCAGGTTGCCGACGTTCTCCACGAACAACAGCCGGGTGTCCTCGGGCAGCCACCCGTCCAGGTGCCGGCTCAGCATGGCGGCTTCCAGGTGACAGAGTCCGTCGGTGAGGACCTGTTTGACGGGAACGCCGGAACGGCCCAGGCGCAGCGCGTCGTTCTCTGTCGCGAGGTCGGCGGTGAGGGCCGCGACGGGCACGCCGCGCCGGCGGGCGAGGTCGAGCTCCGCTTCCAGCAGGGCCGTCTTCCCGCTGCCGGGGCTGGAGAGCAGGTTGACCACGGTCGTGCCGCGTGCGGTGAGTTCGGTGCGCAGAGTCCGCGCCGCCGTCTCGTTCTTGGCCAGTACCGCCTGTTTCAGGTCGACCACTCGGCACATGGTTCAGCGCTCCTCGGAGATCGTTGGGCGGGGCCCGGTTCGCGTGCCGGATCGTCTTCCCAGGTGACACTGAGGATCTGCAACTCGCGGCCGGAGAGCAGTTCGACGTCCGTCGCGGTGCCGCAGCCGGGACAGCACAGGTCGGGCGGCATGCCGACGGGCCAGTCCCCCGGACACGAGTGGCACCGGGCGCGGCCCGGTACGGGTTCGGTGGTGAGCGCGGCCCCTTCCAGGGCCGTCCCGGCGCAGGCCAGTTCGAAGCAGAAGGCGAGTGCGTCGGGTACGACTCCGGCCAGTTCCCCGACCTGGAGCCGGACCGCGCTCACCCGACTCGCGCCGGCGGCCGCGGCCGCCTCTTCGACCTGGTTGACCACGGCCATGGCGATCGACATCTCGTGCATGGGACTCCGTCCTGCCGGGCCTCATTAGACCGGCAGGACGGGGGCGACACGCGTGGCCACGCCGACGCGCCGCACGCCCCGTACGCCATTCGGGCGCGGGGCGTGCGGTGGAGGTGCCCGGGTCACCCGATCACCGGGTCACATGCTGCGGATGCGCAGATAACGCTTGATGTCCGGGTACTGCGCCGCGATCACGAGCAGGGTCACGGCGGTGATGCCGAGACAGAGGGCCCTGGCCACCGGGCCCTTGGTCGCGTGCGTCTTCCCGCAGTGTTGCCTCGTCGGGTTGCAGTGCTGCTTCATCGGGTTCTCTCCTCGGTTCGCGCCAGGTCTTCGTGCAGGAGTTCCACGAGCGTCCGGACGGCCTCCGGCACCGCGGCGGCCACGGCCGGGCTCAGCCCCATGCCCTCCTCGACGGTGGCCGGTTCGCAGCCCAGCACCAGGATCCGGCGGGGCGGAGTGCCCCCCGCGCCGGCGCACAGCGTGTCGAGCAGGGCAAGTACGGCGTCCGGGGACATGTGGTGGCCGTCCAGGACGGCGGGGCCCCCGATCCCGCCCGGTTCCCCGACCTCGATCAGGTAGAGCGTGCCGGGCGCGCCGCCGCGCGCGGTGGCGTCGACCATGACGAGGGTGTCGTAGCCGTCGAGGAGCTGGTAGGCGAGGTGGACGCCGCGGACGCCGAAGTCCACCACCTCGACATGGCCGGGCAGCGGGCGTGCGGCCAGCCGGCGCACGGTCTCGACGCCGAACCCGTCGTCGCCCAGGAACACGTTGCCGATCCCGGCGATCAGCGTGCCACCCGTCACGGCTCCTCCAGGGGTTCGACCTCGTCGGGTTGGAAATAGAGGAACCGGCCCTGCTCGCGCCGGATGTCGGCGCCCGGGTCCCCTTCGACGGTGACCGCGAGGTGTACGCCGCCGTCGACGTCGTGCAGGACCGCCTCGACCCGGGCGGCATGACCCTGGACGAACAGGTCCTGGGCGTCGGTGCGCCGCAGGCCGGGCCGCAGCAGGACGCGGCTGCCCACACCGACCGGGACGCCGTCGACGAGGACGTGGTCGGGGACCGGTTCGGCGGCGTCCGCGCGGGCCGGGTCCCACCAGGGGGTCTCGGGCTTGAACACCGCCTGTCCGCCGAACGGTTCCAGACCGGTGGGGGCGTCGGGCGGCACGTCGGGGTCGGTGATCTCGCGCAGGGACCGCACCGCGCCGTGCAGCCGTTCGAGCACCTCGGGCGGCATCGACTCGGCGAGGTCGATCACGGCGGCGGCGCGGGGGTCCGTACCGCGCGCCTCGCGCTTTTCCCGGTCGGTCAGGGCCGCGGTGCGCAGGGCGAGGATCTCGTCGATCTCGGTGGCGTCGTACATCGCGCCGATGCTCTCCGGAGCGATGCCGGGGTGGTCCTCCAGGATGATCGGGGAGGACAGGACGACGTCCGCGCGACCGGGCTCGCCGGCGAGGACGGGCCAGGTGTGCCGGTTGACGCAGCCCGCGGTGGCCGACTTGGCCCATTCGGGCGGGTCGGTCATCGACAGGAACCGGCCCGCGCCCAGACCGAGCAGGAGGTGGGCGGCGACGAGGGAGCGCGACAGGGCCGCGTCGCGACCCGCGTCCTCGGCCCCGGGCCGCCAACCGCCGGTGTTCTCCACGACCGCGGTGAGCTTGAACACCCGGTAGGCACAATTGAGTTCGCTCGCCCGCAGGCGCAGGACGCCGTTGATCTCCTCGGTGCGCCGCACCAGCCGGCCGACCGTCCGCCCGTCCGCGTCGACCACCGGTTCGGTTTCCTCGCCGGCGGGGCGGGTGAAGGGCAGCGTGACGCCGTCGCCCGCCAGTTCCCCGAGGTCGACGGCGAGCTCGACGCGTTCCTCGGTCCCCTCGTCCCAGGGGACGAGGACGCGGTCGGCGAGGTGCAGTTCGTCGACGTCCGTGAAGGTGCCGTCTGGCGCGGCCTCTTGGACGGTACGCCGCTGCGCGTGCAGGAACCGCAGCTCGACGGCGAGGGGGGCGTCCCCCTTGGGTTCCATCAGGAGTTCGGTCTGCTGGAGGCAGTGCTCGCCGTGCACCGGTGCCCAGGCCGGGGGCACGAGTACGCCGAACTGCCAGCGCAGCCGGTTCTTGGCGGCCGAGGCCCGGTACGGGTAGAGCACGTACCCCTCGAAGAGGACCGCGTCGGCCACCTGTCGGGCGGTCTCGAAGCGTGCGTCGAGCGCTGCGGTCGTCATGGCGCCGTCCGCTCGCCGACGCGCAGCGCCGATCCCGCCCGCAGCCGCTCGGGCGGGGAGGGCCGGGCCGGCGCCGGGGCGGCCTCGGCGAGGAGGGCGCGCACGGTCTCCTCCCAGGAGGCGAGCGCGTGCCGGGAGCGGTAGGCGAGCAGTTCGTCCATGGCGTCGCGGGGCAGGCGCAGCCAGCCGCAGCCGGGGAAGTGCTGCTCGATCATCTCCCGCCACACCGTCACCGGCATCCGGCAGGCCGCTTCGCGGTCCCAGGGGACGGGCTCGACGTGGAAGCCGCCGGCCCCGGTGAAGGCGGTGCCGGAGAACAGCATCAGCAGCGGTGCCTCGCCGTCGTCCAGGGCGGTGAAGTACCGGGTCGCGGCGATGTCCATGTCGTAGGTGCAGGGCACCGCCAGGTCCACCTCGGTCGAACCGGTGAAGCTCGGCACCATCAGCGCCACCTGGGCGAACTGCACGGGCCGCAGGGTGTTGCCCCAGCGGGAGCGCTCGCCGAACAGGTCGGCCAGGCCCTCCGCCTCGGCGTCCCCGTAGCTCCGGCGGGCCGGTTCGATCCGGATCTGGCAGCGCAGCGCGAGGGCGTGTACCCGGGTGTTCCCGGAGGCGGTGACGGCGAGGCGGAAGACGAGCGTGGGGCCGGCGGCGTACGGGTCCGCGCGCACTCCGGTGCAGGTGAAGCCGAACTCCGTCATGTCGTGACCTCCGCGGGCACGGCCTTGGCACGGCGTTCGACGCCGTCGAAGAACTCCTCCAGCGCGGCGCGGGCCTCGGCCCCGCCGTCGAAGCCCTGCCACAGGAGGCGCATCCGGCCCACGAGTTCGTAGCAGATGTCGATGGGGACGAGATAGCAGTCGACGCGTCCCTCCCGGCGGCGCAACAGCAGCGCCTCCACATCCGGCAGCAGCAGGCCGGCCAGGGCGCTGCCGCCCAGCGCCGTCTGCCAGGTGGCGGGATCGAGTTCGCTCTCGGTGGCCCCGGCCGGGCTCGGGTAGAGCGCGACGAGCCGGTCCAGGGCGGCGTTGCGGAAGAAGAACGCGACGCCCACGGGGATCTGGAGGAGGTCCCAGGCGCCGTCGTCGAGGCGGTGTCCCGGGTCGTGGAGGTAGCGGTCGGGGACGGCGCGGTAGCGGCCGGTGGCGGCGCCCGGCCGGTCGAACAGCAGGGCGCAGGCCGTGCAGGCGCAGACCAGCGCGCGCTTCTCGATCTCGACCAGGTGGCGGTGACCGTCCTCGGCGACCGCCACCCCGCACAGTTCGCAGGTCTCGGTCCGGGGTTCCCGCGGGCGCGTGAAGCGGCGCAGGCCGGTCGGCCCCGCCGTCCGCGCGGACGGCGGGGCCCAGCCGCGGGGCGCGCTCACGGCACCCGGACCGGGGCCTGCGGGCGGGTGCCGATCTGCAGCAGCGGCTGCGACGGTGCCCCGGCCGGCTCCAGTTCGACGGTGGTCACCTCGGGTGCGAAGGAGGCCAGCACGGCCTCGACCGCCTCCCGTACGCCGTCGCCGCTGCCGCCGCAGCCGCAGCCGCCGCTCGCCGCGGCCCGCAGGCGCAACGTTCCCGCCGCCTCGTCGAAGCCGAGGAGCTCCACCGGGTCGCCCAGGCTGTCCAGGGCCCGGGCGATCCGGGTGCGCACGTCCTCCGGGTGCAGGTCGTGCAGGGCCAGCAGGCTGGAGACGAGTTCGTCGTCCAGCAGCGGGGCGAGCGCGTCCGGGTCCAGCCGCGAGGTGATCCGGGCGAGGCCGGAACCGTAGAAGTCCATGAGGACGCGCACCAGTTCCTCGGCGGCGGCGCACACCTCGCGGTCACCGGTGTCGGCCAGCCGGTCCAGGACCTCCTCGACCCGAAGGCCGGTTCGGAGGGAGTCGGCGGGGGCGCTCATCCGCCCAGTCCGCTCAGACCGGTGGGCACGTGCATCTGCTTCACGGTCTGCCCGTTGCCGACGTACATGTGGACGCCGCAGGGGAGGCAGGGGTCGAAGCTGCGCACGGCGCGCATGATGTCGATGCCCTTGAAGTTCTCCGGGGGGTTCTCCTCGAAGATCGGCGTGTTCTGGACCGCGTCCTCGTAGGGGCCGGGTGTGCCGAAGGTGTCACGGGTGCTTGCGTTCCACGGGGTCGGCGGATAGGGGTGGTAGTTGGCGATCTTGCCGTCGCGGATCACCATGTGGTGCGAGAGCACACCCCGGACGGCCTCGGTGAAACCGACTCCGATGGACTCGTCCGGCACTTCGAACTTCTCCCAGGTCTGGGTGCGTCCGGCGCGGACCTCTTCCAGGCCCTTCTCGGCGCAGTGCAGGGCGATGGCGGCGGCGTACGCCTGGAAGTACGTGCGGGCGCGGTTGCGCTCCAGCGCGTTGCTCCACTTCGGGATCTTCCACTCGAAGGTGGTCTCCGGCTTGGTCATCGTCCGGGGCAGGTTGATGACGACGCTGTGGCCGGTGGCCTTGACGTAGCCGACGTCGACCAGCCCGGACAGGGCCGTGGACCACAGGCGGGCGATGGGGCCGCCGCCGGTGTCCAGGGCCAAGTGGTCCTTGCCGTCGAACCAGCGCGGTGACATCACCCAGCTGTACTTGCCGTCGAAGTCGCGCTTCTGCGGGGCGGGGATGGTGTGTTGGTTCCAGGGGTGGCGGGGATCGACCGGGTTGCCGAGCGGGTCGTGGGTGACGAACTTCTCCTGGCCGGCCCAGTCGTCGTAGTACGAGCTGCCCAGCAGGATGCGGATGCCGAGGTTGATCTCGGTGAGGTCGTTGGTGACGAGTTTGCCGTCCACGATCACGCCCGGGGTGACGAACATCTTCCGACCCCAGTCGGACATGTTGGCGTAGGTGAAGTCGCAGTACTCGGGGTCGTTGAGGGCGCCCCAGCAGCCGAGCAGCACGCGGCGCCGACCGACCTCCTCGTAGCCGGGCAGGGCCTCGTAGAAGAAGTCGAAGAGGTCGTCGTGGAGCGGGACGACGCGCTTCATGAACTCGACGTACCTCATGAGGCGGCTCAGGTAGTCCGTGAAGAGCTGGACGGAGGCGATGGTGCCGACCCCGCCCGGGTACAGGGTGGAGGGGTGCACGTGGCGGCCCTCCATCAGGCAGAACATCTCGCGCGTGTAGCGGCTGACCTGGAGGGCCTCGCGGTAGAACTCGCCCTCGATGGGGTTGAGGGAGCGCATGATGTCGGCGATGGTGCGGTAGCCGTGGTCGCCGGCGTGCGGGGCCTCGGTGCGCTCGGCCAGTTCCAGGACTCCGGGGTTGGTCTCGCGGACCATCTTCTCGCAGTAGTCCACGCCGACCAGGTTCTCCTGGAAGATGTTGTGGTCGAACATGTACTCCGCCGACTCGCCGAGGTTGATGATCCACTCGGCGAGGTGGGGCGGCTTCACGCCGTAGGCCATGTTCTGCGCGTAGACGGAACAGGTGGCGTGGTTGTCCCCGCAGATCCCGCAGATGCGGCTGGTGATGAAGTGCGCGTCACGGGGGTCCTTGCCGCGCATGAAGACGCTGTAGCCGCGGAAGACCGACGAGGTGCTGTAGCACTCCGCCACCCGCTTCTGCTTGAAGTCGATCTTCGTGTGGATGCCGAGACTGCCCACGATCCGGGTGATCGGATCCCAGGCCATCTCCACCAAGCCGTCGCCGGACGCCTTCGTCTTCGGTGCCATCGTGTCTGCCGTGACCCTTCTTAGGAGCGGGCTCTGCGGGACTGCGGGGATGTGCGCGGGAACTGCGTGCGGGGCGGGGCGCCGGTCACCAGGGCGGGCGGTAGCCGGTGGTGAGCTCCTCCCCCGTGTGACGCCACTTCGGTTCCTTGTCGACGGTGCGCGCCGTCACCTGGCGCAGCTTGCGGACGACCGCGCCGTACGCGCCGCTGGCCTTGCTGGACACCTTGGCCCCGGGCGGCTCGTCCATGAACGGCATGAACTTGTCGGGGAAGCCGGGCATGGTGCAGGCGATGCAGATGCCGCCGACGTTGGGGCAGCCGCCGATGCCGTTCATCCAGCCGCGCTTGGGCACGTTGCACTTGACGACCGGGCCCCAGCAGCCCAGTTTGACCAGGCACTGCGGCGAGTCGTAGACGTGCGCGAACTGGCCCTGTTCGTAGTAGCCGGCCCGGTCGCAGCCCTCGTGGACGGTCGCGCCGAACAGCCAGGTGGGGCGCAGCTTGTCGTCCAGCGGGATCATCGGCGCGGAGCCGGCCGCCTGGTAGAGCAGGTAGGTGAGCGTCTCGGAGAAGTTGTCCGGTTGGATGGGGCAGCCCGGCACGCACACGATCGGGATGCCGGCCTTCGACGTCCAGTCCCAGCCCAGGTAGTCGGGTACGCCCATGGCGCCCGTGGGGTTGCCCTCCATCGCGTGGATGCCGCCGTAGGTGGCGCAGGTCCCGATGGCGACGACGGCGAGGGCCTTGGGCGCCAACCGGTCGATCCACTCGCTGGTCGTGATGGGTTGGCCCGTCTCGGGGTTGTCCCCGAAGCCGCACCAGTAGCCGTCGGCCTTGATCTTCTCGTTGGGGATGGACCCCTCGATCACGAGGACGAAGGGATCGATCTCGCCCCGCTCGCCTTTGAAGAACCACTCGATGAACGTGTCCGCGCCGCCGACGGGCCCGCACTCGAAGTCGATCAGGGGCCAGTGCACCGCGATCTTGGGCAGACCCGGCAGCACGCCCATCACGATCTCTTCGATGCTGGGTTGCATCGCCGCCGTCAGGGACACCGAGTCACCGTCGCAGCTCAGCCCCGCGTTGATCCAGAGGATGTGGATGGGGGGATCCTCTACCGTGCTCGGCGCTGCTGCATCCATGAGGATGCCTCCTTGGGCAGGAAATGGAGGTGGGGTGAGGGGGAGCCGGGGGACGGCCACTCCGCTCTCATCCTTCTTCGTAACAGGACCCGGCGGCCGGTGTGCTGTCTTGTACGGCCAGTCCGGTGACGGCGTCCGGCGCGTCGCGTCGGTCGGCCGGGACCGTCCGGGCCAGGTGCGCCGGTGTCGCGGCGGCCGGCTCCTTGCGCACGAAGGCGCGGCGCAGCGCGTGGTACGGGGCCCGCGGGTCGAAGAAGGTGGCGCGCATCAGGGCCAGCTCCGCCTCCCGGTACGCGGCGAGCGGGGTCTTGGCCTCGTCCCGCTCGCGCAGCGCCTTCTTCGCCGCGATCCGGGACGGGGCGGCGGGCGAAGCCGCCAGCAACCCCGCCAGCCGGGCGGTCTCGTCGGCGAACTCCGCGGCCGCGCAGGGCAGCGTACGGTCCACCAGGCCGAGCTCGACCGCCGCGGTCGCGCTCAGCGGCAGCGCGTCGCCGGTGAGCCGCTCGGCGACGGCGGGACCCACCCGGCGGGGCAGGGTGTACGTCCAGTACTCGGAGCCGTGGAGGCCCATCAGCCGGTAGTGGGGGTTGAGGACGACGCCGGAGCGGCACCAGACCTCGTCGGCCGCCAGCGCGAGCATCGCGCCCCCGGCGGCGGCGTTGCCGCCGAGGGCCGCCACGACGAGCCGGTCGGTGGTGGTCAGGACGGCCTCGACGAGGTCGTCCATCGCCGTGATGTTCGCCCAGGACTCCGCCGCGGGGTCGGCGGACGCCTCGATGACGCCGAGATGGATGCCGTTGGAGAAGAAGTCGCGGCCGCCCCCGAGCACCAGGACGGAGGTGGGCCGGCCGCAGGCGGCGCGGTAGGCGTCCAGCAGGCGCCGGCACCGCTCGGTGCTCATCGCGCCGCCGGGGAAGGAGAACGACAGGAAACCGGCCTGCCCTTCCTCCCGGTAGGTGATGTCGGACCAGGTGGACCGCGACGGGTCGGCGAACGCCGGCACGGGGTCTTCCGGCAGCGGGGGCAGCCGGTCGCCGAGTGCCAGGGTGGCGGGCAGCTTGACCGGGACCGGCTCTCCCGGCGCCCGGCAGGCCCGAAGCTCCGGAATCCACACCGCGCCGTCGGTGGTCGCCCGGCAGACCGCGCCCGCCCGGGTGGCCAGCAACTCGCCGGGGCGGCCGCGCAGCCGGTCCTCGCGGTGGCCCCCGTGCAGGAACCACACCCCGCCGAGCAGCTCGTCCCGTACGCCGGGCTGTGAGTCGGCGGCCCGCAGGACGCGCAGGACCCGATCGGTGGAGTCGTTCGCCCAGTCGATGCGGCGCTCGTCCTGGCGCAGGTAGGGCCGGGTGCGGTGGGTGGTCTGCGGGGTGGGCGCGTACGTCCCCGAGGCGAAGCGCTCCACGGCGAGCAGGACGGCCCGGAGCGCCGCGTCGGCGATCTCGCCGCGGTAGAGGTCGCTCTTGGCCAGCTCCGGCAGCGGGCACTCGGCGAAGGCCCAGACGTCGCCGGCGTCCATCTCGGCGTCCGCCTGAAGGACGGTGACGCCCCAGTGGCGGGCGCCCTCCTGGACCGCGCGGTCGAGTGAGGAGGGACCGCGGTCCCCGACCGGTCCCGGGTGGACGATCAGACAGGTGTGGGTGGACCAGACCTCGCGGGGCACGGCGGTCTTGAGCATCGGAGCGATGATCAGGTCGGGCCGGTGGCGCCTGGCGGCGTCGGTCAACGAGTCTGCGCCCAGCGCGAGTTCGACGGACACGTGGTGGCCGTGGTCGCGCAGCTCCGCGTGGACGCGCTGCGTCAGGCTGTTGAACGCGCTCGCGACGAGCAGGATGTGCACCCGGTCTCCCAGCGGCCATGCGCCTTCGCGCACCGTCGGCCGGGGGTTCTCCGGCCGCCTGCGATGTTCGGGGACCAGCGGGCGCGGCGGTGTGACGCCGAGCGCCGGCGTCACTCGAAAGCGGACAGGACGCGCTGCCACTCGGCGGTGCGGCCGCGCCGGCGGGGAAGCGCGATGGAGTGGTGTCCGCGTGCGTCGGGCGCGCCCGTTCCCGGACCGGCCGGGCCGCGCGCATAGGGTCCGGAACCATCGTCCGGTCGGGCGCGGAGGTATCGAGAGGGAGGTCGGCGATGGTCGGGGCACGCGTCATCACGGTATTCGGCGCGACGGGCGCGCAAGGCGGAGGACTGGTACGGGCGATCCTCGACGACCCGGAGAGCGGGTTCTCGGTGCGCGCGGTCACCCGTGACCCGGGATCGGACCGGGCACGGGAGCTGGCCCGGCTCGGCGCGGAGGTGGTCCGGGCCGACCTGGACGACGAGGCCACCCTCGGACCCGTCCTCGAAGGCGCGTACGGGGCCTACCTGGTGACGAACTTCTGGGAGCACATGTCGGCGGAGCGGGAGAAGCGGCAGGCCGCCTCCCTCGCCCGGGCGACCGGACACGCGGGGGTGCAGCACGCCATCTGGTCGACGCTGGAGGACACCCGCGAGTGCGTCCCGCTCGACGACGACCGCATGCCCACGCTCCAGGGCTCGTACAAGGTGCCGCACTTCGACGCCAAGGCGGAGGCCGACCACTTCTTCCCCGAGGCCGGCGCGCCGACCACCTTCCTGCGCACGACGTTCTACTGGGAGAACCTGTACTCGACGTTCGCCCCGCAGCGGGGCGAGGACGGCGTCTTGCGGCTGGTCTTCCCGATGGGCGACAGCCCCCTGTCGGGCATCGCCGTCGACGACATCGGCCGGACCGCGCTGGCCGTGTTCAAGAGGGGCACCGACCTGATCGGCGCGACGGTCGGCATCGCCGGTGAACACCTCCCGGTCGCGGACATCGCGGCGGCGCTGACCGACGTCGTCGGCGAGCCGGTGCGGTACGCGCCGATGGAACCCGACGCCTTCCGCGCCCTCGGTTTCCCGGCGGCCGACGAGATCGGCAACATGTTCCAGTACTACGCCGAGTGCGCCGACCGCTTCACCCACGCGAGGGACCTGGCGGCCATCCGGGCGCTGAACCCGTCGCTGCAGGACTTCGCCACCTGGCTGGCCGGGCACCGCGAGGCCTTCCGGTCCCTGTGACCGCGGGCCGGGCCGGGACGCGGCGTCCGGCGGGGGTGGGCCGGACGGGTGAGGTCGCGTGTGGCGCCGTTTTGTGTTCGGAACCGGTGCGCTCGCGTTGTACCTTCCCGTCGTTCGGGCGTTCCGCGTGGTGTGGAAGGCCGACCGTCGAGGAGAGGGACCTGTGTGGCTACCGGAACGGTGAAGTGGTTCAGCGCGGAGAAGGGCTTCGGCTTCATCGCGCAGGACGGGGGCGGCCCCGATGTCTTCGCCCACTACTCAGCGATCAACGCTACCGGTTTTCGGGAACTGTGGGAGGGACAGGCGGTGACCTTCGATGTCACCCAGGGGCAGAAGGGGCCGCAGGCCGAGAACATCGTGCCCGCCTGATCGCGGTTCGCCCCCGGATCGGCCGCCGTGCCGGTCCCCCGTCACCGGCCGGAGGGCGGGGCCCGTGCGCCGCAGGAGCGGACCCTCGGGTCTCGGGGTCCGGGGGCCCGCTCTGCGTCATCATGTGCCATTCGCTTATCCCCGGCCGGTACCACCGGGCGACCGGCGGCGATTCTCACCCCTTCGGCCACTCCCCCCGCCGCGCGCGTGCGCCACGGTACGGACGGGCCGGGCGGGGCACACCGAGCGAAGGAGTCGGCGGATGAACGACACACCAGCAGGCCACCTGCCGCCGCCGTCGGTGGCCCCGGTCGCCGGCGCGGGGCCGGACGCTGCGTCCGCCACCGCGGTCGTCGCCGCGGCCACCGGCGTCCTGATGGCCTTCGTGCCGTGCTGCCACGACACCGCGCGCCGCATCCTGCTCGACACGGCCCGCGGGAGCGGTGTGGGACCGACGGCGGCCGCGCACGCCGCGATGGCACTGCGGGGCGACGAGGAAGCCCCAGCGGCCCGGCCTTCACCCCACGTGGGAGAAGTCCTGCGCTCCCTGATCGACGACACCCTCTCGGCTCCGGCGCCCCCGTCCGGTCCCGGCTCCCCCGGCCTGCTCCCGGACCTGGCGGTCCTGCGCCGGCACCTGCACGACTTCCGCACGCTGCGCCGACGCACCTTCGCGACCCCGGACGACGCGGCGCTGCGAAGCCGGCTGGAGGACGCCTCCTACACCCTGTGCGTCCTGATGGGCCGGCGCAGCACCCATCTGGCGCTCCAGGCGGCCGAGGAACTCCTCACCGCCGACCGCCTCGACCGCCCCACCCGGTCGCGGGCCCCGTACCGGTGAGGGCGGGACCACGCGGGCGGGCGCGGGCCGGGTCGTCCTTCGTCCGCACCGGCGTCCGGCACGCCGGCGGGTCGGCGCGCCCGTTTCCCCCTACTCTCGCCGGATGACCGAGAACGAGATCAAGCTGAAGGCCATCGCGGTGCTCACCGGGGTGCGCGGCGACGTCGGCACGGATTACGTCTCCGCCCTGCTCAGCGAGGTGACACCGGCGGAGTTCCTGGTCCCCGCCGAGGCGGACCCGGCGGAGATCGGACTCGCGGTGCTGGACCAGTTGTCCGGGCCGTGGAGCGCTCTGGTCACCGGTTTCGTGTTGGCCTTCGAAGCGGTCGCGGACGCCTACGACGCGGCGGACCCGGAGATGTCCGCGCAGGAGATCCTCCAGGCGCTCGCCCTCGAACTCGCCGCCGGGGACGACTGAGCCCGGACCGCCCGACCGCCGGGCGAGGCGCACGTCTTGATCGACCGTCGTGTCAGGGGGCGCGCTGCGGGTAACCGCCTGACGAGGATTCACCGTCAGCGCCGGTCGTCCGTCACCGGCCCGAGTCGAGAAGGGCACCATGGCCACCCCTCCGAACGATCCCGTACCTCCCAACCCGACGCCCGCGCCCGGTCCCGGCCCCGGGCCCCGGCCGGGTCCCCTGCCGGGCCCCGTCCCCGGGCCGGGCGGCCCCGACCCGGTGCCCCCGGCTCCGCCGCAACCGCAGCCCGACCCGCGGCCCGAGCCCGCGCCGGGACCCGATCCGCTCCCCGCGCCCGGCCCGCTGCCCGGCCCGGTCCCGGCTCCCGACCCCGCGACCTGAGGCCGCCGCCCGGGCGGAGGCGGCCCCCGTCCCAGACGGTGTGCCCCCGTCTCAGACGGTGTGCCCGGCCCACTCGGCCGGGACCCCGGCGCCGCCTCCGCCGCGCAGCGCCTCCACCACCGCCTGGTGCAGGTCCCGGCTCTCCTGTTCCGAATCGCACTCGACGGGGCTGCCGGCCAGCGTGAACCAGTCGGACGAGCCGCTGTACTGGACGGCCACCTGCGCCGCCGCGCCCGTCCACGTGGTGTGCAGCGTCAGATTGCCCGAGATGACGCCCGCCTCCCTCGTACGGACACCGCCGGCCCCCGGATAGATCCCCGTCGTCGTCCACGACGCCCATGCCATGGGGCACTCCTCCCGTGCCGATGTCGTCGGCGAAGCCGACCTGTCCGCCAAACCTCTCCCGCCTCGTTTTCCTTCTCCTGGTCTACCCCCATTGGTCCCTTTCCGCACGGCGCGCTCTCATGGACACAGGCCGTTCCCTCTGCCGCGTCGAGCATGAAAGAGGTACGCCCATGTACGAGATGCGCGCCGAGCCCAGCACCGAGCTGGGCCGGCTCCTGTGGCACGTGATAGCCAAGGACACCACCCTCAGCACCCTGTGCGGGTCCCTCCTCAGCCCCGACCGGGCCCCGCTCCCGGCCGCCGAACCCGCCTCCGACCACTACTGCGCCGCCTGCATGCACGCCGTCCGCGCACAGGGCGAGGCCGTGACGGAGGACAGGGCCTAGCGCGGTTTGGCCGCCGGGCCCGCGGGCAGACGCCGCGTGCCGGCCGGTGGCGACGGACTCGTGGCGGTCCGACGTCGAGTGGGGCGCGGCAGGAGGTGGGTCCCATGATCGACGGCACGAGTGCCAACCCCGGCACCCTGCCCTCGGTGGGGCGGCAGTACGACGCAGGCCCCTACGTGCCCCGCCACGGCGGCCTCGGTGCCCTGCGCCGGGCCGCCGCCGGGTGCCAGGGCTGTCCGTTGTTCGAGCACGCCACCCAGACGGTGTTCGGCGCCGGAGCCGCGCACGCCCGGCTGTTCCTGGTCGGTGAGCAACCCGGGGACCAGGAGGACCGCCAAGGCGAACCCTTCGTCGGCCCCGCCGGGCGGTTGCTGCACCGGGCGCTGGAGGAGGCGGGCCTCGGCGACGAGGACACGTACGTGACGAACGCGGTCAAGCACTTCAAGTTCACGACCTCCGCCCGGGGCAAGCGCCGTATCCACAAGGCGCCCAACCTGCGGGAGACGTCTGCCTGCCGGCCGTGGCTGGCGGCGGAACTGCGCCTG
The DNA here is from genome assembly GCF_004795055.1 of Streptomyces sp. A1136. Taxonomy (GTDB): domain Bacteria; phylum Actinomycetota; class Actinomycetes; order Streptomycetales; family Streptomycetaceae; genus Streptomyces. The sequence goes on from NZ_SSBJ01000028.1 coordinate 94,795, forward strand.
GTGGAGCCCGAGGTGGTGGTCGTGCTGGGCGCCACCGCGGGGCGCGCCCTGCTCGGGAGCTCCTTCAAGGTCGGGGAGCAGCGCGGTGTCCTGCGCCCGATGCCCGCCCTGGGGGACGACCCGGCGGACTCGTGGGGGGGCGCGACTGCTGGCGACCGTGCATCCCTCCGCGGTACTGCGTTCCCACGACCGGGAGGCGGCGTTCCGCGGTCTGGTCGGCGATCTTTCGGTGGCCGCCTCCGCCCTCGGCTGACCGCACCGGCTCTCGCACCGGGCCGCCGGCTCATCGGCCGTCTTCCTCGGCCTCGGCGTTCACGCCCGGGCCTCGGCGTTCGCCCGTGGGCGAGGGGGCGGCGGGCGAGGCGGACCGGGAGCGGGCCTCCGCGAGGCTCGGGGCGATCTCCAGCTCCGCCTCGGCGTCGAGGAGCCGCAGGAGCTCCGCGAACTGCTCCGGTACGGGGCCGGCCAGGACGAGGTGGTCCTCGCGGTCACCGGCGAGCAGGATGTTCAGCAGCGAGGAGTCGGCGAAGGTGACCCGGGCGATGTCCACCACCCGCCGCACGCCCTCCCGGGCGGCGTCGGCGAGGACCTCCGCCAACGGCCCGACGCTGTCGATGTCGAACTCGCCCGACAGTACGACCACCCGGACCCCCTCCTCGTCGAGGAGGACCCGCACTCTCGGGTGGTCGTACGTCATGGCCTGCCTGTTCGACGGGGTGTGTCCGCGGGGCGCGCCACGGACCCGACGCACGGGCCCCGCGCCCCGCGGAGGCCGGGTTCAGCCGCCGCGACGTCCGCCGGACGGGTCCTGGGGGTCGACACCCGTGTACGCGGAGGCGTCCTTGGTCCCGCTGGGGCGCTTCGAAGCGCCCTTCTCGCCCATGTCGTGGTGGCCCTTGTCGCCGGAGCGCGCTCCCTTTCCCTTGTGCTCCCCACGCCGCCCACCGGTCTTGACCGGGGTGCCCTCGTCGGCCTTGGTCGGCGAGGCCTTGGTCGGCGAGCGCCGGTCCGGGCCGTCGCCCGCGTACTCGTCGGTGTGGAAGGAGCGGTGCGCGCTCGGGTTGTCCTGTTGTCGGGTGGCGTCCACGTCGGGCGCCCATCCGTGCTGATCGGTCCCTTCGTGCCGGCTGGGACCCTCACCGTGTGACGGTTGTCCCGACTTCCTGTTCTTCGACATGCACTACACCTCCTGGGCTCTTGCGCGGGCCGAGCGCCCGTTTCAGGCGGAGGACGACCGCGGGGTGTGGAAGTGGCGCAGCCGCGCCTCGACGTGGCCGTCGACCTCGCGCGTCTCGAATGACGGTTGGGGGGCGGTGGCCGGTCCCTCGACGTTCCAGCCGTCGGAGAGCCGGAAGACACTGCCGTGCCAGGGGCAGCGTACGCAGCCGTCGGTGATCTCGCCTTCGGACAGCGGGCCGCCCATGTGCGAGCAGTGGTCGGCGAGGACGTGCACGGTCCCGCCCGAGGCGCGCACGACGAGTACGTCGACTCCGTCCACCCGGGCCCGGACGGGCTTGTCGACGGCGAAGTCCGCCACCGGGCCGACACGGTGCCAGCCCTCCGCCACCAGATGGGTCACCTGCTCGGCGTGGTTGGCTCCGGCGGCCTGGCGGTAGGCGAGGTGGCCGCCGATCGCGCCGCCCGCGGAGACGGCGGCGAGCCCCGCCATGGACAGGGCCCGGCCCTTCCAGGTCCGGCCGCGGGAGCGGGCCAGGAAGGAGCCGGCGTAGAGGCAGAGCCCCGCGCTGTTGGTGAGGGCGTGGACGAGTCCCACGCGGGCCTGCTCGGGTGGCAGCTCGGCCCAGTCCGTCCAGCCGGCGAGGGCCGCGGGCACCGCCGTGACCACTCCCACCCCGATCAGGGCGCGGGCCGCCCGGCGCTGGCCGGGCAGCAGGTCCAGGACTGCGGAGGAGAACCAGGCGCCGAGCGGCACCTGGACGAGCGGCGGGTGCGCCGGGTGGCCCAGCGGGCGGCCGTGCAGGACGTCGCGGGCCGCTCCCAGCGGGAGGGCGCGCACCGCGCGGCGTACGGCCTCGATGAGACCGTCGGCCACCGTCGTCCGCTCCAGCCGCTCCATGGCGGTCAGGACGGGTCCGGGGCCGTTGCCGGCGGTGCCGAGTGCGGTGCTTCGTAGGTCCATGGCGGGCGCCTACCCCGAGCGGGACGCGCTATGGCGTCCTGCCGCCGAACGGTTGCGGATCGTCCCCCCGGGGCGCGTACTCGCGGGGCTCCCTGGCCGTATTGCGGCCCACCACGTGCATCGCCGCCTCCTCCGCCGACTCCGCTCCCCCGTCTTCGCCGACGTCGTGGGCCAGTACGTCGATGGAACGGCGGGAGTCGTCCTCCACCGGGGCGAGCCGGCCGACCGTGTCGTGGGGCAGCGGCTCGGGGTGTGGACCGCTGTCCGGGCCGGACTGGCCGACATCGGGCGTCTCCTGCGCGAGACGCTGGTCCAGGGTCTCGCCCTCCCGCTGCTCGGCCGCCGTCGTGCCGTGGCGGGAGACGGCGCGGGGCCGGTCCGGGGTCTGGTAGCCCTCGTCCAGGCTCCGGTCGGCGTCAGGCTCGTCCAGCGCGTTCTCCATGTCGGGCTGGTACTCGGCGCGCTGGTCGCCGTTCTGCGGCTGGTACACCTCGTCGCCCTGGGTACTGCTGTCGTCGGCCATGGTCGTCGCCTTTCCCGGGTCTCCTGTAAACGGCCCTCGGCGGGCGCCTACCCCTTCCCGACCGGCCCACACGGTCACCGGCGCCCGCCGCGGCATGTCCGGTGGCAGGGCGGGTAGCCCCCCACCGGCGACGGACGCGGCCCCTCGGGGGCGGACGCGACCGCCGTGTCAGGAGCCGGACCGCACGGAGGGCCGGACCGCACGGAGGGAGAGAGCCATGGACGACCAGGGCGGCGCGGGCGGCGCGCCCCTGCACCACGACGAGGGCGAGGCGAGGCGCCGCAGGCCCCACGTGGAGCAGCCGGCGAAGGAGGGACACGAGACGGGCGGCCGGACGGGTGGCCGGCGTTCCGAGCACGAAGCCCCCGAGCGCGACCGCGAAATGGGCAGCGCGCGCGACGGCGAGCGCAAGACCCCGGCCAAGGGGCCGGAGTAGCCAGGACCGAACGCCGGAACGGGTCGGCCGGAACGCGGCGCCGGGCGGTGGGATCTCAGCGTTCGGAGAAGCTGAAATCGCCCATCGTCCAGGCGCTGACGTCCTTGACCGCGATCCGGTACATCCCGCCGGTCTCCGGGATGCCGACGGTGCCCTGGAGGATCCGGGCCACGTGGAAGTGGAGGTAGGCGGGCGGGGCGACGCGCGGGGAGGGGGACATGGTGCCCGCGTCCAGGAAGACGTTCGCGAAGGCGCCGAGCTGGTCCGAGTCCTTGAGGACCTCGGCCACGCGCTGGCGCCAGACGCTCTCCGGGGCGAGCCGGCCCGTGATCACGGCGCCGTGCACCACGACGGTCAGGGCCATCTGATTCGTCGGCTCGGACTCCACGGCGGCGGCGATGGCGACGAGCAGGTCGTCAGGCTTCGACATGGGTACGGAGTCTACAAGGTCCCGCCCCGGGGACCCACCCCACGGCCCCCGGAACCGGCCGGGCCCGCGCAGAGGTTGGCCGGGTGGCTCGGGGCACGGGCACGGGGCAGGGATCAGGCGGTTGCGAGCAGCAGCTCGACCTCGCGCTCCTGGTCTCCGGCGACGGTGCCCTTCGCCTCGACGGTGAAGGACTCCGACAGTGCGAACAGGACCCGGTCCACGGCGCGCGGGCCGCCCTGCACGCCGACGCGGACCGTGCCGTCGAGGGTTACGGGGCCGGTCCGCGCGCCCGGTCGGCCGGCGTCGACGGTGGTGCTCCAGACGGTGGGGTGCCCCGCGTGGTCCCGGGCCGGTGCCGCCTTCTCCTCCACGACCTCTCCCGGGAAGGCCCGTTCGAGGAACCCGATGAGGGTACGTGCGTCTTCGGGCGAGCAGTCGGTGGCCGTCACCAGCACCGCGTCGTCCGCGTGCCGTGCTTCGCTGTTCATCACGTCGCCTTTCCTTCGGGTCCTCGGGAACCCCTTCGGGGGCCGGTCACGCGCGGCGTGGCGGACCGGCCGGGGCCGGTCCGCCACGGCGGCGGCGTTCCACGGCTCAGCGCCCGAGGGCCTTCTTGAGCTGCTCCTTGTTCATCGTGGAGCGGCCTTCGACGCCCCGCTTCTTGGCCTCCTCGTACAAGGCGTCGCGGGTGGGCCCCGAGGAACCGCTCCCGGAGCCGCGGCCGCCACCGCCGCCCGAACCCGACGAACCACGGCTGGTGGACTTGGTCTCGCCGGACCGTGCCCGCTCCTTGTTCACCGTGCGGCCGGCCATCTCCTTCGCCCGGCCCTCCGACATGCCGCGCTCCTGACCGGACTCCTTGATGTGGTCGTACTGGCGCTCGCGCTTACCGCTGGAACCTCGGGGCATCGCAGTTCTCCTCACGCATAGGGGTGGACACGGCCATGCTGCGGGCCGGCGCCGGCTCCCGCACCCCGGATCGGCCACCGGAGGGACCCGCCCCGTCGGCGCACCCCGCCCGGTCCGGGCGTCGAAACCGGGCGCTTCCAACGGCTTTGGCGTACGGGTGAAACCTTCCGCCGTTCCACGCGCCCCCGGCCCCCACCGGGTCACCCGGCCGGCACAGTGGCCGCACCCACCTCCGGCCAAAGGAGTTTCACGTGCTCGAACGCAAGCGGCGCAAGAACGGGACCGAGGTCACCTTCGTCCTTCCGGCCGACACTCCGCCCGGGCCGGTCAGCGTGGTGGGCGACTTCAACGACTGGCAGCCGGGCACCCACGTGCTGGAGCCCCGCGAGGACGGGCTGCGCGCCGTGACCGTCGCCCTCAGCGGGAAGAAGACGCACACGTTCCGCTATCTGGCGGCGGGCGACTACTGGTTCGACGAGGAGCAGGCCGACGGCCACGACGGCACGAACAGCCACCTGCGCACCTGAGGACGCGGCACCCGTCCGTCCGGCAGGTCCGCCGGTGCCGGGCCGAGCGGCTCAGGAGAGCAGCTCCAGCACCGCCGCCTCCACCTCGCCGTGGGTGGCCGGGTGCCCGTAGACCACATCGGCGCCGAGCCGCTCCAGCGCCGGCCTGATGGTGACACCGTTCTCGTAGAGCTCGAACAACCTCGGGTTGATGTAGGAGGAGCGGCAGACCGCGGGCGTGTTGCCCAGGTAACCGCTCACCTCGCGCACCGCCCGGGCCAGCGCCTTCGTACGCAGGGCCCGGGACTCCCCCACGACCTCGGCCGACACGGCGAGGGCGACGGCGGCCAGGACCGTGGCGTGCCAGGTCCGGAAGTCCTTCGCGGTGATGTCGGTACCGGACCTGCTGCGCAGGTAGTCGTTGACGTCACCGGCCCGCACCTCGTGCCAGATGCCGGCCTGCCGGTACACGAAGAGCTGCGACTGCCCTTCGCTCCGGCGCAGCAGGGACCTGACCACCGCGTACGCGGCCGGGTCCACCAGGGCGCGGGTCTGCTCCTGCCCGGATTTGCCCGGGTAACGGAAGCAGACCTCGCCCCGGCTGCAAACGGCGTGCTCGCGCAGCAGGGTGGTCAGCCCGTACGCCTGGTGGTCGCGCCGGTACGCGGTCCCGCCGACGCGGAAGAAACCGAGGTCGAGCAGGCGCGCCGAGCAGCCCAGGACCCGGTCCCGGCCGAGGCCCCGGGCCGCGAGGTCCCGGGCGACGCCCTGGCGCAGGCGCGGCAGGCGCGTCGCGACGTCCAGGACGTGGTCGTGTTTGGCCGCCTCCTGCCGTTCACGGAAGGCCGGGTGGTAGAGGTACTGCCGACGACCCGCCTCGTCGGTCCCCATGGCCTGGATGTGACCGCCGGGCCACGGGCATATCCAGACGTCCGTCCAGGCGGGCGGGATCACGAGGGAGCGCAGCCGCTCGCGCTCCGACGGGTCGATGACGGGCGTCCCGGTCGGATCGAGGTAGCGAAAACCCCGGCCGTGGCGTACCCGGGCGTAGCCGGGTCGGTCGGGGTGACTCGTGCGCAGTCGCATGGTCCTCCTCCGGCGGTCGCCGGGCGCCTGCCCGACCGCGCCGCGAATACTCCGGGTACGCGCGCCTTCGCCCGGCGGGGGCATAGATTCGTCCGCATGGTGCACGTACTGGGCAGCAGGGTCCTGCTGCGCCCCACCGATCCGGACCGTTCGCGCGCGTTCTACGGCGGGGCGCTGGGCCTCGCCGTGTACCGGGAGTTCGGTACGGGGCCCGAGCGCGGGACGGTGTACTTCCTCGGCGGCGGGTTCCTGGAGGTGTCGGGCCGCTCCGAGCACCCGCCGGCCCCCGGTATGCGGTTGTGGCTCCAGGTCTCCGACGTCCAGGCGGCGTACGAGGAACTGTTGGAGCGGGGTGTCGCGGTATCGCGGCCGCCGATGCGCGAGCCGTGGGGGTTGATCGAGATGTGGGTCGAGGACCCCGACGGTGTGTCGATCGCCGTCGTGGAGGTCCCGGCGGACCATCCGCTGCGGCTGCGCGTCTGAGGCCGGTCCCGGCGAGGGCTACCGGTGGCCACGGGGTGCCGCGGCCTACCGTGGCGTGCGCCACGATCCGGGCGGGACCATTCCAATGGTGCGGATGCGGCCGTTATCGTGACGATTCACCCTTTCCTCTCCGCCCGGATGGTCACCAGTGCCCGCAGACTCCTCCCTGTCCCCGCTGATGGCGGCGACGACGCACTGGCTGACCCGCGCCTATCCGGCCGGCGGCGGCGCGCTCCAGCGCGGCCTGGCGGAGGCGCAGGCCCGGCAGGCCGTGACCGTCGCCGCGTGGCTGCGGTATCCGACGGACCTCGACGCGGAGCTGGTGGCGCTGACGGGGCCGGGCGGCTCGGCCCGCCTGGACTGGATCAGCGGGGCGGACGTCCCCTCCGATGAGGAGGAGCGGGAGCACGGGTGGCGCAGCTGGGTCGACGAGGTCGTGGCCAGCTGGGCGGCATGCCTGCTGACCACGCCGTCGTTGGCCGCGGCGGCGGTGGCCGCGCTGGCGGGTACCGAGCACGCCGACGCCGTCCCGGTGGCCTTCCGTCGTCTCACGAAGCCCGCGGCGGGCGACCGGGGCGCCGCGGCGCTGCTGCGCCACCCGGACCTGCTCGCGCCGATAGCGGAGCTGCACCGCCCCGGGCTGCTGGACTGCCTCGGCGCGGACCCCGCCTTGGCGGGCTGAGCGGGGCGGGCCCCCGACCACCCGTTTCCGGGGGACCGGGACGGGTAGGGGCCGGCGTGCGGGGTGCGGTCTTGGCCGACCCGGCCGCGACGGAGGCCGCACCCCGCCCGGACTGCCGGGACCCGGCGCCCCGGGGGCCGGGCAACCCGTACGCGCGACAGCGGGCGCCGCGGACGGCGCCAGGACCGAGGATGGGGGCATGTCCGCCCGACTGGTGATCTATCCTCCCGACGAGAACGGCTGGCGCCGGGTGCGTTACGACGGCGTCGCCATCGGTGTCGCCCACAAGCCGTCCGACATCCTCGTCTTCCTCGGCGCGGCCGGGATGGAGGATCCGGAGGAGCTGGACCTCACCGACCCCGAGCTCGTCGAGTGGCGCGGCCCCGGACCGGAGTTCTGGGCGGAGTCACCCCCCTGAGCCGGGCTCCGGGTTCGGGGCCCGCCGACATCCTGGCGGGCACGACCGCCGACGTACGAAAGGAATCGCGCGCCGTGGGACAGCTGCCCGAGGACGTACCGCCCCAGCCGACCCGAGAGAAGGCGGCCCAGCTCGCCCTTTCGCTCCAGGACGGCCGCCG